>NZ_JBWKLF010000001.1:844425-1277279 GCF_056430475.1 Streptomyces sp. NPDC045968 | reverse complement strand
CTACCATCCTTCAACCTCGTTCCACACCTCCCCCCCCCCCCCCCCCCCACCCCCCCCCCCCCCCCCCCCCTCCCCCTCCCCCCCCCCGATGCCGCGCCGTCGAATCGGTCAGGTTCTCCGTCGGCCGCGGCCACGGACCGAGGCCCAGAGCATGTCTCCCACGCCGACGACCACCACGGCGCCGATCAGCTGCAGTACGTGACGAATCCAGTCGATGCCCTTGGTGTCATTGACACCGATCCACGTCGCGACGGCATTGCCGAGGACACTGCCGATGATGCCGAACACAACCGTCAGCCAGAGCGGGATGTCCTGCTTGCCCGGCAGGATCGCCCTGGCGATCACACCGAGCACCAGGCCCACGATGATTGCCCACAACCAGCTCATTTCGCCTCCTCGTGCGGCGCAGTCTGCGCACGTTCGCCCAGTCTCCGCGCGGTGCCTGTACGGCGCATGCCGGAGGGGTCCGTACGGGGTACCCGGGAGTGGTGACGCACGTGGAGCCGCCCCGGTCTCGAACTCGGCGCACGCCCGGCGTACCGTAGAGGCGGCCCGGTCCGGGGAGTGTCCGGCACAGCGATCTGGTGGTGGAACATGATGCGGAAGCAAGGCGGCGCGGAGGTCTTCCGTATCACGGGTGCGCGGCAGGGCCTCGCCGAGGACGTACGGGGCAGGCAGCGGCGCTATGTGATCTCGATGTCCGTGCGGACCGTCGCGGTGGTGCTGTCGGCCGTCCTGTGGAACGTCGAGAGGCATGTGGCCATCGTGGCGCTGGCTCTGGGTGTCCTGCTCCCCTATGTGGCGGTCGTCATCGCCAACGCGGGCCGGGAGAGCGCGACTTCACTCCCTTCGACCTTCGTTCCCACGCCGATGCGGCCCGCTCTGGATGCCGCTCCGGTGGCGGGCCGGACGGCAGCCGACGGGGAAGCGGGACCGGCCGGAGAGACTCCGTTTCCGCACGCGCACGGCTGAGCCTGCGGCGTCCAGGAAGCTCAAGAACAGCTCAGATCAATCATGAGGTTCCGGTGCACCGCACCCCGGTCCCCGTGGCATACTTCGTACGCGCTCCGCATCCCCCGTCGGAGCGACGGACCGACGCCGGGCAGCTCCCCCCGTGGCTGCTCGGCGTCGCCATTTCTCCGGCGGGGATGCGTCGGTCGGCTGCTGGAACAGCTGACTTAGGGTGGAGCACGTGAACCTTTTCGAGACCCACGCCGAGAGCGCCGCCCCTTCGCCGATCTGTTCCGCGAAGGGCTGTCGCGACGCCGCCGTGTGGGTGCTCGCCTGGAACAATCCGAAGCTGCACACCCCCGAGCGCCGCAAGACCTGGCTGGCCTGCGACGAGCACCGGCAGCATCTCTCGTCGTTCCTCGACGTACGCGGATTCCTGAAGGATGTCGTGACCCTGGCGGAGTGGGAGTCCTCAGCCGCCGATCGCTGACATCGGGCGGTCGGGCTGGAGGAAGGACGGATCGTCCAGTCCGGAGCCGGCCTTCTTGCCCCACATCGCGAGCTTCCAGATCCTGGCGATCTCCTCGTCGGGGGCCGCCGAGCGCAGCGCGCCGCGCAGGTCCGTCTCCTCGCGGGCGAAGAGGCAGGTGCGGACCTGGCCGTCGGCGGTGAGGCGGGTGCGGTCGCAGGCCTGGCAGAACGGCCGGGTGACGGAGGCGATGACCCCCACGCGGTGCGGTCCGCCGTCCACGGTCCAGCGCTCGGCCGGTGCGGAGCCACGCGCGTCCTCGCCCTCGGCGGTGAGCGTGAAGCGGGTGCGCAGCGAGGCGAGGATGTCACCGGCTGTGATCATCCCGTCCCGCTTCCAGCCGTGCTGGGCGTCGAGCGGCATCTGCTCGATGAAGCGGAGCTCGTAGCCGTGGGCCACGGCCCAGGCCAGCAGATCCGGCGCCTCGTCGTCGTTGAGGCCGGGCATCAGCACGGTGTTGACCTTGACGGGGGTGAGGCCGGCGTCGCGGGCCGCTTCGAGTCCGTCGAGCACCTCCTGATGGCGGTCACGGCGGGTGAGCGTCTTGAAGACGTCGGGGCGCAGCGTGTCCAGGGATACGTTGACCCGGTCCAGACCGGCCGCCTTGAGGGCGGCGGCGGTGCGCTTGAGTCCGATGCCGTTGGTCGTGAGCGACATTCTGGGGCGGGGCTCCAGGGCGGCGCACTGCTCGACGATGGAGACGAGGCCGGGGCGGAGCAGGGGCTCGCCGCCGGTGAAGCGGACTTCGGTGATGCCGAGGCCGGTGACGGCGATCCGGATGAGCCTGACGATCTCGTCGTCGCTCAGCAGCTCGGTCTTGGAGAGCCATTGCAGGCCCTCTTCGGGCATGCAGTAGGTGCACCGCAGATTGCACTTGTCCGTCAGCGATACGCGCAGGTCGGTGGCGACCCGGCCATAGGTGTCGATGAGCACTGTGGACCCCCTCCCCCGGTGATGTCCCGCGATTCGCGGTTCTGACAGTTCCGAGCCTACGCGAGACCTCCGACATCGACGGGGGACCGATTGCCACGAGGTGCGGCGCGGCCGCGTCGTAGGACTCTACGACGCGGCCGGGCCGATGGGGCGGAGCCGGAGCGCAACGGCCCCGTGAACTCCTTCTCTCAGTGGGCTCCGACGCCGGTGAGGGACTTGACCTCCAGCTCGGCGTACTTGCCCTTGTCCGGCTCCTCCTTCGAGATGAGGGAGCCGACCCAGCCGAGCAGGAAGCCCAGCGGGATGGAGATCAGGCCCGGGTTCTCCAGCGGGAACCACGCGAAGTCGACACCGGGGAACATCGACGACGGCTTGGAGGAGACGACCGGGGAGAACAGCACCAGCAGGACGGACGAGGCGAGACCGCCGTAGATGGACCACAGGGCGCCCTGGGTGGTGAAGCGCTTCCAGAACAGGCTGTAGAGGATCGTCGGCAGGTTGGCCGAGGCGGCGACCGCGAAGGCGAGGGCGACCAGGCCGGCGACGTTCATGTCGCGGGCGAGCGCGCCGAGCGCGATGGAGACGACACCGATGGCGACGGTCGCCCACCGTGCGGCGCGGACCTCCTCCTTCTCGGTGGCCTTGCCCCTGCGGATGACGTTGGCGTAGATGTCGTGCGCGAAGGACGACGAGGACGCCAGGGTCAGTCCGGCGACGACGGCCAGGATCGTGGCGAAGGCCACCGCGGAGATCACGGCGAGCAGGATGGCGCCGCCGGTGGAGCCCGCGCCGCCGCCGATCTCCAGGGCGGCCAGCGGGGCCGCAGTGTTGCCCGCCTTGTTCGACGCGATGATGTCGTCGGGCTTGAGCAGGGCCGCGGCCCCGAAGCCGAGCACGATCGTCATCAGGTAGAAGGCGCCGATGATGCCGATGGCCCAGTTCACGGACTTACGGGCGGCCTTGGCGGTGGGCACGGTGTAGAAGCGGATCAGGATGTGCGGCAGGCCCGCGGTGCCGAGGACCAGGGCGATGCCGAGCGAGATGAAGTCCAGCTTCGACGTACCGGTGGCGCCGTACTTCAGGCCGGGCTCCAGGAAGGCCGAACCCTTGCCGCTGTTGCTCGCCGCCGTACCGAGCAGGTCGGAGACGTTGAAGTCGAACTTCAGCAGGATCAGGAAGGTGATGAGCAGGGTGCCCGCGATCAGGAGGACTGCCTTGACCATCTGCACCCAGGTGGTGCCCTTCATGCCGCCGATGGTGACGTACACGATCATGAGCAGGCCGACCAGGGCGACGATCGCGATCTTGCCGCCGTCGCTGGTGATGCCGAGCAGCAGGGAGACGAGGACGCCCGCGCCGGCCATCTGGGCCAGCAGGTAGAAGATCGAGACGACGATCGTCGAGGTGCCCGCGGCGGTCCGGACGGGGCGCTGGCGCATGCGGTAGGCGAGGACGTCGCCCATCGTGTAGCGGCCGGAGTTGCGCAGCGGCTCGGCGACCAGCAGCAGGGCGACGAGCCAGGCGACCAGGAAGCCGATGGAGTAGAGGAAGCCGTCGTATCCGAAGAGCGCGATGGCGCCCGCGATGCCGAGGAATGACGCGGCGGACATGTAGTCGCCGGAGACCGCGAGGCCGTTCTGGAAGGCGGTGAACTGGCGTCCGCCCGCGTAGAAGTCCGAGGCGCTCTTGGTCTGGCGGCCGGCCCAGACGGTGATGAACAGGGTGGCCACGACGAACACGGCGAACAGGGTGATGATCAGTGACCGGTGCTCGCTCGCCCCTTCGGCGGCGAGCTGGACGCTGGGGTGGGCGATAGCGGCGGCGCTCATACGTCGGCCTCCATACGGGACTTGATCGCTGCGGCCTTCGGGTCGAGCTGGGTGGAGGCGTGGCGCGAGTAGAGCCAGGCGATGAGGAACGTGGTGACGAACTGGAGGAGCCCGAAGACGAGGGCCACGTTGATGTTGCCGACGACCTTGGTGCCCATGAAGTCGCCCGCGTAGTTGGACATCAGCACGTACAGCAGGTACCAGAGCACGAAGGCGATGGTCAGGGGGAAGGCGAAGGCGCGGTGCGAGCGGCGCAGGTCACCGAACTCCGCGCTCTCCTGCACCTCGATGAAGGCCTCGGTGGTGGGTTGGGCAGGCCCCGTACTGGCCTCGGGCGGGGGTGCATCGGTAGCCACGGAATCTCCTCGCGACGCGGGTGCGGTGGTGGGAAAGGTGTTGTTCAAGGGGGACCTCTGTATCGGGGGGCGGTGGTACGACTCCCCTGACAACGGCACGGAGAGCGGTGCGAAGCGGTTCACCGCTGCTGTCCCTCTCTCCGGCTCACCTCTTTGGCCGCATGTCCGTAACAACACGGGTCGAACTCACTTGCCCTTAGTCATTGATGCGCCGGGATCATCAGCGATAACTTCACTCGTCATGTACTCGACCGGACGCACCCGTGTCCGGTCGACTGGCACGGATGATGTGGAGAACCCATGGCTCATCTGGCATCCAGACGGACTCGCGCACTCGCGCTGCCCGTCGGACTTGCACTCACCGCCTCGCTGGGCTTCCTTCCGACGGCGGCGGCATCGGCCGCTCCGACGGACGGACCGTCCACCGCCGCGGTCTCGACCGACGGGCCGAAGCTGTCCTATGTCGTGAACACCAAGACCGGCTCGGGAGCGGTCAAGCAGGTCAAGAAGGCCATTGCCGCCGCGGGCGGCACGGTCGTGATCTCCTACGACCGGATCGGCGTCATCGTCGTCCACTCGCAGAATCCGGACTTCGCCAGGACGATCCGTCAGGTCAGGGGCGTCTCCTCGGCCGGTGCCACGCGCACCAACCCGATCGTGCCCCAGGCGACGAAGGACGTGGGCGGCGCGGCGCAGCCGCTCGACCCCGACCAGGCGGCCGCCGCCGCGGCCGACGCGACGGCGGATCAGGACCCGCTGGAGCCCCTGCAGTGGGATCTGCCCGCCATCAAGGCGGACAAGGCCCACCAGGTCTCGGAGGGCAGCAAGAGGGTCACGGTCGCGGTCATCGACACGGGTGTCGACGACACACACCCCGACCTCGCGCCGAACTTCGACCGTGCGGCCTCGGCGAACTGTGTGACCGGTGCGCCGGACACCACCGAGGGTTCCTGGCGGCCGGGGCCCGGCGAGAGCGACCACGGCACGCACGTCGCCGGCACCATCGCGGCGGCGAAGAACGGCGTCGGTGTCACCGGTGTCGCGCCCGGCGTCAAGGTCTCCGGTATCAAGGTGTCGACCCCGAGCGGCTTCTTCTACACCGAGGCCGTCGTGTGCGGCTTCATGTGGGCGGCCGAGCAGGGCGTCGAGGTGACGAACAACAGTTATTACACCGACCCCTGGCTGTTCAACTGCAAGAACGACCCCGACCAGAGTGCCCTGGTCGAGGCGGTCGGCCGTGCCTCGCGTTACGCGGAGCGCAAGGGCACCGTCAATGTCGCCGCGGCCGGTAACTCGGACCACGACCTGGCCGTCGACGCGATAGAGGACACGACGAGCCCGAACGACACGCAGCCGGTCACCCGCACGATCGACCCGTCGGTGTGCCTCGACATCCCGACCATGCTGCCGGGTGTCGTGACCGTCTCCGCGACGGGTGCCAAGGGCCTGAAGTCCTCGTACTCGAACTACGGTCTCGGTGTCATCGACGTGGCCGCTCCCGGTGGCGACTCGACGAGATTCCAGACGCCCGCGCCGCCGGCCACCAGCGGACTGATCCTGTCCACGCTGCCCGGGGGCAAGTTCGGCTACAAGGCCGGTACGTCCATGGCGTCCCCGCACGTCGCGGGTGTCGTGGCCCTGATCAAGTCGACCCACCCGTACGCCTCGGCGTACCAGGTGAAGGCGCTGCTGACGCACGAGGCCGATGCCACCGCGTGCGGAGCGCCGTACGACATCGACGGTGACGGCACGGTCGACGCGGTCTGCGAAGGCGGCACCCAGTACAACGGCTTCTACGGAGCCGGCGTCGTGGACGCGCTGGACGCCGTACGCCGCTGACCCGGCCGGAGTGACATGAGGAAGGGCCGGGGACGGCGGTCCCCGGCCCTTCCTCATGTCCTGTGCCCAGGAGGCACGGCCTACGGCTTGATGAGCACCTTCAGGGCCGTACGCTCGTCCATCGCCTTGTAGCCTCCGGGCACCCCGTCGAGGCCGACGGTCAGGTCGAAGACGGGCGACGGGTCGATGGTGCCGTCCAGTACGTCGGGGAGCAGCTCCGGAATGTACGTCCGTACGGGGGCGACGCCGCCGCGCAGGGCGATGTTCCGGTCGAACATGACGTCGAGGTCGATTCCGGTGCCGCTGCCGTGCGGGACGCCGACGTAACCGATGGCGCCGCCGTCGCGGACGATGTCGATCGCCGTACGCATCGACTGCTCGGTGCCGACGGCCTCGATCACGCAGGGGGCGCCTTCGCCGCGGGTCAGTTCCCGTACGGCGGCGAGGGCCGCTTCGCCGCGCTCGGCGACGACGTCCGTGGCTCCGAAGGCGCGGGCGATGTCGGTACGGGCACTGTGGCGGCCGAGCGCGATGATCCGCTCGGCACCGAGCCGCTTGGCGGCCATGACGCCGCACAGGCCGACCGCTCCGTCACCGACGACGGCGACCGTGCTGCCGGGCCTCACACCCGCGCCGACGGCGGCGTGGTGGCCGGTGCCCAGCACGTCGGAGAGGGCCAGGAGCGAGGTGAGCAGCCGGTCGTCCGACGCGGCTGCGGCCGGGAGCTTGACGAGGGTTCCGTCGGCGTACGGCACCCTGACCGCTTCGCCCTGGCCGCCGTCGGAGCCGCCCGACCCCCAGAAGCCGCCCTGCGGGCAGGAGGTGGTGAGACCTTCCGCGCAGTACGTGCAGGTGCCGTCGGACCAGACGAACGGGACGACGACGAGGTCGCCGGGCGCGAAGCCGTTGACCTCGTGACCCGCCTCCTCGACGATGCCGAGGAATTCGTGTCCGATGCGCTGGCCCGGCTGCCGGGGGGATTCACCCCGGTAGGCCCACAGGTCGCTGCCGCAGATGCAGGCCCGCAGGACCCGCAGCACCACATCGGTGGGTTGCTGGATCGTGGGGTCGGGCACCTCCTGCACACGGATGTCGTGGGGAGCGTGGATGACGGTGGCGCGCATGCGGTGGGGTCCTCGCTGATCTCAGATTCTGATACTCCGCTCACGGTACGCCCCGCTGCCGCCGTCCGGGCCGCTTCCCGTCGGATACCCGTGGTGCGTAAGTGTCCCGATGGTCAGGAGGTACTGGGCGGCGAGGTAGGTCAGCATGATCCAGAAGTCGGGGGCGGGCAGCTGGGGCCACTCGGCGATACCGGTGGCGATCAGTGCGTCGGAGAGCAGGAAGAGTGCCCCGCCGAGTGCCGCGTACCGCCCGAGGGTGCCCGCCCGCCAGGCCATGGCGGTGAGCAGCAGGCTGTAGCCGGCCATCGGAATCCGCAGGTCCGCGGGGAGGCCGGGCCAGATCAGCACGAGGAAGCCGGTCAGCACGGCCGCGTATCCGAGGCCGGCGGCCACCGAGCCGCGGGCACGGCCGAACAGCCACAGGTAGCAGATGTGACCGGCGGCGAAGGAGCCCATGCCGAGGAGGAAGGCGACGTCGTGGCCGGGCAGCAGCAGGATGTCGCCGCCCCAGCCGAACAGCAGCGCGGCGACGAGCGGCCGGGGGCCGCCCCGGGCCGCGGCGTACGCGGCGAGCAGCGGCATCAGGAGGGGTTTGGCGACGAGGTGCGCGGCGGGAACGTCGGCCGCCACCCCGATGAGGTCGACGGCCGCGGCTGCGAGAAACGCGAGGAACAGGGGGCGGACGAGCCGGTCCCGGCGCGGGGCGGGAGTGCTCATCAGGTGCTTTCCGGGGCGGCGGCCGCGGAGGCGGTGACGGGGGCGGCGGTGACGGCGCCGGTGGCCGCGGGCTGCCAGCCCGGTCCCCGGAAGACGCGTCCGGCGCGCTCGCGCCAGGTGCGCGCCGCCCGGACGTCACGGGCGATGGCCGCGTATTCGTGGGTCGCCACGCGCAGCGGGTTGTTCGTGGCGATGTTCTTGGTCAGACCGAAGACGGGCCGCTCGGTCTCGGGGGTGAACGACCGGAAGAGGCGGTCCCAGACGATCAGGATGCCGCCGAAGTTGCGGTCCAGATAGCCGCCCTGGGAGGCGTGGTGCACCCGGTGGTGGGAGGGCGTGTTGAGTACGTACTCGAAGGGCCTGGGCAGTTTGCCGACGCGCTCGGTGTGCACCCAGAACTGGTAGACGAGGTTGACGGCGGAGCAGAAGGCGAGCGCCGCCGGGTGGACCCCGAGGGCGATGAGGGGGACGTAGAACGGCCAGACGGTGAGCGAGGTCCAGGGCTGGCGGAGCGCGGTGGTGAGGTTGAACTTCCGGCTGGAGTGATGGACCACGTGGCAGGCCCAGAGAATCCGGATGACGTGGTGGCCGCGGTGGGACCAGTAGTAGAAGAAGTCCTGGGCGAGCAGCATCAGCAGGACCGTCCACCACAGGACGGGGACGCGGAGCGGGGTCAGTTCGTAGACCGCGGTGTAGATCGCGACGATGGGTATTTTCCACAGCAGGTCGAAGACCAGGCTGCCGAGCCCCATGGTGACGCTGGTGGCGGCGTCCTTGGTGTCGTATCCGGCGGCGTCCTCGTCCGGATGGAACCGGTAACTGACCATTTCGACCACGGTGAGCAGGACGAAGGCCGGTATTGACCACAGCACGACATCGGGCAGGTTCGGCTCCATGCGAGCACCGTAGAGGCGCCGGTCGGCCGCCGCTAGACGTTGTTACCCACAAGTATGCGAGACGTGGTGTCAGCAGTCTTTGGAGACTTCCGCCAAGAGCGGCCGCGGGCGACCGAGCCGCTCACACACCCGCCGCTCCGAGCGCCGCCCCCGCCGCGTACGTGACCGCCATCGCCACCGCTCCCCCGCCTGTGTTGCGCAGGACGGCGGGGCCCGGTGCCGCCGCTCCCAGCCGGGCGCTCCACCATCCCGTCAGCGCCAGCGCGGCCATGACCGACAGCACGGTGACGGGCAGCCGCAGCGAGGCCGGGGGCAGCAGGATCGCGAGCAGCGGCAGCAGCGCCCCCGCCGTGAAGGCCAGGAAGCTCGCGCCCGCCGCGCGCCAGGGGTCCGTCAGCTCGTCCGGGTCGATGCCGAGTTCCACTTCGGCGTGGGCGCGCAGGGCATCGCGTTCGGTCAGCTGGAGGGCGGCCTCACGGGCCACCTCCGCGCTCAGCCCCTTGCCCTCCAGCAGGCCGGTGAGTTCGGCGAGTTCGGCCTCGGGCGTCTCCGACAGCTCGCGCCGCTCGGTCGCCAGCGCGGCCTTCTCCGAGTCGCGCTGGGTGGAGACCGAGACGTACTCACCGGCGGCCATCGACATGGACCCGGCCAGCAGCCCGGCCAGGCCGGCCGTGAACAGGGCGCCCCGGTCGGCGGTCGCTCCGGCGACGCCGACCACCAGGCCGGCGGTGGACACGACTCCGTCGTTGGCGCCGAGGACCGCGGCGCGGAGCCAGTTCAGCCGCGCGCCGAGTCCCTTGCCGTGGGCTTCGTCATGAACCTGTGTGTCCGTCACCCCGGGATGGTCTCACCGCGGCCGTTCGCCGACGAGGAACCGGCGGCGCCGGGCCCGTCGAACCCGCCCCCGCCGCGCGGAACTTGCTCGTGCGCGCCGGGCCCGGGCGGCTGCGGGGCGCGTCCGCCGCCCGGCTTTTGCCCGTTCACGGAGACGGCCGAATAGGGGACTGTCAGTCGCGGCCCGTATTCTCTGTGACCATGCTCGACGACCGTCAGACCGCAGCGCCGTGGCCGACCGCCTACCCACAGGGGTACGCGGTCGTCGACGTGGAGACCACCGGACTCGCCCGCGACGACCGGATAGTGTCCGCTGCCGTCTACCGGCTCGACGCCCAGGGCAATGTCGAGGACCACTGGTACACGCTGGTCAATCCCGAGCGGGACCCGGGCCCCGTCTGGATCCACGGGCTGACCAGCGACGTCCTGGAAGGCGCCCCGCTCTTCCCCGAGGTGGCGGCGCAGTTGTCCGAGCGGCTGGCGGACCGGGTGCTCGTCGCGCACAACGCGGCGTTCGACTGGTCGATGATCGCCCGGGAGTACGCACGGGCTTCGGCCGTCGCTCCCGTGGAACAGCGGCTGTGCACCATCGCCCTCTCCAAGGAACTGCGGCTGCCGCTGCCCAACCACAAGCTGGAGTCGCTGGCCGCGCACTTCGGCGTGGTGCAGCAGCGCGCCCACCACGCGCTCGACGACGCCCGGGTGCTGGCCGAGGCGTTCCGGCCGAGTCTGCACGCGGCGGCCCTCGGCGGAGTGCGGCTGCCCCTGCTCGAATGCCGGCCGCTGACCGAGTGGTCCGACTCCCCGGTCACGCCCCGGGTCGGCTACCAGGCTTCGCACGGTCAGAACAGCTGGCGGGCCTCACGCAAGCTCCCGGCGTGCCCGTATCCGAATCCAGGACGGTACGAGACGGACAAACCTCTCATGCAGGGCATGAGGGTGGCATTTTCCGGGGACACCTCCATCGACCGCGAGCTGCTGGAGGACCGCGCCGTGGAGGCGGGGCTGCATGTGGCGACCAGCGTCTCCAGACTGACCAGCCTGCTCGTCACCAACGATCCGGACGCCGCGACGTCGAAGACGGTCAAGGCCAAGTCGTTCGGCACGCCGATCCTGGAGGAGAGCGCCTTCACCCATCTGTTGCGGGACGTGGCCCCGGCACCGTCATCGGAGTGAACCGGGCGCGACTCGCCCGCCACCCGCTCGCCCGCCGCCGTCTCGCGTCCCACCCTGTGGCGCATGGCACGTTGCGAGGTTTGCGGAAACGACTACGGCATGTCCTTCGAGGTGCACGCGCAGGGCGCGGTGCACGTCTTCGACTGCTTCTCCTGCGCCATTCACCGCATGGCACCCATCTGTGAGCACTGCCGGGTCCAGGTCATCGGGCAGGGCATCGAGGCCGATGGCCACTGGTACTGCGGCGCCCACTGCGCCCGGGCCGAGGGAAAGGCGGGCATCGTGGACAAAGTGTGACGGGCCGTCCCAGTCCCACACCCCACCCCCTCCGTACCGCACCCCATGACCCGGTTGTACCGTCATGGGGTGTACCGCTTCCTGTTGACCCGGCAGTGGGTGATCCTCACCCTGCTCGCGCTCGTCCTGATTCCGACGATGGTCGAGCTCGGTTTCTGGCAACTGCACCGGCATCAGCACCGGGTCGCCCAGAACGCGCTCATCTCCCAGAACCTCAAGGCGGAGCCGGTCCCGGTCTCCGGGCTCACCTCCCCCGGGCACACCGTCCCGCGAGCCGACTACTGGCGCACGGTCACCGCCACCGGGACGTTCGACACCGCGCACGAAGTGGTCGTACGGCGGCGGACCTCCGATGACGACCGGCTCGGGGCACACGTCCTGACGCCGCTCGACCTCACGGACGGCGGCACCGTCCTGGTCAACCGGGGCTGGGTGGCGACCGACGGCGACCAGCGGGCGTTCCCGAAGGTACCGGCCCCGCCCCGCGGCGAGGTGACCGTCACCGGCCGGCTCAAGGCCGACGAGACGACGGGCAGCAGCGGGATCAAGGACCTGTCGGGTCTGCCGGACCGCCAGGTCATGCTGATCAACAGCGACCAGCAGTCCGAGCTGCTGGGCCGGCCGGTCCTCGGCGGCTACCTCGAACAGACCGGCCCCGAGCCCTCCGGCGGCTCCCCCGAACAGATCGCCTCCCCCGACGACAGCTCCATCGGCCCGCACATGGCCTACGCGGTGCAGTGGTGGCTGTTCGCCGCCGGTGTGCCGGTCGGCTGGGTGATTCTCGTCCGCCGGGAGAAGCGCGACCTCCAGGAGGCCGCGGCACGGGGCGAGAGCGCCGACGAACCCGGTCGGCCCGCGCCCGCCGGCGCGACGGTCTGACGCGTCGCGCCCGCCGAGGCGACGGTCCGGGAAGCGCGGCCGCCCACCCTGGTCTGCTTAACAAGGCGCAGGTTCGGGAACACGCCAGAGCGTGACTCCACGTATCGAGGACTACGCCCTCATCGGCGATCTCCAGACTGCCGCCCTGGTCGGCAGGAACGGTTCTGTCGACTGGCTCTGCCTGCCCCGCTTCGACTCCGGCGCGTGTTTCGCCGCGCTGCTCGGTGACGAGGACAACGGCCACTGGCGCATCGCACCCCAGGGCACGGACAGCTCGGAGACCTGCACGCGACGCGGCTACGCGGGTGACTCCCTCGTCCTGGAGACGTTCTGGGAGACCCGGACCGGCACCGTCAAGGTGACCGACTTCATGCCCCAGCGCGACAAGGCCCCGGACCTTATGCGGATCGTCGAGGGGGTCAGCGGCAGCGTGGACATGGCCTCCGTGCTGCGGCTGCGCTTCGACTTCGGCTCCGTCGTGCCCTGGATGCGCCGCTCGCACGGCCACCGGGTGGCGGTCGCCGGCCCCGACTCCGTATGGCTGCGCAGCGACCCGCCGGTCAAGACCTGGGGACAGCAGTTCTCCACCTGCTCCTCGTTCACGGTGGCCGAGGGCGAGCAGGTGGCGTTCGTGCTCACCTGGCACGCCTCGCACGCGCCGCGCCCAAAGCTGATCGATCCGTACAAGGCGCTCAAGCACACGCTGTCCGACTGGGCGGAGTGGTCGGCCCAGTGCACGTACCAGGGCAAGCACCGCGAGGCCGTCCTGCGCTCCCTCATCACCCTGAAGGCCCTCACCTACGGCCCGACGGGCGGCATCGTGGCAGCCCCCACCACCTCCCTGCCCGAGGACATCGGTGGCGTACGGAACTGGGACTACCGCTACTGCTGGCTGCGGGACTCCACCCTGACGCTCGGCGCCCTGCTCGCGGCCGGATATCTGGGCGAGGCCGCCGCCTGGCGGGACTGGCTGCTGCGGGCCGTCGCCGGGGACCCGGCGGACCTCCAGATCATGTACGGCCTGGCCGGGGAGCGCAGGCTCCCCGAGACGGAGCTGCCGTGGCTGCGCGGATACGAGCACTCCCGGCCGGTCCGCACGGGCAACGAGGCGGTACGGCAGCGGCAGCTCGATGTGTACGGAGAGGTCATCGACTCCCTCAGGCTCGCCCGGGACGCCGGTCTCGAGGACAAGTCGCACGCCTGGAAGCTCCAGCTCAGCCTGCTCGGCTTCCTGGAGTCCACCTGGCGCGAACCGGACGAGGGCCTGTGGGAGATCCGCGGGGAGCGCCGCCACTTCGTGCACTCCAAGGTGATGGCCTGGGTCGCCGCCGACCGTACGGTGCGCTCCCTGGAGGAGACACCGGATCTGCCGGGTGACGCCGACCGGTGGCGGGCGATGCGGGACGCCGTGCACGCGGAGGTCTGCGAGAAGGGCTACGACCCCGTGCGCAACACGTTCACGCAGTCGTACGGGTCCAAGGCGCTGGACGCCGCCACGCTGCTGATCGTGCGGACCGGGTTCCTGCCGCCCGACGATCCCCGGGTCATCGGCACGGTCGACGCGGTGCGCGACGAACTGGGCAGCGACGGTCTGGTGCGCCGCTACAGCACCGACGGCGTGTCCCTCGACGGGCTGCCGGGCAGTGAAGGCACCTTCCTCGTCTGCTCGTTCTGGCTTGCGGACGCGCTGCTGCGGACCGGCAGGGCCGCCGAGGCCGAGGAGCTCTTCGAGCGGCTGCTCGCACTGCGCAACGACGTGGGGCTGCTCGCCGAGGAGTACGACCCGGTGGCCGGCCGTCAGCTCGGCAACTACCCCCAGGCGTTCAGCCACATCGGGCTGGTGAACACCGCGGTCGCACTCGCCGCGCAGGACCCGGCAGGATAGGGCCATGGATCTGGGACTGAAGGACCGTGTGTACATCGTCACCGGCGCGACCCGTGGGCTGGGCAACGCCACCGCGCGCGCCCTGGCCGCGGACGGCGCGCAGGTGGTCATCACCGGCCGGGACGAGAAGAGCGTCTCGGCGGCGGCCGCCGAACTGGGGCCCGACGCCGTGGGGCTGGCCGCCGACAACGCCGACCCGGCAGCCGCGCAGCTCCTCGTGGACACCGCGAAGGAACGGTTCGGCCGGCTGGACGGCATTCTCATCAGCGTCGGCGGTCCCGCGCCCGGCTTCCTCGCGGACAACAGCGACGAGCAGTGGCGGACGGCCTTCGAATCGGTCTTCCTCGGAGCGGTACGTCTGGCCCGCACGACGGCCGCCGCGCTCGGCGAGGGCGGCGTCATCGGCTTCGTGCTCTCCGGCTCGGTGCACGAGCCGATCGCCGGCCTGACCATCTCCAACGGTCTGCGCCCCGGCCTCGCGGGCTTCGCCAAGTCGCTGGCCGACGAGCTGGGGCCGCGCGGCATCCGGGTCGTGGGGGTCCTGCCGGCCCGGATCGACACCGACCGGGTGCGTGAGCTCGACGCCCTGTCCGGCGACGCGGAGGCCTCCCGGGCCGCCAACGAGGCCCGGATCCCGCTGCGCCGCTACGGCACGCCGGAGGAGTTCGGGAAGACCGCGGCCTTCCTGCTCTCCCCCGCCGCCTCGTATCTGACGGGCATCATGGTCCCCGTCGACGGCGGCTCCCGGCACGGTTTCTGACCGCCGCGCGCCGGGGCCGCGCGGGCGTCAGTTCACCCGTTCCGCACGGTGCTTGACGGCCTTCAGACGGACCTCGGCCGGAAGCTCGTCCAGCCCGGCGGAGTCCCTGGCGTGGGCCAGGGACTCGTCGGCGAGACCGCGCAGCGCCTGGTCCGGGGCCGCGTGCGGCTCCATCAGCAGCCGGATCCTGGCCCGCGGTGCGGAGCGTCGGCCCGTCAGCATGACGTGGGCGCGCGAGACGCCGTCCAGGGTGCCCGCCTCGTCGGAGAGCACACCCTCCAGGGCTCGGCCCCGCAGCAGTGCCCCCTCGCCGTCCCCGCTGTCGACCAGCACCTCGGAGAGGCGGGCACGGCGCAGCTGGGCCAGCAGCCACCACAGGGCGAGGACGACCACGACCGCGAGGACCGCGATCACCGTCGGCCACCACCAGCCGCTGTCGCGCCAGCGGTACCGGTCGGCCTCGCTGAGCAGCACGTCGTCCTTGCCGTCCCAGGGCCACCAGGAGGGCAGGTTCGCGCCGAGTCCCACGGCGAGTACGGCGCCGCCCACGACGGCCAGCACCAGCCCGGCCAGGCCGAGCAGTATCCGGTTGACGGTCCTGAGCACGCGGTTCACCCCTTCTTCGCCGGCCGGCGGACATGCACGGAGAGGCTCGGCGGCTTGGCCAGGCCCAGCTCCTTGATGCCCGTTCCCAGTACGGAGTCCAGGTCGGCCCGTACGTCATCGAGTTCACGGAAGTGCGACACCGCGCGCACCGCCACCTTGCTCCGGCCCATCCGGACCCGCACGGACTGGACACCGGCCACTTCGACGGCCCGGTCGCGCAGGACCATGGCGGCGGCCGTCCGGTCGAGCCCCGCCCTGACGTCCGCGTGTTCGCGGCGCATCGGGAGCAGGTCGCGCAGTCCGGGGGTGACGGCGAGGAAGAGCAGCCACAGACCGATCGCCGCCGCGACGGCGGCGCCGGTCAGCACCCACACGTCGTCCAGGGGCCGCTGGTCCAGCTCCTCCGCGAGCGAGCGCCGCCAGCTCATGGCGGGGTGGTCGGCCCGTACCGCCGCGATGTCGTAGAGCAGGAGTCCGGCGCCGCCCAGAACCACCAGGGCGAGGACCGTCGCGGGGATACGGCGCGCGGACCAGAACCTGCCCGCCCTGCCGCCGTGCTCCAGCGTGGGCACGGGGTCGTGTCCGGCGGCCGAGCTCGACTGGTCCAGTTCCCGGCCGTCGCTCTTGGCCAGGGGGTCGGCGGTGGGCAGCCGCTGTGTGCTCCCGCTGCTCTCGCCGTGCCGGGGCTCGCTCATCGGATCCTCCCCTGCGCCGCGGCGCCCGGTCCTGTGGTGTGGAGCCGCTCGACCTGTACGGCCACCTCGGGCACCTCCATCCCCGCCCATGCCTTTACCCGCTCCGCGACATGACGACGCACGGCCCCGCACTGGCGGCCGATGTCGGACGGATAACCCAGCTCCAGACTGACCCGTACGCGGGCCGCGTCCCGGCGCACGGTGACCGTGGCGCGGGGCGCGGCGCCCTCCTCGGGCGGATCGCTGATCGCCTCCTTGGCCGCCTGGGCGGCGATCTTCGCGACGACCCGGTCGGCGATCCGGGTCTCCCCACGCTCAGCGGCGGCGACCCGGTCACTCACCGCCGTCACCGTCGCCGGTCGCCGCGCTCGCGACTCCGGAAGAAGTCGCCGGGTTCCAGGTCACCGTCCACGAAGCGGCCGGCGATGAAGCCGACCGCGCCCAGCGCGGCCACCAGCAGAAAGGCCCCGAATCCGCCGAAGTACCCGGCGAATCCCAGCGCCATGCCGGCCAACAGGCCGACCACAGCCATGCTCATCATCGTGCGCTCCTCAACTGCCTTTCGGCGCAGGGCTACTGAAGACGTGGCTCGGGCTCGGACTCGTCGTCCTCCTCATCGGGCAGCTTGACGTCGCTGACCGCGATGTTGACCTCGACGACTTCGAGACCGGTCATGCGCTCGACCGCCGCGATGACGTTCTCCCGTACATCGCGGGCGACGTCACCGATCGACACGCCGTACTCGACGACGATCTCCAGATCGAGCGCGGTCTGCGACTCGCCGACTTCGGCCTTGACTCCCCGGGTGACGGACTTGCCGCCGGGCACGCGGTCGCGCACCGCGCCGAAGGTCCGCGACAGGCCGCTGCCCATCGCATGGACTCCGGCCACGTCACGCGCGGCCATTCCGGCGATCTTCTCCACGACGCCGTCGGCGATGGTGGTGCGGCCCCGGGTGCCGGGGGCTCCCCCGCCACGCCTGGTCAGCGTCCTGCCGTCTCCACCGGTTTCCTTGTCAGGGGTGCGCTGCTGGCTCTCGGTCATCGCCGCTCTTCCCTTCGGGACAGGGTTGGACTTCGCTGCCCACATTAAGCGTGCTTGCCCCATTCCGCGCCGTGGATGCGGCAGGCTGGCCCCATGACGACGGCTGACAGCCCCCAGCGGGCCGATGGATGGACGGCTTCCGTGCGGCAACGACTCGGACTGGGCCGGTTGCTCCCTCTGGGGGGGCCCGGGGACGGAACGTGGATCGCGGAACGGGCGGCGGCCTCGGTTCTCCGGGATGCCGCCGCTGGATCGGGGGCGGTCCTGGGGAAGCTCAGGATCGGGCCGGTGGACCCCGACGCGGACCCCGGTCCGGCGCAGGAAGGGGCCGGGGTGCCCGCTCCTCCCAGCGCGTATCCGGCGGGGCCGCTGCGGATCGAGGCGGAGTTCTCGGCCACGACGGACCAGCCGCTGCCCGCCACGGCCGAGGCACTGCGCTCGGTGCTGCTGGACGCGTCACGGCAGCGGCTCGGCATGGTCGTCACCGAGGTCGACCTCCGGGTGACGGAACTGCTGGACACGGCACCCGGGCCGACGCCGGCCCCGGCCGCCGAGGTGCGCGCGGCGGGGGCGGACGGGGTGGCGGGCGCCACCGCGGCGGCCGTGCCCGGTGTCGTGGCGCTGACCCGGGTCCTGGGCAGCGCTGTGCACACGGGCGAGGACCACGTCCGGATCGAGGTGGCGACGGCCGGGGACCACCGGGCGCTCGATGTTGCTCAGGCGGTGCGCACGGCGGTGACGGCCGCGCTGGAGGGGCACCCTCCGGTGGGCGTACTCATCACCGCCGTGGTCCCCCGGGGCTGACGGAGACGCCTTCTCAGTCGGTGACGCCCGCCAGGTCGCGCAGCCTGCGGCCCTGGGCCGCGCGCTCGGCGGTGCGCTGCTCCTCGTACGTACGGGAGGCGGCGCCGCTCAGCAGGGCCTTGGTCTCGACGACGGCGTCGCGAGGGGCGGCCAGGAGCGCGGCGGCCAGGTCGTGGGCGGCCGCGTCGAGCTGGTCGGCGGGGACGACGAGGTTCGCCAGGCCGGTGCGCTCGGCCTCGTCGGCGTGCACGAAGCGGCCGGTGGCGCAGATTTCGAGCGCGCGGGCGTACCCCACGAGGTTCACCAGGGGGTGCGTGCCCGTGAGGTCGGGGACGAGACCGAGACTGGTCTCGCGCATGGCGAACTGCACGTCGTCGGCCGCGATCCGCAGATCGCAGGCGAGGGCGAGCTGGAAGCCGGCACCGATCGCGTGGCCCTGGACGGCCGCGATCGACACGATGTCGTTGCGGCGCCACCAGGTGAACGCCTCCTGGTACTCGGCGATGGTCGCGTCGAGCTCGGTCTCCGAGCCACGCGCCATGTCGAGGAAGGACGGCTCACCGTCGAACCCTTCCGGGGTGAACGCCTGCCGGTCGAGCCCCGCGGAGAAGGACTTGCCTTCGCCGCGCAGCACGACGACCCGCACACTGCCGGGCAATGCCCGCCCGGCCTCCGTCAACGCCCGCCACAGAGCGGGAGACTGAGCGTTGCGCTTGGCCGGGTTGGTGAGAGTCACTGTGGCAACCGCGTCATCGACGGTGAGCCGTACGCCGTCCTTGTCGAGCACAGAGTCGAGCGAGGTCATGGAACGCCTCCGGATCGGGGTGCTGTCAGCACTTCACTGATAAGTGACTGAACAGTAACCACCCGGACGACCTTGCGGCCGGCCGGGTGGCCACCACGATTTCCGGTGAGCCCCGGGGCAGTTCCACGAACCGCCCGGACCTCTGTCGACGGTCAGGCCGTAGCGGCCTTCTTGCCTCGTGTCGCTCCGCCACGTCCCCGCAGCGTCACTCCGGACTCGCTGAGCATCCGGTGAACGAACCCGTAGGAGCGGCCGGTGTCTTCGGCCAGCGCCCGGATGCTCGCACCGGAGTCGTACTTCTTCTTCAGGTCTGCCGCGAGCTTGTCACGCGCGGCGCCGGTAACCCGGCTGCCCTTCTTCAGAGTCTCGGCCACCCGTGCCTCCTCATAGGAAGTGCGCTCTGGACTCTCATGATCACCCCTCCCGCGCTTCCTGGCCACCCATTCGGCAAGGTCTGTGCGGGCGGTTTCGCGGTCCCGGAGTGCGGCCACACGAACGGAATCTTGGATTCCGCAGGTCGGCGCGGGTAGACGGGGAAGGAGGCCGGAAGAACCACCAGGTCAGGGCCGTGGGCATCCGGCGGCCCCAAATGGGTGCGCCCGGCAGGTATCTGCCGGGCGCCACGCCGAGGTACGAGAGCCACTCACACAGATGATGGATCACGCGTAGGCCGAATGATCCATACGGAGTGGATCATTGAGTGGATCAGCCGGCGTCGCCCCTCGCGGAAGGGGTCAGGCCAGGGCGACCAGGTCCCGGTAGTCCGCACCCCACAGGTCCTCGACACCGTCCGGCAGCAGGATGATCCGCTCGGGCTGGAGCGCCTCGACCGCACCCTCGTCGTGCGTGACGAGGACGACGGCGCCCTTGTACGTGCGCAGCGCGCCCAGGATCTCCTCGCGGCTGGCCGGGTCGAGGTTGTTCGTGGGCTCGTCGAGGAGCAGGACGTTGGCGGAGGACACGACCAGGGTCGCCAGGGCGAGACGGGTCTTCTCCCCACCGGAGAGCACACCGGCGGGCTTGTCGACGTCGTCTCCGGAGAACAGGAACGAACCGAGCGTCTTGCGGACCGCGACGAGGTCGAGGTCGGGCGCGGCGGAGCGCATGTTCTCCAGGACGGTGCGGTCCGGGTCGAGGGTCTCGTGCTCCTGGGCGTAGTAGCCGAGCTTGAGACCGTGCCCCTCGATGATCTCGCCGGTGTCGGGCTTCTCGGCTCCGCCGAGGAGACGGAGCAGGGTGGTCTTGCCCGCACCGTTGAGGCCCAGGATGACGACCCTGGAGCCCTTGTCGATGGCGAGGTCCACATCGGTGAAGATCTCGAGTGAGCCGTACGACTTGGACAGGCCCTCCGCCATCAGCGGCGTCTTGCCGCACGGCGAGGGGTCGGGGAAGCGCAGCTTGGCGACCTTGTCGGAGACCCGGACGGCCTCCAGGCCCGAGAGCAGCCGGTCGGCGCGCTTGGCCATGTTCTGGGCGGCGACGGTCTTCGTGGCCTTGGCGCGCATCTTGTCGGCCTGCGCGTTGAGGGTCGCCGCCTTCTTCTCGGCGTTCTGACGCTCGCGCTTGCGGCGCTTCTCGTCGGCCTCGCGCTGCTGCTGGTACAGCTTCCAGCCCATGTTGTAGACGTCGATCTGGGCGCGGTTGGCGTCGAGGTAGAAGACCTTGTTGACGACGGTCTCGACGAGGTCGACGTCGTGGGAGATCACGATGAAGCCGCCGCGGTACGTCTTGAGGTAGTCGCGCAGCCAGACGATCGAGTCCGCGTCGAGGTGGTTGGTGGGCTCGTCGAGGAGCAGCGTGTCGGCGTCCGAGAAGAGGATGCGGGCCAGCTCGACGCGGCGGCGCTGACCACCGGAGAGGGTGTGCAGGGGCTGGCCGAGCACCCGGTCGGGCAGGCTGAGCGCGGCGGCGATGGTGGCCGCCTCGGCCTCGGCCGCGTACCCGCCCTTGGTGAGGAACTCCGTCTCCAGGCGCTCGTACTTCTTCATCGCCTTCTCACGGGTGGCGCCCTGGCCGTTGGCCATGCGCTCCTCGTTCTCCCGCATCTTGCGCAGGATGGCGTCGAGGCCACGGGCCGAGAGGATGCGGTCGCGGGCCAGGACGTCGAGGTCGCCGGTGCGCGGGTCCTGCGGGAGGTAGCCGACTTCGCCGGAGCGGCTGATGGTGCCGCCGGCGGGGGTGCCCTCACCCGCGAGGCACTTGGTGAGCGTGGTCTTGCCCGCTCCGTTGCGGCCGACGAGACCGATGCGGTCGCCCTTGGCGATACGGAATGAGGCGGACTCGATGAGGATGCGGGCGCCGGCGCGCAGCTCGATGCCGGAAGCGGTGATCACGGGGAAAACTCCAGGGGCGGTTGGACGGCGGAGGGCGGACTACGGATGCACGACTCGACGCCGTCTAATGCACAAGGAGAATTGCCATAGGCACCATTCTACTGGCGGTGTGCAACTTCTTTTCCGCGTGCTGTGCGGGACCGCCGCGACACCTCGTGTCAGTGTCGGGTGCAAGACTGAGACGCAGATCACATCCTGGAGCAGTGGGACGCGGAAAAAAGGGTGAGTTTCATGGCAGGCGCGACAAAGGGCGTACCGACCATCTATCCGACGATTCTGTACGCGGACGCGAAGGCCGCGATCAGGACCCTGACCCAGGCCCTCGGCTTCACCGAGGAAGCGGTGTACGAGGGGGAGGGCGGCCAGGTGCTCCACGCCGAGCTGTCCTGCGGCAACGGCAGGGTGATGCTCGGCTCCAAGGGGCGTGAGGGTGTCTTCGCCAAGGCGATGGAGGGGGCGGGGCCGACCGGTGTGTACGTCGTCGTGGACGAGGTCGACGAGCACCACGCCCGGGCCGTGGAGCACGGGGTGGAGATCCTCATGCCGCCCACGGACCAGGACTACGGCTCACGGGACTACATGGCCCGGGACGCGGAGGGCAACGTGTGGAGCTTCGGTACGTACGCCCCGGGGTCCTCGGACTGACCCCGGCCCCGGGGCCGTTCGTCCGGGCTCGCTCACGCGCCGCCGGTGTGGACCTGGAAGGCGGCGCGGCGCACGGCCTTGGCCAGGGCGGGGTCGGGGTGCGCGGCGGCCAGGGCGACCAGCACCTGGACGGTGCGCGGGTGGCCCACCGCGCGGACCTCGTCGAGCAGGGCCGGGACGGTGCCCTGGACGGCGGAGTCGAGGTGGCGGACCAGCAGCCCGGTCTCGCCGTGGTCGGCGACCGCCGCCGCCGTGTCGACCCAGAGCCAGGTGGCTTCCTCGCGGCTGAGGACCTCCTGGGCGTCGTCCGGGTCGGTGCCCTCGTACTCGGCGAGCCAGAGCAGGGCGTAGGGCCGCAGCGACGCATCGGTGACGACGGAACGCACCACGGGTTCGGCGGGGGCGCCGACGACGCGGAGCGCTTCGAAGGCGAGGCCGCGCAGGAGCGCGTCCTCGCCGCGGGCCACGGCGAGCAGTTCCGCGACGGCGCTGCCGACGGGGCGTGCGGCGAGCCAGGCCCGGTATTCGGCGCGGGCCGGGCCGGGGGTGAGCCGGGCGCAGCCCAGCAGCATGTCGGCCGCGGGCTGCTCGATGTTTCCGGCCGGGCTCTGGGCGGCGACGCAGATCTGTTCCAGCTTGACCCAGACCGCCCAGTTGCCGAGCGGGGTGAGGGTGGCGTGTCCGGAGCCGAGGGTGAGGGCTCCGACGGCGGCCAGCCCTTCCAGCGCCCAGTCGAGCAGCAGCGCGTTCAGGTCGGCGGACTCCTCCGCGGGCCGGCCGGCGGAGGACGTGGGGGGCAGCTGCGGGCCGTAGGCCACCTCGCACCGCTCCTCGTGGAGCTCCGCGACGCGCTGGCCGAGCAGGTCGAGGAGAGCGGGCACCGCGACCGGGCCCGCCGAGAGCTGGAGCAGGGAGAGCACCTGAGGGACCGCCTCGACCGCCTCGGCGACGGTGGTCGCCTCGATGTCGCGGGGCGCGGCGTGGACGAGCGACCAGGCGTCGAAGAGCGCGACCCAGCCGCGGAGCACGGCGGAGTCGTCGCGTTCCCAGGCACGCAGCCGCCAGCCGGGGCGCACGGTGTCGCCGTGCAGCTCGACCAGGCCGGCGAGCCGGGCGCGGTCCCAGCCGGCCCGTACCTGGACCGGGGACAGTTCCAGTGCTGCCGCGGCCCGTTCGAGGGCGTGGGCGGTCAGCGGGGCCGTACCGGGGCTCGCGCCGTCCGCCGCCCAGTGGGCGATCCGTACGGCGTCGGCGAGCACGGCCCTGGCCTGACGGGCCAGTTCCGCCGGGGGCGGGGTGCCCTCGGGAGGGCGGGGGGCCGGCCTGGTGCGCCGGGTGGTCACGGCCTTGCGGGCGGTGGCAAGGGGTCGCGGGCGGACAAGTCGCAGCCTGGAGTCGCGCGGGGTACGGGACGTCACGGGGAGCAGTCTTGCCTCTGACGGCCCGAAAGCCCAAACGGAAGCTGACTCGACGGTTTGTGGAGGCCTCCGGAGTGCCGCGCACCAACCGGGCCTATCGGTCACAACGTCTCACATCAGAGGGGTGAGGAAGCGCCGGAGCGTCTCCTCGTACCGTGCCGGGCCGGCATTCCACATCGCCGCATGCGGAGCCTGCGGCACGGCGTGCAGGGAGACCAGGCCGGGGCGGAGCTCGGCCAGGGCCTTCGACGCCGCCCACGGAGCCAGGGTGTCGTCGGGGCCGTGGAAGATCAGCGTCGGGACGCGCAGGGCCTCGGGCAGGGAGGTGTCCAGCAGCCCGGCGCCGTGGAGCCCGGTCTGGCCCTGGGCGGCACGGACCGCGAGGGGAAGCAGCGCGGCGGGGACGCCTCGGGCGGCGGCCAGGGCGCGCAGGGTGGCCTGCCAGTCGAGGACCGGCGAGTCGAGGACGAGACCGCTGATGCGGTCGCGGAGAGCGCAGTTGACGGCGGCGTGCAGGGCCATCGAGGCGCCGGTGGACCAGCCGTGGACGATGACGTTCTCGGCTCCGTAGCGCAGGGCGTAGCGGATGGCGGCGTCCAGGTCGCGCCATTCGGACTCACCGAGATGGCTGAGGCCGTCCGCGGGGCGGGGAGCCCCCGCGTCGCCGCGGTAGGCCAGGTCCAGTACGGGCAGCTGCTGGGCGTTCAGGAAGCCCATCAGGTTCATGGGGTGTTCCCGGGTGGCCCCGAGGCCGTGCACGGTGATGACCCAGGTGTCGCGGGGAGCGGGCACGAACCAGGCGGGCAGGGCGCCGAGCTCGCCGGGGATCTCGGCCTCTTTGAAGTCGAGCCCCAGGGCGCTGCCCGGGTCGCCGCTGTACAGCTCGGGAGTGATGCGGACCTTGGCGCCCGGTTCCAGGCTTCCGTGGACGACGCGCTCCAGCCGGCGGACGACGGTGTCGGCGCCGTGCCGCGCCTGTTCGATCACCGGGCCGACGACGGCGTGGACGCCGGGCCCCACCAGTCCGTACGTACCGGGGCGGAGCGCGGCGAAGGAGCGGGTCAGGGTGACCTGTCCGGCCGCCGTGGAGTGCACGGTGAGCCTGCGGTCGCCGGGGAAGGGACGTCCGGACGGCACCTTGAGGGCGGCGTCACTGGCATACCGGCCGGCGGCGACCGCTGCCGAGCCGACGCCGAGAATCGTGGTGACGGCCGCTGCCGTCGCTGTAGCCGGGCGCATGCTTCAGTGTCGTGGTACCCGCGGCTCGATGCCAGTGGGCGGGGCCGTCCGATGCCCGCGGGCACACCTCCCCGGGACCTCAGCGCGGCTGGCCGTAGCCCTTCAGGGCTTCCTCCACGTCGCTCAGCTGGGCCCTGGAGAGCAGGGTCGGCGTGTGGCCCGGCACGGAGCTCGCGGTGATCCAGAGCCGGCACAGCCATTCGAGCTGGGCGGTGCGGTCGAACGCCTCGTCGAGGGTGTCTCCGTAGGTGACCGTTCCGTGGTTCTGGAGCAGGCAGCCCGTGCGGTCGCGCAGGGCGGTGAGCATGTTCGCGGCCAGCTCCCGTGTCCCGTAGCGCGCGTAGGCCGCGGTGCGGACGGGGCCGCCGAGCATCGCGGAGGCGTAGTGCACCAGCGGGACCTCGGGGACGAGGGTGGAGACCGCCGTGGCGTGCACGGCGTGGGTGTGGACGACCGCGGCGGCGTCCGTGCTGTCGTATACGGCCAGGTGGAGCGGGAGTTCGCTGGTGGGCGCCAGGTCGCCGAGCACCTGGCGGCCTTCGAGGTCCACACCGACCGCGTCCTCGGGCCGGAGCCGGTCGTACGGCACGCCGCTGGGGGTGACCAGGACGACGTCTCCGACCCGGGCCGACACATTGCCCGAGGTCCCGACGACGAGGCCGTCGGCCGCCGTCCTGCGGGCCGTCGCGACCACGCCGTCCCAGGCCCGTTGGATCGCTTCCCGATGCTGATCGCTCATACGGAAATCCTATGAGTCCGGGGTGGACGGGCGCCGGTGAAGTGACTCAGGTGACCGGGATCTCTTCGGGGCCTGAAATTGGCCGAAATAGCACCCCAGCAGCCGGCGCGGAATGGCTTCCTCCAGGCGTGGGGCGGGCCGTGCCCCCCGACTCCCACACAAGCGGAGTGGCGGCACTCCGATTGGGGTCACCACAGCGCCCCGCCCAGTTCACCTTCCGTTCATCCAGGTTGCCTACGGTCCACGTGCCACTGACGTCGAGCGATTGCCTGGGTAAATGGAACACATCACACTGCTGCTTGCGATTGTGATCGTGACAGCTCTCGTGTTCGATTTCACGAACGGTTTCCATGACACCGCCAACGCGATGGCCACCACCATCTCGACCGGCGCCCTCAAGCCCAAGACAGCGGTGGCCATGTCCGCCGTTCTCAATCTGATCGGCGCGTTCCTGTCGGTGGAGGTCGCGAAAACGATCTCCGGCGGGATCGTCAACGAGGACGGCCTCAGAACCGAGGTCATCTTCGCGGCGCTCGTCGGCGCCATCCTGTGGAATCTGCTGACCTGGCTGGTGGGCCTGCCCTCCAGCTCCTCGCACGCTCTCTTCGGCGGCCTCATCGGCGCCGCGGTCATGTCGGCCGGCTGGTCCTCGATCGACGGCGGCACCGTCGTCACCAAGGTCCTGCTGCCCGCCATCGCCGCCCCGCTCGTCGCCGGCCTCGCGGCCCTGCTGGCCACCAGGCTGACGTACCGGATCAACCGGAAGGTCACCGACGAGGCGCAGCTGAAATCGACCGCCAAGGGCTACCGGGCCGGCCAGATCGCCTCGGCCGGGCTCGTCTCGCTCGCCCACGGCACGAACGACGCGCAGAAGACCATGGGCATCATCACCCTGGCCCTGGTCACCGGCGGCGTCCTGGCCCCCGGCTCCAACCCGCCGGTCTGGGTCATCGTCTCCGCGGGTGTCGCGATCGCCATGGGGACCTACCTCGGCGGCTGGCGCATCATCCGCACCATGGGCAGCGGCCTCACCGAGCTCAAGCCGCCGCAGGGCTTCGCCGCCCAGACGAGTGCGGCCACGGTCATCCTGGCCTCCTCCCACCTCGGCTTCTCCCTCTCCACCACCCAGTCCTGCTCCGGCGCCGTCATGGGCGCGGGCCTCGGACGCAAGGGCGGCGTGGTCCGCTGGTCCACCGCGACCCGGATGTTCGTCGCCTGGGGCCTGACCCTGCCGGCCGCCGGCCTGGTGGGCGCGGGGGCCGAGTTCCTCACCAAGCAGGGCAGCTGGGGTGTCGCCGTCGTAGCGGTCCTGCTCGTCGCGGGTTCCGGCGCCATCTGGCTGCTGTCGCGCCGCAAGCCGGTCGACCACACCAACGTCACGGACAGCCAGCACGCCGAGCCCGCGGGTGTCGTCACGATGGCCATGGCGGCCGTCACGCCGCCGCCCACCGGCACCGTGGCCATGGAGATCAAGTCCACCATCCCGGCCCCGGCCGGTACCACCGCCGACCCGGCCCACCCGGCCACGGTCTGAAGGTCAGGGAACTGCCACCATGAAAATCGACTGGGCGGCTCTCGCCTCCGTCTTCGGCGTCAGCCTCGTGGTAACCGTGGCGCTCGTCGGCCTCTTCACCCTCGGCATCATCGGCCTGTCCAAGCAGGCGGCACCGGCCCCGGCCGGCGGCCCCGGTGGCTCTCCCGCACTGGCCCGCACCGGCGCCTACCTCTGCTTCGGGCTCTGCGCCGCGGCGGTCGCCTACGGGATCTATCTGATCGTCGCCTGACCCGTACCATCCCCTCGCCGTTGACCTCCGTGGAGTCCCGCAGGTCAACGGCGAGTTGACGGGCGTTCGCAGAGCGTGGTGGACTGCCCGTGCCGTTTACGGCGACAGAAGAGGAAGCCGGTGCGAATCCGGCGCGGTCCCGCCACTGTCACCGGGGAGCACTCCCCCACACCGGAAGTCACGGTCCGCACGCGGACTGGAAGACCGGGGGAAGTGCCGATCCGGAAGCCAGGAGACTCTCGTCGCCGGTCACGTCGAACCAGGGCGCGGACCCTGAGTGAGGACATACGCCATGCCTGGCCGTTGTGCGCCCGATCCTGTGTCACCTGTCGCCAGAACGTCCCGTGCATCGGCGGGCTGAGCCATGCGTGCCGACCGCATCTTCGCGTACGGCGCCGCAGCCGGTCTGATCGGCGATCTGGTCCTGGGTGATCCCCGCCGGGGCCACCCCGTCGCCGTCTTCGGGCTGGCCGCCGCGGAGGTCGAGAACCGACTGTGGCGCGACCACCGCGGGTGGGGCGCGCTCCACACGCTGATCTGTGCCGGAGGCGCCGCGGGCGCCGCCGCGCTCACCGCCCGTGCCGTCCGCGACCGGCCCGCCCTCGCCGTCGCACTGACCGCCGCCGCCACCTGGTCCGTCATCGGCGGCACCACGCTGGGCCGCGAGGCCCGCGCCATCGGCGGCGCCCTCGCCGCCGGGGACATCGACATCGCCCGCGAACGGCTGCCGCATCTGTGCGGCCGCGACCCGCACTCCCTGGACGGGCCGCAGATCGCCCGCGCGGTGGTCGAATCCGTCGCCGAGAACACCTCGGACGCCGTCGTCGGCGCCCTCGTCTGGGGAGCGCTCGGCGGAGTGCCGGGCCTCGTCGGCTTCCGGGCCGTCAACACCCTCGACGCCATGGTCGGGCACAAGTCGCCCCAGTACCGGCGGTACGGCTGGGCCTCGGCCCGTCTCGACGACCTCGCCGGCTGGCCCGGAGCCCGCCTCACCGCCGCGCTCGCCGTCGCCGCCGGAGGCCGTCCCCGGGAGGCGGTACGGGCCTGGCGTGCGGACGCGGGCAAGCACCCGAGCCCCAACGCGGGACCGGTCGAGGCCTCGTTCGCGGGCGCGCTCGGCGTACGGCTCGGCGGGACCCTCGCGTACGGCGGCCGGGTCGAACACCGGCCGGTACTCAACGGGGCGGCCGGCCGCGCGGTGGAGACCGCGGACATCGAACGTGCGGTGCGGCTGTCGCGCCGGGTGAGTGCGCTGGCCCTCGGCGTCTGTGTGGCCGGACGGCTGATCGCGGGACGGAGACGGATATGAGCGGCGGACTGCTGGTCGCCGGGACCACATCGGACGCGGGCAAGAGCGTCGTCACGGCGGGGATCTGCCGCTGGCTGGTACGGCAGGGGGTGAAGGTCGCGCCGTTCAAGGCGCAGAACATGTCGCTCAACTCGTTCGTCACCCGCGAGGGTGCGGAGATCGGGCGCGCCCAGGCCATGCAGGCCCAGGCCGCCCGGGTGGAGCCGACCGCGCTGATGAACCCGGTGCTGCTCAAGCCCGGCAGCGACCGCTCAAGCCAGGTCGTCCTGATGGGAAAGCCCGTCGGCGAGATGAGCGCACGCGGCTACCACGGGGGGCGGCAGGAGTCGTTGCTCGGGACCGTCGTGGACTGCCTGGAGCAGCTCCGGGGCACGTATGACGCCGTGATCTGCGAGGGGGCGGGCAGTCCGGCCGAGATCAATCTGCGGCGTACGGACATCGTGAACATGGGCATCGCACGGGCCGCGCGCTTCCCCGTGCTGGTGGTCGGGGACATCGACCGCGGGGGCGTCTTCGCCTCGTTCTTCGGTACGACGGCCCTGCTGAGCGCGGAGGACCAGGCGCTGGTCGCCGGCTATCTCGTGAACAAGTTCCGGGGCGATGTCTCGTTGCTGGAGCCGGGCCTCGACATGCTGTACGAGCTCACGGGGCGCCGGACGTACGGGGTGCTGCCGTTCGCCCACGGGCTCGGCATCGACGAGGAGGACGGGCTGCGGGTGTCGCTGCGCGGCGCCGTACGGGAGTCCGCCGTCACCGCGCCGCACGGCGAGGACGTCCTGCGGGTCGCGGTGTGCGCCGTACCGCTGATGTCGAACTTCACCGATGTGGACGCGCTCGCCGCCGAACCGGGCGTCGTGGTGCGCTTCGTGGACCGGGCCGAGGAGCTGGCCGACGCCGACCTGGTGATCGTGCCCGGTACGCGCGGCACGGTGAAGGCGCTGGCCTGGCTGCGCGAACGGGGCCTGGCGGACGCGCTGGTGCGGCGGGCCGCCGAGGGGCGCCCGGTGCTCGGGATCTGCGGTGGTTTCCAGGTCCTCGGTGAGCACATCGAGGACGAGGTCGAGTCGCGGGCCGGGCACGTCGACGGGCTCGGGCTGCTGCCGGTCCGTATCCGCTTCGAGAAGGCCAAGACGCTGGCCAGGCCGGTCGGTTCGGCGCTCGGGGAGCCCGTCGAGGGGTACGAGATCCATCACGGGGTCGCGGATGTGCGGGGCGGGGAACCGTTCCTGGACGGGTGCCGGGTCGGCGCGGTGTGGGGGACGCACTGGCACGGGTCGCTGGAGAGCGACGCGTTCCGGCGCCGGTTCCTGGCGGAGGTCGCGCGGGCTGCGGGGCGGCGGTTCGTGGCCGCGCCCGACACGAGCTTCGAGGTGCTGCGGGAGGAGCAGTTGGACCGGCTGGGGGATCTGATCGAGGAGCACGCGGACACGGACGCGTTGTGGCGGCTGATCGAGGGCGGGGCGCCGGGAGGGCTGCCGTTCGTGCCGCCGGGGGCGCCGGTCGCGGCCGCGCCTGCGGCGGGTCTTTCCCTGCCCGCCCCTTCCCGTGACCGGGACTCCGCCCCGGACCCCGGTCCTCAATCGCCGGACAGGCTTGAACCGCCCCGGAACGCGGCTGTGAAGCCGGACGGGTCGCAAGTGACGCATGTCGAGAAGGAGACTTTGTGAGTACGCCGTATCCGTTCACCGCCATCGTCGGGCAGGACGATCTACGGCTCGGGCTCCTGCTGAACGCCGTCAGTCCGGCCGTCGGCGGGGTCCTCGTGCGGGGGGAGAAGGGGACCGCCAAGTCCACCGCGGTGCGGGCCCTCGCGGCGCTCATGCCCGAGGTCTCCGTGGTTCCGGGGTGCCGGTTCTCGTGTGACCCGGCCGTGCCCGACCCGGCGTGTCCCGACGGGCCCCATGAGAGCGCCGGCGGTGTGCCGCGGGCCGCGCGGACCGTCGAACTGCCCGTCGGGGCCTCCGAGGACCGGCTCGTCGGGGCGCTGGACATCGAGCGGGCGCTCTCCGAGGGTGTGAAGGCGTTCGAGCCGGGTCTCCTCGCCGACGCGCACCGCGGCATCCTGTACGTCGACGAGGTCAACCTGCTCCACGACCACCTCGTGGACCTGCTGCTCGACGCGGCCGCCATGGGTGCTTCGTACGTGGAGCGTGAAGGCGTCTCCGTACGGCACGCGGCGCGTTTCCTGCTGGTCGGGACGATGAATCCCGAAGAGGGCGAGCTCCGGCCGCAGTTGCTCGACCGGTTCGGGCTCACCGTCGAGGTCGCGGCCTCGCGTGACACCGATCAGCGGGTGGAGGTCGTACGGCGCAGGCTGGCCTACGACGACGACCCGGCCGGTTTCGCCGCCCGATGGGCGGACCAGGAGCGGGAGTTGCGCGAGCGGATCGCCTCCGCGCGCGCCCTGCTGCCCCAGGTCGTCCTGGGCGACGGCGTGTTGCGGCAGATCGCGGCGACCTGTGCGGCCTTCGAGGTGGACGGGATGCGCGCCGACATCGTCATGGCCCGTACCGCCACGGCGCTGGCCGCCTGGGCCGGGCGCGACGAGGTGCTCGCCGAGGACGTGCGCCAGGCCGCGCTGCTCGCCCTTCCCCACCGGCGCCGGCGCAATCCGTTCGACGCGCCGGGGCTCGACGAGGACAAGCTGGACGACACGCTCCAGGACGCCGCCCAGGACGAGGGCGGGAGCGACAGCGACCCGGACCCCGACGGGCCGGATGGCGACGGCGGTGGCGGTGGTGGCGGCGGAGTGCCGCCTCAGGGCGACGGGCCCGACGGGCCGGAGGGGTCCGCCGGGGCCGACACGCCGGAGCGCGCGCCGGAGAGCGGCGGCGACGCTCCCGGACAGGGCCGGCCGTCAGGCGGCGGCGAACAGCAGCCCGTACGCGCGGCGGAGCCGTTTCGCACCAAGATGCTGAGCGTGCCCGGTCTCGGCGAGGGGGCGGCGGGGCGACGCTCCCGGGCGCGTACCGAGCACGGACGGACGACCGGGTCGCGGCGGCCCGAGGGGGCACTGACGAAGCTGCACCTGGCGGCGACCGTGCAGGCGGCCGCACCGCACCAGCGGGCCAGGGGCCGGTCGGGGCGGGGGCTCGTGGTCCGGCGCGACGATCTGCGCCAGGCGACGCGGGAGGGGCGCGAGGGGAATCTCGTGCTGTTCGTCGTGGACGCCTCCGGGTCGATGGCGGCCCGGCAGCGGATGAGCGCCGTGAAGGGTGCGGTGATGTCGCTGCTGCTGGACGCGTATCAGCGGCGGGACAAGGTCGGCCTGATCACCTTCCGGGGCAAGGACGCCGAGGTGGTGCTGCCCCCGACGTCGTCGGTGGACGCGGCCGCCGCGCGCCTGGAGTCGCTGCCGACCGGCGGGCGCACCCCGCTGGCCGCGGGACTGCTGAAGGCGCACGACGTCCTGCGGGTGGAGCGGCTGCGTGATCCCTCGCGGCGGCCCCTGCTCCTCGTGGTGACGGACGGGCGGGCCACGGGCGGTCCGGACCCGCTGGCGCTGGCGGCGCGGGCCGGGCGGCTGCACGCCGCCGAAGGCACCGCGTCCGTCGTCGTGGACTGCGAGTCGGGGATCGTACGCCTCGGGCTCGCGGGACAGCTCGCCAGGGATCTCGGCGGCAGCGCCGTCACGCTCGACGAACTGCGGGCCGACACGATCGTCGGGCTCGTGAAAGACGTATCTGCAGCCGGGAGGGCCGCGTAATGCCACAGGGACAGCCGATATCGGTGCCGGAGGACGGCCTCACCACCCGCCAGCGGCGCAACCGGCCGCTGCTGTTCGTCCACACGGGCATCGGCAAGGGGAAGTCGACGGCGGCCTTCGGGCTCGCGCTGCGCGCCTGGAATCAGGGCTGGCCGATCGGTGTGTTCCAGTTCGTGAAGTCGGCGAAGTGGAAGGTCGGCGAGGAGAACGCCCTGAAGGTGCTCGGCGCGAGCGGCGAGGGCGGCACCGTCGACTGGCACAAGATGGGCGAGGGCTGGTCGTGGGTTCAGCGGGGCATTCACGGCGACAACGCTGACAACGAGGAGAAGGCCCGCGAGGGCTGGGAGCAGGTCAAGCGCGACCTGGCCGCCGAGACGTACAAGCTGTATGTCCTCGACGAGTTCGCCTACCCGATGCACTGGGGCTGGATCGACACCGACGAGGTGGTCCAGGTGATGCGTGACCGTCCCGGAACGCAGCACGTGGTGATCACGGGCCGCAACGCTCCGGACAAGCTGATCGAGGCCGCTGATCTGGTGACCGACATGTCGAAGGTCAAGCACCCGATGGACGCCGGTCAGAAGGGCCAGAGGGGCATCGAGTGGTGAGCGTTCCACGTCTGGTCATCGCCGCCCCGGCGTCCGGCAGCGGCAAGACCACGGTCGCCACGGGTCTGATGGCGGCCTTCGCGGGCCGGGGGCTCGCCGTGTCCCCGCACAAGGTGGGCCCCGACTACATCGATCCGGGGTACCACGCGCTGGCGACCGGCCGCCCCGGTCGCAATCTCGACGCGTACATGTGCGGTCCCGAGCTGATCGCCCCGCTGTTCGCCCATGGGGCGAGCGGCTGCGACCTCGCCGTGGTCGAGGGCGTCATGGGGCTGTACGACGGTGCCTCGGGGCAGGGCGAACTGGCGTCGACCGCGCAGGTGGCGAAGTTGTTGCGGGCGCCGGTGGTGCTCGTGGTCGACGCCTCCTCGCAGTCCCGCTCGGTCGCCGCGCTGGTGCACGGTTTCGCCTCCTGGGACCCGCAGGTGCGGATCGGCGGGGTGATCCTGAACAAGGTGGCGTCCGACCGGCACGAGGCGCTGCTGCGGGAGGCGCTCGACGAGTCGGGGCTTCCGGTGCTCGGGGTGCTGCGGCGGTCCGCGCAGATGGCGACGCCGTCCCGCCACCTCGGGCTCGTTCCGGTGGCCGAGCGGGCCACGGACGCCGTCGATGCCGTACGGGCGATGGCCGAGCGGGTCCGGGCCGGCTGCGACCTGGACGCCCTGATGGCGCTGGCCCGTTCGGCGCCGCCGCTGCCGGACGAGGTCTGGGAGCCGCAGCCGGTCGCGGGACACGGACCGGTGTCGGGTGAGCGGCCGGTGGTGGCCGTTGCGGGCGGGGCGGCGTTCACGTTCGCGTACGCCGAGCATGCCGAGCTGCTCACGGCGGCGGGCGCCGAGGTCGTGCTCTTCGATCCGCTGCGCGACGAGAAGCTGCCCGCGGGCACCTCGGGGCTGGTCGTGGGGGGTGGCTTCCCCGAGATGTACGCGCCGGAGCTCTCGGCGAACGAGCCCCTGCGGCTGGCGGTGACCGAACTGGCGCGGAGCGGCGCCCCGGTGGCCGCCGAGTGTGCCGGGCTGCTGTATCTGGCGCGCGAGCTGGACGGCCGGCCGATGTGCGGGGTGCTGGACGCGGAGGCCCGGATGTCGGAGCGGCTGACGCTCGGATACCGGCAGGCGGTGGCGGTGTCGGACAGTGTGCTGGCGGTGGCGGGGACCCGGATGCGCGGTCACGAGTTCCACCGGACGGTGCTGGAGCCGGGCGCCGGGGCCACGCCGGCCTGGGGAATGCACCAGCCGGAGCGGCGCGTGGAAGGGTTCGTGCAGGGGGGCGTGCATGCGAGCTATCTGCACACCCACTGGGCGGCGTCGCCCGGTGTGGCCGGGCGCTTCGTGGAGAAGTGCCGGGGATGAGTTCCAGGGGGAAGTACCGGGGATGAACGGATGAGTGCGGGCGCCGCGGTCCGTCCGGCGGCGCCGCACTCACTCGGCGACGCCCACGACCAGCCAGATGAAGCCCACCCCCGCGACGGTGCACAGCAGCGTCGAGCGGGCCGGGTGGGTGTGGTGCGCCTCGGGCAGGATCTCGGCGGCGGCGAGGTAGAGCAGGGCGCCGCCGAAGAAGCCGAGATAGCAGCCGAGCAGTTCCTCCGGAAGGGTGAACAGCAGCGTCGTCGCCGCGCCCACGATCGGGGCCAGCGCGTCCGCGAAGAGCATCAGCATCGCCTTGCGGCGGGCGTTCCCGTAGAGCCTGGTGAGGGTGTACGTGTTGAATCCGTCGGCGAAGTCATGGGTGATCACGGCGAGTGCGACGGCGGCGCCCATGCCGCCGCCGACCTGGAACGCGGCGCCGAGCGCGACGCCGTCCATGAGGCTGTGGCCCACCATCGCCGCCGCCGCGGTCAGGCCGACCTGCGGCACCCGCGCGTCGCCCGCGCCGTGTGCCGCCTGGCGTCCGGCGAGCAGCCGCTCGACCAGATGGGCCACCAGGAAGCCGCCCACGAACAGCAGAAGGGCGGCCGGCACGCCGAAGACCTCGCCGCCCGCTGCCTCGATCGCCTCGGGCAGGAGGTCGAGGCCGACGACACCGAGCATCAGCCCGCCCGCGAGGCCGAGCACCAGGTGGCGGCGGTCGGTGACGCGTTGCGCGACCCAGCCGCCGGCCAGAGTCATCAGGAACGCGCCGAGCGCGACGAACACCGCCATGGCCCCTTGCTAGCCGATCGTCCCCCTCGCGCGCATCTCAGGGCGCCCTCACCCGGCCCGCCTCCCGTGACCTGTACTCAGGGTGTCCGCGTACGAAAGGACTCCGCACCGTGAACCGCCCCGTCTTCCTCGTCGTGGGCGTCGGCGCCCGCAAAGGCGTGCCGGCCGACGAAGTCCTGGAGCTGATCGTCGCGACGCTCGGCGCGGCGGGACTCGACGCGGCCGATGTCGTGGAGCTGGCCACCGTCGACGCGAAGGCCCACGAGCCGGGGATCGTGGACGCGGCGGCCGCGCTCGGGGTGCCGGTGCGCGTCCACCGGGCGCGGGAGCTGGCCCTGGTCCGCGTACCGCATCCGTCCGGCGCGGTACGGGACTCGGTGGGGACACCGTCGGTCGCGGAGGCCGCCGCGCTGATCGGCGGGGGCGAACTGCTGGTCCCCAAACGGAAGTCGGCCCCCGGGGGCGGGGGCGGCTCTTCGGTGACCTGCGCCGTGGCCCGGCGGTCCGTCGCCGAATCGATGCCCGCCCCACCAGTGACGTACGGGCCGGAGCCGTTCACCATGGCTGCCATGAACCCCCCCACGAAGGACCTCGACGTCACCGGCCCCGACCTGCGCCACCACGGTGACGCGGAAGTACGCGGCCACGATCTGACCGACCTCGCCGTGAACGTACGGACCGGGACGCCGCCCGACTGGCTGCGCGAGCGGATCGCCGTGTCGCTGGGCTCGCTGGCCGCTTATCCGGACGGGCGGCCCGCGCGGGCCGCCGTCGCCGCGCGGCACGGGCTGCCGGTGGAGCGGGTGCTGCTGACGGCGGGTGCGGCCGAGGCGTTCGTGCTGATCGCCCGTGCGCTGCCCGCCCGGCGGCCGGTCGTCGTGCATCCGCAGTTCACCGAGCCGGAGGCGGCGCTGCGGGCGGCCGGGCACGAGGTGGGGCGGGTGCTGCTGCGCCCCGAGGACGGCTTCCTGCTGGACCCGGCGGCGGTGCCCGAGGACGCCGATCTGGTGGTGATCGGCAATCCGACCAACCCGACCTCGGTGCTCCACCCGGCGGGCGCGCTGGAGAAGTTGGCCCGCCCGGGGCGGACGCTGGTGGTCGACGAGGCGTTCATGGACGCCGTGCCGGGCGAGCGGGAGGCACTCTGCGGGCGCACCGACGTTCCCGGGCTCGTCGTCCTGCGCAGTCTCACCAAGACCTGGGGGCTCGCCGGGCTCCGGATCGGTTATGTGCTCGCCGACCCGGCGACGATCGCCGTCCTTCAGGAGGCGCAGCCGCTGTGGCCGGTGTCCTCCCCCGCGCTGGCGGCGGCCGAGGCGTGTATGGAGCCGCGGGCGCTGGCCGAGGCGGCCGGGGCGGCCGACCGGATAGCGGTGGACCGGGCCCATCTGCTGGCCGGTCTCGCGGAGTTCGGCGAGGTACGGGTGGTGGAGCCGGCCGAGGGGCCGTTCGTCCTGCTCCGGGTGGAGCGGGCGGCGGAGATCCGGGAGCGGCTGCGGAATCTCGGGTTCGCGGCGCGGCGCGGTGACACCTTCCCTGGGCTGGGGCCCGAGTGGCTGCGGTTGGCCGTTAGGGACCGTGCGACGACCAACCGCTTCCTCCAGGCCTTCGACCAGGCTCTCCAGGCGCTGCCCTGGAGACCCGTGGGCTAGGCCGTGTGCTTGCCGGACGGGCGTTTGCGCGTCAAGCCCGTCCGGCAAGCCCCCTGTCAGCCCTGGGCGCGCCTGCGGGCCACCACGGTGGCCGCGGCGCCTGCGGCCAGCAGCAGCGCCGCGCCGCCCGCGATGTACGGGGTGGTGGAACTGCCGCCGGTCTCCGCGAGGTTCGGCTTCTCGGCGGCCGGGGCGGGGCCGGACCCCGTCTGCGGCTTCACCTCGCCGCCGGTCGAGCCCCCGTCGGTGCCGCGCGGCTTCTCCGGGGCCTTCGGCGTCTCACAGGTCGCCTCGGCCAGCGTCACCTCGCCGTGCACCTCGGCGACGTTGAGTTCGAGCGGATTCACCGACACCTTGAGCTGGAGCGCGACGGCCGCCGCCGTACGCGAGGTGGTCCCGGTCCTCGACAGGTCGAGGGTGATCTCTCCGACGCCCGGCACCTCCACACGGGTGGTGCCGCCCGCGGTGAGCGTGACCTTCTTGCCGAGGACCGAGACGTGGCCGAGCACGTTGGACTCCGCGACCGGCTTCCGCCCGACCTCGCACACGGCGCTGGAGGTGACCTTCTCGACCTCGATGAGCGAGAGGAGCGGCAGTCCTGGCACGTGGACCGTCGCCTTCGCGACGTTCGACCGGCCCTCGGCCCTGTGCTCGTCCACGGTCGCCTTCGCCGTGGCGGCATCGGCCTTCAGGAGACTGAAGGGGTTCCCCCCGTTCACCCCGTCGAGCTGGACGCTGAGCGCGGTCTTCTCGGCGCTCGCGGGAGCCCGCACCTCGTTGAGCGTGGCCTTCAGCGGGACGTTGACCGTCTTGTTGACGAGTGAGACATCGAGTGCGGTACGGAGCACGACCGCGCTCGCCTTTCCGTCGCCGGTGACGGTGGTCGCGGTGGCGGCCTGCGCGGGAACGGCGACAAGCAGCGCGACAGGGGCGGCGGCGACCGCCAGGGCGGCGAGGCGGAAGGTGTTGCTGTTCAAGATGGTGGAACCCCCACAAGAGACATGGAGCCACCGGCGCCGCCCAATGGGGGACATCGCGGGCGCCGGTGGCCTCGACTCCGTGAATCCTTACGCACGGAGGGTGAACTGGCGGATACCTGAAGTGAGTTCACCCCAAAGGGGGGTTTCCGTGTGCGTATTCGATTCTTTCGGCACGCGCGTTCCCCGGAGTCACCCGTTCCACGGAGCGTGCGGGGTGGGACAACCGCCGAGGCGGGTGCGCGCAGAGGTGCTTCAACGAGGTGCACCCGCCCCGGTCACTGGCTGTCAACACGGCGCCGCACCCGGCCCGATCATCGGGTCAGCCGACCACGCGCCCGTTCAGCACGATCCTGCGGGGCGCCGCCAGCACCCGTACATCCGCACGCGGGTCCTCGTCGTACACCACCAGGTCGGCCGGGGCGCCCTCCTCCAGGGCCGGCCTGCCGAGCCACTGCCGGGCACCCCAGGCCGTCGCGGAAAGGGCATCGAGGGGCGGGATGCCGGCCTTGACCAGTTCGGCGACCTCCGCCGCGACCAGGCCGTGGGCCAGCGAGCCGCCCGCGTCGGTGCCGACGAAGACCGGGATACCCGCGTCGTAGGCGGCGCGCACCGTGTCGTAGCGGCGCTCGTGCAGCCGGCGCATATGGGCCGACCACTGGGGGAACTTCGCCTCGCCGCCCGCCGCCAGGTCCGGGAACGTGGCGATGTTGACCAGGGTCGGGACGATCGCCACGCCGCGCTCGGCGAAGAGCGGGATGGTGTCCTCGGTCAGCCCCGTCGCGTGCTCGATGCAGTCGATCCCGGCCTCCACGAGGTCGCGCAGCGCCACCTCCGCGAAACAGTGGGCGGTGACCCGGGCCCCCAGCCGGTGCGCCTCGGCGATGGCCGCCTCGACCTCGCCGCGCGGCCAGCACGCCGTCAGGTCCCCGGCGTCCCGGTCGATCCAGTCACCCACCAGCTTCACCCAGCCGTCACCGCGCCGCGCCTCCCGCGCGACGAAGGCGACGAGGTCGCCGGGCTCGATCTCATGGGCGTAGTTACGGATGTACCTGCGGGTCCTGGCGATGTGACGGCCCGCCCTGATGATCTTCGGCAGGTCCTCGCGGTCGTCGATCCACCGGGTGTCGGAGGGCGATCCGGCGTCCCGGACGAGCAGCGTGCCCGCCTCCCGGTCGGTGAGCGCCTGCTTCTCGCTCGTCGCCTCGTCGACGGGGCCGTGGCGGTCGAGACCGACATGGCAGTGGGCGTCCACCAGGCCCGGCAGCGCCCAGCCGGTGAGGGTCACCGCGTCGTCCGCGCCCGGTGGCCGCCGGTACGTGATCCGCCCGTCCACGGCCCAGAGTTCGTCCCGGATCTCGTCCGGGCCGACGAGCACCCGCCCCTTCACCCGCAGCACCCGCGGCTCTTCGTGATCGCTCATAGGCGGCACTGTACGAGGCCCTCGGTACCCTCGACCAAGCACTGTTCGTACGCGGTCGGCCGACCGTGCGCCGAACCACTGACCGATCCGAAGAGAGCACCACCGTGACGCACCCCTTCCTCGACCTCGCCCCGCTCACCGCCGCGCGTTTCGCGGCCATCGAGCGGCGGGTGGCCGGTCTCCTCGCCACGCAGGCGGACGTCGTCATCATGCAGGGCGAGGCGCTGCTTCCCCTCGAAGGCTGCATCCGGGGCGGCGCGCGGCCCGGTTCGGCCGCGCTGAACATCGTGACGGGCCCCTACGGGCAGACCTTCGGGAACTGGCTGCGGGACTGCGGGGCCGAGGTCGTCGATCTCTCGGTGCCGTTCCACACGGCGGTCACCGCCGACCAGGTCGCGCGGGCGCTGGCCGAGCACCCGGAGATCGACTTCGTCTCGCTCGTCCACGCCGAGGCCGCGACCGGCAACACCAACCCGGTCGCGGAGATCGGTGAGGTGGTCCGGGCGCACGGCGCGCTGTTCATGCTGGACGCCGTCGCCTCGGTGGGCGCCGAACCGCTGCTGCCCGACGCCTGGGGCGTCGACCTGTGCGTGATCGGCGCGCAGAAGGCGATGGGCGGTCCCGCCGGGGTGTCGGCGGTGTCGGTGAGCGAGCGCGCCTGGGAGCGCATCGCCGCCAACCCCCGGGCTCCGCGCCGTTCCTACCTCTCGCTGCTGGACTGGAAGGAGCGCTGGATCGACGGTGGCCGCACCACGCTGCTGCACGCGCCGGCGCAGCTGGAGATGCTGGCGCTGGAAGCCTGTGTGGAGCGGATCGAGAACGAGGGCCTGGACGCGGTGATGGCCCGCCATGCCTCGGCCGCGGCGGCGACCCGGGCGGGCGCCCTGGCGCTCGGCGGGGGCCTGGAGCCGTACGTCGAGGACGCGCGGGACGCGGCGCCGGTCGCCACGACGCTGCGCGCCCCCGCGGGGGTCGATGCCGCCTCGCTGGTCGCGCGGGCGCTCGCCGCCGACCCGTCGCTGCCGCTGATCGCGGGGGGCGGGGCGCTGTCCAAGGAGATGATCCGGGTCAATCACTACGGTGTGGATGCGACGCGGGGCGCGGTGCTGTCCTCGCTCGCGGCTCTGGGGTCGGCGCTGGCCGACACGGGCAGGCAGGTCGATGTCGAGGCTGCCCGCAAGGCCGTATCGGAAACCTGGCCGAACGAATAACTCCACAAGAATTCATAAATGCGGGGAGATGCTTTATCGAGAGCAGCTCCCCGCATTCTTCTTCCCGCTTTCCCTGGCCCTAAACGTAAGAGCTTCATCAAGAGCGATCCTCTTGATTCGGACGCGTCTCCCCAGAGTTACAAGCCTGTGACCGACTCCACACGGCGGACGTTATGCCGGATAAATTCCGGTCAAACTGGGAGAAGTCGCCGCCGTTTCACGCGAAGGCACGCGCCCGCGTGATAACACAAGGAGGCCACTCACCCAACCCCTTTGCTCGATGCAATTTCGATTTTTGCTGGGTAAATTCAATTCGCATGACCGCCGCACCAGCAGATTTTGCACGTGCCCGAAGCGAATTCCTCAAAATCGACACCCCGCGAGTGGAGGACGGAGCCGCGATCTGGCGCATTGCCCGCGACTCCGAGGTCCTGGACCTCAACTCCTCGTACAGCTACCTGCTGTGGTGCCGTGACTTCGCGGCGACCTCCGTGGTCGCCCGCGACGAGAACGGCGACGCCATCGCCTTCGTGACGGGGTACATCCGCCCGGACCGCCCGCAGACGCTCGTCGTCTGGCAGGTGGCCGTCGACCAGGCGCACCGCGGGAAGGGGCTGGCCGCCACCCTGCTGGACGCGCTGACCACACGGGTCACCGCCGACCAGGGGCTGGTCTCGGTCGAGACCACCATCACCCCGGACAACACCGCGTCCGACCGGCTGTTCACCTCCTACGCGCTCCGCCACGACGTGGGCGTGGAGCACGAGGTGCTCTTCGACGGCGGGCTGTTCCCCGAGGGAACACACCTGCCGGAAGTGCTGTACCGCATCGGCCCGTTCCACACCTGAGCGTGCCCCCGGGCATCCCCGCGGCACCCCGAGAACAGCCCGTCCCACCACCCCCCTCTCACGCAGGAGATCCGCTGTGACCATCACCCCGCCGGCATTGAGCGTCTTCGAGACCCTGGAATCGGAAGTACGGAGCTACTGCCGCGGCTGGCCCGCGGTCTTCGACCGTGCTCAGGGCGCCCGGCTGACGGACGAGGACGGCCACTCGTACCTCGACTTCTTCGCCGGCGCCGGATCGCTCAACTACGGCCACAACAACCCGGTGCTGAAACGCGCGCTGCTCGACTACATCGAGCGCGACGGCATCACCCACGGCCTCGACATGGCCACCACGGCCAAGCGCGCCTTCCTGGAGACCTTCCAGAACGTGATCCTGCGCCCGCGCGACCTGCCGTACAAGGTGATGTTCCCCGGCCCGACCGGCACCAACGCCGTCGAGTCGGCGCTGAAACTGGCCCGTAAGGTCAAGGGCCGCGAGTCCGTCGTCTCGTTCACCAACGCCTTCCACGGCATGTCGCTCGGCTCGCTCGCCGTCACCGGCAACGCCTTCAAGCGGGCCGGCGCCGGTATCCCCCTGGTGCACGGCACGCCGATGCCGTTCGACAACTACTTCGACGGCCAGGTGCCGGACTTCCTCTGGTTCGAGCGGCTTCTGGAGGACCAGGGGTCCGGGCTCAACAAGCCCGCCGCCGTGATCGTGGAGACCGTCCAGGGCGAGGGCGGCATCAATGTGGCCCGCGCCGAGTGGCTGCGCGCGCTCCAGGACCTGTGCCACCGCCAGGACATGCTGCTCATCGTCGACGACATCCAGATGGGCTGCGGCCGGACCGGCGGCTTCTTCTCCTTCGAGGAGGCCGGGATCACGCCGGACATCGTGACGCTGTCCAAGTCGATCAGCGGCTACGGCATGCCCATGTCCCTCTGCCTGTTCAAGCCGGAGCTGGACATCTGGGAGCCGGGCGAGCACAACGGCACCTTCCGCGGCAACAACCCGGCCTTCGTGACCGCCGCCGCCGCGCTCGACGCCTACTGGGCGGACGGTCAGATGGAGAAGCAGACCCTGGCCCGCGGCGAGCAGGTCGAGCAGGCACTGCTGGCGATCTGCGGCGAGGAGGCCACCGCGCAGTTCCGTGGCCGCGGCCTGGTCTGGGGCATGGAGTTCCCCGACCCCGCCCGCGCCTCCGCGGTCTGCGCCCGCGCCTTCGAGCTGGGCCTGCTCCTGGAGACCTCGGGTCCGCAGAGCGAGGTCGTGAAGCTGCTGCCGCCGCTGACCGTGACCCCCGACGAGCTGGACGAGGGCCTGCGCACGCTGGCCCGCTGCGTCCGAGAGACCGCCTGACCCGGGGAGACCCGGGCCGGGCCCGAAGAAGCACCACCGCAGAGAGAAAGGCACCAACCCACCGTGATCGTCCGATCGTTCAGTGACATCGAGAACACCGACCGGCATGTGAAGGCCGCCTCCGGCACCTGGGAGAGCAAGCGCATCGTGCTCGCCAAGGAGAAGGTGGGCTTCTCGCTCCACGAGACGGTGCTGTACGCGGGCACGGAGACGTCGATGTGGTACGCGAACCACATCGAGGCCGTGCTGTGCACCGAGGGCGAGGCCGAGCTCACCAACGACGAGACCGGCGAGAAGCACTGGATCTCCCCCGGCACGATGTACCTGCTGGACGGGCACGAGCACCACACGCTGCGGCCCAAGACCGACTTCCGCTGCGTCTGCGTCTTCAACCCTCCCGTCACCGGACGGGAGGACCACGACGAGAACGGTGTCTACCCGCTGCTCACCGAGGAGGGCTGAACCATGACCACCGATGTACGCGCAGACCTGTACCCGTCGCGCGGCGCCGCCGAGATGACCACTCCCCGCCAGGACCCGGTCATCTGGTCCGCGCCCGGCGCACCCGGGCCGGTCACCGTGAAGGACCTCCAGGGGTTCGAGCGGGACGGATTCCTCACCGTCGACCAGCTGCTCACGCCGGAGGAGGTGGCCGTCCACCACGCCGAACTGGAGCGGCTGATCGCCGATCCGGCGGTGCGGGCCGACGAACGGTCCATCATCGAGCCGCAGTCGCAGAAGGTACGTTCTGTCTTCGAGGTCCACCGGCTCAGCGAGGTCTTCGCCCGGCTGGTCAGCGACGAGCGGGTGGTGGGCAGGGCCCGCCAGATCCTCGGCTCGGACGTGTACGTCCACCAGTCGCGGATCAACGTCAAGCCGGGCTTCGGGGCTTCGGGCTTCTACTGGCACTCGGACTTCGAGACCTGGCACGCGGAGGACGGTCTGCCGAACATGCGGACGGTGTCCGTCTCGATCGCGCTGACCGAGAACCACGACACCAACGGCGGGCTGATGATCATGCCCGGTTCGCACAAGTCGTTCCTGGGCTGTGCGGGCGAGACACCGCGGGACAACTACAAGAAGTCCCTCCAGATGCAGGACGCGGGCACCCCGTCCGACGAGGCGCTGACGAAGATGGCCGAGCGGCACGGCATCAAGCTCTTCACGGGCGCGGCCGGTTCGGCGACCTGGTTCGACTGCAACTGCATGCACGGCTCGGGGGACAACATCACCCCGTATCCGCGCAGCAACGTCTTCATCGTCTTCAACAGCGTGGAGAACGCCGCTCAGGAGCCCTTCGCGGCTCCGATCCGCCGCCCGGAGTTCATCGGGGCGCGGGACTTCACTCCGGTGAAGTGACACACCGGGACGGTTCGGGCGGGGGCGGTCGCCCCCGCCTAAACCGACTGGACCGGGGGCGCCACGGAACGCGACAGTGGCGCCCATGACTTCTCACGTACGCCATATCACCATCGACTGCGCCGACGCCTACGAGCTGGCGGCCTTCTGGTCCGAGGTGCTGGGCGCCCCGCTGTCCGACGACGACGTGCCCGGTGATCCCGAGGCCCTCGTCGAGGCGCCCGGCGCGGCCCTGCTGTTCATCTCCGTGCCCGAGCCCAAGAGCACCAAGAACCGCCTCCACCTCGACATCCAGCCCGACGACCGGACGCGGGACGAGGAGGTGGAGCGGCTGCTGTCGCTCGGCGCCACGCTGGTCGGCGATCACCGCAAGCCGAACGGGCGCGGCTGGGCGACCCTGGCCGACCCGGAGGGCAACGAGTTCTGTGTGGAGTGCAGTGCCGCGGAACGCGCCCGGCTGTCCGGGACCCGGCTGCCGGTCACCGCGGACGACGTGACGTCGGCGGTGCGTCTCGCGGTCGCGGCGCTCAAGGAGTCCCCGGCGGACGACTGGCACATTCCGGCGGGGACTCTCACATGGACCTGCTGGGAGACGGTGGAGCATCTGAACGACGATCTCTTCGCGTACGCGGCCCAGCTCGGCCCCCGGACGCCGCCGTTGGACGACGAGGTCTCCTTCCACTGGGACAGGCGCCGCGAGGGCGGTCCCGCGAACGCCGTCTTCACCGACCCCGCCTCCGGAACCGCCGGACTGCTCCAGACGCTGGAGGCGTGCGGCGCGCTGCTGTCGGCGATGGTCCGCACGACCGCTCCGGAGGTCCGTTCGTACCACTCGTACGGGATCTCCGACGCGGAGGGATTCGCGGCCATGGGCATCGTGGAGACGCTGGTGCACACCCACGACGTCGCCGAGGGCCTCGGCATCACCTGGTCGCCGCCCGCCGCCCTGTGCGACCGGGTCCTGGCCCGCCTCTTCCCCGACGCCCCGGCCGACGAGGACCGGTGGACCGTCCTGCTCTGGTCCACCGGCCGCGCCGAGCTGCCGGGCCGTGAGCGCGTGACGTCGTGGCGGTGGCGGGGCGCGCCGCTCGGCTGATTCCTAGCGGTGGGAGAACCAGCTCGCCGCCGGGAGCAGCTTCCCGTCGTAGTCGAACACCGCCTGGTTCTCCCAGGCGTTGCCCGAGGACGGGTCCGCCGGGTCCCAGCCGCTTCCGGTGACGGCGGTCCAGGAGGGTTCCCAGTACACGGCGCCCAGACCCCGGCCGTTCGGCACGGCCTCGACGACGTTCATGACGTCCCGCAGGCTGGCGGCCTGGCCGGCCGGGGTCGCCGGGTAGCCGGTGACCAGCTGGTCGGCCGTGGCGACGTTGTTCTCCAGGCCGTCGTCGTCGGCGAGGGTGTGGGCGTAGGCCGTCTCGGCGATCAGGACGGGCTTCCCATACCGTGCGGCTGCGTCGTCCAGGTTGTTCTGGAGCCCGGCCAGGGAGCCGTGCCAGTACCCGTAGTACGAGAGCGCGATGACGTCGAACGGGACGCCGCGCGACACCGCGTTGTCGAACCACCAGCGGGTGCCCGCGTTGTCGCCGCCCTTGGCGAGGTGCAGGGCCACCTTCGTACCCGAGGAGACGGCCTTCGCGGCGTTGGCCCCGGAGGTGAGCAGGCCGGCCAGCTGGGACCAGTTGTCGGTGGAACCCTCGGGCCAGAGCATCCCGGCGTTGGTCTCGTTGCCGATCTGCACCATGTCGGCGGTGGTGCCCTGGGCCTTGAGGGCGTTCAGCACGTCGTACGTGTGGTTGTAGACGTCCGTCCGCAGCTGGGTGTAGCTGTGACCGGCCCAGGCGGCGGGCTTGGTCTGCTTGCCCGGGTCGGCCCAGGCGTCGGAGTAGTGGAAGTCGACGAGCACCTTCATGCCGAGCGCCTTGGCGCGCTTGGCCATGGCCAGGACGTGGGCCTTGTCGTTGTAGCCGTCGGCCGGATTCACCCACACCTTGAGGCGTACGTAGTTCATCCCGGAGTTCTTCAGGATGCCCATGGCGTCGCCGGTCGCACCGCTCGCGTTGCGGTAGGTCGCGCCGTGGGCCTCGTTCTTCGGGAGGGTGGAGAGGTCACCGCCCCTGACGGCGAGCCCGGTCGTCCCCCGGGTGAAGGTGATGTCGTCGAAGTTGGCCCACTCCCCCGCGTGGGCGTCGGAGTTGAGGCTGATGGTGCAGGCGCCGCCGGTCACCTTGACGGAGGTGACCAGGCGTATCCAGGCGCCGTCGGCGGTGGGCGGCAGGTCGGTGCGCTGCTCGGCGCTGCCGCAGTTGCGCAGGGCGATGTACGCCGAGTTCTGCCCGCCGCCGGAACGGACCCAGGCGCTCAGGGTGTACGTGCCGTCGGTGAGACCGGAGAGGTACTGGTAGGTCTCGACCTTGTAGGCGGAGGAGGACCAGTGGCTGAGCCGGGTGCCGCCGCTGTGGCCGCCCGCCTCGGTGAAGGAGGCGGCGCTCTGGCCGCCCGCCGAGTAGGTGGACCAGCCGGTGGCGCCGGACTCGAAGCCCGGGTTGGCCGGGGTGGTGGCCGCGTGGGCGGTCTGGGCGGGGAGCGCGGTGAACAGCAGCCCTCCGAGTGCTGCCGCTGCGGCGGCTCTGATCTTTCCGTGCGACGTTCCGTACATCGTCGATGTCCCTTCGACAGTTGTGCGGTGCGGGAGGTGTGCGGCGGTGCGGGGGTGGTGCGGTCGCCTCAGACGTCGAGCCGTACGACGCGGACCGCGCCCGCCGGAACGGCGAGGTGGTCCTTGGCGGGCTCTCCGGTGAGGAGTTCGGTGCCGGGGGCGTCCAGCGGCACTTCGGTGCCTTCCTCGGTGTGGTTGATCACGAAGAGGTACGTGCCGCCCTCGCCCGCGCGGCGTACGACCTCGACGTCGTGCGGCAGGCCGGTGCGGGGGGCGATTCCCGCGTCCTCGCAGGCCCGGTCCAGGACGGCGTCCAGGTGGGGGCCGGAGAGCCGGGTGGAGACGTACCAGGCGGTGCCCTCGCCCAGGCGGTGGCGGGTGACGGCGGGGCGGCCGGCGGGGATGCCGTCGGCGTACGACCAGACGGTCTCGGCGCCGCGTGGGATCACGACGTCCGACCAGAGGTCGCCGGTCAGGTCGGGGCCCTGGGGTGCGCCCTCGGGGGTGATCAGACGGACCGTTGCGCCCTCGCCGAGCGGGGAGAACTCCTCGATGTGGAGGCCCAGTACGTCCCGCAGGACGCCCGGGTACGGTCCGGGGTGCACGGCGTCGTCGGTGTCGACGATGCCCGAGAAGTACGAGACGACGAGCGTGCCGCCGCCCTCGACGTACCGGCGCAGATTGCGGCCGGTCTCCTCGGTGGCGAGGTAGAGCGCCGGGACGACGATCAGGGGGTAGGCGGAGAGGTCGGCCTCGGGGTGGGCGAAGTCGACGGTCAGGTGACGGTCGTAGAGCGAGGCGTAGAAGGCGTCGGCGCGTTCGCGGGCGTCGTGCTCGTCGCTGGGGCGCCACTCCAGGGACTGCGCCCACCAGGACTGCCAGTCCCACAGCATCGCGGCGTCCGCGACGGTCCGGGTCCCCCGGACGCCTTCCAGGAGGCCTAGGCCGGCACCGAGCGAGGTGACCTCGCGCCAGATCCGCGAGTCCGTGCCGGCGTGCGGGACCATCGCCGAGTGGAACTTCTCCGCACCGCGGCGGGACTGGCGCCACTGGAAGAACATGGCGCCGTCGGAGCCGCGGGCGACGTGCGCGAGGCTGTTGCGGGCCATTTCGCCGGGGCGCTTGGCGGGGTTGCGGGGCTGCCAGTTGACGCCGCTCGTGGAGTGTTCCAGCAGCAGCCAGGGGGCGCCGCCCGCCACCGAGCGGGTGAGGTCGGCTGCCATGGCGAGGTTCACATGGGTGCGGCGTCCGTCGGTGATCAGGTAGTGGTCGTTGCTGACGAGGTCGACCTCGCGGCCCCAGGCCCAGTAGTCGACGGAGTCGCACTGGCTGAGCGCGGTCATGAAGTTGGTGGTGACGGGCACGCCGGGAGCCAGCCGGTGGATGATGTCCCGCTCGGCGCAGAAGTTCTCGCGCATGGTGGCGTCGGCGAAGCGGGCGTAGTCCAGCTGCTGGGCCGGGTTGCCGACCGTCGGCGTGGTGCGGGGCGGGTCGATCTCGTCGAGGCTGCGGTAGCGCTGCCCCCAGAAGGCGGTGCCCCAGGCCTCGTTGACGGCCTCGGCCGAGCCGTGCCGTTCGGCGAGCCAGCGGCGGAAGTGGACGGCGCACTGGTCGCAGTAGCAGGCGCTGACCGGGACGCCGTACTCGTTGTGGACGTGCCACATGGCGAGGGCCGGATGGTCCGCGTACCGGCGGGCGAGCCGCTCGGTGATGTCCGCCGCCGCCGCCCGGTAGGCGGGCGAGCTGTGGCAGATCGCGCCGCGTGACCCGAAGGCGTACCGCACCCCGTCGCGACTGACGGGCAGCGCGTCGGGGTGGGCGCGGTAGAACCAGGCGGGCGGGACGACGGTGGGGGTGCCGAGGTCGGCGCGGATGCCGTTGGTGTGCAGCAGATCCAGGAGCCGGTCGAGCCAGCCGAAGTCGTGGACGCCCGGTTCGGGTTCCAGGAGGGCCCAGGAGAAGATCCCGACGCTGACCATCGTGATGCCGGCTTCCCGCATCAGCGCCACGTCCTCGTGCCAGACCTCCTCGGGCCACTGCTCGGGGTTGTAGTCACCGCCGAAGGCCAGCTTGGACAGGCCGAGCGGGGCGCTCGCGCCGACGGGGTGCGGCATGGGTGTCTCCTGGGCTCTTGGTACAACTTCTGGGAACGTGCACACACCCTCTCGGTGGCGCGGAGCCAACATAACCGCACAGCAACAACCATTGACAAGTGTCGGTTTCGTTTCTCTACTGTGAACGCTCACAGCGCATGTCGTCGCTGACTGCCCGTTTTCTCGTCAGGGGAGAAATCCATGAAGTACCGCATCGCCGCGGCGTCCACGGCCGCCGTGCTGGCCGCCACCGCTCTGCTCTCGGGCTGCGGCTCGTCGGACGGGGACAGCGGGACCCCGGACGCCTCGGGCCCGGTCGATCTCACCTACTGGGGATGGGCACCCGGTCTGGACAAGGTCGCGGACATCTGGAACGCGGGCGAGGGCAGGAAGGCCGGCATCACGGTCACGGTGAAGAAGCAGGCATCGGGCGACGACCTGGTCACCAAGATCATCACCGCGGCCAAGGCGCACAAGGCTCCCGACCTGGTCCAGGCCGAGTACCAGGCGCTCCCCACACTCGTCTCCAACGACGTGCTGGCCGACATCTCCAAGGAGGCCGGTGACGCCGAGGACGAGTTCGCCGAGGGGATCTGGCAGCAGGCGACGCTCGGCTCGGACGCCCTGTACGCGATACCGCAGGACTCGGGCCCGCTGATGTTCTACTACCGCAAGGACCTGTTCGAGCAGTACGGACTGACCGTGCCGACCACCTGGGACGAGTTCGCCGAGACGGCCCGCGCGCTGAAGAAGAAGGCGCCGGACAAGGACCTCACCACGTTCTCGTCCAACGACTCCGGCCTCTTCGCCGGCCTCGCCCAGCAGGCCGGTGCCCAGTGGTGGACCACCGGCGGCGACAAGTGGAAGGTCGCGATCGACGACCCGGCCACCCAGAAGGTCGCCGACTTCTGGGGCGGTCTGGTCAAGGAGGGCGCGATAGACAACCAGCCGATGTACACCCCGGCCTGGAACAAGGCACTCAACACCGGCAAGCAGGTCGCCTGGGTCAGCGCGGTCTGGGCGCCCGGCACCCTGACCACGGCGGCCCCCGACACCAAGGGCAAGTGGGCCATGGCCCCGCTCCCCCAGTGGAACGCCGGGGAGAACGCCACGGGCAGCTGGGGCGGCTCCTCGACCGCCGTCACCAACGACTCCAAGCACAAGGAAGCCGCGGCGGCCTTCGCGAAGTGGCTGAACACCGACACCACCGCCCTCACCGCCCTGGTGAAGGAGAGCGGCATCTACCCGGCCGCCACGGCCGCGCAGACCGGCGGCCCGCTCGCCCAGGCCCCCGCCTTCTTCCCCGACCAGCCGGACTTCTACGCCACGGCCGCCAAGATCGCCGAGGGCACCGCCCCGGCCGCCTGGGGCCCGAACGTGAACGTCGCGTACACCGCCTTCAAGGACAACTTCGCCCGGGCCGCCAAGAACAGGTCCGACTTCGGGGCCGCCGTGACCGCGATGCAGGACGCGACCGTCGCCGACCTCAAGAAGCAGGGCTTCGGAGTCTCCGAGTGACCCACGCACGCCGCAGGACGCCGTACGGGGTCAAGAGCGCCCCGTACGCGTTCCTGATCCCCGCCACCCTGCTCTTCCTGCTCTTCTTCGCCCTGCCCATCGGCTACGCGCTCCACCTCAGCTTCCGCAGGACCGAGGTCTCGGGCCTCGGCCTGGGCAAGGGCGCCCGTACCGAGGTCTGGGCGGGCCTGGCCAACTACACCGACGCGCTCACCGACTCCGAGCTGCTGTACGGGGCGCTGCGCATCCTCGGGTACGGCGTGATCGTCGTCCCCGTCATGCTCGGACTCGCCCTGCTGTTCGCGCTGCTCCTGGACACCGAACGGGTCCGGCTGCGCGGCTTCACCCGGCTGGCGATCTTCCTCCCGTACGCGATTCCGGGCGTCGTCGCCGCGCTGATGTGGGGCTTCCTGTACCTGCCGGACGTCAGCCCGATCTACTACCTGCTGGACAGGGCGGGGCTGCCGCAGCCCGATCTGCTCGACGGCGGACCGCTGTACCTCGCCCTGGCCAATATCGCGGTCTGGGGCGGCACCGGCTTCAACATGATCGTGATCTACACCTCGCTGCGGGCGATCCCGGCCGAGGTGTTCGAGGCGGCGCGGCTCGACGGCTGCTCGCAGCTCCAGATCGCGCTCCGGATCAAGATCCCGATGGTGGCGCCCTCGCTGGTGCTGACGTTCTTCTTCTCGATCATCGCCACGCTCCAGGTGTTCAGCGAACCGACGACCCTGAAGCCCCTGACCAACTCGCTCTCCACCACGTGGAGTCCGCTGATGAAGGTCTACCAGGACGCCTTCGTCAACAACGACATCTACGCGGCCGCGGCGCAGGCCGTCATCATCGCCGTCGCCACCCTGGCCCTTTCCTTCGGCTTCCTGCGCGCCGCCAACTCCCGTACGAAGCAGGGCGATTCCCGATGAGTGACCTGGCCACCCAGCACATCCGCAAGGCGGCGCCCGCCGCCGGAACCACCCCCGGCACCCCCCAGGGCCCGCCGGTCCGCCGCCGTCCCGCGCTCGTCCCCACGGCCGTACTGCTGCTCGGAGCCGCCTACTGCCTGCTGCCCGTCGCCTGGATTCTCGTCGCCTCGACGAAGTCCGGCAGCGAGCTGTTCTCCACGTTCACCTTTCTGCCGGGCACCGGTTTCTCCGACAACGTCGCCGACCTGTCGGCGTACCGGGACGGCGTGTACTGGCAGTGGATGGCCAACTCGGCCTTCTACGCCGGGGTCGGCGCCCTGCTGTCCACGGCGGTGTCCGCGATCACGGGCTACGCCCTGGCCGTGTACCGCTTCCGGGGGCGCGAGAGCGTCTTCAACATCCTGATGGCCGGGGTGCTGATGCCTCCGGTGATCCTCGCCGTGCCGCAGTACCTGCTGCTGGCGAAGGCCGACATGACCGACTCGTACCTGTCGGTCCTGCTGCCGGTGATCCTCTCCCCGTACGGCGTCTACCTGGCCCGCATCTACGCGAGCGCCGCGGTGCCGGCCGATGTGATCGAGGCGGGGCGCATGGACGGCGGCGGCGAATGGCGGATCTTCCGGACCATCGCGCTGCCGATGATGCTGCCGGGCCTGGTGACGGTGTTCCTGTTCCAGTTCGTCGCGGTCTGGAACAACTTCCTGCTGCCCTACATCATGCTCGGCGACGACGAGAAGTTCCCGGTGACACTGGGTCTCTTCACCCTGCTCCAGCAGGGGTCGAACACCCCGGCCCTGTATACGCTGGTGATCACGGGCGCGTTGCTGGCGATCATCCCGCTGATCGCTCTGTTCCTGGTCGTTCAGCGCTTCTGGAGCCTCGACCTGCTCTCCGGCGCCGTAAAGTCCTGACAGCTCCTCACCAGGGCTTCATTTGATGAAAGATCATGCACCATGAGCCGCTCAGAACAGCCCGGCCGGTCCGGGCACTCCGGTACGGGACGCCGCCGGCCGCCGACGATCCATGACGTGGCGCGTGAGGCCGGTCTCTCCCGCGGCACGGTCTCGCGGGTGCTCAACGGTGGTCACAACGTCAGCCCCGCCGCGCTGGAGGCGGTCAACGCCGCGATCCGCAGGACCGGGTACACCGTGAACCGGCACGCCCGCTCGCTGATCACCGGCCGGTCCGACTCGGTGGCGTTCCTGCTGACCGAGCCCCAGGAGCGGTTCTTCGAGGACCCGAACTTCAATGTGCTGCTGCGCGGCTGCACCACGGCGCTGGCCGCGCACGACATTCCGCTGCTCCTGATGATCGCGGGCACGGAGGCGGAACGCCGCAGGAACATGCGGTACATCGCCGGTCATGTGGACGGTGTCCTGCTGGTCTCCAGCCACTCAGGGGACCCGGTCTCCGCCCAGTTGCACGAGGCGGGGGTGCCGCTGGTGGCGTGCGGGAAGCCGCTCGGGCACAGCTCCAAGGTCAGCTATGTGGCGGCGGCCGACCGCGACGGCGCACGCGACATGGTGCGGTACCTGTACGAGTCGGGGCGCCGCCGCATCGGTACGGTGAGCGGCCCCCTGGACACCCCGGGCGGGGTGGAACGGCTCGCGGGCTACCGCGAGACGGTCGCCGACTGCGGGCTGCCCGCCGACGACGCGCTGATCGTCCCGGGCGACTACAGCCGGGCGGGCGGCCAGGCCGCCGCCGAGCTGCTCCTGGAGCGGGCCCCCGACGTGGACGCGGTGTTCGTGGCGTCCGACCTGATGGCCCAGGGGGTGCTCGCCGCGCTGGAGAAGGCGGGGCGGCGGGTGCCGGAGGATGTCGCCGTTGGTGGCTTCGACGACTCCCCGGCGGCACTCGCCTCCCGGCCGGCGCTGACGACGATCCGGCAGCCGTGGGACCGGATCAGCGCCGAGATGGTACGGGTCCTGCTGGCCCAGATCGGCGGGGAGGACCCGGCGGCGGTGATACTCCCCACGGAACTGGTGCGACGGGATTCGGCGTAGTGATCGCGGGCCGCCGCTACACGGCGTCCAGCGCCGGATAGTCGACGTACCCCTTGGCGTCCCCGCCGAAGAAGGTGGTGGCGTCCGGGGTGTTGAAGGGGCCGCCGGCCTTCAGCCGGGCCGGCAGGTCCGGGTTGGCGAGGAACAGCGCGCCGTAGGAGATGATGTCCGCGATGCCGTCGTCGATCACCGTGTGGTCCCCGGGGCCGGTGGGCCCTTCGGTCAGGGCGTTGAGGACGAAGGTGCCGGTGAACTGCTTGCGCAGCGCGAGCGTCAGTTCGCGGATGTCCACGCCCTCCAGCACGTGCAGATAGGCGAGACCGAGCGGCTCGATCTCACGGACCAGCGCGGTGTAGACGGCGTCCGGCGCGGGTTCGTCGATGTCGTTGTACGGGTTGGAGGGCGAGATGCGCAGCGCGGTCCGCTCCGGGCCGATCTCGGCGGCGACGGCCTTGACCGCCTCGACGGCGAAGCGGATGCGGGCCTCCTCCGAACCGCCCCAGGCGTCCTGGCGCCGGTTGGTGTTGGGCGCGAGGAACTGGTGGATCAGGTAGCCGTTGGCCCCGTGCAGCTCGACGCCGTCGAAGCCGGCCTCGACCGCGTTGCGCGCGGCGGTGGCGAAGTCCGCGATCGTGGCGCGGATCTCGGCGTCGGTCAGCTCGTGGGGCTCCACGAAGTCCTTCGGGCCCTCGTGGGTGTAGACCTGGCCGGCGGCGGCGACCGGGGAGGGGCCCACCGGGACCAGCCCGTCCGGCAGCAGCACCGGGTGGCCGATCCGGCCCGCGTGCATGATCTGGGCGAAGATCCGGCCGCCGGCCGCGTGCACGGAGTCGGTGACCGCGCGCCAGGAGGCGACCTGCTCGGCGCTGTGCAGACCGGGGGTGGAGGGGTAGCCCTGACCCACGGGCGAGGGCTGGATGCCCTCGGTGATGATGAGCCCGGCCGAGGCGCGCTGCGTGTAGTACTCGGTGGTGAGAGCGGTGGCCGTGCCGCCCTCGCCGGCCCGGCTGCGGGTCATCGGGGCCATGGCGATCCGGTTGGCGAGCTGCGTACCGGCGAGGTCGATGGGGTCGAACACGGTGGTCATGAAAGCTCCCAGGGATATATGGCCGACCAATAGTCGGTCGGCCAAGTAATGGCGATGCCGTCACTGTAGCGCAATGCTTGGCCGACCAAGGTAAAGTTTCCGGTAAGTGGCCCGGAACGACACGGTCCGGCCGGGCACCACCCCGAGCACCACCGAGCACCACCCCCGAGGAGCCCCGATGAAGGCCGATTCCGCAGCCGCCGCAGACCCCGCCTGTACCGAGGGCCTGCTGCCCGAGGCAGCCCGCGGCGGCCCGGTCAGCCATGCCCTCTCCCGGGTCGCACGGCTCCACCGGATCGCGGCGGGCAAGCTGCTCAAGGGGCTCGGCCTCTACCCCGGCCAGGAGCACCTGATGATGCACCTCTGGGACTCCGGGGCGGTACGCCAGTCGGACCTGATCAGGGCCATGGACCTCGACCCGTCGACGGTCACGAAGATGCTCCAGCGCCTGGAACAGACGGGGCACGTGCGCCGCCGCCCCGACCCGGACGACCGCCGGGCCGTCCTGGTCGAGGCCACGGACGACAGCTGCACCCTGCTCACGGACGTGACGACCGCGTGGGCGAGCCTTGAGGAGCACACGCTCGTGGGCCTGGACCCCGCCGAGCGCTCGGAGCTGGCCCGGCTGCTGGGCAAGGTCGAGGAGAACCTCTGCCAGGAGACCGCCAACTGCCCCGAGAGGACCTAGGGTCTCTCCCCCGAATCGGGGCCCCGTCGTCCTCAGCCGCCCAGGACATCCAGCGCCCGGTCCACATCCGCTGCCGAGTTGTAGAGGTGGAAGGCCGCCCGCAGGTTTCCGGCCCGGTCGGAGGCCATGACCCCGGCCCGCGCCAGCTCCGGCTCCCGGTCGCCGAGTCCGGGCACGGCGACGATCGCCGACGCGCCCGGGACCGCCTCGTGCCCCAGCCCCGCCAGGCCCGACCGGAACCGGTCGGCGAGCCCGGTGACGTGGGCGTGGATGGTGTCGACGCCGACCTCCCCCAGCAGGGCGAGGGAGCGCTCCGCCCCGTAGTACGAGAGGAACGAGGGCGGTGCGTCGAAGCGCCGGGCGTCGGGCGCGAGCCGGGTGACCGGCCCGTACGTGCTGTTGGAGGGGTCCTCCGCGGCGGCCATCCCGGCGAAGAGGGGCGGCAGGGTCCACTGGGCCTCCTCGGTGACGGTGAGGAACGACGTACCCCGCGGGCAGAGCAGGAACTTGAACGCGCCGGTGACGGTGTAGTCGTAGGCCCCGGCGTCCAGCGGAAGCCAGCCCGCGGACTGGGAGGCGTCGAGCAGCGTACGGGCGCCGTGGGCGGCGGCCGCCGCCCGCACCGCGTCCAGATCGGCGATCCTGCCGTCGGCGGACTGCACCGAGGAGAAGGCGACGAGCGCGGTGCCGGGCCGTACCGCGTCGGCCAGCCCCTCCAGCGGGACATGGCGCACGTCGAGATCACCACGGAGCGCGAACGGGGTGACGACCGAGCTGAACTCCCCCTCGGGGACCAGGATCTCGGCCCCTGCGGGCAGCGAGGCCGCGATCAGCCCGACATGTACGGCGACCGAGCCGCCGACGGCCACCCGGTCCGGGCCGACACCGGCCAGCCGCGCGAAACCGGCCCTTGCCGCGTCCACGACGTCGAAGTCACCCGAACCGGCCCTGCGGCCCGAGGCGTTGTCCTCGGCGAGCGCCCTCACCGCCTCGACGGTGCGGCGGGGCAGCAGCCCGCAGGTGGACGTGTTGAGATACGTGGTCTCCGGCGCGAACTCGGCGTGCGCGGCGCGTGTGAGCGAAGAGATCTCCATGCGCCCACCCTGGAGCCCCCTCAACTCATAGTCAATTGACCAAAGTCAAGGGGTGCCCCTAAGCAACGCTTATCAGCGCAGGCCAGACCGTGATCAGCCGGTGCCGCCGGGCTGCGGAACCTCGCACGCGCCCTCGGGGCCGCAGGCCGCCGCGTCGCCGCCGACCGTGGTGAGCGCGGTGACGGGGCGGTCCTTCCACGCCTGCTCCAGCGCCTGGAGGAACACCTCGGACGGCTGGCCGCCGGAGATCCCGTACCGCCGGTCGAGCACGAAGAACGGCACCCCGTTGGCACCCAGTTCGGACGCCTCGCGCTCATCGGCCCGGACCTCGTCCGCGTACGCGCCGGGGTCGGCGAGCACCGCACGGACCTCGTCCGCGCCGAGCCCCGCCTCGACGGCGAGCTCCACGAGCACGTACGCGTCGAAGACCGAGCGCTCCTCGGCGAAGTTCGCCCGGTAGGCGAGGGTCAGCAGCTCGTCCTGACGGCCGCGCGCCTTGGCGAGGTGCAGCAGCCGGTGGATGTCGAAGGTGTTTCCGTGGTCGCGCCCCTCGGTGCGGTAGCCCAGCCCCTCGGCCCGCGCGTTCGCCGCGACGTTGGCCTCCATGGCCTGCGCCTGTTCACGGGTGCGCCCGTACTTCTGGGCCAGCATGTCGATCACCTGCGCGGTGTCGCCCTTGGCCCGTCCCGGGTCGAGCTCGAAGGAACGGTGCACCACCTCGACCTCGTCGCGGTGCGCGAACCCGGCCAGGCCCTTCTCGAAGCGGGCCTTCCCGATGTAGCACCACGGGCAGGCGATGTCGCTCCAGATCTCGACGCGCATGACTCTTCTTCTCTCCAGGATCTCGGCACCACGGACGTGCGGCACGGAGGTACCCTCCGCTACCCCCGTTCAACGTTCAACGGCTCCGGCTGATTCCCCACGTCGAGGAAGAACAGCAGATGGCTGCCCGCGCGCGGCCTCTCCGGATCGGGGGTCCAGCCGTGGCGGGCGTAGAAGGACTGGGCACGGGCGTTGTGCACGAAGACCTCCAGCCGGGCGGTCCGCACTCCGGCCCGTCGCCAGGCGTCGGTGCAGGCGGTATGGAGGGCGGTGCCCACTCCCGTACGCCACTGGGAGGGCGCGACGTGGAGCTGGGACAGATACATGGAACCGTCGCGCTCCGCGTAGGCCGCGATGCCCGCCAGGGCCCCCGCGCGCTCGGCGCAGAGCACGGTGGCGTCGGTACGGGCGATGGCCCGCGCCCAGCCGTCCCGGCTGCGGCCGACCTCGGCCGCCCCCTCGTACTCCTCGACCGGAAGGTGGTCGCGGTAGTAGGTGGCGCGGGCCTCGGTGTGGAGCCGGACGACGGCGTCGAGGTCGTCCGGTGTGGCGGTTCTGATCATGGTGGAAGGGACGCTCCGCGTCAGCTCGCGGTTGCCCCGGCGGGCAGCCTGCTGAACGAGGCCCGGTAGGCGCTCGGGGTGAGGCCGAGGCGGCGCTGGATGTGCTGGCGCAGGGAGTCGGCGGTGCCCAGGCCGCTGGCGCGGGCGACCTGGTCCATGGGAAGCGTGGTGGTCTCCAGGAGCTCGCGGGCCCGTTCGGTGCGCTGGTGGAGGAGCCACTGGAGCGGGCTGAGTCCGGTCTCGGCATGGAAGCGGCGGGAGAGGGTGCGCACGGAGACGCCCGCGTGGCGCGCGAGGTCGGTGAGGGTGAGCGGTTCGTCGAGGTGCTGCATCACCCAGGCACGGGTGCAGGTGAAGGAGACGCCCCGTTCGGCCGGCAGCGGGGTGTCGGTGAACTGGGTCTGCCCGCCGGGGCGCACGGGCGCGACGAGGGCGAGCCGGGCCACGGTGTTGGCGACGGCGGCGCCGTAGTCGGCGCGGATGATGTGCAGGCACATGTCGATACCCGCCGCGTACCCGGACGAGGTGAGGACCGGGCCGTCCTGGACGAACAGGACGTCCTTCTGGAGCTCGACGCCGGGGAAGCGTTCGCCCAGCTCGCCGGTGTACGTCCAGTACGTGGTGGCCGCCCGGCCTTCGAGCAGGCCGGCTTCGGCCAGGGTGAAGGCGCCGGTGCAGATGGAGGCGACGCGCTTGCCCTCGTCGGCCGCCCCGCGCAGGGCCGTGAGGATGAGCGGGTCGGGTTCCTCCCGGGAACCTGCCCCCGCGACGACCACGGTGTCGGCGGTCGCGACGGCTTCCAGACCCAGGGGGACCTGCACATCGAGGCCGCCGGTGGTGCGGACGGGGCCCGGGTCCGTCGTGCAGACGACGGTCTCGTATCCCGGGGCGCCGTCCACCTCGACCTTGCTGAACAGCATCTCGGGGATGGCGATGTTGAACATCGACACGGGCGGCGTCGCGATCACAGCCACGCGATGCGCACGGAACATGGCCAGAACCTCCGGAGCTATGGCATTCAGGCCACTACTGTAAGCCGCGAACGGCAGTCAGGCTGGGGCCATGCCACCGACGGACATCACCCAAGCACCCGGTCCCGCCGCACAGTTGCCCCCGGTCCGGGACAGCCCTTCCGCCTCCGGGCCCTCCCCCGCCCCGGCTCTCGTCGCCTCGTTGCTCGGCTTCGCGCTGATCACCCTGGACGTGTCGGTGGTGAACGTGGCGCTTCCGTCGATGGCCACCGGCCTCGGCGGCGGCATGCCGGGGATGCAGTGGGTCGTCGACGCGTACACGATCGCCTTCGCCGCGCTGCTGCTGTCGACGGGGGCGTTCTCGGACCGGGTCGGTGCGACCCGGGCGTACGCCGTGGGGATCACCCTGTTCACCGCGGCGTCCATGGCGTGCGGTCTGGCCCCCACCCTCCCGGCGCTGATCGGGTTCCGGGTGGTGCAGGGCATCGCGGCCGCCGTGGTGCTGCCGACGACGCTGGCGCTGGTGCGCCAGGCGTACACCGATCCCGCCGGCCGCGCCCGTGCGGTGTCCCTGTGGGCGGCGGGCGGGACGACGGCGGTCGCACTGGGGCCGGTCGCGGGCGGGGCGCTGACGACGGTCTGGGACTGGCGGGCCGTCTTCTTCATCAACCTGCCGCTGGGACTCGTCGCCCTGGCGCTGACGTTCCGCGTCCCGCGTTCGCCCCGCCGTCCCGCACCGCTGGATCTGCCGGGCCAGCTGACCGCCGTACTGGCCCTGACGGCACTGGCGTTCGCGGTGATCGAGGACGGACCCGTCGCCCTGGTGGCGCTGGGCGTCGCGGTCGTGGGGCTGGCCGCGTTCGTACGGGTCGAGTCGCGGCATCCCCATCCGGTCGTCCCGCTGAACCTGTTCCGCAACCGGACGGTCGCGGTCGCGGTGGCCTCCGGGTCCGCGATCAGCGTGGCCTTCTACGGGCTGCTCTTCGTCTTCGGTCTCTACTTTCAGCAGGTACGCGACCAGTCGGCGCTCGCCACCGGGCTGATGTTCCTTCCGATGACGGGGCTGCTCGTCGTCGTGAACGTCCTGTCGGGCAGGCTGGCGAACCGGTACGGGCCGCGGCTTCCCATGCTCATCGGCCAACTGGTTTCGCTGGGCGGCCTGTTGCTGCTCCTGCTGGTCGACGCGGAAACGCCGCTGTGGCTGGCCTCCGTACTGCTGGCGCCGCTGGCGCTGGGTTCGGGCCTGGCCCTGCCGCCGCTGACCGCGGCCATGATGGAGGCCGTCCCGACGGAGCGGGCGGGCATCGCCGCCGGGGTACTGAACGCCGCCCGCCAGGTGTCGGGCGGGCTGGGCGTGGCGGCGTTCGGCACGCTGATCGCGGACGGATTCGGGGCCGGTCTGCGGACGACCCTGGTGATCTGCCTGGTACTGCTCTCGCTGACCACGCTGGCGACGACCCGGCTGGGCCGCGGCGCGACCGCCGGGTCCGACGCCTCCGGACCTCAGGTGTAGGTCATGATCAGGCACGCGCCCGTGCACAGGGTCGCGTACTGGAGGAACAGCAGCCAGGCGCGCGCCCGGGAGAAGGGCAGCAGGCGGCGGGGGCAGGCGGATGCCGCGAGGCCGAACACCGCCGTCGCCGCCAGCACGGAGAGAATCACGGTGCCTGACACGTGGGAGCACCGCTCGCCGTAGGTGAGACAGCGGGAGCCGTCGGACGAGGCCAGGGCGGCGATGCCGCAGAGGAGCGCGACGGGGACGATCAGCGCCAGGCCGATGGCGGCCGCCCTGCGGAGCTTGCGGTCGGCCTGCTCGGCGGGGTCGGGGCGCCGGGTGCGGCCCGACACGGCCCACTCACGCTGTTCGGTGGATGTTCGACTCATGGAGCCATTCCACCCTCCGGCCGGGGCCGGAGGGCGGGGGTTCCTACTCGGTTTTCGTGTGAGTACGAAGGCCGGAGGGCCTACTCGCGGTGCCCGTCCACGCGGCGGGGCAGCCCCATGGGGTTGGACTCGCGGAGTTCCGGGGGCAGCAGGGCGTCCGGGGTCGTCTGGTAGGTGACCGGGCGCAGCCAGCGTTCGATCGCCGTCGCGCCGACCGACGTGGAGGTGGAGGTGGTCGCCGGGTACGGGCCGCCGTGGTGCTGGGCGGGGGCGACGGCGACGCCGGTCGACCAGCCGTTGACCAGGACGCGTCCGGCCAGCGGGGTGAGCGCGGCGAGGAGCCGGGCGGCGCTGTCGTCGGTCTCCTCGGTGGCCGTCTGGAGCGTGGCGGTGAGGTTGCCCGGGAGGCGGGAGAGGACCGCGGTGATCTCGTCCTCGGTCTCGTAGCGCGCGACGACGGTGACCGGGCCGAAGCACTCCTCCAGCAGGGCGTCGTGCGGGCCGTCGGTGGTCAGCCGCTGTGCCGGTACGGTCAGGAAGCCCGGGGAGACGGTGTGCTCGCCGCCCGCGCCGGGGGTGACGGGGGCCGTCACGTCCGGGAGTCCGGCCCGTTCCCGTACACCCTCGACGAAGGCGTCGCGCATGCGCTGGTCGAGCATGACCGCGGACCCGCTGTCGCTGACCACACCCGTCAGGGACTTCACCAGCTGATCGCCCGTGCCGCCGGCCGGTACGAGGACGAAGCCGGGCTTCGTGCAGAACTGTCCCGCGCCCAGGGTCATCGAGCCGGCGAGCCCGGCCCCGATCTGCTCGGCGCGCTCGGCGGCGGCGGCTTCGGTGACGACCACCGGGTTCAGGGAGCCGAGCTCGCCGTGGAAGGGGATCGGGGTGGGCCGGGCCGCCGCCGCGTCGAACAGGGCGCGTCCGCCGCGGATCGAGCCGGTGAAGCCGGCCGCGGCGACGAGCGGGTGCCTGACCAGCTCGACGCCCGCCTCGAAGCCGTGCACCAGGGCCACCACGTCCTCGGGCAGGCCGTTGCGCACGGCGGCCCTGCGCAGTACGGAGGCGCAGAGTTCGGAGGTGGCGGGGTGGTCCGGGTGCGCCTTGACGACGACGGGACAGCCCGCGGCGAGCGCGCTGGCTGTGTCACCGCCGGGGACGGAGAAGGCGAGCGGGAAGTTGCTGGCCGCGTAGACGGCGACGACGCCGAGCGGGATCTTGTAGCGGCGCAGGTCCGGCCAGGGCGGGGTCCTGCTGCCGTCCTCGTGGTCGATGTGGATGTCCAGGAACGCGCCTTCGTCGACGACTTCCGCGAACGCCCTCAGCTGGGCCGCCGTACGGGCGAGTTCACCGGTGAGCCGGGCCGGGCCGAGTGCCGTCTCGGCGTCGGCGGCCTCGACGACGTGCTCTCCGGCCTCCGTGAGCAGATCGGCCGCGGTACGCAGGAACGCGGCGCGCACCGTGCGGTCGGCGAGCGAACCGCGTACGGCGTGGGCGGCCCGGACCGCCCGGTCGACCTCCTCCGCTGTAGCCTCCACCGCAACCTGCTCACGCGGGTTCCCGGTTCGGGGGTCGACGCTCCAGACTGGTGCTGCTGCCACCGTATTTCCTTCCCGCTCCTCTGCCGCACAACCAGGAGTTGTTCGGTATTCTGAACAACGTTCCTGATCGTGAACTTACGGGGGACTCTATTTCCGGGCGATCAGTGTTGGCAAGAAGTTGCAGGGTTTCGCGTGAGGGCTGAAAGGGGCGTAGGGCATGTCGGTTGCCGAGTCTGGTGGGGCGCAGGTCAAGTCCGCGGTACGGACGGTTGAGCTGCTCGAATACTTCGCGGGGCGCCCCGGTATGCACTCGCTGGCCTCCGTGCAGGAGGCCGTCGGCTACCCGAAGTCCAGCCTCTACATGCTGCTGCGGACGCTCGTGGAGCTCGGCTGGGTGGAGACCGACGCCACGGGCACGCGGTACGGGATCGGCGTACGGGCCCTGCTCGTCGGCACCTCGTACATCGACGGGGACGAGGTCGTCGCCGCCGCCCGGCCCACCCTGGACCGGCTCTCCGACGACACCACGGAGACCATCCACCTGGCCCGCCTCGACGGGACGAACGTCGTCTATCTCGCCACCCGGCAGTCCCAGCACTATCTGCGCCCCTTCACCCGCGTCGGCCGCCGGCTGCCCGCCCACTCCACCTCGCTCGGCAAGGCGCTGCTGGCCACCCACAGCGACGAGCAGGTCCGCAAGATGCTGCCCGAAACACTGCCCGCGCTGACCGAGCACACCCTCACCGACCGCGAGAAGCTGATCGAGGAGCTGCACGTCATCCGCGAGCAGGGCTACGCGGTGGACCGCGAGGAGAACACCCTCGGGCTGCGCTGCTTCGGCGTCGCGATCCCCTACCGGACCCCCGCCCGTGACGCGATCAGCTGCTCGGTTCCGGTGGCCCGCCTCACGCCCGCGCACGAACAGATGGTCAAGGACGCCCTGTTCGACGCCCGCGACCGGCTCACCCTCGCGACGCGGAGGCTCTGACCATGGACGTGACGCTGCGCGAGGTGCGGGACGGCGATCTGCCGCTCTTCTTCACGTACATGAGCGACCCGGAGGCGACCCGGATCGCGGCCTTCACCAGCAAGGACCCCACCGACCGGGCCGCGTTCGACGCCCACTGGGCCCGCATCCGCTCGGCCGAGCACATAGTGATGCGGACCGTGCTCGCCGACGGAGTCGTGGTGGGCAATACCGGGGTGTACGGACCGCCGGACGACCGCCAGGTCACGTACTGGATCGACCGCGCCCACTGGGGGCGCGGTCTCGCGACCGCTGCCCTGCGCGCGCTGCTCGGCCTCGTACCGGAGCGTCCGCTGCACGCACGGGCCGCGGCCGACAACGCCGGTTCGGTCCGGGTGCTGCGTAAGTGCGGATTCGTCGTGACCGGCCGGGACCGGGGCTTCGCGCAGGCCCGCGGCGAGGAGACCGACGAGCTGCTGCTGACCCTGGACGCCTGAGCGGCATACCTGGGAGCGAGGGCCGTCTCCGCCGCACGGCGGAGACGGATCGTCGCGACGCGGGACGTGCCGGGGTGCCCGCTCCGGGAGCGTGGGGGTCATGACGAAGACACCGCTCGCATCCCGCCCCCACGCGCCCGTCGCACCACCCGCGGGCCCCGGCCGGGCCCGCACCGTGCTCAGGATCCTCGCGATCGCGTCCTGCCTGCCGTACCTCGCGCTCAAGGCGGCCTGGATCGCGGGCAGTCACCTGGGCATCCCGGACGGCAGCTCACTCCTCGACCACCGCACCACGATGATCGTCGCCAATGCCGCCACCGTGCTGATGGACGCGTCGGTCATCGTCATCGTCCTTCTGCTCACCCAGGGCTGGGGGCGGCGCGTCCCCGCCTGGCTGCTCGCCCTGCCGATGTGGGTCGCGACGGGGCTGCTCCTGCCGATCATGACCGGCTTCCCGGTGCAACTCCTCGTCGGGCTCCTCGGCGGCGGGACACCGGCGCCGACGGACTCCGGCCGGCGCCCCTTCCTCGACGACTGGGTCTTCGGCGTCGTCTACACGGGCTTCATCGTCCAGGGGCTCGCGCTCGGCGCCCTGTTCGTGCTCTACGCCGAGGACCGCTGGGGCCACCTCTGGCGGGGTGCCCTGCGCGACCTCCCGGACAGCCCCCCCACCCCCGTCCTGCGCCTCGGCGCCGTGGCGGCGACCGGGTTCGCCCTGGTGCCCGGCACGATGCATCTGCTGTGGGCCGCCGGCGGCACGGCCGCACTCAACCCGGCCCGGGCCGACGTACGCACCACCGGCTTCCACGCCCTCCAGGCGGTCGACGCGCTGTTCGCCGCCGCGACCGTCGCCGGGGTGCTGCTGCTCGCCTTCCGCCGCGGCGGAAGGCTGCCCCTCCGGGTCCCGCTCGCCCTCGCCTGGGGCGGCTCGGGGGCCATGGCCTGCTGGGGCGGCTGGATGAGCATCGCCTCGCTGACCGGGGTCGAGGAGGCCGGCGACCGGCCCACCACGGGGATGGTCCTGCTCTACGCTGTGCAGATGCTGGTCGGGGCGCTGGTGGTCACTCAGGGCGCGTATTTCTTCGCGGAGCGCGCGGCGGCGGCGAAGCCGTCCGGCCCGCGCCCGTGACCCTGCTCCTCGGGCGGCGGGCCCGACTGCGCTGGCTGCACCTGATCATCGGCGGCGCGCTGCTCATGCCGTACTTCCTCGTCGGCGCGGTGATCGTCGGTTCGTACCGCGGCGACACCGTCTTCACCTCCGTGGCCGCCCAGTTGACCGCGTTCCTGATCGCGCTTCCCATGGCCGCGGTCACCGGCCTCTTCCCGCTCGTCCGCCCCCTGTCGGTGGCCGCGGCCCGCGCCCTGTGCGACGTCCGCGCGGACCTGCTCGCCGACGGGCCGGCCAGGACCCGGCAGGCGAAGGTCCGGGCCGCGGGCTGGTACACCCTGCATCTGGCGCTGGGCGGCATCATCAGCGGGCTGACCCTGGCGCTGACCCCGTACGCGGTGGCCGTCATGGTCGCCCCTCTCTTCGCGACGGTGCGCACCTCCCGGGCGCTCCGTCTGCCCGAGGCGCTGGAGGGGCCCTGGTTCCTGGCCCTGGCACCGGTCGCGGGGGTCGCGATGCTGGTCGCGATGGCGGGCTGCGCGGCGGCGGCCGCGGCGCTCCTCGCCCGCCGGGCACCGGCGTTGCTGGGCCCGACCCCCGACGACCGGCTGGCGGCCGCCGAGCGCCGGGCCGCCGATCTGGCGGTACGCAACCGGCTCGCCCGGGAACTGCACGACTCCGTCGGCCACGCGCTCAGCGCGGTCACCCTCCAGGCCGGTGCGGCACGCAGGGTCCTGGACAGCGATGTCGGTTTCGTCCGTGAGGCGCTGACCGCGATCGAGGAGACCACCCGGCGCACTGTCGGTGAACTCGACTCCGTGCTCGGCCTGTTGCGGCACGGCGAGGAAGGCGCGGAGGGTGCGGAGGGCCCGGCAGGGCCGGGTCTCGGCGCACTGGACGGGCTGCTGGCGCACTGCGGGGTCCCCGTCTCGTATGCGGCGCGGGTCGATCCGGGGGCGCTCACGGAGACCGTGTCGAGGGAGGCGTACCGGATCGTGCAGGAGGGGCTGAGCAACGCGCTGCGGCACGGCGCGGCCGGTGCGCCGGTGGAGCTGCGCATCTCGGCGCACGGCGAGGACCTGGAGATCACGATGGAGAACGCGCTGCCCGAACGGCCCTCGGCGGTGCGGCCGGGCGGCGGCCGCGGGCTGCGCGGTATCGCCGAACGGGCCGTGCTGCTCGGCGGCCGTACCGGGGCGGGGCCCGAGGCCGGTGTGTGGCGGCTGAGCGCCCGGCTTCCGCTGACGGGCCCACGGACCTCCGGAGAGGGGAGACGATGAGCGCCATCCGGATCGTGGTCGCCGACGACGAGCGCATGGTCCGTACGGCGTTGCGTGTGATCCTGGACGCCGAGGCCGGCCTGGAGGTCGTCGGCGAGGCGGCCACCGGCGCCGAGGCGGTGTCGGTCGTGCGGCAGCTGCGCCCCGACGTGGTGCTCATGGACGTACGGATGCCGGAGATCGACGGCATCCGGGCCACCGAACAGATCCTGGGCACGCTCGACGCTCCCCCGCGGATCGTCGTCGTCACCACCTTCGAGAACGACTCCTATGTGTACGACGCGCTCCGCGCCGGAGCCGCGGGCTTCCTGCTGAAGCGCGCGGCTGCCGAGGAGCTGGTCCAGGCGGTGCGGCTGGTGGCGCGCGGTGATTCCCTGCTGTTCCCGGCCGCGGTCCGCGGGCTGGCGGAACGGTACGGCGGGCCACGGGCGTCCGCGCCCTGGGTGGCGCGGCTCACCGGGCGGGAGGCGGAGGTGCTGCGGCTGATGGCGGCCGGCCTGACCAACGCGGAGATCGCCGGGCGGCTGCGGGTGGGAGCGGCGACGGCGAAGTCCCACGTGGCGGCCGTGCTCGCGAAGACGGGTGCCAGGGACCGTACACAGGCGGTGATCACGGCCTACGAGTCGGGCTTCATCACCCCCGGCCGACCTGCCCTTTCGCCCGGTTCGGACAGGTGAGAAAAGGGTGAGAAGGGGCACAGACGGGAACGTCCCGCACGGCCCCGCTCGTCCCCCCAGCAGGATGAACAAGACGATCAGGCGTGCGTCGGTCTTCTGTCTGCTGATGGTTCTCGCCCTGCTGGTGCGGGCGACCTGGGTGCAGGCGTACGAGGCCCGGGCGCTCGCAGACGACGAGCACAACCGGCGGAACACCATCGCGCAGTACGCGCGGCCGCTCGGTGACATCATCGTGGCCGGTTCCCCGGTCACCGGATCGAAGGGGACCAGCGGCGGCGATCTTCAGTACAAGCGCACCTACACCCAGGGCGAGCTGTACGCGGCCGTCACCGGCTACAGCTCGCAGGCGTACGGCGCGACCCAGCTAGAAGGCATCTACAGCGATGTCCTCGACGGCACCGACGACCGGCTGAAGAACCCGGGCGATGTGATCACCGGCAAGCGGACCGCGCCGGGCAGCGTCCTGACCACGATCGACCCGGACGTCCAGAAGGCCGCCTTCGAGGCGCTGGGCGACGACAAGGGCGCCGCCGTCGCGATGGACCCGGAGACCGGCCGGATTCTGGGCATGGTCTCCTCCCCCTCGTACGACCCCTCGGACATCAGCGGGACGACGGACGGCGACGCCTGGCAGAAGCTGCTGGACGACAAGGACAAGCCACTGGTCAACCGGGCTCTGAGGCAGCCTCTCGCGCCGGGCTCGACGTTCAAGCTGGTGGTCGCGGCGGCGGCACTGGAGGACGGTCTGTACGGCTCCGTCGACGAGCCGACCGACAGCCCCGACCCATACACCCTGCCGGGGACCAGGACGGTCCTGAAGAACGAGAGCTCCACCGCCCCCTGCGAGAACGCCACACTGCGCACCGCGCTCATGTACTCCTGCAACACCGTCTTCGCCAAGGCCGCCGCCGATCTCGGCCAGGACAAGGTGAAGGCGATGGCGGACCGCTTCGGCTTCGACACCAAGGAACTGGACGTACCGGTACGCGCCTCGGAGAGCGTCTACCCGACCGGCATGGACAAGGCGCAGACGGCGCTGACGGGCATCGGCCAGTTCGAGGTGACGGCCACCCCGATGCAGATGGCCATGGTCTCCGCCGCCCTCGCCAACGGCGGCGAGCTGGCGGCCCCCCACATGGTCTCCCAGGTGACGGACGCGGACGGCGCCACGCTGGAGGAGTTCCCGGACGGGGACACCGAGCGGGTCGTGTCAAAGTCCACGGCCGAGCAGTTGCGCAGTGCGATGGTCACCGTCGTCGAGGAGGGCACCGGCACGAACGCGAAGATCGCCGGGGCGGAGGTCGGCGGCAAGACCGGCACCGCGCAGAACGGCGTGGACAACAGCAACACCCCGTACGCCTGGTTCACCTCGTACGCGAAGGACGAGTCCACCGGCAAGCAGGTCGCGGTCGCCGTGGTCGTCGAGGACTCCGGTGCGGCACGCTCCGAGGTCAGCGGCAACGGGCTCGCGGCGCCGATCGCCCAGAAGATGATGAAGGCGGCGCTCGACGGGTGACGAGGAGCGGCGGAGGGAGTGCACCCGCGTCGAAGCGCTTGCGGTGTGCGCTGGTACGCTCTCGCCCCGCCCGCTCCCCGCGGGTGTTCCGGGCACGGTACGCGGCGGGGGCCGTGCGCCGGGAGGGACCCGACCGCAGAGAGAGGTACCCGTGGGCAGAGCCGTCGACGATGCCGCTGCCGCCGAGTTCCATGAGTTCTTCGAGGCCCACTACGCCGAACTGGCCCGGCTGGCCCATCTGCTGACCGGGGAGGCCGATGCCGCCGACGACCTCGCGGCGGACGCGCTGATGGCGCTCTGGCACCGGTGGGACCGGGTGCGGGCGGCCGACCATCCGGTGGCGTACGCGCGGGGTGTCGTCGCGAATCTGGCCCGCACCCGGATTCGCAGCGCGGTGCGGGAGCGCCGCCGGGTCGCGCTGTTCTGGGCGCCGCGCGGGGACGGCGAGGGGTACGCGGTCGACGACCCCGATGTGCCGGCGGTCGTCGACGTCCAGGGAGCGCTGCGCAGGCTGCCCTTCCGCAAGCGGGCGTGCGTGGTGCTGCGGCACGCCTTCGATCTGTCCGAGCGGGACACCTCGCTGGTCCTCGGGATATCGGTCGGCACGGTGAAGAGCCAGACTTCGCGCGGTGTCGCGGAGCTGCAACGCCTGCTCGGTCCGCACGGGGGCGCCGCGCAGGTGCGGGTGGCCGCCGCGGCGCGGCGCGGCGAAGGAAGGCACTGATGGACGACGAGCTGCGACAGAGACTCCAGGACGCGGCGCGGGCACACCACCCGGACAGGGAACGGATGCTGGCCCGGGTGGAGCGCGGGATGGCGCGGGGCCGCCCGGCCCGAGCCGGACGGGCCCCGCGGCCCTTCCGCGGGCCGATGCCGTGGCTGCGGGTCGTGGGTGCGACGGTGGCGGTGTGCGGGGTGCTGGCCGCGGGCACGCTCGCGGTCACCTCGGCCGTCCGTGACGACGGGGGCGGCCAGCGGGTGGCGGGCCCCCCGGCACAGGCCGCACCGTCGGCACCGGCGGCCGGGCGGGGCCGCGCGCTGCCCACCGAGGACGGGCCGCTGTGGTCGGACGGTTCGGTGAACCCGAACAGCAACCGCTACTGGGCGCAGAGCGAGATCACGGTGAAGACCGGGAAGGCCCTCTCGGCGCTCACGGTGGAGCTGCGGATCGCGCTGACGGGCGGGGTGAACACCACCGGCTCCTGGCGTTCCCTCCCGGTCGAGGACTTCGCCGCGTCGGCGCGGGAGGAGGGCGGTTTCCTCGTCTACCGCTGGACGCTGAAGCCGGGACGGACCGTCCCCGTCGGTACGCACACGTTCGCCGGCCAGTACAACCACGCCGAGGGGGTCCGCGACGCCAAGGACGACGACTACACCGCCCGCGCCCGCGCCTCGGGCCGGCAGGCGGCCGTGGGCGGGGACTTCGACCCCGCCCACTGATCCGGAGGGGTCACGCCGGGGGACCGCCGCCCCGTGGCGCTCCTCGGGCGTCAGCTGTGCGGGTCCCAGTCGTCCAGGTACGCGGCGCGGGTGTGGGATCTCGCCTGCTCCCGGGTGAGCTGGGGGCGGTTCCCGGGGACCGGGACGCGTGCTCCGGGGCCGGTGTTGGCGTACTCGGCGAAGCGCTGGTCCTGCCACGGATAGCCGGACGCCATGTTGGTGTACGGGGCCACGGCGTCAGTTCCCGGACCGATCACCGATTCGCGTACGACGAGGGACGGCCAGGCGGTGGGGTCGGAGCTCGGCACCCACGGCCTGGCCAGCTTGTAGGCCGCGTCCTGCGCACCGCTGGTGAAGCGGGACCTCACCACCAGGCAGCCGTACGGGTTGGCGCGGGCGGTGGAGGGGGCGAAGAACATTCCCTTGGGTGTGAAGTCGACGTCGCGGTCCAGGGCGTGGAAGCGGCAGTGCTCGAAGACGGCGGTCGCCCGGCCGAAGACGAAGTCGACGTCGCCCTCGGCGTAGCAGTGCGAGAAGTAGTGCCGGGAGAAGACGGACAGCGCCGGGGTGTCGGCGTACAGGGTGTCCTGGTGGCCGAGGAAGCGGCAGTGGTGGAAGGCCGAGCGGTCGCCCATGACCTTGAGGGCCACGGCCTGGGTGCCGGTGATCTCCGGGTGGTCGGCGCGCAGCCAGTCGTTGGCGAAGGTGACGCGGTGCGCGGTGAAGTCCGCGGCCCTGACGGTGGTGGTGGCCGACCCGCTGGTTCCGTAGGTGCCGGAGCCGTCGGGCTTGGGGGTGCCTGCCGCGTTGTCGTACACGATGACCGTGGTGCGCGGGTCCTCGCCCGCCCCGATCAGGGTGAGGCCGGTGCGCGCCTCGGGGACCGAGACGGTCTCGCGGTACACGGCGGGGGCCAGGACGAGCACGCGCCCGGTGCCGGAGGCCGCGTCGACGGCGGCCTGGACGGTGGTGTGGTCGCCTCGGCCGCGCGGATCGACGTAGAGGGTCTGCGGGGTGAGGCGCCGGGCCGGTGATCCGTACCGGCCGAAGGGTGCGGGGCCCGTGGCGTACGCCCGGGGGGCGAGGGCGAGTCCGGCGGTGGCGAGTGCGGCGCCCGTGAGGAAGGCGCGGCGGGCGAGAGGGACGTACGAGGCCATGCGGGAGGTACCTCCGTTGCTGCGCGGGAACAGAAGAGGCCGGGGCGGGGCGGAGAGGCCGGGGCGGGCGTGGCACGCGGAACGGCCGGTCCGCCCCGGCCCGGCGGAGGCGGTCAGCAGACCTTGCCCGCGCCGGCCTTCCTGGTGACGAGGCCGGGGAGCGCGCGCGGGTCGTTGACCTTGGTGCGCAGCTCGGGGGTCCAGCCCGCGCCGGACGCCAGCTGCTCGGCCGGGTACTGCGCGTTGTGGACGGCGATCAGGTCGGTGGCGGCGCCGTTGACGTAGTTGCCGGAAGCCGTCAGGGGCGCCTCCTTCCACTTCTTGAGGACCGTGCCCGCCTGCACCGACGACGGCAGTGAGAAGGAGTTCTTCTCCGCCACGAGCTGGGACTCGATGCCGATGCCGAAGGAGTAGCCGTACTTCTGGCCGGCGGTGACCGTGAAGTGGTTGTTGTACGCGTCGACCTTGCCGAAGCGCACGCGCGGGGCACGCTCGACGACGCCGTCGAAGTGGTTGTGGTGGAGGGTGACGCGGAGCTTGCCCCGGTCGTCAGCGCCCGCGCTGTCGCTGTTGCCGATCATGAGGGTCTTGTCGTGGTCGGTGAGGACGTTCCACGAGGCGGTGACCAGGTCGGCGCCGCGGACGATGTCCAGGAGGCCGTCGTGCTGCTGGTAGATCTCGCCGAAGTACGACGGGAGGGTGGAATCCGGGTAGCGGCCGTCGGTGAGGGTGTTGTGGTCGACCCAGACGTGCTGGGAGCCGTGGACCACGACCGCGTCGTACTCGGAGTTCCAGGCGCCGGTGGCGCCGTCGGTCGGGTCCCACGCGGGGAAGCAGTCCAGCGGGGCCTCGATGGTGAGGTTGCGCAGGATGACGTTCTCGACGCCCTTGATCTGGAGGCTGCCGCCCCTGATCCCGGCGTTCCCGCCCACGCCCACGATGGTCGTGTCCGCCGGGACGTACGCCATGATGCCCAGCTTCTGGTTGTCCGCGGACGCGGCCCGCAGCTCCTCCTGCTCGCCGGTGAGCGGGTCGTCGAGTCCCCAGACGGCCGGGTCGTAGTCGGCGAGGTACTGGTCGAAGTCGTAACCGGGCGCCTCGAAGGACGCGCATCCCCCGGAGGTGGCGTCGATGGTGCCCTTGATCTTGATGATCGACGGGGCGTCCGCGGCGGCGGTGAGCGCGGCCTTGAACCCGGCCCACGTGGTGACGGTGAAGACGTGGCCGGCGTCGGCGGCCGAACCGCCGGTGGTGCCGGTGCCCGCGGAGGCCCAGCCGTCCTGAGCGGCGAGGGTCTGGCGGGCGGGGTCGGGGTGGTGGCCCGCGGCCTGGGCGGTTCCGGTGGCGGCGAGGACGAGGGCGGTGCAGCCGACCAGCGTACTCATGACGCGCCCATGACATGTTGGGGTTCTCATCGTGCGGCTCTCCTTCGTGCGGTTCAGGCTTGGGGCCAGGTGATCCAGGACGCGGGGATCTCGTCGTCGAGGCGGCGTACCTCACGCGGGGCGAGCGCGCGGTGCTCCAGCAGCGCGGCCGCGACGAGCCGGGCCACGGCGATCGCGCCCGGCGGGTTGAAGTGCGTGTTGTCCTGCTCGGTCGCGGTCCAGTGGAAGTACGCCTTGGTCTCCTCGGCGCCGAGCTTCTGCCACAGGGCGATCGAGAGGGCCTGGATGTCGGCCAGCGTCACGTCCTCCTCCTCGGCCAGCGCCCGCATCGCTGCGGGGTACTCACCGTGGGTGGGCAGGGCCGTGCCGCTCGCGTCGAACTTCCTGCGCTCCACGGACGTCGCGAGGACGGGCAGCGCGCCACGGGTCCGCGCGCCGTCGATGTACTGCCGCAGGTACTCCTGGTACGTCGACCAGGCCTCCGTATAGCGGGTCGGGTCGGCGCTCTTGGCGTCGTTGTGCCCGAACTGGATGAGCACGAGGTCGCCCTCGCGGACGCCCTCCAGGAGCACGGCGAGGCGGCCCTCGTCGATGAAGCTCTTCGAACTGCGCCCGTTCACCGCGTGGTTGGCGATTCCGACGCCATGGCCGAGGAAGAAGGGCAGGGCCATGCCCCAGCCCGTCTCGGGTGCGGCGTCGGCGTACTTCTGGGCGGCGGTGGAGTCGCCCGCGATGTGCACGGTCCGGGGCCTCGGGCGGCCGCCGCCGCTCCCGGCGAAGGCGGGGGTGGCGGCGAAGGCGAGGGGCAGCGCGAACAGTGCGGCTGCCGTCCTTCTGCGGGTGAGGGACACGAGGGGACTGCCTCTCTCTGGGGAGGTGGTGGTCCTGCGTGGAGCGGGACCGGCGGCGGGGCGCGACCCGTACCGCCGCCGGTCCCGGTCAGGGGAGGCGGAGCCGGCCGGATCAGCCGTTGCCCAGCTCCTTCCACTCCTTCTGCGCGGCGTTCAGCTCATCGGCGATCTTGTCGAGGAACGCCTTGGCCGTGACCTTGCCGAGGAGCAGCTTCTGGAACTCCGGCTCGTTGTCGGCCTTGCTGATGTTGTTCCAGTCGGGCAGGTAGTACGGCAGCTGCACGATCGTGGTGGAGCCGTCGGTGAGGGCCTTCGCACCGAGCGCGGTCGGCTCGGAAGCGGAGATCCAGGGGTCCTTCGCCGCCTCGGTGTTGGCGGGGATGGCACCGGCCGACTCGTTCCACTTGCTGTTGGACTCGTGCGAGGCCGCGAACTCGATGAACTTCCAGGCCGCCGTCTTGTTCTTGCTCGCCCGGAACAGACCGAGCCCGTCGACGGGGTTGGAGACCTGGACCCGCTTGCCGCCGTCGCCCACCGGGTTGGGGATTCCGGCGAACTTGTCGGGGCCCAGCGCCTTCAGGTGGTCCTGGTAGGAGCCGAGGTTGTGGCTGAGCATCCCGATCGTGCCGGTGTCCCACTGGGCGACCATCTTGGTGAAGTCGTTGTTGACGTCGGCGGACGGCGTCGTCCTCTTGAAGAGGGCGGCGTACTTCTCCAGAGCGGCGACGTTCTTCGGGTCGTTGAGCGTCGTCTTGTCGCCGTCCCAGAACTCCGTGATGCCGGACTGGCCGTACGAGGCGTCGATGGCCTGGGCGATGGAGCCCGCGCCACCGCGGATCGTGTACCCGAACTTGTTGTTCTTGGCGTCGGTCAGCTTCTCCGCCGCCTCGTAGAACTTCGCCCAGGTGGTGGGCGCCTCCAGGCCGGCGGCCTCGAACAGGTCGGTGCGGTACCAGAGCGCGCCGTTGTTCGCCGAGGTCGGCACGGTGTACATGTCGTCGCCCCGGCCGCCCGCGACCTTGACGCTGTCGACCATGGACTCGACGAGCCTGCCGTTCAGCGCCGACTCCTTCAGCCGGTCGTTGACCGGCTCCAGCGCCTCCTGCGAGACGATGTTGGAGAGGTAGGCCGTGCCGACACCGCCGACGTCCGGCAGCCCGCCGCCCGCTATCGCCGTGTCGTACTTGGACTGGACGTCGGCGATCGGGATCGGGACGTACTTGACCTCGATGTCCGGGTTCTTCTTCTCGAAGTCCTTGATGATCTCGGTCCAGACAGCCGTGCGCGGACCGCCGTTGTTGTCCCAGAAGGTGATCTCGCCCTTGCCGCTGCCCTCGTTGCCGGAGCCGCTGCCGTCGTCACCGCAGGCCGTGGCCGTCAGCGCGAGCACTGCCGTGAGGGAGACCGCTGCCGCGGCACGCCCCCGGTACGTCTTCGAGATGTTCATGGTCGGCTCTTCTCTCTCGGTTCGGTCGCTGTGCTGTGGTGCGGGGGGTCGGGAAGGGAGTGTCAGTGCTGCGTGCGGTGGGGGGTCCAGCCGTCCTCGCCCGCGAGGTAGTCGGCCACGTCGTGGTGTGCGGCGTCCCGCGCCGGAAGCTGCGGCCGGTCCGCGGTGACGGCGGCCCCGGGTCCGTACGTCCGGTACTCGCTGAACCGCGCCTCCTGCCAGGGGAAGCCGCTCATGCCGGTCCAGGGGCTCGCCTTGATGGCGGCCGGCAGCAGGGTCTCCCGGACGAGGACCTGGCCGATCGCGTCGGGGTTGCCGCCCGGGTGCCAGGGCCGGCCGAGGTGGAAGGAGCCCGCGGGGGCGTCGCTGATGATCCGGCTCCGGGTGATCAGGAAGCCGTACGGGTTGTCCTTCCAGGTCGAAGCGGCCGTGATGTAGCCGTTGTTGGTGTCCGAGCCACGGCTGAGCGCCTTGATCACGGAGCGTTCGACGACGGTGGTGGCGCGCCCGTAGATGAAGTCGACGTCGCCCTCGATGTAGGAGTCCCGGATGTAGACACGGGCCTTCTGGGTGAGGGCCGGGGTGTCGGTCATCAGGGTGTCCTGGTTGCCCAGGAAGCCGGTGTCCGTGAAGGTCAGCCGGTCGCCCGTGGTCTTCACGGCGAGGGCCTGTTCGCCGTTCAGCTCGACGGCCGCTTCGTCGAAGTCGTTGGAGAAGGTCAGGTTGCGGGCGCTGAAGTCGTGCCCTTCGACGACCAGGGTCGCGCTGCCCCAGGACCCCTGGGTGGAGCCGTCGGGCTTGAGCTCACCGGCCGGGGTGCCGAAGACGACGAGGGTGTCGTCGCGGTGCGGGCCGGTGCCGACGAGGGAGACGCGATGCTGGTTCCTCCCGATCCTGACGTGCTCGCGGTAGGTGCCGGGGGCGAGCCGCACCGTGATCCGCCCGTCGTTGCCCGCGGGCACCGCGTCGACGGCCGCCTGCACGGTCGGGTAGTGGGCCGGGACCCGCAGGACGGTGTCGGTGCCGATGTTCTTCTGCGGCCCGGAGTAACGGGTGACCAGCGTCGGGACGTCGGCCGCACGGTCCAGGGTGTACGGGTAGAAGTCGCGCGGCGTGAAGGCGGCGCCCCAGGCGTCGGTGCGGCCGGTCGTGTCCTTCAGGACCGAGCCGCGCTGGACCAGTTCGGCGGTGGCGTCGGCCTGGTAGGGGTGCTGGACGCCCTCGTAGTAGCTGTTCTCGATGACCATCCTCGTGGCGCCGCGCGCCCAGTTGCCGTACGTCCACAGCGGGTCCCCGTCCGCGACCTGCGCGGAGAGGTAGTTGTTGTAGAGATGGGCGTAGGCGCAGTTGTCGGCGGAGGGGTTGCGCTGCTTGGTGCCGCTGAACCAGTTGTGGTCGATGGTGATCTGCGTCTTGACGTTCGTGGTCCAGCCGATGCCGAGCGCCTTGTTGTGGTGGTCGAAGTGGTTGTACGAGACGGTGATGTACTCGCTGTCCTTGCGGATGTCGAGCAGGCCGTCACCCATGTGCGTGAGGCGGTTGTGGTCGATCCAGACGTGGTCGGCGGAGTCCATCTGGATGGCGTCGAAGTCGGTGGTCTTGCCGTCCCAGTCGCCCTCGACGTACGAGTCGCGGATGGTCAGGTTGCGGATGATGACGTTGCTGGTGCCGGGGTTCAGATGCAGCTCGCCGTGGACGATCTCGGCCGTGTCGCCGACGCCGACGATGGTCTTGTCCGAGGTCACGTCGATGTCGCCGCCGAACGGCTCGACCGCGAGGGAGCCCGCGACCCGGATGATGTAGGGCCCCTCGGCCCCGGCGTACTTCGCGAGGTCCGACGGGGTGGAGACGGTGACGACCTTGCCGCCGAGTCCCCCGGTCGTCCCGCCCGCCAGTGAGGCGAAGCCGTGCGGGGTGTCGGACCAGGTGCGGTGGCCGGCGGAGTCCTGCGGAGCGGAACCGGCCCCGGCGGCCTGGACCGGCGCACTCGGTACGAGGAGGGCGGCGGCCAGGGCCAGGCCCGAGGCGAGCGTACGGGCTCTGGTGCGCTTGGTACGGAGGTGCATCGTTGCGGCTCCCATACAGGCGGTTGCGGATGTGTGGGCGGAGGTTCAGTCCGTGGTGCGGAAGGCGGTGAAGCCGGCCGTTCCGGCGGGTCCCGGCCCGGCCGGCGCGGTGGCGAACAGCCCGAGGAGGGCGCCGACCCAGCGCCAGGGCGTCGCCGCGAAGACCTGGCCCGAGGGGCGGAAGCCGTCGCCGGTGTCCGCGTGGAAGCGGCAGCGGGCTCCGGCCGTGACCTCGATACGCAGCCGGACGCGGCCTTCCGGTGCCGGGCGCGGGTGCTCGGCGTCGCGTTCGTGTTCGGCGACCGTCTCGGCGTACCGGTGCACGAGGCGCGGCGCGCCGTCGTCCCCCACCTCCAGGCCGATCCAGCTGAACGCGTCCCCCAGCACGGCGAGTCCGGCCTTGGCGCCCGGCTCGTCGCTGTGCAGGGTGAGCCCCGTCTCGACGGTGAACGTCTCGGCGGGCAGGCGCTGGACCAGCACATTGGGCAGGGCCCGCAGATCGTGGGCGTAGGCGGTCCGTACGCAGCTGAGCCGCAGTCCGTCGTCGGCGTGCTCGACCGTCCAGCCGGAACGGGGTGCGGCCGTCCACTGCCACTGCCGGCCGAAGCGCCCGCCGGGGAAGTCGTCGTCGAAGGCGGGCACTTCGGCGGGCTGGGCGGGGGCGAGGGGTTTGGTGTGTACGGAGACGGGTTCCCCCGCGTCACCGATGACGGGCCAGCCGTCCGCGTCCCAGCGCATCGGCTGGAGGTGGACGACGCGCCCGTAGGCCCCCTTGGCCTGGAAGTGCAGGAACCAGTCCTCGCCCTGCGCCGTACGCACCCAGCCGCCCTGGTGCGGTCCGTTGACCTCCGTCGTCCCCTGGGCGAGGACGACGCGTTCCTCGTACGGGCCGAAGAAGTCCCGCGACCGGAAGGCACCCTGCCAGCCGGTCTCCACCCCGCCGGCCGGGGCGAAGATCCAGAAGTGGCCGTCGTGGCGGTAGAGCTTGGGGCCTTCGAGGGTGAACCAGCCGGGGATCCGGTCGGCGTCGATCAGGGTCTTGCCCTCGTCGAGCAGTTCGCGCCCGTCGGGGCTCATCCGGTGGCCGGTGAGCCGGTTCTTGATCCCGGAGCGGGACTTGGCCCAGGCGTGCACGAGGTACGCCTCACCGGTCTCCTCGTCCCAGAGCGGGCAGGCGTCGATCAGCCCCTTGCCGGCCTTGATGAGGTGCGGTGCGGTCCACGGGCCCCGGATGTCCGCGGCGTTGATCTGCTGGATGCCGTGGTCGGGGTCGCCCCAGAAGATCCAGAACCGTCCGTCGTGGTGGCGCAGGGAGGGTGCCCACACCCCGCAGTCGTGCCGCGGCACGGCGAAGTCGGCGGCCGGTTCCAGACGCTCCAGGGCGTGCCCGATGAGGGTCCAGTTGACCAGGTCACGGGAGTGCAGCAGGGGCAGCCCGGGGACCCGGCCGAAGCTGGACGCGGTCAGGTAGTAGTCGTCCCCGTCGCGCACGACGTCCGGGTCGGACCAGTCGGCGTCCAGCACCGGATTGCGGTAGGTGCCGTCGCCGAGGTCGGCGGAGCGGAGCTTCGTCGGGCCGCTCATGCCGTCACGACCTTGCGGACGTACGCCTGCGCGGTGTCCCGGTCGAGTGTGCCGTCGGCGACGACGGTGACGACGCGGCGTACGACGGTGGCTCCGGCCGCGACGCTGAGCCGCCGGTCGGCGGCGAGGGAGGAACCCACCCCGGGGTACTCGGTACTCCGCACGAACCAGGGGTCGCGCCGGGTCTCCTCGGTCGCCCCGGCGAAGACGAGGGTCCAGCCGTCCCCGGCGAGGGCCAGCCAGTCGGCGGTGCTGCCGTGCACGGCCTCTTCGCCGTCCCGCTCGGAGCTGAACACGGCGGGGGCGGCGGGCTCCTTGGGGGCGCGCCAGAAGAAGCCGCCGTATCCGGCGCCGGGGCGGCCGTTGGTGGCGGGGCTGCCGAGGGAGAGCTCGGTGGTCCCCCGGTTGGTGAGGGAGAAGGAGAGGTCCAGCGCCCAGGCGGTGTCCGAGAGCCCGGTGACGGCCACCGTGCGGTGCTCGCGCAGCAGTTCGGTGCCGTCGGCCTCCCAGCTGAGCTCCTCCACGAAGCCGTCCGGGTCGCGGAGCTTCCAGCCGAGGTGGCGCTGCGCCCCGTGGTTGTCGAGCTCGGTGGGGCCCTGGTCGCGGACGAAGGTGCGTCCGCCCCAGAAGTTGTATCCGGCCACGTCGGGCACCGCGACGGAGACACCGAGGTGGTGGATGTGGTCGGCGGGCCGCTCCTCGGTGACGGGGGTACCGGCCAGGGTGGTGACGGGGTGCAGGTAGGGGCGGCCGTCATGGGCGGCGGGGAGGTAGCTGTAGCGGCCGACGGGGCGGCCCGCGCAGCTGAGGAGTGCGGTGGTCACGGTGTACTCACCTCGCTGGGGTGCGCCCAGGGGGCGCCGAGTTCGGAGAAGAGGCTGAGGGTGTCGGCGCCGGCGGCGACCAGGGCGTCGACGCCGCGCACGACCCGCCGTACGCCCGTGGTGGCGGTGGCCGGTTCGGTGTACCAGGCGTCGGCGGGCAGGGCGGTGGGCTCGGGGGCGGTACGCACGGCCTCGACGACCCGCATGAACGCGCCGGTGCGGTGCGGGGGTACGAGGAGGGCGGTGCCGTGGGCGAGGTGGCCGGCCAGGTTCTCCAGGAGGTCGGTCCGCCCGTGCACGAACTCCTCGGGGCCCCGGCCCGCGCGCTGGACGAGGACGCGGTCCTGCTTGTACCAGAAGGTGATCCGGCCGCGGCCGCCGTGGACGATCACATAGGGTTCGGCGGCCCGTTCGGCGCAGAGGGTGACGGCGACGGTGACCGGCGGCCCGTCCGCGGTGGTGACGCGGAGGCAGGAGGTGTCGTCGGCCTCGATGTCGTTGGCCCGGTACAGCTGCGTGTCGATGGCCGTGACGTCCTCGGCCGTCCCGCTGTCCGCGAGTTCGAGCGCGGTGGCGACGGCGTGGGCGAGGGGGTTGGTGAGGACGCCGTCGACCACGTCCGTGTCGCCGATCCTGCGGCGTCCGGCCCAGGGCGCCCGCCGGTAGTAGGCCTCGTCCCGGACCCAGGCGCCGGCGGCGCCGAAACCCTGGACGGTGCCGATCGCGCCGGTGCGGATGAGCTCGCGGATGGCGGAGACCGCGTGCGACCCGAAGGACTGGAAGCCGATCTGGCAGGCGACGCCCGCTTCCCGTACCCCGTCGGTCATCCGAGTGTAGTCGGCGTACGTGGCGGCGGGCGGCTTCTCCAGAAGGAGGTGGACGCCGCGGGCGGCGGCCGTGAGAGCCAGTTCGGTATGGGTCTGGATCGGGGTGCAGATGACGGCGGCGCGGGCTCCGGTGGAGTCCAGGAGCGCCCCGAAGTCGGCGGACTGCTCCGGGAGTTCTCCGGCGAAGGCGTCGAGTTCGGCGGGGCCGAGCGGTGTCAGTTCGCAGATTCCGGCGAGCCGGACGAGACCCTGGTGCTGGAGCCGGCGGATGTTGGCGAGGTGCCAGCGCCCGTGACCGCGTGCCCCGGCGAGGACGACCGGGAGGGGGCTGGTGGCCGTGCTCATCGGGCCCTCCCCGCTCCCGCGCCGCGTGCCACGTCGGTGGCGGCGCGGGCGGCGCTGTCGACCGGTCCGTGCAGGGTGGGTGTCCAGCCGACGTCCGCGGTGAGATCACGCTCGCTGCCGGAGTTGTACGCGTTGTAGATGGCGAGGAGGTCCACGGGGAAGCCGTTGAACTCGTTGCCGCTCTGCGCGAGCGCGCTGCCGTTCCAGCTCTTCAGCAGGTCGGCGGCCTCGATGTGGCCGGGGGTGGTGAAGGAGTTGTTCTCGGCCACGATCCGGGACTCGGTCGAGACGCCGATGGAGTACCGGTAGGCGGCGCCCTCCGGGACGACGTAGCGGTTGTTGTAGAGGTGGACCTGCCCGAAGCGGACGCGCGGCGCGCGCTGCACGACGGCGTCGAACTCGTTGTGGTGCAGGGTGACCCGCAGCTTGCCCCGGTCGGTGGTGACGTTGTCGCCGTTGCCGATGAGGATGGCCTTGTCGTGGCCCCGGAACCGGCTCCAGGAGACGGTGACGAGGTCGGAGCCGTTGGTGATGTCGAGCAGCCCGTCGTGGCGCAGGTAGTTGCGGCCGAAGTACGTGGGTTCCCTCTCGTCCGGGTGCCCCTTGTCGCTCGCGGTGACGTGGTCGACCCAGACATGCGTGGCGCCGCGCAGCCAGAGGGTGTCGTACGCGGTCTTCCAGTCGCCGAGTCCACCGGTGTTGGGCTGCCAGACGGGGAAGCAGTCGTAGGCGTCGCGGAGTTCGAGATTGCGGACGATGACGTTGTCGGCGTCCCTCACCTGGAGGCTCGCGCCCTTGAGCACGGCGCCGCGGCCGAGGCCGACGAGCGTCGTGTGGGAGCCGACGCTCAGCTCGACGCGTTCGGCCTGCCGGGCGGCGGACGCCTTGCGGGCGTCCTCCTGCGGCCCGGAGGGCTTCGCGCCGCCCCAGGTGCGGGGGTCGTACGCGGCGAGATAGGCCGACAGGTCGTAGCCGTCGGTCGCGTAGTCCTCGCAGTCGAGTGCGCGGCCGTGGTCGTCGGTGTTGGCGTCGATGGTCCCCGCGATACGGATGATCTTCGGTACGGAGCTGCCGCCGTCCAGCGCGGCGACGAGCTGGGCCCGGTTGCGTACGGTGAAGACGTGGGCGTCGTCGGCGGCCGAGCCGCCCGTGGTCCCGGCGCCGTCGGCGGCCCAGCCGTCACCGGCCGCGAGGACCTCCCGGCCCAGGTCCGGTGCGACGGCCGCGGGCGCGGCCGGGGTGGCGGCCTCGGCTCCCGGCTGGAGGGCCAGGCAGCCGGCGAGCAGGACGAGCGCCGCTGCGGCGCGGCGGCCGGTGCGGTGCCATGGTGGGGTCATGGGGGGAGTCATGTGCGTCAGCCCTTCACTGCGCCGGCGCTGAAGCCGGTGATCAGCCACTTCTGGATGAAGGCGAAGACGATCACCACGGGCACGGCGGCGATGACTCCGCCCGCGGCGAGCGCCCCCAGGTCGACGCTGTCGGCGCCGATGAGGGTGTTCAGACCGACCGGGATCGTCTGCTTGTCCTGTTCGCTGAGGAACATCAGGGCGAACAGGAAGTGGTTCCAGCTGTGGACGAAGGCGAAGGAGCCGACGGCGATCAGTCCGGGCCTGAGCAGCGGGAGCACGACCGCGCAGAAGGCACGGAAGCGCGAGCAGCCGTCCACCCAGGCGGCTTCCTCCAGCGTCATGGGCACGTTCTTGATGAAGCCGCTGATCAGGATGATCGACAGCGGCAGCTGGAAGACCGTCTCGGCGATGATGACGCTCCCGAGGGAGTTGATCATCTGGAGGTTCTTGAAGATCTCGAAGAGCGGTACGAGCATCAGCGCGCCCGGGATGAACTGGGAGCAGAGCAGCGCCAGCATGAACGCGTTCTTGATCCTGAAGTCGAAGCGGGCCAGGGCGTAGCCGCCGGCCAGGGCCACCAGGGTCGTGGTGAACAGGGTGGCGACCCCGACGATCATGCTGTTCTGGAAGAAGACGGCGAAGCTGCGCTCGTTCCAGACCTTGGAGAAGTGCTCGCCCGTCATCGGCCAGGGCACCAGCGAGGTGGACCCCGCGGGCCGTACGGCGAAGAGGAACATCCAGTAGAACGGGACGAGGGTGAAGAGCAGATAGATGCCCAGGGGCACGTAGATCTGCCAGCGCGGTACGTCGTCGAAGGCGCGCTCACGCCCGCGGCGGCGCCGTGCGGGGGGCGGCGGGGGGTTGCGTACGGGTTCCGGGGCCGTGCCCGTGTGCTTCTCGGCGAGTGCGGCAGTCACTTGTGGTCGCCTCCGAACTTGCTCAGGCGCAGATAGACGATCGAGCAGAAGAGGAGGATCACGAAGGCGACGGTGGTGAGCGCGGAGGCGTAGCCGAAGTCGTGGCCCTCGATACCGGTGTTGGCGACGTAGAGCGGCAGGGTGGTGGTCTCGCCCGCCGGTCCGCCGCCGGTGAGGGTGTAGAGCAGGTCCACGTTGTTGAACTCCCAGACCCCGCGGAGCAGGGTGGAGAGGATGATCGCGTCCCGCAGGTGCGGCAGGGTGATGTGGAAGAACTGGCGCATCCGCCCGGCGCCGTCGACCGATGCCGCCTCGTACAGCTCCTTCGACACGGACTGGAGGTCGGCGAGGATGAGGATGGCGAAGAAGGGGACCCCGCGCCAGAGTTCGGCGACCGTGGCGGCCCAGAAGACGGTGCCGGTGTCGGAGAGCACCGAGGTGCCGTAGTCACCGATTCCGGCGTCCGCGAGGTAACGGCTGAAGCCGGTCGAGGAGTTGTAGAGCAGAATCCAGATGGTGCTGGTGAGGACGCCGGAGACGGCCCAGGGCGAGAAGACCATCGCCCGGGAGATGCCGCGGCCGATGAAGCTCTGGTTCACGATCAGCGCGAGGGCGAGGCCCAGGGTGAGCTGGAGCGCGACCTGGACGACGACCCACTGTGCGCTGAAGCCGAGTGTCGTCCAGAACTGGTCGTCCTCGGTGAAGACGCGCGTGAAGTTGTCGAAGCCGGCGAAGCCGTTCCGCCACGGCTTGGTGACGTTGTAGTTCTGCAGGCTGTAGTAGAAGACGCTGATCACCGGATAGGCGATGAAGCCCAGCATCAGCAGCCCGGCGGGCGCGATCAGCAGGTAGGGCAGTCGGCGCGGGCTCGCCGATCGGCGCCTGGGCACCTTGGGCGGTTTGGCCACGGCTGCGGCTTGGGCCATGACACGTCTCCGTTCTCTGCGGGTGTGCGGGTGTGGTGCGTGGTGTGCGCAAGCGCTTCCCGCATGCCGTTCGGCCTGCCGAACGGGGCGGTGCGCAGGAATTCTCTGCGGCGGTTCAGCCGGCGTAGGGGTCGGGCACGTCTCCCTGCCGGGCCAGGAAGGCGAAGTCGCAGCCGGTGTCGGCCTGGGTGATCTGGTCCTGGTAGAGCGCCCCGTATCCGCGCCCGTACCGGTTGGGCGGCGGTGTCCACTCGGCGCGGCGGCGTGTCAGCTCCTCCTCGGGCACATCGAGGTGGAGCAGGCGTGCCCCGACGTCCAGGGTGATCGCGTCACCGGTGCGGACGAGGGCGAGCGGCCCGCCGACGTACGACTCGGGAGCGACGTGCAGGACGCACGCGCCGTAACTGGTGCCGCTCATCCGGGCGTCGGAGATCCGCACCATGTCCCGTACGCCCTGCTTCAGCAGGTAGTCGGGGATCGGCAGCATTCCGTACTCCGGCATCCCGGGACCGCCCTTGGGTCCGGCGTTGCGGAGCACCAGGACGTGGTCGGCGGTGAGGGCCAGGGCCGGGTCGTTGATGGTGCGCTGCATCTCCTTGTAGTCGTCGAAGACGACCGCGGGACCGGTGTGGCGCAGCAGGTGCGGCTCGGCGGCGATGTGCTTGATGACCGCGCCGTCCGGGCAGAGGTTTCCGCGCAGCACCGCCACGCCGCCCTCGTCGGCGAGCGGGTTGTCCCGTTCCCGGATGACGTCCGCGTCGTGCACGAGCGCCCCGTCGAGCTGCTCACGCATCGAGGTGTGCGAGACGGTGGGCCGGTCCAGGTGCAGTACGTCGGTGAGGCGGGCGAGGAATCCGGGCAGCCCGCCGGCGAAGTGGAAGTCCTCCATCAGGTACTTCCCGCCGGGGCGCAGGTTGGCGAGCACCGGCACGGTACGGGCGACGCGGTCGAAGTCGTCCAGGGTGAGCTTCACCCCGGAGCGGCCCGCCATCGCGATCAGGTGGATGACGGCGTTGGTGGAACCGCCGAGCGCGAGGACCGTGGCGACGGCGTCCTCGTACGCCTCCGCCGTGAGGATCTTCGACAAGGTCAGCTGCTGCCACACCAGTTCGACGATCCGGATGCCCGACTGCGCCGCCATCCGGTCGTGCCCGGAGTCGACGGCCGGGATGGACGAGGCGCCCGGCACCGTGACGCCCAGCGCCTCGGCGGCGGCCGTCAGGGTCGACGCCGTGCCCATCGTCATGCAGTGACCGGGCGAACGGGCCAGCCCGTTCTCCAGTTCGGCCATCTCGCAGTCACCGATGAGCCCGGCCCGCTTGTCGTCCCAGTACTTCCACATGTCCGTGCCGGAGCCCAGGACCTCGTTGCGCCAGTGGCCCGGCAGCATGGGACCCGCGGGAACGAACACGGTCGGCAGGTCGACGGACGCGGCGCCCATCAGCAGCGCGGGCGTCGACTTGTCGCAGCCGCCGAGCAGCACGGCACCGTCGACCGGATAGGAGCGCAGCAGCTCCTCGGTCTCCATCGCCAGCATGTTGCGGTAGAGCATGGGGGTCGGCTTCTGGAAGGTCTCCGAGAGGGTGGAGACCGGGAATTCGAGGGGGAAGCCGCCCGCCTGCCAGACACCCCGCTTGACCGCCTGCGCGCGCTCGCGCAGATGGACGTGGCAGGGATTGATGTCGGACCAGGTGTTGAGGATCGCGACGACCGGCTTGCCCAGGTGCTCCTCGGGGAGGTAGCCGAGCTGGCGGGTGCGGGCGCGGTGACTGAACGAGCGGAGCCCGTCCGTGCCGTACCACTGGTGGCTGCGCAGTTCCTTGGAGGTGAGACGAGCAGTCATATGGACCACCCGGCGACCTGGTCGTCGACCTCGGCGCGCTGCGCCTCGGGCAGCACCCTGCTGGGGGCGCGGACATCGCGGCGGCAGAGCCCGAGCGAGGCCAGGGCCTCCTTGACGACCGTCACGTTGTTGGCGGACTGCCGGTCGGCACGCAGTTCCTCGAAGCGGCGGATCTGCTCCCAGACCTTCATCGCCGCCGCGTAGTCCCCGGCCCGCAGGGCCTCCAGCATGGCCAGCGAGACGCCGGGGGCGACGTTCACGAGGCCGGAGGTGAAGCCGGTGGCGCCGGTGGCGAAGTAGGAGGGGGCGTACAGCTCGGCGAGGCCCGCCACCCACACGAAGCGCTCCAGGCCGGCGTCCCGGGCGAAGGCACCGAAGCGGGCCGCGTCCGGCACGGCGTACTTCACGCCGATGACGTTGGGGCAGCTGTCGGCGAGCGTGGCCAGCGCCTCGCCGCCCAGCAGCGGGTTGCGGATGTACGGGACGACACCGAGCTCGGGTACGGCCTCGGCGATGGCCCGGTGGTAGTCGATCCAGCCGTCCTGCGAGACGTACGGGTGCACCGGCTGGTGCACCATCACCATCTCGGCGCCGGCGTCCCTGGCGTGCCGTGCGGCGGCCACCGCGGTCGGCACGTCGTGGCCGACGCCCACCAGGACGGTGGCGCGGCCGCCCGCCTCGTCGATGGTCAGTTCGGTGACGGCCCGCCGCTCGTCCGGCGTGAGCGCATAGAACTCCCCGGTGTTGCCGTTCGGGGTGAGGATGCGGACGCCGCCGTCGAGCAGCCGTCGCAGCAGGGCGCGGTGCGCCGTCGTGTCGATGGTCCCGTCCTCGGCGAACGGGGTCACCGGGATGGCCACGACATCTGCGAGGGCCGCCTTCAGCGGAGTGAGGTCCATGCGGACACGCCTTTCGTCGGTGTGCTGGTGGTTCACGCCGCGTCACCCCCGTCTACGTCGTCGGGGAAGGCGCGGCGCACGAACGACGCGATGTGGTCGTGCAGAGCCCCGGCGGCGGCCGCCGCGTCGTCGGCGAGCGCGAGCCGCAGGATCTCCCGGTGCTCGGCCGCCTCCCGCTCCCAGCTCGGAATGGCCGACCAGGCGACGGTCGACACGAGGGCGGCCTGGTCGCGGATCTCGTCGAGCATCCGGGCCAGCAGCGGGTTTCCGCAGGGCAGGTAGAGCGCGCGGTGGAAGTCCCGGTTGGCCAGGGAGCGTTCGGCCTTGTCCAGCGCCGAGTCGGCGCGCTCCAGGGCCTCCTGGGCTTCGTCGAGCGAGGCCCTGCGGGTGATGGAGCGGCGCAGCGCCTCGGGCTCCAGGAGGAGCCGTACGTCGTAGACCTCGCGGGCCATGGTCGCGTCGACGAGCCGTACGGTGGCGCCCTTGTACTGGCTCATGACGACCAGCCCGGTACCGGCCAGGGTCTTCAGCGCCTCCCGCACCGGGGTCTTGGACACCCCGAACTGTGCGGCGAGTTCGGTCTCCACCAGCGCCTGCCCTGGTCTCAGCTGCGCGGTGAGGATCGCGTGCTTGATCGCCTCCAGCACGTACTGGGTGCGGGACGGAATCGGGGTGGGCGCAAAAGTCATGGGTGAAGGGCTCTCGCATCTCGCGTATCGCGTCTCATATATGACGTACGAAGTACGACGCGATGAAGCTAGAGCTGTCCCGAATGTTTCGTCAACGCTTCTGACAAAAGAAGTCGCCGAAAAATCAGGCTCGTCCGGTGACCGGGGGCACGGCTAGGGCGTCCTCCCGATGTCGCGGACCCCCCTTAGCGGCCAGCATCACGGCGGTGAGAAACGTACTGCGCGACCGCACCGCCGCCCTCTGCCTGGCCGGCGTCCTCGTCTCGGGATTCGGGACCTCCGCGATGTGGCTCACCGCCGGCATCTGGGTCAAGTCCCTCACCGGCTCGGACAGTCTGGAGGCGCTGACGGTGTTCGCGATGTGGGCGCCGGTGCTCGCCGGACCCGCCCTCGGCGCGCTCGCCGACCGGCTGCCCGGGAAGCCGCTGCTGATCGGGGGGAATCTGGCCATGACGGTGCTGCTGGCCGCGCTGCCACTGACCGGCGCGACGCACCGGATCCCGCTGCTCTTCGGCGTGCTCGTCCTCTACGGGGTGAGCGGTGTGCTGCTCGACGCGGCCGAGTCCTCACTGGTCGGGCAGGTGGTCGACGCCCGGCTGCTCGGCGATTTCAACGGGCTGCGGACGACGGCGAACGAGGGCATGAAGCTCCTCGCACCGCTGGCGGGCGCGGGCCTGTTCGCGCGCTTCGGCGGCGAGGTGGTGGTGGTGCTCGACGCGGTGACGTTCGCCCTGGCCGCACTGATTCTCACGCGGCTGCGGGTCCAGGGGCCCGCCCCGGCTCCGAAGGCGTGGCGGCGGGGCGGTCCGACGGCGGGGGCGCGCGTGCTGTGGCGCTCGCCTGTTCTGCGGCCCCTGGTCCTCGCCGGGGCCGTGACGATGCTGCTCGCGGGGCTCAACGGGGCGGCGGTCTACGCGGTGGTGGACGAGGGACTCGGCCACTCCCCCACGTACGCCGGGGTGTTGTACGCGGCCCAGGGAGCCGGTTCCGTGGCCATCGGGCTGCTGGCGGGGCCGCTGCTGCGGCGGGTGCCGGAGCGGGTGTTCGCGGCGGGCGGGATCGCCCTGTTCGCGGTGGCCGTGGGCGCGCGGGCGCTGCCGTACGACGCGGTGGCCCTGGCGGCGAGCGCGGCGATCGGGGCGGGGCTGCCCTGTGTGCTGATCGCCGCGATGACGGCGGTGCAGCGGGAGACGCCCGCCCCGGTCCTGGGACGCGCGGCGGCCACCGCGGGCTCCCTGATGTCGGCGCCGAACGCGGTGGCCCTGGCGCTCGGCGCGGGGCTGGTCGCGGTGGCCGATGTACGGGTCCTGCTGCCCCTGACCGGGGCGGTGGGACTGCTGGCCGCGGCCCTGCTGGTCACGGGCCGGCGGGGCCGGCTGACGGGCGCCCCCACCGGCCCGGTCCCGTCATCGCCCGATGCGTGAGAGCGCGTCGGCGACGGCTTCGAGGTCCGGGCCCGAGGCCAGCCCGGCGTGGTAGAGCCGCAGTTGGTTCGCACCGAGCGAGGCCGCGTGCGCGGCGTCCCCGGCGAGTGTGCCCGGGCTGCCGCCCATCCCCGAGACGACGCCGAAGTTGGCGGCCAGCACACGGGCCCCGGATCCGCCCTCGTCGGCGAACGGCCCGAGGACCGCCTCGCGCGCCGCGTCACCACCGGTGCACGGCAGGACCACGCCGTCGGCGACGGAGAGGATGTGCCGCGCGTCGACACCCACGTTGGCGCCTGTGCGGTACGCGGCGGGGTCGGCGTGCAGGAGCACCTGGAACCCGGCCCCCGCCGCCTCCCGCACGGCGGCGACCGCGGCCTCCTGGAGTGTCCGGGCGACCTGGCCGCGCCACCGGAGGGTGGCCTCGGCGAGCTCGGCGCCGAGCAGCTCGACGACTCCGGACCAGCCCGCCCCCGCGGAGGCGGAGCCGGCCCACACCGGTTCCAGGGCGCGCCGCACCGAAACACCCACCTCGTCGGCTTTCAGGCCCTGTTCGCCGTAACCGGCCCGGCAGTCCGGACAGAAGCAGAGCGACATCAGATACTGCGCCGCATCCCCCAGAGCCACACCCGCGGTCTTGTCGTGGGCGTGCAGATGGGCGAAGCCGTACCAGCCGCAGGACTCCAGTTCGGTACCGAGCGTCCCCTCGCGGACCGCGGCCTCGGCGGCCAGGTCGACCAGATAGGCGCGGACGGCCTGCCGCGCGATGCAGGGCGCCCACGGATAGCGGTCACCGTAGGCGTTGACCACCGAGGTCTCCGGGTGCTCGGCGCCCAGCCGGGAGTTGTGCGCGAGGACCACCCAGCTGTGCACCTGGAGACCGGCGTCGGTCAGGGCCCGCGCCGCCTCCGCGTACGGGTCGGCGCCCGGAACCCAGGACTGCGCGTAGGGCCGCAGCGCCCGCCCCGACCAGCGGGCCGGGTCCGGCGGGTAGAGCACCGCGGCGTACTCGGCGGTGACGATCCGGCGGCCCGGATGCCGGGGGGTCAGGGCCCGGGTCGAGTGGTAGGCGGAGGCGAGGGTCACCTGCTGGATACCGAGACCGGCGATGCGCTCCGCCGCGGCCGGGTCCCCGACGACGTCCCAGGGGTAGACGAAGGCGGACGTCCTCACTCCCGCTCCCCCGCCCCGCGCTCCGCCAGCAGCGCGCGTCCGCCGGCGATGATCTCGATGAGCTCCTTGATGTGGTCGGCGGGCGGCTCGGTGAGCGGGGTGCGCACCTCTCCGACGTCCAGGCCTCCGAGCCGTACGGCCGCCTTCACCAGCGAGACGGCGTAGCCGTGCCCCTTGGCGCGCAGCTCGACCAGCGGCCGGTAGAAGCGGTCGAGCAGTGCGTTGACCAGCTCGTCGTCGCCCGAGTCGAGGGCCCGGTAGAAGGCCAGGGCGATATCGGGGGCGAAGGCGAAGACGGCCGAGGAGTAGAGCGCGACGCCGATACCGCGGTAGGCGAGGCCGGTCAGCTCGGCGGTGGGCAGCCCGTTGAAGTACAGGAAGTCCTGGCCGGGCACCTGGGTGCGCACGGCGCTGACGATCCGCTGCATCAGGTCGAGGTCGCCGAATCCGTCCTTGAGCCCGATGATTCCGGGCGTCCGGGCGAGCGCGACGACGGTCCGCGGGGTGAAGACGGCGTTGTCGCGCTGGTAGACGATCGTCTCCAGTCGGGTGGCCGAGGCGAGCGCCGCGTAGTGGCGCAGCAGGCCCTCCTGACCGGCGACGACGAGGTACGGGGGCAGGGCGAGCAGTCCGTCCGCGCCCGCCTCCTCGGCGAGCTTCGCGTACTGGACCGCGAGGGCGGTGCCGTATCCGGCGCCCGCGACGACGGGCACCTGCCCGGCCGCCTCCTCGACCGCGGCGGCGACGAGGAGGCGGAACTCGTCCGGGGTCAACGCGTGGAACTCACCCGTACCGCAGCACGCGAAGACCGCGGCCGCACCGGCGTCGATGCCGTCCCGCACATGGGCGCGGAAGACATCGAGGTCGATGGCACCGTCCGGCCCGTACGCGGTGACGGGGAAGAAGAGCGGCCCGGCGACTCGGGTGAGCCGGGCGGCAAGGGGGGCTGAGGTCACGGGCGCTCCCTGAGCAGGTTCAGGCGTGCACAATTCTGATCGATGTCCATATTCATGAACGCGGCCACGCTAAGGCAGCCACCGTGCGCAGGTCAAGACAGGAACACCGAGCCGGAGGCGGACTCACCGGCTCCACGAAGGACTTGACGCGATCCGCCGCGCGTTCGTAGCTTGTCCATGCATGTGAATGTCATCCATGGATTTGACGTGTTGCGCGCGTCTTTCGCGTCCGCGACCGCACCGAGGAGATCCCCGAATGCCCGCTCCCCGTACCGTCCTGCTCACCGGCGCCGCCGGCGGCCTCGGCACCCTGATGCGCGCCCTGCTGCCCGCGTACGGCTACGAGCTCCGGCTCCTCGACCTCGCGCCGGTCGAGGGCGAACCGGACGCGATCGTCGCCGACCTGGGCGACAAGGACGCGCTCCGCGAGGCCGTGCGGGGCGTCGACGCGATCATCCACCTCGCGGGCATCTCCCTGGAAGCCTCTTTCGACAAGATTCTGCGCGCGAACATCGAGGGGACGTACAACCTCTACGAGGCCGCGCGCGAGGAGGGCGTGCGGCGCCTGGTGTTCGCCTCGTCCAACCACGCCATCGGCTACACCCCGCGCCCGCTCCCCGGCGACCCGCTGATCCCGGTCGGCGTCACCCGCCGCCCCGACACCTTCTACGGTCTCTCCAAGTCCTTCGGCGAGGATCTCGCCCAGCTCTACTGGGACCGGCACGGCATGGAGACCGTGTCCGTGCGCATCGGCTCCTGCTTCAGGGAACCCACGTCGGTCAGGATGCTGTCGGTCTGGATGAGCCCCGCCGACGGCGCCCGGCTCTTCCACGCCGCGCTCACCGCCGAGGACGTCGGGCACACCGTCGTCTACGGCTCGTCGGACAACACCCGCCTGTGGTGGGACCTGAGCTCGGCCCGGTCCCTCGGGTACGAGCCTCAGGACGACTCCGAGCCGTACGCGGCCGGACTCCTCGCCGAGCAGGGCGAGCTGGACCCCGCCAACCCGGAGCACGCCCGCATCGGCGGCCACTTCGTCACCGACCCGCCGATCTGGCCCCACTGACCGGAGGCCCGGCCGGCCGCGCCGGCCGCAACCACCCGCGTGACCAGCGAAGCGGCCGCTGACCCGTACGGAGCAGAAGCGGCAAAGGTAAGGGAACGGCAAAGCGGGGTCGTTCGTTACCCCGTGCATGACCGCAATGACCCCCGGCTCGAACATCCCTCTCTCCGCCGCCCGCGTGGCGGTGGACGTCGCCGCCCCCGTGCGGCTCGACGTCTCGGGCCTGCTGCTCACCGCCGATGGCAAGGTGCGCTCCGACGACGACTTCATCTTCTACAACCAGCCCTCGGGCTCCGGTGTGACCTACCGGTCCGGCGGCGGCTCGGCGCCCGACGCGATCGTGGTGGACACCGCGGCGATCCCGCCCGGCATCGAGAAGGTCGTCGTCACCGCGAGCCCCGACGCCGCGGGCCAGACCTTCCAGGGCATCGAGCCCACCGCCACCGTGCGCAACGCGGACGACGGCACGGCGCTCGCCACCTTCACCCCGCCCCGGCTGGGCTCCGAGACAGCGCTCGTGGTCATCGAGATCTATCTGCGCAACGGCGCCTGGAAGGCCCGCGCCGTCGGCCAGGGCTACGCGAACGGGCTGGCGGGCATCGCCACGGACTTCGGAGTCTCGGTGGAGGAGCCCGCTCCGGCTGCCGCCCCCGCCCCGCAGGCCGCCCCCGCCCCGCCGGTCCCGCAGGCCGCGCCCGTCGACCCGCGCATCGCGCCGCCCGTCCCGGCGGCTCCGCCTGCCCCGCCGGCCGCCGCACCGGCACCCGCGGGCTCCGGCAAGATCAACCTGGACAAGGGCCGCGTCAGTCTCCAGAAGAACCAGACGGTCTCGCTGGTCAAGGGCGGAAAGCCGCTGCTCTCCCAGGTCAAGATGGGGCTCGGCTGGGAGCCCGCGTTCCGCGGCAAGGACATCGACCTCGATGCCTCCGTGATCGCCTACGGTCCCAACCGGAATCACCTCGACAGCTGCTACTTCGGCAAGCTCTCCATCCTGAACGGCGCGATCAAGCACTCCGGCGACAACCTCACGGGTGAGGGCGCGGGTGACGACGAGGTGATCGTCGTGGACCTGGGCCGCATCCCCGCCGAGGCGACCGGCCTGGTCTTCACGGTCAACTCGTTCACCGGACAGAAGTTCACCGAGGTGGCCAAGGCCTACTGCCGGCTGATCGACGCGGCCACGGGCGAGGAGCTGGTGCGCTTCGACCTGACCGGCGCGGAGCCGCAGACCGGCGTGCTGATGGCCAAGCTGATCAAGCAGTTCTCCGGTGAATGGGAGATGACGGGCATGGGCGAGTTCGTGAAGTCGCGCACCGTCCGGGGCATGGTGAAGCCCGCCGCCAAGTCCCTGTAACCCGGCGACGGGCCACCCCGGAAACGGCTTCCGGGGCACCTGATGACTCTCAGGTGCCCCGGGTCCGGAGATTCTCCAGGCGGACGCTGTATGAGCTCGTGGTCCTTCTCAGAGCTTGGTCAGCTTGGAGTACGGGCTCAGAATCCTCCCCTGTCGCCCAGAGAAGTCGATGAGGACTGCGTCGTTGTCGCCCTCGACAGCGAGGATTCTGCCGAGCCCGAACTGGTCGTGCGACACCCTGTCGCCCACATCGAAACATTCGACCGGTGGGGCCGCCTGGGCCGGGCGGTTGAAGGGACTGGAAGGCAGGTGACGCCGGGAACCGGCTGACTGTTTCATTACCTTGAGTATGCGCCCTGAGAGCGCCCGACGCCATGCCCGACCACTCCTGGGGGCGCAGTAGTGCCGGATTCGTAATCAGCCGTTCCGGTGCCCGGCGGCGCTCCTGCCCGCTGCCACCAGCGGCGCTGTGCGCGACGGCGCCCCGGAACGCCCCCCGAAGATGTGGCGGTTCTCGCTTCCCGACGGGGCGCGGCCGGCCCCCGGACCGGCCTCCCCGACGGCGTTCTCGCACGTGGTGCGCGGACGCTTCCCCTCGGTGACGATCAGTCCGACGTCGTGCCGCCCGCGTGGCCGGCCCGGTTCGGCTGACGCTTCCAGGGGCCGGTGATGGCGAGCAGGATTCCGGGCGTCTGGATGTTGGCGAAGAGCGTCTTCCCGTCGGGCGAGAAGGTGACTCCGGCGAACTCGCTGAACGCGGGGTCGTCCTCCGTGCCCACGTTGAGCTCGTTGCGGGCGATCGGGTACGTACGGCCGTTCTCCGTGGCACCGAAGAGGTGCGAGACGCCTTCGCCGTCCTCGGCGATGACGAGACCGCCGTACGGCGAGACGGTGATGTTGTCCGGGCTGTCGAAGGCGCCGTCCTTGGAGGGGTCGGGGTTCACACCGAGGAGCACCTTGAGGGTCAGCGTGCGGCGCTTGGGGTCGTAGAACCAGACCTGTCCGTCGTGCGCGACGGGGCTCTCGTCACGGGCGAACGAGGAGACGAGGTACGTGCCGCCGTCGCCCCACCACATGCCTTCGAGCTTGCGGGCCCGGGTGACGTCCAGCTGGCCGAACTGCTTGCGCACGGGAACGGTCTTCGCGTCGCGGTCGGGTACGTCGACCCAGTCCACGCCGTACACCGTGCCGATCTTCGTGGCGCGGGACAGGTCGTCGACGAAGACGCCGTTGCGGTCGAAGCACTTGGCCGCCTGGAGGACACCCGCGTCGTCGGCGAGGGTGCGCAGCTTGCCGCGGCCGTGCCGGAAGCCCTGCGGCGGGACCCAGCGGTAGAACAGTCCGTTGGGGCCGGAGGCGTCCTCGGTCAGGTAGGCGTGACCGCTCTTCGGGTCGATGACGACCGCCTCGTGGTCGTACCGGCCGAACGCCTTGACGGGCCGGGGGTCGCGGTTGGCGCGCCGGTCGTAGGGGTCGACCTCGAACACGTAGCCGTGGTCCTTGGTCATCCCGTTCTGGCCCGCCTTGTCCGAGTTCTCCTCGCAGGTCAGCCAGGTGCCCCAGGCGGTGGAGCCGCCCGCGCAGTTGGTGGAGGTGCCCGCGATGCCGACCCACTCGGCGGTGCGGCCGTCCTTACAGGTCTCGACGACCGTGCAGCCACCGGCCGCGGCGGGGTCGTAGACCAGTCCTTCGGTGAGCGGGACGGGGTACTTCCACTTGGAGCGGGGGCCCTTCAGCTCGTGGTTGTTGACGAGCAGGGTGACACCGCGCGGGCCCTCGAAGGCGGCCGTGCCGTCGTGGTTGGAGGGGGTGGGCTCGCCGGACTCCAGCGTGGTGACACCACTGTGCGTGACGATCCGGTACGAGAACCCGGCGGGCAGCGCGAGGATGCCCTCGGGGTCGGGGAGCAGCGGCCCGTAGCCGGGCGACTTGTCGTGCCCGTGGCCGTTCCCGGAACCGTGGCCCGGGCCGTGCTCCGGGTCCTCGGCGGCGAGGGCGCCGGGCGCGGTGGCCAGCGCGCCCACCGCGCCGGTGAGGGCGATACCCGCACCGGTGAGGGCGGACTGCCGGGTGAATTCCCTGCGAGTGAAGGACATCGCGGACTCCATGAGAGGTATCGGGCCAGGTGGCTTGCGCGCCCAGGCTCCCTCCCTCACACCAACGGAGGTTGAACAAATAACGACTTCGAGCGGCATCCTTGCTGTGAGGCTATGGCCATGGATGCCTGTGACCTGCCAAATCGGCCGACCCGGCCCACACAGAGGACGCCGCCCGAAGAGTGCCCGCCGTCAGCGGACGTGGCGGACTGCTTGTCAGCCGCGTGGCGGACCGCCCGTCAGCCGCTCTTCCTCGACCGCGCCTTGAACGCCGCCTTCCGCGCTTCCTTCGCCGCCTTCTTGTCGCTGTGCAGCCGGCCCATCGCCTCCAGGACCTCGGCCGTCCCCGGGTGGTCCACCCGCCACACCTCGTCGAAGAAACCGCTGTGCTGAGCCGACAGCCCCTCGACCAGGCCCTGGAGTTCGTCCAGATCACCCTCGGCGTCGAGCTGGGCCGCGATCGTGTCGACGGCCAGCCAGAAGATCATCGACTCCGGCGGTGCGGGTACGTCGGCCGCGCCCCGCTCCGCGAGCCACACCCGCGCCAGCCCGCCCAGTTCCGGGTCGTCCAGGACCGCGCGCACGGCGGGCTCCGCCGCCGGACCGACAAGGGCGAGCGCCTGCTGGCAGTGGAGCCGGCGCAGCGGCGAGCCCGCGTCGGAACCGCGCGAGGCGCTGAGCAGCTCGCGCGCGGCCGTCACCGCACCGGCGCTGCCGTGCCGGCCGAGCCACCGCTCCGTCTCGGCGCGGGCGGCGGGCTCGGGGTAGTACGCGATACCGGCGAGCAGCTCCTCGGCCCCCTTCTCCGCGAGGTCACCGATCGCGGGGGCGTCCACCCCGGCCTCCAGCATCCGGGCCCGGACGCCGTACAGGCCGAGGGGGGTGAGCTTCACCAGCCCGTACCGGGTGACGTCGTCCTCGTCGGCAGGCGGCGCGCCGTCTTCGCCCTCCTCGGTCAGCAACGTCTCGTCCAGCGGCCGGTATTCGACGAGGCCGATGGGTTCGAGCACCCGGAACTGGTCGTCGAGACGCATCATCGCCTCCGACACCTGCTCCAGGACGTCGTCCGTGGGCTCGTCCATGTCGTCGGGCACGATCATCGAGGCGGCGAGGGCGGGCAACGGCAGCGGTCCCTCGCCGGGACCGGCGTCGGAGACGGTGAGCAGATACAGATTGCCGAGCACCCCGTCGAGGAATTCCGCCTCCGCCTCCGGATCCCAGTCCAGGGCGTCGAAGTCGATCGAACCGTCCTCGTTGACGAGGTCGGCGAAGTCGTCGAAGGCCGGTGCGGTGGCATCGGCGTACACGGCTTCAAGACCGTCGAGCCAGATCGCCAGCACGTCCTGCGGGGAGCCGCCGGTCAGCAGGGCCAGGTTCTCGCCGACGGTGACCGTGCCTTCCGCCTCGCCGCCGTCCGGGCCCCCGTCGCCGTCCTCGGAGTCCGCGGGGTCCTCGACGTCCAGGAGCCCGGTGTCGACCGCGAGGCGCCACGCCTCACTGGCGTACGCGGCTCCGTCCTCGTCGGCGTCGAGGCCCAGGTGCTCGGCCGCCGCGGGCAGCTGCGCCTCGACCAGCTCACCACCGGCGCCGACGCGCGTCCCGGGTCCGGCCCAGCGGGCGAGCCTGACGGCACGGGCCAGCAGCGGAGCGGCGAGCGCGTCCCGTGCCAGTTCGGCCTCGGAGTGCAGCCGCACCGGCGGCAGGGAGGGGCGCTCTGCGGACATCAGGTGGTTCTCCTAGGGGCGACTCGGGCGTACCCAACGGGCACGGAGTTCGGTCCGCCCAACCCTAGACGCACTTCACCCCTCGCCACCCGGGACCATGCTCAACGCGGGCGTGTAGCGGTTCACCCCGCCGCCGGTCACTCCGGGGAAGGACTGCACCTTCTGCCATTGGGGGGTCGGGGACCCGATGCCGTCACCGGGGCCGGCGAGTGCGTCGATGTGCGCCCGCGCGCTTTCCCACTCCGCGTAGTTGAGCACGCGGGTCCCGTCGGTCCCGAGGTGGAAGTGGCCGGAGATGCCGCCCGGAGCGGGGCCCGGATCGGTGCCCAGCGCCTCGAACACCGTGTCCACCCAGTGCCGTTGGCGGGCCGGGTCGGGGCCTTCGAACTCGACGTCCACGATCACGACGGCCCCCGGCTCGCGTGCTTCGCCTTCCGCCGGGGCCGTGGAGCGGTACAGCTCGAACGTATGCAGCCCGAGCCGCTCGATGCCGGGCACGGCGGCGTCGATGTCCGCGTTCCGCTCGTCCCGGCCGCTCGCGACGAAGGCCCGGTAGCTCTCCTCGCCCGACCACTGCGAGTAGTGCAGGAGCGTCCTGCCGTCCTCCCCGGTGTGGACGGTGTACGAGAGCAGCCCTGGGTGCGGCCAGTCACGGCTGCCCCATGCCGTGCGGATGGCGTCGATTGTCTGCCGCTGCCGCTCGGGTGTGCCGACGTCCCAGGTGCTCGCTTTGATGGTCCCGGCGTCGGAGCGGGTGAGGTCGGGCCGGGGGACGAACTGCACGGTCATGGCGGTGATCCCTTCTCGGCGCGCCCCTGCGGTGCGCCTGTGGTCACCACCCTCGTAGGTCAAGCACGCTTGAGGTCAAGGGGCCGCACGGGGGCCAGCGCGGGGCGCTTCGCCGTGCGTCCGTCGCCGGAGGAGCGTCCCCTGATCCGGCGTACCGCCCACGGCCCCAGGAAGTTCGCCGCCCAGCCCATCTCCACGGCTGCCCTCCGTACGGCGGAGAGCGCCGGTCGGGGCGGCAGCGGTGCGGCCCAGTCGGCGTGTCCGGGCACGCCGAGCGTATGGGCCATGCCGGAGGCGATACGGGAGTGGCCCAGCGGCGCGGCGTGCAACCGGTCCTGGCTCCAGAGGCGGGGATCCACCGTCGCGGCCTGCGGGAAGGTGTCGAGGACCAGGACGCCGTGCCGGGCCGCGGCCTCCCTGATCCGGGCGTTGAGGTCGAGCACCCGGGGCACCGCCCGCCGGGCCAGCGGGGAGATACGGCCGATGTCGGGGAAGGTGACGGTGACCACCGTGGCGCCGGACGCGGCCGGAGCGGCGAACATCTCCTCCAGGTCGGCGGCGATACGCGCGGCGTCGAAGCCGGGGCGTACCAGGTCGTTCATCCCCGCCATGACGGTGACGAGATCGGGCCGCAGGGCGAGCGCGGGTTCCAGTTGTTCCGCCTTCACCTGGGCGGTGAGTCTGCCCCGTACCGCGAGGTTGGCGTAGAGCAGTCCGGGCTCGTCGGCGGCCAGGATCTCGGCGAGGCGGTCGGCGAAACCGCGATGGCCGCGGAGGTCGTCGCCGTCTCCGACTCCTTCCGTCTGGCTGTCGCCGATGGCCACGTAGCGGGTGAAGGGGTGTCTCTTCGTCATGCCCGGACCCTCCTGGGGTCAGTTGGATTCCTGCGCGCGCCAGGCGGTCATGTTCAGCTCGTCCATCAGCCGGATGTCGTGCCCGACCAGGGGGAAGACGCGGGCCCCCGCGTCCGGGGCGGCGGCGATCTCCAGCGCGTCGCCCTCGATGAGGTCGCCGCCCTCCTGGGTGGACACCCAGGCGAGGGTCGAGCGCACCGTGCCGCCCGGCTTCAGCGTGATCGCCTCGGCGCCCGGGTCGCTGCCGAAGTACGAGCCGCCGGGGTTGATCTTCACCGGGAGCCGTTCGCCTTCCTCACCCAGGGCCTGGACCGACGGATAGCCGTTGACGGGGTACGGCTCGTCGCCGCAGTTGGTGAGGGTGAGGACGACGGCCCGGTGGAACATCGCCGTCTCCACCTGCCCCATGTCCACGAGCGCACCGGAGGCGGGGCAGTCACCCCCGGCGGTGGGCGTGGGGCCGGGCCCCTGGGCGGGGGCGTCGGCCGTGGGCGGTGCGGAGGGCGGCTCGACGCTCGCGGGTGGGGCGGTCGTGCCCGCCGGGCTCGGCACCGGCCCCGGTTCGCCCTCGCCCGCCGGGACGAGGAATCCGGCACAGCCGGAGAGCGCGAGAGCGGCTGTCGTGAAGAGGACCGCCGAGACCGGTCCGCGTACCCGCCTGCATGACCGTGCTGCCATACGTCCGCCCCCGCGTCGGTCTGCCGTTCGTGCGTTCGATCATGCCAGACACTGCGGGCAGCCGACGGGGAATGTTCAGCATTCCTACGCCATCATCCGAAGAAGAACTAAGTAGACCTTCACGGTGCGACGACCGACACTGCGAACATGACAGCCGACACCACCGCCCCCCGGCCCTTCGGCCGCACCCTCTGCGCCATGGTCACGCCCTTCACCGCCACCGGTGACCTGGATTTGGACACCGCCCGGCAGCACGCCGCCCGGCTGGTGGGCGACGGCTGCGACGGGCTCGTACTCAGCGGCACCACGGGCGAGTCACCGACCACCACCGACGCCGAGAAGACCGCCCTGCTGCGGGCGGTCCGGGAGGCGGTCGGCGACGCGATCCCCCTCCTCACCGGCGTCGGCAGCCCGGACACCCGGCACACGCTGCGGCTGGCACGGGAGGCCGAAGAGGCGGGCGCAGACGGGCTGTTGGTGGTGGCGCCGTACTACAGCCGGCCGCAGCAGTCCGCCGTGGAGACGTACTTCACCCGCGTCGCGGACGCCGCCGGCATCCCGCTGATGCTGTACGACATCCCGGGCCGCACGGGCACCAGGATCGAGCCGCGGACCCTGCTGCGACTCGCGGAACACCCCCGCATCGTGGCCGTCAAGGACTGCAGCTACGACCTGCTCGGCGCCACGAAGGTGATGTCGAGGACCTCGCTCGCCTACTACTCGGGAAGCGAGGAACTGAACCTGCCGCTGTACGCGCTGGGCGGCGCGGGCTATGTGAGTACGGTCGCCAACGTGGCACCGCGTCAGATGCGGGCCGTACTGGACGCGTTCGACTCCGGGGACACCGCGGGGGCCGCCCGCCTCAACGAACTCACCGTGGAACTGGTCGAGTTGATGATGGCCTCCGGACTCCCCGGCACCGTAACGGCAAAGACCCTGCTGGCCACGGGCCCGGTCCGAGAGCCGCTCCAGCCCGCCGACGAAGAGGCGGCCGAGGCACTGAGGGCCACGCACGCGCGGCTGCTCGCCGCTAAGCTCACCGACAGACCCTGAGCCCCCTGACGTCGCCGGGTGCTCTCCACCTGGGAGGGGAAAACCATGGAAAGCGCGGGCCGCGCACTCGCGCTCCTGATGTGGGGCGCGCCGATCGCCGCCCTGGTGCTGCTGGGAGTCGTCGCCACGCTTGTGACACGGTGGCGACGGGCCACACTGGCGGCCTTGCGCGCCGAGGAGAACCCGGCCCCTGTCGCCCATCGCCGGACGGGCTGAATCCAGCCCGTCCGGCGACTGAGGACAGAACGGCTGCCGCGTCGGCCTAGTTGTGGTGGTGCAGGATCTCGTTGAGGCCGCCCCACACCGCGTTGTTCGGGCGGGCCTCGACAGTGCCGGTCACCGAGTTGCGGCGGAAGAGGATGTTCGAGGCGCCGGAGAGCTCGCGGGCCTTGACGACCTGGCCGTCGGGCATCGTGACGCGCGTGCCGGCCGTGACGTACAGCCCGGCCTCGACGACGCACTCGTCGCCCAGCGCGATACCGACGCCCGCCTCCGCGCCGACCAGGCAGCGCTCGCCGATCGTGATGCGCACGTTGCCGCCACCGGACAGCGTGCCCATCGTGGACGCGCCGCCACCGATGTCGGAGCCGTCACCGACGACGACGCCCGCGGAGATACGGCCCTCGACCATCGACGTGCCGAGCGTGCCCGCGTTGAAGTTGACGAAGCCCTCGTGCATGACGGTCGTGCCGGCCGCGAGGTGCGCGCCGAGCCGGACGCGGTCGGCGTCGGCGATCCGTACGCCCTTGGGCGCGACGTAGTCCGTCATCCGGGGGAACTTGTCCACGGAGGTGACCTGGAGGTGCAGGCCGTCGCCGCGGGCGTTCAGCCGGACCTTCTCCAGCTCGTCGACCGCGACCGGGCCGAGCGAGGTCCAGGCGACGTTGGCGAGGAGGCCGAAGAGGCCGTCGAGGTTCTGCCCGTGCGGCTGGACGAGACGGTGGGACAGCAGGTGCAGACGCAGGTACGCGTCGTGCGCGTCGAGCATCTTGTCGTCCAGCGAGGAGATGACCGTGGCGACGGCGACGACCTCCACCCCTCGGCGGGCGTCCACGCCGATGGCCCGGGCCGCGGCCTCACCGAGCCGGTTCACGGCCTGGTCCGGCGTGAGGCGCTGCGTGCCCGCCGGGCCGGGCTCGGCGGCGAGCTCCGGGGCGGGGTACCAGGTGTCGAGGACGGTGCCGTCACCGGCGATGGTGGCGAGGCCGGCGGCGACGGCGCCGGTGGTGCGGGGGGAACCCTGGGAAGTCGTGTCGGTCATGACCAAAACCTAACCGGCCGGGGCCCGCGCGGGCGAACCGGTCTCAGCGTCCGGCCTCCCGGACGGACCGCCGGGTGGATCTCCGGCCCTCCCGCCGGACGTCCCCGCCCGGGACTTCAGGCGGCACCGTCACCGAGACACCGGGCGCGCCACCGGGCGCCGCACCGGCCCGCGGCGGCCTTCCGGGCTCACGCAGCCGCCTCGCCGCCAGTACGGCCACCCCCGCGCCGCCCGCGAGCACCGCGCAGACCGGCCAGAGCAGCGCGGGCGCGGTCGCGTACAGCGCACCTCCGAGCGGCGGCGCGAGCACCTGGCCGCTGATCGAGACGCCCGCGTACAGACTCTGGAAGGTGCCCTGCGCGTGGGCGGGCGCCTGGTCGGCGACGTACGCGGTGGCCGTGGTCTTGTAGAGGATCTCCCCCGCGGTGAGCGACACCATCATGGTGACGGCGAACAGCGCCCCGGCGCCGGGGATCAGCGCGGCGTAGCCAGCCCCCACGAGCAGCAGTCCGGCCCCCACGATGCTCAGCGGCGCCCGTCTGCGCAACGCGTGGGCGGCGGGCAGTTCGAGGCAGAGGATGACGCCGCCGTTGATGGCGAGCAGCCAGCCGTAGAACTGGGTGCTCCGGCCGTGGTCGGTGAGGAAGACCGGCAGGGTGGAGAACATCTGCCGGTAGACGAGGTCGACGCAGACGATCGCGGCCAGCAGCACCAGCACGGCCGGCCTGGCCAGCAGTTCGCGCCGGAGGCCGGGCGCGTCCGGGTCACGCGCGGGCCTGCTGTGGGCGGTCCCGCGGGCCGGGAGGACCCTGGCCGTGTACGCGGCGAAGAGAAGCGTGCCGAGGCCGTCGGCGAGGAAGAGCCAGTCGTAGGAGAACCGGGCGGCGACCAGCGCCCCGAGCGGCGGCCCGACCGTGAAGCCCCCGTTCGACGCGAACCGGGTGAGGGCGAAGCTCTGACGGCGGCTCCCTTCCGGGACGGAGACCGCGACGAGTGCGGCGTTCGCGGCGCGTACGACTCCGGAGGCGTACTGGGCGAGCGGCAGGACCGCGTACAGGGCGGCGACCGGCAGCACGGGAAGGGTGACGAGCGCGGCGCCGCTGACGCAGGCCCCCAGGAGGAGCATCCGGCGGTGGCCGTACCGGTCGCCGAACCAGCCGCCGGTGAAGTTCCCCGCGACCAGACCGATTCCGCCGATGCCGCTGATCACACCGGCCTGGGTGACGGACAGCCCGCGCGGGCCCGTCAGATAGACGAACAGGTAGACGAAGGTGAAGCTGACGACGGTGTTGAGGAACGCCCCGAACGCCAGGAAGCGCACCGTCTTCGGCACATCCCGCAGCATCCCCATCCGAACCGCCCTCCCCGAGGCCCTCCGGGTGAGTTCCTCTTGGGAACGGACTATGGCAGCATGCTTTTCGCAGGTCAACCGAGTACACATACAGATGACCGCGGGAAATGAAGCAGGAAGCAGGAACGGAAGAGGCACGCCATGCCCCAGCGAACAAGCCTGGCCGACGCCGACTGCGCGATCGCCCAGGCCCTCGACGTCGTCGGCGACTGGTGGACCCTGCTGATCGTGCGCGACACGGCACGCGGGGTGCACCGCTTCGACGCGCTCCAGCAGGAACTCGGCGTCTCCCGCAAGGTGCTGACCGAGCGGCTGCGGCTGCTGGTCGACGCGGACGTGCTGTCGCGCGAGCCCTACCAGGACCGGCCGGTGCGGTACGAGTACCGGCTCACCCCACGCGGCCGCGCACTGCTTCCCGTTCTCATCGCGCTCCAGGACTGGGGCGACGCCTGGGTGTCGGGAGAGGGAGAGACGATGGCGACAGCGAGCGAGGCGTCCAAGGAGGCGGCCCGGGTCCACGCCCTGGTGGGCACCCGCCTGCCGGAACTGCGACTCCTCGGCCACGACGGCGAGTTGCGCGATCCGGTCGCCGACACCCCGTACACCGTCCTGTACTGCTTCCCAGGCGCGTACGCCCGCGCGGACGCCTATCCGCCCGGGTGGGGCGAGATCCCGGGCGCGCGCGGCTGCACGCTCGAATCCTGTACGTACCGGGACCAGCTGGCCGAGTTCACCGCGGCCGGCGCCACCGTGCACGGCGTCTCCACCCAACGACCGGACGAGCAACGGGCGTTCGCGGAGCTGGAGGGCCTGCGCTTCCCGCTGCTCTCCGACGCCGGGCTGACCCTGACGGCGGCGCTGCGCCTGCCCACGTTCCGGGCGGCGGGCGTCAGCCGGCTCAAGCGGCTGACCCTGGTCGTGGACCGGGACCGGAGGATCCGCGAGGCCCTGTACCCGATCGCGGACATCGAGGCGAGCGTACGGACGGCGCTCGCGGTGGTCCGCGACAGCGCGAGCCGGCCGGCGGTGGCGGAGCGTCCCCCGGCCGGGTCGTGACCGTCGATCGTCAGGAGCCCGGTCGGCCGGGCGCTACGGTGTCCCGACCTAGTACATCGGACGACTGTACGAACGACTACACGACGGAGAAGCAGTGTCGCAGGACGCAGGGTGGGGCGGCGCATACGGAGGCGCGCATCTCGGGGGCTCGCCGTACGGGGGCGGTCCGTACGGAGGCGCTCCCGGGCCGCCGGGGTGGGGCGGCTGGATGCCGCCGCCCAGACCCGGAGTGATACCCCTCGCACCACTGAGGCTCGCCGACCTGCTGGGCGGCGCCTTCGCCACCATGGGCCGGTACTGGAAGCAGCTGTTCGGGATGGGGGCCGCGCTCTACGGCGGAGCCGTACTCGTGATGGCGGCGGCCCTGGCCATCGCCTACTCGGCGGTCGGCGACCATCTGGACCGGCTCGTATCGCTCTCCGCCGGCGAGGAGCCCGCCTCCTCCGACGTCGTACCGCTCCTGACCGCCTTCGGAGTCGTCGCGCTGCTCGGCATCGTCCTCATGGTGCTGGCGTCCGCCCTGATGTACGGAGCCGTCCCGGCGATCCTCCAGGACGCGGTGCTGGGCCGACGGGTCACCTTCGCCACCGTGTGGCGGCGCTCCCGGGCGCGCGTGCCGGCCATGATCGGCGCCGTGTTCCTCACGGGCCTGATCGCGACCGTCCCGACCGTGCTCGCCATGGTCGCCTTCACCGCCATGATGATCGCCTTCATCACGCTCGGCAGCAGTTCCGGCGCCCTCACCGTCATGTCGCTCGGCGCTCTCTGCGCCCTGCTCACGGCGCCGGTGGCGGTCTGGCTCTGGGTGAGGTTCTCGCTGGCCCCGGCGGCCGTGGTCTTCGAGGGGCAGGGCCCCGTCGACGCGATGCGCCGCTCGTCCCAGCTGGTGCGCGGGGACTGGTGGCGGCTGTTCGGGATCTCACTGCTGGCATCCGCCATGACGGCCGTCGCCGCCTACGTCATCCAGATGCCGTTCTCGGTCCTCGGCATGTTCCCCGGCATGATCAGCACCGCGGACCTGGACAACGACCCGAGCCCCACCGCCGTGATCATCGCGATGAGCGGCTATCTGGTCGCGACGGTGCTCGGACAGATGATCGCCCAGATCGTCTCGGCGACGTTCCCGCAGCTGGTGAACGGCCTGCTCTACGTCGACCGGCGGATACGTTCGGAGAATCTGGGCCCGGTCCTCGCCGAGGCCGCCGCCGTACCCCCGCAGGACAGCGCCCCGCGCTACGGCGGTTAGCCGGGCCCTGCCCTCGGTCTCCCGCTCCGCCCGGCATTCCGGCGCCGCGCACAGCACTGCGGGGCGTCTCCCCCTCCGAGGAGGGGGAGACGCCCCGCAGTAAACGTGCGAACGCGCACCGGACCGGCGGCGGCCGGTCGCGGAAGACCGGTCAGACGTTGAAGCCGAGCGCGCGCAGCTGCTCGCGACCGTCATCCGTGATCTTGTCCGGGCCCCACGGCGGCATCCAGACCCAGTTGATCCGCAACTCGCTGACGATGCCGTCGGTCGCGGACTTCGCCTGGTCCTCGATGACATCGGTCAGCGGACAGGCCGCGGACGTCAGCGTCATGTCGAGGGTGGCGATATTGGCGTCATCGACGTGGATGCCGTAGATGAGGCCCAGGTTGACGACATCGATACCCAGCTCGGGGTCGACGACGTCGTACAACGCCTCACGGACCTCCTCCTCGGAGGCCGGCTTCAGTGCCACTGTCTCTTCACTCATGCGGTCTTCCCTTCGGACAGCGCCTGCGCCGTCGCGTCCTTCCACGCCATCCAGCTCAGCAGCGCGCACTTGACCCGGGCCGGGTACTTGGAGACACCGGCGAACGCGACCGCGTCCTCCAGCACCTCCTCCATCGCGTCGTCCGGCTCCAGCTGGCCCTTCGACTGCATCAGTTCCAGGAACGCGGCCTGGATCTTCTGCGCCTCGCCGAGCTGCTTGCCGACGAGCAGCTCGTTCAGTACGGAGGCACTGGCCTGGCTGATGGAGCAGCCCTGGCCGTCGTAGCTGATGTCGGCGATCTTCTCGCCGTCGTACTTCACCCGGAGTGTGATCTCGTCGCCGCACGTCGGGTTGACGTGATGCACCTCGGCGTCGCCGTCCCGCAGGCCGCGCCCGTGGGGGTGCTTGTAGTGGTCCAGGATCACTTCCTGGTACATGGAATCAAGCTTCACCAGTCAACCCTCACCAGCTGTGGCATTTAACCGAAAAAGTTCCGGACGTGTTCGAGACCGTCCACCAGGGCGTCGACCTCGGCGGGCGTGGAGTACAGATAGAACGACGCTCGCGTCGTCGCAGGAATTCCGTACCGCAGGCACACCGGCCGCGCGCAGTGGTGCCCGACCCGGACGGCGATGCCCTGCTCGTCGAGGACCTGGCCCACGTCGTGCGGGTGGATGTCACCGAGCGTGAAGGAGATCGTCGCGCCACGGTCCACCGCCGTCGACGGACCGATGATCTTCAGGTCCGGGACCTCCAGGAGACGCTTCACCGCGTACTCGGTGATCGCGTGCTCATGGCGGTAGATGTTCTCCATGCCGATCGCCGAGAGGTAGTCCACGGCCGCGCCGAGGCCGACGGCCTGGGCGATCGGGGGCGTACCCGCCTCGAACTTGTACGGCGCGGGGGCGTACGTCGAGGAGTGCATCGACACGGTCTCGATCATCTCGCCGCCGCCGAGGAACGGGGGCAGGTCCTCCAGGAGTTCCTGCCGTCCCCACAGCACGCCGATACCGGTCGGGCCGACCATCTTGTGACCGGTGAAGGCCACGAAGTCCGCCTGCAGCGCCTGCACGTCGAGCACCATGTGCGGGGCCGCCTGCGAGGCGTCGATGCAGACCAGCGCGCCGACCTGCTGGGCACGGCGGATGATCTTCTCGACCGGGTTGATCGTGCCCATGATGTTCGAGACCAGGGTGAAGGAGACGATCTTCGTCTTCTCCGTGATGATCTCGTCGATGTTGGACAGGTCGAGGCGGCCGTCGTCGGTGATGCCGAACCACTTCAGCTTCGCGCCGGTGCGCTGCGAGAGCAGCTGCCACGGCACGATGTTGGAGTGGTGCTCCATCTCCGTGGTGACGATCTCGGTGTCACGGTCCACCCGATAGGGCTCGTCGGCCCAGCCGAGCATGTTGGCCACGAGGTTGAGCGACTCGGAGGCGTTCTTCGTGAAGATCACCTCGTTGCGGCTCGGCGCGTTGATGAAGGCCGCGACCTTGTCGCGAGCACCCTCGTACAGCGCGGTGGCCTCCTCCGCGATGGTGTACACACCGCGGTGGACGTTGGCGTTGTGCCGCTCGTAGTACTCGTTGAGCGCATCGAGGACCTGGCGCGGCTTCTGCGACGTCGCCGCGCTGTCCAGGTAAACGATCTTCTTGCCGTCGTGGACCGTGCGGTCCAGGATCGGGAAGTCCTTGCGGATCGCCTCGGTGTCGAGGAGGCCGGAGAGACCCTGTCGGGCGTCAGTCACGCGGAAGCGCCACCCTTCACATATGCCTCGTAGCCCTCGTTCTCCAGCTTGTCGGCCAGTTCCGCGCCACCGGACTCGGCGATGCGGCCGTGGGCGAAGACGTGCACGAAGTCGGGCTTGATGTAACGGAGAATCCGCGTGTAGTGCGTGATCAGCAGCGTGCCGACCTCACCGGACTCGCGGACGCGGTTGACGCCCTCGGAGACGACGCGCAGGGCGTCGACGTCGAGGCCGGAGTCGGTCTCGTCGAGGATGGCGATCTTCGGCTTGAGGAGCTCCAGCTGAAGGATCTCGTGGCGCTTCTTCTCACCGCCGGAGAAGCCCTCGTTGACGTTGCGCTCGGCGAAGGCCGGGTCCATCTGGAGGCCGGCCATCGTCTCCTTGACCTCCTTCACCCACGTACGCAGCTTGGGCGCCTCGCCGCGGACGGCGGTGGCGGAGGTACGCAGGAAGTTGGAGACCGAGACACCGGGGATCTCGACCGGGTACTGCATGGCCAGGAAGAGACCGGCGCGGGCGCGCTCGTCGACGGTCATGTCCAGGACGTTCTCGCCGTCCAGGGTCACCGTGCCACGGGTGATCGTGTACTTGGGGTGACCGGCGAGCGAGTACGCGAGGGTGGACTTGCCGGAGCCGTTGGGGCCCATGATGGCGTGGGTCTCGCCCTGCTTCACGGTCAGGTCGACGCCCTTGAGGATCTCCTTCGTGGCGTTGTCGGCCTCGACGGTGACGTGCAGGTCGCGGATTTCAAGCGTTGCCATGAGTGACTCAGGTCTCCTGGGTGACGGAGACGAGCACATCGTCCCCTTCGATCTTTACGGGGTAAACGGGAACGGGTCGCGTGGCGGGAAGGCCGGACGGCTTGCCGGTACGCAGATCGAAACTCGATCCGTGTAGCCAGCACTCGATCATGCAGTCCTCGACCTCGCCCTCCGACAGCGAGACGTTCGCGTGCGAGCAGATGTCGTTGATCGCGAACACCTCGCCCTCGGTACGCACCACGGACACCGGCGTGCCGTCGAGCTCCACCCGCTTGGGGGTGTCGTCCTCCAGCTCACTCAGCGCACAGGCTTTGACGAAGGCCATCAGACGGACGACCTCAGCTCGGTCTCGATCTTGTCGAGCAGACGCGCTTCGACGTCCGGCAGACCGATCTGCTGGACGAGCTCGGCGAAGAAGCCGCGCACGACGAGGCGGCGGGCCTCCTCGGCGGGGATTCCGCGCGACTGGAGGTAGAAGAGCTGCTCGTCGTCGAACCGGCCGGTCGCCGAGGCGTGGCCGGCTCCGACGATCTCGCCGGTCTCGATCTCCAGGTTCGGCACGGAGTCGACCCGGGCGCCGTCCGTGAGGACGAGGTTGCGGTTCATCTCGTACGTGTCGGTGCCCTCGGCCTTGGCCTGGATGAGGACGTCACCGATCCATACGGCGTGCGCACCGTCGCCCTGCAGCGCGCCCTTGTAGGCGACGTTGGACTTGCAGTGCGGGGTGTTGTGGTCCACGAGGAGGCGGTGCTCCTGGTGCTGGCCCTTGTCGGTGAAGTACAGGCCGAAGAGCTCGGCCTCGCCGCCCGGGGCCGCGTAGCTGATGCGCGGGTGGATGCGGACGAGGTCGCCGCCGAAGGTGACGACGATCGACTTGAACGAGGCGTCCCGGCCGATCAGCGCGTTGTGCTGGCCGACGTGGACGGCCGTCTCGTCCCAGTCCTGGACCGAGACGACGGTGAGCTTGGCGCCGTCGCCCAGGACGTAGTCGACGTTGGCGGCGAGCACCGCGTCGCCCGTGTGGTCGATGACGACGACGGCCTCGGCGAAGGCTCCCAGCTCGATGAGCTGGTGGCCGTAGGCGACGCCGCCCTCGCCGTGCACGGCGATCCGGATCGGCTCGGTGAGCACGGCCTCCTTGGCGACCGTGACGACCGACGCCCGCTCGAAGGACGTGTACGCCTGGGCGGCGACGCGGTCCACCGGGGTGCCGGCCTTGCCGAGCCGCGAGTCGTCGCGGCCGACGGTCTCGACCGTGACCCCTTCCGGGGCCTCGATCGCGACCTTCACACCGTCACCGGTGGCGACGGCGGTGCCGTCGTGCAGCCCGCGAAGGCGCTCCAGCGGCGTGAACCGCCACTCCTCCTCACGGCCGTGCGGGACGGGGAAGTCCGCGACGTCGAAGGACGGGGGCGCGCTCATGCGCGTGGCGACGGTCGACTCGGCGGCCACCGCGATGGACCCGGCGGTGGTGGAGCCCGCCGGAATGTTCTGAGCCTCAGCCATGGCTGTCGTAGTGCTCGCTTTCTCAGTCAAGGAGTCGGGGGACACGGTCGGCGGGCGTACTAGCCGACCGAACCCTCCATCTGCAGCTCGATCAGCCGGTTGAGCTCCAGGGCGTACTCCATGGGCAGCTCCTTGGCGATCGGCTCGACGAAGCCGCGCACGATCATCGCCATGGCCTCGAACTCGGTGAGTCCGCGGCTCATGAGGTAGAAGAGCTGGTCCTCGGAGACCTTGGAAACGGTCGCCTCGTGGCCCATCGACACGTCGTCCTCGCGGACGTCGACGTACGGGTAGGTGTCGGAGCGCGAGATGGTGTCGACGAGCAGCGCGTCACAGAGCACGTTGGACTTCGCGCCCGGCGCGCCCTCGCCGATCTCGATGAGACCGCGGTAGGAGGTACGGCCGCCGCCTCGTGCCACCGACTTGGAGACGATGTTGGACGAGGTGTTCGGGGCCATGTGGACCATCTTGGCGCCGGCGTCCTGGTGCTGGCCCTCGCCCGCGAAGGCGATGGACAGGGTCTCGCCCTTGGCGTGCTCGCCCATCAGGTAGATGGCCGGGTACTTCATGGTGACCTTGGAGCCGATGTTGCCGTCGACCCACTCCATGGTCGCGCCCTCGTACGCCACGGCGCGCTTGGTGACGAGGTTGTAGACGTTGTTCGACCAGTTCTGGATGGTCGTGTAGCGGCAGCGGCCGCCCTTCTTCACGATGATCTCGACGACCGCGGAGTGCAGCGAGTCCGAGGAGTAGATCGGCGCGGTGCAGCCCTCGACGTAGTGGACGTAGGCGTCCTCGTCGACGATGATCAGCGTCCGCTCGAACTGGCCCATGTTCTCCGTGTTGATACGGAAGTAGGCCTGGAGCGGGATCTCCACGTGCACGCCCTTCGGCACGTAGATGAACGAGCCACCGGACCACACGGCCGAGTTCAGCGAGGCGAACTTGTTGTCACCGACCGGGATGACGGTGCCGAAGTACTCCTGGAAGAGCTCCGGGTGCTCCTTCAGCGCGGTGTCGGTGTCCATGAAGATGACACCCTGCGCCTCCAGCTCCTCGTTGATCTGGTGGTAGACGACCTCGGACTCGTACTGCGCGGCGACACCGGCGACGAGGCGCTGCTTCTCCGCCTCGGGGATGCCGAGCTTGTCGTACGTGTTCTTGATGTCCTCGGGCAGGTCCTCCCAGGACTCCGCCTGCTTCTCCGTGGACCGCACGAAGTACTTGATGTTGTCGAAGTCGATGCCCGAGAGGTCGGAGCCCCAGTTCGGCATGGGCTTCTTGCCGAAGAGCTTCAGGCCCTTGAGCCGCAGCTTCAGCATCCACTCGGGTTCGTTCTTCTTCTCCGAGATGTCGCGGACGACAGCCTCGGAGAGGCCGCGCTTGGCCGCAGCGCCTGCCGCGTCGGAGTCGGCCCAACCGAATTCGTACGTGCCCAGGCCCTCGAGCTCAGGGTGGGCAGTCTCCGTGGGGAGCGTCATGCGGGGTTCCTCCCGGCAGTGCTTGCGGATGCTGATGTGGTCTGTGGTGTTGCGTGGCCGCTTCGCGGCACATACGTCGTGCACACCCCGTCGCCGTGGGCGAGGGTGGCCAGACGCTGCACATGGGTCCCGAGCAGGCTGGAGAAGATTTCCGTCTCCGCCTCGCACAGCTGCGGGAACTGCTCGGCGACATGAGCGACCGGGCAGTGGTGCTGACACAACTGCTCGCCCTGCTGCGGGCCGGGCGCACTTCGCGCCGTAGCAGCGTACCCGTCGGCCGACAATGCCTTGGCCAACGCCTCGGTGCGGTCCTCAGGGGCCACGGACTCGACCGCGGCGCGGTACCCCTCGGCCTGGGCGGCCATGCGGGCACGGGCGAACGCGAGGACCGCTTCGTCGCCCGAGCTCTCGGCGATCCAGCGCAGGGCGTCGACGGCGAGCTTGTCGTAGGACTGGTCGAAGGCGTCCCGGCCGCAGTCGGTCAGGGCGAACACCTTGGCGGGACGCCCGCGGGTCCGTGCCCCGTACACCCGCTGTTCGCGGGCCTCGACGACACCGTCGGAGACGAGGGCGTCGAGGTGACGGCGGACGGCGGCCTGGGTGAGGCGGACGCGCTTGGAGAGATCGGCGGCGGTGGACGGGCCGTGGTCCAGGATGGAGCGCGCGACCCGGTTGCGCGTGGAGCGCTCACCGGTCGCGAGATCCTCCTGCGGAGCCTCGCCAACGTATTTCACAACGCCATTGTTGCGTAATTCACCGGAGCCTGACAACCCGCCCCCGGATCATGGCCTGATGGGGTTCATCACTTAGGCATACCTAAGTTGACCTGCGGAAATGATCACTGACCGGGTTCACCGGACCCGCGCCCCCCGGGGGCCCGGCCACTGCCTAGACTTCGGGCCATGAACAGCGAGCTGGTCGTCCAGGTCACCGGCCTGGTGAAGCGGTACGGCACCAAGACCGCGGTGGACGGCCTCGACCTCGACGTCCGGACCGGCGCGGTCACCGCGGTCCTCGGCCCCAACGGCGCCGGCAAGACCACCACGATCGAGACCTGCGAGGGCTATCGCAGGCCCGACGCCGGGACCGTACGTGTCCTCGGCCTCGACCCGGTCGCCGACGCCGGGGCACTGGGCCCCCGGGTCGGCGTGATGCTCCAGTCCGGCGGGGTCTACTCCGGCGCGCGGGCCGACGAGATGCTGCGCCACATGGCCAGGCTGTACGCCCACCCGCTGGACGTCGGCGCGCTGATCGAACGGCTCGGCCTGGGCAGCTGCGGACGCACCACCTACCGCCGGCTCTCCGGCGGCCAGCAGCAGCGGCTCGCCCTGGCGATGGCCGTCGTGGGCCGCCCCGAGCTGATCTTCCTGGACGAGCCGACCGCGGGCCTGGACCCGCAGGCACGCCGCTCCACCTGGGATCTCGTACGGGAGCTGCGCGCCGACGGTGTCTCGGTCGTCCTGACCACCCACTTCATGGACGAGGCCGAAGAGCTCGCCGACGACGTCGCCATCATCGACGGGGGCCGGGTCATCGCCCAGGGCAGCCCGGAGTCGCTGTGCCGCGGAGGCGCCGAGAACACCCTGCGCTTCACCGGCCGCCCCGGCCTCGACCTCGGCTCGCTGCTCAAGGCGCTGCCCGACGGTACGGCGGTGGCGGAACCGGCCTCCGGCACGTACCGCATCACGGGAGACGTCGATCCCCAGTTGCTGGCCACCGTGACCTCCTGGTGCGCCCAGCACGGAGTGATGCCGTCCGGCATCTCCGTGGAGCGGCACACGCTCGAGGACGTCTTCCTGGACCTGACCGGCAAGGAGCTGCGCGCATGAGCGCCGGTACGTACACCCCCCGTCCCGGCGCGGCCCCGCTGCCCCGCATGATCGCCGCGCAGACCGCGCTGGAGACGCGGATGCTGCTGCGCAACGGCGAGCAGCTGCTCCTCACGGTGATCATCCCGACGCTGCTCCTCGTGCTGTTCAGCGCGGTCGACATCGTGGACACGGGCACGGGCGGTCCGGTCGACTTCCTCACGCCCGGCGTCCTCGCGCTGGCCGTGATGTCCACGGCCTTCACCGGCCAGGCCATCGCCACCGGCTTCGAGCGCCGCTACGGGGTGCTCAAGCGGCTCGGCGCCTCGCCACTGCCGCGCTGGGCGCTGATGACCGCGAAGACCCTGTCGGTGCTGGTCACCGAGGTGCTCCAGATCGTGCTGCTGACGGGGATCGCGTTCGCGCTCGGCTGGTCCCCCCAGGGCAACCCCTTCGCCGTACTGCTGCTTCTGGCGCTCGGCACCGCGGCCTTCTCCGGCCTCGGACTCCTGATGGCCGGGACGCTTAAGGCGGAGGCGACGCTCGCCGCCGCCAACCTGGTCTTCCTGCTGCTGCTGGTGGGCGGTGGTGTCATCGTGCCGCTCGACAAGTTCCCGGACGCGGTCCGGTCGGTCCTGGAGCTGCTGCCCGTCTCGGCCCTCTCCGAGGGGCTGCGGGACGTCCTCCAGCACGGCGCCCCGATGCCGTGGAGCGAGGCCGGCGTCCTCGCGGTGTGGTCCGTGCTCGGTCTGGGCGCCGCGGCGAAGTTCTTCCGCTGGGAGTAGGCGCCGGGCTGTGACCGAAGGCATCCGGGCATCACGCACCCCTCGTGAAAACATGCACAAGCCCCCGCCTACGATGGTTCGCGTGGAAACCCCCCTCTCCTACATCGCCAAGCGCTGGACTCCGTCGACCGAGGTGGTCCGGCGCGCCGCTCTCACCGCAGTCGTGATGAGCGTGTTCATCATCGTCACGGGTGGCGCCGTCCGGCTGACCGGTTCCGGTCTGGGCTGCGACACCTGGCCCAAGTGCACGGACGACAGCCTCTTCGCGACGCCCGAGCAGGGGCTGCACGGCGCGATCGAGTTCGGCAACCGGATGCTCACCTACGTCCTGTCGGCCGCCGTCGGCTGGGCGATCATCGCGGTACGTTCCGCCAAGCCCCGGCGCCGCACACTGACCCGGCTCGCCTGGTCGCAGTTCTGGCTCGTGATGGGGAACGCCGTGATCGGCGGAATCACGGTCTGGGCCGGCCTCAACCCGTGGACGGTGGCCGGTCACTTCCTGCTCGCCAACTGTCTGCTCGCCGTCGCCGTCATCACCTGGGTGCGGATCGGTGAGGGCGACGGCGCGCCGCGCCCGCGCGCCCCCCGGCCGGTGCGCGGCCTGTCCTGGGCGATCCTCGTCACCACGGTGCTCCTGATCGCGCTCGGCACGACGGTGACCGGCTCCGGCAAGCACGCCGGTGACAACAGCGACGTACCGCGCATGCCGTGGGACTGGGCCGCCGCCGCGCACGTGCACGCCATCGCCGCCTGGGTCGTCTGCGCCCTGGCCATCGCCATGTGGCTGGCGCTTCGGGTGGTGGACGCCCCCGTCGACACCCGTGCGCGCGCCCGTGACCTGCTGATCGTGCTGCTGGCGCAGGGTGCGGTCGGTTACGTGCAGTACTTCAGCGACGTCCCCGAGATCCTGGTCGGCGTCCATATGCTCGGCTCCGCGCTGATGTGGATCGCCGTGCTGCGACTGTTCCTGAGCATGCGGGAGCGTCCGCAGGTCACGGCCGGCGTCCCCGTGCGGGAGACCCCCGCCGTCACCGTCGCGAGCTGAACCCGGCCGGCCCCCGTTCCGCGGGGGTCAGCCGTCCAGCCCGTACACCCGCCGCGCGTTGCCCGAACCGATCAGTCCGGCCACCCGCGCCGCGTCCTCACGTGACCACGCGCCGTCCGTCACCCAGCCGCCCAGCACCCGGCCGAGCGCCTCGCGGAACTGCCGCGCCCCCACCACATGGAGCTCGGGCAGTGCCCGCGCCCCGCTGGAGTACAGCAGTTTGCCGAACGGGGCCAGCTCCAGGATCTCCGCCAGCACGGCCCCGGCGCGCGCTCCCGTACGGGCGAGCGCGGGGCCCAGATCGGCGTAGACGTGCGGGTGCTCGGCCGCCAGCTGGGCGGCGCGCCGGTGGTGCGGATAGCCGTGCAGCAGCACCAGGTCGGTGCCGAGACCGGCGGTGGCGGTGGCGAATCCCGCCAGCCGTGCCGGGTCGGCGGTGCCCAGGTGGAGCTGGAGCGGCAGACCGCAGGCGACCGCGCTCCACAGCAGATGCCCCAGCAGTACGGGGTCGGACGGCGGCCCGCAGCCGGTGCGGCGGCCTCCCGCGCCACTGCGGGCCGCGCGGCGTCCGGCCTCCCGGCCCGCGAGCCACCGCCCGGCCGCCGTGCGCACCTCCCCCGGGCCCGGGGGCCCGGCGTCATCGGCCGGGGCGTGGCGTGCGCCGGCCACGGAGGTGAAGGCGACGGCGGAGACGGAGGCCGCGTGGACGGCCTCGGCGAGGTTCACCAGAAAGGTGTCGACGGTGCCGGAGGTGTCGGCGACCTGTTCGGCCAGCAGTTCCAGCTGTACGGCCTCCCGGGCGTCGGCCCCGGCCGCCGACGCGATCTCGGCGGGACCCGTGAGGTCTCCGGGAAGCCCGGTGTCGACGAGGTACGTGGAGACACCGGTGGCGCGCAGCAGACGGCGGGTGGTCTCCACGACGCCCAGCTCCCTGCGCCGCGCGAGGTAGAGCGCGGGCGCGCAGTGCGCCTCCAGGTCCAGCAGGGGCGGGCACCAGCGGCGTACGGCGAAGCCGGTCTGGGTGTCGAAGAAGGTGGTGCCCGGAGCGGGCCCGGAACCGGCCGTGGACAGCTGGGCCTCGAAGGTGGCGAGGCCCAGCTCGGCGCGGAGCACCCCGTGGCAGTGCTGATCGACCAGGTCCGCCACGGGCAGTGTGTCGGTCATCCGGGGCTCCCTGCGATGGCGTGCGTATGCACCGCCTAACGGGTGAGCCCCGTGTCAGGTGTTGCCCGTGTGCTGCCCCGAACGGCTCAGCGGTTGTCGGAGGGCCCGCCGAGCTGGATGCCGGCCATACGGGTCCACTCGTACGGTCCTGTGCGGATCTTGGCGCCCAGGTCGCCGTCGGTGCTCTCGTGCAGCGTGATCCCGGACTTCCGCGCCGCGCTCTCGGCCACCGCGTACGAGGGAGCGACGAGGTCACCCCAGAGGCCGTCCTGGCCGACGAGGACGATGGCCGTACCCCCCTGTCCGATGTGGGTGAGGTAGCCCTCGGCGCCCCCGTGCGCCTTGGCGAACGCGCCGATCTGCTTGGCGAGCCTCGCCGCCCTGCGCTCCGCGCGGGCCGCCTGCTTGCTGTCCACCTGCTGGGTCTCTGCCGTCTCTGCCATGCCTTGGATGCTACCGAGCGGTAGATCAACTGGCGACGGGCGGGCCACGTGGTCTGTGCCACGTGACCCGCCCGTCGGCGGAAGCGTCTGCGCCGGGTTATCGCAGGAAGGGGTCCACCGCGACGGCGACGAAGAGGAGCGAGACGTAGGTGATGGACCAGTGGAACAGCCGCATCTCCTTCAGCTTGGCGCCGGTCACTCCGGACTTGGCCCGGCTCTGCAGGCCGTGCGCCTCCCAGAGCCAGAAGCCGCCGGTCAGGAGGGCCACCGCCGTGTAGAACCAGCCGGTGTAGCCGAGCGGGGTCAGCAGCAGCGACACCGCCACCATCACCCAGCTGTAGATGACGATCTGGCGGGCGACCACCTGATTGGTGGCGATGACCGGAAGCATCGGGACGCCGACCCGGGCGTAGTCCTCCTTCACCTTCATCGACAGCGGCCAGTAATGCGGCGGCGTCCAGAAGAAGATGACGGCGAAAAGAATGACCGCGGCCCACGAGAGGGAATTGGTCACGGCGGACCAGCCGATGAGAACCGGCATGCAGCCGGCGATCCCGCCCCAGACGATGTTCTGCGAGGTCCGGCGCTTCAGCAGCATCGTGTAGACGACGACGTAGAAGAGCAGTGCCCCGAGCGCCAGCGCCGCCGAGAGCCAGTTGACGAGCAGACCGAACCAGACCGTGGAAATCACCGCGAGCGAGATACCGAATATCAGGCACTCGACGGGGCTCACCATGCCCGTGACCAACGGACGCTGCGAGGTGCGGTCCATCAGCGCGTCGATGTCGCGGTCGATGTACATGTTCAGCGCATTGGCACCGCCCGCGGAGAGATATCCGCCGATGGTGGTAGTGAGTACGAGCCACAGGTCTGGAACACCTTGAGCGGCGAGGAACATCACCGGAACGGTGGTGATCAGCAGCAGCTCGATGATCCGCGGCTTGGTCAACGCCACGAATGCCTTGATGCGGGCCCCGAACGGGCGATGGCCCCCTGGGCTCGGAGTCAAGGCGACCCCTGCGGGTCGGGACTCGACGGCCGTCACGCACACCCCTGACAGAGAAATCCCAGCAAGCTCCGGGAGTGAAGGCCCGGTAAAGACTTGCGCGAACCAGACCACTGTAGACGTTGCGGATACGCCGCCCTTCGCGGGGGTGCGCTCGTGTTGGAGTGGCGCGGTATTCAACGGGCACCCTCCGTCAGGAGGCGAAGTCCGCAGGTCGCCGTCACCCTGGTAACGACTCGAAAGCAGCGCGTTGTGTCGGGGGTAGGCTCGACATCGCCCGGTGCGGTAACAGCCACCGGCTTACGACAGTGGAGAGGAGCCCTGACTCAGGGTGAGCACCAAGCCGACCACCACAGACCTCCAGTGGACCGAATTGGACCAGCGGGCCGTGGACACTGTCCGTGTCCTCGCCGCGGACGCCGTACAGAAGGTCGGAAACGGCCACCCTGGTACGGCGATGAGCCTGGCTCCAGCCGCGTACACCCTCTTCCAGAAGGTGATGCGGCACGACCCCGCGGACGCGGAGTGGCCCGGGCGTGACAGGTTCGTGCTCTCCGCCGGCCACTCCAGCCTGACCCTCTACATCCAGCTCTACCTGGCCGGATACGGCCTGGAGCTCGAGGACCTCAAGGCGTTCCGCACCTGGGGTTCCAAGACCCCGGGCCACCCGGAGTACGGCCACACGACGGGCGTGGAGACGACGACCGGGCCGCTCGGCCAGGGTGTCGCAAACGCCGTCGGTATGGCCATGGCCGCCCGTTACGAGCGCGGCCTCTTCGACCCGGAGGCGGCCCCCGGCACCTCCCCGTTCGACCACGACGTCTACGTCATCGCCGGTGACGGCTGCCTCCAGGAGGGCATCTCCGCGGAGGCGTCCTCGCTGGCCGGGCACCAGAAGCTCGGCAACCTCGTCCTGCTGTGGGACGACAACCACATCTCGATCGAGGGCGACACGGAGACCGCGGTCTCCGAGGACACGCTCAAGCGGTACGAGGCGTACGGCTGGCACGTCCAGCGCGTCGAGCAGCTGCCCAGCGGCGACCTCGACCCCGCGGGCCTCTACAAGGCGCTCCAGGCCGCCAAGGCCGAGACGGAGCGTCCGTCGTTCATCGCGGCCCGCTCGATCATCGCCTGGCCCGCCCCGAACGCCCAGGACACCGAGGCCGCGCACGGCTCGGCGCTCGGCGACGACGAGGTCGCGGCCACGAAGCGGGTCCTCGGCTTCGACCCCGAGAAGAGCTTCGAGGTCTCGGACGAGGTCATCGCGCACACCCGCGAGGCGCTGGACCGCGGCCGTGAGGTCAAGGCCGAGTGGGAGAAGTCCCTCGCCGCGTGGCGTACCGCCAACCCGGAGCGCGCCGCCGAGTTCGACCGGATCTCCACGGGCGAGCTGCCCGAGGGCTGGGAAGAGAAGCTGCCGGTGTTCGAGCCCGGCAAGAGCGTCGCCACCCGCGCCGCCTCCGGCAAGGTGCTCCAGGCCCTGGGTGACGTCATCCCCGAGCTGTGGGGCGGCTCCGCCGACCTGGCGGGCTCGAACAACACGACGATCGACAAGACGTCGTCGTTCCTCCCGGCGGGCAACCCGCTGCCCGAGGCCGACCCGTACGGCCGGACGATCCACTTCGGCATCCGCGAGCACGCCATGGCCGCCGCCATGAACGGCATCGCGCTGCACGGCCACACCCGCATCTACGGCGGCACCTTCCTGGTGTTCTCCGACTACATGCGCAACGCCGTGCGCCTGTCCGCGCTGATGCACCTTCCGGTGACGTACGTGTGGACGCACGACTCCATCGGTCTCGGCGAGGACGGCCCGACCCACCAGCCGGTGGAGCACCTGGCCTCGCTGCGCGCGATCCCGGGCCTGAACGTCGTGCGCCCGGCCGACGCGAACGAGACCACCATCGCCTGGCGCGAGATCCTGCGCCGCTACACCAAGGTGTTCGGCAAGGGCGCTCCGCACGGTCTGGCACTGACCCGGCAGGGTGTGCCGACGTACGAGGCGAACGAGGACGCCGCCAAGGGCGGTTACGTGCTCTTCGACGCCGAGGGCGGCGAGCCCCAGGTCGTCCTGATCGGCACGGGCTCCGAGGTGCACCTGGCCGTCGAGGCGCGCGAGCAGCTCCAGGCCGACGGTGTGCCGACGCGTGTCGTGTCGATGCCGTGCGTCGAGTGGTTCGAGGAGCAGGACCAGGCGTACAAGGACAGCGTTCTGCCGCCGTCCGTGAAGGCGCGTGTCGCCGTCGAGGCGGGCATCGGCCTGACCTGGCACCGGTACGTCGGTGACGCCGGCCGGATCGTCTCGCTGGAGCACTTCGGTGCCTCCGCCGACGCGAAGGTCCTCTTCCGCGAGTTCGGCTTCACCGCCGAGCACGTCGCTGCCGCCGCCCGGGAATCCCTGGCCGCCAGCGCGCGCTGACGCCGGTATACGACTAGTAGGAGATGCATTTCCCATGACAGACGCACTCAAGCGCCTCTCCGACGAGGGCGTGGCGATCTGGCTCGACGACCTGTCGCGCAAGCGGATCACGTCCGGCAACCTCGCCGAGCTGATCGACCAGCAGCACGTCGTCGGTGTCACCACGAACCCGTCGATCTTCCAGAAGGCGATCTCGCACGGTGACGGTTACGAGCAGCAGCTCACCGACCTCGCCGCCCGCAAGGTCACCGTGGACGAGGCCATCCGCATGATCACGACGGCGGACGTCCGCGACGCCGCCGACATCCTGCGTCCGGTCTTCGACGCGACGGACGGCCAGGACGGCCGGGTCTCCATCGAGGTCGACCCGCGCCTGGCGCACAACACCCTGGCCACGGTCGCCGAGGCCAAGCAGCTCGCCTGGCTGGTGGACCGGCCGAACACGCTCATCAAGATCCCGGCGACGAAGGCCGGCCTGCCCGCGATCACCGAGGTCATCGGCCGGGGCATCAGCGTGAACGTGACGCTGATCTTCTCGCTGGAGCGCTACCGCGAGGTGATGGAGGCCTACCTGTCGGGCCTGGAGAAGGCGAAGGCCGCGGGCCTGGACCTCTCGAAGATCCACTCGGTCGCCTCGTTCTTCGTGTCCCGCGTGGACACCGAGATCGACAAGCGTCTCGACGCGATCGGCGGCGACGAGGCCAAGGCCGCCAAGGGCAAGTCCGCCCTCGCCAACGCGCGCCTGGCCTACGAGGCGTACGAGGAGGTCTTCGCGGGCGACCGCTGGGCCGCCCTGGACAAGGCGCAGGCCAACAAGCAGCGCCCGCTGTGGGCCTCCACCGGCGTGAAGGACCCGTCCCTCAAGGACACCCTGTACGTCGACGAGCTCGTCGCCCCGAACACGGTCAACACCATGCCGGAGGCCACGCTCGACGCGGTCGCCGACCACGGTGAGATCACCGGCAACACCATCGCGGGCAGCTACGACCAGGGCCGTGCCGACCTCGAAGCGATCAAGAAGCTCGGGGTCAGCTACGACGAGGTCGTCCAGCTCCTCGAGGACGAGGGCGTCGAGAAGTTCGAGGCGTCCTGGATCGACCTGCTCAACTCCACCGAGGCGGAACTCAAGCGCCTCGCCCCTTCGGAGGGCTGACCACCTTGTCTGGTGTTCCCGGAGCCAACCCGCTTCGTGACGCCCAGGACCGACGGCTCCCGCGTATCGCGGGGCCGTCGGGCCTGGTCATCTTCGGCGTCACGGGCGATTTGTCCCGCAAAAAGCTGATGCCCGCTGTCTACGACCTGGCCAATCGCGGTCTGCTGCCGCCGGGCTTCTCGCTCATCGGCTTCGCCCGTCGCGAGTGGCAGAACGAGGACTTCGCACAGGAGGTCCACGACGCCGTTAAGCAGCACGCCCGTACGCCGTTCCGTGAAGAGGTCTGGCAGCAGCTCATCCAGGGGATGCGCTTCGTCCAGGGCAACTTCGACGACGACGAGGCCTTCGAGACCCTGAAGGCCACCATCCAGGAGCTCGACAAGGCACAGGGCACGGGCGGCAACTTCGCCTTCTACCTGTCCGTGCCGCCGAAGTTCTTCCCGCAGGTCGTCCAGCAGCTCAAGAAGCACGGGCTCGCCGACCAGAAGGAAGGCTCCTGGCGGCGTGCCGTCATCGAGAAGCCGTTCGGTCACGACCTCACCAGCGCGCAGGAGCTCAACCAGCTCGTGCACGACGTGTTCCCGCCCAACGAGGTCTTCCGGATCGACCACTACCTGGGCAAGGAGACGGTCCAGAACATCCTGGCGCTGCGCTTCGCCAACACGATGTTCGAGCCGATCTGGAACCGGTCCTACGTGGACCACGTGCAGATCACGATGGCCGAGGACATCGGTATCGGCGGCCGGGCCGGTTACTACGACGGCATCGGCGCGGCCCGTGACGTCATCCAGAACCACCTGCTCCAGCTGCTCGCGCTGACGGCGATGGAGGAGCCCGGCTCCTTCCACCCCAAGGCCCTGGTCGCCGAGAAGCTCAAGGTGCTCACGGCGGTGGAGCTGCCGGACGACCTGGGCAAGCACACCGTGCGGGGCCAGTACTGCCACGCCTGGCAGGGCGGCGAAGAGGTCCTCGGCTATCTGGAGGAGGACGGCATCGACCCCAAGTCGACGACCGACACCTTCGCCGCGATCAAGCTGACGATCAACAACCGCCGCTGGGCGGGCGTCCCGTTCTACCTCCGTACCGGAAAGCGGCTCGGCCGCCGGGTCACGGAGATCGCGGTCGTCTTCAAGCGCGCCCCGTATCTGCCCTTCGAGTCCGGCGCGACCGAGGAGCTCGGCGGCAACGCCCTGGTCATCCGGGTCCAGCCGGACGAGGGCGTGACCGTGCGGTTCGGTTCGAAGGTGCCCGGCACCTCGATGGAGGTCCGGGACGTCACGATGGACTTCGCGTACGGCGAGTCCTTCACGGAGTCCAGCCCGGAGGCGTACGAGCGGCTCATCCTCGATGTGCTGCTCGGCGACGCCAACCTCTTCCCGCGCCACCAGGAGGTCGAACTCTCCTGGAACATCCTCGACCCGATCGAGGAGTACTGGGACAAGCACGGCAAGCCCGCTCAGTACGCGGCCGGCACCTGGGGTCCGGCCGAGGCTGACGAGATGCTCGCACGCGACGGACGGAGCTGGCGCCGGCCATGAAGATCGATCTCACGGAAACCACGTCCAGCAAGATCAATCAGGCGCTGGTGTCGGCCCGTCGTGCCATCGGCACCCCGGCCATCGGCATGGTGCTGACCCTCGTCATCGTCACCGACGAGGAGAACGCGTACGACGCCCTCAAGGCGGCGAGCGACTCCTCCCGCGAGCACCCTTCGCGGATCATCGCGGTGATCAAGCGGGTCAGCCGTTCACCGCGCAGCCGTCGTGACGCACGGCTCGACGCCGAGGTGCGGGTCGGTTCCGACTCGGGCACCGGCGAGACCGTCGTCCTGCGGCTGCACGGCGAACTGGCCAACCACGCCCAGTCGGTGGTCCTGCCGCTGCTGCTGCCGGACGCACCCGTCGTGGTGTGGTGGCCGCAGGACGCGCCCGCGGACCCGGCGAAGGACCCGCTGGGCGCGCTGGCCCAGCGCCGCATCACGGACACCTACTCGGCGGCCCGGCCGCTCGACGAGCTGGCCGTGCGCGGAGCGACGTACAGCCCCGGCGACACCGACCTGGCGTGGACCCGCATCACGCCGTGGCGTTCCATGCTGGCCGCCGCGCTCGACCAGCAGGCCGCGGAGGTCGTGGCCGCCTCTGTCGAGGGCGAGCCGGACAACGCGAGCTGCGAGCTGCTCGCCATGTGGCTCGCGGACCGGCTCGGTGTCCCGGTGGAGCGCACGCAGTCCGAAGGTCCCGGTCTCACGGCCGTCCGTATGGAGACCAGGAACGGCACCATCACGCTGCACCGGCCCGACGGTTCGCTGGCCACGCTCTCCATGCAGGGCCAGCCGGACCGCGGGGTGGCGCTCAAGCGCCGCGAGACCGCGGAGCTCCTCGCGGAGGAGCTGCGGCGCCTCGACCCGGACAACACCTACGCCTCGGCGGTGAAGTTCGGCCTGGACAAGCTGGGCGGCCCCGAGACGAAGCCGGCCGAGTCCGGGGAGAAGTCCCCGGCCGCCACCCCGGCCGCCACGGCAACGGCCGCCAAGAAGGCCGCTGCCAAGAAGGCGGCCTCGAAGTGAGCGCTCCCCAACTGGTCGTGCACCGCGACAAGGAGCTGATGGCGCAGGCCGCGGCGGCCCGGCTGATCACGAAGGTCGTGGACGCCCAGGCCGCTCGCGGATACGCCTCGGTGGTGCTGACCGGCGGGCGCAACGGCAACGGCCTGCTGGCCGCACTCGCCGCCACGCCCGCCCGGGACGCGATCGACTGGTCGCGGCTCGACCTGTGGTGGGGCGACGAGCGCTTCCTGCCCGAGGGCGATCCGGAGCGCAATGTCACGCAGGCCCGGGAGGCGCTGCTGGACTCGGTGGCGCTCGACCCGGCCCGGGTGCACGCGATGCCCGCCTCGGACGGCCCGTACGGCGACGACGCGGACGCCGCGGCGGCCGGTTACGCGGCCGAACTGGCCGCGGCCTCGGGGCCGGAGAACCACGGCCCCGTACCGACGTTCGACGTGCTGATGCTGGGCGTCGGACCGGACACGCACGTCGCCTCGCTCTTCCCGGAACTGCCCGCGGTACGGGAGACCGAGCGCACCGTCGTCGGTGTGCACGGTGCGCCCAAGCCGCCGCCCACCCGTGTCTCGCTCACGCTGCCCGCCATCCGGGCGGCGCGCGAGGTGTGGCTGCTCGCGGCGGGCGAGGACAAGGCGGAGGCCGCGGCCATCGCCCTGTCGGGCGCCGGGGAGATCCAGGCTCCGGCGGCGGGGGCGTACGGGCGCAGCCGCACCCTGTGGCTGCTGGACGCGGCGGCGGCCTCGCAGCTGCCGCGCGCGCTCTACCCGCCGGCCTCTCCCTGAGGGGACGTCAGCAAGGCTGTACGGAGGCCCGGTTCGCTCTCAGGAGCGGGCCGGGCCTCCGTTGTGAAAGTCTCGCCCCATGGTGCGTATCGGAACAGTGGTGATGGGCGCGTCGGACGTACGGCGTGCGGCGGAGTTCTGGAAGTCGGCGCTCGGCCATGTGGAGCGGGAAGCGCCGACGGACGACTGGGTGGTGCTGGTTCCGGCCGACGGCGACGGCGTGGGTCTGTCCCTGGGGCGGAGCCGGTCACCCGTGCAGGAGGTGCCCCGGGTCCATCTCGACCTGTACACCGATGAGCAGGACGCCGAGGTGGACCGGCTGCTCTCGCTCGGGGCGGTCCGTGTGGCCTGGGAGCTCTACCCGCCGGACCCGGACTTCGTGGTGCTCGCCGACCCGGAGGGCAACCGCTTCTGCGTCATCGACACCACGCGTGGTCAGGTCTAGGTCCGCTCCAGAAAGGGCTCCAGCAGACCGGGGACGGCAGCGGAGGCGAAGGCGAGGCCCTCGGACGCGTCGGTGTCGTGCGCCGTGTACGCGCCCGCTCCCGCGGCCGTCGTGGCGGTCACGCTCAGGAGCCCGGCCCTCCGCTGGAAGTAGGACTGCCGCACCGTCCAGCCGATCACCCCGGCCTGTTCCAGGGCGGCCGTGGAGCGCCGGAGCGTGCCGGAGCGGGTCACCAGGTAGCCGCCGCCGAGGGCGTGCCCCAGGGCGCGGTACGCGTCGAGGGCCAACAGGACGGCGAGCGGCAGGAACACCGCCGCGCAGGCCAGGGCGGTCCAGAGCAGGACGGGCGTCAGCAGGGCGCCGAGGACGGCCAGGACCGCTACGGGCACCAGCACGGACCACAGGGCCCAGCCCAGCCTCCGGCGGCGGGCGGCACGCGGGTGGCCGGTCAGTGCCGCGCCCGTCGGGGTCACCCGCTCCCGCAGGACGTCGGCGGCGACCGTGCCGGCGAGCTCGCGGGGCACGGCCGGCAGCAGGGTGTTGTGGGCGCCGTGCTGTTCCTCGTCGTCCTTGGCCAGGCCGGTCGTGATCGCGTCCAGCCGGGCGGCGCCCATCAGCCGGACCCCGAGCGGCTCGACGAGGTCGACCCCGCGCAGCCGCCGTTCCTCGATGGAGACCGACCGGGAGGTGAGGAGTCCGCGGCGGACCCGCAGGGTGCCGCCCGGTTCACGCTCCAGCCGGTAGCTCCACCACATCTCGACCCAGAGCCCGAGCGCGCCGACGACGCCCGCGATCGCGGCTGCGGCGACGAGGACGAGGACCGTCCAGAGCAGCGGGGTGTCGCGGAACAGGTCGCCGATCCAGGCGATCACCCGGGCCTGCGTCCCGGTCCATTCGCTGACCTGCATCACGGCACCGGCCGCCGCGCCGCCCAGCATGGGGGCGACGAAGGACACCGGTGCGTATCTGATCCACCGGAGGTCCAGAGCGACCAGCTCCCCTTCGCGGTGGCTGCCCGCCGGGCCGGTCGCGGCGCGTTCCAGGAGCAGCCTGCGCAGCCGCTCGCCCTCGGCGCGGGTCACCGGGTCGAGCTCCAGCGTCGAGTCGCCGCCCGCGTGCTCGCCGGTGCCGATCCTGACGGTCACGAGTCCGAGGAGGCGCGGCAGCGGGCGTGCCGTGAGGTCGACGCTGCGGATGCGTTCCCGGGCCAGTGAGCGTTCCTTCACCAGCAGGAGGCCGGTGTGCAGGGCGACGCGCTCGGCGCCCACCCGGTAGCGGGTGCGGCGCCAGCGTACGTGGTCGATCCCCGCCGAGCAGCCGGTGACGGCCACCACCGCGGCCGGCACCCAGACGAGGGCCGTGCCGGTCCCGAAGCGCCCGGAGAGTGCGACGGCGACCGGGACGGCCGCGCCCAGCAGCACCCCCGCCGTGACGAGTGCGGTGACCAGGACCGTACGCCGGTCCAGACGCCGCCAGTCGTCGGCGGGGGTGCTCATGTGGCGTCCCCGGGGGTGTCCTGGGTGATCCGGGTCAGCCGCTCGGCCAGCTCCGCCGCCACCTCGTGGTCGAGGCCCTCGATCCGCACGGCGCCCCTGGCGGACGCGGTGGTGACGGTGACCGTGGCGAGCCTCCAGAGCTGTTCGAGGGGGCCGCGCACGGTGTCCACGGTCTGGATCCGGGACATCGGCGCGATCCGCCACTCCTGCCGGAGGACTCCCGTGCGGACGTAGACCGCCTCGTCGGTGACCTCCCAGCGGTGCGTCCGGAACCACCAGAGGGGGAAGAGGACGGCGCAGCCCGCTCCGACCGCCGCCAGGACCGCGGCGGGCGTCAGCAGCCAGAACCGGGCGGGCCCGATGAACGCGCCGAGCACGCCCAGTACGAGCACGGGCACCGCGGTCAGCAGCAGCCACTGGGCCCGCCACCAGCCGACGGCCCTGCGGTCCAGCGTGTTGCGCGGTGGCCGCAGCCGTACCGTCCCCTCCCCCGTCACCACGCCGCTCAGCGTCCCCGCAGGGTGCGGTAGGCGGCGACGAGCGCGGCGGTGGAGCTGTCGAGCTGCTCCCCGCCGGTGCCTTCGGTCAGGACCGGCTCGATCTTCTTGGCGAGGACCTTGCCGAGCTCGACGCCCCACTGGTCGAAGGAGTCGATGTTCCAGACGGCGCCCTGGACGAAGACCTTGTGCTCGTAGAGCGCGATGAGCTGGCCGAGCACCGACGGGGTCAGCCTGTCGGCGAGGATCGTGGTGGTCGGGTGGTTGCCGCGGAACGTCTTGTGCGGCACCAGTTCCTCGGGCACGCCCTCCGCGCGGACCTCGTCCGGCGTCTTGCCGAAGGCCAGCGCCTGGGTCTGGGCGAAGAAGTTGGCCATCAGCAGATCGTGCTGGGCGACCAGTCCGGGCAGCAGATCCTCGACCGGCTCGGCGAAACCGATGAAGTCGGCGGGGATGACCTTGGTGCCCTGGTGGATCAACTGGTAGTAGGCGTGCTGGCCGTTGGTCCCGGGCGTGCCCCAGACGACCGGGCCGGTCTGCCACTCCACCGGATCGCCGTCCCGGTCCACGGACTTGCCGTTGGACTCCATGTCCAGCTGCTGCAAGTACGCGGTGAACTTGGAGAGATAGTGGCTGTAGGGCAGCACGGCGTGCGACTGCGCGTCGAAGAACCCGCCGTACCAGACGCCCAACAGGCCCAGCAGCAGCGGGGCGTTCTCCTCGGGCGGGGCGGTGCGGAAGTGCTCGTCGACGAGGTGGAAGCCGTCGAGCATCTCGCGGAAGCGCTCCGGACCGATGGCGATCATCAGGGAGAGGCCGATCGCCGAGTCGTACGAGTAGCGGCCGCCGACCCAGTCCCAGAACTCGAACATGTTGGCCGTGTCGATGCCGAAGTCGGCGACCTTCTCGGCGTTGGTCGACAGCGCCACGAAGTGCTTGGCGACGGCTTCCTGACCGGCCCTCAGGCCGGTGAGCAGCCAGTCGCGTGCGGAGGTGGCGTTGGTGATGGTCTCGATCGTGGTGAACGTCTTCGAGGCGATGACGAACAGCGTCTCGGCCGGGTCCAGGCCCTGCAGGGCCTCGTGCAGGTCGGCGCCGTCGACGTTCGACACGAAGCGGAAGGTGAGCGAGCGGTCCGTGAAGGAACGCAGCGCCTCGTACGCCATGGCGGGACCGAGGTCGGAGCCGCCGATGCCGATGTTCACGATGTTCTTGATGCGCTTGCCGGTGTGGCCGGTCCACTCCCCCGACCTGACGCGGTCGGAGAAGGCCGCCATCTTGTCCAGGACGGCGTGCACGGCGGGCACCACGTTCTCGCCGTCGACCTCGATCACGGCGTCGCGCGGAGCGCGGAGCGCGGTGTGCAGGACGGCGCGGTCCTCGGTCGTGTTGATCTTCTCGCCGCGGAACATCGCGTCCCGCAGTTCCGCGACCCCGGTGGCGGCGGCGAGCTCACGCAGCAGGCGGAGCGTCTCGTCGGTGACCAGGTTCTTGGAGTAGTCGATCAGGAGGTCGCCGACCCGGACGGTGTATTCGGTTCCGCGGTCCGGCGCGTCGGCGAACAGCTGTCGCAGCTGGGTCCCGCCGAGTTCCTCACGGTGCTTGCCGAGAGCCGTCCACTCGGGCGTCTGATTGAGCTTCGTTCGGCTTTGTGCGTTCATCCCGGGTATCAGCCCACTTCTTCTCGTACCTGCGCATGCCCCGCTGCCCCTCCAACCTAATTGATCCGGGAGGTGTGCGGCGCGAGGGCGGGATACGGCACGGGAAAAGCAGTCCGGCCGGGCACCCTGGGGGTGTCCGGCCGGTGAACGACTTCTAGATTTCGCCGCGGAGTTTCGCGAGTGCTTCGGCAAGAATGGCCTCGCCGTCCGCGTCGCTGCGCCGCTCGCGTACATACGCCAGATGCGTCTTGTACGGCTCGGTGCGCGGCGGGTCGGGCGGGCTGTCCCGGTCCTGGCCGGCCGGGAAGCCGCAGCGCGGGCAGTCCCAAGTCTCCGGTACCTGCGCGTCATGGGCGAAGCTCGGCTGCGTCTCGTGCCCGTTCGAGCACCAGAAGGAGATGCGGAGGCGCGGCGCGGACTCGCCCCGCTCGGCCTCACCCATCGGCCCCGCTCCGACCCGGCTTCCCCGGATCGCGTTGCCACTTGCCACGGTCGTAACTCCCTGCGTGATGGTGCTCGAAGATGCCCCAGTCTACGTAAGGCCCAACGCGCGTCCAGTGAAGGGAGTTACACCCTCACCGGGAATCGCGGACGCCGGGTCAGTTGTCCAGCTTCATCAGCAGACCAAGTACGACAATGCATGCGAACCACGCCAGACCGACCACCACGGTGATGCGGTCGAGGTTGCGTTCGGCGACCGAGGAGCCACCGACGGACGACTGCATACCGCCACCGAACATGTCGGAGAGGCCGCCGCCCTTTCCCTTGTGCATCAGCACCAGCAGCATCAGCAGCAGGCTGAAGACGATCAGGGCGATCGAGAACCCCATAATCACGGCTGGTCCCTACTTTCCGGAATTCCCTTGGACTGCACATACGGACAACGGGGGCCGGAGGGGTACCCCCCTCGGCCCCCGCTAGGGTACGACGGATCGGCGCTACCGCATACTCACTGGTCGCGGAAGCGGACGATCTTGACGAACTCCTCGGCGTCCAGCGCCGCGCCGCCGACCAGTGCGCCGTCCACGTCGGGCTGCGCCATGATCGCGGCGACGTTGCCGGACTTCACGGAGCCGCCGTACTGGATGCGGACGGCGTCGGCCAGCTCCTGCGAGTACAGCTCGGCCAGCCGGTGACGGATCGCTCCGCACACCTCCTGGGCGTCCTCCGGGGTGGCGACCTCGCCGGTCCCGATGGCCCAGACCGGCTCGTAGGCGATCACGATGGACTCGGCCTGCTCGGCGGGGATGTCCTTGAGGGCGCCGTCGAGCTGCGCGAGGGTGTAGGAGACCTGGTCACCGGCCTTGCGGATGTCCAGGCCCTCGCCGACGCAGAGGATCGGGGTCAGGCCGTGCTTGAACGCGGCCTTCACCTTGGCGTTGCAGATCTCGTCGTTCTCGCCGTGGTACTGACGGCGCTCGCTGTGGCCGACGGCCACGTACGCGCACTTCAGCTTGGCGAGCATGGAGCCGGAGATCTCGCCGGTGTACGCACCGGATTCGTGCGCCGAGATGTCCTGCGCGCCGTACTTGATCTTCAGTTTGTCGCCGTCCACCAGCGTCTGCACGGAGCGCAGGTCGGTGAAGGGCGGCAGGACGGCGACCTCTACGGCGTCGTAGTCCTTGTCGGCCAGGGCGAAAGCGAGCTTCTGGGTGTGGGCGATGGCCTCAAGGTGGTTGAGGTTCATCTTCCAGTTGCCCGCCATCAGCGGGGTGCGGGTAGTCATTGAGTGTCAGTCCTCCAGTGCGGCGAGGCCGGGAAGCGTCTTGCCCTCGAGGTATTCGAGGCTGGCGCCGCCACCGGTCGAGATATGGCCGAATGCATTCTCGTCGAAGCCCAGGATGCGCACGGCGGCGGCACTGTCCCCGCCGCCGACGACGCTGAAGGCCGAGGAGTCGACGAGGGCCTGGGCGACGGCCTTGGTGCCCTCGGCGTAGTCGGGGTGCTCGAAGACGCCCATGGGGCCGTTCCAGAAGACCGTGGCCGCGTCGGCGAGCTTCGCCGCGTACAGCTCACGGGTCTCGGGACCGATGTCCAGACCCTCCTGGTCGGCCGGGATGGCGTCGGCCGCGACCGTGGTGGGGTTGGCCGGGGCCTTCGTCTTGAGGTCGGGGAACTCGCGCGCCACGAGGACGTCGACGGGGAGCACGAACTCCACCCCGAGCTCCTCGGCCCGCTTGAGGTAGCCCTTGACCGCCGGGACCTGGTCCTCCTGGAGCAGCGAGATGCCGACCTCGTGGCCCTGGGCCTTGAGGAAGGTGTACGCCATGCCGCCGCCGATCAGGATGCGGTCGGCCTTCTCCAGCAGGTGGTCGATCACACCGAGCTTGTCGGAGACCTTGGCGCCGCCGAGGACCACGGCGTAGGGCCGCTGGACGTCCTCGGTCAGCTTCTTCAGGACGCCGACCTCGGTGGCGATCAGGTCGCCGGCCGCGTGCGGCAGCCGGGCCGGGAGGTCGAAGACCGAGGCGTGCTTGCGGTGGACGGCACCGAAGCCGTCGCCCACGTACACGTCGGCGAGCTCCGCGAGCTGGTCGGCGAAGGCGCCGCGCTCGGCGTCGTCCTTCGCGGTCTCACCGGCGTTGAAGCGGAGGTTCTCGATGACGGCGACCTGGCCGTCGGTGAGAGCGGCGACCGTGGCGCGGGCGGAGTCGCCGACCGTGTCGGTCGCGAAGGCGACATCGGTGCCCAGCAGCTCACCGAGGCGCGCGGCCGCGGGTGCGAGCGAGAACGCCGGGTCGGGTGCGCCCTTGGGGCGGCCGAGGTGCGAGGCGACGATGACCCGCGCGCCGGCTGCGGAAAGTCTGGCGACCGTGGGCGCGACGGCGCGGATGCGGCCGTCGTCCGTGATCGTGGTGCCGTCGAGCGGCACGTTGAGGTCGGCGCGGACGAATACCCGCTTGCCCGCGACCCCTTCGGTGAGAAGTTCGTCGATCGTCTTCATCTGTTTCCGGTACTCCTTGGAAGGGCGAGAGAGCATGCAACGGGGCTCGAACGGCGCCGCGTTGCGCCATCCGAGCCCCATGCTCACATCGAGTTGCCTGCCACTCCGAAGATCAGAGCTGGCCGCCGACGAACTCGGTCAGGTCGACAAGACGGTTGGAGTAACCCCACTCGTTGTCGTACCAGCCGAGGATCTTCACCGTCTTGCCTTCCTGAACCATCGTCATGGACGAGTCGAAGGTGCAGGACGCCGGGTCACCGACGATGTCCGAGGATACGATCGGGTCCTCGGTGTACGCGAGGTACCCCGCCAGGTCGCCGTCGTCGGACGCCTTCTTGAACGCGGCGTTGACCTCGTCCTTGGTGACCTCGCGGGTCAGCTCGACGACCAGGTCGGTGGCGGAACCGGTCGGAACCGGGACGCGCATCGCGATTCCGTCGAGCTTGCCCTTGAGCTGCGGCAGGACCAGAGCGGTGGCCTTGGCGGCACCGGTCGTGGTCGGGATGATGTTCTCGGCGGCGGCGCGGGCGCGACGCAGGTCCGAGTGCGGGAAGTCCAGGATCCGCTGGTCGTTGGTGTACGCGTGGACCGTCGTCATCAGGCCCTTGACGATGCCGAAGTTCTCGTCGAGGACCTTGGCCATCGGCGCCACACAGTTGGTGGTGCACGAGGCGTTGGAGATGACGTTGTGCTTGGCGGCGTCGTACTTGTCCTGGTTCACGCCCATCACGATCGTGATGTCCTCGTCCTTGGCCGGAGCCGAGATGAGGACCTTTTTGGCGCCACCGGCGATGTGCTTCTCGGCGTCGGCCTTCTTGGTGAAGATGCCGGTCGACTCGATCACGATGTCGACGCCCAGCTCACCCCAGGGCAGGTCGGCCGGGTTGCGCTCGGAGAGCACCTTGATGGTGTGACCGTCGACGGTGATGGTGTCGGCGGTGTGGCTGACGTCTGCCTTGAGACGACCCAGAATGGTGTCGTACTTCAGCAGGTGGGCCGTGGTCGCAGTGTCACCCAGGTCGTTGACAGCCACGATCTCGATGTCCGCACCCTGCTCCAGCAGCGCGCGGAAGTAGTTACGTCCGATGCGGCCAAAGCCGTTGATGCCTACGCGGATCGTCACGAACCGATCTCCTCGTTAGGTACGCCGGTTTTCGACGCCGGCGAGTTGTATAGGGATGTCCCCGACCGCCTCCGACCCTACCCCTCCGAGGGCCCAGGAGTGACATCGAGCGGGGCCGGCCGAGGCCCGGAAGTCCGTACTCCCGAGTAGGTCTCCGCGCCTTGGCCCGGGGCCTCCCCACGGGCGACGACCCGCTTGCGAGGGGCCTGGATGCCCGCTACGGAGCGTCAACGGCCCTGTGTTCTCAGCCTCTTTCCCCCAGGAAATGCTTGCGCCCGGCTGCTTCGGTGAGGTATTCGGGCCCCGATCGGAGCAGTACGGCGGCCGGGGCCCCGCGGGAGAAGGAGAAGTCCGAAAAGCGTCCGCGCCCGGACACGCCGCTGCCGGCGCACCCTTGCGGGGCGCCGGCAGCGGCGTGTCCGGCCAGATGCCCGGCTCGGGACACCTGATGCGGGCGTGAGGTGCGGGTCAGCCGACGAGACCGTCGGCCAGCTCCTCGCTCAGGGTGGATTCCGTCCCGGGGATGCCCAGGTCCTGGGCCCGCTTGTCGGCCATCGCCAGCAGGCGGCGGATACGGCCGGCGACGGCGTCCTTGGTCAGCGGCGGCTCGGCCAGCGCGCCCAGCTCCTCCAGGGATGCCTGCTTGTGCTCCATGCGCAGGCGTCCGGCCGCCGCGAGGTGCTCGGGGACCTCTTCGCCGAGGATCTCCAGCGCGCGTCCCACACGGGCACCCGCGGCCACGGCCGCCCGTGCCGAGCGGCGCAGGTTGGCGTCGTCGAAATTGGCGAGCCGGTTCGCCGTGGCACGGACCTCGCGCCGCATCCGGCGCTCCTCCCAGGCCAGCACCGACTCGTGTGCGCCGAGACGGGTCAGGAGCGCGCCGATGGCGTCACCGTCGCGGACGACGACGCGGTCCACGCCGCGCACCTCACGGGCCTTCGCCGCGATGGAGAGCCTGCGGGCCGCGCCGACCAGGGCGAGCGCCGCCTCCGGACCCGGGCAGGTCACCTCCAGCGAGGAGGAGCGGCCCGGCTCGGTCAGCGAGCCGTGCGCCAGGAAGGCCCCGCGCCAGGCCGCCTCGGCATCGCAGGTGGCCCCCGAGACCACCTGCGGGGGCAGCCCGCGGATGGGACGGCCCCGGCCGTCCACAAGCCCGGTCTGGCGCGCGAGCTGGTCGCCGCCCGCCACCACCCGTACGACGTAGCGGGAGCCGCGCCGCAGCCCGCCGGGCGCCATCACGATCAGCTCCGAGCTGTGCCCGAAGATCTCGAGAATGTCCCGCTTCAGCCGGCGCGCCGCCATCGCGGTGTCCAGCTCCGCCTCGATCACAATCCGGCCGCTCACCAGGTGCAGCCCACCCGCGAACCGAAGAATCGCCGAGACTTCTGCCTTCCTGCAGCAGGTCCGGGTTACGGGAAGCCGAGAGATTTCGTCCTTCACCGCTGGCGTCATCGCCATGGGCCGATCCTTCCATGCATCCGAAAAATACGGTCGTACGCGGCGGCCAACAGCTCCGGATCATGGATCGGAACGCCGTCGGGTGAAGCCACCGGCGCCAGCTCGACCGCGGCGCCGAGCCGTTCTGCGGCGTCGGCGAGGGACTCGCGGTCGGGCACGGCTGCCTCGTCGGCCAACACCACGTCCAAGGCGAGTTTAGGGGCGTGTCGTCCCAAAACCTCCAAATGACGCTGCGGTGAGAAGCCTTCTGTTTCACCGGGCTGCGGTGCGAGGTTCAGCGAAAGGACCTTCCGGGCCTTCGTGGCGACCAGCGCGTCGAGCAGTTCCGGCACGAGCAGGTGCGGAATCACCGAGGAGAACCAGGACCCGGGGCCGAGCACCACCCAGTCCGCGTCCAGGACGGCGGCGACCGCTTCCGGGACGGCGGGCGGATCGGCCGGGACGACGTGCACGGACTGCACCTCGCCCGGGGTGAGCGCCACCGTCGCCTGCCCGCGCACGGTGACGATGTCGTCGGGGTGCTCCGGGTCGTGTCCCCGTACGAGCGCCTGGAGCTCCAGGGGGACGGCCGACATCGGCAGCACCCGGCCGTGGGCGCCGAGGAGCTTGCCGACGAGGTCGAGCGCCTGCACATGGTCGCCGAGCTGCTCCCACAGGGCGACGATCAGCAGGTTGCCGACGGCGTGCTCGTGCAGATCGCCCTTGGACTCGAAACGGTGCTGGATGACCTGGGCCCACGTCCTGCCCCACTCGTCGTCCCCGCAGAGCGCGGCCAGCGCCTTGCGGAGATCGCCCGGGGGCAGCACGCCCAGCTCCTCGCGGAGCCGGCCGCTGGAGCCCCCGTCGTCGGCGACGGTGACCACGGCCGTGAGATCGCCGGTTATCCGGCGCAGGGCCGTGAGCGAGGCCGAGAGGCCCATGCCGCCGCCCAGGGCGACGACCTTGGGCTGGGCCCCGCGCTTGCGGCCGGACAGCGCCGATGTCGCTCTGCTCAACCGCCGCAGCCGCAGATTGCGATTGGTCACTCCCGCCCCATGTCCCTGTGTACGAGGACGGTCTCGATGCCTTCCGTGGCCAGCCGGGCGGCCAGCTTCTCGGACATGGCCACGGAGCGGTGCTTGCCACCCGTGCACCCGACGGCGACGGTCACGTAGCGCTTGCCCTCGCGGCGGTACCCGGCGGCGATGAGCTGGAGCAGTTCCGTGTACTGGTTGAGGAACTCCTTGGCGCCCGGCTGGTCGAAGACGTACGCGGACACCTCCTCGTTGAGCCCGGTGAACGGCCGCAGCTCCGGCACCCAGTGCGGGTTCGGCAGGAAGCGGCAGTCCACGACCAGGTCGGCGTCGACCGGCAGGCCGTACTTGTAGCCGAACGACATCACCGTGGCCCGCAGCTCCGGCTCCTCGTCGCCGGCGAACTGGGCGTCCATCTTGGCGCGCAGTTCGTGCACGTTGAGGCTGGAGGTGTCGATCACCAGGTCGGCGTCGCCGCGCAGCTCGCGCAGCAGATCGCGCTCGGCCTCGATGCCGTCGACGATCCGGCCGTCGCCCTGGAGGGGGTGCGGGCGGCGGACCGACTCGAAGCGGCGCACGAGGGCGTCGTCCGAGGACTCCAGGAAGACGATCCGCCGGGTGACGTGCTTGGCCTCCAGGTCCGCGAGGGACTCCCGGAGGTTGTCGAAGAAGCGCCGGCCCCGGACGTCGACGACGACGGCGATACGGGCGACGTTGCCCTGGGACCGGGCGCCGAGCTCCACCATCGTGGGGATCAGCGCGGGCGGGAGGTTGTCGACGACGAACCAGCCGAGGTCCTCCAGACACTTGGCGGCGGTGCTGCGCCCGGCGCCGGACATTCCGGAGATGATCACCAGTTCGGGGATGACCGGCGCGGTGGCCTCACCCGTCTCGTTCGTGGTGCCCGTACTCACGTGTGCTGCTCCGTCTGCTCGGTCGGTGCTGTGGTGCTCTGGTTCGGTCTCGTGCGCGCGTTCGTTCTGGTGCTCAGTCATGACGTGCCCCCGTCGTCCTCTTCAATGATCTCTCCTGTGGCCGTGTTCACGGCAGGCGCGGCCGGAGCGGTCGAGGCGAGGGCGGCGGCCACGGATTCCGCCGTCCTGCGTCCTATCCCCGGGACCTCGCAGATCTCGTCGATTGTCGCCTGCCGCAGCTTCTTCACGGAGCCGAAATGCTTGATCAGAGCCTGCTTCCGGGTCTCACCGAGGCCCGCGACGGCGTCCAGGGGGCTGCTGCGGATGCGCTTGGCACGCTTGGCGCGCTGGTAGGTGATGGCGAAGCGGTGGGCCTCGTCACGAATCCGCTGAAGGAGATACAGCCCTTCGCTGGAGCGGGGCATCACGACGGGATCGTCGTCATCGGGCAGCCAGACCTCTTCGAGGCGCTTGGCGAGGCCGCAGACGGCGATGTCGTCGATGCCCAGCTCGTCCAGGGCCCGTTTGGCGGCGGCGACCTGCGGCTGCCCGCCGTCGACGACGACGAGCTGCGGCGGATACGCGAAGCGCTTGGGCCGGCCGTCGTCCTCCCGCGGCTCGCTCCCGGCGTCGTCCCCCGCGGATACGGCTCCGGTGGGGGCCAGCACGGGGCCGGTCGGAGCCGGTCCTGCCGGGGCGGGGCCGGTCGGTACGGGGCCTGTCGGGGTGGGGCCGATCGGTACGGGGCCTGTCGGGGCGGGGGTCTCCTCCCACTCGCCCGTCCGTTCCTTGTCCTGGAGATACCGCTTGAAACGGCGGCCGATCACCTCGTGCATCGACCGCACGTCGTCCTGGCCTTCGAAGCCCTTGATCTGGAAGCGACGGTATTCGCTCTTGCGTGCGAGCCCGTCCTCGAAGACCACCATGGACGCCACCACGTCGTCGCCCTGGAGGTGCGAGATGTCGTAGCACTCGATGCGCAGCGGCGCCGTGTCGAGGCCGAGCGCCTCGGAGATCTCCTCCAGGGCACGGGATCGGGTCGTCAGGTCGGATGCGCGCTTCGTCTTGTGCAGCCCGAGCGCCTGGAGCGCGTTGCGCTGGACCGTGGCCATCAGGTCCTTCTTGTCGCCCCGCTGCGGGATGCGCAGGCTGACCTGCGCTCCCCTGCGCGTGGCGAGCCACTGGGAGATGGCCTCGGCGTCCTCGGGGAGTGCGGGGACCAGGACCTCCTTGGGTACGGAGTCCCCCGTCTCCTCCCCGTACAGCTGCTGGAGCGCGTGCTCGACCAGGCCCGCGGTGTCGACCGCCTCGACCTTGTCGGTGACCCAGCCGCGCTGGCCCCGGACCCGGCCGCCGCGGACGTGGAAGATCTGGACGGCCGCTTCGAGCTCGTCCTCGGCGACGGCGATCAGGTCGGCGTCGGTGGCGTCCGCGAGGACCACGGCGCTCTTCTCCATGGCCCGCCTGAGAGCCTCCACGTCGTCGCGGAGCCGGGCCGCCCGCTCGTACTCCATCTCCTCCGCCGCCAGCATCATGTCCTTCTCCAGGCGGCGGATGTACGTACCGGTCCGGCCCGCCATGAAGTCGCAGAAGTCCTCCGCGAGATCGCGGTGCTCCTCGGGGGTGACCCGGCCGACGCAGGGTGCGGAGCACTTGCCGATGTAGCCGAGGAGGCAGGGGCGGCCGGTCCTCGCGGCGTTCTTGAAGACGCCCGCGGAGCACGTACGCACGGGGAAGACGCGGAGCATCAGGTCGACGGTCTCGCGGATCGCCCACGCGTGCCCGTACGGCCCGAAGTAGCGCACGCCCTTCTTCTTGGCCCCTCGCATCACCTGGACACGGGGGAAGTCCTCGTTGAGGGTGACCGCGAGGTACGGATAGCTCTTGTCGTCGCGGTACTTGACGTTGAAGCGGGGGTCGAACTCCTTGATCCAGGAGTACTCCAGCTGGAGCGCCTCGACCTCCGTGGAGACGACGGTCCATTCGACGGAGGCGGCCGTCGTGACCATCGTGCGGGTGCGCGGATGGAGATTGGCCAGGTCCTGGAAGTAGTTGGCCACGCGCTGGCGCAGGTTCTTGGCCTTCCCGACGTAGATCACCCTGCGGTGCTCGTCGCGGAATTTGTAGACCCCCGGGGAGTCGGGGATCTGTCCCGGCTTGGGGCGGTAGCTGGAGGGGTCTGCCATGTCTCACACCCTACTTGTGGGCAGTGACAGCGCGGCCTCGTCGGCGAACGGCTCCGCGTGGATCGCGGCGGTCCCGTCAGGCGTCGGGTCCCGCGACGAGCTGTCCGGCCTCGACCGTGACCGGGACGGAGGGCAGCGGCACGGTGGCCGGGCCGTGCAGCACCTTGCCGGTCGTGATGTCGAAGCGGCTGCCGTGGCAGGGGCAGTGGCCCTCGGTGCCCTCGACCTCGTCCAGGACGCAGCCCCCGTGGGTGCACTGGGCGCTGAACGCCTTGTACTGGCCCTTGGCGGGGCAGCTCACGACGAGCCGCTGTTCGCGGTAGAGCTTGGCCCCGCCGACCGGGACCTCGTCCACGGCGCCGAGCGGGACGGGTGCGGTGGGCGTGGGCGTCTTCGCGTGGCCCAGCTTCGATTCGGTCGAGCAGGCGGCCACTCCCAGCCCGGCGGCACCGGCGAGAGCGGCGCCCTTCAGCACGGTACGGCGGGCGGCGGGCAGGCCGGACATGCGGTCTCCACGGGGTGAGGGGGCAGAGCCGCCCAGGGCGCCCGAGGGGCCGGGAACCGGAGGCGGCAGCGACAGAAACGACGATACCGGCGGAGATCGGCGGCCCTGCGACCGGGCCGGTCCGGCAAGCGCCGAGGGCGGAGCGGCCGAGGGCGGGGCCGGGCTCGGGGTCGGGGTCGGGAGCAGTCGGCGTGTGTGCGGGTGGCCGGGGCGTGACGGCGAGGTGGCGGGCGTCCGGGACAGCGGGTCGCTGTCCCGGTCAGCCGGTGCTCACGCCTTCGGGGCGCGGGCCGTCCTCTTCGCGGCGGGCTTCTTCACCGCGGCCTTCTTGGCCGCCGTCTTCTTCGCGGCGGTCTTCTTCGCTGCGGGCTGCGCCGCGGTCTTGGCCGTGGCCGTCTTACGGGCCGGGGCCGCCTTGGCGGCCACGGTCTGCTTGGCAGCCGTCTTCCGGGTGGACTTGCGGGCCGTCGGCACGGCGGCCTCGCTGATCCGGTCCGCTCCCAGGATGCTCTGGAGGAACTTCCCGGTGTGGCTCGCGGGCACCGACGCGACCTGCTCCGGGGTGCCTTCGGCGACGACGAGACCGCCTCCGTTGCCCCCTTCGGGACCCATGTCGATGACCCAGTCAGCGGTCTTGACGACATCGAGGTTGTGCTCGATCACGATCACCGAGTTGCCCTTGTCGACCAGCCCCGAGAGCACCGTGATCAGCTTGCTGATGTCCTCGAAGTGCAGACCGGTGGTCGGCTCGTCCAGGACGTAGACCGTGCGGCCCGTGGAGCGCTTCTGGAGCTCGCTCGCCAGCTTCACGCGCTGCGCCTCACCGCCGGAGAGCGTCGGCGCGGACTGCCCGAGCCTGACGTATCCCAGGCCCACCTCGTTGAGCGTACGCAGGTGGCGGGCGATCGTCGGGACGGCCTCGAAGAACGCGAGCCCCTCCTCGATCGGCATGTCCAGCACCTCGGCGATGGACTTGCCCTTGTAGTGGACTTCCAGGGTCTCCCGGTTGTAGCGCGCCCCGTGGCACACCTCGCACGGGACGTACACGTCCGGCAGGAAGTTCATCTCGATCTTGATGGTGCCGTCACCGGAGCAGTTCTCGCAGCGGCCGCCCTTGACGTTGAAGGAGAAGCGGCCCGGCAGATAGCCGCGCACCTTCGCCTCCATCGTCTCGGCGAAGAGCCGACGGACGTGGTCGAACACTCCGGTGTACGTGGCCGGGTTGGACCGCGGCGTACGGCCGATCGGCGACTGGTCGACGTGCACCACCTTGTCGACGAGGTCGTCACCCTCGACACGGGTGTGCCGGCCGGGCACCGACTTGGCGCCGTTCAGCTCGCGGGCCAGGTGCGTGTAGAGGATGTCGTTGACCAGGGTCGACTTTCCCGATCCGGAGACACCGGTGACGGCGGTGAGCACGCCGAGGGGGAAGGAGACGTCGATGTCCTGGAGGTTGTTCTCCCGGGCTCCGTGCACCGTGAGCTGCCGCGTCGGGTCGACCGGGCGCCGGATCTCGGGCATCGGGATGGCGCGCTTGCCGGCCAGATACTGGCCGGTGATCGACTCCTTGTTGGCCAGCAGGTCCTTGAGCGAGCCGGAGTGGACGACCTTGCCACCGTGCTCACCCGCTCCGGGGCCGATGTCGACGACCCAGTCGGCGACCTTGATGGTGTCCTCGTCGTGCTCGACGACGATGAGCGTGTTGCCCATGTCGCGGAGCCTGACGAGCGTCTCGATCAGCCGGTGGTTGTCCCTCTGGTGCAGTCCGATGGACGGCTCGTCCAGCACGTACAGGACGCCCACCAGGCCGGAGCCGATCTGGGTGGCCAGCCGGATGCGCTGGGCCTCGCCACCGGACAGGGTGCCCGCGGCGCGGTTGAGCGAGAGGTAGTCCAGGCCAACGTCCACGAGGAACTTCAGCCGCTCGTTGACCTCCTTGAGCACCCGCTCGGCGATCTTCTTGTCGCGGGCGTTCAGCTTGAGGCGGCCGAGGAAGTCGGCGCACTCGCTGATCGACATCGCGGCGACCTCGGCGATGGACTTCTCCATCACCGTGACCGCGAGGACGAGCGGCTTGAGCCGGGTGCCCTCACAGGTCGGGCAGGGCACCTCGCGCATGTAGCCCTCGAAGCGCTCCCGGCTGGAGTCGCTCTCGGCCTCGGAGTGACGCCGCTTCACGAACTGCACCGCGCCCTCGAAGGAGGGGGTGGTGTACGCGCGCTCGCGTCCGTACCGGTTGCGGTAGCGCACCTCGGTCTGGATCTTGTGGCCGAAGAGCAGGGCCTTCTTGGCGCGCTGGGGCAGTCCGGCCCAGGGAATGTCCGTGCGGAACCCGAGGGCTTCGGCGAGGGCGCCGATCTGCCGTCCGAAGTACTCCTTGGTGTGTCCGTGCGACCAGGGGTGGATCGCGCCCTCGTCGAGGGACTTGTCCTCGTCCGGGACGATCAGCTCCGGGTCCACCTCCATGCGCGTGCCGATGCCCGTGCAGTCGGGGCAGGCGCCGAACGGCGAGTTGAAGGAGAAGGAGCGGGGCTCCAGCTCCTCGAAGGAGAGGTCGTCGTACGGGCAGTAGAGGTGCTCGGAATACATCCGCTCACGCTCGGGGTCGTCCTCGGGGAGGTCGACGAAGTCGAGCACGACCATGCCGCCGGAGAGACCGAGGGCGGTCTCGACGGAGTCGGTCAGCCGGCGCTTGGCGCTGTCCTTGACCGTGAGGCGGTCGATGACCACCTCGATGGTGTGCTTCTCCTGCTTCTTGAGCGTGGGCGGCTCGGAGAGCTGGATGGTCTGCCCGTCGACCCTGGCCCGGCTGTAGCCCTTGGTCTGGAGATCGGAGAAGAGGTCGACGAACTCACCCTTGCGCTCACGGACCAGCGGCGACAGGACCTGGAAGCGGCTGCCCTCGGGCAGGCCCAGCACCTTGTCGACGATGGCCTGCGGCGACTGGCGCGAGATGGGGCGCCGGCACTCCGGGCAGTGCGGTTTGCCGATCCGGGCGAAGAGCAGCCGGAGGTAGTCGTAGACCTCGGTGATGGTGCCGACCGTCGAGCGCGGGTTGCGCGAGGTCGACTTCTGGTCGATGGAGACGGCGGGTGAGAGGCCCTCGATGAAGTCGACGTCCGGCTTGTCCATCTGGCCGAGGAACTGCCGGGCGTACGAGGAGAGCGACTCCACGTAGCGTCGCTGGCCCTCGGCGAAGATCGTGTCGAACGCGAGGGACGACTTGCCCGACCCGGAGAGCCCGGTGAAGACGATGAGGGAATCGCGGGGGAGGTCGAGCGAGACGTTCTTGAGGTTGTGCTCGCGCGCGCCACGGACGATGAGACGGTCGGCCACGCCGGTCCGCACCTTTCTTGAGAGAAGCGGGGGAACTGAGCCCCTGTCCCAGGATATGGGGGGCGCCACAGCGATGGAGAAGGCTTTCGACTCCGAGCGTATAGCACGCACATTCGATTTACGGCCGTGCTCCGACTCCTTCACCCGATTGAGTGGCGGAGCTAGGCTCGGCCGCATGATTGATCATGTGCGCGACCTGGGCGCTGTACGCGAGGCAACCGATCGACTGCTCAGCGCAACGGGCAAAATGGACAATGTTTCGCTCGCCGAGCCGTCACGGCTCCCGGGGTGGAGCCGGGGCCATGTACTGGCCCACCTCTCACGTAACGCCGACGCGCTCCGAAATGTTCTCCAGGGGCGACCGATGTACGCGAGCAGCGAAACCCGGGACCAGGACATCGAGCGTGACGCCCCCCGGCCGCTCGACGAGCAGCTGGCCGACCTGCGCGAGAGCGCGGCCGGCTTCCTGCAGGTGGCGGCCGGTACCGCCGACTGGGCACGTACGGTCACCCTGCGCAACGGCGTGACGGACACGGCCTCCCGCGTCCCCTTCCGTCGCCTGATCGAGGTCGAACTGCACCACGTCGACCTGGGGATCGGCTACGAGCTGGAGGATCTGCCGGAGGAGTTCGTGACGCGGGAGAACGACTTCCTGGCGAAGCGGTTCACCGGCCACCCCGAGGTGGTCTCCACGACGGTGGTCGCCGACGGACAGACGTGGACCACGGGCGGCGGCGCCGCGGGCGGACCCGTCACGGTCCGGGGGACGGCTCCCGAGGTCCTGGGCTGGCTCTGCGGGCGCCGTGACGGCTCCGCACTGACCACGGAAGGAGGACCGCTTCCCGCACTGCCCCCGCTATAGGCTGAGTCGCATGACGTACAGCGGAGCAGTCAAGGTCGGCGGACCTGCGGATGTGCACGAGTTGACCGACCTGATGATCTCCAAGGTCGCCGTCGGCCCGATGAACAACAACGCGTATCTGCTGCGCTGCCGGGCCACCGGCGAGCAGCTCCTGATCGACGCCGCCGCCGACGCCGGGACCCTGCTGCGGCTGATCGGTGACGACGGCATCGTGTCCGTCGTCACCACGCACCGGCACGGCGACCACTGGCAGGCGCTGGCCGAGGTCGTGGCGGCCACCGGAGCGCGTACCTACGCGGGGCGGTACGACGCCGAGGGCATCCCGGTCCCGACCGATGTGCTCGTCGAGGACAACGACACCATCCGGGTGGGCCGTGTCTCCCTGACCGCCCGCCACCTCGCCGGGCACACCCCGGGCTCCATCGCCCTGGTCTACGACGACCCGCACGGGGCCCCGCACCTGTTCACCGGGGACTGTCTCTTCCCCGGCGGTGTCGGCAACACGCGCAAGGACCCGGAGGCTTTCGCGAGCCTGCTCCACGACGTGGAGACGAAGTTCTTCGAGCCGCTGCCGGACGAGACCTGGGTGTATCCGGGACATGGGCACGACACCGCGCTGGGCGACGAGCGGCCCCAGCTGCCGGAGTGGCGCGAGCGCGGCTGGTGAGCGTTCCCGGGGCCTGAGACACCACACCGGCCGGGGTGGGCGGAACGATCCGCTCACCCCGGCCGGTGCCGGTTGATCTTCTTCTACGCCACGGGGGTCACCCGGTTCAGGCGTCGATGCTCTTGGTCTCCTGGTCGGCCGACCCGGCCGTCTTGGACGCGTCCTCGGCCTCCTGCGCCGCCACCTGCTTCTTGTTGGCGATCAGGCTGGTGATCGTGGTGATCACCAGGACGCCGCAGATGAAGGCCAGCGAGAACGGGATGGAGATCTCGGGGACGTGCACCCCGGACTCGTGGAGCGCGTGCAGCACCAGCTTGACGCCGATGAAGCCGAGGATCACCGACAGGCCGTAGCTGAGGTGGACCAGCTTCTTCAGCAGACCGCCGATGAGGAAGTACAGCTGGCGCAGACCCATCAGGGCGAAGGCGTTGGCGGTGAAGACGATGTACGGGTCCTGGGTCAGGCCGAAGATCGCGGGGATGGAGTCCAGCGCGAACAGCACATCGGTGGTGCCGATGGCGAGCATGACCACCATCAGCGGGGTCAGGACGCGCTTGCCGTTCTTCTGGATGAAGAGCTTGGTGCCGTGGTACCTGTCGGCCACACCGAAGCGCCGCTCGACGGACTTGAGCAGCCGGTTCTCCTCGAACTCCTCTTCGTCCTCGTCGGCCCGCGCTTCCTGGATGAGCTTCCAGGCGGTGTAGATGAGGAACGCGCCGAAGATGTAGAAGATCCACGAGAAGTTGGCGATGACCGCGGCGCCGGCGGCGATGAAGATCGCTCGCAGGACCAGGGCGATCAGCACACCGATGAGGAGCACTCGCTGCTGAAGATGCGAGGGCACCGAGAACTTCGCCATGATCAGGACGAAGACGAAGAGGTTGTCGACACTCAGCGACTTCTCGGTGATGAATCCGGCGAAGAACTCGCCCGACGCCTGGCTCTCGCCGAACACGAGCAGGCCGAGCCCGAAGAGGGCGGCCAGCACGATCCAGACGACCGTCCAGATTCCGGCTTCCTTGGTCGACACGTCATGGGGCTTGCGCCCGATGAAGAAGTCGACGGCGATCAAAGCACTCAGACCAAAGATGGTCAGTGCCCAAAGGGTCCATGAAACGTCCACTGCGCCTCCGGCAGTTCGCTACGGCTACTGATCAGCGTCGTCGCTGCCGGAGGTCTCTTCCACCTGGACGCGCGGGATGCGCGGTCGGCCGACGCCCCGGGACCGGTCACAGTCCGTACTGACGGGAACGTCGCGTATGGGAATACTCCCCTCCGTCCAAAGAACAGTACAGGAAACCCCAAGAGAAGGTAAAGAAAAGGGTAAAGGCGTCTCTAAAGAGCCAGGTCAGGGGCGGTGAATGGACACCGCTACGCCCCCACGGTTCAGCGGCCTCCGGTGCGACGCGCCTCCGCGACCCTGGCGAGCACCTGCTCCAGCACACGGCTGCCTGCGGGCAGCGCGAGCGGTTCGTACGTCCACGCGTGACCGACCCAGGGATCGGCGAGATGGTCGTCGGCGACGGGCGTGATCCGCAGAAGCGAACGCCACAGCGGGTCGAGCACCGGACCGTAGGCGGAGGCGTCCTCCCGGTCGGCCACCATCAGCAGATGGACACCCACCGAGGGGCCCTCGTCCGCGAGGTAGCGCAGCTGGGTGACGGCCCGGTCGTCGAAACCGTGCGGGAAGTCGTTGACGATGAGCAGCTGCTCCCCGGTGTCCAGGTCCGGCGGGAGCGAGTCGGCCGCGCCGGCCCGGACGGCCATCTGTACGAGGTCGACGCGCCGCGTGAGGTGGGCGAGGACCGAGGTCACTCCCCCGGGCCCGGCAGCGGGCGGCCCGGCCAGCACACCGGACCGGACCAGGGGCGCGAGCGCCGGGGCGGCCGACCCCGCGGGGTCGATGACGTGCACGGAGAACTCACCGGCGGGATGGACGGCGAGCATGCGCGCCGCGTGCATGACCGCTGTCTCCATGGCGAGGCGTCGCAACTGGTCCGGTTCCATCAGCGTCGCCGCCTCCGAGGCCGTACGGCCGCTGTCGACCCAGATGCCGCGCTCCAGAGGCAGCCGCACGAGCAGCGGGATGCGCAGGTCGGTGGCCTCGGGCAGGTGGAGGTCGCCGATGCGCAGGGCCATCGGCATCTCCATCGGGACCTGGTAGGCGTGCCAGACGGGGTTGGCCCAGCCCGCGTAGGCGGCGGGGAGTGCCGGTTCGACGACGGCGGCCTCGGCGGCGAGCTGGGCGAGATCCCGGTCGAGGGCTTCGCGGGCCCGGGAGGTCAGTTCGTCGCGCTTGGCGCGGGCCGCCTCGCGGGCCCGGTCGCCCGCTCCGCCGATCCGGCTGCGCGGGTCGGAAAGGGCGCGGTCGAGCTCCTGGTCCATGCGGGAATCCGCGAAGTCGACCGCGCTGCGGTACGCCGCGGTGGCGCGGGCCAGATCCTCGAACATGCCCCAGATCTGGTTGTAGAGGCGCTCGTCCATGGACCAGCCGGTGGCGTCCCCCGCGACCGGTGGCGCGGGCGAACCCGGCGGCGCGGGCGGCGCGGTGGGAGGCGGCGGCGGCGGTGCGGTGGCCCGGCGCGGGTGGGCGTAGTTGATGGGGCCGCCCGCCGGGGGCGCGGCGGCGGGGCCCGGGGCCTGCGCGGTGGCCGGGTCGGGCAGTGGTTCCGGGGTCACGGGGGCGGCGGAGGGGGCGGCCGGGGGCCGGCGGCCGCCCGAGGACGGTGCGGGGCCCGCTCCGTGGCGGACCCGGTCCCCGTCGGGCGTGCGGGGCGGCGCCGGGGCCACCGAGCGTGCCAGGCCACGGGCTACCGCCTCCTGTATCGAACCGGCCAGCTCCGCCGCCTGGGCCACCCCCTGGTCGGCGAGCATCTCGGCCAGCCCGGCCGCGTACCCCTGGCCGACGGCTCTGACCTTCCAGACACCCTGGCGGCGGTAGAGCTCAAGGGCGCTGACGGCGGATTCGGCGTCCAGCCCGGTGAGGGTGAAGGTGGCGATCTCGGTGCCGTCGAGACCGGTGACGGCGACGAAGGGGGCGGCGACCGCGCCGAACCGCACCGGGCCGCCCGCTCCGACGGGGAGGGCCAGCAGCACGGTGACGCGGTGCACGGAGGCGGGCAGTGCGTCGAGGTCCACGGCGAGCCGGTGGTCGGCGGCGGCCTGCCTGGACACTTCGAGGCCGGGCAGCTGAGGCGATCCGGGATGGGCGATCCACTCGATGCCGTGCACCGTGCCCTGTTCGTCTCCGAGAGTGGCACCGGCCACGACGGGGGAGCCCGCCGACACCCGGATCTCCAGACGGGTCTGGGGCAAGGTGTGGTTCTGCCCCCGGACCAGCTCGGCCGTCATTGCCCTGTCCCCTCGACGATGCGTCGTTTCCGTGTGCGCGGTGCTGCTGTGCGGTGCTGTGCGATGCCGGTCGGTATGCGGTGCAGCTCCCGGCGGCGGATGCCTCCGGGAGCTGCTCGTACCGATGTGTGCCAGGTCCTGCGGTGCCTACAGGTGCGGCAGGATCGAGGGCATCAGGTCCTGGAAGGTGCGGCCGTTGGCCGGGTTCCCGAGGGCGGTCATCTGCCACCCGTTGCCCGCGCGGTGCACCTTCGCCATGATCTGGGCGGTGTACTGGCCCCCGCCGTCGAGCGTGTAGCGCGCGAGCTCCTGGCCGTTGGTCTCGTCGACGATGCGGCAGAAGGCGTTCTGCACCTCCTGGAACGTCTGGCCGGTGAACGAGTTCACCGTGAAGACGATCTGGTCGATGTGGACCGGGACCCGCTGGAGGTCGACGAGGATGGCCTCGTCGTCCCCGCCCGAGCCGGCGCCGCCGACGAGGTTGTCACCGGTGTGCTTGACCGAACCGTCGTCGCTGACCAGGTGGCGGAAGAACACGACGTCGACGGGCTGCTTGTCGGCGAACAGCACCGCCGAGGCATCCAGGTCGATCTCCCGGGTCCGTGAGCCGAACAGGCCGCGGCGCGGAGCCGCCTGCCAGCCGAGCCCCATCCGCACCGCGGTGAGGGCTCCCCCGCCCCTCTTCTCCAGGCTGATGGCCTGCCCCTTGGTCAGATTGACGCCAGGGCCCCCGGGCGCATTGCCCTTGGATACGTCCACCACGCGCTGTCCCCTCTCAGAGTGTCCCCGCGACCACCTGCGGGTGCGGTTGCCCCGCACCCTACGCAGTCGCACTGACAGCGCAGGAGGGCCGGGCGGCTTTTGTGTCGGTCCTGCAACACAGCGGATGCCCCTGCCGTCAGGCGAGCCCCGCCTCCCTCATCTGCCGCAGTTCCTTCTTCAGTTCGCCCACCTCGTCGCGCAGCCGGGCGGCCACCTCGAACTGGAGGTCCGCGGCGGCGGCCCGCATGCGGTCGGTCATCTCCTCGATGATCCCGGCGAGTTCCGTCGCGGGCCGGTCGGTGACGGCCGGCTTGGCCCCGCCCGCCGCGGCGCCCTTGGCCGCCTTGCCGCCGAGAGCGGGGACGGGTGCCTTGGCGCCCTTCGCCTGGCGGTAGCCGGTGCCGAGGAGCTGTTCGGTGTCGATCTCCTCGCGGGCGATGGTCGCGACGATGTCGTTGATCTTCTTGCGCAGGGGCTGGGGGTCGATACCGCGCTCGGTGTTGTAGGCGATCTGCTTCTCACGGCGGCGGTTGGTCTCGTCGATGGCCTGCGCCATGGCCGGAGTGATCTTGTCCGCGTACATGTGGACCTGGCCCGACACGTTGCGCGCCGCGCGGCCGATGGTCTGGATCAGCGAGGTGCCCGAGCGCAGGAAGCCCTGCTTGTCGGCGTCGAGGATGGCCACGAGTGACACCTCGGGCAGGTCGAGACCCTCGCGCAGGAGGTTGATGCCGACCAGGACGTCGTACTCACCGGAGCGCAGCTCGCGCAGCAGCTCGATGCGGCGCAGGGTGTCCACGTCGCTGTGCAGATAGCGGACCTGGATGCCCAGCTCCAGGAAGTAGTCGGTGAGGTCCTCGGACATCTTCTTGGTGAGGGTGGTGACCAGGACCCGCTCGTCCCGCTCGGTGCGCTTGCGGATCTCGTGCACCAGGTCGTCGATCTGGCCCTCGGTGGGCTTGACGACGATCTCCGGGTCGACGAGGCCCGTCGGCCGGATGATCTGCTCCACGAAGCCGTCGCCGCGCGAGAGCTCGTACTTCCCGGGGGTGGCGGAGAGGTAGACGGTCTGGTCGATGCGGCCGAGGAACTCCTCCCACTTCAGCGGGCGGTTGTCGAGGGCGGAGGGCAGCCGGAAGCCGTGGTCGACCAGGGTCCGCTTGCGGGAGGCGTCGCCCTCGTACATCGCACCGATCTGGGGCACGGTGACATGCGATTCGTCGAGGACCAGCAGGAAGTCATCGGGGAAGTAGTCGAGGAGGGTGTTGGGGGCGGTGCCGGGCGCGCGGTCGTCGAAGTGCATCGAGTAGTTCTCGACGCCGGAGCAGGTGCCGATCTGGCGGAGCATCTCGATGTCGTACGTGGTGCGCATGCGGAGCCGCTGGGCCTCCAGCATCTTGCCCTGCTTCTCCAGCTCGGCGAGGCGCTGTTCCAGCTCCTGCTCGATGCCCCTGACCGCCTTCTCCATGCGCTCGGGGCCCGCGACGTAGTGGCTGGCGGGGAAGACGTGGAGGGACTGGTCCTCGCTGATGACCTCGCCGGTCAGCGGGTGGAGGGTGGACAGGGCCTCGATCTCGTCACCGAACATCTCGATGCGGACGGCGAGTTCCTCGTAGACCGGGAAGATCTCGATGGTGTCGCCCCGCACCCGGAAGGTGCCCCGGGCGAACGCCAGGTCGTTGCGGGTGTACTGGATCTCGACGAAGCGGCGCAGGAGCTGATCGCGGTCGATCTCGTCGCCGACCTTGAGCTGGACCATCCGGTCCACGTACTCCTGGGGCGTACCGAGGCCGTAGATGCAGGAGACGGATGCCACCACGATGACGTCGCGCCGGGTGAGCAGCGAGTTCGTCGCGGAGTGGCGCAGCCGCTCGACCTCCTCGTTGATCGAGGAGTCCTTCTCGATGTAGGTGTCCGACTGCGGTACGTACGCCTCGGGCTGGTAGTAGTCGTAGTACGAGACGAAGTACTCGACGGCGTTGTTGGGGAGGAGCTCGCGGAACTCGTTGGCGAGCTGGGCCGCGAGCGTCTTGTTCGGCGCCATCACCAGGGTGGGGCGCTGCAGCTTCTCGATCATCCAGGCGGTGGTCGCCGACTTGCCGGTGCCGGTCGCGCCGAGCAGGACGACGTCCTTCTCGTCCGCGCGGATGCGCCGCTCCAGCTCCGCGATGGCCGCGGGCTGGTCGCCACTGGGCTGGTAGGGACTGACGACCTCGAAAGGCGCCACCGAACGTTCGATCTTCGAAACGGGCCGCATGCAACCACCGTACGACCCGGCACTGACAACCGGGTCGGATCACCGGTTCCGTGGCGGACGGGAGCCCCGTCCCGCGGCTGCCCGGTTGGGCGTGTGTCCGCGCTGGGCGGGGATTCCGGTCGGCCGACCGCCCGTGCCGTGGACGGCGCGGGCATGCCGGAGCTCGTCCCGCTCCGGGGTGCCCAGAACCACCAGGGGGTCGACCATCACGATCACCCCGGCGAGCAGCAGGAAGCAGAACGGGCCGACCAGCATCGGGATGATCAGCGCGGCGGGGTCGTCGCCGCCGGAGGTCACGCCGCCCGCGGCCGCGGGGTGGAGATGGACGCTGAGCGCGGCCATTCCCGTGTAGTGCATGCCGCTGACCGCGACGCCCATCACCACGCTCGCGCCGAGGCTGGGCAGGAAGCCGTGGACGGACACGGCCGCCCAGAGCGCTGTCGTCGCCGCCACGACGGCGATGACCACGGAGAGGGCCACCGTGACCGTGTCGTACTCGAACCGTCCCTGGAGCCGCATTCCCGCCATCCCCAGGTAGTGCATGGACGCGACGCCGAGGCCCATGATGACGCCGCCGGTGATCAGCGCCATGCGGGTCGCTCCGTGGTAACCCACAATGAAGATGCCGATACCGACCATCACGATCGCCAGGGCCAGGCTGGCGAACGTGAGGGGCCTGTCATAGCCGACCGGTGCCTCCTGGACGCTGAAACCCATCATCGCGACGAAGTGCATCGTCCAGATGCCGGAGCCTATGGAGGTGGCACCGAGCGCCAGCCAGCGGGCCTTGGCGGAACCCTCGGTTCGCAGGGACCGGGTCGTGCAGCGCAGCCCCAGGGCCGCGCCGAGGCACGCCATGAGGAAAGCGACGACCGGGGTCACGAGGCCGTAGCTGAATCCGTCGACTGTGCCCTGCATGCTGGTAAGCCCTTCGCGGAAGCCCGGGTCCGGGCCTTGCCCATGGGGCGAGGCCCGGCAGGCAAACATAGGAATCGCATGGTATCGGCAGAGAATCCCGTCCGTGATCCGGTACCGAAGGTTCCGTTCACGTGGTGGCCATCGCCGCCCTGTTCTCCGTTGGTGATCGGCTGCCACGCTCGATGTGCCCGCACCTCTGACCGCGAGGAGAACCCGTGTCCGTACGCACCGTAACCGTCTCGACGACTGTCGCCGCTCTGCTCGGCGGCAGTGCTCTGCTGCTGCCCGCTTCCCAGACGCAGGCCGCGGGTACGCACGACACCCCGGTCGTCTTCGCGCACCGAGGCGCTTCGGCGTACGCACCGGAGAACACCCTGGCCGCTGTCGACGCGGCGGACGACCTGGGCATCGACTGGGTCGAGAACGATGTGCAGCGCACCCGGGACGGCGTCCTGGTCGTCATGCACGACACGAACCTCAAGCGGACCACTGATGCCGAGGAGGTCTTCCCCGGCCGCGCGCCCTGGGCGGTCAAGGACTTCACGGCCGCCGAGATAGCACGCCTCGACGCGGGCAGCTGGTTCGGGGAGCGGTACGCGGGAGCCCGGGTCCCGACGCTGGAGCAGTACGTGCACCGGGTCGAGCGCAACCACCAGAAGCTGCTCCTGGAGATCAAGAGCCCGGAGACCTACCCGGGCATCGAGAAGGACACCCTTCAGGTCCTGCGCAACGAGGGCTGGCTCAACCGCCACCACGTCAAGCACAGGCTGATCATCCAGAGCTTCGGCGCGGAGAGCGTGAAGCGGGTCCACGCGCAGCGCCCCGACGTCGTCACCGGGTTCCTCGGTACGCCGGCCGTGGCCGACCTGCCCTCCTACGCGGCGTTCACCGACCAGATCAACCCCTCCCACAGCACGCTCAGCGCCGACTACGTGGCCGCCGTGCAGGAGCTGAAGGGTGCGCACGGGAAGCCGCTCCAGGTGAACACCTGGACGGTCAACGACGCGGCGACCGCCGCCAAGGCCGCCGGGTTCGGCGTCGACGGCATCATCTCCAACAACCCCGACGTGGTGCGGGACGCCACCCGCTGACGCGGAAGGGCCGGGCGTTGTCAGTGCCCGGTCGTACCGTGGACGGCATGAAGAGCACCGAGCAGGATGTGCAGTGGTCCGCCGTCGGGAGCGACATCGGGCCACTGCTTCTTGTCGCGACCGGCACGGGGCTGGTGAGCGTGATGTTCCACGCCCGTCCGGCGGTGCGGGAGAAGGCGCTCGGGCAGGTGGCCGCGCGGCTCGGCTCGGCACCGGTGGAGGCGCCGCCCGGTTCCGGCAGACTGGCCGAGCCCATACGCCAGCTCGCGGCGTACTTCGCGGGTGAGCGCAAGGAGTTCACGCTGGAGCTGGACTGGTCGCTGACGTCCGGCTTCAACCGCGAGGTGCTCCGGGAGCTCGCGTCCGGTGTGCCGTACGGGACCGTCGTCGGTTACGGCGATCTGGCGAGACGGGTGGGGCAGCCGGGGGCAGCTCAGGCCGTGGGGGCCGCCATGGGGTCCAATCCGCTGCCGGTGGTGGTGCCCTGCCACCGGGTCGTGGAGAGCGACGGCGGGCTCGGGGGCTTCGGCGGCGGGCTGGAGACCAAGCGGCAGCTGCTCGCGCTCGAAGGCGTCCTGCCGCAGCCACTGTTCTAGACCTCGCCGCCGAGCCGTTGCGCTGGGGCCGCCGCCGGACCGCCGCTGCTGGGGCGCCGCCCCTGGGCCGACGCGCATCGGACGAGAGTCGCGGAATCCGTTTTCGTACCCGCGTACGAGCTGGCACACTGCGCCAGTGAAGAAGGCCCTCTCCGCACCTCCGGTCATGGTTGCCGACCTGCCTGCCCTGCAGCGCCGGACGTCCGCCGTCCTCATCGCCAGCCAGATACTCGGCGGCCTCGGCGTGCCCATCGGTATCGCCCTGGCCCCGGTCCTCGCGACGGAGGTGAGCGGTTCCGAGGCCCTGTCCGGTCTCGCCCCCACCGCCTCGGTGGCCGGCACGGCGCTGCTCTCGCTGCCGCTGGCCGCGCTGATGACGTCCCGGGGCCGCCGCCCCGGCCTCGTGCTCGCCTACCTGATCGGTGCGGTCGGCGCGGGCCTGGTGGTCCTCGCCACCGTCGTGGACAGTTTTCCGCTGCTGCTCCTCGGCATGGCCGGTTTCGGGGCCGGCTCGTCGGCCAATCTTCAGGCCAGATTCGCCGCCGCCGACCTGGCGGAGCCGGACCGGCGTGGCCGGGCGATCTCCACCGTCATCTGGGCCACCACGATCGGTTCGGTCCTCGGCCCCAATATCGCGGCTCCCGCGGGCCGCGCCTTCCGGGACACCGCCATCCCCGAGACGGCGGGCCCGTTCGTGTGGGCGGCGGGCATCTTCCTGCTCACCGGTCTCGTCGTCGCGGTGCTGCTGCGCCCCGACCCGTTGCTCACGGCGCGGGCGCTGGCTCCCGCGGGCACCCAGACCGCGGCGAACCGCTCGCTGCGCGCGGGCGTCGCCGCGGTGCGCGCCTCGCCGATGGCCCGGCTGGCGCTGGTGACCGTGGCCGTGTCCCACACCGCCATGGTCTCGATCATGGTGATGACCCCGGTCCATCTGGGCCATCACGGGGCGGGCATCCAGCTGATCGGGCTGGTCATCAGCGGTCACATCGCGGGCATGTACGCGTTCTCGCCCGTGATGGGCTGGCTGGCCGACAGGTTCGGCCGGCTCTCCGTCATCGGCCTCGCGGCCGGCCTGCTGTCGTGCGCCGCGCTGCTGGCCGGCACGGCGGGCCCCAGCCACGGGCGGACCGCGGCCGGTCTGTTCGTGCTCGGACTCGGCTGGTCGGCCGGTCTTGTGGCCGGTTCCGCGCTGCTCACCGACTCCGTACCGCAGCCCGCCCGCGCCGCCGTGCAGGGTCTGTCAGACCTGACCATGAACACGGCGGCGGGCATCGGCGGCGCGGTCGCCGGGGTGATCGTCTCCCAGTGGAGTTACGGCTGGCTGAACGTGGTCGGCGCCTGTCTGCTGCTGCCGATGGCCGCGCTGGCACTGCGGCGGGTGCTCAGCAGGCCCACCGCCGTGCCCGGCCCGGCTTCCGACGGGCCCGCCGACGTGTCCGTCCCCTCCGCGGCCTCGGACACGACCTGACACCTCTGACGCTTCAGAGGCTTCTGAGCTGTCAGAGGCTGATGTGGTACGCCTTGCGCAGCGTCTCGTGGACCGTCCAGGTCGTACGGTCGCCCTCCCGCAGTACGCAGGCGTCCCCGGGCCCGATCTCCAGTGTCGAGCCGCCCTCGACCACGACCGTGGCCCGCCCGCTCACCACCACGAACAGTTCGTCGGCCTCGGTGTCGGTGACCACGCCGGGGGTGATCTGCCAGATGCCGCGCACCTGCTTGCCGTCGGCGGACTCCCACAGCACCTTGCCGCTCACCACCGGGTCACCCGAGAGCACCTGCGCCGGGTCGAGGGGTTCCGGTTCGAGTGCGGCGTCCGGGATGTGCACGGCGAAGGAGGCGGGAGCGTGATCAAGAGTCGTCATGGCCGGTCACCCTAGCGAGCGGCCCGCGACAGGCCGACCCCAGGGGAGGCCGACGCCCATCCCGTGGTTTGCGGCCACCTCCCGCGCGACAGGGATGGGGGATGCCACCCAACACACCGGAGCACACACCCGAGGACGGCCCGCGAGGTTACGAACCGGCGCTCTCCGCCGAGGTCCGGGACGCTGTCGCTGCCCATCGCCCCGTCGTCGCCCTGGAGTCGACGATCATCGCGCACGGTCTGCCGCGCCCGCGCAATCTGCGGGTCGCCCTGGAACTGGAAGAGCTCGTACGCTCCGCAGGGGCAGTCCCCGCCACGATCGCCGTGCTGGACGGACGGGCCCATGTGGGCCTGGACAAGACGCAGTTGGAACGGGTCGCCGAAGACCCGGCGATGCGGAAGCTGGGGCACCGGGACCTCGCCCCCGCGCTGGCGACGGGTGCGAGCGGGGCGACGACGGTATCCGCCACGGCGTTCCTGGCCGCCCGGGCCGGTCTGCGCGTGTTCGCGACCGGGGGGCTCGGCGGCGTACACCGGGAGTGGACCGAGACCCAGGACGAATCGGCGGATCTACGGCTGCTCGCACGCACCGGCATCACCGTGGTCTGCGCCGGGGTGAAGTCGATCCTGGACGTTCCGGCCACGCTCCAGCGCCTGGAAACGCTCGGCGTCGGCGTGCTCGGTTTCGGCACCGCGCACTTTCCCGGCTTCTATCTCAGCAGTTCGGGCGAGCCCGTCGACTGGACGGTGCACACCCCCGAGGAGGTGGCGGACGTGATGCGGGCCCGGGAGGCGCTGGGCGGTCCCGAGGCGGCACTGATCGTCGCCAACCCCGTATCGGAGAAGGAGCAGTTGGACCCTGTCGTCCACGACCGTGTGCTGGCCGACGCGCTCGCCGCGTGCCGGGAGCGCGGCGTCGTGGGGCAGGCCGTCACGCCGTTCCTGCTCGACCATCTGATGCGGCACACCGATGGCGCCTCCCTGGAGGCCAACCTGGCGGCCGTACGCGGAAATGTGGCACTGGCCGCCCGTATCGCGGCGGCGGCACGGTGAGCGAGGGCGGCCTGCTCGTCGTCGGGGACGTGGTGACGGACGTGGTGGTGCGGCACGGCCCGGCGCCGGCCCGGGGGACGGACACGGCGGCGCGGATCAGCACGCTGCCAGGCGGCGCGGGCGCCAACGTGGCGTGCTGGGCGGTGCGTTCGGGGTGCCGTGACGTGCGCCTGCTGGCACGGGCGGGCACCGATTCCGCGGCCTGGCACCAGGAGATCCTGGTCCGCGCCGGGGTACGGGCCGTGCTGGCCGTGGACGAGCAGGTGCCGACCGCCACCGTGGTCGCGCTCGTCGACGGCAGCGCCGAACGCACCTTCCTCACCGACAGCGGCGCGGTACTGCGCCTGGCCCCCGCCGACTGGTCGCCGTCTCTGCTCGACGGCATCGGCCACCTCCACCTCTCCGGCTACCTGCTCTTCGCGCCGACGAGCCGGGCCACCGCGCTGCTCGCCCTGCGGGAAGCGCGGCGGCGGGGCATCCCGGTGAGCGTGGACCCGGCCTCCGCCGGGTTCCTCACCGGCCTCGGCGTCGACCGGTTCCTGGCCACGGTCGAGGGTGTGGACCTGCTGCTGCCGAACGCGGACGAGGCGCGCCTGCTGACCGGTCTGCCGGAACCGGCCGACGCGGCAGCCAAGCTGAGCCGCCATGTCCCGCTGGTCGCGGTCACGCTCGGCAGCCGGGGCGCACTGCTGGCCGCCGCCGGAACGGTGACCGCGCGCATCGCCGCGGTGCCGGTCGCGGAGCCGGTCGACTCGACGGGCGCGGGCGACGCGTTCACCGGCGGCTTCCTCGCCGCGCGGCTCGCGGGGGCGGACGACGCGGAAGCCGCCGCGGAGGCCTGCCGGGCGGGAGCCGAAGCGGTCACGACGGTCGGCGGCCGCCCGGGGCGGGGGCCTGAGAATCAAGCCCGTGCGGCGATCGAGGACAGACCGGCGCGCTAGGGGGTCGCCGGACGCGACCAGGCGGGATGAAGCGGGTCATCGGCCCGTACGACCGCGTCCGCGCGATCGGCGGGCGTCACCTCGTCCTCGTATCTCGCGAACGCGGGCAGGGTCCACCGTTCGCTCTCCTCGGTGCGGCGGCGCAGCGCGCCGGGCGAGAGCCGCAGATGGACGCTCAGATCGAACGGGAACCAGTGCCCGAGCAGGAACGGGCCGTGCACGACGACGACTCCGCCCTCGGGGAGGAGTTGGTACGGAGTCCGGGTGGCCCGGTCCTTCACCGGGTCCCACAGGTCGGGCAGCACCCGCCCGCTGCCGCCCGCCTCCAGCGGCCCGAACACCTCGCGCCACAGCGCTCCGGTGTCGAACCAGCCCTCGAAGTACGAGTCGGGGTCCTCCTTGCCGTACTCGTACCGGAGGCTGGCCGGGCGCAGAAAGCCGCTGGTGGGGACGGTGAGCACCGAACGGCCCCGGACCCGCAGCGCCGCCGCGGTCCGTTCGGCGAGCTCGCCGGGGCGCGCGGCAGGGGCGCCGTCGACGGCGATCTTGAGCCAGGGCCCGCCGTCGGAGGGCTTCAGCGCGTCGGCGTGTACGGCGAGGGCTTCGGCCAGCCGGTCCCAGGTGATCGGTTCGAGTCGCACCCGTCCATCATCCCCCGGCCGCGCGCGGCCGGCCGGTCTCGCCCGCAGTCGCCGGCGTACGGCTCGGCGTGCCCGACGTGACCACGGCGATCAGCTCACCCGCGTGCGTGTTCACCGCGGATCTCAGCGGCGAGCGGACTGTCGCCGGACACCCCGATCCGCCCGTCCTTGACCGCCTCGGCCAGGGTCACGTCGCCTCGCCCCAACTCCGGACACAGTTCGGCGTCGAGGGTGAGGCGGACATCGGGGTGCCCCGCGGGGCCGTATCCGTAGACCTCCGCCGGCTCGCCACTGCCGACGCGTACGTGGAACTCCCCCTCGTCCAAGGCGACTTCGACGACGCCCGCGTGGGTCAGACCTTCCAGGGCGCGCAGCAGGGGCAGGGCGAACCAGTGTGCGCGCACCGCGTCCGTGGGGCGGCGCTCGTCCAGTGCGTGGGACCCCCACGCCGAGAGGGCCGTCAGGACCGGCAGCAGTCCGTGACCGCGTTCGGTCAGTTCGTACACCGAAGCGGGCGTCGGCGGTGGCAGCCTGCGGCGCAGGGCCAGGCCGTTCTGTTCCATGTCCTTGAGCCGGGAGGCCAGGACGTCCGTACTGACACCCGGCAGATCGGCGTGCAGATCCGTGTACCGGCGCGGGCCGCCCAGGAGTTCACGGACGATCAGCAGCGTCCACCGGTCACCGACGGAGTCGAGGGCACGGGCGGTGGCGCAGAACTGGTCGTAACTCCGGCGGCGGGCCGGTCGTGCTGCCGGCTGTTGCTGACGTGGCATGCGACGCAGTCTAGACATGTTGTTGGACTTTCCAAGCCCGAACTTGGTAAAACCAAGTATCGCAATCGCGTCGGGGAGGCACCGCATGGAGTTCCGGCAGTCCAGCAAGCTCAACGAGGTCTGTTACGAGATCCGGGGTCCGGTCATCGAGCACGCCAACGCCCTGGAGGAGGCGGGCCACAGTGTGCTCCGGCTGAACACGGGCAACCCGGCGCTCTTCGGCTTCGAGGCTCCCGAGGAGATCGTCCAGGACATGATCCGGATGCTCCCGCGGGCACACGGCTACACCGACTCGCGCGGCATCCTGTCGGCTCGGCGTGCTGTGGCGCAGCGCTATCAGGCGATGGGGCTGACCGAGGTCGGCGTCGACGACATCTTCCTCGGCAACGGCGTGTCCGAGCTCATCTCCATGGCCGTACAGGCACTTCTGGAGGACGGGGACGAGGTCCTGATCCCGAGCCCCGACTATCCGCTGTGGACGGCGGTGACCACGCTCGCGGGCGGCAAGGCCGTGCACTACACCTGCGACGAGGCCTCGGACTGGAACCCCGACCTCGCCGACATGGCGGCGAAGATCACGGACCGCACCAGGGCCGTCGTGATCATCAACCCCAACAACCCGACCGGCGCCGTCTACCCGCGCGAGATCCTCGAAGGCATCCTCGACCTGGCCCGCAGGCACGGACTCATGGTGTTCGCCGACGAGATCTACGACCAGATCCTCTACGACGACGCCGAGCACCACAGTGTGGCGGTCCTCGCCCCGGACCTGGTCTGCCTCACGTTCAGCGGACTGTCGAAGACGTACCGGGTCGCGGGATTCCGCTCGGGCTGGATGGTGGTGTCGGGCCCGCAGCAGCACGCCCGCAACTACCTGGAGGGGCTGACGACGCTCGCGTCCATGCGGCTGTGCCCCAACGCGCCCGCGCAGTACGCCATTCAGGCCGCGCTCGGCGGCCGGCAGACGATCAGGGAACTCGTCGTGCCGGGAGGCCGGCTGTACGAGCAGCGCAACCGGGCCTGGGAGAAGCTGAACGAGATCCCCGGGGTCTCGTGCGTCAAGCCGAAGGGCGCGCTCTACGCGTTCCCCCGCATCGACCCGAAGGTGCACAACATCGTCGACGACGAGAAGTTCGTCCTCGATCTGCTGCTGCGGGAGAAGATCCAGGTGGTGCAGGGCACCGGCTTCAACTGGCCGCGCCCCGACCACTTCCGCATCCTGACCCTCCCGCACGCCGACGACCTCGACGCCGCGATCAGCCGCATCGGCCGCTTCCTGAACGGGTACCGCCAGTGACCTGCCCCTCCTGCCGGGTTCCGGTCCACACCCAGTTCGCCACTGCGGAACTGGTGGGACCGATCGTCGAGGGCGGTCTCGATCCCGCCGAGGACCCGGGCTGGGCCCGGTCGGGTGCCGGGTCGCCCGCCGAGTACGCGCGCTGGGCAGGTCACCTGTGCGGTGTGACCTGCCTGCGCATGGCACTCGGCAGCGAGGCGCCTTCGCTGTTCGCCCTGCGGGACGGGGCACTCGCGTACGGCGCGTACACGGAGGATCCGGACGGGGACATCCGGGGCCTGGTCTACGCGCCGTTCGCGGAGTACGCACGCGAGGTGCACGGGCTCGACGCGACCGTGCACCGTCATCTCGCGGTGGACGAGATCCCCGGTCTCCTGGACGAGGGCCGGACCGTGATGGCCTCGGTGCACTACGGGATCCGGCACCCGGAACGGCCGGCCCCCGGGCGGGGCGGACATCTGGTGCTCCTGACCTCCCGTACGGCCGACGGAAGCGGTGTCCATATCCACAACCCGTCGGGAACGACGGCCGGGACGCGGGCGGCGGACCTGCCGCTGCCGGTCTTCGCGCGCTTCTTCGCCGGCCGCGGCGTATCCCTGCGCGATCGGAGGTTCCACTGATCCTGCTCCACCCCGCGTCGGAGGCACGCCTGCGCGACGCGCAGATCGGCGGATCCGCGACGCGTACGAGAAGGCGTACGCCCAGGATCCGGTGGCCCGCCTGGAGGAACCGACCCGCGCCGACTTCTGACACGCGGGCACGCCCGGCCGCGGTCAGCCGCCCAGCAGTGCGGTGAGCGCGCCCACCGGGTCGTTGTCCGGGACGGCGCGGGGCCACCAGTCGTCCTCGCCCGGGTCGGATTCGTAGCCGTACCAGCGGCCGTCGTGGCCGAAGCGGAGCTGGAGGGTGCCGCGCGGGTGGGTGAGGTGGTTGCGCCAGGGCTGGAAGCGCGGGAAGTCGGCTGCCGCGAGGGCGGGGCGGGCCCGGTCGAAGGGACCGGCCGGTGGGTCCCAGGGGGTCTCCAGGACCGCCAGGCCCTCGGCGCCGCCCTGCCGCCAGGCGGCCACGGCGCGTGCCAGGTCGGTGGTGGTGCGGCCGGTCGCGTAGGCCAGTTCCCGGTAGAGGGCCCGGGTGGTGGCGGTGAGTCCGGCGGTGGGGCGGGCCGCGGCGAGCCGGACGGCGTCCTGCCAGGTCGTGAGCCCCGCGAGGGGGTCGGCGCCCGTGGTGAGCAGCACGTGGGCACGGGCCGCCGCGTCCGTGGCGAGGTGGTCCAGCGAGAGCGGGTCGCGGGCGCCGGGCAGGCCGGGGTACGAGGGGGGCTGGCCGGGATGCGGCGGGACCGGGAGGGGCGCCGGAAGGGGCGGCAGGAAACGGTCGGCCACGGCCTCCCGGGCCGGGACCGAGGGGGTCCGGGGAGCGGTGGGACGTTCACGGGCGGAGTGCTCCGCGTTGCGCCGGCCCAGCTCGTCGAGGAGTTCGCGCTCACCCCTGCCGCGCATCAGCAGGAGGACGAACGGGTCGGTGTCCAGGAGCCGTGCCGTCTGGAAGCAGAGGGCCGCCACGTGTTTGCAGGGCCAGCCGCGGTCGGGGCAGGAACAGTCCGGGTCGAGGTCCCCCGCGGTCGGCAGCAGCCGGATACCCGTCTCCCCCGCCGTGTCGACCAGCGAGTGCGGCATCTCCTTGCCGAGCAGCGCGGAGAGATGTCCGGGCCGGGCGGCGACGGCGTCGAGGAAGGTGTCCCAGTCGGTGTCGGAGAAGGTGCGCAGGCGCAGTTCCGCACGGTACGGGCGGGGACGGCTGCCGTGGACGTAGGCGATGACCCGGCCGGGAGTGACGGTGATCGCGGCGACATGACCACCGTCCGCGTACGTACGGCCGCGGGCGAGCCGTCCCTCGTCCATCGACAGGGTCTCCAGGGCGTCCACCCAGGCACGGCCCCACCAGCTGTCCGCGAACGGCCCCTCGTCGTCGCGGGTGCGAGCCGGGACCGCTTCGAAGGTGCGCCGCAGATCGTCGGGGCCGGGGCGGGCGGCCGGGCGGGGGCTCATGCGGGCCTCCGGAGGGAGACGAGGTCGGCCAGGTCACGGTCGCTGAGCTCGGTCAGTGCCGTCTCCCCGGTGCCGAGCACCGCGTCCGCCAGGGCCCGCTTGGACTCCAGCAGTTCACCGATCCGGTCCTCGACCGTGCCCTCCGCGATCAGCCGGTGCACCTGGACCGGCTGGGTCTGGCCGATGCGGTACGCGCGGTCGGTGGCCTGTTCCTCCACGGCCGGGTTCCACCAGCGGTCGTAGTGGATGACATGGGCGGCGCGGGTGAGGTTCAGTCCGGTGCCGGCGGCTTTGAGGGAGAGCAGGAAGACCGGCACCTCGGCGGACTGGAAGCGGTCCACCATGTGCTCCCGCTCGGCCACCGGCGTACCCCCGTGCAGCAGTTGGGAGGGGATGGCGCGGGAGGCGAGGTGGGCCGACAGGATCCGGGCCATCGTCACGTACTGGGTGAAGATCAGGACGGAGCCGCCCTCGGACAGGATCGTGTCGAGGAGTTCGTCGAGCAGGGCCAGCTTCCCCGAGCGGCCGGTGAGCCTGGTCGGCTCCTCCTTGAGGTACTGCGCGGGGTGATTGCAGATCTGCTTGAGCGAGGACAGCAGCTTCATGATCAGGCCGCGGCGGGCGATGCCTTCCGACGCCTCGATGAAGGCCATGGTCTCGCGCACCGCGGCCTCGTAGAGCGTGACCTGTTCCCGGGTGAGGAAGACCGCGTGGTCGGTCTCCGTCTTGGGCGGCAGTTCCGGTGCGATGCCCGGGTCGGACTTCTTGCGGCGCAGGAGGAAGGGGCGGACCAGCCGGGAGAGCCGTTCGACCGCTTCCTCGTTGCCCAGGCCGGCCGCCGTCCCGGTGTTCTCGACGATCCGGGCGTGCCGGGCGCGGAACGCCTTGAGCGGGCCGAGCAGTCCGGGGGTCGTCCAGTCGAGCAGCGCCCACAGCTCCGAGAGGTTGTTCTCCACGGGGGTGCCGGTGAGGGCGACGCGGGCGGGGGCCGGGATGGTGCGCAGGGCCTTGGCGGTGGAGGAGTGCGGGTTCTTCACGTGCTGGGCCTCGTCGGCGACGACCAGTCCCCAGGTGTGCGCGGCGAGCTGGGCCGCGCTGGAGCGCATGGTGCCGTACGTCGTGAGGACGAAGCCGCCGTCGGGCTCCGCCAGCGTCCTGTCGGTGCCGTGGAAGCGGCGGACGGGGACACCGGGTGCGAAGCGGTTGATCTCGCGGTGCCAGTTGCCCAGGAGGGAGGCCGGGCAGATGACCAGCGTGGGCGCGGGGTGGGCGCGGTGCAGGTGGAGTGCGATGACGGTGATCGTCTTGCCCAGACCCATGTCGTCGGCGAGGCAGCCGCCCAGCCCCAGGGAGGTCATCCGGTCCAGCCAGGCGAGCCCGCGCAGTTGGTAGTCGCGCAGGGTCGCGTCGAGGCCGGGCGGCGGCGGGACGGTGGCGTCGTCGGAGACGATGCGTGCGCGCAGTGCGGCGAGGGCGCCGACGGGGACCGCCTCGACCTGCTCCCCGTCGACCTCGGCACTGCCGGTGAGGGCGACGGCCAGGGCGTCCACCGGGTCCAGCAGGCCCAGTTCGCGTTTGCGTGCCTTGCGTACGAGCGCGGGGTCGACCACCACCCACTGGTCGCGCAGCCGCACCACGGGCCGGTGGGCCTCGGCCAGTGTGTCCATCTCGGCCTCGGTGAGCTGTTCGTCGCCCAGTGACAGCTGCCAGTTGAAGGAGAACAGCTGCTCGGCGTCGAAGAACGAGGTGCCGTCGGTGGCCGAGCCCGGAGCGGTCCGGACGACGGCTGCGGCGGTGAGCGAGCGGGCCAGCTCCCGTGGCCAGTGGACGGCGACGCCGGCACCCGCCAGCCGTGCCCCCGCGTCACTGAGCAGTTCGTACAGCTCGTCCTCGGTGAGGGCGAGCACATCGGGGACCGGCTGGTCGAGAAGCCGCTCCAGGGGCGGCCAGACGCGGGCGGCGCGGCGCAGTGCCAGCACCGCGTCGATCCTCGCCCGGGGGCCGAACGGCTCCCCTCCCCCGCCGTGCCACAGGGCCGCGGCGTCGATGACGTACGTCGGGTCGGCCAGGCTGTGGACCTGTGTGATGGCCGCGGCGGCATGGCGGGCGGCGGGCGCGCGACCGGCCGTGCCGTCGCTCTCCTCGTCCCCGTCCCCGTCGCCGCTGGTCCCGTAGGTGTCTGCGGTGTCGAACAGGTCGTACGCCGACAGGTCGAGCCGGAGCGAGACCCGGACCCCCGCGTCCAGACCCGCCGCCACCTCGACGGCCCAGGCGCGCGCACCGGGCAGGTGCTGTGCCTCGCGGGCGGCGAAGGGCGCCCCCATCGCGTACGCGGCGGCCGGTGTACGCGGCAGGGTGTCGGCGACCGCGTCGAGGAAGGAGCCGAGCAGGGCCGCGGGCTCGGGCACCTGGAGCGGCGTACGGTCCGGCAGCGGGACCGCGTGGCCTTCGGGCGGCATGGCGGCGGCGACGGCTCTGAGGTGGGCGACGTCCTCGGCGTCCCTCGGACCCGCGCGCCAGGCGTCGTGGTCGTCGGCGGTCAGACCGGGCAGGAGCCTGCCGCGCGCCACCAGATTCAGGGCGTGCAGCGCGGCGGCGCCCCAGCACCGGGTGGCGGGGTGGGCGGAGGCGAGGTACCGGGCACGGACGAGGAGCGGGACCGCGTCGGCCAGGGGCAGCAGCACGGCCCGCACCGTGTGCCGCCGGACGCCGTCCGCCCCCTGTCGCCGTACGACGGTGAGCTCGGCGGTCGTGTGGGGCAGGTCGTCGATACCGTCGAAGGTCGCGGCCCCGCCCTGTCCTTCCGGGTCCCAGAAGGCGATCCGGCCGTCTCTCGGAAGGGCCGCGGGAAGGAACACGGCGGCACGGCGCAGCAGGCGGTCGGCGGCCTGGCTCCGCTCGTCCTGCCTGCCCCGAACGCTCCATCGGTTCTCTTGATCCCGTTGGTTCCGCACCCTGATGCCGCCCCCCTTCTGCCTCGATTCGCGACCGGCTCCTTATGACTGGCGAGTCTAGGCGGGTGGTCTGACAACGCGTCCCACCGCACTGTCACCGCAGGTCAGAGCAGTGCGTGAGGGGTCACCGCGAGGTGAGCCGCTGGGCGGTCAGTGCGAGGTGAGCCGCTGGGTGTCGGTGGGTGTCGGCACCGGAGCGGCCGCGTCGGGCGGCTGCTGGGGCCACACGGGCGGCTGCGGCTTCTCGGCGAGCCGCTCCGGGGCAGGTTCCTGCTGCTGCGCGGCCCGTTCCAGGAAGCGGAGGAGTTCGACGGGGAACGGCAGGACAAGGGTGGAGTTCTTCTCCGCCGCGACCGCGACCACGGTCTGCAACAGCCGCAGTTGCAGCGCCGCCGGCTGCTCCGACATCTCCTTGGCCGCCTCGGCGAGCTTCTTGGACGCCTGGAGTTCCGCGTCGGCGTTGATGACCCGCGCGCGCCGCTCCCGGTCCGCCTCGGCCTGTCGCGCCATGGAGCGCTTCATCGTCTCGGGCAGGGACACGTCCTTGATCTCCACCCGGTCGATCTGCACGCCCCAGCCCACCGCGGGACTGTCGATCATCAGCTCCAGCCCCTGGTTCAGCTTCTCCCGGTTGGACAGCAGGTCGTCCAGGTCGCTCTTGCCGATGATCGACCGCAACGAGGTCTGCGCCATCTGCGAGACCGCGAACCGGTAGTCCTCCACCTGGATGACGGCGCTCGACGCGTCGACCACCTTGAAGTAGATGACCGCGTCGACCCGGACCGTGACGTTGTCCCTGGTGATGCCGTCCTGGGCGGGCACGGGCATCGTCACGATCTGCATGTTGACCTTCCGCAGCCGGTCCACGACGGGAACGATCATCGTGAAGCCCGGTCCGCGGACATCGCGCCGGAGCCGGCCGAGCCGCAGCACGACCCCCCGCTCGTACTGCTTGACGATCCGGGCGGCCGCCGCCAGATAGACGACACCGGCCGACCCCGCGCCCACTACTGCGATCAAGAGCTCCTGGACCATCACGGCCCCCTGACAGCCAACCTCGGAATTGGTCCCTATTACCACGGTATGCCCGATTCAACCACCGATCGAACCTGGCCCCGTACAGCTGTCGCCCGGCCGGCCGCGCACCGGATGCCGGACCGGTGGGGAGCGGGCAAGGTGGCCAGCGCCAGCATGTCTCCGTGACGTAAAGATGCGCCGGACGAGCAGACAGGACCCGCCCATGTCCGTGACCGTGCCCGATCGCCACCGTCGACGCCGTCTCGGCATCGCAGCCGGAGCAGCGCTCCTCACCCTGACCGTCTCGGGCTGTTCCGGGCTGGGACGCACCGCCGTCGGGCCGGTCACGTACACCACCGAGCGACACGCCGTGATCTCCGTGCACAGCCCGAGCGTGCGGGGCTGCCACCGGCTGCCCCTGGGGGCCCACGAGGTCCACAACGGCACTCTGGTCGACGTCGTCCTCTACCGGACCCGCAACTGCACCGGCGGCGACACGACGTACCTGCCGACCACGCTCACCGACTTCACCGCACCCCGTAGCGGGCCCTGGCGGAGCTACACCGTCGTCCACTGAGCGACGGCGAATCCGCTCCACGGTACTTATGCGCGCCGGCCCAGAAGCGCAAGCAGCCGCGTCGTCCGGTCGCGCCGGTCACGGGCGATCAGCGCGAACACGACGACGAGCAGGGCGGGCATGACCGCGAGCGGCGGGTCGAGGAGTGTCAGCTGCACGATCGAGGCGCCCGCCGACAACGCGGCCAGCGCGATCGCGGCCACTCCGGACAGCAGCGGGATCAGCAGGGCGATCGCACCGGCCATCTCCAGACCGCCGATCGCGTACATCGCGCCACCGCCCCAGCCCATCCGGCCGAAGGACTCCACCGCCGACTCGTGCGCGATGAGCTTGGCGAACGCGCTGAACCCGAAGAAGAGCGCGAGGAGATACCGGGCCCCGGTCAGCACGACGGCGCCCCGGCCGCGCTTCGGTCCCGCAGCGGCGGACGTGGTCGCGGAAGAAGCGGCCGCGGTGGTCGTGGCGGCGCGGGTTGCTGCGGACATGACAGAGGTCTCCTCAAGGGTCTGCGGTGTACGGAAGCCGGGCACCGGAGGCGATGTCCGGCGCTTCGGCAGTTCGCCGCTTCGCTTCCGTGCGCTTACAGAGAGGTAGACCGGGGAGGGGCCCGGAACTCATCGCCTTCCGGGCCCCTCATTCACCGAGTTTTCAGGGCCGTTCGGGACACGCGCGGTTTTCAGGGCTGCTCTGGACGGGCGAGCACCCACGCGCCGTCGTCGGTGAGATACCGGTCCACCGTCAGACCGGCCGCGCCGAGGTGCCCCTCGAACTCCTCGACGGAGAGCTCGCGCGACAGGAACGTCTGAGTCCACCGCTCGTCGTCGAAGAGGTACTCGGCGCGCACCGAGCGGACTCCGTCCCCGACCGGATCGGCCGAGACGATCCGTATGGTGCAGCCCGCTTCCGCGTCCACGCGCTCGCGCGGCAGATTCGTGCGGTAGTCGGCGCCTTCCCGCTGGACGAGGACGACCCCGCCGTCCTTGACGTGCCTCCGGCAGGTCCGCAGCAGCCCCTCGCGGACCCGGTGGTCACTCGTATGCACCAGGAACGACGCGAGCAACACCACATCGAAGGTCTCTCCGGCGAGATCCAGCGACTCGATGGGGCTCCGCACGGTGCGGGCTCCCCGAACGCGCTCCAGCATCTGGGGCGATTCGTCGACGGCGGTCACCCGGAATTCACGCGCGACCAGGGCGTGGGTGACCCGGCCCGCTCCGCAGCCCAGTTCCAGAATGCTCGCCCCGGCGGGCACGGCCGCCTCGATCACGTCGGGTTCGTCGCCGGCGGAGAGCCGGGAGTAGAGCTCGACGGCGCAGCCGTCCGGAGTGATGGCGCCGGGTCCGGTGCCTGAGTGCCCCTCACGTACCAGTTGTCCGCTCATGCCCAGCCGAACGTACGGGCGGTGGCGGCCGTTCCCGGCGGCCGGGTCCAGCGGTACACGGCGGCCTCGGCCGGTCACACTCCGTCGCCGCGCTTCTCAGCGACGGCCGGGAGGTCCATGCTGGTAGGTGAGGCGATGCGTATGCGTACCGGCAGCGAACCCGCGACGGCCCGCAGTCCTCTCCGGATGCGGCTGGCTCTGGCCTTGTTCGGCCTGACCTGGGGCCTTTTCGGCCTGATCGCTTTCGCCCTGACCGGCCGCCCCGGCTGGGCCGCGGCCTGCGGCGTCCTGGTGGCTCTGACGCTCACGGACGTCGCGGTCATCGTCCACCACATCCGGCAGGGGCCGCACTACCAGCCCGGGCGGGACATCCCGCCGTACGAGCCCGATCACGGTGGACGCGGCAGGCCCAGCCGCTGAAGGGCCGCGTCAGGCCCGGTCGTCGAAGCGCGCGGCCTTCAGGTACTCCGGCTTCGGTTCGAGCGCGGCGGCGAGCCGGAAGTGACGGGTGGCCTGTTCGGGGCGGCCGGCGCGCTGGAAGGTGCGGGCCAGCGCGAAGTGCGCGAAGGCGTTGTCCGGTTCGCGCTCCAGCACGAGCTCGAACTCCAGCTCGGCCGGGCGCAGTTGTGCCGCGGCGAAGAAGGCGCGGGCCCGCAGCAGGCGGGCCGCCGTGTTCTCCGGATGGGCGGCGATCACCGAGTCGAGCAGCTTGACGGCACCCCGTGGATCGCGCGCGGCCAGCAGTTGCTCGGCCGCACGGAAGTCGATGACATGGGTTTCCGGGTTCGTCTCGGGCACGGTCGCATCCTTCCCCTCGCTCGCCGGTTTCCAACGTACGGCCGCGTCACGGTATTCCGTACGGCCGTGCGGGCACCGGGCGTTCCACCCGGGGGCGGAGGATCAGCCGGCCGCCGCTCGCTCCACCAGCTCCGCCCAGACCGTGCGGACCTGCGGCTCCAGCGCCTCACGCGGCCCGTCGTTGTCGATGACCAGGTCGGCAACGGCCCTTCGCTGCTCGCGTGTCGCCTGCGCCGCCATCCGGGCGCGGGCGTCGGACTCCGTCATCCCGCGCAGCCGTACGAGGCGGTCGAGCTGGGTCTCGGGGGTGGCGTCCACGACCACGACCAGGTCGTACAGCGGCGCGAGGCCGTTCTCGGTGAGGAGCGGGACGTCGTGCACGACGACGGAGTCGGGGCCCGCGGCCCGCTCCAGCTCGGCGGAGCGCGCACCGACCAGCGGGTGGACGATCGCGTTGAGCGCGGCGAGCCGGCCGGCGTCGGCGAAGACGATCGCACCGAGCGCGGGCCGGTCCAGGGCGCCGTCGGCGCTCAGGACACCCGGGCCGAAGGCGTCCACGACGGCCGCGAGCCCGGGGGTACCGGGCTCGACGACCTCGCGCGCGATCCTGTCGGCGTCGATCAGCACGGCGCCGAGGCCGACGAAGAGCCGTGACACCTCACTCTTGCCGGCGCCGATCCCGCCGGTCAGGCCCACTTTCAGCATGGACGGCAGCCTAACCCCCGCCCCGCCGGGCCGTCATGGCCCGGTCAGAGGTCGCCCTCGCGCTCGGCGAGGAACCGCTCGAATTCGAGGCCGATCTCGTCCGCGGACGGCAGATCGACGGGCTCCGCCACGAGATTGCCCCGGGTCTCGGCGCCCGCGACGGCGTCGTACTGGTGCTCAAGGCCCTCGACGAGCGTGACGAGCTCCTCGTCACCCTGGCCGATCTGCCGGTCGATCTCGGTCTGTGTCCGGTGCGCCTCGGTGCGCAGCGCGTGCGCGACACTCGGCAGGACCAGACCGGTCGCGCCGGTGATCGCCTCCAGCGCGGTGAGCGCGGCATCCGGGTACGAGGAACGGGCCACGTAGTGCGGTACGTGGGCGGCGACGCCCAGTACGTCGTGTCCCGACTCCATCAGGCGGTACTCGACGAGAGCCTCCGCCGAGCCCGGCACCTGCGCCTCGTCGAACGGGCTGCGGTGGCCCGGCATCAGGTCGGTGCGGTTGCCGTGCGGGGTGATGCCGACCGGGCGGGTGTGCGGGACGCCCATCGGGATGCCGTGGAAGTTGACCGCGAGGCGTACACCGAGCCGCTCGACGATCTGCTCCACCGCGACGGCGAACCGCTCCCATTCCACGTCCGGCTCGGGCCCGGACAGCAGGAGGAAGGGCGCGCCGGTGGCGTCCTGGACGACACGGACGTCCAGTGTCGGGGCCTCGAACGACTCCCAGCGGTCGCGCCGGAACGTCAGCAGCGGGCGCCGCGCGCGGTAGTCGACGAGCCGGTCGTGGTCGAAGCGCGCCACGATCTGGTGCGGCAGCGTTTCGAGCAGGCCGTCGACGATCTGCTCGCCGGTCTCACCCGCGTCGATGTACCCGTCGAAGTGGTAGAGCATGACCAGGCCGGCCGACTCCTGGGCGAGCGCCATGTCGACGACGGCCAGGCCCTTCGGCTCCCATTCATACAGACTCTGCGGATCAGGCACGGTTACCGCTCCTCCTCGTATTCCCCCAGAAGAACGCCTCCGAGAGCACGGGCATTCCCAGCCCCGTACCCATTCATGGCCGGTTCAGACCGGCGAACCGGCGTGCCGGACGGCCGTCGCCCGCCGCGCCGAGGTGATGTCACGGCCCGTCAGCCGCGCGGGTACCGGGCGCGTTTCGCGTCGCTCACCACCCCGAGGAGAACATTGGTCCAGACCTTGACATGGACACACCCCCTACCTACCGTCACTGGGCAGCACGTTCAGGCACTCGCCCCGTATTCATGTACGAGGACGTCTCGGACCCTTCGACGGGAAGACACCCCCACATGCGCACCCGCACCTCTCTCACCGCCCTGCTGGTCACCGCCCTCGCCACCGGCGGCATCGCGCTGGCCTCCGCGGGCCCCGCGGAGGCCGCCGTCATCGACGTGACCACGACGGCCCAGCTCAAGTCGGCACTCCTCGCCGCGGCACCCGGGGACACGATCCGGCTCGCCGACGGTACGTACACCGGCAACTTCAAGGCGACCACCCCCGGCACGTCCACCGCCCGGATCACCCTCACCGGGTCCAGCAGGGCGGTCCTCACGGCGGGCGGCGGCTACGGGCTGCACCTCAACGGCGCCTCGTACTGGACCGTCCAGGGTGTCACCGTCACCGGTGGCCAGAAGGGCATCATGACCGACGCCGCGGACAGCGTCGTCATCGACTCGGTGACCGTGCACGACCTGGACATGGAGGGCGTCCACTTCCGCACGTCCAGCCGGAACGGGATCCTCAGGAACTCCCGCATCTACGACACCGGGCACGACGGCCGCGGCATGGGCGAGGGCGTGTACGTCGGCTCGGCCGGCGACCTCACCGACCGGAGCGACCAGGCCCAGATCCTGGACAACGTGATCGGACCCGGGGTCGGCGGCGAGAACATCGACATCAAGGAAGGCACCACCGGGGCCAGGATCATCGGCAACACCTTCGACGGCAGCGGTCTGACCGGCGCCAACTACGACGACTCATGGGTCGACGTGAAGGGCAACGGCGTCCTGGTCGAGGGCAACAGGGGTTCCCGTACGACCAACAACGGCTACGAGACGCACACCCAGCAGAGCGGCTGGGGCTGCGGCACCGTCTTCCGCGACAACGTCTCCGACCTCTCGGGCGCCGACGGTGACAAGCAGCTCGCCATCAACGTCACCAACCACTCGTCGAGCTGCCGGACCACCGTCCACAGCAGCAACGCCGTGACCGGCGGCAAGGGCCTGACCAACATCGCCGTCACGCCGTAACCCCGCAGAGCCCCGGAAACGCGAGTGAGGCCCGCCCCCCGAAGGGAGCGGGCCTCACTTACCGCTCTACAGCTACTGCCGATGAGCGACCGGGGTCAGAGCGTCAGCTCTGGCCGCCCGCCAGCTTCTCGCGCAGCGCGGCCAGTGCCTCGTCCGACGCCAGGGCGCCGGAGTTGTCATCGGACTCCGAGGAGTACGAGCCGCCGCCACCGCTGCCGCCCGAGGCAGCCGGAGCGCTGCCGGCCGGGGCGGCAGCGCCCTCGGCAGCAGCGGCCTCGTCGGCCTCGCGGGACTTGATGACCTGGGCCTGGTGCTGCTCGAAGCGCTGCTGCGCCTCGGCGTACTGGGTCTCCCACACCTCGCGCTGAGCCTCGAAGCCCTCGAGCCAGTCGTTGGTCTCGGGGTCGAAGCCCTCGGGGTAGATGTAGTTGCCCTGGTCGTCGTACGACGCGGCCATGCCGTACAGCGTCGGGTCGAACTCGACCGAGGCCGGGTCGCCACCGAAGGACTCGTTGGCCTGCTTCAGCGAGAGGCTGATGCGACGGCGCTCGAGGTCGATGTCGATGACCTTGACGAAGATCTCGTCGTTGACCTGGACGACCTGCTCCGGGATCTCCACGTGGCGCTCGGCCAGCTCGGAGATGTGGACCAGACCCTCGATGCCCTCGTCGACGCGCACGAACGCACCGAACGGAACGAGCTTCGTGACCTTACCCGGGACGACCTGACCGATCTGGTGCGTCCGGGCGAACTGCTGCCACGGGTCTTCCTGCGTCGCCTTGAGCGACAGGGAGACGCGCTCGCGGTCCATGTCGACGTCGAGAACCTCGACGGTGACTTCCTGGCCGACCTCGACAACCTCGGAGGGGTGGTCGATGTGCTTCCAGGACAGCTCGGAGACGTGCACGAGACCGTCGACGCCACCCAGGTCCACGAAGGCACCGAAGTTGACGATCGAGGAGACGACGCCGGAGCGGACCTGACCCTTCTGCAGGGTCGTGAGGAACGTCTGGCGAACCTCGGACTGGGTCTGCTCGAGCCAGGCGCGGCGGGACAGGACCACGTTGTTGCGGTTCTTGTCCAGCTCGATGATCTTGGCCTCGAGCTCCTTGCCCACGTAGGGCTGGAGGTCGCGGACACGACGCATCTCGACGAGGGAGGCCGGCAGGAAGCCACGGAGGCCGATGTCGAGGATGAGACCACCCTTGACGACCTCGATGACGGTACCGGTGACGATGCCGTCTTCTTCCTTGATCTTCTCGATGGTGCCCCAGGCACGCTCGTACTGAGCGCGCTTCTTCGAGAGGATCAGGCGGCCTTCCTTGTCCTCCTTCTGGAGAACCAGGGCCTCGATCTCGTCGCCGACCTTGACGACCTCGTTCGGGTCGACGTCGTGCTTGATCGAGAGCTCGCGGCTCGGGATGACACCTTCGGTCTTGTAACCGATGTCGAGGAGAACCTCGTCCCGGTCAACCTTGACGATGACACCGTCAACGATGTCGCCGTCGTTGAAGTACTTGATCGTCTCGTCGATCGCCGCGAGGAACGCGTCCGCGTCGCCGATGTCGTTGACCGCAACCTGCGGAGTGGTGGCGGTGGTCTCGGTGCTGCTCGTCATGTGGGAAAGGGCTCCGGTACGGACAGTGAGTCGTAGGTACTGCTACGCCGAAAGCCCGTATCGCCTCTGCAGAAGCCGGACAGCCTGGAAAGCGACCAACCCGTTTCAGGGTGGCGCCTCGACAACCGAGGGGACATGCAACAGACGCGAGCGCGGCCTGCTAGGTCTGAGGCGCGCAGGCTCGCAGCGCAACTTGTAGCATACGGGGGCAGCCGGACAGGGTCAATGCGCGAAGGCGCACACCCGGGGCACATCAACCCATTCCCGGCACAACTCAGGTTCCCCGAGGCCACATCGGCCACGGCGATGCGTCCGACACACGCGTCCGTACCCACGGGTACCCACAGGTGGACACCGCGTGCGGCGGGTGAAGGCAAACTACAACGACGGGCACGATGAGCCAAGAGATCCATGAGGCCGAACCGGAAGCAACGCGCCGGAACGCCGGAGAATCGGAAAGCAGCCGGGCAAGTCGCGGCTGGTGGGACCGGAACGCCGACGAGTACCAGAGCGACCACGGGGCCTTCCTCGGGGACGACCGCTTCGTCTGGGGCCCGGAAGGGCTCGACGAGGCCGACGCGGCGCTGCTGGGTCCCGCCGCCGCGCTGAAGGGCCTGGACATCCTGGAGATCGGCGCCGGCGCCGCCCAGTGCTCACGCTGGCTGGCCGCCCAGGGCGCCCGCCCCGTGGCCCTGGACCTCTCCCACCGCCAGCTCCAGCACGCCCTGCGCATCGGCGAGGGCCTCCCGCTGGTCGAGGCGGACGCGGGAAAGCTGCCGTTCCGGGACGGCTCCTTCGACCTGGCCTGCTCGGCCTACGGGGCGGTGCCGTTCGTCGCCGATCCCGTGCAGGTCTTCCGCGAGGTGCGCAGGGTGCTGCGGCCCGGCGGCCGGTGGGTGTTCTCGGTGACCCATCCGATCCGCTGGGCCTTCCCCGACGAACCCGGTCCCGAAGGGCTGTCGGTCGCCGCTTCCTACTTCGACCGCGTCCCCTACGTGGAGCAGGACGAGGAGGGCAACGCCGTGTACGTCGAGCACCACAGGACGCTCGGTGACCGAGTACGGGACGTGGTGGCCGGCGGCTTCCGGCTGGTCGATCTCGTCGAGCCCGAGTGGCCCGCGTGGAACAACCAGGAATGGGGCGGCTGGTCCCCCCTGCGCGGCAACCTCATCCCCGGGACGGCGATCTTCGTCTGCGAACGGGACTGACCGCACCGCGTCGGAGCCGAGGGCACCACGTGCACCACGTCAGAGACGACGGCACCACGTAAGAGACTGGGGGCGTGATCCGTGACGACGCCCTGGCCCAGTTGCCCGTACGTACCGCAGTGCCCGCCCTGGAGCGTGCGCTCGACGAGCGGGGCGTCGCCGTGCTCTGCGCGCCGCCCGGCACCGGCAAGACGACCCTCGTCCCGCTCGTCCTGGCCGGACTGACCGGCCCGGGTCCGGTGCGGCGGGTCGTGGTCGCCGAGCCCCGTCGGATCGCGGCGCGGGCGGCGGCGCGGCGGATGGCCTGGCTGCTCGGGGAGCAGCCGGGCGGGCGGGTGGGATTCACGGTCCGCGGGGAGCGCGTGGTGGGGCGCGACACGGTGGTGGAGGTCGTCACCACCGGGGTGCTCCTCCAGCGGCTCCAGCGCGACCAGGAGCTCGCGGGGACCGATGTGGTGATCATCGACGAGTGCCATGAGCGGCATCTGGACGCGGACACGGTCGCCGCGTTCCTGCTCGACGTACGGGCTGCCCTGCGCCCGGATCTGCGGCTGGTGGCCGCGTCGGCGACGACGGACGCGGAGGGCTGGGCGCGGCTGCTGGGCGATGCCCCGGTGGTGGAGGCGCGGGACGTGTCCCATCCGGTGGAGGTCGTGTGGGCACCGCCGTCCCGGCCGGTGAAGCCGCCGCACGGGATGAGGGTGGATCCCGCCCTGCTGACGCATGTCGCGTCGGTGGTACGCCGTGCGCTGACGGAGCGGGAGGGGGACGTGCTGTGCTTTCTGCCCGGTGTCGGGGAGATCGGCCGGGTCGCCGGGCAGCTCGGCGGGGTGGCCGCCGAGGTCCTTCAGGTGCACGGCCGGGCCCCGGCGGCCGTGCAGGACGCCGTGCTGGCCGGGTCGTCCGGTGTCCGGCGGGTGGTGCTGGCGACCTCCGTCGCGGAGTCGTCGCTGACCGTGCCGGGGGTGCGGGTCGTCGTCGACTCGGGGCTGGCCAGGGAGCCCCGCACCGACCATGCGCGGGGCCTGAGCGCCCTGACGACCGTACGGGCCTCGCAGGCGGCGGGGCGGCAGCGGGCGGGGCGGGCCGGGCGTGAGGCGCCAGGGGCCGTGTACCGGTGCTGGGAGCAGGCGGAGGACGGGCGGCTCGCGCGCTTCCCGTCGCCGGAGATCAAGGTCGCCGACCTCGCGGCGTTCGCGTTGCAGGCGGCCTGCTGGGGCGATGCGGACGCCTCGGGGCTCGCGCTGCTCGATCCGCCGCCGGCCGGCGCGATGGGCGCGGCCCGCGAGGTACTGACGGCGGTGGGCGCCGTGGACGCGGCGGGGCGGGTGACGGAGCGGGGCGTACGGATGTCCCGGCTCGGTCTGCACCCCCGGCTGGCGCGGGCGCTGCTGGACGGCGCGGCCGAGGTGGGCGGGCGGCGGGCCGCCGAGGTGGTGGCGCTGCTGAGCGAGGAGCCGCCCCGGGAGTACGGGGACGATCTGGCGGCGGCGCTGCGTACCGCACGGCGGGGGCAGGACGGTTACGCGGCGCGCTGGCGGCAGGAAGTGCGGCGGCTGTCGTCCTCGCTGGGGGCGGTGAAGGGTGAGGGACACGGATCGGATGACGCGGCCGCCGGGCTGGTGGCGGCTCTGGCGTTTCCGGAGCGGGTGGCACGGGCGCGGGGCGAGGGCGGGTTCCTGATGGCGTCGGGGACGGGCGCCGAGCTGCGGGAGGGTTCGCGGCTGCGCAGCGCGCTCTGGCTGGCGGTCGCGGTCGCGGACCGGCCTGCGCATGCGGCGTCCGCGCGGGTGCGGCTGGCCGCTGTCGTCGACGAGGACACGGCGCGGCTCGCGGCGGGGCATCTGCGGTTCTCGGGCGAGGAGGTGCGCTGGGTGGACGGTGATGTCGTGGCCCGTTCCGTGGAGCGGCTCGGGGCCGTCGAGCTGGCGGTGCGCGCGCTGAAGCAGCCGAAGCCGGAGCTGGTGCGCGGGGCGTTGCTGGAGGGTCTGCGGCGTGAAGGCACCGGGCTGCTGCGGTGGAGCCGGGACAGCGAGCAGCTGCGGTCACGGCTCGCTTTTCTGCACCGGGAGCTGGGGGCGCCGTGGCCCGACGTCTCGGACGAGGCCCTGCTGTCCCGTACCGAGGAGTGGCTGGAGCCCGAGCTCTCCCGGGCGCGGCGCCGTTCGGACCTGGGGCGGATCGACGCCGGGCAGGCGGTGCGGCGGCTGCTGCCGTGGGCCACGGGCGAGGCGGCCCGGCTCGACGAGCTGGCGCCCGAGCACATCCAGGTGCCGAGCGGGTCCCGTATCCGGGTGGAGTACGGCGGGGCGCAGCCCGTACTGGCGGTGAAGCTCCAGGAGCTGTTCGGGCTGCGGGAGACGCCCCGGGTGGCCGGGGTGCCCGTCCTGGTCCATCTGCTCTCCCCCGCCGGGCACCCGGCGGCGGTGACGGCGGATCTGGCGTCGTTCTGGCGGGAGGGCTACAAGGCGGTGCGGGCCGAACTGCGCGGCCGGTATCCGAAGCATCCGTGGCCCGAGGACCCGACGACGTTCGAGGCGACCCGCTTCACCTCGGCGCGGCTCAGGCGCCAGTAGCTTCCGGGGCCGGCGCGGATGTGCCGGGGCGGCGGGAGCGTGCCTCCAGCCAGAGGGCGAGCGCGAGGAGCCCGGTGGCGAGGAGCAGGAAGCCCCAGGGCAGGTACGAGGTGAGCAGGAGGATCAGGACGCGCTGTGACTTGACCAGCTCGACGGTGTCGACGATGTAGTCCTCGCGCATCTTCACATGGCCGGCGAACGCGGTGACGGTGTCCTGCGGCATGCCCATCTTCTTCGCGTCGCGCAGTTCCTCCCGGTGGATCTCCTCACCGTTCACGGGGGCACCGGTGACCGGGTCGACCCAGAACATCCGCTTGGTGGAGTACCACCGGGTCATGCCCGTCTTGGCCACCTGCGCCGCGGTGACGCCCTTGATGGGCATCTTCTTCGGCATCGGGACCCGGGTCCACGGGATGGTCTGCTCGAAGTAGTAGACGTCCATGCCGCGGAAGGTGCGGGTGCCCTTGTAGTGGATGGGCGAGGTCGTGCGGCTCTGGGCGTCGAAGTACGCGTAGTCGCGTTTCTCGGTGAGGAAGGGCCACTTGTACTCGATGCCCTCGCGGCGGACTGGATCGCCGTCGACCATTTCACCGGTGGCGTGGACGGGGTCCTGGCTGTGGGCGTCGAAGATGTAGCGCTCGGGGATCTGGGAGACCATCGCCCCGTCGGGGCCCTCGATGTAGGAGAGCGAGTCCCAGACGACGACATCGCGGCCGGCGCTGCGCTCGATTTTCTCGGACTCCTCCACGTTGCCCTTGAGGGTCTGCACGATGGTGACCTTCTCGACCTTCTCGGACCTGAGGGTGCCGTAGTCGAGGAGGGTGGCCGGCTTCGCCTCCAGGACCATCTCCTGGTACTGGCTCGGCGGGACCTTCGCCAGCCGGGGGAAGGCGTACCAGCGCAGCAGCGGTGACATGGCGGCGAAGAAGACGGCGAAGGCCAGAAGTACGAGGCCGGCTCGGCGGCGCATGGGGGTGTCCTCCCTCTGGGTGCTGCCCGCGGGTGCTGCCCGCGGGTGCTTCCGCGCTACTTCTTGGGACCCGGGACGGTGGTCAGCAGGGGCTTGGGCGAGGTCTCGCCGGGCGGCGCTCCGATCGCGGTGACGGTGAACACGAGCGCGAGGGCTGCGGCCAGTCCTGTGGCTGCGGCGACGAGGGCACGCATGTTCTGCCTCCCGGGAGCACGGATCTGATGGAGCGTCAGGGTTGGGGCACCGTAGCAACAGAGGCGCGAGATGAGAACAAGCGGGCGCGAGACGGGAGCACGCGCAGCCGCCCCTCCGCCCGTGCGGGCGGAGGGGCGGCTGCGGGGAGCCGGGGCGTGACGGTCAGGACACCGTCAGCACGATGTCGAGCGTGGCGCCGCCCTCGGTGGTGAGGCGCAGCTTGTACGTGCCCGGGGTGCTGTCGGCGTGGAACGCCGGCAGCGTCAGGAGGCCGTCCGCGCCGGTCTGGAGACCCGAGAGGGTGCGGACGGGGGCGCCGTCCGCGCCCTTGAAGTAGGGGCCCTTGTCGTTCTCGGCCGGCTGCTCGGCGCCGGTGATCATCGTGGCGGTGACGGCGACGCCTGCGGCCGCGGCGCCCTTGTAGGTCGCCTTGACCTGGAGGGCGTCGAACTGTGCGCCGGCGGCGGCCGTCACGGCCGCTTCACCGGTCCTGGCGATCGCGTCGGCCTGGCGGGCGGTGACGGTCGCGCCGAAGGTGAGGGTGCGCGGATTGGTGGTGCCCGCGACGGCCGTCACCTTGAACTCGCCGGTCTTCTCGCCCGCTCGCAGCACCGGGGAGGTGACCGTGCCGTCGGCCCCCGTACGGAAGGTGATGGCGGTCAGCCCTCCGGCGAAGCGCGTGTCGGTGTCACCGGTGATGGTGAAGGTCACGGACGCCCGGGCGAGCGGGGCGCCGAGGGTGTTCCTCGCCCGCACCGTGACCCGCTCGCCGAACGCCTGGCCCGCGGTGGCGGTCAGCGGGCCGGTGCCCGCGTTCTCCAGGCTGCCGAGCCTCTGGGGCGGAGTGGGCGTGGGGACGGTCGGGGGCGAGGTGGGGGGTGAGGTGGGCGGAGACGTCGGTGGCGAGGTGGGGGGCGGTGTCGGCTTCGGGGAGGTCGAGCCGCCGGGCGGCGTGGGCTTCGGGCTCTTCCCGCCGCCCGGGTTGCCGGTCGCGGGCGGGGTGGGCGAGGGACTCGCCGAACCGCCGCCGCCGCTGCCGCTTCCGCTGCCGCGGGGACTGGTCGGCAGGACGCCGGTGCCGTCGGGAACCTCGTGGGTGCCGCGCTTGTAGTACTCGAACCAGGAGCGCACCGTACGCAGGTACTCCTGCGAGTGGTTGTAGCTCAGCACCGCCCGGTCGAGGTCGGCCCCGACCGCCAGATCGCGGGAGCCGGCGCAGAGGTAGAGCCCGGCCGCCAGTGCCGCGTCGTAGATGTTGTTGGGGTCCTCGCGGCCGTCGCTGTTGCCGTCCTGGCCCCAGGTGGCCCACGTGGAGGGGATGAACTGCATCGGGCCGACCGCGCGGTCATGGGTCGCGTCGCCGTCGAACGCCCCGTCGTCGGTGTCCTTGATCAGGGCGAAGCCCTGGCCGTTGAGGGCGGGTCCGAGGATCGGTGAGTAGGTCGTGCCGTTCGCGTCGACCCGGCCGCCACGGGCCTGCCCGGACTCGACCTTGCCGATCGCGGCGAGGAGCTGCCACGGCAGGCGGCAGGCGGCGTCACTGCCGGCGACGGACTGCTCGGCCTTCTTGTACGCGGCCAGGATGGAGGCGGGTATCCCGGCTTCCGTACTGCCGGTGACCGGCAGATTCACGGACGTGCCCGGCTTGTTGGGCGTGGTCAGCGGCGGCAGGTCCGTGTAGTAGGGCGAGTTGCCCGTGGCCGCGCTGTCGCCGGACGAGGAACCGGCGGTCTTCTGGTCCCCGCTTCCCCCGTCCTCGGGCAGTGGTGCACCGGGGCCCTGAGAAGCGGTGAGAGCTGCCACGGCAGCCGCGGCCACCGCTGTGGTGGTGGCCCCCCTGCGCAGTCGGCGGCCGAATTGCGCTGCCATACGTTCTGGTCCCTCCCCGTCGACGGCTGCTCGCGCTCCCCAGCGCGAACTCACGCGACCCTACGACAACTCCTGCCGCCCGGACACCGCGCGTTGACCGGTTCTTACTGTTTTTTCACGTTCCCGACAGCAAGTTGTACGGCATGCCCCAGCCGGGGTACAGGGACCCACGGCGGCTCGCCCATACTGGCCGACATGCCGTTCACGCTCAGTCATGCCGCCGCCGTGCTGCCGGGAATGCGCAGGACGGGCGCCGCACGCGGCCCGCTCGTCGCCTCGGCCCTCGTCGCCGGTTCGTTCGCTCCCGATATGACCTACTACGCGGACACCGCCATCCCCGGGGCAATGGAATTCGGCCAAGTGACGCACGCCGTCTGGGGTGTGTTCACCGTGGACGTACTGATCGCGGGGATACTGGTGGCGTTGTGGCTGCTGCTGCGCGAGCCGCTGGTGGCGCTCCTGCCGGCCCGCGCGCAGGGGCGGGTGTACGCGTTCCTGCGGGGGCGGCGGCGGGAGCCCGGCCGGCCCCGGCCGCTGGAAGCGCTCTGGTTCGCGCTGTCCGCGGCCATCGGAGCGGTCACCCATGTCGGCTGGGACGCGTTCACCCATCACGACCGGTGGGGCACGGAGATGATCCCGGCGCTCAACCGGAGCGTGGGCGGCTTTCCCGCCTACCAGCTGGCGCAGTACGGCAGTTCGGCGGTGGCACTGACGGTGCTCGTGTGGTTCACGGCGTCGGCGCTGCGGAGGGCCGGGGCGGTCGCGGTACCGGAGGCCGTGCCCGTACTGGGCCGACGGGAACGGTGGTACGCGGGCGGGCTGCTGGCGGTCTGCGTACTCCTCGGTGTCATCCACCGCTGCGCACGCTGGTACGCCTACTTCGGACACATCTCCACGCCGCTCGACATCATCCCGACCGCGTGCTTCGGAGCCGGGGCCGGACTGGCGGTCGGACTCGTGCTGTACGGGGCGTGGATGCGGCTGCGGAGCGACGCGCGCACCGGCGGCACCGGGCGCACCGGGCGTCCAGTGCGCGCTGGGGGGACGGGCGCCGGTGTTACGGAGCGCTCCCGGCCGGGACCTCGCTGAGCTCGCAGAGCTTGCTGAGCACGCTGATCGAGCACCCCGGGCCGGGAGCCGGTCCCGGCCCGGGGGAACACGTGGGTGTCAGTGTGCGGCGGACTCCCAGTCCGGCCCCACGCCGACCGAGACGTCCAGCGGTGCGCGCAGCTCCACCGCGGTCGACATCTCGTGGCGCAGGATCTGCTCGACGCGCTCGCGCTCGCCCTGCGCGATCTCCAGGACGATTTCGTCGTGGACCTGGAGCAGCATCCGCGACTCCAGCTTCGCTTCGGTCAGGGCCCGGTCCACGTGCAGCATCGCGACCTTCACGATGTCGGCGGCCGTCCCCTGGATGGGCGCGTTGAGCGCCATCCGCTCGGCCGTCTCACGACGCTGGCGGTTGTCGCTGTTCAGGTCGGGGAGGTAGCGGCGGCGGCCGAAGATCGTCTCCGTGTATCCGGTGGCCCTGGCCTCCTCCACGACGCGGTGCAGATAGTCGCGGACTCCGCCGAAGCGCTCGAAGTAGGTGTCCATCAGGCCGCGTGCCTCGCCGGCCTCGATGTTCAGCTGCTGGGAGAGGCCGAACGCGGAGAGCCCGTAGGCCAGTCCGTACGACATGGCCTTGATCTTGCGGCGCATCTCGGGGTCGACGGCCGACTTGTCGACGCCGAAGACCTGCGAGGCGACCGTGGTGTGCAGGTCCTCCCCGGAGGTGAACGCCTCGATCAGGCCCGCGTCCTCCGACAGGTGGGCCATCACACGCAGTTCGATCTGGCTGTAGTCGGCCGTCATCAGCGACTCGAAGCCCTCACCGACGACGAAGCCGCGGCGGATCGCCCGGCCCTCGTCCGTCCGGACCGGGATGTTCTGGAGGTTCGGGTCGGTGGAGGAGAGCCGGCCGGTCGCGGCGACCGTCTGGTTGAACGTGGTGTGGATACGGCCGTCCGCCGCGATCGTCTTGACCAGGCCCTCGACCGTGACCCTGAGCTTCGCCTGCTCGCGGTGGCGCAGCATGAGGACCGGCAGCTCGTGCTCGGTCTGTGCCGCGAGCCAGGCCAGGGCGTCGGCGTCCGTGGTGTACCCGGTCTTCGTCTTCTTCGTCCTGGGCAGGCCCAGCTCACCGAAGAGGACTTCCTGGAGCTGCTTGGGCGATCCGAGGTTGAACTCGCGGCCCACCGAGGCGTGCGCCTCCTTCACCGCCTGCTGCACGGCGCCTGCGAACTGCTGCTCCATGCCTTCCAGATGGGCCCGGTCGGCGGCGATGCCGTGCCGCTCCAGCCGGGCCAGCAGGATCGAGGTGGGCAGCTCCATGTCGTGCAGGAGCTCGACGGCGCCGACCTCCTTCAGCCGCGTCGTGAACGCGTCACCGAGGTCCAGGACCGCGCGGGCCTGTGCCATCAGGGCGTCGGCCTCGGCCTGGTCGTCCGCGCCGAAGGCCAGTTGCCCGTCACCCGCGGCGGCGGGGGCGAGCTCGCGGCCGAGATACTCCACGGCCAGCGCGTCCAGTGCGAACGAGCGGCGGCCCGGCTTGACCAGGTAGGCGGCGAGCGCGGTGTCCATCGCGACACCCTCCAGGCGCCAGCCCTGGTCGGGGAAGACCCGCATGGCGCTCTTCGCGTTGTGCATGACCTTCGGCCGTGCCGGATCGGCGATCCAGGCGGCGAGCGCCTGCTCGTCCGCCTCGTCCAGCTGCGTGGGGTCGATCCAGGCGGCGGCCCCGTCGGCGGCGGCGAGCGCGATCTCCGTGACGGTGCCCGTGCCCAGGGCCCAGGTGTCGACCGTGGCGACGCCGAGCGGCTGCCCGCCGTGGGCCGCCAGCCAGGGCGCCACCGCGCCCGCGCCCAGCACGACGCCGTCCAGCTCGATGCCCGCGGCGGGCGCCGGGCCCTCGTCCTCGACGGCACCCGGGTCCACGGCCAGCAGGCGCTCGCGCAGGCTCGGGTTGCGGATCTCCAGGACGTCCAGCACCCCGGTGACCGCCGTGCGGTCGTACGGAGCGCGCTCCAGGTCCTGCGGTGTCTTCGGCAGCGCCACGTCGCGGACCATCTCGGTCAGCCGGCGGTTCAGCTTCACGGCGTCCAGGTGGTCGCGGAAATTCTGTCCCGCCTTGCCCTTGACCTCCTCCGCGCGCGCCACGAGGTCGTCGAACGAACCGAACTGGTTGATCCACTTCGCGGCCGTCTTCTCACCCACGCCCGGGATACCCGGAAGGTTGTCCGACGGGTCACCGCGCAGCGCCGCGAAGTCCGGGTACTGCTGGGGCGTGAGCCCGTACTTCTCCTCGACCTTGGCCGGGGTGAAGCGCGTCAGCTCCGAGACGCCCTTGGTCGGGTACAGCACGGTGACGTTGTCCGTGATCAGCTGGAACGAGTCCCGGTCGCCGGTGACGATCAGCACTTCGAAACCCGCCGCCTCGGCCTGGGTGGCCAGCGTCGCGATGACGTCGTCGGCCTCGAAGCCGTCGATCGCGAACCGGTCGGCGCGCATCGCGTCGAGGAGCTCGCCGATCAGCTCGACCTGTCCCTTGAACTCGTCGGGGGTCTTGGAGCGGTTCGCCTTGTACTCAGGGAACTCCTGGGCACGCCAGGTCTTGCGGGACACGTCGAACGCCACCGCGAAATGCGTGGGCGCCTCGTCGCGCAGCGTGTTCGCCAGCATCGACGCGAAGCCGTACACGGCGTTCGTCGGCTGTCCCGTCCCTGTCGTGAAATTCTCCGCGGGCAGCGCAAAGAACGCCCGGTACGCCAGGGAGTGCCCGTCCATCAGGAGCAGGCGCGGTCGGTTGTCTGCCGTCTTCTTCGATGCCGTCTCAGCCACGCCCCCGATCCTGCCACGGCCCACTGACAATCCGGACCGGGCACGGCGCCGCACCGCATGCGCCAGGCGTCCTGTCGGTGGTGCGTGACAGGATCGTGAGCAGGAACACCCACAGGCACAGAACACCTACAGGCACAGCCGTGCGGGCTCGGCAGCACCGCGCAAGCTCAAAGGGGAGCATCATGGCCACCAAGCCCCCGACCGGTGACCCGGTCCAGGACGCGCCGCAGATCGAAGCGGTCCAGCACGCTGCGGCCGGGCTGCCCGCCGTCGCCCACACCCTGCGCGTCGCCCAGCAGCAGATGGGCGTGCGGCGCACCGCGCGGACGCTCCTCAAGGTCAACCAGAAGGACGGCTTCGACTGCCCCGGCTGCGCCTGGCCCGAGGGCGACAAGCGGCACACCGCCGAGTTCTGCGAGAACGGGGCGAAGGCCGTCGCCGAGGAGGCGACGCTGCGCCGCGTCACACCCGATTTCTTCGCGGCGCACCCGCTCGCGGACCTCGCCACCCGCAGCGGCTACTGGCTGGGGCAGCAGGGCCGGATCACGCAGCCGATGTACCTCCCCGAAGGCGCCGAGCGGTACGAGGCGGTCTCCTGGGAGAAGGCCTTCGCGATCATCGCCGAGGAGCTGAAAGCGCTCGCCTCCCCCGACGAAGCCCTCTTCTACACCTCGGGCCGCACCAGCAACGAGGCGGCGTTCCTGCTCCAGCTCTTCGCCCGGGAGTTCGGCACCAACAACCTCCCGGACTGCTCGAACATGTGCCACGAGTCGTCCGGTTCCGCGCTCACGGAGACGATCGGGATCGGCAAGGGCAGTGTCTCCCTGGAGGATCTCCACCAGGCCGACCTGATCATCGTCGCCGGACAGAACCCGGGCACGAACCATCCGCGGATGCTCTCCGCCCTGGAGCAGGCCAAGTCGGCGGGCGCGAAGATCATTTCGGTGAATCCGCTGCCCGAAGCCGGCCTGGAGCGGTTCAAGAACCCGCAGACCCCGCTCGGCATGATCAAGGGCGCCGCGCTCACCGACCTGTTCCTCCAGATCCGCCTCGGCGGCGACCAGGCCCTCTTCCGGCTCCTCAACAAGATGATCCTGGAGACCGAAGGCGCCGTCGACGAGACCTTCGTCCACGCGCACACCCACGGGTACGAGGAGTTCGCGAAGGCCGCCCGCACCGCCGACTGGGACGAGACCCTCACCGCCACCGGCCTCGACCGCACCGCGATCGAAGAGGCCCTGGCCATGGTCCTCGCCTCGAAGCGCACCATCGTCTGCTGGGCCATGGGCCTCACCCAGCACAAGCACTCGGTGCCGACCATCCGCGAAGTGGTCAACTTCCTCCTGCTGCGCGGCAACATCGGCCGGCCCGGCGCCGGCGTATGCCCCGTGCGCGGCCACTCCAACGTCCAGGGCGACCGCACCATGGGCATCTTCGAGCGGCCGTCGACCGCCTTCCTCGACGCCCTCGACAAGGAATTCGGGATCACCTCACCCCGCCACCACGGCTACGACGTCGTGCGCTCCATCGAGGCCCTGCGCGACGGCGACGCCAAGGTCTTCTTCGCCATGGGCGGCAACTTCGTCGCGGCGACCCCCGACACCGCCGTGACCGAGGCCGCCATGCGCCGCGCCCGCCTCACCGTCCACGTATCGACCAAACTCAACCGCTCGCACGCGGTCACCGGCACCCGCGCCCTGATCCTGCCCACCCTGGGGCGTACCGACAAGGACACCCAGGCGAGCGGCAAGCAGTTCGTGACGGTCGAGGACTCCATGGGCATGGTCCACGCCTCCCGCGGCAACCTCGCCCCCGCGAGCCCTCACCTGCTCTCCGAACCGGCGATCGTCGCCCGGCTGGCCCGCGCCGTCCTCGGCGCCGGATCCGCCACGGACTGGGAGGGGTTCGAGAAGGACTACGGGACGATCAGGGACCGCATCTCCCGTGTCGTCCCCGGCTTCGAGGACTTCAACGCCCGCGTCGCCGCGCCCGGCGGCTTCACGCTCCCGCACGCCCCGCGCGACGAGCGCCGCTTCCCCACCGCCACCGGCAAGGCCAACTTCACCGCGTCCCCCGTCGAATACCCCCAACTTCCCGAAGGCAGACTGCTGTTGCAGACCCTTCGCTCGCACGACCAGTACAACACCACGATCTACGGCCTCGACGACCGCTACCGCGGCATCAAGGGCGGCCGCCGCATCGTCATGGTCAACCCCGAGGACGCCGCGGCCCTTGGCCTCACCGACGGCGCATACACCGACCTCGTCAGCGAGTGGAAGGACGGCGTCGAGCGGCGCGCCCCGGGCTTCCGCGTCGTGCACTACCCGACCGCCCGCGGCTGCGCCGCCGCCTACTACCCCGAGACCAACGTCCTCGTCCCGCTCGGCGCCACCGCGGACATCAGCAACACCCCGGCCGGCAAGTCGCTCGTGGTCCGCTTCGAGAACGTGCGGTGACGCATCGCGCGGCCGCCACCCACTAAGCGTTCGCTCAGCAGTCTGATAAGAACAGTGCACACAGCAATGAGTCAGCGCACACGATCGGAGCCGGACCCCATGGGCGAGCACATCGCACCAAAGTTCCCCCAGGAGATCATCGACGAGTACGCGGCACTCGGCGTCGACCTCCCCGCACTCTTCTCCGCCGGACACCTCGGTGAGCGCATGGGCGTCACGATCGTCGAGGCCTCCGCAGACCGCGTCGTGGGCACGATGCCCGTCGAGGGCAACACCCAGCCCTACGGACTCCTCCACGGCGGCGCCTCCGCCGTCCTCGCCGAGACCCTCGGCTCCATCGGCGCCATGCTGCACGGCGGCGCCTCCAAGCTCGCCGTCGGCGTCGACCTGAACTGCACCCACCACCGGGGCGTGCGCAACGGACTCGTGACCGGGGTCGCCACCCCCGTACACCGGGGCCGCACCACCGCCACGTACGAGATCGCCATCACCGACGAACAGGACAAGCGGGTCTGCACCGCCCGCCTCACCTGCCTGCTCCGCGACGCGGGCCAGCCCGCCGCCGGCTAGTCACCGACAGCACGCACCCACTCCCTGCCCGGCCGGAACGCACCACGCATTCCGGCCGGGCAGACCCATATCCCCGCTCAGAAAAGGCCGTTGACCAGCGGACTCGGCCAACTCCCTTGACTGCACGGCCCGTTCCGTGAGGAACTCGTCAGCCGACCTCGCGATAGCGGCCGCCTACATCTTCCCCGATGTAACACTGCGTAACGCGCGCGCAATGAGACACCAGGGCGCCGCGGACGCGCCGGGCACAGGGGCCGATACCTCACGCCCTCCCGCGCCTCCCCCGTGTGACAGCACCAAGATCGGCTCAAGCGCCTTAGCAGAGCTGCGCGTTCTCAGCATGCGGTCACTTCGGCGTCAAGCGATAAAGCCGCACATGTCCACACAGCCACCTCAAGCCTTCCTCAAAGGCATAACAAGAGCGTCACATCCTGCCGCTGCCCATCCCGCACCCCCGGCACTGCCCATAGAGTCACGGCCAGTCACCGCGCCGCCGGGCGTGTCTGCTGCACGGCTCTGTACCAATCCAGTACGTCCCGGCGAAGCCACGGCACCTCATGCAGAGGAGGCCGCGCCAGGGAAAGGACCTTTCGTGCAACACCGTTCTTTGATCATGCTCACCGCAGTGCTCACCACCGGAGCGCTCACCCTCACCGCCTGCGGCTCGCGCAACGACGACAAGAAGAGCAGCGACGGCGGCGCCACCCAGACCGTCGTCATCGGCGTCGACGCCCCCCTGACCGGCGACCTCTCCGCCCTCGGCCTCGGCATCAAGAACTCCGCCGACCTCGCCGTCAAGACGGCGAACAAGGACAAGACGGTCCCGGGCATCAAGTTCGAGATCCAGCCGCTCGACGACCAGGCCCAGCCCTCCGTCGGCCAGCAGAACGCCCAGAAGTTCATCGGCGACACGGACGTCCTCGGTGTCGTCGGCCCGCTGAACTCCGGCGTTTCGCAGTCGATGCAGAAGCCGCTCAACGACGCCAACCTCACCCAGGTCTCCCCGGCCAACACCGGCACCGAGCTGACCCAGGGCAACGACTGGAAGACCGGCGAGAAGAAGCGTCCGTTCAAGACGTACTTCCGTACCGCCACCACGGACGCGATCCAGGGTGCCTTCGCGGCGAACTACCTCTTCAAGACCGCGAAGATCAAGGACGTCTACCTCATCGACGACCAGAAGCCCTACGGCGCCGGTCTCGCCGCCTCCTTCAAGGCGACGTTCACCGAGCTCGGCGGCAAGATCGTCGGCACGGACCACGTCAACCCCGACGACCGTGACTTCAACTCCGTCGTCACCAAGGTCAAGGGCTCCAAGGCCAAGGCCGTCTACTACGGCGGCGAGTACCCCGCCGGCGCGCCCCTGAGCCAGCAGCTCAAGGACAGCGTGAAGATCCCGCTCATGGGCGGCGACGGCATGTACAGCGCCGACTTCATCACGCTGAACAAGAAGTCCCAGGGCGACATCGCCACCTCCGTCGGCAAGCCCGTCGAGGAGCTCGAGTCCGCCAAGAAGTTCATCGCGGACTACAAGACGGCCGGCTACAAGGACGCCTACGAGGCGTACGGCGGCGGCACCTACGACGCCACCTGGGCGATCATCGAGGCCGTCAAGGCCGTTGTCGCCGAGAACGACGGCAAGCTCCCCGAGGACGCCCGCGTCAAGGTCCTCGACGCGATGAGCAAGGTCCAGTTCGAAGGCGTCACCGGCCCGGTCTCGTTCGACGAGTACGGCGACACCACCAACACCATGATGACCGCCTACCAGGTCGACGGTGGCAAGTGGGTCTCCAAGCTCAGCGAGGCCGTCAAGTAGGTCCCGCAAGGACTCCCGGTCACACATAGCAACCAGACCGCGCGGGAGCGCTACGAGCGCTCCCGCGCGGTGCCATATCCGAACCACTCCACGGAGGCCCTGCGGTGAACGAACTGCCGCAACAGCTGGCCAATGGACTCATCCTCGGCGCGATGTACGGTCTCATCGCGATCGGTTACACGATGGTCTACGGAATCATCCAGCTCATCAACTTCGCACACGGTGAGATCTTCATGATCGGAGGCTTCGGTGCCCTCACGGTCTACCTCGGCCTTCCGTCGGGTCTCTCCCTCATAGCTGCGATACCCCTCATGATCGCCGGTGGCGTCATCGCCGCCGTCGCGATCAGCATGGCCGCTGAACGCTTCGCCTACCGGCCCCTGCGCACAGCGCCACGCCTAGCCCCCCTCATCACGGCCATCGGTCTCTCGCTCGCTCTCCAGCAGGCAGTGTGGATGTGGTACCCGGACGCCACGAAGGACCGTTCCTTCCCCCAGTTCAAGGGCGAAGCGTTCGAGATCTTCGGCGCGAACATCCAGCGCGGTGACCTCTTCGTCCTCGTCGTGGCCCCCCTCTGCATGATCGCCCTCGGCCTCTTCGTCTCGAAGACCCGCGCCGGCCGCGGCATGCAGGCCACCTCGCAGGACCCCGACACCGCCAAGCTCATGGGCATCAACACCGACCGCATCATCGTCATGGCCTTCGCCATCGGTGCCGCGTTCGCCGCCGTCGCCGCCGTCGCCTACGGGCTCAAGAACGGCCAGATCGGCTTCCGCATGGGCTTCATCATGGGGCTCAAGGCCTTCACCGCAGCCGTACTCGGCGGCATCGGCAACATCTACGGCGCCATGCTCGGCGGCGTCGTCCTCGGTGTCGCCGAATCACTCGCCACCGGCTACATGAGCGAGGTCCCCGGCATGGAACTCTTCGGCGGCGGCGCCTGGAAGGACGTGTGGGCCTTCGTCCTCCTCATCCTCGTCCTGCTCATCAGGCCCCAGGGCCTGCTGGGCGAACGCGTCGCGGACAGGGCGTGATACCGATGACCACCCAGAACGCCCCGGCCTTCCTCGCCCTGCCCACCGCAGCCGCCCGCATCGCCACCACGGCGGGCGCGGCCATCGCCCTCGTCGGCACCTTCCTCGCCTGGACCTGGACCGACGAATTCCCCGGCGACCTCACCGTCACCGGCTACCCCGGCGGCCTCCAGGTCCTCGCCCTCATCGGCGCGGCGCTCACCCTGCTCTTCGCGCTCTCCGGATACGGCATCAAGGGACTGCGCTGGCTCACCCCCGGCGGCACCAACAGCCCCACCCGTCTCCTCGCCCTCGGCACCCTCGGCGTCGTCGGCTACTCCATCGGCGCCATCACCGTAAAACTCGGCGGCATCGTCAACCTCGAACCCGGAGCCTGGGTCAGCGGCGTCGGCGCACTCGTCGCCGTCATCGCCTCGCTCGGACTCCCCGGCGACCTGCCCCTCGACAAGGACAGCTCGCCGAACGCCTGGGAACGCTTCCGCGACAGCCTCCGCGCACCCGCCCCGGGCCGCGCCAAGGACCTTCCCGCCTGGGCCGAGATCCTGATCATCGCCGGAGCATTCGGCATCGGGCTGCACGTCTTCACGTACGGCATCGACACCGAATACGCCGAACTCTTCATCGGCTTCATGATCACCGTCGCCTTCGGCTTCACCGCCGTCAGCCGCGCCGGACTCATCGCCCGCGTCACCGCACTCACCACCAAGCACCGCAACGTCACCCTGGCCGCCGCACTCGTCGCGGCGTTCTGCTTCCCCTTCACCCAGCAGAACGAGGAATACGCCCTCATCGGCGCGAACATCCTCATCTTCGCGACCGTCGCACTCGGCCTGAACGTCGTCGTCGGCCTCGCCGGCCTCCTCGACCTCGGATACGTCGCCTTCCTCGGCGTCGGCGCCTACGCCGCCGCCCTGGTCTCCGGCTCCCCGCTGTCACCCATCGGCGTCCAGTTCCCCTTCTGGGCCGCCGTCCTCACCGGCGCCGCAGCCTCACTCGTCTTCGGCGTCGTCATCGGCGCCCCGACCCTCCGGCTGCGCGGCGACTACCTCGCCATCGTCACCCTCGGATTCGGAGAGATCTTCCGGCTCACCGTCAACGCCCTCAACGGCGTCAGCGGCCCGGACCTCACCAACGGCTCCCAGGGCATCCCCAGCATCCCCGACCTCAACATTCTCGGGTTCGACTTCGGGATCAGCCACGACATCGGCGGCTTCACCCTCGGCAGGTCCGCCAACTACTACCTGCTGATGCTCGTCTTCACCGGCGTCGTCGTCATGGTGTTCCGCCGCTCCAACGAATCCCGCATCGGCCGCGCCTGGGTCGCCATCCGCGAGGACGAGACCGCAGCCACCGCCATGGGCATCAACGCCTTCCGGCTCAAGCTGCTCGCCTTCGCCCTCGGCGCCACCCTCGCCGGACTCGCCGGAACCGTACAGGCGCACGTCTCCTACACGGTCACCCCCGAGCAGTACCAGTTCGCCGGATCCGTACCGCCCAACTCCGCGTTCCTCCTCGCCGCCGTCATCCTCGGCGGCATGGGAACCCTGAGCGGACCCCTCGTCGGCGCCGCACTGCTCTACCTGATCCCGGCCAAGCTGCAGTTCATGCAGGACTATCAGCTGTTCCTCTTCGGACTCGCGCTCATTCTCCTGATGCGCTTCCGCCCCGAAGGCCTGGTCGCCGACCGCAGGAAGCAGCTCGAATTCCACGAGACCGGCCAGCTCGACGTACCACCGGACGAACCACTCACCGACACGGCCGCCGGAACCACGAAGGCGGGGGCGTGACCACCATGACGACAACAGCCACGACCACCCCCGTGCTCGACGCCAGCGGCGTCACCATGCGCTTCGGCGGACTCACCGCCGTACGCAACGTCGACCTCACCGTCAACGCGGGCGAGATCGTCGGTCTCATCGGCCCCAACGGCGCCGGCAAGACCACCTTCTTCAACTGCCTCACCGGCCTCTACGTCCCCACCGAGGGCAAGGTCAGCTACAAGGGCACCGTCCTGCCGCCCAAGCCCCACCTCGTCACCCAGGCAGGCATCGCCCGCACCTTCCAGAACATCAGGCTCTTCGCCAACATGACCGTCCTGGAAAACGTCCTCGTCGGACGCCACACCAGGACCGAAGAAGGCCTCTGGTCCGCACTGCTGCGCCTCCCCGGCTACAAGAAGGCCGAGAACGCCAGCCGCGAACGCGCCATGGAACTCCTGGAGTTCATCGGCCTCCAGGACAAGGCCGACCACCTCGCCCGCAACCTCCCCTACGGAGACCAGCGCAAGCTGGAAATCGCGCGCGCACTCGCCAGCGACCCCGGACTCCTCCTCCTGGACGAGCCCACCGCGGGCATGAACCCCCAGGAAACCCGCGTCACCGAAGAGCTCATCTTCGCCATCCGGGACCAGGGCATCGCCATCCTCGTCATCGAGCACGACATGCGGTTCATCTTCAACCTCTGCGACCGCGTCACCGTCCTCGTCCAGGGCGAAAAGCTCGTCGAGGGCACCGCCGACGTCGTCCAGGGAGACGAACGCGTCGTCGCCGCCTACCTCGGCACCCCCTTCGAAGGCGCCCCCGGCGCCGAAGAAGTCGCCGAAGTCGAAGCGGCGGAAGCGGAAGCCGCCGGGGCGACCACAGCGGAAGCCGCCTCGACGGCACCGGCCAAGACCGACACCACCCCCACCGAGGAGGAGGACACCCGATGACCGCACTGCTCGAGGTCGAGGACCTCCGCGTCGCCTACGGCAAGATCGAAGCCGTCAAGGGGATCTCCTTCAGCGTCGAAGCCGGCCAGGTGGTCACCCTCATCGGCACCAACGGCGCCGGTAAGACCACCACACTGCGCACCCTCTCCGGACTGCTCAAGCCACTCGGCGGCCGCATCCTCTTCGAGGGCAAGCCGCTCACCAACATCCCCGCACACAAGATCGTCGCACTGGGCCTCGCCCACTCCCCCGAGGGACGCCACATCTTCCCCCGGCTGACGATCACCGAGAACCTCCTCCTCGGCGCCTACCTCCGCAACGACAAGGCAGGCATCGAGAAGGACGTCCAGCGCGCCTACGACCTCTTCCCCATCCTCGGGGAACGCCGCAAGCAGGCCGCGGGCACCCTCTCGGGCGGCGAGCAGCAGATGCTCGCCATGGGACGCGCCCTCATGTCCCAGCCCAAGCTGCTCATGCTCGACGAGCCCTCCATGGGTCTCTCGCCGATCATGATGCAGAAGATCATGGAGACCATCGTCGAGCTCAAGGCGTCGGGCACCACGATCCTGCTCGTCGAGCAGAACGCCCAGGCGGCGCTCTCCCTCGCGGACCAGGGCCACGTCATGGAGGTCGGCAAGATCGTCCTCTCCGGCACCGGAGCGGACCTGCTCCACGACGAGTCCGTCCGCAAGGCGTACCTCGGCGAGGACTGACACCTGCGTACTCCCGTACGTGAAGGAGGCCCGCACCCCGATCGATCCGGGGTGCGGGCCTCCTTCGTCCGTTGTTCGTACGGGGCTACTCGGCCGCCTTCTTCTTCTCCTCGGCGTCCTCGATCAGCGCCTCGGCGAGCTGCTGCATGGACAGCCGACGGTCCATCGACGTCTTCTGGATCCAACGGAACGCGGCGGGCTCGGAGAGGCCGTAGTCGGTCTGGAGGATGCTCTTCGCACGGTCGACCAGCTTCCGGGTCTCCAGGCGCTGCGCGAGGTCCGCGACCTCGCCCTCCAGGGCCTTCAGCTCCGCGAACCGCGACACCGCCATCTCGATGGCCGGCACCACGTCGCTCTTGCTGAACGGCTTCACGAGGTACGCCATCGCCCCGGCGTCCCGGGCCCGCTCGACGAGGTCGCGCTGCGAGAACGCGGTGAGCATCAGGACGGGCGCGATGGACTCCTCGGCGATCTTCTCGGCGGCGGAGATCCCGTCGAGGACGGGCATCTTCACGTCGAGGATGACGAGGTCCGGCTTGTGCTCCCGGGCCAGCTCGACGGCCTGCTGCCCGTCACCGGCCTCACCGACGACCGAGTAGCCCTCTTCCTCCAGCATCTCTTTGAGGTCGAGGCGGATGAGGGCCTCGTCCTCGGCGATGACGACGCGGGTCGTCAGCGGCGGGACGTGCGACTTGTCGTCGTCGACGGCGTCTACGGGCTGGGGCGACTCGGGGGTGGTCACGGGGCTCCTCGGTGCGGGGCAGATGCAGCTCCCTTGAGCCTACCTAGCTGCGGTATGGTGTCACTACGCGGGGCACTCGTTGCCCTTCCTTTCTAAGGCCCCAGTACTCCAACTGGTTAGAGAGGCGGCTCTCAAACAGCCGACAGTGTGGGTTCGAATCCCACCTGGGGCACTTTTCCTTCGATTCGAAGGTTCCAAGGAAACGGCAAGCATTCACGTGATCGTGTGATTGCGGTGCCGTTCCCGTCTCCGTGCATCAAGATCCGACCAGGCTCGGCAATGTGTACGACGTCGAAACACGCAAACGCACGCTGGCCCTCCTCGATCAGGGTCTCAGCCAGAACTCGGTAAGCAGGCAGACCGGCATATCCCGTGCCGCGATCCGCTCATGGCTGGTCCGAGTGGAACCAATCGACCGTTCCACTCCGTGCCCCAGATGCGCCGACGCACCCGTGCCGCCCCAAGACCCGGCCGCTTACAGCTACTTACTCGGCCTGTATTTGGGAGATGGCTGCATCAGCGCCAATCGACGGGGCGTCTACTCACTCCGTATCGCGTGCGCCGACTCATGGCCGGGCCTCATCGACGCCTGCGCCGAAGCCATCCTGAAGGTGCGGCCGGACAACAAGGTGTGCCGAATCTCAAGCCCGGGATGCCAGTACGTCACATGCTTCAGCAAGCACTGGCCCTGCCTCTTCCCCCAGCACGGTCCCGGCAAGAAGCACGATCGTAAGATCACTCTCGAAGCCTGGCAGCAGAACATCGTCACTGCGCACCCTTGGGAATTCATCCGAGGACTGATCCACTCCGATGGCTGCCGGATCACCAACTGGACCACCCGACGCGTCGGTGGAACGCAGCGCCGCTACGAATACCCGCGCTATTTCTTCACCAATCTGTCCACCGACATCATGGGCCTCTTCACCGGCACGCTGGACCGCCTCGGCGTCGAGTGGAAGCAGGCCAACTCGCGCAATATCTCCGTCGCCCGACGGGCATCCGTAGCGCTCATGGATGCTCACGTCGGGCCGAAATACTGAGGCGTCCTACTTCGTGTCGTCGCCGATGTGATGCACCCGCACCAGGTTCGTGGAGCCGGCCACTCCGGGCGGGGAGCCCGCCGTGATCACCACCACGTCGCCCTTCTTGCAGCGGCCGATGCGCAGCAGTTCCTCGTCGACCTGGGCCACCATCGCGTCCGTCGACTCCACGTGCGGGCCGAGGAAGGTCTCGACGCCCCAGGTGAGGTTGAGCTGGGAGCGGGTGGCCGGGTCCGGGGTGAAGGCCAGGAGGGGGATCGGGGAGCGGTAGCGGGAGAGGCGTTTGACCGTGTCGCCGCTCTGGGTGAAGGCCACCAGGAACTTCGCGCCGAGGAAGTCGCCCATCTCGGCGGCCGCGCGGGCGACCGCGCCGCCCTGGGTGCGGGGCTTGTTGCGGTCGGTGAGGGGCGGGAGGCCCTTGGCGAGGATGTCCTCCTCGGCGGCCTCGACGATGCGGGACATCGTGCGGACGGTTTCGACGGGGTATTTGCCGACGCTGGTCTCGCCGGAGAGCATCACGGCGTCCGTGCCGTCGATGACGGCGTTGGCGACGTCTGAGGCCTCGGCGCGGGTGGGGCGGGAGTTGTCGATCATCGAGTCGAGCATCTGGGTGGCGACGATGACCGGCTTGGCGTTGCGCCGGGCGAGTTTGATGGCGCGCTTCTGGACGATGGGGACTTGTTCCAGGGGCATTTCGACGCCGAGGTCGCCGCGGGCGACCATGATGCCGTCGAAGGCGGCGACGATGCCGTCGATGTTCTCGACGGCCTGGGGCTTTTCGACTTTGGCGATGACGGGGAGGTGGCGGTTCTCCTCGTTCATGATGCGGTGGACGTCGTCGATGTCGCGTCCGCTGCGCACGAAGGAGAGGGCGATGATGTCGGCGCCGGTGCGCAGGGCCCAGCGGAGGTCGTCGATGTCCTTTTCGGAGAGAGCGGGGACGGAGACGGCGACGCCGGGGAGGTTGAGTCCCTTGTGGTCGGAGACCATGCCGCCTTCGATGACGGTGGTGTGGACGCGGGGTCCGTCGACGTCGGTGACTTCGAGGGTGACGCGGCCGTCGTCGACGAGGATGCGTTCGCCGGTGGTGACGTCCGCGGCGAGGCCGTCGTAGGTGGTGCCGCAGGTGTGGCGGTCGCCTTCCATGGGTTCGACGGTGATGGTGAAGTCGTCGCCGCGTTCAAGGAGTACGGGGCCTTCGCGGAAGCGTCCGAGGCGGATCTTCGGGCCTTGAAGGTCGGCGAGGATGCCGACGCTGCGGCCGGTCTCGTCGGATGCCTTGCGTACGTGGTGGTAGCGCGCTTCGTGGTCGGCGTAGGTGCCGTGGCTGAGGTTGAAGCGGGCGATGTCCATTCCGGCTTCGACCAATGCCTTGATCTGGTCGTATGTGTCGGTTGCGGGTCCCAGGGTACAAACGATTTTTGCTCGGCGCATGGTTTGAGCCTAGACCTTACCTATGGGTAGGTAATTGGCTCTGCATGACTCCTCAACAACCTTTGCGTGAAGGGTTATTGACAAGTGTTGAATTGTGCACCGGGGTGCTCTGATGAGCGTTTATCGGAGTGCGGGTGGGTCGATCGTGAAGGATGCCTCGACCTGTGCGTGGACGGTCTGGCGTACGGGTTCGAGGTCGATGGGTTCCGGCTCGGTGGCGAGTTCCGGTGCGGCCGCGCCGTAGGGGACGCCGCGGGCCGCGAAGCCGGCGCGTGCGGGGTGGCCGGTGCCTGTGCCGGTGTCGGCGAGTTCGAGGAGGGCGCCGAGTCCGGTGTCGAGGGCCTCGGCGTATTCGCGGGCGCGTTGGACGGCTTCGCGTACGGCCTGGCGGCGGGCGCGTCCGTGGACGGGTGAGTTGGGGCGCAGGGCCCACCAGGGGCCTTCGACACGGGTGAGTTCCTGGTTGGCGAGGCGGCTGGTGAGTTCGCCGAGGGCGGTGAAGTCGGCGAGGGTGACGTTGAGCTGGACGCTGCCGTGGTAGGCGCGGACGCGTTCGCCGCGGCCGTGGCGGGTGAGTTCGGGGGTGATGGAGAGGGTGCCTGTCTCAAGTGTCTCGATGGCTTCGCCGTAGCTCTTGATGAGGGTGATGGCCTGGGTGTTGCGTCGGGTGAGGTCGTCGAGGGCGGTGCGTCGGTCGGTGCCGCGGGCGGAGACGGTGACGAAGATGCGGGCGGTTTCGGGGTCGGCTTCGATGCGGGCTTCGCCTCGGACGGTGACGCGGGGGGTCCGGGGGGTTCCGTAGGGGCGGGGGGTCTCGTCTTCGGTCATGTGTTCACTGTGGCATGGGGGTCGGTGCGGGGTGGTCATCAGATCGAAACCTGCGCGGGGTGTTGCGGGAGGTGGTGGCTGGGCCAGAATCTACGCGCGTTGCTCAATTGAACGAGGAGTCAAGAATGCCGTTGAACCGTAGGACGTTTCTGGGCCGTTCGGCTGCTGCCGGCGCGGGTGTGGCGATGGCGGGGGGTGCTGTCGCGGGGCAGGCGGGGGCGGTGGAGCCGGTGGACCGGCGTCGTCCGGCGAAGCGGTACTCCTTCACCGTGATGGGTACGACCGATCTGCACGGCAATGTCTTCAACTGGGACTACTTCACGGACAAGGAGTTCGACGACAAGGCGCACAACGATGTCGGTCTGGCGAAGATCTCCACGCTCGTGGACCGGATCCGGGAGGACCGGGGCCGTCGCAACACTCTGCTGATCGACGCGGGTGACACGATTCAGGGCACTCAGCTCTCGTACTACTACGCGAAGATCGACCCGATCACGGCGAAGCGTGGTCCGGTGCATCCGATGGCGCAGGCGATGAACGCGATCGGTTATGACGCGGCGGCGCTCGGCAACCACGAGTTCAACTATGGGATACCGGTTCTGCGGAAGTTCGAGGAGCAGTGTGATTTCCCGCTGCTGGGTGCGAACGCGCTGGACGCGAAGACGTTGCGGCCGGCGTTTGCCCCGTATGTGATCAAGCGGCTTCGTACCCCGCACGGGCGTGATGTGCGGGTGGCGGTGCTGGGGCTGACGAATCCCGGTATCGCGATCTGGGACAAGGCCAATGTGGGCGGGAAGATTGTGTTCCCGGGTCTTGAGGAGCAGGCGGCGCACTGGGTTCCCAAGCTGCGGTCGATGGGCGCGGACGTGGTGATCGTGTCGGCGCATTCGGGTTCGAGCGGTACGTCGTCGTACGGGGATCAGTTGCCGTACATCGAGAATGCGGCCGGTCTGGTGGCGGAGCAGGTCCCGGGTATCGACGCGATTCTGGTGGGGCACGCGCACTCGGAGATTCCCGAGTACTTCGTGACGAACAAGGAGACCGGGAAGCAGGTCGTGCTGTCGGAGCCGTTGAAGTGGGGGCAGCGGCTGACCCTGTTCGACTTCGACCTGGTGTGGGAGAAGGGCCGTTGGACGGTCGAGAAGGTCGGCGCCGAGGTGCTGAACTCCAACACGGTGGCCGAGGACCCGAAGATCACGTCGTTGCTCGGTGACGAGCACACGAAGGTGGTGGCCTATGTGAATCAGGTCATCGGTACGTCGGTGGTGGCGATGTCGACGGCGCAGGCGCCGTGGAAGGACGAGCCGATCATCGATCTGATCAATCAGGTGCAGGCGGAGACGGTGAAGGCGGGGCTGGCGGGGCTGGCGGGTGGTGCGTACGCGGCGCTGCCGGTGTTGTCGCAGGCGTCGTGTTTCTCGCGTACGGCGGGTATTCCGGCGGGCGAGGTGACGATCAAGGACGCGGCGGGGCTGTATCCGTTCGAGAACACGCTTGAGGCGCGGCTGCTGACGGGTGCGCAGCTGAAGGATTACCTGGAGTATTCGGCGCGGTACTACGTGCGGACGGCTGCGGGTGTTCCGGTGGATACGTCGAAGCTGACGAATGCCGAGGGCATTCCGGACTACAACTACGACGCGGTGTCGGGGGTGGTGTACGACATCGACATCGCGAAGCCGGTGGGTTCGCGGATCGTGAATCTGACGTTCGGGGGCGAGGCGGTCGATCCGGCGGCGCAGTTCGTGTTCGCGGTGAACAACTACCGGGCGAGTGGTGGCGGCAATTTCCCGCATGTGCCGGGCGCGAAGCAGTTGTGGGCCGATTCGGACGAGATCCGGAACACGATCATCAATTGGGTGAAGGCAAAGGGGTCGGTCGATCCGGCGGAGTTCGCGTCGGTGGGCTGGCGGCTGACGCGGGATGGTTCGCCGGTGTTCTAGGCGGTGGGTGGTAGCGGTGAGCGGCCGTTCTCGGTGTGTCGGGGACGGCCGCTTTCGTGTGTCCGGGCTCGGTTGTCCTGGAGGGGGCCGGGGTCAGTTGCCCTGGACGGTCCGGGGTCAGTTGCCCTGGACGAGGGGGATGAGGGCGGGGCCCTGGGCGGGGATGGTGGGCTGGTGGGCGGGGGTGAGGCCGAAGGTGGTGAAGGCGGTGCGGTCGGGGAGGGGGTAGGGGTCGGTGCCGGTGAGGTTGTTGAGGATGGTGGCGCTGCGCCAGGCGGCGAGGCCGAGGTCGGGGGCGCCGACTCCGTGGGTGTGGCGTTCGGCGTTCTGTACGTAGACGTGGCCGGTGACGGTGGGGTCGAGGACGAGGCGGAAGTGGTCGTCGATGCGGGGGCGTGCGGAGGCGTCGCGGCGCATGTAGGGGTCGAGGCCGGTGAGGAGGCCGTCGAGGGGGCGTTCGCGGTAGCCGGTGGCGAGGATGACGGCGTCGGTGGTGAGCCGGGAGCGGGTGCCTTGCTGGGTGTGTTCGAGGTGGAGTTCGACGCGGGTGGTGGCGACGCGGCCGGCGGTGCGTACGGAGACGCCGGGGGTGAGGGTGGCGTCGGGCCAGCCGCCGTGGAGGGTGCGTCGGTAGAGCTCGTCGTGGATGGCGGCGATGGTGTCGGCGTCGATGCCTTTGTGGAGCTGCCATTGGTGGGGGACGAGTTCGTCGCGTACGGATTCGGGGAGGGCGTGGAAGTAGCGGCTGTAGTCGGGGGTGAAGTGTTCGAGGCCGAGTTTCGAGTACTCCATAGGAGCGAAGGCGGCGGTGCGGGCGAGCCAGTGGATCTTTTCGGCTCCGGCGGGGCGGGCGCGGAGGAGGTCGAGGAAGATTTCCGCGCCGGACTGGCCGGAGCCGATGACGGTGATGTGTTCGGCTTTGAGGAGGCGTTCGCGGTGGGCGAGGTAGTCCGCGGAGTGGATGACGGGGACGGAGTCGGCTTCGGCGAGGGGTTTGAGGGGTTCGGGGACGAAGGGTTCGGTGCCGACGCCGATGGCGACGTGCCGGGTGTAGGCGCGGCCGAGTGCTTCGGCTTCGCCGTCGGGGTCGAGTTGGGTGAAGTCGACCTCGAAGAGGGCGCGTTCGGTGTTCCAGCGGACGGCGTCGACCTGGTGGCCGAAGTGGAGTCCGGGGAGTTGGCCGCTGACCCAGCGGCAGTAGGCGTCGTATTCGGCGCGCTGGATGTGGAAGCGCTCGGCGAAGTAGAAGGGGAAGAGTCGGTCGCGGCTGCGCAGGTAGTTGAGGAATGACCAGGGGCTGGCGGGGTCGGCGAGGGTGACGAGGTCGGCGAGGAAAGGCACTTGGAGGCTGGCGCCGTCGATGAGGAGGCCGGGGTGCCAGTGGAAGGCGGGGCGTTGTTCGTAGAACGTGGCGGTGAGTGGCTGGGGGTGGCCGGGGGCGCCGGGTACGCCGTGGGCGAGGGCGGCGAGGGAGAGGTTGAAGGGGCCGATGCCGATGCCGACGAGGTCGTGTGGCTGGTCGGGTTCGGGGGCGGGCCGGTCGGTCATCGGGGTGTGCTGCCTTCCGCGAGGCCGTCTGCGACGGTGGTGACGAGGTCGATGAGGGTGTGGAGGTCGTCCGGGGTGGTGTGGGGATTGAGAAGGGTTGCCTTGAGCCAGCGGCGGCCGTGGGCTTCGGCGCGGCCGAGTACGGCGTGGCCGCGGTTGAGGAGGGTGCGGCGGATGAGGGCGATGGTGTGGTCGGGGGCGCCGGTGGGGCGGAAGAGGACGGTGCTGATGGTGGGGCGGTCGTAGAGGTCGAGGGCGGGGTGTTTGGTGATGAGGTCGGCGAGTTGCTGGGCGGTGGTGAGGGTGCGGTCGACGAGGTCGGCGAGTCCGGTGCGGCCGAGTGCCTGGAGGGTGGCGGCGATCTTCAGGGCGTCGGGTCTGCGGGTGGTGCGCAGGGAGCGGCCGAGGAGGTCGGGGATGCCTGCTTCGGTGTCGTCGTCGGCGTTGAGGTAGGGCGCGCGGTGGTGGAGGGCGTCGAGGTCGTGGTGGTCGGGGACGGCGAGGAGTGAGGCGGGTGCGGGCTGCCAGCCGAGTTTGTGCAGGTCGAAGGTGACGCTGTGGGCGCGGTCGAGGCCGTGGAGTGTGTTCCGGTGGGTGGGGCTGAAGAGGAGTGGGCCGCCGTAGGCGGCGTCGATGTGGAGTTCGGCGCCGTGGGCGGCGCAGAGGTCGGCGATGGTGTCGAGGGGGTCGATCTGTCCGGTGTCGGTGGTGCCGGCGGTGGCGGTGACGAGGAGGGGGCGGTGGAGGCGGCTGAGGGTTTCGTCGAGTGCGGCGGGGTCGATGACGCCTGTGGGGGTGGGGACGACGACGGGTGCGGGGAGCCCGAGGAGCCAGGTGGCGCGGGTGATGCTGTGGTGGGCGTTGGCTCCGTGGACGGTCTGTACGGGGCCGTGGCGTTCGCGGGCGAGGAGCAGGGCGAGTTGGTTGGCTTCGGTGCCGCCGGTGGTGATGACGGCGTCGGGTGTGGTGGCCCGTGGGTAGATCTCGGCGGCGAGTACGGCGGTGAGGTCGGCTTCGAGGGCGGAGGCGGCGGGGGCCTGGTCCCAGGAGTCCATGGAGGGGTTGAGCACGGAGGCGGCGAGGTCGGCGGCGGCGGCGAGTGCGAGCGGTGGGGTGTGGAGGTGGGCCGCGCAGTGCGGGTGTGCCGGGTCGGCGGCGCCTTCGGCGAGTGCGGTGACGAGGGTGCGCAGGGCGTGTTCGGGGCCGGTTCCCGTGTCGGGGATGAGGGGGTGGCCGACGGTGCGCATCCGGGAGGTGGTGGTGTCGGGCCCGCCCGCGGGGAGCGGCCCGCCGCGCTGGTTGGCGCCGTGCTCCAGGGCGCTGAGCACCGTTTCGAGGAGCGGGCGCAGGGCGGCGGGGCCCGCGGTGCCTCCGGCGAGGGGTGGGGTGGGCATGGGTGATGTGGCCCTTCGGGTGCGCGGGGGTGGACATGCCAGCTTGTCCAGGTTTCGGTCGGCGCGGCCGAAGAGCACAACGATCTGAACTCTAAAGGGGTACTGGTCGTCGGTGGGGTCTGTTTGCCGGGGGTTCGCCTGCTATGGGTGTGCCCGGTCGCCCTTGGGGAGGGCGGCCGGGCACGGGTGTCGCGTGGGGGCCTGCGGGGAGTACCGGCGGCCTGGGGTCAGTGGGCGCCGCGGACGGTGAGGGCGCGGCGGAGGTCGTCGAGCTGGTCGGCGAGTTTGCGGCGCAGCGCCGGGATGAGGGCCTGGTCGTCGAGGGCCCGGGTGCCGAGGGCGAGGCTTTCGGTGTCGACACGGGTGGCGGGGAAGGCGTAGCGGCCCGCTGCTTCGGCGATGGCGGGGCCGCGGCGGACGGCGAGTGCGGTCGCGTCGGGGTAGTAGCGGGGTACGTACTCCCGTACGAGGTCGTCCTGTTCGGGCTGCCAGAAACCCTGGGCGGTGGCGGTGAAGAGGTAGTTGGAAAGGGAGTCGTCGGCGAACATGGCCTGCCAGGCGGCGGCCTTGGCTCCGGGGGTGGGGAGGGCGGCCCGGCAGCGGGCGGCGCCTTCCTGTCCGGTGGCGCTGGGGTCCTGGGCGAGTTCGGCGTCGATGGCGCTTTCGTCGGTGGCGCCGAGGACGGCGAGGCGGGTGAGGATGCGCCAGCGGAGTTCGGGGTCGAGCTCGGGTCCGCCGGGGACGGTGCCGCCGGCGAGCCAGTCCTGGATGCCGTCGGGCTGGGTGGCGGCGTCGATGAAGTGGCGTACGGCGATGAGGCGCAGGCCGGGTGCGGAGCCGTCCTCGGTGCGCCGGATCAGGTCACGGCAGATGGCGGTGAGGGTGGCCAGGGCGGTCGGGCGGTCCTCGGGGGCCAGGTAGCGGTCGGCGATGTGGAGGGACGCGAAGGAGAGGACGCCCTGGACGACGGCGAGGTCGGACTCGTGCGGGAGGTGGGTGCGGGCGGCGGCGAGGTAGGCGGCGGGAGCGAGTTCGCCGTCGCGGACCATGTCGCGTGCGGTGTTCCAGACGAGGGCGCGGGTGAGCGCGTCGGGGATGCCGGAGAGGGACCGTACGACGGTGTCCCAGGACTGGGGGTCGAGGCGGACCTTGGCGTAGGTCAGGTCGCCGTCGTTGAGGACGAGGAGTGCGGGGCGGCGGCCGGGCCGGGTGGTGGCGGTCTCGCCCTGGGGTACGTCGAGTTCGAAGCGGTCGCGCAGGACGAGCCGGTCGGGTCCGGACTGGGTGTCGAGGGAGTGTTCGTAGGCGCCGACGGTGATGCGGTGGGGGCGGCTGCCGTCGCGGTCGACGGTGACGGACCACTGGCCGTCGCTCTCGGCGACGCGGGCGGTGAGGGTGTCGATGCCGGTGGTGCGCAGCCACTGTTCGGCCCAGGCGTGGACGTCGCGTTCGGTGGCGGATGCGAGGTTGTCGATGAAGTCGGCGAGGGTGGCGTTGGCGAACTTGTGGCGGGCGAAGTGGGTGTTGATGCCGGCCAGGAAGTCCTTCTCGCCGAGCCAGGCGACGAGTTGGCGCAGGGCGGAGGCGCCCTTGGCGTAGCTGATGCCGTCGAAGTTGAGGAGGGCGGACGCGGTGTCGGGGACGGCGTCGGGGTCGGGGGCGACGGGGTGGGTGGAGGGGCGCTGGTCCGCGTCGGAGCCCCAGCCCTTGCGGGCGACACCGAATTCGACCCAGGTGTCGGTGAAGCGGGTGGCTTCGGTGAGGGTCTGGTAGCCCATGTACTCGGCGAAGGACTCGTTGAGCCAGATGTCGTCCCACCAGGAGAGGGTGACGAGGTCGCCGAACCACATGTGGGCCATCTCGTGGGAGATGACCATGGCGCGGGTCTGGCGTTCGGTGTCGGTGACGGCGGAGCGGTAGACGAATTCGTCGCGGAAGGTGACGAGCCCGGGGTTCTCCATGGCGCCCGCGTTGAACTCGGGGACGAATGCCTGGTCGTAGGAGTCGAAGGGGTAGGGCTCGTCGAACTTCTCGTGGTACCGGTCGAAGCAGGCGCGCGTGATGCCGAGGATCTCGTCGGCGTCGGCGTCGAGGTGGGGGGCGAGGGAGCGGCGGCAGTGGATACCGAAGGGCAGTCCGGCGTGTTCGGTGGTCACCGAGTACCAGGGGCCCGCGGCCACGGCGACGAGGTAGGTGGAGATGAGGGGGGTGGGTGCGATGGTCCAGCGGCCGTTGCCGGTGTGTTCGGCGATGCCGTTGCCGAGGACGGTCCAGCCGTCGGGGGCGGTGACGGTGATCTCGAAGACGGACTTGAGGTCGGGCTGGTCGAACGCGGCGAAGACGCGCTGGACGTCGTCCATGAACATCTGGGTGTAGACGTACGTCTCGCCGTCGGTCGGGTCGGTGAAGCGGTGCATGCCTTCGCCGGTGCGGGAGTAGCGCATGGCGGCGTCGGCGCGCAGTTCGTGCGGGCCCTCGGTGAGTGCCGTGAGGGGGTAGCGGTTCCCGACAAGGAGGTCCGGGTCGAGGGGCTGCCCGTCAAGCGTGACGGAGCGCAGGGTGGCGGGCTTGAGCTCGACGAACGTGTCTCCGGCCGCGTGGGCGGTGAAGTGGATGACGGTGCGGGAGCCGAAGGTCTCCTCGCCCGCGGTGAGATCGAGGTCGATCGTGTACCGGTGTACGTCGAGGAGCTGGGCTCGGGTCTGCGCTTCGTTGCGCGTCAGTACGGACATGGGCCCATGCTGCCGTACGCGTACGAGGGTGCGCAGCCGGGTTCTCGCAGGGCGGATGGCGGTCCGGGGGGCTAGGACAGCAGGCGTTCCCAGGTTCCGTCGGCCGACCACAGGCGGTGGCGTACATAGACCGTCTTCCAATCTGCCCACCCGCCGGACGTCGGAGGGGCCCGTCCCGCTGACTGCCGCGCCACCGACGGCGTTCGCAGCTCGCCCTCGGCCGGCATGTCCTCCACCGGCGCCGGATCGGCATGGACGGCTGGGAGGCCCTGCCCTTAGCCTGACCGTCGTTCGAAGATCAACGTGTCGGGCGGGTCTCCGGAACGCCGCTCGCAGGGGAATGTGCCATGCACGGCAGGGGGAACGCGTGATGTCAGGCAGATCAGGGCTCATCAAGGCGCTGGCGGGGATCGGGCTCGTGCTGGGGGTGATCGGGTCCATCACCGCCTGGTTCCTGTCGTTTGAGGGCTATCTGCCGGGCGACGCCATGGTGCGGACCTGGGCCACCGCGAAAGACCGGCCCAGCGATGGCAAGCCCAACGACAGTTGGGTTGTCGGGGACGTCGCCGTCCGCAGCCGGTTCGATGCGGTGACCGGCTTCGGCATCGCCGACGGTCAGGACGGGAAGAAGCTCTGGGAGTTCGTACCGCCCGGCCGCGCCCAGATCTGCGGGAGCGCGCCTCGTGCGGGCGAGGGGGTACTCCTGGTCGCGTACGGCATGGAGGGCAAAGCCACCAGTGGCGGGAGCGGCGAGCCCGCCCCGCCTGGCAAGGGCAAGGGCTGCTCGACCGTCGTCGCCTTCGACACGAAGGACGGGCGGGAACTGTGGAGCCTCCCGCGGACCGTCTCGGACGGCCGGTTCCCCGGGGACGGATTCCTGGAGGCGGGGGGTGGCCTGGCGTTGATCCAGCACGAACGGACCGAGCAGGAGATACGGAAGCCCGGCGGCAACCGTTCCCTGCGCGCCCTCGACCTCCGTACAGGCAAGACCCGTTGGACGGCAGCCGTTCCCGGCACGTGCGGGGTGTGGGACACGGTCGTGGGCGAGGAACAGGTCCACGCCGTCCTGGCCTGCGGCGGGGAGGACACGGACGACCCGGGCTCCGACGGCGGCGGGGACATCGAGATGATGGCGGCGGCCTTCGATCGCGGGAATGGCGCCCTGAACTGGAACGTTCCCATCGACGCCCGCCGCCCCGTATCGACGGACTCCACCGTGTTCATCGAGTCGGCCGACCCCTTGGTGCTGAAGGTCGTGCGGTCCTCAAACGGTAACTCGGGCGAGGAGACGGGCACGTTCGTCCCCTTCGACCGGGACGGACGTACCCGGCCGGGCATCGAGTTGAGCGGCGCCTACGGCCAGATCGACGCGGCGGAGGTCATCGGCGAGCGGATGTACGCGCTGGCGTGGACCTATTCCAAGGGACGGCACTACCGGCTGATCGCCTTCGACCTGAAGACCGGCGCGGAGGTGTGGAACGAAGAGCTGGACGAGCCCGCCGCCGGGCTGGCCGTGCGGGGCGACCGGATCACCGTGCTGTGTGAGTGGTCGACCCAGGCCAGCGCCATCACCGAGCTGCTCGTGTACGACGCCGGCGACGGCGAGGAGCTCGACGAGCGTCATTTCCGCGAGGAAGCGCCCACCGGCTACTTCTTCGAGCACGACGGGCGGATCATCGTCGTCGGGGCGGCCGGCGATCACGCCTTCACCGCGTTCGAGCGCTGGTGAGCCGACGGCTGTTTTCCTGCCGCGAGGCAGGTCGCCGGTCGAGGCACGGGTAGTCGACCTCGACGAGGACGACTATTGCTGAACTGCAGCTGTCCGGCCGGCCGGTCACGTGATCGGCCGGACAGCTCCTAGGCGGTTTCGCCGTGCGCCGATTCCTCGGCGATGCGCTCGTGGTGGCGGATGACCTCCGCCACGACGAAGTTCAGCAGTTTCTCGGCGAACGCCGGGTCCAGTTTCGCGCTTTCGGCGAGCTGTCGCAGCCGGGCGATCTGTCGTCCCTCGCGGGCGGGGTCGGCGGGCGGGAGGTGGTGTTCGGCCTTGAGGTGGCCGACCTGCTGGGTGCACTTGAAGCGTTCGGCGAGCATATGGACGACGGCGGCGTCGATGTTGTCGATGCTCTCGCGCAGCCGGTTCAGTTCGGCGCGTACGGACTCGTCGATGTCGCTCGTGGTCATGGTCAGCGAGCTTAAACGACGGACCTCAGCCGGTGATCGTCGGCGGGTGTTCCGGGTCGGGTATGCGGTCGCTCCAGCCGCCCGGGACGCTGCGCCCCTGCTGTTCGCGGAAGCGGACCGGGGCTGTGCCGACGCGGCGGGCGAACAGCCGGGAGAAGTACGCGGGGTCGTCGTACCCCACGCGGCGGGCGACCGCGGCGACGGGGAGGTCCGTCGCGGCGAGGAGTTCCTTGGCGCGGCCGAGCCGGATGCCCAGCAGGTAGTCCTTGGGGCTGCATCCGGCGCCCCGCCGTACCGCCGAGCGGAGTTCGGCGGGTGTCATGCCGTGGCGGGCGGCGTGTTCGGCGACGGACAGCGGCTGGAACGCGTCGCGGGCCAGGGCCTGGAGCACCGGGTCGCCGTCGGGGCCGAGGTCGGCGCGGGCCCGGCGCAGGGACACGAGGAGTTCGTGGACGGCGGCCCCCGTCTCCACTTCGAGGAGCGGGTTGCCGCGGCGGGCGGCGCGCACGATGCGGCTGACGGCGGCGCGGGGTCCTGCCGTGTCGGAGAGCGGGACGAGGGGGCGGTCGGGTTCGATGCAGCCGAGTTCGGTGTACGTCGTCGTGGCGGGGCCTGTGAAGTCGACGAAGCTCTCGTCCCAGCCGGTGGCCGGGTCGGCCCCGTAGTGGTGCGGTGTGCCGGGGGTGAGCCAGATGAGGCTGGGCGCGGTGACGGGTACCCGTCTGCCGTCCGGGCCGATGAACCAGCCGCTGCCCGAGTTGACTATCACTGCCACGTGGTGGTCCAGGGTGCGCGGGCCGACCGGCGGGAGGGCGCCGTGCTGGAGGCCCACGCCGAGACAGACCAGGCCCAGCCGGTGGTGGAGCGGGCTGGGAGTGAAGAAGCGCATCCATGTGTGGTACATCGGCCGGCCTTCCTCCCGTTCTTCGTTCTGCTTCACGTTGTGTCCAAACAGCAGTGATCTTTGTCCATGGACCGGCTGTACGCCAGAGGGCGAAGGTTGGCTGGCCAGGGACACCGAGGCACACAGGAGAGTACGAGCACGATGCCTGACTTCACCGTGGGGGACGACCACTTCCGGCTCGACGGCGAGCCCGTACGGCTGTTGTCGGGGGCGATGCACTACTTCCGGGTGCACGAGGAGCAGTGGGACCACCGGCTGTCGATGCTGCGGGCCATGGGGCTCAACTGTGTCGAGACGTACGTGCCGTGGAATCTCCATGAGCCGCGGCCCGGCCGGTTCCGTGATGTGGGCGCGCTCGGCCGGTTCCTGGACGCGGCGCGGCGGGCGGGTCTGTGGGCGATCGTCCGGCCGGGTCCGTACATCTGCGCCGAGTGGGAGAACGGTGGGCTGCCGGTCTGGGTGACGGGGCGGTTCGGGCGGCGGGTGCGGACCCGTGACGCGGAGTATCTGGCCACGGTGGAGCGGTGGTTCCGGGAGGTGCTGCCCCAGGTGGTGCAGCGGCAGATCACCCGTGGCGGTCCGGTGATCATGGTGCAGGCGGAGAACGAGTACGGGAGTTACGGCAGCGACCGGGTGCATCTGGAGCAGTTGACGGGGCTGCTGCGGCAGTGCGGGGTCACGGTGCCGCTGTTCACCTCCGACGGGCCGGAGGATCACATGCTGACCGGTGGTTCGGTGCCCGGGCTGCTGGCCACGGCGAACTTCGGTTCCGGTGCGCGGGAGGCGTTCCGGGTGCTGCGCCGCCATCAGCCGAAGGGGCCGCTGATGTGCATGGAGTTCTGGTGCGGCTGGTTCGAGCACTGGGGGGCCGACCCGGTGGTACGCGATCCGGCGGAGGCGGCCGGGGCGTTGCGGGAGATCCTGGAGTGCGGGGCGTCCGTGAACATCTACATGGCGCACGGCGGGACGAACTTCGCGGGCTGGTCCGGTGCGAACCGTTCGGGTCCGCTTCAGGACCAGGAGCTGCGGTCCACGGTGACGTCGTACGACTACGACGCGCCGGTCGACGAGTACGGGCGGCCCACGGAGAAGTTCTGGCTGATGCGCGAGGTGCTCGCCGGGTACGTGGACGGCCCGCTTCCGGAGGTGCCCGCGCCGCCGGCCGTCCTCACGGAAACGGTGCGGGTGGAGTTGACGCAGTGGGCGCCGCCGGCGGACGTTCTGGAGGCGCTGGGTGATCCGGAGACGGCGGAGAGCGGGGTGCCGCCGACGTTCGAGGAGCTCGGTGTGGACCGTGGTCTGGTGCGTTACCGGGTCGATGTGCCGGGTCCGCGCCGGCCGTATCCGCTGGGTGCTGTGGGGCTCCGGGACCGGGCGGTGGTGTACGTGGACGGTGTGCGGGCCGGTGTGCTGACCGAGGAGGACGCCACGCTCGTGGAGCCGGTCGCGGGGCCCGCGGAGGTCGAGCTGTGGGTGGAGTCGCTGGGCCGGGTCAACTACGGGCGCCGGCTGGGTGAGTCCAAGGGCATCACGGGCGGGGTGCTGCACGAGCGGCAGTTCCTGCACGGGGTGCGGGCGCGTGCGCTGAGGCTGGAGGCCTTCGACCGGGCGGACGGGGTCTCGGCGGTCGCGTTCCGGGGTGTGGGGCGGTCCGCGGTGGGGCGGACGGGTCTGTTCCGGGGGACGTTCGAGGCTCCCGGGTCGGGTACCGGCGACGGCGGGCTGGAACTGCCGGGGTGGACCCGGGGGTTCGTGTGGGTCAACGGTTTCTGTCTGGGGCGGTACTGGTCGGCCGGGCCGCAGGAGACGCTGTATGTGCCGGGTCCTGTGCTGCGGGCCGGCTCCAACGAGGTGTGGGTGCTGGAGCTGGAGGGGGCCGGCGAGCCGTTCGTGGAACTGGGTCCGGGGGTGCCCGTCCGGACGGGCACCCCCGGGGGTGTTCAGGGGTGATCAGTCAGCGGGGTCAGAGGGTGGCCGCCGCGGACGCGATGGCGGAGGCGAAGGTCGAGACCTCGGTGTAGACACCGGGGTAGCCGGCCCGTGCGCAGCCCTCGCCCCAGCTGACGATGCCGACCTGGAGCCAGGCTCCGGCGCTGTCCTTGCGGAACATGGGGCCGCCGGAGTCGCCCTGGCAGGTGTCGACGCCGCCGGTGGCGAGGTACCCGGCGCAGAGTTCCTCACCGGGGACGAGGGAGCCGCCGTACGCGTCCTGGCAGTCGGCGTCGGAGACGTACGGCACGTTCGCCTTGAGGAGGTAGCGCTGCTGGCTGCCGCCCTCGGTGGCGGCGCCCCAGCCCGCGACGGTGAAGGTGCCCTGGTTGTACGCGGTGGTCGTGGCGATCTTCAGCGTCGGCTGGTTGACGGGCGAGGCCAGCTTGATCAGCGCCCAGTCCTTGCCGGTGCCGTTGTAGCCGGGGGCCCGCAGGACCTTGGTGGACCGGACCTTGACGGCGGCGGACGACTGAAGGTCGACGACGCCCGTGGTGGCGACGATGGAGGTGTTGTTGCCCGAGCCGCTCACACAGTGGGCGGCGGTCAGGACGATGTCCTTGGCGTAGAGCGCACCGCCGCAGCCCATGGAGAGCCGGACCATGAACGGGAACTCGCCCTGGGCCGCGCGGGTTCCGCCGACGACGGGGGCGGGGGCCGCGGAGGCGGTGGGCTGGAGGCTGACGGTGGCGAGGGCCACGGCGGCTATGACGGTGCATCTTTTCAGCGCACGCAGAAGCTGCTTCAACGGACTGCCTTCTTTCGTGGGGGGTTCTCGGGGGTTGCGCGCCCTGGCCGGAGTCCTGCCACAGGCAGTTCTCGGCATGACCCCGACAAAGGCGTGGTCGATTATCGGGAAGCGATCACCGCGTCCACAAGGCGCACTTTCCGGCCATGCCCACGGCGCGCGGTGGGGTGCGCAACGGCTTCCTCACACGCCGGTCGGCTTACAGTGGGGGTCCGTTGAGCGTTACGGATGGGGGTTCCGGCGTGAGTGACGGCAGCCCGGTGGTCCATGGCTTCCCGCACATCGACACGGTCCGGTCCTCGATCACGGCGCTCTACCGGCGGATCTCCCGCGACGGTTTGCACGCGTACGCCACGAGCCTGGTGCCCGCCGATGCCGCCTTCTCCGATGCGGACGACCTGCATCTGGGAGCCCAGCGGGTGGCCCGGGCGATGGTCCAGCATCTGCGTCTGCCCGAGGCGCGCATGATCGTCGGCTTCCGGCGGATGGAGCATGCCGCGAGCGTCGAACTGGCGGCGGGACCCGAGTACTTCATCGAGCTGAACGACCGGTTTCGTACGCATCGCCGGGACATCGGAGCCGCGCTGGCGCACGAGGTCATGCATGTGCTGCTGCACCGGCTCGGGCTCGAGTTCCCCGGCACGCGCGACAACGAGATCCTCACCGACACGGCTGCGGCCTACCTCGGTGCCGGCTGGCTGCTGCTGGACGCGTTCCGGGAGGACGCCACCTCCAGCCAGAAGCTCGGCTATCTCACCCCGGAGGAGTTCGGGTACGTCCTGGCGAAGCGGGCGCTGGTCTTCGACGAGGACCCGTCGCCCTGGTTCACCAGCGCGCAGGCGTACACGGCGTACGCGAAGGGGCGGGAGCGGGCCCTGCGCGATGGCCGGCAGCCACCGTTGACCCAGGCGGGGTGGGCGGGCCGCCTCCGCTACGCGAAGGACCGGCGGTACGCGCGCGACCATCCGGGGGCCGCGGCCGACCCGGCGGTGTCATACGCCTTCGAGGACGAGGGGCAGGGGCTGCGGGTCGCCTTCAGCTGCCCCACCTGCCACCAGCGCATCCGGGTCCCGGTCCAGGGGCGGGTGCGGGCGCGGTGCGGGTTGTGCCGGACGGTGCTGGAGTGCGACACGTGAGGCGCGCGGACACTTGGTGACCTGGGCTCCGCCCCGGGGCCCCGGTTCTCACGCGCCGGACGGGCTGGGTTTGACTGCCTGAGCCGGCGACGCGGGGGACGGGGCGGGACCGGCCGGGCGGGCCGGGGGTTTCGTTCCGTACACCGCGGCTGGTGCTTCCGCCTCGGTGAGCAGCGCGCGGACCGTCCCGTCGATCTCTCCCGGGGCCCACCGCGCCCCCCGTTCCGCCGTGGGGCCCGGCTGCCAGCCCTCCATCACCGTGATCCGGCCCGCCTCCGCTTCGAAGACGCGTCCCGTCACGCCGTCGCTCGCGGCCGAGCCGAGCCACACCACGAGGGGGGAGACGTTCCCGGGTGCCATCGCGTCGAACGCCCCGTCCCCGGGCGCCGCCATCGTCTCCGCGAACGTCTGCTCGGTCATCCGGGTCCTGGCGGCCGGGGCGATGGCGTTGACCTGCACTCCGTAGCGGCCCAGTTCGGCGGCGGCGACCAGGGTCAGGGCGACGACACCGGCCTTCGCGGCGGCGTAGTTGGCCTGCCCCACGCTGCCGAGGAGCCCCGCGCCCGAACTGGTGTTGATCACCCGGGCGACGGGGGTCCGGCCCGCCCGGGTCTCCGACCGCCAGTGCGCCGCCGCGTGCTTCAGGGGAAGGAAGTGGCCCTTGAGGTGGACCCTCATCACCGCGTCCCAGTCGTCCTCGTCCAGGTTCACGAGCATCCGGTCCCGCAGGAAACCGGCGTTGTTGACCAGGGTGTCCAGTCGCCCGAAGGATTCCAGCGCGTCCGCGACCAGCGACGCCGCCCCCTCCGTCGTCGCGATGTCCCCGCCGTTGACCACCGCTTCGCCGCCCGCCGCGAGGATCTCGTCGGCCACCTGACGGGCCGGCCCGGACGAGACGCCGTCGCCCGAGGGGCCGACCCCGAGGTCGTTGACGACGACCCTGGCCCCTTCGGCGGCGAAGGCCAGCGCGTGGGCCCGGCCGAGGCCCCGCCCCGCGCCCGTCACGACGACGACCCGGCCCGCACAGAGTCCGCTTCCGCTCGCGGTCGAAGCCATCTCTCACATCTCCCCTGTTGGCGATGCGGAGGCAGGCTGCTACCTTCCACACCTAACAAATGTTTGGTGGAAAGGTAGCTGATCCGCCCATGGGTGTCTCCACCTCACGCCCCACCGAAGCCGTTTCCGTCGTCACCGTCGACTACCCGCCCGTCAACGCCCTGCCCGTGCGGGGCTGGTACGCCCTGGCCGACGCGGTCCGCGGGGAGGGCCGCGACCCCGAGGTCCACTGCGTCGTCCTGGCCGCCGCCGGGCGCGGCTTCAACGCGGGCGTCGACATCAAGGAGATGCAGGCCGATACGGGACACGGCGCCCTCGTCGGTGCCAACCGCGGCTGCTTCGAGGCCTTCGCGGCCGTGTACGAGTGCGAGGTCCCGGTCGTCGCCGCGGTGAACGGCTTCTGCCTGGGCGGCGGCATCGGCCTCGTCGGCAACGCCGACGCGATCGTGGCGAGCGACGACGCCACGTTCGGCCTGCCCGAACTGGACCGCGGCGCACTCGGCGCCGCCACCCATCTCGCCCGCCTGGTCCCGCAGCACCTGATGCGCACGCTGTACTACACCTCGCGCACCGCGACCGCCGCCGAACTGCACGCCCACGGCTCGGTCTGGAGGGTCGTGCCCGCCGCCGAACTGATGCGCACGGCAGTGGAGCTGGCGGTGGAGATCGCCCGCAAGGACGGGGATCTGATCCGGCTGGCCAAGGCCGCGATCAACGGGATCGACCCGGTGGACGTGCACCGCAGCTACCGCTTCGAGCAGGGCTTCACCTTCGAGGCCAACCTCAGCGGCATCGCCGACCGCGTCCGTGACACCTTCGGCAAGGAGGCCCGCCCGTGACCGACAAGACCATGACCCCCGAGGAAGCCGTCGCCCGGCTCGACAGCGGCATGACCATCGGCATCGGCGGCTGGGGTTCGCGCCGCAAGCCGATGGCGCTGGTACGGGCCCTGCTCCGCTCCCCCGTCACCGATCTGACCGTGGTCGCGTACGGCGGCCCCGACGTCGGGCTGCTCGCCGCCGCCGGAAAGATCCGCAAGCTGGTGGCGGCCTTCGTCACGCTCGACTCGATCCCCCTCGAACCGCACTTCCGGGCCGCCCGCGAGCGCGGCGCCTTCGAACTGATGGAGATCGACGAGGCGATGTTCATGTGGGGGCTGCACGCCGCCGCCAACCGGCTGCCGTTCCTCCCCGTGCGGGCGGGCCTCGGTTCCGACGTGATGCGGGTCAACCCCGGGCTGCGGACGGTCACTTCGCCGTACGAGGACGGCGAGGAGCTGGTGGCGGTGCCCGCCCTGCGGATGGACGCCGCACTGGTGCACGTGAACCGTGCGGACCGGCTGGGCAACGGCCAGTACCTGGGCCCCGATCCGTACTTCGACGACCTGTTCTGCGAGGCCGCCGACGCCGCGTACGTCTCCTGCGAACGGCTCGTGGAGACCGCCGAACTGACCGCGGACGCCGCCCCGCAGACCCTCCTGATCAGTCGGCACACCGTCACCGGCGTCATCGAGACCCCGAACGGGGCGCACTTCACCTCCTGCGCCCCGGACCACCCCCGCGACGAGCCGTTCCAGAAGGCGTATGCCACCGCCGCCGCGGACCCCGGCGCCTGGGCGGCGTTCGCCGAGCGTTTCCTGCCCGCGCACGGCACCGAGAAGGGCTACCAATCGGCGGTCCTGACCTGGCACGAGGAGCAACGGTGATGAGGCGGACCGCCACCCGGGCCGAGTACTGCGTGATCGCGTGCGCCGAGGCCTGGCGCGACAACGGCGAAGTGCTCGCCAGCCCCATGGGTCTGATCCCCTCCGTCGGCGCCCGCCTCGCCAGGCGGACCTTCTCCCCCGGGCTCCTGCTCACCGACGGCGAGGCTCTGATCGTCGGCCCGGACGGCACCGCGGAGGGCTGGCTGCCGTACCGCCGGCACCTCACCCTGGTCACCGGCGGCCGGCGTCACGTGATGATGGGCGCGAGCCAGATCGACCGGTTCGGCAACCAGAACATCTCCTGCGTCGGCGACTGGGACCGGCCCGACCGCCAGCTCCTCGGGGTCCGTGGCGCACCGGTCAACACCCTGAACAATCCGGTGAGTTACTGGGTTCCCAGGCACTCCCCCCGGGTCTTCGTCGAGCGTGTCGACATGATCTGCGGCGTGGGGTACGACAGTGCGGCCGCGGCCGGCCCTTCGGCGGCCCGCTACCACCGCATCCCGCGTGTCGTCACCGATCTGGGGGTCTTCGACTTCGCGACCCCCGACCACTCCATGCGGCTGGCGTCGCTGCATCCGGGGGTCACCGTGGAACGGGTCCGCGAGGCCACCGGGTTCGCGCTGACGATCGCGGACGACGTCCCGGACACCCGCGACCCCACCGCCGAGGAACTCGGCCTGATCCGCGAGGTCATCGACCCCGCCGGCACCCGCGACCGCGAGGTCGGGGCCTGATGCGCACCCCGCTCACCGATCTCGTCGGGGTCCGGCACCCGGTCGTGCAGACGGGCATGGGCTGGGTCGCCGGCCCCCGGCTGGTCTCCGCCACCGCCGAGGCGGGCGCACTCGGCATCCTGGGCTCCGCGACGATGACCCCGGAGCAGCTGCGCGCGGCGGTACGGGAGGTCGCCTCCCGTACGAACGCGCCGTTCGGGGTGAATCTGCGGGCGGACGCGGGTGACGCGCGCGAGCGGGTGCGGGTCATCGTCGACGAGGGCGTGAAGGTGGCGTCGTTCGCCCTGGCCCCGTCGAAGGACCTGATCGCGGAACTGAAGGACGCGGGTGTGGTCGTCATCCCGTCGGTCGGCGCCAGGCGCCATGCCGAGAAGGTCGCCGCGTGGGGCGCGGACGCGGTGATCGTGCAGGGCGGCGAGGGTGGCGGCCACACGGGGGAGGTGGCAACGACGGTCCTGCTGCCGCAGGTCGTCGACGCGGTGGACATCCCGGTGATCGCGGCGGGCGGATTCCATGACGGCCGGGGTCTGGTCGCGGCGCTGGCCTACGGGGCGGCGGGTATCGCGATGGGTACGCGGTTCCTGCTGACGTCCGACTCGACGGTCCCGGACGCGGTCAAGGCCCGATATCTGGCGGCGGGCGTCAAGGACATCACGGTGACACGGGCCGTGGACGGGCTGCCGCACCGGATGCTGCGTACGGAGATGGTGGCCGCGCTGGAGGGTGCGGGCCGGGTGAGGGCCCTGGCGACGGCGGCGCGCAGAGCGTCCGGATTCCGGCGGCTGTCGGGGCTGAGTTGGCGCCGGATGCTGCGGGACGGTCTCGCGATGAAACACGGCAAAGACCTGTCGTGGGCCCAGCTCCTGCTGGCGGCCAACACCCCCATGCTGCTCAAGGCCGCGATGGTCGACGGCCGAACGGATCTCGGGGTGATGGCATCGGGCCAGGTCGCGGGGGTGATCGAGGACCTGCCGAGCGTGGCGGACCTGCTGGACCGACTGATGGAGGAAGCCGGCCGCGCGCTTGGGTCCTTGCCGCGGGGGCAGTGAGCCGGGCCGTCCGGCTGCCGCTCGGTCCTCGCTCGCCGGACGGGCTCGGTCGTGCCGCGCGTCCGCCCCCACACACGCCTTCGCCGGACGGGCTTGTATCCAAGCCCGTCCGGCGAGTGAGGACGGAACGATGACCGGGTGACCGGTCAGCGCGTCTTCGCGTTACGCCGCCCGGCGGCCACGTGACGCGGCGCCGCCGCGGCCAGCGCCGGAACGGGCTGCCCCGGTGCCCCGGGACTCACCGCCGCCACGGCCCGCGCCCGCGCCACCACGCACGGCACCGGCACCCGCACCCGCACCGCCCGAACGTCCCTCGCCACCGGCGCCACCGGCGCCCCCGCGGCGGCCACGGCCCCGGCTGCCCGAGCGGAAGCCGCCGGACGTCGCGCCCGCGGCACCCCCCGGCCGCGTACGCGGCTTCGGCTGGGTCGGCTGCGGGACCTCGACGACGATCGCGATACCGGAGGGCTCGCGGGCCCCCGTGATCCGGGTCAGTTCCTCGTCGCTCGACTTGATGCGGGTGGTATGCGGCGCGATGCCCGCGTCCTGCATCAGCCGGGTCATCTCGCGCTTCTCCTCCGGCAGCACCAGCGTGACGACGCTGCCGGACTCCCCGGCACGCGCCGTGCGCCCGCCACGGTGGAGGTAGTCCTTGTGGTCGGTGGGCGGGTCCACGTTGACGACCAGGTCGAGGTCGTCGACATGGATGCCACGGGCCGCCACATTGGTCGCGACGAGCGCGGTGACCTGGCCGGTCTTGAACTGGTCCAGGGTCCGGTTGCGCTGCGGCTGCGACCGGCCGCCGTGCAGGGCGGCAGCCCGTACACCGCTGGCGAGCAGCCGCTTGGCGAAGCGGTCGGCGGCACGCTTGGTGTCGACGAACATGATCACGCGGCCCTCACGGGCGGCGATCTTGACGGCGACGGCCTTCTTGTCGGTCTCGTCCATGACATGCAGCACGTGGTGCTCCATGGTGGTGACCGCACCGGCGGACGGGTCGACGGAGTGCACGACCGGGTCGGTCAGGAACATCTTGACCAGGCGGTCGATGTTCTTGTCCAGGGTCGCGGAGAACAGCATCCGCTGTCCGTCCGGCTCGACCTGCTTGAGCAGCGCGACGACCTGCGGCATGAAGCCCATGTCGGCCATCTGGTCGGCCTCGTCGAGGACGGTGATCGCGACCTCGTCGAGCCGGCAGTCACCGCGCTCGATGAGGTCCTTCAGCCGGCCCGGCGTGGCGACGAGCACCTCGGCGCCGCGGCGCAGCGTGCCGGACTGCTTGCTGATCGACATGCCGCCGACGACGGTGGCGAGCCGCAGGTTCACGGAGGTCGCGTACGGCGTGAGGGCGTCGGTGACCTGCTGCGCGAGCTCACGGGTCGGGACGAGGACGAGCGCCAGCGGGGCGCGCGGCTCGGAGCGGCGGCCGGCGGTGCGGGCCAGCAGGGCCAGACCGAAGGCGAGCGTCTTGCCGGAGCCGGTGCGGCCGCGGCCGAGGATGTCCCGGCCTGCCAGCGAGTTCGGCAGGGTGGCGCCCTGGATGGGGAAGGGCTCGGTGACGCCCTGTGCGGTGAGCGTCTTGAGCAGTGCTGCGGGCATGTCCAGCTCGGCGAACGCCTCGACGGCGGGCAGGGCGGGGGTCATGGTCTCCGGCAGGGCGAACTCGCCCTGGGGAGACGTGGCACGGCGCCTGGCCGGTGCCTTGCCGGCGCCCCGGCCGGATGCCTTGGCGGTTGCCTGTGCCTGGGCCGGGCCACGTCCCCTGGTCGGTCGGGTGCGGGTGGCCGGTCGGTCCTGGCGTTCGGAGCGGGTCATACGGAATTGCCCTCCTGGGGGATTCCTGGGTTACTGCGGACTTGGGTTACTGCTACTGCTTGGTGGACTGCTTGATGTGCGCCCCAGGATGCAGCACAAAGCGGGATGTCCCGGAGACAGCACAAACCGGGGCCCGCACCTTCACGGTGCGGGCCCCGGCTGCGAGGTACGCGTCCGGCGATTAGGCCGGGACGATGTTCTCCGCCTGCGGGCCCTTCTGGCCCTGCGTGACGTCGAAGGAGACCTTCTGGCCCTCCTGGAGCTCACGGAAGCCCTGGGTGGCGATGTTGGAGTAGTGGGCGAAGACGTCGGCGCCGCCGCCGTCCTGCTCGATGAAGCCGAAGCCCTTTTCCGAGTTGAACCACTTCACGGTTCCAGTAGCCATGTCGATCTCCTAAAAGAGGTGCAGTGCCGGAAATCCGCACTTTACGAATTCCAAGTCGCCGCATTGAGCCCCACCCGGAGAAAGCCGGAAAACAATAAAGCGCCTGATGGAAGCATTCCCGTCAGGCGCACATAAAGTTCATGGGTACCAAAACTGCAACTGGACCACCGTAGCACGTCCTCTCGTCCGGCGGTGGATCACGCCACGCCGCCGGACGAGAATCTTCGCTGTCAGAGCCGTTCGATGATGGTGACGTTGGCCTGGCCGCCGCCCTCGCACATGGCCTGGAGGCCGTAACGGCCGCCCGTGCGCTCCAGTTCGTGCAGGAGGGTCGTCATCAGCTTGGCGCCGGTCGCCCCGAGCGGGTGACCGAGCGCGATCGCGCCGCCGTTGACGTTGACGCGCTCCGGGTCCGCCCCGGTCTCCTTGAGCCAGGCCAGTACGACGGGCGCGAACGCCTCGTTGATCTCGATCAGGTCCAGGTCGCCGATGCTCATTCCGGCCTTCTTCAGCGCGTACGCGGTGGCGGGGATCGGCGCCGAGAGCATCCGGATCGGGTCCTCGGCCCGCACCGAGAGGTGGTGGACGCGGGCGCGCGGGGTGAGGCCGTGGTCCGCGACGGCCCGCTCGGAGGCGATGAGCAGCGCGGCGGCGCCGTCGGAGACCTGGGAGGAGCAGGCGGCGGTGATCGTGCCGCCGTCCAGGACCGGCTTCAGTCCGGCCATCTTCTCCAGGGTGGTGTCGCGGCGCGGGCCCTCGTCCGCGGCGACGTCTCCGTACGCCACCGTCTCGCGGGCGAAGCGGCCCTCGTCGATGGCGCGGACCGCCCGCAGGTGGGAGGTGAGCGCGAACTCCTCCATGTCACGGCGGCTGATGTTCCACTTCTCGGCGATCAGCTGGGCGCCGTGGAACTGGTTGACCGGCTGGTCGCCGTACCGGGCGCGCCAGCCCTCGCTGCCCGCGTACGGGCCCTGGGTGAGGCCGAGCGGTTCGGCGGCCCTGCGTGAGGCGTAGGCGATCGGGATCTGTGTCATGTTCTGCGTGCCGCCCGCGACGACCAGGTCCTGGGTGCCGGAGAGAACCCCCTGGGCGGCGAAGTGCACGGCCTGCTGGGAGGAGCCGCACTGGCGGTCGATGGTGACGCCGGGAACCTCTTCCGGCAGGCCCGCGGCGAGCCAGCAGGTGCGGGCGATGTCCCCGGCCTGGGGTCCGACCGTGTCGAGGCAGCCGAAGACGACGTCCTCGACGGCGGCCGGGTCGATGCCGCTGCGTGCGACGAGTGCCTTGAGGACGTGTGCGCCGAGGTCGGCGGGGTGGACGGCGCCGAGACCTCCACCGCGTCTGCCGACAGGGGTGCGTACCGCTTCGACGATGTATGCCTCGGCCATCACTGCCGCTCCTCGGGTCTCGGGTGGGTCAGGTGCGCAGGGCGATGCCGTCCAGCACCATCGAGAGGTACTGGCGGGCGATCTCCTCGGGACTGTGCTGTCCGCCGGGCCGGTACCAGGAGGCCGCGACCCAGACGGTGTCGCGGACGAAGCGGTAGGTGAGCCGGACGTCCAGGTCGGCGCGGAAGACACGGTCGGCGACGCCGCGCTCCAGCGTGCCGAGCCAGGCCTTCTCGAACTTCTGCTGCGAGTCGGCGAGGTAGCCGAAGCGCGGCTGGGTGGAGAGGTGCTTGGACTCCTTCTGGTAGATGGCGACGGCGGCGCGGTGCCGGTCGATCTCGCGGAAGGACTCGGTGACGAGGGCCTCGATGGTCTCCCTGGGGCCGAGCCCGGCGCCGAGCACCGCGTCGTAGCCCTCCCAGAGCTCGTCGAGGAAGGTGGAGAGGATCTCGTCGACCATCGATTCCTTGGAATCGAAGTGGTAGTAGAGGCTGCCCGCGAGCATCCCCGCCTCGTCCGCGATCCTGCGGACCGTGGTGGCGTTGTATCCCTGTGCGGCGAAGACTTCGGCGGCGGTGGCGAGCAGTTCACGGCGCCGCGCGGGCGAGGGGGTCACCTGGGGCTTCTTCTTGGTAGGCACCCGCCCATTGTCCGCCCGGTCCGTACCGCGTCAGGCATGCTGGCTGCTGACGGAGACGACCTCGCCGGTCATGTACGAGGAGTAGCCGCTCGCCAGGAAGACGATGACGTTGGCGATCTCCCAGGGTTCGGCGTGCCGGCCGAAGGCCTCCTTCGTGGTGAGCTCGGCCAGCAGTTCCGCGGAGGTGACCTTGGCCAGGTGCGGGTGCATGGCGAGGCTGGGGGCGACGGCGTTGACGCGGACGCCGTACGCGGCCGCCTCGACGGCCGCGCAGCGGGTGAGCGCCATGACACCGGCCTTGGCGGCGGCGTAGTGGGCCTGGCCGGTCTGGGCGCGCCAGCCGGTCACGGAGGCGTTGTTGACGAGGACGCCGCCGCGGCCCGACGCCCTGAGGGAGCGCAGGGCGGCCCGGGTGCAGCGGAAGGTGCCGTTCAGGGTGACGTCGAGGACGGTGGACCACTGGTCGTCGGTCATCTCGGTGAGTTCGGCGGTGCCGCCGAGTCCCGCGTTGTTGACGACGATGTCGAGGCCGCCGTGGGTGTGTTCGGCGTGTGCGAAGAGGGCCTGGACCTGGGCCTCGTCGGTGACGTCGCAGGGCAGTGAGGTGACGCGGCCGGGGCCGAACTCCTCGGCGAGGGTCCGCTCGGTCTCCTTGAGGCGGCGGGCGTGGGCGTCACCGATGACGACCCGGGCGCCCTCCTCCAGGAATCTGCGGGCGGTGGCGCCGCCGATTCCGGCTCCGGCGGCCGCGGTGACGACGGCCGTGCGCCCGGCCAGCAGCCGGTGCCCGGACACAGGCGGCGGTGGGCCCGCATCCGCGCCATACCGGTGCGTGCCGTCCGCTGCGTCCCCGGTTCCCGCTTCCTCGACGGTGCTCATGACCGTACGTTAATCTACCAAACACTTGTTAGGGAAGGATGGCCGATGGATCTGTCGCACACCGCCGCGGAGAACGCCTTCCGCGCCGAGGCCCGGGAGTGGCTGCGGGACCGGGTCCCGGCCCGCCCCCTGCCCTCCCTGGAGACCGCCGAGGGCTTCGCGGCCCACCGGGAGTGGGAGGCACGGCTGTACGCGGACCGCTGGTCGGTCGTGTCCTGGCCCGAGGAGTACGGCGGACGGGGCGCCGACATCTTCGGGTGGCTGGCCTTCGAGGAGGAGTACTACGCGGCGGGCGCCCCCGGCCGGGTCTCGCAGAACGGCATCAGCCTCCTCGCCCCGACGCTCTTCGACCACGCCACGGCCGAGCAACGTGCACGGATCCTGCCGCCGATGGCGAGCGGGGAGGTGATCTGGGCGCAGGCGTGGTCGGAACCGGAATCCGGGTCCGACCTCGCCTCACTGCGCTCGCGCGCGGTGCGCACGGACGGCGGCTGGCTGCTGTCGGGCCAGAAGACCTGGTCCTCGCGGGCCGCGTTCGCCGACCGCGCCTTCGGGATCTTCCGTACGGACCCCGAGGCCGCGAAGCCGCATCACGGGCTGACGTATCTGATGTTCGGCCTGTCGGCGCCGGGCGTCACGGTGCGGCCGGTGGGGCGGCTGGACGGCAAGCCCGCGTTCGCCGAACTCTTCCTGGACGAGGTGTTCGTACCGGACGAGGACGTCATCGGAGAGCCGGGCCAGGGCTGGCGGATCGCCATGTCGGCGACGGGCGACGAGCGGGGGCTGACCCTGCGCTCCCCCGGCCGCTTCCTGGCCGCGGCGGACCGGCTCGCGGCGCTGTGGCGTACGCACGGCGACCCCTCGGACGGCGCACTGCGGGACCGGTTCGCGGACGCGGTGGTGGGGGCGCGGGCGTACCAGCTGTTCACGTACGGGCACGCCTCGCGCTTCGCGGCGGGCGCCTCGATCGGCGCGGAGTCGAGCCTGAACAAGGTGTTCTGGTCGGAGTACGACCTCGCGCTCCACGAGACCGCGCTCGACCTGCTGGGCCCGGAAGCGGAACGCGCGGACGGCGAGTGGGCGCAGGGGTACGTCTTCGCTCTCGCCGGCCCCATCTACGCCGGCACCAACGAGATCCAGCGGGACATCATCGCCGAGCGGCTGCTCGGCCTGCCGAAGGGGCGCCGCTGATGCGATTCCTGCTGGACGAGGAGCAACGGCAGTTCGCCCGGTCACTGGACGCGATGCTCGGCGCCGCCGGCACGCCCGCGGTGGTGCGGGCGTGGGGGTCCGGTGAGCACGGGCCCGGGCTCGCTCTGTGGTCGCGGCTGGCGGGCGCGGGGGTGTTCGCGCTCGCGGTCCCGGAGCCGTACGAGGGGGTGGGGCCGCTTCCGGTGGAACTCGCCGTCGCCTTCGTGGAGCTGGGGCGGTACGCGGTGCCCGGGCCGGTGGTCGAGACGGTCGCCGCATCGGTGCTGCTGAGCGTGGTGGGCGGTCCCGCGGCGAAGGGGTGGCTGCCCCGGCTGGCGTGCGGCACGGCGTCGGCGACCTTGCGCATGGACGGGCCGTACGCGCTGGACGCGGATGTGGCGGACGCCGTGTTCACGGTGTCCGGGCAGGACCTGTGGCTCGCGTCGGGGCCGGGCGCGTTCTGTGCGTCGGCGGACCCCGCACGCCGGCTGTTCTCGCCGGACCACGGGGGGACGCTGCTCGCCCGTGGTGCGCATGTGGCGGAGGGGGCCTCGGTGGCGGCCGACTGGGCGGCGTTCGCGACCGCGGCTCAGGCGCTGGGCGTCGGGGAGTCGCTGCTGCGGTCCACGGTGGAGTACGTGAAGCGGCGGACCCAGTTCGGTGCGGCCATCGGGTCCTTCCAGGCGGTCAAGCACCGGCTGGCCGACGCTCTGTTGGGGCTGGAGTTCGCCCGGCCGCTGCTGTTCGGGGCGGCGGTGTCGCTGGCGCGGGGAGCGGCCGGGGCGGGGGCGGAGGTCGCGGCGGCCAAACTGGCGGCGGGCGAGGCCGCCTACGCCGCGGCCCGCACCGCGCTCCAGCTGCACGGTGCGGTGGGCTACACGCAGGAGCTGGACCTCGCGCTGTGGCTGCGGAAGGCGCGGCCGTTGCGGGACGCGTGGGGAACACCGGGGGCGTGCCGGGCCCGGGTGCTCGCGGGGTGAGCCGGCCGGGGACGGGACGAGGGCGTCAGGCCGCCGGGCTCTCGTCGTTGGTCCGGCGGATCGTGCGCAGCGGCCGGCCAGGGCGCCATACCTGGACGACCAGGGTGTCGCCGCCCTCCAGCCCCGTGTGCACCACCTCCGTCAGTTCCGTACGGAACAGGTGGAACGGCACCGGCGGGGCCGCGTCCTCGATGAAGCGCGCCAGCATCTGCGGATCGGTCACCTCGACCGCCCGGCCGGAGATCCGGACATCGCCGTCCGCCATCTCCGCCCCGGCTCCGGGGTTGGCCTGCACCGCGAACCTCGGGTCGCGCCGCAGATCCAGTGCCTTGCGTGAGTTCGGCATCATGCCGAGCAGCAGCTCGCCGAAGCGGAAGTCCACTTCGAGACCGGTGACCCTGGGCGAGCCGTCCTTGCGGAGGGTCGCCAGGACATGGTGCTTGTACAGCTGGAACCGCTTCTGCACGGTCTCGGCGAACGCCGGTTCCGCCGTCCTGAAATCTGCCCACGAACTCGATGTCATGAGACCAGGAAACCCGGGATACCCGACATCCTCTGTCCTGTTTCCCCGCGGGTCACCCGGGCGGATGCCTCCGCACGGCTGACGTGGTGTTCTGGAAGGGGTACGGCCGCCGTGCGGCGGAGGGGGGCCGGCCTCCGCGACCGAGGTGAATTCCTGTGGCGATCTTCATGAAGTCGGTACTGCCCGGCATCACCGCTGCCCAGTACGACGCACTCAACGCCGAACTCCAGGCGCTGCCCGGCGACACCTTCGCCGGCTGCCTCTCGCACACCTGTGTCGCGACGGACACCGGTCTGGAGATCTACGACCTCTGGGAGTCCCAGGAGGCCATGGACAGATTCGGCACGGTGATCATGCCCGTCGCCGAGCGGCTGGGACTGCCCCAGTCCCCCGAGCCGCCTGCCACCACCCCGGTGCACAACTACTGGGTGCCGGGGGCGTAGCGGGCCACAGGCCCGAGTGTCACCACCACCGCCGAGCCCATCGTGCGCAGGACGCCCGGGGACGCGCCGGTGGCCAGGACCGCGTCGTAGCGGCCCAGTTCGATGTCCGTGCCGTCGAGGACCGCGCCGTCGTCGAGCGCGAGGGCCAGCACCGCGCCACCGTCCGGCGGCGTCAGCCGGACGGTGCCCCGGACGACGGCGGTCGCCGCTTCCGTACGGCATCTGCGGTACATCACGTTGAGATTGACGACCGGGCCGCCGAGGAGGCTGCCGACGGTCTCCCGGTCGCCGGGGAAGTCGTACGGCCAGAACGGCTCGTCGACGATGTGGTGCTCACCGCCCACCATCAGGTCCATTCCCTCGCCCTCGACCACGGTCAGGGTGCGGTCGATCCCCGGGAACGCGGAGAACGGCCCGTCCGCGGCCACGTCCGCCAGGCTGATCCGCCAGTCGAAGGCGTCCGATCCGGCGTCCTCGGGCCATACGGCGATCTCCCGGGTGACTCCCCCGCCGTTCTTCCACGGCACCGGTGCGCGCCCGGCCGCCCTCAGCACGCGGGGCGTCGTCGGACGATGTCCTGAGCCGGTCATGACGGTCTCCGTTCTGCGGTCTGCCGGTTCCTGAGCGTAGGTCACCGGCGGGTACCCGGGCCCCCGGTCCTTCAGCACGTTCGCTATCTTGATCGCCGCCGTCCCCACCGGCCCCTTTCCTGTCAGTCGACCCATGAAGGAGCCGGCCATGGAGGCCGCCGCCACCCGGTGCTACCGCCACCCGTCGTACGAGACGTATGTGAGCTGCACCCGCTGCGACCGCTACATCTGCCCGGACTGCATGCGAGAGGCCGCGGTCGGCCACCACTGCGTGGACTGCGTGAAGGAGGGACAGCGCTCCGTCCGGCGGGCACGCAGGATCTTCGGTGGCACGGCGTCCACGGCGACGGCGCCCGTCGTGACGTACGCCCTGATGGCGCTGAACGTCCTCGCGTACATCGCGGAGGTGGCCGTGCCCTCGGCGGTGGACCGGTTCGCCGTCCTGGGTGCCGTACTGGTCGACGCCCAGGGCGAGCGGTACTACTACGAGGGCGGGGTCTTCGCCGGGTACGAGCTGAGCGGGATCGCGGACGGCGAGTGGTACCGGCTGCTGACCGGTGCCTTCCTGCATCTGCCGCCCGACGCCTCGTTCGGTGTGATGCACCTGGTCTTCAACATGCTCGCGCTCTGGAACCTGGGCCGGGCCGTCGAGGGGCAGCTGGGCCGGGCGCGGTATCTGGCGCTCTATCTGCTCTCCGCCCTGGGCGGCTCCGTGCTCGTCTACGTCGTCTCGCCGGATACGGCGACGGTGGGCGCCTCGGGCGCGATCTTCGGCCTTGCTGCCGCGTTCTACATCATCAGCCGCCGGCTCGGCCGGGACATGCGGGCGGTGAACCGCCTGCTGACCGGCCTGCTGCTCTGGCTGGTCGTCTCGGCCGCGTTCACCTCGTGGCAGGGGCACCTCGGCGGGCTGCTGACCGGCGGCCTGGTCACGTGGGCCCTCGCCTACGCGCCCGCCAGGTTCAAGACCACCCCGGCGCAGATCGGCGGGGGGCTGGTCCTGCTCTGTCTGCTCGCGATCGTCGTGGCGTCGAAGACCGCCTCGCTGACGGGCACCGCCTGACCACGCGTACGGCCCCGTCCCTGCCGGGGCGGGGCCGGAGGGGCGCCTGCCCCCGGACGCGCCACGGCGCCCACCAGAGTCCGGTCGGGGACAAGGCAGGCGCCGCGTTCAGTTCCGTACGCCGTTGTACGGGACGTCTTTGTGTGCCGCGATCAGACCGTCAGCGAACGGTCCGTCGGGCGGATCGGGGCCGGCAGTGCGCTGGTCCCGGTCAGGTACCGGTCCACACCGCGTGCCGCGGAGCGGCCCTCGGCGATGGCCCAGACGATCAGTGACTGGCCTCGGCCCGCGTCACCGGCGACGTACACGCCGTCGACGTTGGTCGCGTAGTCCTCGTCACGGGCCACGTTACCCCGCTCGTCGAGGTCGAGGCCGAACTGCTGGACGAGGCCGTTGGCCTGGTCGGTACCGGTGAAGCCCATGGCCAGGGTCACGAGCTGGGCGGGAATCCGCCGCTCGGTCCCGGGCTTCTGCTCCAGCTTACCGCCCTTGAACTCCACCTCGACCAGGTGGAGGGCCTGGACGTCTCCGTGCTCGTCGCCCTCGAAGTGGGTGGTGGAGACGGAGTAGACCCGCTCGCCGCCCTCCTCGTGCGCGGAGGTCACCTTGTAGAGCATCGGGAAGGTCGGCCACGGCTGGTTGGCGTTCCGGTCCTCACCCGGCCTCGGCATGATCTCCAGCTGGGTGACGGAGGCCGCGCCCTGCCGGTGGGCGGTACCGACGCAGTCGGCGCCGGTGTCGCCGCCGCCGATCACGACGACGTGCTTGCCCTCGGCGGTGATCGGGGAGACCGTCAGGTCGCCCTCCTGCACCTTGTTGGCGAGCGGCAGGTACTCCATCGCGAAGTGCACGCCGTTCAGCTCACGGCCCGGGACGGGCAGATCGCGGGAGACGGTGGCGCCTGCGGCGATGACGACCGAGTCGTAGCGGCGGCGGAGCTTGGCGGCGTCGATGTCCTTGCCGATCTCCACCTCCGTACGGAACTTGGTGCCTTCCGCGCGCATCTGCTCGATGCGGCGGTTGATGTGCGACTTCTCCATCTTGAACTCGGGGATGCCGTAGCGGAGCAGGCCGCCGATGCGGTCGGCGCGCTCGTAGACGACGACCGTGTGGCCGGCCCGGGTCAGCTGCTGGGCGGCGGCGAGACCGGCCGGGCCCGAGCCGATGACGGCCACGGTCTTGCCGGACAGCCGCTCGGGCGGCTGCGGGGTGACGTCGCCGCTGTCCCACGCCTTGTCGATGATGGAGACTTCGACGTTCTTGATGGTGACGGCCGGCTGGTTGATGCCGAGCACACACGCCGACTCGCACGGAGCGGGGCACAGACGGCCCGTGAACTCCGGGAAGTTGTTCGTGGCGTGGAGGCGCTCGGAGGCCGCCGTCCAGTCCTCGCGGTAGGCGTAGTCGTTCCACTCGGGGATGAGGTTTCCGAGCGGACAGCCGTTGTGGCAGAACGGGATGCCGCAGTCCATGCAGCGGCCGGCCTGCTTGCTGATGATCGGGAGCAACGAGCCCGGAACGTAGACCTCGTTCCAGTCCTTGACGCGCTCGCCGACGGGGCGGGTCTGCGCGACCTCGCGGCCGGTGGTCAGGAAGCCCTTGGGGTCAGCCATTGGTCGCCGCCTCCATCATCTTCTCGGTGGTCTCCTGCTCGGAGAGACCGGCGAGCTCAGCGGCGTCCTTGGCGGCGAGCACTGCCTTGTAGGCGGACGGGATGATCTTGCTGAAGCGGGTCACCGAGGTGTCCCAGTCGGCCAGCAGCTTCTCGGCGACCGTGGAGCCGGTCTCCTCCTGGTGGCGGCGCACCACGTCGTGCAGCCACTGCCTGTCGGTGTCGTCGAGGGTCTCGACCGCACCGAGGTTGCCGATGTTGACGTTGTCGCGGTCCAGGTCGATGACGTACGCGACACCGCCGGACATGCCCGCGGCGAAGTTGCGTCCGGTCTCGCCGAGTACGACGGCGTGGCCACCGGTCATGTACTCGCAGCCGTGGTCGCCCACGCCTTCGGATACGACCGTCGCGCCCGAGTTACGGACGCAGAACCGCTCTCCGGTCCGGCCGCGCAGGAACAGCTCGCCGCCGGTCGCACCGTAGGCGATGGTGTTGCCCGCGATGGTGGAGAACTCGGCGAGGTGGTCGGCACCGCGGTCCGGACGGACGACGATGCGTCCGCCGGAGAGGCCCTTGCCGACGTAGTCGTTGGCGTCGCCCTCCAGGCGCAGCGTCACACCGCGCGGGACGAAGGCGCCGAAGGACTGGCCGGCGGAGCCGGTGAAGGTCACGTCGATGGTGTCATCGGGCAGGCCCGCACCGCCGAACTTCTTGGTGACCTCGTGGCCGAGCATGGTGCCCACGGTCCGGTTGATGTTGCGGATCGCGATCTGGGCCCGGACCGGCTGGGCGGCCTCGGCGCTCTCCGCGCCGAGCGCGTCGGCGGCGAGCTTGATCAGCTCGTTGTCGAGCGCCTTGGCGAGCCCGTGGTCCTGCTCGACGACCTGGTGGCGGACCGCTCCCTCGGGCAGCTCCGGCACGTGGAAGAGCGGCTGGAGGTCGAGTCCCTGCGCCTTCCAGTGCGTGACGGCCCGGTCGGTGTCGAGGAGTTCGGCGTGGCCGACGGCCTCCTCGATCGTACGGAAGCCCAGTTCGGCGAGGATCTCGCGGACCTCTTCGGCGATGAACTCGAAGAAGTTGACGATGTACTCGGCCTTGCCGGAGAACCGCTCGCGCAGGACGGGGTTCTGCGTCGCGATGCCGACCGGACACGTGTCCAGGTGGCAGACGCGCATCATGACGCAGCCGGAGACGACGAGCGGCGCGGTCGCGAAACCGAACTCCTCGGCGCCCAGCAGCGCGGCGATGACGACGTCGCGGCCGGTCTTCAGCTGGCCGTCGGTCTGGACGACGATGCGGTCGCGCAGGCCGTTGAGCAGCAGGGTCTGCTGGGTCTCGGCGAGGCCGAGCTCCCAGGGGCCGCCCGCGTGCTTCAGCGAGGTGAGCGGCGAGGCGCCCGTGCCGCCGTCGTGGCCGGAGATGAGGACGACGTCCGCGTGGGCCTTGGAGACACCCGCGGCGACCGTTCCGACACCGACCTCGGAGACCAGCTTCACGTGGATGCGGGCCGCCGGGTTGGCGTTCTTGAGGTCGTGGATCAGCTGAGCCAGGTCCTCGATGGAGTAGATGTCGTGGTGCGGCGGCGGGGAGATCAGACCGACACCCGGGGTGGAGTGCCGGGTCTTGGCGACCCACGGGTAGACCTTGTGGCCGGGCAGCTGACCGCCCTCGCCGGGCTTGGCGCCCTGCGCCATCTTGATCTGGATGTCGTCCGCGTTGACCAGGTATTCGCTGGTCACTCCGAAGCGGCCGGAGGCGACCTGCTTGATGGACGAGCGGCGCGCCGGGTCGTACAGGCGGTCCGCGTCCTCGCCGCCCTCTCCGGTGTTGGACTTGCCGCCCAGCTGGTTCATGGCGATGGCGAGGGTCTCGTGCGCCTCGCCGGAGATCGAGCCGTACGACATGGCGCCGGTGGAGAAGCGCTTGACGATCTCGGAGACGGGCTCGACCTCGTCGATGGAGATCGCTTCGCGGTCCGACGAGAAGCCGAAGAGGCCGCGGAGCGTCATGAGGCGCTCGGACTGCTCGTTCACCCGGCTCGTGTACTTCTTGAAGATGTCGTACTTGCGGTTACGGGTGGCGTGCTGGAGGCGGAAGACCGTCTCGGGGTCGAACAGGTGCGGCTCGCCCTCGCGGCGCCACTGGTATTCGCCGCCGATCTCCAGGGCGCGGTGCGAGGCCGCGATGCCGGAGGAGGGGTACGCCTTGGTGTGCCGGGCGGCGACCTCCTTGGCGACGACGTCGAGACCGGCGCCGCCGATCTTGGTGGCGGTGCCGTTGAAGTACTTCGCGACGAACGCCTCGTCCAGGCCGACGGCCTCGAAGACCTGGGCGCCGCGGTAGGAGGCGACGGTGGAGATGCCCATCTTGGACATGACCTTCAGGACGCCCTTGCCGAGCGCGTAGATCAGGTTCCGGATGGCCTGCTCGACCTCGATGCCCTCGATGAACGTGCCGGCGCGGACCAGGTCCTCGACGGACTCCATCGCCAGGTACGGGTTGACCGCGGCGGCGCCGTAGCCGATCAGCAGGGCGACGTGGTGGACCTCGCGGACGTCACCGGCCTCGACCAGCAGTCCCACCTGGGTGCGCTGCTTGGTACGGATGAGGTGGTGGTGGACGGCCGAGGTGAGCAGCAGCGAGGGGATCGGCGCGTGCTCGGCGTCGGAGTGCCGGTCGGAGAGGACGACCAGGCGGGCGCCGTCCTCTATGGCGGCGTCGACCTCGGTGCAGATCGCCTCGATCCGGGCGGCGAGGGCGTCGCCGCCGCCGCTGACCCGGTAGAGGCCGGAGAGCGTGGCCGCCTTCATGCCCGGCATGTCGCCGTCGGCGTTGATGTGTATGAGCTTGGCCAGCTCGTCGTTGTCGATCACCGGGAACGGCAGCGTGACGCTGCGGCATGCCGCGGCGGTCGGCTCCAGGAGGTTGCCCGCGGGGCCGAGCGTGGAGCGCAGCGAGGTGACGAGCTCCTCGCGGATGGCGTCCAGCGGCGGGTTGGTGACCTGCGCGAAGAGCTGGGTGAAGTAGTCGAAGAGCAGCCGGGGGCGCTCGGACAGGGCGGCGATCGGCGAGTCCGTACCCATGGAGCCGAGCGGCTCGCCGGCGGTGCGGGCCATCGGCGCGAGGATGACGCGGAGCTCTTCCTCGGTGTAGCCGAAGGTCTGCTGGCGGCGGGTGACCGAGGCGTGGGTGTGCACGATGTGCTCGCGCTCGGGGAGGTCGGAGAGCTCGATCTCGCCGGCCTCCAGCCATTCCTGGTACGGCTGCTCGGCCGCGAGGGACGCCTTGATCTCGTCGTCCTCGATGATGCGGTGCTCGGCGGTGTCGACGAGGAACATCTTGCCGGGCTGGAGGCGGCCCTTGCGGACGACCTTCGCGGGGTCGATGTCCAGGACGCCGACCTCGGAGGAGAGGACGACGAGGCCGTCGTCGGTGACCCAGTAGCGGCCGGGGCGCAGACCGTTGCGGTCGAGGACCGCGCCGACCTGGGTGCCGTCGGTGAAGGTGACGCAGGCCGGGCCGTCCCAGGGCTCCATCATCGTGGAGTGGTACTGGTAGAAGGCGCGGCGGGCGGGGTCCATCGAGGCGTGGTTCTCCCAGGCCTCGGGGACCATCATCAGCACCGAGTGCGGCAGCGAGCGGCCACCGAGGTGGAGCAGCTCCAGGACCTCGTCGAAGGAGGCCGAGTCGGAGGCGTCCGGCGTGCAGACGGGGAAGATCCGGTCCAGCTTCTCGGAACCGAAGAGGCGCGAGGCGAGCTGGGACTCGCGGGCCTTCATCCAGTTGCGGTTGCCCTTGACCGTGTTGATCTCGCCGTTGTGCGCGACGAAGCGGTACGGGTGGGCGAGCGGCCAGCTCGGGAAGGTGTTCGTGGAGAAGCGCGAGTGGACCAGCGCGACCGCGGTGGCGAAACGGCGGTCGGAGAGGTCCGGGAAGAACGGCTCCAGCTGCCCGGTCGTGAGCATGCCCTTGTAGACGATGGTGCGCGCGGAGAGGGAGGGGAAGTACACCCCGGCCTCGCGCTCGGCGCGCTTGCGCAGCACGAACGCCTTGCGGTCGAGCGCGACGCCCGCGCTCGTGCCGTCCGCGACGACGAGCTGGCGGAACTCGGGCATGGTGGTGCGGGCCCCGTTGCCCAGGAGGCCGGGGGTGACCGGGACCTGGCGCCAGCCGAGGACCTTGAGGCCCTCTTCGGCGGCGATCTTCTCGATCTTCTGGACGGACTCGGTGGAGTCGTCCGAGGGCAGGAAGGCGATTCCGACGGCGTAGGAGCCGGCCTCGGGGAGGTCGAAGCCGACCTCTTCCCGCAGGAAGGCATCCGGAACCTGGAGCAGAATGCCGGCGCCGTCACCCGAGTCGGGCTCGGATCCTGTGGCGCCGCGGTGTTCGAGGTTGCGCAGTACGGTCAGCGCCTGCTCGACCAGCTCATGGCTGGCCACACCGGTCAGAGTGGCCACGAACCCGACGCCACAGGCGTCGTGCTCGTTACGGGGGTCGTACATCCCCTGCTGGGCGGGGCGACCGTCCATGGGCGACCAGGCGTGGATGCGCATCGGCTCTCCCGTCGTCGTCGTGGCATATGCAGTGCCGAGGGACGACGTTGGCCCTCTGCGAAATTTCGTGCAGGTTACATGATGGAACGCTTCTCAAAAAGCGGAAAGTCCGTTCCAGCATGCGGACGCCACGAGGTGGCGGAGGTGAGTCACAGTCGGGGTGGACCGTCATCGGTCAGTACCCGGAGGGGACGCAGAGAGCGGGCGTCGTTGCCCACGTGTCTACGGCTCTTGCCCGGCCGTCAAGGAAACGAAACCGCCGGGTAACGACTACTTATGTGTAGTCCTGTATAGAGACTCATTTTACGCCGCGCGGTGCCGTTCCGCCCAGTGAGGTTCATCAAGACGTACGTCACACCGCTGACACATGGGCAACGCCCCCGACTACCGGTAGGGCGGCCCCGCCGGGTCAGCCGCCGACGGCCACACCGAAGACCATGCCGAGCCCGTAGGTGAGGGCGGCCGCGGTGCCGCCGAGCACGAGCTGCCGCAGACCGCTGAACCACCAGCTGCGGGCGGTGACCCTGGCCACCACGGCTCCGCAGCCGAAGAGACCGGTCAGGGCGAGGAGCACGGCGGGCCACAGGGCTGTGGCGCCGAGCAGATAGGGAAGTACGGGCAGCAGCGCGCCGAGCGCGAAGGCGCCGAAGGACGAGCCGGCGGCGACGAGCGGCGAGGGCAGGTCACCGGGGTCGATCCCGAGTTCCTCGCGGGCATGGATCTCCAGCGCCTGCTCGGGGTCCGTGGACAGCTGCCGGGCGACCTCCCGGGCCAGCGCGGGTTCGACTCCGCGGGAGATGTAGAGCGCGGCGAGCTCCGCCATCTCGTCCTTGGGGTGCTTACGCAACTCCTGGCGTTCGACGTCGAGTTCGGCCTCGACGAGTTCGCGCTGCGAGGCGACGGAGGTGTATTCGCCGGCCGCCATGGAGAACGCGCCCGCGGCCAGGCCCGCCAGACCGGTGATCACGATGGTCTGCTGCGAGACCGAGCCGCCCGCGACCCCGGTCATCAGCGCGAGGTTGGAGACCAGCCCGTCCATCGCGCCGAACACCGCGGGACGCAGCCAGCCACCGTTCACGTCGCGGTGGGTGTGGTTGTCGCGGTGCGCCTCGTGCAGGACGGCGTCGGTCTCGATGATGGACACAGCTCTCCCCTTCTCCGGAAGCGGGGCCCGCGTTCCGGCCCTCGCCAACATCATCGAAAGTACGCACGAAAAACGTCTCCCGCCAGCAAGGAAGGCCGTACTTACCTGCCTCGGGAGGCGTTTCGGGGCGGCCGAGCGCGAGGGGTCGCCGCCGTCATCCGTGTGGCCCTTTTGTGGCCCCCGGCGGCCTCGCCGGGTCCCTCGCGTGGCACAGATCGCTCAGGTGGTCCCGCCGGTGGCCGCACCGACGGCGAACCGGCCGGGTACGAGCGAAGGGTCGACGCGATGGAGCTGATTGCAGGCAATCCGGCCGAAGCGCAGGGGGGTGTGGGCGCCGATGACGTGCGGGTGCGGGCGGGAACGGAGGGCCGTGCCCCGGCCCGCCCCACGGCGGTACGGGCCGACCGGGCCCGCGGCGCGCTGCTCGGCCTGGCCGTGGGCGACGCGCTCGGCGCACCGGCGGAGAACCTCCGCCCCTCGGAGATCCGCCGCCGCTGGGGCCGGATCGAGGGCTTCGTGAGCGAGGACCCGGCGGGCACGGACGACACCGAGTACGCGATCTTCTCGGGCCTCCTGCTCGCCCGGCACGGTTCGGCGCTGACCGTCTCCCATGTGGAGCGGGCCTGGCACCACTGGATCGCCGATCTGGACGAGGGGCCGTTCCGCGGCGCCGGATTCAGCGAGCGCGGCACGCTGGAGAATCTGCGCAGGGGGCTGGCCGCACCGATCTCGGCGCAGCACCGGCACGCCTGGAGCGACGGTCTCGCGATGCGGGCGGCGCCGTTCGGGGTCTTCGCGGCGGGCCGCCCCGCGGAGGCGGCCCGGCTGGTGGCGGTGGACGGCGGCGTGAGCCATGACGGGGAGGGCATCTACGGCGGGCAGGCGGTCGCGGCCGGGGTGGCCGCCGCGATGGTCGGGTCCGGGCTCGCGTCCGTGATCGCCGCCGCTCTGTCCGTCGTACCGATGGACTCCTGGACGGCGCGGTCGCTGCGGCGCGCGGTGTCGGCCGCGCAGCGGTCGTATCCCGACCGGCTGACGATGGAGCGTGCGGTGCGTTCCGCTGTGGTGATCGGCGGGTATCCCTGGACGGACCTGGCGCCCGAGGCGGTGGGCCTGGCCTTCGGCGCGTTCACCGCGGCGCGCGGCGACTTCCGTACGGCGGTGCTGACGGCCGTCAACATGGGCCGGGACGCGGACACCACGGCCGCGGTGGCGGGAGCGCTGGCCGGGGCGCTCAACGGGGCGTCGGCGATCCCGCCGGAGTGGGGTGCGGCGATCGGCCCGGTACGCGGAAGTTGCCTGCCGTCGATGCGGGGCTATCACGTCCTGGACATCGCGGAACTCCTGACCCCGGACGAGGCGGACGAGCAGGACGAATCCGGCCCCGCCCGCCCCTCCGGCACCACCCGGCCCACCGGCGAACAGGGAACACGACGATGACGACGGCCCGCCCCACGACCCCACCCCGGACCGGCCCGGCCCCCGCCACCGCGGCCCCGGCCCCGGCCGGCATCGCGCCCGCGCCCGCCGCGTCCGCGGCCGCCTCGGGCCCCGAGCCCGTCGACGCCCCCGGGGCGGAGGGTGTGCCAGGTCGGCGGTCCCGGATCGAGGGCCTGCTGCTCGGGCTGGCGGCCGGGGACGCGGCCGGGTGGCCGGCGGCGCGGCACCGGGCGGCCCGGATGCCGGAGTGGACGCGGCGGCTGACCCGCGAGCTCGACACCTTCGCCGAGCAGAACGCCACGACCACGCTGCCCGTCCCGATCGCCCTGAACCAGCCGCCCGAACCCCTCCGGCTCGGGCCGTCCGACGACGCCGAGTGGGCCGCGTTCGCGGCCCGTACCGTGCTCGCCGCGGCGGCCGACCGGGGGCTCGGGCTCTCCGGCGAGCGACGGATGCGCGACGCCATCGACCGCGCCTGGAACGCCCTGGCCGCGAAGGTCGCCGAGGCCGGCGCCCGTGCGCCCGAGATCGAGGCCGCCGTACTCCCCCTGCGCGCCCGGATCTCCGTACGGGCCGGGCTCGGCAATCTGGCCGCCGGTCTGCGCCCGCCCGCCACCGGGCACGACAACCCGCACTACTTCGACGACGCCGCCTGCGTACGCGCCGCCGTGCTCGCGGTCGTCCATCCCGGGGACCCCGCCTCCGCTGCCGCACTCGCCGAGTTCGACGCCCGCTACACACAGGACGGCGACGGGGTGCACGGGGCCCGTGCCATCGCCGCCGCGCTCGCCGAGGCCCTCGCGGGTGCGGACGTCGACACCGCGGTGAACGCGGCACTCGCCCAGCTCCCGGAGGGCACCGAGATCGCCCGCAACGCCGCGCACGCCGTCCGGATCGCGCGGGAGTTCGCCGACGAGCCGGCGGGCGCGTTCGCCCTGGTCCCGGTGCTGGAGCATCAGATCGTCGACCACGTCTACAGCTACGGGATCGCCGCCGCCGAGACCGTGCCGGTCGCCCTCGCGCTGGCCACCGCCGCCCGCGGCGAGCTCGCGCAGGCGGTTCCCTCCGCGGCCTGCCTCTCGCGGGTCGCCGACTCCGCTCCCGCCCTCGCGGGGGCGCTGACCGGCGCGCTCGGCGGAAGCGGCACCGTGCCCGCGGGCTGGCGGGAGGCGTGCCGCACGCTCGCGGGGTGCGCGCTCCCCCGTTTCGCGGGCACCGATCTCATCGAACTCGCCGGGCTCCTGGCAGACACGGAACCGGCCACCCCGGGTGGACAATTCCGACATGACGCCCACAGCATCCACGAGATCCACCGCACCCACCACCCTGACCCTCGATGAACGGATCACCGGCGCGCTCGTCGGCGCCGCCGTCGGCGACGCGCTCGGCGGTCCGGTCGAGGGCTGGACCCCGGAACAGATCTCCGAACGCCACGGCGGCCGGATCAACGGCATCGTGGGCCCCTGGTACGGGGACGACTGGCGGACCGCCCGCCCCATCGCCCCGTACCACAAGGGCGACGGGCACATCACCGACGACACCTTGATGACCCACGCGCTGGTACGGGTCTACGCCACCGTGCGCGACCACCTCGACGCGTACTCCGTCGCTAACCACCTCGTACCGGACCTGATCTCCACCCCCCGCTGGATTCCGGAGCTGGAGGCCGAGGCGCTCCCCCTCCAGCGGATCTTCCTCGCCGAGAAGTGGATCGTGGCGCGGCTGCACTACGGGCACGTCGACCCGCGCGAGGCGGGATCGGGGAACATCGTCAACTGCGGGGCGGCGATGTACATGGCGCCCACGGGCCTGGTCAACGCCGCCCACCCGCAGGCCGCGTACGCCGAGGCGCTGGACATCGCGGGAGCGCATCAGTCCTCGTACGGGAGGGAGGCGGCGGGCGTCTTCGCGGCGGCCGTCGCCGCCGCCTGCGCGCCGGGCGCCACCCCCTCCAGCGTGGTCGACGCCTGTCTGGCGCTCGCCAAGGACGGGACCCGCGCGGCGATCGAGGCGGTGTGCGAAGTCGCCGGGGGATACGACGACTTCGAGTCGGCGCTGACTCCCCTGCGTACCGCCGTCGCCCCCTTCGACACGGTGGGCCCCGACTACCGTGCCCCCTCCCTCGGCGCCCGCCGCCCCTCCCGGCTGCACGCCATCGAGGAGCTGCCGATCGCGCTCGGCATGCTGCTCGTCGCCGACGGGGACTACCGGCACGCGGTCCTCGGCTCGGTCAACTACGGCCGCGACTGCGACTCGATCGCCACGATGAGCGGCGCGCTGGCCGGCGCGCTCCACGGCGAACGGGCCGTCCCCGCCATCTGGGCGAAGACGGTCGCCGAGGCCAGCCGCCTCGATCTGCACGCCCCGGCCAGGGCCCTGACCGAGGTCGCCCGGGAGATCTTCGTACGGGACACCGCCCGGCGGCGCGCCCACGAGTCGGCCTTCGCGACCCTGGCCGGCTCGCGGTGAACGTACGCCTGACCTGGGTGCAGCCCGAGGACCTGCTCGGACACGAGCTGCGCCAGGCCGCCCAGGACGGCCGGGACGCGCGGGACATCGAACAGCGCTGGTACGAGGCGGGCGGCGCCCCCGCACCCGAACGCGCCGGTGCGTCACAACCCCCCGCACCGCCCCGTCTGCGCGCACTCGCCGGGCAGCTGCTCGACGAACTGGCCGCGCTCACCTCCCCCTTGGCCGATGACGAACCGACCGGCCTGGAGGAGATCCGGGCCGCCTGCCCACGCTGGCCCGCCACCCGTACGGAGCCCGTCCTCGTCGAGCCCGACCGGCTGCACGCGGCCTGGCTGGGGCGGGCCGCGGGCTGTCTGCTCGGCAAACCCGTCGAGAAGCTGCCGCTCGCCGGTATCCGCGCCCTGGCCCGCGCCGCCGGGAACTGGCCGCTCACCACCTGGTTCACCGAGAAGGGCCTGCCGGCCGAACTGCTGTCCGCGTACCCGTGGAACCGCCGGTCCGCTCCCACCTCCCTCGCCGAGAACATCGACGGCATGCCCGAGGACGACGACCTCAACCACCCCCTGCTCACCCTGCTGCTGCTCCAACGCCATGGACGCGCCTTCACCACGGCCGACCTCGGCCGCCTCTGGCTCGACGAACTCCCGGCTGGCCGCGTCTTCACCGCCGAGCGCGTCGCGTACCGCAATCTGCTCGACGGCGTGGAACCACCGGAAACCGCCCGGCACCGCAACCCGTTCCGGGAGTGGATCGGCGCGCAGATCCGTGCCGACGTACACGGCTGGACCCACCCGGGCGACCCGTCCGCCGCCGCCGCGCAGGCCCACCGGGACGCCGTTCTCACGCATACCGCCAACGGGGTGTACGGGGCGATGTTCACGGCCGCCGCCCTCGCCGAGGCGGCGGGTGGCGAGACCGATGTGCACGGCTGTCTGGCGGTGGGACTGCGTGTGGTGCCACCCCGCTCCCGGTTCGCGCGCGCGGTGCGCCTCGGCATCGAGACGGCCCGCGCCGAACCGGACTTCGACCAGGTCGTCGACCGGCTGCACACCACCTACGCGGACACCCACCACTGGGTGCACGTGCTGCCCAACGCCGCGCTGCTGGCCGCGGCCCTCACCCACGCCGACGGGGACTTCGGCCGCTCCATCGGGTGCGCGGTGTCCGGCGGCTGGGACACCGACTCGAACGGCGCCACCGCCGGTTCGCTCGCCGGCCTGCTCGCGGGGCGTCCCACCGCTCTTCCCGCCGACTGGACCGCCCCGCTCAAGAACCGCCTGGCCACGTCCGTCCCGGGTTTCGACTCCATCGGCTTCGACACGCTCGCTGATCTGACCTACCAGGAGGTACTGCGCCCATGACCGGTATCGCTGTGCTCGGCAGCACCAATATGGACCTGGTCGCCTACGTCGCACGGGCTCCCGAACGCGGCGAGACCGTGACCGGACGGGAGTTCCGGACGATCCCCGGCGGCAAGGGCGCCAACCAGGCCGTCGCCGCCGCCCGCGCGGGCGCCGACGTCGTGATGATCGGCGCGGTCGGCGACGACGCGTACGGGACCGCGCTCCGCGCCGGTCTGGAGCACTCGGGGGTCGACACCGATCTCCTGCACACCGCGGAGGGCCCCAGCGGCACCGCGCACATCGTCGTGGACGACCAGGGCGGCAACGCGATCGTGGTGATCCCCGGCGCCAACGGCACCATGAGGGCGCTCGGCCCCGGCGAGACGGCCGCCATCGCCGCCGCCGACCTGCTGCTCCTCCAGCTCGAACTCCCGCTGGCGGCGGTGGTCGAGGGGGCCCGGGCGGCGCACGCCCAGGGCGTACGGACGATCCTCACCCCGTCCCCCGTACAACTGCTCCCGGACGAACTCCTCGACTGCGTCGACCTGCTGATCCCCAACGAGCACGAGGCCGCCGCGCTCAGCGGTGTCTCCGAGCCGCGGGCCGCGGCGGAGGTGCTGCTCCGCCACGTCCCGGAGGTCGTCATCACCCTCGGCGCGAAGGGCTGCCTGTACGCGGCCCGGGGCAGCGAACCCGTCCTCTTCCCCGCCCCCGAGGTCACGGCCGTCGACACGACCGGTGCCGGGGACACCTTCGTCGGCACCCTGGCCGTGGCGCTCGGCGAGGGCAGGCCCGTACCGGAGGCGCTGGCCTGGGCCTCGTCGGCCGCCGCTCTCTGCGTACAGAAGCCCGGCGCCTCCACCTCCATGCCGTACCGCATCGAGATCGATGCCTCATGAGCACTCCGACGACCGCGCCCCTCGCCGGCCTCCGGGTCCTGGACCTCGCCACCCTCTTCGCGGGCCCGCTCGCGGCCACCATGCTCGGTGACTTCGGCGCCGAGGTGATCAAGGTCGAGCATCCGCGCAAGCCCGACCCCTCGCGCGGGCACGGCCCGGCGAAGGACGGGATCGGGCTGTGGTGGAAGCTGCTCGGCCGCAACAAGCGCAATCTCACCCTCGACCTGTCCAGCCCGGGAGGCCGCGACGTCCTGCTGAAGCTGGCCGCGGAGACCGACGTCGTCATCGAGAACTTCCGGCCCGGCACCCTGGAACGCTGGGGCATCGGCCCGGCGGAACTGCACGCGGTGAACCCCCGGCTGGTCCTGGCGCGCGTCACCGGCTTCGGCCAGTTCGGTCCGTACTCCCACCGCCCGGGCTTCGGCACGCTCGCCGAGGCGATGAGCGGCTTCGCGGCCATCACCGGCGAACCGGACGGCCCGCCGACCCTGCCGCCGTTCGGCCTGGCCGACTCGATCGCCGCGCTCGCCACCGCGTACGCCGTGATGGCGGCGCTCGCGGGCCGGGACCGCACAGGACAGGGCCAGATCGTCGACATGGCGATCATCGAGCCGATCCTGATGGTCCTGGGCCCGCAGCCGCTCTGGTACGACCAGCTCGGTTACGTACAGGAGCGCACCGGCAACCGCTCCCGCAACAACGCCCCGCGCAACACGTACCGCACGTCCGACGGCCACTGGGTCGCGGTCTCCACCTCGGCCCAGTCGATCGCCGAACGGGTGATGCGCCTGGTCGGGCGGCCGGAGCTGATCGACGAGCCCTGGTTCGCCGCCGGGACGACCCGCGCGGAACACACCGAGGAACTCGACGAGGCCGTCGGCAACTGGATCGCCCGGCACACCCGTGAGGAGGCGGTCTCGGCGTTCGAGAAGGCGGAGGCGGCGATCGCCCCGATCCATGACGTACGGGACGTGATGGAGGACCCGCAGTACCGCGCCCTCGACTCGGTCACCGAGGTCGACGACCCGGAACTGGGCCCGCTGCGCATGCAGAACGTCCTGTTCCGCCTCTCGGAGACCCCCGGTTCGATCCGCTGGGCCGGCCGCCCGCACGGAGCGGACACCACGGAGATCCTCGACGAGTTGGGCCTCTCCGCCCCGCAGATCGCGGCCCTGCGCTCGGAGGGTGCCCTGTGACCACCGCGGTGCCCCTGACCTGGCTGTACGTCCCCGGGGACCGGCCTGATGTGGTGCGCAAGGCGCTCGGTTCGGGCGCGGACGTGGTGATCGTGGACCTGGAGGACGCGGTCGCCCCCGGCCGGAAGGAGTACGCGCGGGCGGCCACGGCCGAGCTCCTGACCGAACCGGCGGCGGATGCGGTCCCGGTGCACGTCCGGGTCCACGACGAGGACGACGTACGGGCCCTGGCGGGGCTGCCCGGCCTCTCCGGGCTCCGGCTCCCCAAGATCACGCATGCCGCGAGCGTCCATCGTCTGGCGGCGCTGGCGCCGGGCATCGCGCTCTATCCGCTCCTGGAGTCGGCGCTCGCCGTCGAGCACGCGTACACGATCGCCACCGCCCATCGCGAGGTACGGGGCATCGCGCTGGGCGAGACGGATCTCCGGGCGGACCTGGGGGTGCGGGACGACGCAGGACTGGACTGGTCACGCAGCCGGATCGTGGTCGCGGCGCGTGCGGCCGGACTCGCCCCGCCCGTCCAGTCGGTGTTCCCGGACGTCCAGGACCTGGACGGGCTGTGGTCGTCCTGCGCCCGCGGCCGGTCCCTGGGGCTGTGGGGCCGGGCGGCGATCCACCCCCGCCAGCTGCCGGTCATCGAACGGGCGTTCCGGCCCACGGCCCAGGAGATCGAGGCGGCCGAGGAGATCATGGCGGCGGCCCTGCTGGACGCGGGCGCGCAGTCGCTGCCGGACGGGAGGTTCGTGGACGCGGCGGTGGTCGCCTCCGCCCGTCGGACGCTGACACTGGCCGGACGGGCGTGAAAACGCCGGACGGGCTTGAGAACCAAGCCCGTCCGGCGTCGAGGACAGCGATTGCGCCGTGAGCGGTCAGCTCTTGTCGGCGGTCTCCGGAGCACCATTGGCCGTGGGCTCGTCGGAGTCGGCAGGAGCGTCGGTGGAACCGGTGACCTTCTCGGCGTCGGCGTCATCGGCGGCGGCGTCATCCGCGTCCGTGTCGGAGTCCGTGCCGGCGGCGGCGTCGCCGGCACCGTCCTTGGACAGCTCGACCCGGCCCCTCTCCTCGGGCTCGACGACCTCCTCGCGGCCCGGCCGTACCTTCGCGGAGATCACGATGTACGTCACGGCGAGCACGAAGACGATGATCGCGGTCCACACGTTGAGCCGGAGTCCCAGCACATGGTGGGCCTCGTCGACCCGCATGTACTCGATCCAGGCACGGCCCGTGCAGTACGCCGCGACGTACAGCGCGAACGCCCGCCCGTGGCCGAGCTTGAACCGGCGGTCCGCCCAGATGACCAGCAGCGCGACGCCGATGCACCAGAGCGACTCGTACAGGAAGGTCGGGTGGTAGGTGCCCGCGACCCGGTTCGGGCCCTCGCTGATCTCCAGCGCCCAGGGCACTTCGGTCGGCTTGCCGTACAGCTCCTGGTTGAACCAGTTGCCCCAGCGGCCGATGGCCTGGGCGAGCGCGATGCCGGGTGCGAGTGCGTCGGCCCAGGCGGGCAGCGGGATGCCGCGGCGGCGGCAGCCGATCCAGGCACCGACCGCGCCGAGCGCGATCGCGCCCCAGATACCGAGGCCGCCTTCCCAGATCTTGAAGGCGTCGACCCAGTTCTCACCCTCGCTGAAGTACAGCTGGTAGTCGGTGATGACGTGGTAGAGCCTGCCGCCGACAAGTCCGAAGGGCACGGCCCAGACGGCGATGTCGGCAACTGTGCCGGCTTTGCCGCCCCGGGCGACCCAGCGCTTGTTGCCGAACCAGACGGCGACGAAGACACCGATGATGATGCAGAACGCGTAGCCGCGAAGGGGGATCGGGCCGAGATCGATCACACCGGTCGACGGGCTGGGAATGAAGGCAAGGTTCATGACGGGGTCGACGCTACCTTGCCGAGCCGGACGTACGGCAAGCCGTCCGGCAACTTCTGGGTAACGGGGCGGCCCGCACGGGCCCGCCCCGCGCCCTCCTCAGGAGGCCGACGGCGTCGGAGTGACCTTCGCCGGCTTCTTGCCCTTGTTGGCCTCGGCGACCCACTTCTTCAGATTCGCCTCGGAGATCTGCTGTCCGTCCTTGCTGGGAAAGATCGACTCGCCGTTGAGCAGGGCGGTCGGAGTGCCCTGGAATCCGCCGTTCTGGAAGGCCTTGTTGGACTTCTGGACCCAGGTGTCGTGCGTGCCGCTCTCCACACAGCTGCGGAAGGCGGGCGTGTCGAGGCCCTCGACCTCGCCCGCCAGTTCGATCAGCCTGCTGTTCTTGCCGAAGGCGTCGTCGGACTCGGGGGGCTGGTTGCGGTAGAGCACGTCGTGGTACGCGGGGAACTCGCCGGCATCCTGCGCGCAGCCCGCCGCGTTGGCGGCCCGCAGCGATCCGCTGCCACCGAGATTTCCGTCGATGATCGTGGCGAGGTGGTATTCGACCTTGATCTGGCCGCTGCTCTGGAGGTCGTGGATCGTCTTGCGGAAGGCGTTCTCGAACTGGGCGCAGACCGGGCAGCGGAAGTCCTCCCAGATCGTGAGCGTGGACGGCGCGCCGTCCGCACCGACCTGGAGGGCGAGGCTGTCCTTGCCGGTCGCGCCCGATGGTGCGACCGCGGGCCCCGCCTCGCTGTCGTTGTCGTCCTTGCCCGCGTTGGCGGCGATCAGCCCGACCACGGCGGCCAGCCCCAGCACGCCCACCACCGCGCTCGCGACGATCAGCGTGCGCCGACGGCGCTCGCGCGCCTTCTCCCGCTCACGCTGCTGGACGAGCCGTTCGCGCGCGGCCCTGTTTCCCTCACGGTTCTTCTCGCTCACACCCGCAGCAACGAACCGGGGAGGCACGTGCGCGCCTCCCCGGTCCAGGTCCACCCGTACGGGTTACGCCCGGTGTCAGCGCTTTCGAACGCCTTCGGCCAGTTCGCCCGCCAATGCGCGGACCGCGTCCAGACCCGCTGCCTCGTCGGCCGCGTCCAGCATCCGCTTGACGAAGGCCGAGCCGACGATCACCCCGTCGGCGAATCCGGCGACCTCACGGGCCTGCTCGGCGTTGGAGACGCCGAGGCCCACGCAGACCGGCAGGTCCGTGGTGGCGCGGGTGCGCCGCACCAGATCCTGGGCCTGCTCGCCGACCGACTCACGGGTGCCGGTGACCCCCATGAGCGAGGCCGCGTAGACGAAGCCGGAGCCCGCCGCCGTGATGGTGGCGAGGCGCTTGTCCTGGCTGCTCGGCGCGACGACGAACACGGTCGCGAGGCCGTGCTTGTCGGCGTGCTCACGCCATTGCGCGGACTCCTGGACCGGCAGGTCGGGCAGGATGCACCCGGCGCCGCCCGCCTCGGCCAGCTCGGCGGTGAAGCGTTCGACGCCGTACCGGTCGATGGGGTTCCAGTACGTCATGACGAGGATCGGGACGCCGGTCGCCTCGTACGCCTCGCGGACCGTGCGCATCACGTCGGCGATTTTGACGCCGCCGCGCAGTGCGATGTCGTCCGCGGTCTGGATGACCGGCCCGTCGAGCACCGGGTCACTGTGCGGGAGGCCGATCTCGACGACGTCCGCGCCGCCGGCGACGACCGCCTTGACCGCGGCGATGCCGCCGTCGACGGTCGGGAATCCGGCGGGCAGGTAGGCGATGAGCGCCGCCCGGTCCTCCGACCCGGCCTTCGCCAGCGTCGTACTGAGCAGTTCCCTGTTTCCGCTGTGCCCGCTCACTTGGCGCCCTCCGCGTCGTACAGCCCGAAGTACCGCGCCGCCGTGTCCATGTCCTTGTCGCCGCGGCCGGACAGGTTGATCAGGATCAGCCCGTCCTTGCCGAGCTCCTGTCCGAGGTCCAGGGCCCCCGCCAGCGCGTGGGCGCTCTCGATGGCCGGGATGATGCCCTCGGTGCGGGAGAGGAGGCGCAGCGCCTGCATGGCGGCGTCGTCGGTGACCGCGCGGTACTCGCCGCGGCCGAGGTCCTTCAGGTAGGCGTGCTCCGGGCCGATGCCCGGGTAGTCGAGTCCGGCCGAGATCGAGTACGGCTCGGTGATCTGGCCCTCCTCGTCCTGGAGGACGTAGGAGCGCGAGCCGTGCAGGATGCCGGGCTCGCCCGCGGTCAGCGTCGCCGCGTGCTCGCCGGTCTCCACGCCGTGTCCGGCCGGCTCGCAGCCGATCAGACGGACCCCGGCGTCCGGGATGAAGGCGTGGAAGAGGCCGATGGCGTTGGAGCCGCCGCCGACACAGGCGACCGCGGCGTCCGGCAGCCGGCCGGCCCGCTCCAGGATCTGCCGCCTGGCCTCGACGCCGATCACCCGGTGGAAGTCGCGCACCATCGCCGGGAACGGGTGCGGGCCCGCGACCGTGCCGAAGAGGTAGTGCGTACGGTCCACATTGGCGACCCAGTCGCGGAACGCCTCGTTGATGGCGTCCTTGAGGGTCCTGGAACCGGACGTCACCGCGATGACCTCGGCGCCGAGCATCCGCATCCGCGCCACGTTCAGCGCCTGCCGCTCGGTGTCGATCTCGCCCATGTAGATGGTGCAGTCGAGCCCGAAGAGCGCGCAGGCGGTCGCCGTGGCGACGCCGTGCTGGCCCGCGCCGGTCTCGGCGATGACCCGGGTCTTGCCCATGCGCTTGGTGAGCAGTGCCTGGCCCAGCACGTTGTTGATCTTGTGCGAGCCGGTGTGGTTCAGGTCCTCGCGCTTGAGGAAGACCCGTGCGCCGCCCGCGTGTTCGGCGAAGCGCGGGACCTCGGTCAGCGCGCTGGGCCGTCCGGTGTAGTTGACCATGAGCTCGTTGAGCTCGGCGGCGAAGTTCGGGTCGCTCTTCGCCTTGTCGTACTCGACGGCGACCTCGTCCACGGCGGCGACGAGCGCCTCCGGGATGAACTTGCCACCGAACGCGCCGAAATAGCCTTCGGCGCTGGGGATCAGACCCTCGGGGTCCGGAATGAAGAAGTCAGACGACATCCGACATGCTCCTCGACATTGCAACGGGTGGGTTCACCGTATGCGCCGTGAGCGGAGTGCCACGCCGACCGGGGTGCGGTCGGGGTGGTGCGGTCGTACGTGTCCCCCGTGTGCGACGGGGGGTGACGGCCGGGGCTCGCTACGGCGCGGACCCCGTGCGCCATCGCATGCCGTTGACCTGTCCCGGCTCGTCGCCGATCACGTACCGCACGCGCCGGCCGTGCACACGCCTGGCGGGGGCGCGGCAGCCGCGTGGGCGGCAGCCGCGCGCCAGCGGCGCGTGCGGGACCCGGGCCGTCGCCCCGGCGGGGCGCAGGCCCGGCCGGACGCGGCGGACGGGACGGTCGGCGGACATCGGGAGGGTCAGCTCCGTCCGTGCCGGAGGGCCGGGTGGGCGCCCGCGGCGACCAGGTCGGCGACGGCGGCGCGCGGGTCGCGGCCGGTGACGAGGGACTCGCCCACGAGCACGGCGTCGGCGCCCGCGTTGGCGTAGGCGATCAGGTCGTGCGGTCCGCGGACTCCGGACTCGGCGATCTTCACGATGTGGTCGGGGATCTCGGGGGCGACGCGCTCGAAGGTGGAGCGGTCGACCTTGAGGTCCTTCAGGTTGCGCGCGTTGACACCGATGATCTTCGCTCCGGCGTCGACGGCACGCTCCGCCTCCTCCTCGTCGTGCGCCTCGACGAGCGGCGTCAGGCCGATCGACTCGGCGCGCTCGATCAGCGAGACCAGGGCCTCCTGGTCGAGGGCGGCGACGATGAGCAGGGCGAGGTCGGCGCCGTAGGCGCGGGCCTCCCACAGCTGGTACGAGGTGACGATGAAGTCCTTGCGGAGGATCGGGATGTCGACCTTCGCGCGGACGGCCTCCAGGTCCGCGAGCGAGCCGCCGAAGCGGCGCTCCTCGGTGAGGACGGAGATGACGGCCGCGCCGCCGGCCTCGTAGTCCGCGGCGAGCGCGGCAGGGTCGGCGATCGCGGCAAGGGCCCCCTTGGAGGGGCTGGAACGCTTGACCTCGCAGATGACGGTCACGCCCTCGCCGCGCAGTGCGGCGACCCCGTCCTTCGCCGCGGGAGCGCGGGCCGCGCGCTCCTTGAGCTCGTCGAGGCTGACGCGCGCCTGCCGCTCCGCGAGGTCGGCGCGAACGCCTTCGATGATCTCGTCGAGCACACTCACGCGAGCGGCCCCCTTCCGGAACGGTGATGACGGTGCTGAGGGAACAGGATCAGCCATACCGATGGTATCCGCAGGAGGCCGATGGGTCCGCATCGTGCCGCCGCGCGTCCCACTACCTGGGCATTCACGGCGCCAGAGCCGAGCCGAAGGGCAGGTTACGGACGACCGCGAAGATCACCGCGAGGGTCCCGACGCCCCACCAGCAGGCGGGGGCGAGTGTGATGCGCAGAGGCCTGCCCCTGCTCGCGCGGACCGTCCACAGCACCCAGACGACGCCGAACACGGCGTAGCCGACGACGGCGAGCGCGTTCGAGCCGAGTGCGGTGACGAGGTCGCCGTGGGCGACGGCGTGGGCACTGCGCAGTCCGCCGCAGCCGGGGCAGAGCACGCCGGTGAGCCGGAGCAGCGGGCAGACGGGGTAGTGGCCCGGCTCGTTCGGGTCGACCGTGCCCACGTAGGCGAAGGCTCCGACGACCAGGGCCAGCACGCCGACGGGCGTGGCGAGCCGCCTGAGCCGGGAGGCGGGGGCCGGAACGGGGGGCGGGGCGGCTACGGGGGCGTACGGCGGGCCGGCCGGGGGCCCGGCGGCGTCTTGTGCTGGCGAGGCGTCCACCCGGCGATTGTCCCCGTTCGAACGAGAAGGCGCAGCCCGGACCGGGCTGCGCCTCGCGTGGTGTTTCCGGTGGCCGGAGGTCAGGAGGTCTGGGCCTGTCCCGCCCGCGCCCTGGCCTGGGCCACTTCCGCCGACTCCTTCGGCATGCCGAGACCGGCGGCCTTCATCGCGAGACCGACGATGCCGCCGATGAAGACGACGGCGACACCGGCCCAGAAGCCGAGCGGGTTGGCCGCGACCATGAAGACGCCCGCGACACAGAAGCCGATGAACGAGATGATGACACCGGTCCAGGCGGCCGGGGTGTGTCCGTGGCTGCTGCCCGCCATGAGTTGCTCCTCGTTGGTGTTGCGCTGAAGGTATCGCTGTACAGAAAGCTCGGTCTCATTGTCCCGTACGTGCGGGTAGGACGTGAGCTGGGGGTCATACCTCGCGCGTCGGGTCCTCGCCGCGGTCCAGGGCCTTCCACAGGTCCTCGGGCCGGTCGGGGTCCGGGGCGGCGGGTGCGGCCTTGCGGGGGCGGGGCGTGCCGTCGCGCTCGTACCGTCCCGACATGGTGGGCCAGCGGCTTCCGTAGCGCAGGGCGAGCAGCCCGGCGAGGAGGATCAGCAGGCCGCCGACTGCCGTGACGTACGGCCAGGCGGTGTGGGTGAGTGCGTCGATGGTGGCCGAGGCGTTGCCGGTGGTCTGCGCGGCCTTCTCGTCGAGGGCCTCGCTGTCCGAGGCGCCGAGGCCGGCGCTCAGGCCTGCGCCGAGGCCGCTGAGCGCGAGAAGTCCGGCGACGAGCGCACGGCCGGCGCCGCGGACGGCGAAGACGGCGACGAGCGCGGCCAGCGCGACGATGGCCAGGGCCGCGGGGAGGCCGGTGACGTCCTGGCCGTCGGCCGTCAGCGGCAGGATCCCCCCGCCGACGGCGGCCTCGCCCTTCGCCCACGTCTGTCCGGACGCGAGCAGGACGACGGTCGCGCCTGCCGCACCGAGGAGCAGGGCGGCGGCCAGGCTCCGGCGGCTTCCCGCGCTGTCGGGCGCGGTGGCGGCGGGGACACGGGTCTGGGGTACGGGCACAGCACTCACGCACCCCACTATCCCTTACGCCCTCACGAGGCGTGGAGGCGGTTGGCCGTGTGGACCGCGCGGAGGACCGCGGCGGCCTTGTTACGGCATTCGGTGTCCTCGGCGACCGGGTCGGAATCGGCCACGACGCCCGCTCCGGCCTGGACGTACGCGGTGCCGTCGCGGAGCAGGGCGGTGCGGATGGCGATCGCGGTGTCGGAGTCGCCCGCGAAGTCGAGGTAGCCGACGCAGCCTCCGTACAGACCGCGCCGGGTCGGTTCCAGCTCCTCGATGATCTGCATCGCCCGCGGCTTGGGGGCCCCGGAGAGGGTGCCCGCGGGGAAGCAGGCGGTGAGGACGTCGAACGCGGTGCGGTCATCGGCGACGCGGCCGGTGACGGTGGAGACGATGTGCATCACGTGCGAGTACCGCTCCACGGACATGAAGTCGACGACCTCGACGCTGCCGGGTTCGCAGACCCGTCCCAGGTCGTTGCGGCCGAGGTCGACGAGCATCAGGTGCTCGGCGCGCTCCTTGGGGTCGGCGAGGAGTTCGTCCGCGAGCGCCTGGTCCTCCTGCGGGGTGGCGCCGCGGTGCCGGGTGCCCGCGATGGGGTGGACCATCGCGCGCCCGTCCTCGACCTTGACGAGCGCTTCCGGGCTGGAGCCGACGACGTCGAAGCCGTCGAAGCGGAAGAGGTACATGTACGGCGAGGGGTTGGTGGCGCGCAGCACCCGGTAGACGTCCAGGGCGCTCGCCGTGCACGGGGTCTCGAAGCGCTGGGAGGGGACCACCTGGAAGGCTTCGCCGGCCCTGATGCGTTCCTTGATGTCGTCGACCGCGTCCTGGTAGGCCGGGCCGCCCCACAGGGCGGTGTACGGCGGCAGCTCGGAGGGCGGCAGCGCGGCGGGGGCGTTCTCGACCGGGCGGCGCAGGTCCTGCTCCATGGCGTCGAGCCTGGCCACGGCGTCCGTGTACGCCTCGTCGGCACCGGTCTGCAGGTCGTTGTGGTTGATCGCGTTGGCGATCAGCAGGACCGTGCCGTCCCAGTGGTCGAGGACGGCGAGGTCCGAGGTGAGCAGCATGGTGAGCTCGGGGAGCTTCAGGTCGTCGCCGCCGTGCTCCTCGATCCGCTCCAGCCTGCGCACGACGTCGTAACCGAGGTAGCCGACCATGCCACCGGTGAACGGCGGCAGTTTCTCGTCGACGGCCACGTCGCGGGCGGTGTGCAGGGTCTCGATGGTGGCGCGCAGGGCGTGCAGCGGGTCCCCGTCGGTGGGGACTCCGACGGGCGGGGTGCCGAGCCAGTGGGCCTGCCCGTCGCGGGCGGTCAGGGTGGCGGCGCTGCGGACGCCGATGAAGGAGTAGCGGGACCAGGTCCGGCCGTTCTCCGCCGATTCGAGGAGGAAGGTGCCGGTGCGTTCGGCCGCGAGCTTGCGGTAGAGCCCGACCGGCGTGTCGCCGTCCGCGAGGAGCCGGCGGCTGACGGGGATGACGCGCCGGTCGACGGCCAGCTTGCGGAAGGTCTCAAGATCCATGGCCGGTGACCTTACTGGGCGAGGGGGAGGACGTCGGCGTCGAAACAGGTGCGGTCGCCCGTGTGGCAGGCGGCGCCCGTCTGATCCACCCGGACGAGGACGGTGTCGGCGTCGCAGTCGAGGGCGACGGACTTGACCTGCTGGACGTGGCCGGAGGTGTCGCCCTTCACCCAGTACTCCTGGCGGCTGCGGGACCAGTAGGTGCAGCGGCCCGTGGTGAGGGTGCGGTGCAGCGCCTCGTCGTCCATCCAGCCGAGCATCAGCACCTCGCCCGTGTCGTACTGCTGGGCGATGGCCGGGACCAGTCCGTCGGCGCCGCGCTTGAGGCGGGCGGCGATGGCGGGGTCGAGGCTGCTGGCGGGTGTGCCGGGCGACGGCGTACCGGGCGTGGGCGTGCTGGTCATGTGCCCCATTGTGCCGTGACGCGGAGGCCTGTTTGGGCGTGCGTCCACTGGGCGGACCGCTGGACACGGTCGTACGCTGGCGGACATGTCGACCCATGCGAAGCGTGAACGTCTACTCCTGGCCGACCTGTTGGAGACGGCGGGTTCCGATGCGCCGACGCTCTGCGACGGCTGGCGAACCCGTGACCTGGCCGCCCATGTGGTGGTGCGCGAGCGCCGCCCGGACGCGGCGGGCGGAACGGTGCTGGCGGCGCTGAAGAACCGGCTGGAACGGGTGCAGGCCGAATTCGCCGCGAAGCCGTACGAGGAGCTGATCCAGCTCATCCGTACGGGTCCCCCGCGGCTGTCCCCGTTCGGCCTCAAGCAGCTGGACGAGGCGGCCAACACGGTCGAGTTCTATGTGCACGCCGAGGACGTGCGCCGCGCCCAGCCCGACTGGACGCCGCGCGAGGTGGACCCGGTCTTCGCCGACGTGCTGTGGTCGCGCATGGAGCGGACGGCCCGGCTGCTGGGCCGCCGGTCCCCCGTCGGACTGGTGCTGCGCCGCCCGGACGGCCAGACGGCGGTGGCCCGCAAGGGGTCCCCGGTGGTGACGGTCACCGGGGAGCCGGGCGAGCTGCTGATGTTCGTGTTCGGGCGCCAGGAGACGGCGAAGGTGGGGCTGGAGGGCGACGAGGACGTGGTGGCCCGGCTGCAGCTGTCGCAGCTCGGCATGTAGGGCCGGGCCGCCTCGGGGCGGCCCTGGTTCGTCGCGCGACTTCTAGCGCGCGAAGAACGCTGTGCGGTTCCGGCGGGCGACCGGTTCCGGCCTGCGCGAGCCCAGCAGGCCCAGGAGGAAGCCCGCGGGGATCGTCACCAGGCCCGGGGTCTGGAGCGGGAACCAGTGGAAGTCCCGCTCCGGGAAGAGCGCGACGGGCGTCCCGGAGACGGCGGGCGACAGTGTCATCAGGACGAGGATCAGCGGCAGCGTCCCGTACACGGTCCAGCGCACCCCGCGGGCGGTGAAGTCCGGCCGGAAGAGGGCGTACAGCAGCACGGGCGGCAGGATCGAGGCCGCGGCGGCGAAGGAGAGGGAGAGCAGCACCTGCGGGTTGCGGTCCTGGGTGTACGTGGAGGCCAGGACCGCGAGCGCGCCGATGGCGACGACGGTCCAGCGGGCCCGGCGGATCTCCCTGCGGGACGCCTTTCCCGCGCCCTGGGCGCCGGACCCCGCGGCGAAGTCGCGGGCGAGGGACGAGGCGGCGGCCAGGGTGATGCCGGCGACGGCGGCCAGGGTGGTGGCGAAGACCGCGCAGGCGACGAGCGCGAACAGCGGGCTGTGCCGGGGGCCGTCCGCGCCCGGGTCGAGGGCGCCGGTGACCAGGAGCAGGGCGGTGTTGCCCGCCGGGTCGGCGGCGCGCAGGATGCCCTGGCCGAGCAGGGCCGAGGCGCCGAGCCCGACCACGACGATCCCGGCACACAGGAGGGCGACCGGGCCCACGGACCAGACGGTGGCGCGGCGCGCGGTGTAGGCGTCCCGCAGCGGATACAGCCGCATCATGATGTGCGGCATGCAGGCGGCGCCGAGGACGAGGGTGCACTGGAAGCCGATGAGGTCGAGGCCGCCCACGAGCCCGTGGCCGAACTGGAGCCCCGGGAGCGCGTAGGCGCCGCCCTGCCCGCTGCCGCTCCGCGCGGCCTCGAAGAGGGCGAACGGGGACCAGCCGTACCGGGCGAGTACGAGCCCCGCGAGCAGGGTGACGGCGGCCAGGACGACGCCGACCTTGAGGATCTGGATGTAGCCGGTGCCGCGCATGCCGCCGAACGCCGAGTAGCAGACCATCAGGGCGCCGCTGGCGACGGTGCAGCCGGTGAGCGCGCCGTCCGGCAGTCCGAACATCGCGGTCATGACGCGTCCCGCCGTGGTGAGTTGCACCAGCAGGAGGGGCACGAGGACGACGAGGGTGGTGACGCCGAGCGCCCGGCGCACGGAGCGGTCGCCGAGCCGGTCGGCCAGGAAGTCACCGAGGGTGAACACGCCCTTGCGGCGCATCCGTTCGGCGAGTACGCGCATGACGAGGACCAGGGAGGCGACGGTGGCCAGGGCGAACAGCACGCCGTCGAATCCGGCGAGCGCGACGGAGCCGGTGGTGGAGAGCAGGGTGGCGGCGGAGATGTAGTCCCCGGCGATGGCGAGCCCACCGCCCACGGGTCCGAGGGCCGCGCCGCCGCCCGCGTAGAAGTGCTCGGGGTCGTCCTGGTCGGCGGCGGCCAGACCGCACAGGAGGAGGGACACGGCGACGAACCCGAGAAAGATGACGACGGCGAGGGACCGCGCGTCGACCGCGCCGCTCATCGGTGGGCCTCCGGGGCCGGAGGGGGTGGCGTTGAGGAAGACATGCCGGTTACGCCACCAGGTGGCCGGGGCGGGGTACAGCGGCCGGCGCGGGGTGGGGGCGGGGGGACAGCGGGCCGGGGGGAGGTCTGTGCGGGGGCACAGATCCGGGGGCGGGGCCGCCGCTGTGACCCCGGTCGCCGGACGGGCTTGGTCTGCAAGCCCGTCCGGCGATCGAGGACGAACGCGGCCCCCTGGCCCTCAGGTGCCGAGCAGGCGCCGGGCCGCCAGCGCCAGGGACACTTCCACCGCGTCGGACGGGCGGGTCAGGCACCGGCCCGTCAGCTGCTCGAAGCGCCGCAGGCGGTTGAGCACCGTGTTGCGGTGGCAGTACAGCCGCGCCCCCGCCCGTTGCGCCGACCCGTCGGAGTCGAGCCAGGCGGTGAGCGTCTCGATCAGTACGTCGCGGTCCGCCGGGTCGAGGCGGTCGAGCGGGCCCAGCACCCGGGCGGCCAGTGCGTTGCCGAGGCCCGGTGACGAGACGACGAGCGCGGTCGGCAGATGCTCGTCGAGCAGGACGACACCGCCCGCCGCGGGGCAGGCCCGCAGCGCGGTCTCGGCGAGCCGGCGGGCCTCACCGAGCGCGGCCAGTCCGCCGACCACGGAGCTGATCCCGACCCGGGCCCCCGGCGCCGCCACCAACTCCGCGGCGACCGAGGCGAGTTCCTCCTGTCCGGGCGGGGCGGCGCCCTCGCTCGCCGCCTGGCCCTGGTCCCCGGCCTCCGCGGCGGCGGGCCCCGCGGTCAGTGCCAGAATCGCGAACTCCGCTTCCTGGCCGGGGTGCCAGAGCGCGTCCGTGCCCTCGGGCAGCGTCACGGGCTGCTCCCCCGCTCCGTGCGGCGCGCGGCGGGCGGCGGCGACCGCGAGCACCGCGTACCGGCCGTCGACCGGCAGCCCGAGCATCGCCGCGGCATCCGGCAGGTCCGCGATCCGGGCCGTGCCGTCGAGCAGGGCGGCCGTCATCAGACGCTGCTGGTTCTCGCGCCGCCAGACCAGCCGGCGCTCGGCCTGCCGGTAGGCGTCCGCCACCACGGCGCAGTGCTCGTCGACGAAGTTCCAGACGTCGGCGGCGACATGGACGAGCAGCCGGATGTCCTCGGGATGCCTGCGCGCGGTCTCGTCGACCAGGTCCTGCCAGACCATCGCGCCGCCCATCCGGAAGGCGTGCAGCACCGCGTCGAGCGGGACGCCCTGCTTGGCGCGGGCCTCGCCGATCCACCGGGAGGTCCGGTGGGCGGCCTCCCGGAACTCGCGGGGCTGGATCAGCGAACCGACGTTGTGCCGCAGCGAGTGGTGCACCTCCTGCCAGACCTCGGCCGGTTCGTTCTCGATGGCCGCGCGGTAGGCCGGCTCCTGCTCCCTGAGGGCCTCGACGAGCCGGTCCGTCAGCTCGGGCAGGCCCGCGATCAGCACCCGGGCGGCCCGGTGCAGTACGGCGACGGCCTCGCGGTCGGCCAGCGAACGGAAGCGGTGCGGCAACGGCGCTACGGGGGGCGGTCCGTGCAGCGCCCTGATCCGTGAACGTACGACCTGTGGCATGGCGGCCTCCACCGGGAATCGGCCGGCTCGTGGACAGACCGGCTCCGGTGCACCCGGTCCGGCCTTGGGCACGAGCACACCGAATGATCCTGACGCCCGCAGAATGGCATACCGCCCAGTCGGTACCTAGGGGTCTGCGGCGTTCTTATCATCACGGTCCTGCAACCTCCCGGTCACACACCCGCGCGCCCGGCCCGGAACCACGGTCCCTACGGGCGGCCCAGCAGCCTGGCGAGCTCGGTCCGGGACCTGACGCCCAGGGCGGCGAAGACGTTGCGCAGATGGTGATCGACCGTCCGGGGACTCACCGAGAGACGTACCGCCACCTCCCGGTTCGTGGCGCCCTCCGCGACGTACCGGGCGATCCGCTGCTGCTGCGGGGTGAGCCCGGCGAGCGGCGTGGGGCCGGTCGCCTCCGGCACGTCGACCGCCTCCCCGGCCGCGCGGAGCTCTCCGGCCGCGCGGTCGGCCCAGGAGCGGGCGGAGCAGCGTTCGAACGCGACGAGGGCGTCGCGCAGGGGCCCCCGGGCGGCGCGGGTCTGCCGGCGGCGCCGCAGCCACTGGCCGTGGAGGAGCTGGGTACGGGCGCGTTCGAAGTCGCCGCCCGCCCGGTCGTGGTGGGCCATGGCCTCCTCGTAGCGGGCGGCGGCCTCCTCCGGGGGCGCCAGCAGGGCCCGGCAGCGCGCGAGTTGGGCGGGGGCCAGCGGGTCGGTGGTGCGTTCGGTCCACCGGGCGAACTCCTCGACGGCCGCAGTGAGGCCGTCCGGCGCCTCGTCCGCGCGGCCCGAGAGCACGGCCGCCTCGATGTAGCAGGGCACGGCCAGCATCCGGGTGGCGAAGTGGCCGCGCCGGGGGCCGGGGCCGACGAGGGGTGCGAGCCGGGCCGCCGCCTCGCCCGGCCGCCCCGCGGCCAGGTCGGCGCGGGCGACGGCCCAGGTGGCGAGCGTCGCCGCCTGGACGAGGCCGTGGGGCCCGGCGCCGGCCAGGGCGGCGTCGCAGTGGGCGGCACACGCCTCGGCGGGCCCCTCCACGGAGGCGGCGAGCGCCAGTACGGCGTGCAGATGGGCGGAGGCGTTGGGCTGCCCGGTACGGCGGGCGGCGTGCAGGCCCTCCAGGGCGTGCGCGCGGGCTCTGGCGTGCCGGCCGGCCCGCAGTTCGGCGTAGGCGAGGTGCTCCAGCGCCTGAGGCAGCAGCGCTTCGGGCCCGCGGGTGCGGACGGCGGCGAGCGTGCGGGCGCCGGCCCGGCAGGCGTCCTCGACCTCGCCCAGAACCAGGGCCGAGGCCCCCGCCCGCAGCAGGGCGGCCGGGTCCTCGGTGCCTTCGGCGGAGTCGAGACAGCCCCGGAGGAGAGCGTGGCCCTCGGCGGTGCGTCCGCCGAGCACGGCGCACATTCCGGCGCGGTAGTGGGCCACGCCCCGGTCGTGCGGGGAGTCGGGAATCCTGGTCATGGCGTCCAGGTAGGCGACGGCGTCCCCCATCGCCCAGGCGGCCTCGGCCGCGCCGAACAGGGCGTCGAGGGTGCGGCGCGGATCGTGCGCGGCGAGGAGCGAGGCCGCGGCGACGAGGGTTGCCCGGGCGTCGGCGGCCGGTCCGTCGCGCAGGGCGAGCATGCCGCGTACGTAGGCGGCGAGCCCTCCGGCGGTAGGGGTGCCGCTTCCTCGGGCCGCACCGTACGAGGAGGGGCCGCCGGCCGCCGGGTGAGCGCCGGTGCGGGCCAGCAGGGCACGGGAGCGGGCCGCGTCGCCCGCGAGCCGGGCGTGCTCGGCCGCGGCGGCGAACCGGGTGGCGCGCAAGGTGTCGTCGGTGGAGAGCCCGGCGGACCGGGCGAGTGCGGCGGACCGCTCGGCGTGCGGGCGGGGTGCGACGGCCGCCGCCGCCAGTTGTCCGGCGAGCGCCGCGTCGGGGCCCGGCGCGGCGCAGGCCCGCTGGACGAGCGGGGGCAGCGGCGGCGCGCAGGGACCCGTCAGCAGGGTGGCGAGCAGTTCGTGCACCGCGCGGCGCCTGGCCGGGGACGCGCGGTGCAGGACGGCCCGGCGCAGCAGCGGGTGGCTGAAGTGCAGTCGGCTGCCCGTGCGTTGGAGGATGCCCGTGATCCCGGCGGAGCCCAGGAGCACGTGGTCCAGGAAGCCGGGGGCGAGCCCGGCCCCGGCGCCCGCCCGCATCAGCAGGGCGGCGTCCGCTCCCGCGCCGTCGGGTTCGTGTTCCTGGGCCGCCGCGGCCAGCAGGAGAAGGGTCCGGGTGTCCGGCGCGAGGGCGTCGAGGTGCGCCGCGTGGGAGTCGAGGACGCTTTCACCGCCGGGCAGCGGATAGGGCAGCGCGGTGCGCCCGGCCAGTTGGTCGGGGGTGAGGCGGCCGGCGAGTCCGGTGAGCATGCCCGGGTTGCCCGCGGCTTCCCGCAGCAGTTCGCTCCGTACGACCGGGTCGACGCCGCCGCCCCCGTCGGTGAGCCGGTCGAGCAGGGCGGCCGCGGCATCGTCGTCCAGCGGGCCGAGCCGGAGCGCGGGCAGCCCCGCGAAACTGGTCTCGTCCTCGGCGCCGAGGACCACGGCGACCCTGCCGCCCGCGCCGAGCCTGCGGGCCGCGAAGCCGAGCGCGGCCCGCGAGTCGGGGTCCCAGGCGTGCGCGTCGTCGACGCAGACCAGCAGCGGCCGTTGGGCGCCGAGGCCCCTCAGCAGGCCGAGCAGGCCGCCCGGGGTGATGCCGGAGCGCAGTACCCGGTCGGCCTGTGCGGGCAGGACGCCGGGCGCCGAGCAGAGCAGGGCGTGCAGCCCGCTGTAGGGCAGGCGTTGCTCGGCGGGCGCCCCCGTCGCGTACAGCACCGGCCCCCGCTCGTACGCGCGATGAGTGTCGGCCGTCGCCCGCAGGAGTGCGGTACGGCCGGTGCCGGGCGGCGCGGTCAGTACGAGCGCGCCGCCGTCACCCGCCCGCAGCCGACTCAACAGCCCGTCCAGGATGGCGAGTTCACCGCTGCGGCCGTACAGCCGGAGCGGACTGTGCACGGTCGTGGATGAGGTCACGCCGTCACGTTACTTCCGCGTAAACAACCTCGGAAGGCAGGCATCCGGATGCTCCGCCGGGACGGCCCGGTGCGGGGCAGCCTCCCAACGGGAGGTGCCGGGCGCTGTGCGGCGGCACAGCATCGGCCGGGTGGCGGCTATACGGAAGGGGCCGGACCGGGCGCACCGGTCCGGCCCCTTCCCCACGCTCTAGGAGGTGTGCGGGCACGTGCCCCGGTACTCGGCGATCGTCAGGCTCGCCTGCGGCAGTGGGCAGAGGAACTGCTCGTACCGGGTGTCGTTGTCGATGAACCGCTTCAGCCACGAGATGCTGTACTTCGCGATCGTGGTGTTGGAGGAGTTCGGCGTGAAGTGCGTGGCGCCGCGCAGCTCCAGGTACGCCTTGTCGAGCGTGCTGGGCAGCGAGGTGTAGAACGGCTCGGAGTGCGTGCCGACCGACGCCACGGTGTCACCGTCCGCGCCGACCACCAGGGTGGGTGTCCGCACCTCCGGCCAGGTCTTGTCGGTGTTCCAGCCGGTCAGCGGGATCGCCGCTTTCAGCGAGGTACGGTCCTTGGCGGCCTCCAGCGTGCCGCCGCCGCCCATGGAGTGACCCATCACGCCGAGCCGGGAGCTGTCGATCCGGGTGCGGACCGAGCTCTGCTGGGTCAGGTAGTCCAGCGCGGCCAGGAGCTGGTCGCCACGGCTGGCGGGCTGGTCCAGCGTGGAGTTGGTGTCGATGGTGAAGACGACGAAGCCCTGGGAGGCGAGCCGCGGTCCGAGCCAGGCCATGCTGGACTGGTAGGCGGTGAAGCCGGGTGCGATGGCGACCGCGCCGAAGGTGCCGTCCGCGGTGGACGTCGGGTAGTAGATGGTGCCGCCGCCGAAGCCGCTCACCAGCGAGGAGACCGAGGTCTCCGAGACGGCGTACGTGCCGCGGCTCGCCTCGATGCTCGACACGGTCGGCGCGGGGCCGCGCTGGTAGGGGTTGTCGGCGGCCTGGGCACCGGCGGGGATCAGCGCGGTGAACAGGCCGGCGGTGGCGGCGGCGCTGGCCAGCAGGGTTCTGAGAGTGCGGGTGCGGCCCGTGGACATCCGGTGCCGGCGCGGGGAGGCGCCGCCAAAGGGGAGGAGCTGGTGCACGAGGGGGGTCCTCTCGGTCGTGGCGCAGCCACACCGTGCTCGGGGACCGAGAACCTCGCCCAAGGCTTCGGGGTGCACCGCGTGGCTGCCGCCGTTGTTCGTTGGCGGTCGCCACTTTCGCGGTGCACCCCGTGCGCGCACATCGGTGAGATCACCGGTCTTCGCGACCGGCACCCTCCGGGCCTCGTGTGTGCACCAGACCTCAGCGGACCGGGTGACCGGCTTCCCGGAGGGTGTCCTTCACCTCGGAGATCCGCAGGTCACCGAAGTGGAAGACGGACGCGGCGAGCACCGCGTCGGCACCCGCCTCGATGGCCGGCGCGAAGTCCGCGAGCCGGCCCGCGCCGCCGGAGGCGATGACCGGGACCGTGACGTGCGCGCGTACGGCCGCGATCATCTCGGTGTCGTAGCCGTCCTTCGTGCCGTCCGCGTCCATCGAGTTGAGCAGGATCTCGCCCGCGCCGAGCTCGGCGGCCCGGTGCGCCCACTCGACGGCGTCGATACCGGTGCCCTTGCGGCCACCGTGGGTCGTCACCTCGAACGTCCCCGCGGGGGTGCGCCGGGCGTCGACCGAGAGCACGAGGACCTGGCGTCCGAAGCGTTCGGCGATCTCGCGGATCAGGTCGGGCCGGGCGATGGCCGCCGTGTTGACGCCGACCTTGTCGGCGCCGGCGCGCAGCAGTTTGTCGACGTCGTCGGGGGTGCGGACACCGCCGCCGACCGTGAGCGGGATGAAGACCTGCTCGGCGGTGCGGCGCACCACGTCGTAGGTGGTCTCCCGGTCGCCGCTGGACGCGGTGATGTCGAGGAAGGTCAGCTCGTCGGCGCCCTCGGCGTCGTACAGCTTCGCCATCTCGACGGGGTCACCCGCGTCGCGCAGATTCTGGAAGTTGACACCCTTGACGACCCGGCCGTTGTCGACGTCCAGGCAGGGAATGACTCGGACCGCGAGGCTCACTTCGTACCTGCCCTGAATGCTTCGACCTCGACCTCGACGACCAGGCTCGGGTCGACGAACCCGGACACGATGATCATCGAGGCGGCGGGCCGTACGTCGTCGAACAGTTCCTTGTGCGCGCGGCCCACGTCCTCGACGTCCCGCGCGTGCGTGATGTACATCCGGGTACGGACGACGTCCTCGCGGCCGAGGCCGAGCTCCTTCAGCGCCTCGAAGGCGACGTCGAAAGAGGTCCTGGTCTGCTCGTACGGGCTGCCCGCCGAGATCTCGCCCTTGACCACCGACGTGCAGCCGGCGACCAGGACGAGTCCGTTGGGCAGTTCCACGGCGCGGGAGTAGCCGAACCTGTCCTCCCAGGGGGCGCCGGTGGAGAGGCGGCGTACGGAGTCCGTCATGCGGAGACCGCCTTCAGCGCCTCTTCCAGGGTGAACGCCTTCGCGTACAGCGCCTTGCCGACGATCGCGCCCTCGACGCCTTCCGCGACGAGCGAGGAGATCGCCCGCAGGTCGTCCAGCGAGGAGACGCCGCCGGAGGCCACGACGGGCTTGTCGGTGGCGGCGCAGACGTTCTTGAGCAGTTCCAGGTTGGGGCCCTGGAGCGTGCCGTCCTTGGCGATGTCGGTGACGACGTAGCGGGCGCAGCCCTCGGAGTCGAGGCGGGCGAGCGTCTCGTAGAGGTCTCCGCCGTCGCGGGTCCAGCCGCGGCCGCGGAGGGTGGTGCCGCGGACGTCGAGACCGACGGCGATCTTGTCGCCGTGCTCGGCGATCACCTTGGCGACCCATTCCGGGGTCTCCAGGGCGGCGGTGCCGAGGTTGACGCGGGTGCAGCCGGTGGCGAGGGCGGCGGCGAGCGAGGCGTCGTCGCGGATCCCGCCGGAGAGCTCCACCTTGATGTCCATGGAGCGGGCGACCTCGGCGATCTGCGCCCGGTTGTCACCGGTGCCGAAGGCGGCGTCCAGGTCCACGAGGTGCAGCCACTCGGCGCCCGCCCGCTGCCAGGTGAGGGCGGCCTGCAACGGGTCGCCGTACGAGGTCTCGGAGCCGGACTCGCCGTGGACGAGGCGGACGGCCTGCCCGTCGCGGACGTCGACGGCGGGGAGCAGTTCAAGCTTCGGCATTACAGCGTCTCGATCCAGTTGGTCAGCAGCTGGGCGCCGGCATCGCCGGACTTCTCGGGGTGGAACTGGGTGGCCCACAGCGCGCCGTTCTCCACGGCCGCCACGAAGCGCTCGCCGTGCGTGGACCAGGTGACCCTGGGGGCACGGATCTTGGCGTTGGTGACTTCGAGGGACCAGTCGTGCGCCGCGTACGAGTGCACGAAGTAGTACCGGGCGTCGGCGTCCAGACCGGCGAAGAGCTGGGAGTCCTCGGGGGCCTCCACGGTGTTCCAGCCCATGTGCGGGACGACGTCGGCCCTGAGCGGACCGACAGTGCCGGGCCACTCGTCCAGCCCTTCCGTCTCCACGCCGTGCTCGATGCCGCGCTCGAACAGGATCTGCATGCCGACGCAGATGCCCATGACGGGGCGCCCGCCGGCCAGCCTGCGGCCGATGACCCATTCGCCGCGGGCCTTCTTCAGGCCCTCCATGCAGGCGGAGAACGCTCCGACGCCGGGCACCAGCAGCCCGTCGGCGTTCATCGCCGTGTCGAAGTCGCGGGTGATCTCGACGTCCGCGCCGACATGGGCGAGTGCCCGCTCGGCGGAACGTACGTTGCCGAAGCCGTAGTCGAAGACGACGACCTTCTTCTTGTCACTCACAGCCGTTCCTCAGTCCCAGAGTCCCTGAATCCGCAGGATGCCCGCGAGCAGGCACATCACGGAGCCGATCCCGAGCAGGACGACGACGCCCTTGGGCATGTCCTGTTTCGAGAAGGAGTAGACGCCGCCGGCCAGGAAGAGGCCGACGACGATCAGAATCGTATTGAGCCCGGTCACAGCGCGCCCTTCGTGGAGGGAAGGATTCCGGCGGCGCGCGTGTCGCGCTCGGAGGCGTATCGCAGGGCGCGGGCCAGCGCCTTGAACTGGCACTCCACGATGTGGTGGGCGTTGCGCCCGTACGGCACGTGGACGTGCAGGGCGATCTGCGCCTGGGCGACGAAGGACTCCAGGATGTGCCGGGTCATCGTCGTGTCGTACTCGCCGATCATCGGCGCCATCTTCTCGGGCTCGGTGTGCACCAGGTACGGCCGGCCGGAGAGGTCGACGGTGACCTGGGCGAGCGACTCGTCCAGCGGGACGGTGCAGTTGCCGAAGCGGTAGATGCCGACCTTGTCGCCGAGGGCCTGCTTGAAGGCGGCGCCGAGCGCGAGGGCGGTGTCCTCGATGGTGTGGTGCGAGTCGATGTGCAGGTCGCCCTCGGTCTTGACCGTGAGGTCGAAGAGTCCGTGGCGGCCGAGCTGGTCGAGCATGTGGTCGTAGAAGCCGACCCCCGTCGACACATCGACTTTTCCGGTGCCGTCGAGGTTGATCTCGACGAGCACGGACGTTTCCTTCGTGGTGCGTTCCACGCGGCCTACGCGGGGGTTCATGCCTCGTGCTCCTTCTTGGCGTTCTCAGTGACAAGCGTGCGCGCCGCATCGAGGAACGCGTCGTTCTCGGCCGGGGTCCCCGCGGAGACCCGCAGCCATCCCGGTACGCCGTTGTCCCGGACCAGGACGCCCCGGTCGAGGATCTGCTGCCAGGCGGTGTGACTGTCGGCGAAGCGGCCGAACTGGACGAAGTTGGCGTCCGAGTCGGTCACGTCGAAGCCGAGTGCGCGCAGCTCGTCGACGATCCGGTCGCGCTCGCCCTTGAGCTGCGCGACGTACCCCAGCAGCGTATCGGTGTGTTCCAGGGCGGCGAGCGCGGTGGCCTGGGTGATGGAGGACAGGTGGTACGGCAGCCGCACCAGCTGTACGGCGTCGACGACGGCCGGGTCCGCGGCGAGGTAGCCGAGGCGCAGTCCGGCGGCGCCGAACGCCTTCGACATGGTGCGCGAGAGCACCAGGTGCGGGCGCCCCTCGATCAGCGGGAGCAGCGAGGGGTGGTGGCTGAACTCCCCGTACGCCTCGTCGACGACGACCATCGACGGCTTGGCCGCCTGCGCCGCCTCGTACAGCGCGAGGACGGTTTCGGCGTCGACCGCGGTACCGGTGGGGTTGTTGGGCGAGGTGATGAACACGACGTCCGGCCGCCGCTCGGCGATGGTCGCGCGGGCCGCCGCGACATCGATGGTGAAGTCCTCGTTGCGCGGTCCGGAGATCCACCCCGTGCCGGTGCCGCGCGAGATGAGTGCGTGCATCGAGTACGAGGGTTCGAAACCGATCGCCGTGCGCCCCGGGCCGCCGAAGGTCTGCAGCAGCTGCTGGAGCACCTCGTTGGACCCGTTGGCCGCCCAGACGTTGGCGAAGCCGACCTCGTGCCCGGCGGTGCGGGTGAGGTAGCGGGCCAGTTCGGTACGGAGTTCGACGGCGTCCCGGTCGGGGTAGCGGTTGAGGTCGCGGGCGGCCTCGCGGACCCGCTCGGCGATCCGGTCGACCAGCGCCTCGGGGAGCGGGTACGGATTCTCGTTGGTGTTCAGGCGTACGGGTACGTCGAGCTGTGGCGCCCCGTAGGGGGACTGGCCGCGGAGCTCCTCGCGGAGGGGAAGCGCGTCCCAGGGGTTGCGGGTGGTGCTGCCGTCTGTCACGCCTGCGGAACCTTCCAGCCGAACCTGGCCTTGAGCGCGGCGCCGTGTGCCGGGAGGTCCTCGGCCTCGGCGAGGGTCACGACGTGGTGCGTGACCTCGGCGAGGGCGTCGCGCGTGTAGTCGACGATGTGGATGCCGCGCAGGAAGGACTGCACGGACAGGCCCGAGGAGTGGCAGGCGCAGCCGCCGGTGGGCAGGACGTGGTTGGAGCCCGCGCAGTAGTCCCCGAGGGAGACCGGCGACCACGGGCCGACGAAGACCGCGCCGGCGTTGCGGACCCGGGCCGCCACGGCGGCGGCGTCCGCGGTCTGGATCTCCAGGTGCTCGGCGGCGTAGGCGTCGACGACCTTCAGGCCGTCCTCCAGGTCGTTGACCAGGACGATCGCGGACTGGCGGCCGGCCAGGGCGGGCTCGATGCGGTCCGTGACGTGCTTGGTGGCCGCGATCTGCGGGACCAGCTCGGCCTCGGTGGCGGCGGCCAGCTCCTCGGAGTCGGTGACGAGGACGGCGGCGGCCATGGGGTCGTGCTCGGCCTGGCTGATCAGGTCGGCGGCGACGTGCACCGGGTCTGCGGTGGAGTCGGCGAGGATCGCGATCTCGGTCGGGCCGGCTTCGGCGTCGATGCCGATGCGGCCCTTGAGGAGGCGCTTGGCCGCGGCGACGTAGATGTTGCCGGGACCTGTGACGAGGTTCACGGGCCGGCAGTCGGCCGTCCCGTACGCGAACATCGCGATGGCCTGGGCGCCGCCCGCCGCGTACACCTCGTCGACGCCGAGGAGGGCGCAGGCGGCGAGGATGGTGGGGTGCGGCAGCCCGCCGAACTCCTTCTGCGGCGGCGAGGAGACAGCGACGCCCTCGACGCCCGCCTCCTGGGCCGGTACGACGTTCATGACGACGGACGACGGATAGACGGAGCGCCCGCCCGGTACGTACAGCCCGACGCGGTCGACGGGCACCCACTTCTCGGTGACCGTGCCGCCCGGGACGACCTGGGTGGTGTGCGTGGTGCGGCGCTGCTCGCGGTGGACGAGCCGGGCGCGGCGGATCGACTCCTCCAGCGCGGCGCGTACGGCGGGGTCGAGCTGCTCCAGCGCCTCGGTGAGGGCCGCGGCCGGGACCCGGATCGAGTCGAGGCGTACGCCGTCGAATTTCTCCCCCCACTCGATCACTGCCGCGGAGCCACGATGGCGTACGTCCTCGCAGATGGGCCGCACCGTTTCCAGGGCGGCTTCCACGTCGAACTCGGCACGGGGCAGCAGGTCGCGCAGGTCGCCGCCCTCGGGGAGGGCAGTACCGCGCAGATCGATTCGAGAGATCACCCCCCAATTCTCGCAGACCGCTTCCGGCGCCCGGACGTCCGTATCACTGGCTGATACATGTCCCGGCTGTCACTGCTGACTACTAGCGTTCACGCCGTCACACAGGGGGAAGAACAGACGTACGGCATCTGCACAGAGGGGACGGCAGTGACCGAGCCGCAGGATGGCGATATCCCGGACGGCCTCAGCGCAGCGGAGCTGGGCATGTGGCAGTCCTTCCGGAACGGCACCACCTACGACCTGCGTACCCATGACCCGGTGCGCGACGATCCGTTCGCGGCACACATCTGGGGTCCCGAACGGAGTGTCGGCGCCCGGACGGTGGCCCGGCTGCTGCTGAGCGGGCCCACGGCGCGGCACGGCCGGGTGGCGGCGCTGAAGCTCCGGGGCGTACGGATCACGGGGCGGCTGGACATGGCGGGCGGGCGTGTCTCCCCGTACGTCGAGCTGACGGGCTGCCGCTTCGAGCAGGAGGTGGTGCTCCCCGAGTGCCACTTCACGACCCTGCGGATGGTCGGCTGCGCGATGCCGCGCCTTGAGGCGGCCCGGCTGCACACCGAGGGTGATCTGCATCTGCCGCGCTGCCGGATCGAGAGCGGTATCCGGCTCACGGACGCCCAGATCGGTACGGATCTGCTGATCAACCAGATCAGCATCGGCCCCGACCGGCGGGGCCGCGCCCTGACCGCCGACGGACTCGCCGTGGCCCAGGACCTTCAGGCCGAGATGGTCGAGACGCGCGGGGAGCTGAGCCTGCGCGGCGCGAAGGTCGGCGGTTCGCTGAGTCTGCGCGGCAGCCGGCTGCGCGGCACGGAGGGGCGGCGGGCGCTGAACGCCCCGCAGCTGACCGTCGAACGCACGCTGTACATGACCGAGGCGTGGGTGAGCGTGGACACGGGGAACCAGGGCACCACTCCCCCGTACGGCATCGCACGGTCGTCGGGCACCCCGGCGCGCGGCACCCGCTCCCAGGTCTTCGAGTGCCGGGGCGGGGTGCGGCTGGACGACGGCAGGTTCGGGGACGCGGTGGATCTGCACAAGGCGCGGTTCGTGCTGGCCCGGCACGAGGAGCTGTCGCTGCGCAGGATCGTCACTCCGGAGCTGCGCTTCAACGCGGAGCGCCCGGAGGAGGGCCGGGTCGTGCTGAACGGCGCCAAGGTCGTCACGCTGATCGACGTGTCGACCAGCTGGCCGGGTCCGGGCGGTCTGGCGATGGGCGGATTCGTGTACGAGAACCTCGTCCCGTACGGGCACTTCCCGCTCTCCCGGCGGCTGGAATGGGTGCTGGCGGCGACTCCGGAGTACGTGCCCGAGCCGTACGAGCGGCTCGCCGCCGTCCTGCGCAGCTGCGGCGAGGACGCGGACGCCCGCGAGGTGCTCCTCGCCAAGCAGCGGCGGCGCCGGGAGACACTGCCGCCCGCCGCCCGGCTGTGGGGCTACCTCCAGGACTGGACGGTGGCGTACGGCTACCGGCCGGGGCGGGCGGCGGTGTGGATGGCGGTGCTGTGGGCGGCGGGCACGGTGGCGTTCTCGCACTACGACCCCGCGGCGATCAAGAAGGACGAGCACCCGCAGTGGAACGCGGCGCTGTACGCGCTCGATCTGCTGGTGCCGGTGATCAACCTCGGGCAGGACGGTTACTGGCGGCTGGAGGGCGGCTGGCAGTGGGCGGGGGCGGCGCTCGTCCTGCTGGGCTGGATATTGGCCACGACGGTCGCGGCGGGCGCCTCGCGACTGCTGCGCCGCGGCTGACCGGAGTACCCCGCCGGCTGCCCCAACGGCCGGTGGGGGCAGGGCTGTACGCGTGTGGCGCCGGGGTGGCGAGGTGTGACCGGTGGGGCGTGTTCGAGCCAGAATCCGGCATTTCCTTTGCCCTTTCTTGACCGTCGCCGGGGCAACCCTTCCACTCGGCACAGAAGCTTCACCTCGCCCCTCTGGCGCACCTCCCACCAGCGCTTTTCAATGGTCTGCACCATGTCATTCCTTCGCGCTCTGCTCAGCACCACGCGCATGATCCGGCACAGCCCCGAGCTGTCCGCCGGGCTGCCCGTGGATGACGCGGTGCTGCTCGACGCCCCCGACGAGCGGCTGTCCCCCGCGCTGGTGGCCGCCGCCCTCGGCGCGTACGAACCCGCCGCCGAACTGCTCGCCGCCACCCGGGAGGGCGCCGAGTGGGAGACCCGCGACCGCTGCCTCGCCCGCCTCGTCACCTTCGCGCACAGCCGCGACGGCTGGCTCGCCGACTGGCTGGCCGCCGCCCCCCGCGATCCGGACGCGCTGCTCGTCAAGGCCGGGCTGGCCGTCCGCAGGGCCTGGGAGTCGCCCGCCCGCGCCGAGCGGCTGCGCGAGGTGGGCCCGCTCATCTCGGCGGCGGCCGATGCGCAGCCGGGCGACCCGGTGCCCTGGCGGCTCGCCCTGGACCACGCCCGCGGTACGCACGCCACGCACACCTCGTTCGAGGCCCTGTGGGAGCAGGCCATACGGCGCTCCCCGCACCACTACGGCTGCCATGTCGCGGCCCTCCAGTACCTCTCCGCCGCCTGGTACGGCTCGCACCGCGAGTGCTTCGACTTCGCCGAGCGGGCGGCCGAGGACGCGCTGCCCGACTCACTGGTGCAGGCGCTGCCGGTACGGGCGGCGTTCGCCCTGCTGCTCGACGCGGAGCTCGCCGCGCGGACCAGCCCTGTGCAGGTGGACCGGATCGACGCCGCCGCCGATCTCGCGATCAGGCTCTCCGCCGCCTACCGGCCCGGTGACCTCTGGACGGCCGAGACGCGCAACCTCCTGGCGTACGTCCTCGTCGTGCGCGGGCGCTGGGACGAGGCCCTGGAACAATTCCGGCTGATCGGACCGCACGCGACCTCGTTCCCGTGGTCCTCGGTGTCCGACGATCCGCTCGGTCAGTTCCTCGACGCGAGGGACGGCGCACGGCTCCAGGTGGCCTCCCTGACCCCTTTGCGCAACCGGGACGGCGGCAGCCGGGCGCGTGGCCATTACGCTTGACCGTTGTGACCACGGCTCGCCTCCCCCTCTTCCCGCTCAACGCGGTGCTGTTCCCCGGCCTCGTGCTGCCGCTCAACGTCTTCGAGGAGCGTTATCGCGCCATGATGCGCGCGTTGCTGCAGACCGACGACGACGAACCGCGCCGCTTCGTCGTGGTCGCGATCCGCGACGGCCGCGAAGTCGCCCCGACCGCCACCGGAATGCCGGACAGCCTCGCCGCGGCCGTCCCCGTCGACCGCTCACCGGCCGATGGTTTCGGCCCCGACCCGATCCAGTCCTTCCACCGGGTCGGCTGCGTCGCGGACGCCGCGAAGATCCGTGAGCGCGCCGACGGGAGCTTCGAGATCCTGGCCACCGGCACGGTCAGGGTCAAGCTGCTCTCCGTGGACGCGAGCGGCCCCTATCTGACGGCCGAGGTCGAGGAGCTGACCGAGGAGCCGGGCGACGAGGAGAGCGGCGGGACCAGCGGGGCCGAGGAGGCCGGTGCGCTCGCCGAGGGCGTTCTGCGGGCCTTCCGCAGCTACCAGAAGCGCCTCGCGGGGGCCAGCGAGCGGTCCCTGACGACCGGGGCGGACCTCCCTGACGACCCGTCGGTGGTCTCGTACCTGGTGGCCGCGGCGGCCGTACTCGACATCCCGTCGAAGCAGCGTCTGCTCCAGGCCCCGGACACCGCGACCCGGCTGCGCGAGGAACTGACACTCCTGCGGCAGGAGACCGCGGTCATCCGGCATCTGCCGTCGCTGCCCGCGGTGGAACTGACCCGGGCTCCCACGCACCCCAACTGACACGAGGACCCTGCCCCGTGGCGAAGAAGCCGAAGAAACAGCAGGGCGGCACCCCGGCCACGGTCGCCCTGACCGAGGCGGGCGCCGCCTTCACCGTCCACGCGTACGAGCACGACCCGTCGTCCCCGTCCTACGGCGAGGAGGCGGCCCAAGCCCTCGGCGTCTCCCCCGACCGCGTGTTCAAGACCCTGGTGGCCGACGTGGACGGCGAGCTGACCGTGGCGGTCGTCCCGGTGGCCGGCTCCCTGGACCTGAAGGCACTGGCATCGGCGGTCGGCGGCAAGCGGGCCGCGATGGCGGACCCGGCGGCGGCGGAACGCACGACGGGCTACGTACGAGGCGGAATCTCGCCCCTGGGCCAGCGCAAGCCCCTGCGCACGGTCCTGGACGCCTCGGCCCGCTCCCACCCGACCATCTGCGTCTCGGCGGGCCGCCGGGGCCTGGAGGTGGAACTGACGGCCGCGGACCTGGCAACCCTGACGAACGCGGTATTCGCCCCGATCGGCCGCGCCTAGCCCACCGGGGGCCGTCCGGCCGGGCCCTCAGCACCCTCCGCGACCCCCCACTCCGGCTCAGGATCCTCAGGATCCCGCGGAGCGAACAACGCCGTCAGCCCCAGATGCACCAGCATCGCCACAATCGGCCACGCCAGCACCGCCCCCACCGCGTGCAGCTCCAGCGGTGCGTCGAACGTGACCCCCTTGCCGACCTCCCTGGCCCGCGCGACCACGTCCGACGAAGGCCCGAACCAGACGCCGATCCCCCAGGCCAGCAGCGACCCGAGCAGACCACCGAGCGCGAGCCCGGCCACCAGCAGGATGCCCCCGCGGCGCCGGTAGAAGAACACCGCGAACGCGGCGACGGCACCGAAGGCGAGCGCCAGCAGCACGAACGTGCCGTCCGCCGCCACGGCCTCCTCGCCCTCACTGTCCTTCAGGAAGACCGCCGTGTCGTCGGAGATCAGCGGCACCCGGGGCGCCAGCCACAGCCACAGCAGTCCGAGCAGCACACCCGCGGCCGTGAGCACGGCGGTGATCACGGCGGCCTGCCGCAGCTCCGTCGCCCGTTCCGCGCCGTGCGACGGCTCGTCGCCGCGCACGGGCCAGGGTCCCGACGGCGGCGTCTGCCAAGGATCGTTGGACGAGGGCTCGTGCGGCGGCGTCAGAGGTGCGGTCACCGTGCCATCGTGCCAGGTGACCCTGTGCGGCGCCTCACCGGACCGCTCTCCCGGTCACCCGCACCCGCTAGCGGACCGCCGCCCGCCGGTACGCCCACGTCGCCACCGCCAGCGACAGCACCCCCACCACCGCGCACACCGCGAGGTCCAGAGCGATGACCGGCCAGTCCGGATGCGCGTCGAAGGACCGCGCCAGCGCCTCCACCCCGTACGTCGAGGGCAGCAGATCGCGCGCCCACCCGACCGGCTGGGGCAGCCGGTCGGCCGGCAGCACGCCCAGCAGCAACGCGGCGGACATGCCCAGCTGCCCGAGCAGCGTCGCGAGTTCCTGACGCGGCGCCAGCAGCCCCAGCGCCGCTCCGAGACCGGCCAGCGCCGCCCCGGACAGCGGCACCACGGCGACGAGCACCCAGAGATGGGTCATCGGCAACTGGAAGAGCACGCTGCCGGTCACGGCCGTGACGACCGTGCCGGGCACGGTGAAGGACGCGTACGCCCCCGCCGCCCCCAGCACCACCGCGGCCGGCGGCACGGGCAGCGTGGCGTAGTGGTCGAGTCCGCCACTGGCGCGCAGCTGGCCGAAGTACTGGGCGAGCAGGTTCAGCGCGACGAAGGCCACGACCAGCACGCTGGACCCGGCGACGACGGCTCTCGCCTCGGACCCCCCGTCCACGACCCCGCGCATCAGGACCATGATCCCGACGGACTGGAAGGTCGCCACGAACAGCAGCGGAATCCGGGCGACCCTCGCGCGCGAGAGCTGGGCCCGGTAGACCGCGGCGAGCGAGGGCAGCAGCCGGGCCCGGGGGGCCAGCGGCGCCGGGGCCGCCGCGGAGACACCGGCCGCGGTCCGCGACCGTCCGGGCACCGCCCCCGTCCCTGCCGCCGTCCCCGGCTCCGCTTCCGCCCCCGTCGCCGTCTTCGCGCGAACGATGCTCGTCACCTGGCGCTGCTCCCCTTCGACACGTGCACGTTCACGCCTTCACCAGCCCCTCGGTCGCTCTGACCGCGTCCCCGCCGAGCGCCAGGTAGACGTCCTCCAGGCTGGGCGTGGCCAGCGTGAAGTCGTCGAGTGCGGCGAACGCCGCCCCGCCGGTCACCGCGGCCACCGCCGCCCGCGCCTCGTCGGGCGCGAGCCGCAGGACCCAGCGCCGCCCGGACTCCTGGGCGGACCCTCGCAGCGCCGCCACCTCGGGCACGTCCAGGGGGGCCCGCTCGCGCCAGACCAGCTCGACGCGCACCTCTCCCGCCACCTGCTCCTTGAGCCCCTGGGGGGTGTCGCAGGCGATGACCTTGCCCCGTTCGAGTACGGCGACCCGGTCGAGCACCGTCTCGGCCTCGATCACGTTGTGGGTGACGAGCAGCACCGTGGCCCCCCGCTCAGCCCGGCGCCGGTCGACGGCGGCCCAGACGGCACGCCGGGCGACGGGGTCCATACCGGTCGTGGGCTCGTCCAGCACCAGGACGGGGCGTTCCCCGACGAGCGCCGCGGCGAAGCAGGCGAGCCGCCGCTGACCGCCGGACAGCTTCTTCAGGGGGCGACCGGCGAGTTCCGTGAGGCCGAGCTCCTCAAGAACGGCATCGCGCGCGGCACGCGCCTCGCGGACGCGCAGGCCGCGCAGCCGTCCGGTCGTCTCGGCGGCGAGGGAGACGGTCAGCTCGTCGAGGGCGGTGGATTCCTGCCCGAGGTAGCCGATCAGCCGGGAAGCCCGCTCGGGGTGGCGCACGAGGTCGTGCCCCAGCACTTCCACGCTGCCGGAGTCGGGCCGCATCAGTCCGGTGAGCTGGCGCACCAGAGTGGACTTGCCCGCACCGTTGGGGCCGAGCAGACCGAAGATCTCGCCCTGCCGGACATCGAGGCTGATCCCGTCGGTGGCGCGCACCTCGGGGGTGGCAGCCGCGCCTCGCCGTCCGCGGACGGCGGGATAGGTCTTGACCAGACCACGCACCGCGCACACGGTCCCGGTCCCGGTCTGCGCCTGTGCTGTGCCCTTACTCACGAGGTACGAGGGTACGGGGTCGGATGCCCCGGATTGCGCCGGGGGTCGCGCCGGCCCGGCCACGGACCGGCGGGCCGAGCGGTCCCTACGGACCGGGCACCGCGCTGTCGCGGGGCCCCGGAGCCCCGCCCGGCCGCTACTCCGCGACGGGCGCGTGCTCGGCGGCGGCCCGTACGTCGATCTCGCGCCAGAATCCCGCCCGGATCGCGTAACGGTCGTGTTCGTCGATCTGGTCGTCCTTGTGGGCGAGCAGCCCGAAGCGTGCCGCGTACCGCAGGAGCTCGCCGTCGATCCGGTGCGGGATGCGCGGGTACATGGTCGACAGCTTCTGGAGGTGGACGGTCTCCGGGAGCCGTTCCATCCAGCGGCGGGCGAAGACCTGGCCGACCTCGAACGGATCACCGCCGACGGTCGTGATGTCCTCCTCCCGGTCCGCCCAGCGCTGTTCGGCGCTGGTGAGCTGGGCGAGCGTCGGCAACGAGGCGGTCTCGGCCGGTTCGCCGAGCGGTCCGCCGCGCTCGACCCAGCCCCTGTCGGAGGACCAGCGGAGGGTGGCGTTGGCGGGCGGCGGTGCGGGGTGCTGCGCCGCCTGGCTGCCGGGGCCGCGCAGGCTCGCCAGGTCCTTGGGCGTGGGGACGCCCCGGTGACCGGGGGTGGACGGTGCTCCGGTGTCCTGTCCGGCCGGTGCGGAGCCGCCGTTGCGCGCGGCGGCGGCCTGGGCCTCGGAGGCCCGCTCCGCCGAGGCCGCCAGCGCGGCTTCCGGGAGGGGCGCGGAGAGGATCGCGGCGATCTCTGGGCGCGGGACGGGTGGCGGCGCGCAGATGCCGCCGATCTCCTTGGCGCGTACGGCCTTGGTGATCCAGGCCCGGTCCAGCACCCGCCGTTCGTCGGCCTCCGCGACCAGGTCCTCGGACTGGTTGTAGTCGCCGTCGGCGGCCTGGACGGCCCAGAGGTGGACGGCCACCCCGTGTTCCTTCGCCGACATCAGGCCGGGCAGCAGGTCGCCGTCGCCGGTGACGAGCACGACGTCGGAGCAGGCGCGGTTCCTGGCGAGCTCGGTGAGCTCGGCGTGCATCGCCGCGTCGACCCCCTTCTGCGCCCAGCGTCCGTCGCTGCGGGTGAGGGCGCCGAGCCGGACGGTCACACGGGACATCACGCGGAGCCTGCGGTGTTCCGGCTGCGGGACGCGGTCGGGTGCGCCGTCGAACCAGTAGATCCGGAGCAGGGGCTGCTGGGTGTCCGCCTCCGCGCGTTCGCGCAGGCCCTGGATCAGGGCCGCGTGGTCGACGGTGATGCGGGAACGGGCAGGCTCCCCGGCCAGCAGACTCGCGGCCGCACCCAGCAAATATCCGGCGTCCACCAGGACGACGCAACGGTCCACGCGTTCCACCCTCTTCCAGGAATTCGGGAACGGTCTCGGCGGGCCCGGTCGTGGGGGGTGGGCCTGCGTACTCAGGGTTTCCCTGGAGTCTGCCCGACCACGCGGGGGTTAACGTCCGGAACTCGATCATCGGCGTGGCGGATCGGGAAAACGGTGCGGCACACCCTCTCGCTACGCACGGTAATGATCCAAAATGCGGCGTTTACTGCGCTATGTGAATCTGACAGCGGTCCTGGCCCCGAGAGTCCCCATAGGAGGAACACCATGGCCAAGAACAAGAACCGCAAGCAGGGCAGCCAGCAGGATCGCGCCGCGTCCACCGCGGAGCGTAGTGCGCAGGACGCGAAGTCCTCGTCGTTCGAGGCACAGAGCGCCCCTCAGTCGCAGCCTCAGGGCAGCCCCGCTGATGTTGCCCGTAAGCACCAGCGGCGCTTCGGCCACAACTGACCGGCCGGTTCCCGGTCCGGCCGCGGGCCGGACAGCCGAGAGGGGCGCCCCGCTTTCGCGGGGCGCCCCTCTCGTACGACCGCCGGACGCTCAGCCGGCCAGGCAGGACGGGCCCAGCAGGACCTTCAGGTCGCCGAAGAGCGCGGGGTCCGGCTTCACCCGGTGCCGGTCGAGCCGCAGCACGGTGGTCTTGCGGGGGCCCTGGAGCCTGATCCGCACCTCGGTGTCGCCGCGGTGGCTGCTGAGGACCTCGCCGAGGCGGCTGACCATCGGCGGGGTGATCTTGACCGTGGGGATGGTCAGCACGACCGGCGCGTTGGTCCCGGCCGACGAGACGTCGGGGACCTGCATCTCCATGGCGACCAGACGCGGCACGTCCTCGCGCTTGTCGAGCCGTCCCTTGACGAAGACGACGGTGTCCTCCACGAGCTGGGTGGAGACCAGCTGATACGTGGCGGGGAAGAACATGCACTCGATGGAGCCCGCGAGGTCCTCCACGGTGGCGATCGCCCAGGCGTTGCCCTGCTTGGTCATCTTGCGCTGGAGGCCGGAGATGATGCCGCCGATGGTGACGATCGCGCCGTCCGCGTGTTCACCGCCGGTGAGCTGCGAGATCGCGGCATCCGACTTGTCCGACAGCACGTGCTCGATGCCGAAGAGCGGGTGGTCGGAGACGTACAGGCCGAGCATTTCGCGCTCCTGCGCGAGCAGGTACGACTTCTCCCACTCGATGTCGGAGAACTCCACGTCGAGACCGAAGCCGGGCTCGTCGGACTCCTCCTCGCCCATGCCGCCGAAGAGGTCGAACTGCCCCTCGGCCTCCTTGCGCTTGACCTGGACCACGTTGTCGATCATCGGCTCGTGGTGGGCGACGAGCCCCTTGCGGGTGTGGCCCATCTCGTCGAAGGCGCCGGCCTTGATGAGTGACTCGACGGTGCGCTTGTTGCAGACGATCGCCTCGACCTTGTCGAGGAAGTCGGGGAAGGAGCTGTACTTCCCCTTCGCCTTGCGGGTCTTGATGATCGAGTCCACGACGTTCTGACCGACGTTACGGATCGCGGTCAGACCGAAGAGGATCACGTCGTCGCCCTGGGCGGCGAAGTTGGACAGGGACTCGTTCACATTGGGGGGCAGCACCTTGATGCCCATGCGGCGGCACTCGTTGAGGTAGACCGCGGACTTGTCCTTGTCGTCCTTCACGGACGTGAGCAGCCCCGCCATGTACTCGGCCGGGTAGTTCGCCTTGAGGTACGCCGTCCAGTAGGTGACCAGTCCGTACGCCGAGGAGTGCGCCTTGTTGAACGCGTATCCGGCGAAGGGGACCAGGACGTCCCACAGTGCCTTGATCGCCGCGTCGGAGAAGCCCTTCTCCTTGGCGCCCGCCTCGAAGAGGACGAAGTTCTTCGCCAGCTCCTCGGGCTTCTTCTTGCCCATCACACGGCGCAGGATGTCGGCCTCGCCGAGTGAGTATCCGGCGACGATCTGGGCGGCCTTCTGCACCTGCTCCTGATAGACGATCAGGCCGTAGGTGAGGCCGAGGACCTCCTTGAGGGGCTCCTCCAGCTCCGGGTGGATCGGGGTGATCTCCTGGCGGCCGTTCTTCCGCTCGGCGTAGTTCGTGTGCGAGTTCATTCCCATCGGGCCCGGCCGGTACAGGGCCGAGACGGCGGAAATGTCCTCGAAGTTGTCGGGCTGCATCTGGCGCAGCAGCGAACGCATCGGGCCGCCGTCGAACTGGAACACACCGAGCGTGTCACCGCGGCAGAGCAGTTCGTACGTCTTGGGGTCGTCCAGCGGGAGGGAGAGCAGGTCGAGCTTGATGCCCTTGTTGGCCTCCACCATCTTGACGGCGTCGTCCATGATGGTCAGGTTCCGCAGGCCGAGGAAGTCCATCTTCAGCAGGCCGAGCGACTCGCACTGCGGGTAGTCCCACTGCGTGATCGTGACGCCGTCGGTGTGCCGCACCCAGATCGGGGCGTGGTCGACGATCGGCTCGCTGGACATGATGACGCCGGCGGCGTGCACGCCCATCTGCCGGACCAGACCCTCGACGCCCTTCGCGGTGTCGATGACCTTGCGGACGTCCGGCTCGTTCTCGTACATCCCCCGGATCTCGCCCGCTTCGCTGTAGCGCGGGTGCTTGGGGTCGGTGATGCCGTTGAGGTCGATGCCCTTGCCGAGGACGTCGGCGGGCATGGCCTTGGTGAGCCGGTCACCCATGGCGTACGGGTAGCCGAGAACGCGGGCGGAGTCCTTGATCGCGTTCTTCGCCTTGATCTTTCCGTAGGTGCCGATCATGGCGACCTTGTCGGCGCCGTACTTCTCGGTCACGTACCGGATGACTTCGACGCGCCTGCGCTCGTCGAAGTCGATGTCGACGTCGGGCATGGAGACGCGCTCGGGGTTCAGGAACCGCTCGAAGATCAGTCCGTGCTCGATCGGGTCGAGGTCGGTGATGCCCATGGCGTACGACACGATCGAGCCGGCCGCCGAGCCTCGTCCGGGGCCGACCGCGATGCCCTGGTTCTTGGCCCACATGATGAAGTCGGCGACGACCAGGAAGTACCCCGGGAACCCCATCTGGATGATGATGTCCATCTCGTACTCGGCCTGCTTCTGCCGGTCCTCGGGGACACCGTTCGGGAAGCGGCGGTTCATGCCGACCCGGACCTCTTCCTGGAACCAGGTGATCTCGGTGTAGCCCTCCGGGATGTCGAACTTCGGCATCAGGTTCTTGGCTTCGAACATCCCGGCGGTGTCGATCTGCTGGGCGACCAGCAGGGTGTTCGCGCAGCCCTGCTGCCAGGCGTCGGAGGAGTCGACGCCGTACATCTCGTCGGTGGTCTTGAGGTAGTAGCCGGTGCCGTCGAAACGGAAGCGGTCCGGGTCGGAGAGGTTCTTTCCGGTCTGGATGCAGAGCAGCGCGTCGTGCGCCGTGGCCTCGTCCGCGTACGTGTAGTGGGAGTCGTTGGTCACGAGCGGCGGGATGTCGAGCTTCCTGCCGATCTCCAGGAGCCCGTCGCGGACCCGGCGCTCGATCTCGATCCCGTGGTCCATCAGCTCCAGGAAGTACTTGCCCTCGCCGAAGATGTCCTTGTAGTCCGACGCGGCCTGCACCGCCTCGTCGAACTGGCCGAGCCGCAGCCGGGTCTGCACCTCACCGGAGGGGCACCCGGTGGACGCGATCAGGCCCTCGGACCACTGGGAGATCGTCTCCTTGTCCATGCGGGGCCACTTCTGGAGCCAGCCCTCGGCGTACGCGTCCGAGGAGAGCCGGAAGAGGTTGTGCAGCCCGGTGCTGTTCGACGCCCAGATCGTCTTGTGGGTGTAACCACCCGAACCGGACACGTCGTCGCGCTTCTGGTGCGGCTGCCCCCACTGGACCTTCCGCTTGTGCTTGCGCGACTCGGGCGCGACGTACGCCTCGATCCCGATGATCGGCGTCACACCCGCCTTCTTCGCCGAATGGAAGAAGTCGTAGGCACCGTGCAGGTTGCCGTGGTCCGTCATCGCGATGTGCGACATGCCCATTTCATTGCATGCCTCGAACATGTCCTTGAGCCGCGCGGCACCGTCCAGCAGCGAGTACTGGGTGTGGACGTGAAGGTGCGTGAAGGGCGGCTTGGTCACGGCTCTGGGCCTCCGGGCGAACTGCGATGACGGATTGGGGGGACAGCGTGGAAGTCTACGTCTCCGCAGTGACAGCCGAGGGGCACTCCCGGGTACGGTCGCGCGTTGAAGGGGGCGGAGACGCCCGTCCCATTTGTCATGAACGCCATGCACCAGGAGGCACCAAGAAATGTCGGAAACGCAGACCGGCGCAACGCAGCGCGGGGAGCAGATTCTCGCCGTTTTCGACACCGCCTTCGGTGAGCTGCTGGCCGCCGATCCGGCTGCCTTCCGGGTCAAGTTCCGGAAGATGGCGGGTTCGGCCTTCGCGTTCTACCGGGGCACGGCCTGCCTGTTCTACGACGACCTGGCGCGTGAGCGGCACGCCGGCCCCTATGTGGACGAGCGCACCGGCCGGGTATGGGTCCACGGCGATCTGCACGCGGAGAACTTCGGCACGTACATGGACGCCAACGGGCGCCTGGTCTTCAACGTGAACGACTTCGACGAGGCGTACGTCGGTCCCTTCACCTGGGACCTCAAGCGCTTCGCCGCCTCCGTCGCCCTGATCGGGTACGCGAAGGCGCTGGGTGACGACCAGATCACCGATCTCGTCCGGATCTACGCCGCCGCCTACCGGGAGCGCATCCACGCGCTGGCGACGGGCGCGAAGAACGACGAGGTGCCGCCCTTCACCCTGGACACCGCCGAGGGCCCGCTGCTGGACTCGCTGCGCGTCGCCCGCTCGCTGACGAGATTCTCGCTGCTGGACTCGATGACGGAGATCCGGGACTTCGAGCGCCGGTTCGCCGCCGACGGCGGTGCGATCGACCTGGACGCGGCTACCCGGTACAAGGTGCTGGCCGCGTTCGACGGCTATCTGGAGACGCTGCCCGAGTCGAGCCTGACGCGCCCCGACTCCTACCGGGTGAAGGACGTCGTGGGCCGGCGCGGCATCGGCATCGGATCGGCCGGGCTGCCCTCGTACAACATCCTTCTGGAGGGCAACAGCGACGCCCTGGAGAACGATGTGGTGATCTACCTCAAGCAGGCGCAGACCCCGGCGGTCTCCCGGCACATCACCGACGCGGCCGTGCGGGAGTACTTCCAGCACGAGGGGCACCGCACCGTCATCTCCCAGCGCGCCCTCCAGGCGCACGCCGACCCGTGGCTCGGCTGGACCGAGCTGGACGGTGCGGGACAGCTCGTCGCCGAGGTCTCGCCGTACGCGGTCGACCTGGACTGGTCCGACATCGACGAGCCGCAGGAGATCGCCGCGGTCGTCGCCGACCTCGGCCGGGCCACGGCGACGATGCACTCGGCGGCGGACGACGAGAGCGGGCACTCCCTGGTGCCCTTCTCCACGGAGCGGGCGATCGACGCCGCGATCGCGGCCGACGAGGAGGGCTTCGCCGGCCTGCTCGTCGACTTCGCCCACAGTTACGGGGCACGGGCCCGCGCCGATCACCAGATCTTCGTGGATCTCTTCCGCAACGGCCGCATCCCCGGCCTGTAGGGCTCCCCACACGCCTGGGCGGTTTTAACGATCGCCTACAGGTTCACATGGCACACTCCTCGACGATGGACGTATCAGGGACGCAGCTCAGGACGGTTCGCGCGGCGCTTTTCACAGCGCTCGTCGTGACGCTCTCCGCTGCGTCCCATGTGCTGCTGTCCCGGGTTCCGCTCCCGCTGACCGTGCTCGCCCCGCTGGCCGCCGGCGTCTTCGCCGCGGCCTTCGCGCTGGCCGGCCGCGAGCGGGGCTTCGGAGCCATCGCCGGGCTGCTGGTCCCGCTGGAACTGGCCGCCGACACGGTGTTCACCACCGGACAGCACCTCTGTTACGGAGCGGCGGGCGGCCCGATCGCGGGACCGCTGCGCTCCGTGGGTCTGGACGTCCTGTGCGGTGGCGAGGCCGGCGCGGCACCGGCCGGGCTGGCCGGTGTCGGCGCGGTCGGCACCCCGCTGGCCGGGGTGACGGGCGCGGGTGACCGGGCGGCCGTCCTGCTCGCGTCGCCCGGCCCCCTGGTGCCGTGGCTGCTGCTCGCGGCCCATGTGACCGTGGGCCTGCTGGCCGCCGCGTGGCTGAGCCGCGGCGAGGCCGCGCTCGCGGGGCTGTTCCGCGCGGCGGCCGCGGTCGCGTTCCGTCCGCTGCTGACCGCCTTCGCCGTGGTGGGCGCCGCCCACCGCCCCGTACGGCGCGACCCGCTCCCCACGGGGCACCCGCACCCGCTCTTCCCGGCCCGCCTCCTGGGGCACTGCGTGGGACGGAGGGGACCACCGCGCTCGGTCCGCGCCTGAGCACGTACGTCCCCCGCACACGACACCACGCACACACGGAGAACCATCATGAGCCAGCGCAACACCCAGGCGAACAAGGCCGCGGCCCGCGAGCGACTGCGCGCGGAGCGCGAGCGCCAGGCCAAGAAGGACAAGGCACGCAAGCAGATCATCGTCGCCGTCTCGGTCGTCGGCGTGCTGGCCGTCGCCGGCGGTGTCGGCTACGGCGTGATGCAGCTCAACAAGCCCTCCGGCTGGGAGGCCGCCGCGGACGCGAAGAACGTGACCGCGCCGAAGAACACCTCGGGCGACAACGGCACGACGGTGGTCATCGGCAAGCCGACCGCCAAGAAGACGCTCGAAATGTACGAGGACTCCCGCTGCCCGATCTGCGGCACCTTCGAGCAGACGGTCGGCGAGACCGTGGCGAAGGACGTCGAGGCGGGCAAGTACAAGGTCAAGTACGTGGGTGCCACGTTCATCGACAACACCGACAACGGCGAGGGTTCCAAGAACGCCCTCAGCGCCCTGGGCGCGGCGCTGAACGTGAGCCCCGAGGCGTTCATGGAGTACAAGGCCGCGCTGTACTCCGCGAAGTACCACCCCCAGGAGAGCGACGACAAGTTCGCCAAGGACAGCTACCTGATCGAGGTGGCGAACTCGGTGGACGCGCTGAAGGGCAACGCGGCGTTCGAGAAGGACGTCAAGGACGGTACGTACGACAGCTGGGCGATGAAGATGTCCGCGGCGTTCGACAAGAGCGGGGTCGAGGGCACGCCGACGCTGAAGATGGACGGCAAGACCGTCACCGCCGAGGGCAGCAAGAACGCGCCGATGACGGTGGCGGACTTCAACGCCGCGATCACCAAGGCGCTCAAGGCGTGACCGGGGAGGGGACGGGGCGTCAGACGTCCCGGGCGTAACTCCGGACGGCGATTTCCCGTCGGGCGGGCGAACTTTCGTTGTTCGCCCGCCCGTTCGTCTGCCAGGGAGCTGTACCGGTCAGTAGGGTGATCGCCCGTGACCAGTCGACTCTTCTCCTCGCCCACCCGCCGCACGGTGGTCAGGGCAGCCGCCGCCACCGCGGTCGCCGCTCCCGTCCTCGCCGGCGCCACCGGTGCCCGGGCCGCCGCCGGGGCCCCGGCCTTCCTCCACGGGGTCGCCTCCGGTGACCCCCTCCCCGACGGTGTCCTGCTGTGGACCCGCGTGACCCCGTCGGCGGACGCGGTGCCCGGTTCGGGCCGCGGCGCCGACACCACCGTGCACTGGGAGATCGCCGAGGACGCCGCCTTCGCCCGGATCGCGGCGCGGGGGACGGTCGTCGCGGGCGCCGCGTCGGACCACACCGTCAAGGCCGATGTGCGTGGGCTGCGTCCGGCCACGGCGTACTACTTCCGTTTCGCGGCGGGCGACGCGGAGCAGGTGCTCTCCCCCGTCGGCCGCACCCGTACGGCGCCCGCGGCCGGTGCGGCCGTCGCCGGGGTGCGGTTCGGTGTGGTGTCGTGCGCCAACTGGGAGTCCGGCTGGTTCTCCGCGTACCGCCATCTCGCCGCCCGCGCCGACCTCGACGCGGTGCTGCATCTCGGCGACTACATCTACGAGTACGCGACGGGGGCGTATCCGGCCGAGGCCGATACCGTACGGCGGCACGAGCCCGCCCACGAGATCCTCACCCTCGCCGACTACCGCGCCCGGCACGGGAAGTACAAGACGGACCCGGACCTCCGCTCCCTGCACGCCACCCATCCGGTGATCGCGATCTGGGACGACCACGAGTTCGCCAACGACGCCTGGGCGGGCGGCGCCGAGAACCACACGCCGGCGTCCGAGGGCTCGTGGGCCGGCCGGGTGGCGGCGGCGAAGCAGGCGTACTTCGAGTGGATGCCGGTGCGCGCCTCCACCGAGGGCACCGTGTACCGACGCCTGCGCTTCGGCGCCCTCGCCGATCTGCATCTGCTCGACCTGCGCAGCTTCCGCTCCGAGCAGTCGTCCGTCGGCGACGGCTCGGTGGACGACCCCGAGCGCTCCCTCACCGGCCGGGCACAGCTGGACTGGCTGAAGTCGGGCCTCGCCGGGTCGGACGCCGCATGGCAGCTGGTCGGCACGTCGGTGATGATCTCGCCGGTCGCGTTCGGCGCGCTGCCGGCCCATCTGCTGGCGCCGCTCGCGGAGTTGCTCGGGCTGCCCGGGGAGGGTCTGGCCGTCAACGTGGACCAGTGGGACGGCTACACGGACGACCGCAGGGAACTGATCGCGCATCTGCGGGACCGGGCGATCAGGAACACGGTGTTCCTGACCGGCGACATCCATATGGCGTGGGCCAACGACGTGCCGGTGAAGGCGGCGACGTATCCGCTGTCGGCCTCGGCGGCGACGGAGTTCGTCGTGACGTCGGTGACCTCCGACAACCTGGACGACATCCTGCACGTCGCGCCGCAGACCGTCTCGCTGGTCGCCGCCGCGGCGGTCAAAACCGCCAACCGCCATGTGAAGTGGGTCGATCTGGACTCGCACGGCTACGGCGTGCTGGATGTGACCGCCGAGCGGTCGCAGATGGACTACTACGCGGTCTCCGACAAGACGAAAGCGGACGCAACCTCGTCCTGGGTGCGCTCCTACCGGACGCTCAGCGGCACCCAGCGGATCGAGCGAGCCGACCGCCCCGTGCACTGAACGATCAATTCCAGCCATCCGCCGTCATGTTAAGGACAGGTCACATCGTGACGGCGGGTGGCGGGGGCCGTAGGCCTAATGCGGACACACCACCCGCCGAGGTAACCCCACGCGTTACGTACGTATCTCAAACCTTGGTACAGACCGCAGATTTTTTCCCCATTGCCCCTGTACGCGCCACAAATGATTGGGCCTGATCGATTCTCTTCAAGCCCTGACATGGCCACGTAATCTCCCGGCGGCGGGTGAGGAAGTACCTCCCCCACATGTCCGCAAGGAGTCACCGTGCGCGCTCTTGTACGCATATCGCCCCGCCTGCGCCGTCACGCACTGAGCACGGCCGTACTGGCCGGAACTCTGGCACTGGCTCCGCTCTCCGCCGCGCCCGGCAGCGCCGTCGCCGCACCCTCGACGGCTCTGTCCGCCGAGGAGTGCCAGGAGACCTCCGGTGCGAGCGCGACCGCCCGCGAGGCGCACCCCGGCGGGTCCGACCACGCCGCCGAGCCCAACGAGGTGAGCGCCGCCAAGGCCAAGGCCATGGACGCCGACCTCCAGAAGAGACTGGCGGACCGCCGCGTCACCGGCCCGACCCTCGCGGCCGGGGCGACGATCCCGGTCTACTTCCACGTCATCCACTCCGGGACGACGGGCAAGCTCAGCGCGACTCAGATCACCAACCAGCTCAACGTGCTCAACGCCGCGTACAGCGGTGCGGGAACCGGCAACACCGACTCCGGCTTCCGCTTCACGCTCGCCGCCACGGACTACACGGACAACGCCTCCTGGTACAACCTGTCCTCCGGCTCCGCGGCCGAGAAGGCCATGAAGAGCTCGCTCCGCAAGGGCGGCGCCGGCGCGCTCAACGTCTACAGCGCCAACCTCGGCGGCGGCCTGCTCGGCTGGGCGACCTTCCCGAGCTCGTACAACTCCAACCCGTCCATGGACGGCGTGGTCATCCTCGACGCCTCGCTGCCCGGCGGCTCCGCGGCCAACTACGACGAGGGCGACACCGCCACCCACGAGGTCGGCCACTGGATGGGGCTCTACCACACCTTCCAGGGCGGCTGTAACGGAAACGGCGACTACGTCGGCGACACCCCGGCCGAGAAGAGCCCCGCCTACGAGTGCCCGACCGGCCGCGACAGCTGCGCCAGCAAGACCGGCGTCGACCCGATCCACAACTTCATGGACTACACCTACGACGCCTGCATGACGCAGTTCACCACGGGCCAGGTGGCGCGCATGAGCGAGTACTGGACCGCCTACCGCGCGGGCTGACCGCACGGCTGTACGGACACGAGGGCCCCGCGCACCCGCGCGGGGCCCTCGCCCTGTCTCCTCGCGGCCCGCTAGAGCGTGGCCAGGAAACCCAGCGCGACCTTCCAGGTCTGCTCGGCCGCCGCCTCGTCGTAGTCGGGCAGCTCCGGGTCGGTGAACAGATGGCCCGCCCCCGGGTAGCGGTAGACCTCCACATCGGCGCCGGTCCGCTGCATCTGGAGATACCAGGACGTCAGCCAGTCGTGCGACTCGAACGGGTCGGGGTCGGCGACATGCAGCTGTACGGGCAGCTCGTCCACCGACGCGTTCTCCGCGATGTCCGAGGTGCCGTGGAACAGCAGCAGCCCGCGCGCCTTCGCGTCGCCGAGGGCGAGGGTCTGCGCGGTGGACGCGCCGAAGGAGAAGCCCGCGTACACGAGCCCCTGGTCGGAGTAGGGCGCGGCGGCCAGCACGGCGCGCCGCAGCAGCTCGTCCTTGCCCACCTGCTCCTTGAAGGCCATGCCTTCCTCGGCCGAATCAAAGGTGTGCCCCTCGAAGAGATCGGGCACACGCACGACGTGCCCGGCGGACCGCAGTCGGTCCGCCGCCGTGTGCACCGCGGGCCTCAGCCCGTACATCGAGTGGAAAAGCATGATGTTCATGAGGCCATGGTGCCAGCTGTGCCCAAGAGCTTGGAGGACGAGGGGATGGAGAACGTGCTGCGCCCGCTGATCGTGGTGGGCGGTGCGCTGATGATCACCCTGGTGGTCGGCTGGCTGGTCGATCTGCTGCTGCGGCGCGCCGACAGCAGGCACCGGGACACCCCTCTGTGGGGCCTGCTGCGCCGCTGCCGGCTGCCGCTGCAACTGGTGCTCTGCACCGCCCTGCTGGGTGCCAGCTACGCCCACACCCGGCTCGACCTGGTGCAGAGGCACCGGGCAGCGATCGGTCAGGCCCTCACGTTGGTGCTGATCGGGGCCTCGGCCTGGCTGGTGGTACGGGTCGCGGCGACGATCGTGGAGGCCTCGTACACCCGCTACGCGACGGCGACCCGCGATCCGGCCAGGGTGCGCCGGGTCCGTACGCAGGTGACGCTGATCCAGCGGGTGGTCATAGCCGTCGTGGCGACCGTCGCGGTCGCGGCGATGCTCCTGACGTTCCCGGCGATGCAGACGGTCGGCACGTCGATGCTCGCCTCGGCCGGTGTGCTGGGCATCGTCGCGGGCGTCGCCGCCCAGTCGACGCTGGGCAACCTCTTCGCCGGGCTGCAGATCGCCTTCGGGGACATGGTGCGGATCGGCGACACGGTCGTGGTCGACGGCGAGTGGGGCACCATCGACGAGATCACCCTGACCTTCCTGAGCGTGAGGACCTGGGACGAGCGGCGGATCACGATGCCTGTGTCGTACTTCACCAGCAAGCCGTTCGAGAACTGGTCGCGCGGCGGGGCCCAGATGACGGGCACCGTCTTCTTCCACCTCGACCACTCGGCGCCCGTCGCCGCCATGCGCGAGCAGCTGCGGGCCGTTCTCGGCGAGTGCGCGGCCTGGGACGGCCGCGACTGGTCGCTGGCCGTCACGGACACCACCCCCTCGACGATCCAGGTACGCGCGGTGGTCACGGCGAAGGACGCGGACGACGTCTGGACGGTGCGCTGTGCCGTACGGGAACAGCTCGTGACCTGGCTGCGCGACCACCACCCCTACGCGCTGCCGCGGATCGCGACCTCGCCCGCGGTGCTGCCTCCGGGCGAGCAGTGGCCGACGCCGGGACCGCTGGACGGCTGGGACTCCGGCATGGGGGCGGAGACGGTGGCCGGCAAGGCCCCGCGTACAGGCAGGGGCTGACGCCGGGCCCGCCGCCTCAGTGCAGGCTGCGGACGTCCAGGAACCGCAGCACCCTGTCGACCACCTCGGGGTCGGCTCCCGGCTCGCTGCGGGCGGAGAGCACCTCGTGGCGGGCGGCCGACATCATCTCCCGCTGGACACGGCTCACCTCCCTGAGCCTCTTCGTCCGTTGCGCGTACGCCGCCCGGCGCTCGTCGTCGACCAGATCGGGACTGATCCGCGCGCCGATGTCGAACGCCACGCGCTGCAGGCGCTCGATGACGTCCTCCGGGAAGTCCTCGACGTCCTGGATCTCCTTGAGGCGGTGCTTCGCGGCCTTGGCGGCGCGGACCGCCAGTCGCCGTTCCATGGCCTGTACGGCGTCGGTGTCCGCGCGGACGCCGAGCCTCCGTACCAGCCAGGGCAGGGTGAGTCCCTGGAAGACGAGGGTGGCCACGATGACGGCGAACGCGATGAAGATCATCTCGTCCCGGCCGGGGAACGGCTTCCCGTCGTCGGTCTTCAGCGGGATCGCGAGGGCCAGCGCGACGGACGCCACTCCCCGCATTCCGGACCACCACATGACGACGGTCTCGCGCCAGCCGGCCGGGATCTCCTCGCTGGATTCGCGCCGGCGGTGCAGCCGCGCGGCCAGCCAGGACGCGGGCAGCAGCCACAGGAGCCGGACGCCCACGACAACGGCGACGATCGTCAGCCCCCACGCGAGCATCTGCCCTCCGCGGTCCTCCACCGAGCCGAAGACGCTGCGCACTTCGAGACCGATGAGGCCGAACGCGACACCGGTGACCAGGGTGTCGACGATCTCCCAGAACGAACGGCCCGCCAGTCGCCCCAGGACGTCGTCGGCGTCCGCCGTGCGCTCGGCGAGGAAGAGCGCGGTCGTCAGGACGGCGAGCACACCCGACCCTTCGAGCTCCTCCGCCAGTACGTAACTCACGAACGGCACCAGCAGCGAGAGGCTGATCTGGAGGGTGGCATCCCCCAGCACGCCCATCAGCTTGATGGTGAGCCAGCCGAGCGCCACCCCGACGGCCACGGCGACCACGGCGGAGAGGACCAGCAGCCCGAAGGCTTCCGGCAGGGAGAACGTGCCGCTCAGCGCCGCCGCGATCGCCACGTGGTAGAGCACGATCGCGGTCACGTCGTTGAAGAGGCCCTCGCCCTCAAGGATCGAGACGAGTCGGCGTGGCAGCCCGACCGATCCGGCGACGGCCGTCGCGGCGACCGGGTCGGGCGGGGCGACGAGCGCGCCGAGCGCCACGGCCGCGGCGAGGGGCAGGCCGGGTACGACCGCGTCGGCGACGGCGGCGACAGCGGCCGTCGTCACGAAGACGAGCGCCACCGCCAGCAGGAAGATCGGCCGCTTGTTGGCGGCGAACTGCCGCCAGGAGGTCCGCTGGACCGAGGCGTAGATCAGGGGCGGCAGCAGCGCGGGAAGAATGATCTCCGGCGGAATGTGGAGGTCCGGTACGAAGCTGACGAAGGCCAGTCCGATCCCCGCCAGCGTCATCAGCACCGGTGCGGGAAGCCCCAGCCGCTCCCCCAGAGGCACGGTGACCACGGCTCCGAGAAGAAGCAGGAGCAGAAGGGCCATCTGGTCCACGGGGTCCCCTCCGGAGCGTCGCGTCCTCAAGAGCCGGACGGGCCCGGCAGGCGCGCGCATCCGGCGATCGAGGACAGACAGTAACCGAACCGAAGGGGTCAGAGAGCGCGGCGCATCGACCGGTGGGCGATCCCCGCGTCGGGGAATTCGGGGCCGTACGCCACATACCCGAGCCGCTCGTAGAAACCGAGCGCATGGGTCTGGGCGTGCAGGTCGACGGCGGCGAGGCCGAGCGCGCGCGCCTCGTCCTCGATGGCGCGCACCAGGGCCGCGCCTACGCCGAGACCGCGGGCGGCCCGGGTCACCGCGAGCCGGCCCAGCGCGCCGACGGTGAGGTCGCCGCCGGTCCTGTCGCCCGCCGCCGCTCCGTGCAGCAGCCGGCCCGTACCGAGTGCGGAGCCGTCGGCGGCTACCGCGAGCACATGGACGGCGGTGGCGTCGAGGGAGTCGTACTCGATCTCCTCGGGCACCTGCTGCTCGCCCACGAAGACGTCCTTACGGACCCGGAAGCAGGCCGCGAGATCGGCCTCGTCGAGGGCCCTGCGGGTGCTGTACGGGGCGGGCGAGCCGGTCATTCGCTCTCTGCCGCGATCTTGTCGAGGGCCTGCTGGAGGTCGTCCGGGTAGGTGCTGGCGAACTCGACCCAGCTGCCGTCGGAGGGGTGCTCGAAGCCGAGGCGCACGGCGTGCAGCCACTGCCGGGTCAGGCCGAGGCGCTTGGCCATCGTGGGGTCGGCGCCGTAGGTGAGGTCCCCCACACAGGGGTGGCGGTGGGCGGACATGTGCACCCGGATCTGGTGGGTGCGGCCCGTCTCCAGCTTGATGTCGAGGAGGCTCGCGGCGCGGTACGCCTCGATGAGGTCGTAGTGCGTGACGGAGGGCTTCCCCTCGGCCGTGACCGCCCACTTGTAGTCGTGGTTGGGGTGGCGGCCGATGGGGGCGTCGATCGTCCCGCTCATCGGGTCCGGGTGGCCCTGGACGAGCGCGTGGTACTTCTTGTCCACGACGCGGTCGCGGAACTGCGCCTTGAGCAGCGTGTAGGCCCGCTCGGACTTGGCGACGACCATCAGCCCGGACGTCCCGACGTCCAGCCGGTGCACGATGCCCTGGCGCTCGGCGGCGCCCGACGTCGAGATCCGGTACCCGGCGGCGGCGAGACCGCCGATCACCGTGGTGCCGGTCCAGCCGGGGCTCGGGTGGGCGGCCACGCCGACCGGCTTCATGATGACGACGATGTCGTCGTCGTCGTGGACGATCTCCATGCCCTCGACGGGCTCGGCGACGACCTGGACCGGAGCGGCTGCCTGCGGCATCTCCACTTCCAGCCAGGCACCGCCGTGCACCCGCTCCGACTTCCCGGCCACCGAGCCGTCCACCTGGACCTTCCCGGCGGCTGCCAGCTCTGCGGCCTTCGTGCGGGAGAAACCGAACATCCGGGAAATGGCGGCGTCGACACGCTCGCCTTCCAGGCCATCGGGTACGGGCAGGGTGCGGACCTCGGGATGCGTACTCACCTGTCGAGTATGCCTTGCGCCCGCTAGTCCTTGTGCACGGTGCCGTCGGGGTCCAGGCCCTTGAAGGAAAGGATCACGATCAGGATGCCGCCGCAGACGATCGCGGAGTCTGCGAGGTTGAAGACGGCGAAGTGCGCGGGGGCGATGAAGTCGACGACCGCGCCCTCGAAGACTCCCGGCGCGCGGAAGATCCGGTCGGTGAGGTTGCCGAGCGCACCGCCGAGCAGCAGCCCGAGCGCGATGGCCCACGGCAGGCTGTAGAGCTTGCGGGCCAGCCGCGCGATCACGACGATCACGGCCGCCGCGATGAAGGTGAAGATGATCGTGAACGCCTCGCCGAAACCGAACGCGGCGCCCGCGTTCCGGATGGCGTCGAACTTCAGCCAGTCACCGAAGATCTCGATGGGCTCCTGGTGCTCCAGCTTCGCGACCACGATCATCTTGCTGATCAGGTCCAGCAGGTAGGCGACGACGGCCACGCCGAACAGCGCGAGGATCTTCCGCCTGCCCTTGCCGCCCCCCTCGCCCTCGACGGCCGCGCCCTCGCCCTCCGACGCCGTGGCCGGGGCTGCCGTACCCTCCGCGGGCCGCTGGGCCTCTGCCCCGTCAGCCCCCTCGGCATCAGGGATGTCCGGCGTATCGATGATGCGCTCCGCCTCTGCCACGTGAGTCCCTCAACTAGGTGCCTGACTGAGGACGAGGGTACGACACACCCCGGTCGTTCAGCCGCGCCGCTCCTGCTTCTGCTTGTCCTCCACGCACAGTGTGGCCCGGGGGAACGCCTGCATCCGCGCCTTGCCGATCGGCTTCCCGCAGACCTCGCACAGTCCGTACGTCCCCGCGTCGAGCCGGGCGAGGGCGCGCTCGGTCTGTTCCAGCATCTCCTGGGCGTTGGCGGCGAGGGAGAGCTCGTGCTCGCGGGTGATGTTCTTGGTGCCCGTGTCGGCGTCGTCGTCACCCGCCCCGTCGCCGGAGTCCCGCATCAGCCCGGCGAGCGCGGCGCCCGACGCCTCCAGTTCGCTGCGCAGCCGCATGACCTCGCTGGACAGCTCGGTGCGTGCCTCGGTGACCTCCTCCTGCGTCCAGGGGTCCTCACCGGGACGTACGGCCAGCTCCCCGGGCGCCGTCGCGGCGGCGACACGGGCCTGGGGCACCGCTGTCGCGCCCTTCCCGGCAGCTGCCGTGGTCCGGCTCGCGCTCTTCTTGGCTACCACCGTGTGGGCTCCCGTCTGCTCGGCGGCCTCGGCCGCCTCCGTGGCCGCCGCCTTCTTGGCGGGTGGCTTCCCGGCAGCGGTCTTCTTCACCGCGGCCTTCCTCACCGCTTTCGCGGCCTTCTTCACTGCCTTCTTCGCCGTCTTCTTCACGGCCTTCGCGGCCGGCTTCCCGTCCGGTTCCGGCCCTGTCTCCTCGGTCGTCTCCGCGGCTGCCGCCACCGTGGATCTCGCGGACGCCGTTCTCGATACGGCGGTCTTCTTCGCCACCATGGCCGCGGCCCCTTCACATATTGTGATCTTGCTCGCGAATCGTGCTGGGACGATAAATCGACCCCAGCCCCGCGGCAACGGGGCACGCCGCCCGTTCGCCCCTCCCCATACCCGGGTCACGGCGCGCTTGCCTCCGTTGTTCCCAGCTCCCCGCCCGGTAATCCGCTCTCCGAGGGCCGCCGGGACTCCGTCCGGCCCCATCTGGCCATTCGGGTCACGCCCCGACCCACGGTTAAACCGGTCGGCCGTCGGCCGTACGGGCCCGTACACTGGCCCCAGCGAGAGGCGTGGATGGGACGAGTAGCGTCGTACGCAGCCAGGAGCGACCCGGGGACGGTGGAAGCCCGGGGGCGAGCGCGTCGTGAAGATCACCCCGGAGCCGCCGGAAGAAAGCTTTGGACAGTGGGCTCCGCCCACGGGCGCAAGGCGAGTAGACCCGGCATCGCGACCCCAATGAGGGGGCCACGGGCGACGCCACGCCCGGGGCCAAGGAGGGTGGTACCGCGGGAACCGCACGGTTCTCGTCCCTCCGACGGAAGTGGAAAACGTCCGCCGGAGGAAGCCCGCCCATGACATCGCCGCAGTACCGCCAGGTACCCGCCCAGGTCGACCTGCCCGCGCTGGAGCACGCAGTGCTCGACTTCTGGCGCGACAGCAAGGTCTTCGCCAAGAGCCTCGAACAGTCCGAGGGCCGTCCCGAGTGGGTCTTCTACGAGGGCCCCCCGACCGCCAACGGCATGCCGGGCGCACACCACATCGAGGCCCGCGTCTTCAAGGACGTCTTCCCGCGCTTCCGCACCATGCAGGGCTACCACGTCGGCCGGAAGGCCGGCTGGGACTGCCACGGCCTGCCGGTCGAGCTCGCGGTCGAGAAGGAGCTGGGCTTCAACGGCAAGAAGGACATCGAGGCGTACGGCATCGCCGAGTTCAACGCCAAGTGCCGTGAGTCCGTGACCCGCCACACCGACGCCTTCGCCGAGCTCACGACCCGCATGGGCTACTGGGTCGACCTCGACGACGCGTACCGCACGATGGACCCGCAGTACGTCGACTCCGTGTGGTGGTCGCTCAAGGAGATCTTCAACAAGGACCTCCTGGTCCAGGACCACCGGGTGGCCCCCTGGTGCCCCCGCTGCGGCACCGGACTCTCCGACCACGAGCTGGCCCAGGGCTACGAGACGGTCGTCGACCCCTCCGTCTTCGTCCGCTTCCCGCTGACGAGCGGCCCGCTGGCCGGCGAAGCCTCCCTCCTCGTCTGGACGACCACCCCCTGGACGCTGGTCTCCAACACCGCCGTCGCCGCGCACCCCGACGTCCGTTACGTCGTCGCGACGAACGGCGAGGAGAAGCTCGTCGTCGCGGAGCCGCTGCTGGAGAAGGCGCTCGGCGAGGGCTGGGAGACCACCGGCCAGACCTTCACGGGCCGCGAGATGGAGCGCTGGACGTACGAGCGCCCGTTCGCGCTCGTCGACTTCCCCGCCCCCGCGCACTACGTCGTCAACGCCGAGTACGTCACGACCGAGGACGGTACGGGTCTGGTCCACCAGTCCCCCGCCTTCGGCGCCGACGACCTCGTCGTCTGCCGCTCCTACGGCCTGCCGGTCGTCAACCCGGTCCGCCCCGACGGCACCTTCGAGGAGGACCTGCCGCTGGTCGGCGGCGTCTTCTTCAAGAAGGCCGACGAGGCGCTCACCGCCGATCTGGACGCCCGCGGCAAGCTCTTCCGCCATGTCCCGTACGAGCACAGCTATCCGCACTGCTGGCGCTGCCACACCGCGCTGCTGTACTACGCGCAGCCGTCCTGGTACATCCGCACGACGGCCATCAAGGACCGGCTGCTCCAGGAGAACGAGAAGACCAACTGGTTCCCGGACTCGGTCAAGAACGGCCGTTTCGGTGACTGGCTGAACAACAACGTCGACTGGGCGCTGTCCCGCAACCGCTACTGGGGCACCCCGCTGCCCATCTGGCGCTGCGAGGACGACCACCTCACCTGCGTCGGCTCGCGCGCGGAACTCACCGAGCTCACCGGCGCCGACCAGTCCGCTCTGGACCCGCACCGCCCGTTCATCGACGAGATCACGTTCACCTGCACCCACGAGAACTGCCAGCTGGAGGCCTACCGCGTCCCGGAGGTCATCGACGCCTGGTACGACTCGGGTTCGATGCCGTTCGCGCAGTGGGGCTACCCGTACCAGAACAAGGAGCTCTTCGAGAGCCGCTACCCGGCGCAGTTCATCTCGGAGGCCATCGACCAGACACGCGGCTGGTTCTACACGCTGATGGCGGTCGGCACGCTCGTCTTCGACAAGTCCTCGTACGAGAACGTGGTCTGCCTGGGCCACATCCTCGCCGAGGACGGCCGCAAGATGTCCAAGCACCTGGGGAACATCCTCCAGCCGATCCCGCTCATGGACCAGCACGGCGCGGACGCCGTGCGGTGGTTCATGGCGGCGGGCGGCTCGCCGTGGGCGGCTCGACGGGTCGGCCACGGCACGATCCAGGAGGTCGTCCGCAAGACGCTCCTCACCTACTGGAACACGGTCGCCTTCCAGGCCCTGTACGCCCGCACGTCCGACTGGGCCCCGTCCGGGGCCGACCCGGCCCCGGCGGACCGCACGGTCCTGGACCGCTGGCTGCTCAGCGAACTCCACGCCCTCGTCGACCAGATGACGCAGGCCCTGGAGAGCTACGACACCCAGCGCGCCGGCAAGCTGCTCTCCGCGTTCGTGGACGACCTGTCCAACTGGTACGTGCGCCGCTCCCGCCGCCGCTTCTGGCAGGGCGACAAGGCCGCGCTGCGCACCCTGCACGAGGTCATCGAGACGGTGACGCGGCTGATGGCCCCGCTGACCCCGTTCATCACCGAGCGGGTCTGGCAGGACCTGGTCGTCCCGGTCACCCCGGACGCGCCCGAGTCGGTCCACCTGTCCTCGTGGCCGAAGGCCGATCTCTCCTCCATCGACCCGGAGCTGTCCACGCAGATGGCGCTGGTGCGCCGCCTGGTCGAGCTCGGCCGCGCGACGCGAGCCGAGTCGGGCGTCAAGACCCGGCAGCCGCTGTCCAGGGCGCTGGTCGCGGCCTCGGGCTTCGAGGCCCTCTCCCCCGAACTGCGGGCCCAGATCACGGAGGAGCTGAACGTCTCCTCCCTGGCCTCGCTCTCGGAGGTCGGCGGCTCGCTGGTCGACACGACGGCGAAGGCGAACTTCCGCGCGCTGGGCAAGCGGTTCGGCAAGGGCGTCCAGGCGGTGGCGAAGGCCGTCGCGGACACGGACGCCGCCGCGCTCTCGCTGGCTCTGCGCGAGGGCACCGCGTCGGTCGAGGTGGACGGCGAGACGGTCATCCTCTCCCCCGACGAGGTCATCATCACGGAGACCCCGCGAGAGGGCTGGTCCGTGGCCTCCGACTCGGGCGCGACGGTCGCCCTCGACCTGGAGATCACTCCCGAACTCCGCCGCGCGGGCCTGGCCCGTGACGCGATCCGCCTGATCCAGGAGGCCCGCAAGAACAGCGGCCTGGACGTGGCCGACCGGATCTCGGTCCGCTGGACGTCCACGTCCCCGGCCACGGTCGAGGCCCTGACCGAGCACACGCCGCTGATCGCTGACGAGGTGCTGGCCCTGGACTACGCGGAGGGCGAGGCCGACGACACGTACGGCACCCCGTTCGAGGACGAGGGCCTGTCCCTCACGTTCCGCCTGCGCAAGCAGCAGTAACCCACACCACCCAGAGGCCCGGCCGGACACACTCCGGCCGGGCCTTCGGTTTGCCCCCTGGCCGGCCATATCCAGCCCCGCCGGCGTTTGAAGGCGCGGGGGCCGGGGCGGAGCGCCAGGTTCGGGAAGGGGCGGGCAGGGAAACAGGCCGCCGCAGGGCGCCCCGCCCACGGCAAAGGGCCGGGCCCCGGGAAATCCCGGGGCCCGGCCCTTCAGCCTGCCGACGGCTACGCGCTCAGCGAGCGCGAACCGCTCAGTTGTCGTCCTCGTCGATCAGGAACCCACGCATCGGCGACGGTGCCTGCTGCATCGGCTGCGGCGCCTGCGGCCGCACCGGCGCCATCGGCTGCGTCATCGCGGGCGACATCTGCTGCTGGCCGCCGTACGAGGGCCCGCCCATGGACGGGTTGCCGCCCATCTGCTGGTTGCCGTGACCACCGTGGTTGCCACCCATGCCGTGACCCATCGCACCCGCACCGGCCGGAGCCAGCGAGGCCGACGGCGGCAGGGAAGCGGTCGCGGGGGTCCGCGGCGGGGCCAGCGAGTCGTCGGCCTGGGTCTCCAGCTGACGCAGCTGGCTCTCCAGGTAGGACTTCAGCCGGGTGCGGTACTCGCGCTCGAAGCCGCGCAGGTCCTCGACCTTGCGCTCAAGCGTCGCGCGGGCCGACTCCAGCGAGCCCATCGCCACGCGGTGCTTCTCCTGCGCGTCCCGCTCCAGGGCGTCCGCCTTGGCTCGCGCGTCGCGCTCCAGACCCTCGGCACGGCTGCGCGCCTCGCCGACGATCTTGTTGGCCTCGGAACGGGCCTCCGCGATCGCCTGGTCGGCGGTCTGCTGCGCGAGCGAGAGGACACGCGCGGCGCTGTCGCCACCGGGACCCTGCTGCTGCATCTGCTGCGGCTGCTGCATCTGCTGCATCTGCTGCATCTGCTGCTGCTGCGGGTTGTGGCCGCCCATGGGACCACCCATGGGGCCGCCCTGCATCGGGCCGGGACCGTGCGGGCCCTGCGGACCGGGGCCGTGGCCACCCTGGGGGCCATGGCCGCTGGGACCGGCGGGCAGCTGAGGAGCGCCACCGGGCAGCTGGGGCGGACCCATCTGCGGGGGCTGCTGCTGCTGCACCGGCGGACCGGATATGGCGGCGGGAACGGGCGCGCCGGGACGATCCTGCGGCTCCGGCTTACGCATGCCCTGCTGCTGCTGGTTCTGCGCGGCAGCACGCGTGGCGGCGGCCAGCTTGGCGCGCAGGTCCTCGTTCTCACGGAGCAAGCGCGTCAGCTCGGATTCGACCTCGTCGAGGAAGGCATCGACCTCGTCCTCGTCATAGCCTTCTCGGAGGCGGACGGTCGTGAACTGCTTGTTCCGCACGTCCTCGGGGGTCAGCGGCATCTCTTCTTCACCTCTACGTAGTCGTCGGCAGTCGGCAAGACCGTATCGCTCACAGCCTGATCACAACGCTGATCAGGATGTAAACGATGATCATCAGAACGAAGAAGGACAGGTCGAGTGCCACGCCCCCGAGACGCAGCGGCGGGATGAACCGCCGCAGAAGCTTGAGCGGTGGATCGGTGACTGTGTAGGTGGTCTCCAGTACGACCACCATCGCCTTGCCCGGCTGCCATGAACGTGCGAACTGGAAGACGTAGTCCATGACCAGCCGGAAGATCAGCACGATGAGGAAACACATCAGCGCGATATAGACCACATCCAGTGCGACGCCCATAACCCGCGCTTCCCTCTCCCCTGGCTCTCGTAGCTCCGGCCTCTCGGCCGGGTCGTTCCCGGTGTCGTGTTCTCAGCTCTGGTTGAAGAATCCGCCCTCTGCGATCCGGGCCTTGTCCTCCGCCGTGACATCGACGTTAGCAGGCGACAACAGGAACACCTTCTGCGTCACGCGTTCAATGCTGCCATGGAGACCGAAGACGAGTCCCGCGGCAAAGTCGACAAGTCGCTTCGCGTCCGTGTCGTCCATCTCCGTGAGATTCATGATCACCGGAGTGCCCTCACGGAAGTGTTCCCCGATGGTACGGGCCTCGTTGTACGTCCGGGGGTGCAGCGTCGTGATGCGGTACGGCTCCCGCTCGGACACAACCTTGGGCATGATCACAGGTGCGTTCTTCTCCATGTTCGGGCGTTCAGGTGTGATGGATGCCACGGGTGCGATTCGGGCGGGTCGTCCGCTTTCCGCGGGGAGCTGAACCGGCTCGCGCTGCGCGGGCGGCTGCACCACTCGTACCGGTTCGTCCCGTTCGCGCTCGCGTTCCCGCTCCACCTGATGCGCGGGCTGATGCCGCCGCCGGTCCCTCTCGGGCTCCGGCTCGGGTTCGAATTCATCGTCGGGGTCGAACCCCGGACCGTCGTACCCATCGTCCTCCACGAGGCCGAGGTAGACCGCCATCTTGCGCATCGCGCCGGCCATGCTCTGAGTCCTCCGCTCTGTGGTGGATCGGCATTCGTCACCAAGTGCCCGCGATCCACTGTGGCCTGACCGCCTTGGGCGGAAATGACCATATTTTCTGCTGTGGTCCGACTTGCTTCGCGACGTTACCCGAGGCCGGGTCGGACTCCGAGTACCGCCGTACCGACGCGTACATGTGTCGCTCCGGCCGCTACCGCATCCTCGAGATCCGAACTCATCCCCGCGGAGACCATGTTCGCAGCCGGATGGTCCGCGCGCAGGCGGGATGAGATTTCCATCAGCCGATCGAACGCCGCCCGTTGCCGGCCCGCGTACGGACCGGCCAGCGGAGCGACGGTCATCAGTCCGTCGAGCCTGAGCCCGGGAGCCCCGCCCACCGCGGCGGCCAACTCCTCGATCCCGTCCGGCGCGACGCCGCCCCGGTCACCGCGCTCGCCGCTTCCGGCGTCGAGCGCGACCTGGATGAGACATCCGAGTTCGCGCTCACCGCGCACGGCCGCCGCCGAGAGAGACGCCACCAGCTTGGTCCGGTCCACCGACTGCACCACATCGGCATAACTCGCCACCGAACGAACCTTGTTCGTCTGCAATTGCCCGACAAAGTGCCATGTGAGCGACAGATCCGCACAAGCGGCTGCTTTCGGGGCCGCGTCCTGGTCACGATTCTCGGCGACATGCCGTACACCGAGTCCGTGCAAGATCCGCACATCGCTCGCGGGGTAGGTCTTGGTGACCACGATGAGGGTCACCTCCTCCCGCTTGCGACCGGCCGTGGCACAGGCGGAAGCGATGCGCGCCTCCACCTGTGCCAGATTTGCTGCGAGTTGAGCTCTACGGTCCGTCATGCCCTATCAGTCCAACCAGACATATCCGGCGAGCCGCCCGGTGGTGCGGTCGCGGCGGTACGAGAAGTGGTCGCCCGATTCCAGGGTGCAGAACGGGGAACGGTGCCGGTCACTCACACCGAGACCGTCGAGCTGGGCGTGGACTCCGGCGGTGACGTCCACGGCCGGGGTCCCCCAGCTCGTCTCGGACCACGAGGCCGGGACGGCCTCGGCGACCTCGGCCCGCATCGGCGCCGGAACCTCGTAACACCGTCCGCAGACGGCCGGTCCGGTGTGCGCGCTGATCCGGGAAGGCTCGGCACCGAGAGCGATCATGGCCTCGACGGCCGCCGGTACGACTCCGGCGACCAGACCCGGGCGGCCCGCGTGTGCCGCGGCCACGACTCCCGCGACCGGGTCCGCGAGCAGAACCGGCGTGCAGTCGGCGGTGAGGACGGCGAGTGCGAGTCCGCGCCTGGCCGTCACCACCGCGTCCACGGCCGGGATGTCCGGGGCGTCGCCCCAGGGTCCGTCGACCACGGCCACGTCACGCCCGTGCACCTGGTTCATCCAGACGACCCGCGCCGGGTCGAGACCGAGGGTGCGGGCCGCGCGCCCGCGGTTGGCGCGCACGGCGGCGGGGTCGTCCCCGACCGCGCCACCGAGATTGAGCTCCTCGTACGGAGCGGCGCTCACCCCGCCCCACCTGTCGGTGAAGGCGAAATGGGCGCCGCTTCCCGCCGATGACACCGCGGGCACCGCGTCGTGCGGACCTATCACTTCAAGAAGTCCGGAACGTCCAGCTCTTCGGCCTGGGTGTCCTGGTAGGGACGGGCCGGCGGGACGTGCGGCGGCGAGACCGGCGGAAGCGGGTTCTCGTTCACCACCGGTACGGACTCGGCCTGCGCCGGGGCCTCCTCGCGCGTGGGCACGGAACCCAGTCCGCCCGACTGACGGGCGGGCTCGGCGGCCCGGACCGGCGTGGCCGGCTCCTCGCGCTTGGTGGAACCGGCGCTCAGGACGTTCTCGCGACGGGCCGGCGGCTGTCCGCCGTCGAACCCGGCGGCGATCACGGTGACCCTGACCTCGTCGCCCAGCGCGTCGTCGATGACGGCGCCGAAGATGATGTTCGCCTCCGGGTGGGCCGCCTCGCTCACCAGCTGCGCCGCTTCGTTGATCTCGAAGAGACCGAGGTCGCTGCCGCCGGAGATGGAGAGCAGGACACCCCGGGCGCCGTCGATGGACGCCTCCAGGAGCGGCGAGGAGATCGCCATCTCCGCGGCGGCCACCGCGCGGTCGTCGCCGCGGGCCGATCCGATACCCATGAGCGCCGATCCGGCCTCGGACATGACCGACTTGACGTCGGCGAAGTCGAGGTTGATCAGACCCGGGGTCGTGATGAGGTCGGTGATGCCCTGCACACCCGAGAGCAGCACCTGGTCGGCCGACTTGAACGCGTCGAGCACGCTGACCTGGCGGTCCGAGATGGACAGCAGTCGGTCGTTGGGAATGACGATGAGGGTGTCGACCTCTTCGCGGAGTTCGGCGATGCCGTCCTCCGCCTGGTTCGCGCGTCGCCGGCCCTCGAACGTGAACGGGCGGGTGACCACGCCGATCGTCAGGGCGCCCAGCGAACGCGCGATGTTGGCGACGACGGGTGCGCCGCCGGTGCCGGTGCCACCGCCTTCTCCTGCGGTGACGAAGACCATGTCGGCCCCCTTGAGGACCTCCTCGATCTCTTCACGGTGGTCCTCTGCCGCCTTGCGACCGACGGCCGGGTTTGCCCCGGCTCCGAGGCCACGGGTGAGTTCACGGCCGACGTCCAGTTTGACGTCGGCGTCGCTCATCAACAGGGCTTGCGCATCAGTGTTGATCGCGATGAACTCGACGCCCTTGAGACCGACCTCGATCATTCGGTTGATGGCATTGACACCACCGCCGCCGACACCGATGACCTTGATGACTGCGAGGTAGTTCTGCGGTGCTGCCACGTCGAAGGCCTCTCGCCTCGAGTTACGTGTCGTCGCGTTGCGGTGATTCCGCCGCGACGACGGATGCCGATTGGGACGGTCCGAACGCCGACCCGAACCCTAACGTTGAAGTTTAGGGTTACCAGTGTGTCTGCTTCTTGGACTCTTCCGAACAGGACACTAAGTCGACAAGTGGCGCACGTTCAACGAACACGCCGAACCTCCCGTTTTTCTTTTCACCCTATGTGATCACCCGTAGCGCTGACCAACCAGGGTGCTGGCCAGGCCAAACGTGCGTCAACTATCCGAAACGGCGGGGGCGATGGGCGCACTCACGTCGAAGTGCCCCGCTTTGGGAGCGGCTTTCATGAGAGCGGTGAGGACCCTCGCCTTCAACGGGCCCTCCTCGCTGCTGCCCCAGTTCACCGTGCGCCCCCTGGAGAGTTCCAGGGAGATCGAGTCGAACGAGGTGACCCGTACGGCCCGGGTGTCCTTGGCGACGCCACCCGGGAGCCCACCCGCGACCCGGACCGCTTCCCGCACCAGCCGGTCACTGCCGAAGCGGCGCAGACTCGCGGACTGATCAGGTGTCAATTCCAGCAGCGGTACGCCCGGGGGCGCTTTGTCCACCGTGGCGAAGCGAACGCCTTTCGCGTCCACTTCGATGAACTTTGCGCCCTTTTTCACCAGCAGAACCGGCTTCCGTTCGGTCACTTTAAGTCCGATGCCGTGCGGCCATGACCGTACGACATCCACCGAATCGATACGAGGCAACTTCTGGCGCAACCTGTTCGCCATCGCGTCGGTGTCAACGGAAATCAGCGGAGCCCCGATCGGGACCGCGGCGACGTCCTCTACCTCGGCCTCGGTCAGCACGTCGACACCGGTGATCCGTACCTGCTCGGCCCGTAGCCAGGACGAGCCGTAGAGCACCCAGATTCCGCCCGCGGTGAGCAGGGCCACGACCACCGCGATCAGGATCAGCAGCGTCCGGCGGCCGATCCGGCGCCTCTCGGGGCCGATGTGCGGCGGGCGGGCGGGGGTGTCCGCCCGCTGCCCTGCGCCGCGCTGGGCGGTCGTCGGTCCGGCCACGCTCGCTCCTTAGCCGGGCCCGGGGCGCACGCCCCGGGCCCTGCACCGCCTCACGCCTGACGGCGTGCGGCAATCGCCTCGTACACCATGCCGACGAGCAGGTCGTCGGCGTCGCGCCGTCCGAACTCGGCGGCGGCGCGGGACATCTCGTACAGCCGGTGCGGGTCCGACAGCACCGGGAGGACGTGGCCCTGCACCCACTCGGGGGTGAGCGCCGCGTCGTCCACCAGGAGACCGCCGCCCGCGTTGACCACCGGCTGGGCGTTGAGCCGCTGTTCGCCGTTGCCGATCGGCAACGGGACGTAGGCGGCGGGGAGCCCGACGGCGGAGAGTTCGGCGACGGTCATCGCGCCGGCGCGGCAGAGCATCATGTCGGCCGCGGCGTACGCGAGGTCCATCCGGTCCACGTACGGTACCGGGATGTAGGGCGGCATCCCGGGCATGTTGTCGATACGCGGCAATTCGTTCTTCGGGCCGACCACATGGAGGATCTGGATTCCGGAGCGCTGGAGCAGGGGCGCGACCCGCTGGACCACCTCGTTGAGGTGGCGGGCGCCCTGGGAGCCGCCGGAGACCAGGAGCGTCGGCAGGTTGGGGTCGAGGCCGAAGGCGGCTCGCGCCTCCGGACGGACCCGGGCCCTGTCGAGGGTGGCGATGGTGCGGCGCAGCGGGATGCCGATGTAGCGGGCACCGCGGAGCTTGCTGTCCGGAGTGGAGACGGCGACCCCGTGCGCGTACCGCGAACCGATCTTGTTGGCCAGGCCGGGGCGTGCGTTGGCCTCGTGGACGACGATCGGGACCCCGGCGCGCTTGGCGGCGAGGTAGCCGGGCAGCGCCACGTAGCCGCCGAAGCCGACGACGCAGTCCGCCTTGGTGCGCTCCAGGATCTGTTCGGCGGCCTTGATCGTGCCGCGCAGCCGTCCCGGGACGGTGATCAGTTCGGGGGTGGGCTTACGGGGCAGCGGCACAGCCGGGATCAGCGCCAGTTCGTACCCCCGCTCGGGTACGAGCCTGGTCTCGAGTCCGCGTTCCGTGCCGAGGGCAGTGATGCCCACGGTCGGGTCCTGCCTGCGCAGGGCATCTGCGAGGGCAAGCGCGGGCTCGATGTGGCCGGCGGTCCCCCCACCGGCGAGTACGACATGCACCGAAATTCACCGCTCTCCGGACGGACGCTTCTTGACGCGCCGTCTCATCGTCTTCCATCTCACCCCGGGCCTCCGCATGGCCAGGGCCGCTTTCGCCGCGGGATCCTCTCGCGCGAAGGCGATCATCAGCCCGACAGCGAACATCGTCGGCAGCAGGGCCGACCCCCCGTAAGAGAACAGCGGGAGCGGGACACCGGCGATCGGCAACAGGCCGAGCACCGCACCGATGTTGATCACGGCCTGGGCCGTGATCCAGGTGGTCACGCCTCCCGCGGCGTACCTCACGAAGGGGTCCTCCGTGCGTCCGGCCACGCGGATACCCGCATAGCCTAGAGCCGCGAAGAGGGCGAGTACCGACAGCGTCCCCGCCAGCCCCAGTTCCTCCCCGGTGATGGCGAAGATGAAGTCGGTGTGTGGTTCAGGCAGTTGACCCCATTTTTCCACACTCGCACCCAGCCCGGAACCGAACCATCCACCGGACGCCAGAGCGTAGATTCCGTGTACGGCCTGCCAGCACGAGCCGCCGGGGCCCGGCTCGCTGGCACCCATGCAGTCGAGGCGGGCCATCCGGTTCGGGCTGGTCTTGATGAGCAGCAGACCGATGGCGGCCGCGACGGCGAGAACCCCGACGAACAGCCTGGTGGGTGCGCCCGCCAGCCAGAGCAGGCCGAACAGGATCGCGGTGAGGATCATCGCGGTTCCCATGTCGCCGCCGAGCATGATCAGCCCGAGCAGCATGAACGCGACCGGGACGAGCGGCACGAGCATGTGCTTCCACTGGGTCAGCAGCCGCTTGTCCTGTTTGCGGGCCAGCAGGTCGGCGCCCCACAGGATCAGGGCGAGCTTGCCGAACTCACTGGGCTGGAGCTGGAAGGGGCCGCCCAGGTAGATCCAGTTCTGGTTGCCGCCCGCCGACATCCCTATCCCCGGCACCTGGACGAGCACCATCAGGAAGACCGTGATCATGAGCAGGGGGTAGGCGAGTGCCCGGTGGAGTTTCACGGGCATCTTCGAGGCGATCAGCATCAGTCCGGCCCCGATGGCGGCGGCGAGGAACTGCTTGCGGAAGAAGTAGGTGGCGGGCTTGTCGAAGTCCAGCGCCTTGATCATCGAGGCGGAGTAGACCATCACCAGGCCGAGCACGGTGATGAGCAGGCTGGAGCCGAGGATGAGGTAGTAGGCGGTCAGAGGGCGGTCCCAGGCCCGGCGTGCCTGCTCGTAGAGCCGCCGCACACCGCCCGCGCGGGGCGGACGGGGGCTGCCGGCGGCCCGGCCGCCCCGGGGCGCCGCCGGCCGCCGGGAGCCGGTGACCAGCCGCCCCCGCAGGGCGAGGCCCGCGGGGAGCGGGGGGCCTGCGGGGGCGGAGAGGGCCAGGAGGCCCGGGGTGAGTGCCCGGCGGGCCGGTGCGGTCGCTCGTGAGCGGTCCCGGCTGCGCGCGGAACTCTCTTCGGCCGGCATTGTCGCTGTCCCCTCCACTGCTCGTGCCCGGGGCTGTCGCCGGGGCCGGGGCGGCGGCCCGGTCACCGGTGTCCCGGTTCCCCGGACAGTACGGCGCGGAGGCCGGCCCGTCAGACGCTCTCGGCCGCGAGTGCGCGGACCGCGTCCGCGAACGCCTCGCCCCGCTTGTTGTAGTTGACGAACATGTCCATCGAGGCACAGGCCGGAGCCAGCAGTACGGTGTCGCCCGGCCGGGCGAGCCCCGCCGCTTCCCTGACCGCCTCGGACATCGCCCCAGTGTCGGTCCGGGCCAGGTCGACCACCGGTACCTCGGGCGCGTGTCGCGCCAGGGCTTCGCGGATCAGTTCCCGGTCGGCGCCCATCAGCACGACACCGCGCAGCCGCTTCGCCGCCCCGCTCACCAGGTCGTCGAAGGTGGCGCCCTTGGCGAGGCCGCCTGCGATCCAGACGATCGGGTCGTAGGCCGCGAGGGACGCCTCGGCGGCGTGGGTGTTGGTGGCCTTGGAGTCGTCGATGTACGTCACCGACGCGACGTCCGCGACGTGCTCGATGCGGTGGGGGTCGGGACGGAAGGCCCGCAGGCCGTCGCGTACCGCCGCGGGCTCGACGCCGAAGGCGCGGGCCAGGGCCGCCGCCGCGAGGGCGTTGGCGATGTTGTGCGGGGCCGGCGGGTCGACGTCGCCGACCTCGGCGAGTTCCTGGGCCTGCTTCTGCCGGTTGGCCACGAAGGCCCGGTCGACGAGGATGCCGTCGACCACGCCGAGCTGCGAGGGGCCGGGGGTGGCGAGGGTGAAACCGATGGCGCGGCAGCCCTCTTCGACGTCCGCCTCGCGCACCAGGTCCTCGGTCGCCCGGTCGGCCACGTTGTACACGCAGGCGACGCTGTTGCCCTCGTAGACACGGCCCTTGTCGGCGACGTACGCCTCCATGGAGCCGTGCCAGTCGATGTGGTCCGGGGCCAGGTTGAGGACGGCCGCGGAGTGGGCGCGCACGGAGGGCGCCCAGTGCAGCTGGTAGCTGGAGAGTTCGACGGCCAGGACGTCGTAGGGCTTCTCGTCCAGGACCGCGTCCAGGAGGGAGACGCCGATGTTGCCGACCGCGGCCGTGCGCAGCCCCGCCGCTTCGAGGATCGAGGCCAGCATCCGTACGGTCGTGGTCTTGCCGTTGGTTCCGGTGACCGCGAGCCAGGGGGCGGGTTCCCTGCCGTCGAGCCCCCGCAGCCGCCAGGCGAGTTCGACGTCGCCCCATACGGGGACGTCCGCCTCGGCGGCCGCGAGGAAGAGCGGCTTGTCGGGCTTCCAGCCCGGGGCCGTGACGATCAGCTCCGTGGACGGGGGCAGGGTCGCCCCGTCGCCGAGGCGCACGGTGATACCGAGCGCCTCCAGCTCGGCGGCCTGGGTGCGGGAGCGCTCGTCGTCGCCGTCGTTGACGACGGTGACCAGTGCCCCGAGCCCGTGCAGGACGCGCGCCGCGGGGATACCGCTGACGCCGAGCCCGGCGACCGTGACGTGCTTGCCCTGCCAGTCCACGTTGCTCACTTCTTGGCTGCCCATCCCGCGTAGAAGAGGCCGAGGCCGACGATCACGCACATGCCCTGGATGATCCAGAACCGGACCACCACAAGGACTTCGGACCACCCCTTGAGTTCGAAGTGGTGCTGGAGCGGGGCCATCCGGAAGACGCGCTTGCCGGTCATCTTGAACGAGCCGACCTGGATGACCACGGACATGGTGATCATCACGAAGAGGCCGCCGAGGAGGGCGAGCAGAAACTCCGTACGGGAGCAGATCGCCAGACCCGCGAGGGCTCCGCCGAGGGCGAGCGAACCGGTGTCGCCCATGAAGATCTTGGCGGGCGAGGTGTTCCACCACAGGAAGCCGAAGCAGGCGCCCATCAGTGCGGAGGCGACGACCGCCAGGTCGAGTGGGTCACGCACTTCGAAACAGGCACTGGGGTTGGTCAGGGTGTCCGCGTTGGCGCAGGACTCCTGGAACTGCCACAGCCCGATGAAGGTGTACGCGCCGAAGACCATCACCGACGCGCCGGTGGCCAGGCCGTCCAGACCGTCCGTCAGGTTCACGCCGTTGGACATGGCGAGAATCATGAACAGCGCCCAGACGCAGAAGAGCACCGGCCCGATGGACCAGCCGAAGTCCTCGACGAACGACAGCCGGGTGGAGGCCGGGGTGTTGCCGCGGATGTCGGCGAACTGGAGCGAGAGCACCGCGAAGGCGATGCCGACGATCAGCTGGCCGGCCATCTTCGCCTTGGCCCGCAGACCGAGCGAACGCTGCTTGACGATCTTGATGTAGTCGTCGAGGAAGCCGACCAGGCCCATGCCCGCCATCAGGAAGAGCACCAGGACACCGGAGAAACGCATCTCCTCGCCGGTGATCACCTTGGCCAGGACGTACGCGATGATCGTCGCCAGGATGAAGGCGATACCACCCATGGTGGGCGTGCCCTGCTTGCTGCCGTGGGTGCGCGGGCCATCGTCCCGGATGAACTGCCCGTAGCCCTTGCGGGCCAGGAGTTTGATCAGCAGCGGGGTACCGACCAGGGTCAGGAAGAGCCCGATGGCCCCCGCGAAGAGGATCTGCCTCATCGGACGGCGACCTCGCCCTCGGCCGAGTTCTCCAGCAGTGCCAGAGCGACCTTCTCCAGGCCGACCGACCGGGACGCCTTCACCAGCACGACGTCTCCCGGGCGCAGTTCACTGCGCAACAGGTCGACGGCCGCCTGTGCGTCGGACACGTGCACCGACTCCTCACCCCACGAACCCTCGTTATATGCGCCCAGTTGCAGCCAGGAGGCTTCTCTTCCTCCGACAGCGACGAGCTTGCTGACGTTGAGCCGGACGGCGAGCCGTCCGACAGCGTCGTGCTCGGCGAGCGACGCGTCACCGAGCTCGGCCATCTGACCGAGCACCGCCCACGTGCGTCCCCCTCCGGCCCGTGAGGCTTTGCCCATGGCAGCCAGCGCACGGAGTGCGGCTTTCATGGATTCGGGGTTCGCGTTGTAGGCGTCATTGACGACCGTCACACCGTCCGGACGCTCGGTGACCTCCATGCGCCAGCGGGAGAGGGTGCCCGCCTCGGAGAGCGCCACGGCGATCTCAGTCACGGACATGCCCAACTCATGGGCGACGGCGGCCGCGGCGAGCGCGTTCGACACGTGGTGCTCACCGTACAGGCGCAAGGTCACGTCGCTGCACCCGGTGGGTGTGTGGAGCTCGAAAGCGGGGCGCCCGTCCTCGGTGAGCCGGACGTTCTCTCCCCGTACGTCCGCATCCGCGGCCTCTCCGAAGAGCAGGACCCGGGCTTTTGTGCGGGCGGCCATGGCCCGCACGAGGTGGTCGTCGGCGTTGAGGACGGCGACGCCGCCGTCCGCCGCGGCCGGGAGCGCCTCCACGAGTTCGCCCTTGGCCTCGGCGATCGCCTCGCGGCTGCCGAACTCGCCGATGTGCGCGGAGCCCACGTTGAGGACCAGGCCGATCCTCGGGGGCGTGAGGCCGGTCAGATAGCGGATGTGGCCGATGCCGCGGGCGCCCATTTCGAGGACGAGGTGCCGGGTCTCGTCGGTGGCGCGCAGCGCGGTGAGCGGCAGACCCAGCTCGTTGTTGAAGGAGCCCGGTGTCCAGACGGTGGGGGCCTTGCGCTCCAGGAGCTGGGCGATCAGGTCCTTGGTGGAGGTCTTGCCCGCCGAGCCGGTGAGCGCGACGAGGGTGGCTCCGAGGCGCCCGACGACGGCTCGGGCGAGAGCGCCGAGTGCCGCCTCGACATCGTCGACGACGATCGCCGGAACACCGACGGGACGGGCGGCCAGCACCGCTGCCGCGCCCGCCTCGACGGCGCGCTGCGCGTAGTCGTGGCCGTCGACCCGCTCGCCCGGCAGGGCGACGAACAGGCTGCCTCGCTCCACCTCCCGGGAGTCGATGACCACGGGCCCGTCGACGGTGACTGCCGGATCGGGTATGTCGTGCGACTGCCCGCCGACGATTTCGGCGATCTCGGTGAGGGAAAGGGTGATCACTTGGTCATCCCTGACTGTTGTTCTCGTGGGTGTGGGCGCGGTCCGCGGTGCCCTCGGAGGCGTCCTCGGTGCTCTCGCGGCCCATGGAGCGCGCGATGGCGGCACGCAGGACCTTGCGGTCGTCGAAGGGGCGTACCACTCCGTGGATGTCCTGGCCCTGCTCGTGTCCCTTGCCCGCGACGAGGACGGTGTCGCCCGGTTCGGCGCGGGCGACGGCGGCGGCGATGGCCGCGGCCCGGTCGGCGTCGACGAGGACGTCGCCGCGCTCGTGGACGGGGACCTCGGCGGCGCCCGAGAGCATCGCGGCGAGGATGGCCAGGGGGTCTTCGGAGCGGGGGTTGTCGGAGGTCAGTACGGCGGTGTCGGCGAGGCGGGCCGCCGCGGCGCCCATCGGGACGCGTTTGGTGGTGTCCCGGTCGCCGCCGCAGCCGAGCACGATGTGGACCCTGCCCTCGGTGACCTTGCGCAGGGAGCGCAGGACCGACTCGACCGCGTCCGTCTTGTGGGCGTAGTCGACCACGGCGAGGTACGGCTGTCCGGCGTCCACGCGCTCCAGCCGGCCGGGGACGCCCGGGACGGCCGCGACACCGTCGGCGGCGGTCTGCGGGTCGACGCCGGCGACGGCCAGGGTGACGATCGCGGCCAGGCTGTTGGCGACGTTGAACGGGCCGGGCAGCGGGGCCTTGGCGGTGATCCGCTCGCCCTTGGGGCCCACCACCCGGAAGGTGCTGTCCTGCGGGCCGACCTCGACGTCCTCGGCACGCCAGTCGGCGTCCGGGTGCCCCTCGGCGGAGAAGGAGACGATCGGGACGGTCGCCTCGGCGATGAGCCGCCGGCCGTACTCGTCGTCGAAGTTGACGACCCCCAGCCGGCTGCGGCGCGGGGTGAAGAGCTGCGCCTTGGCCTGGAAGTAGTCCTCCATCCCGGAGTGGAACTCCATGTGCTCCGGGCTGAGGTTGTTGAAGACGGCGACATCGAAGACACAGCCGTCGACCCGGCCGAGGACCAGCGCGTGGCTGGAGACCTCCATGGCGACCGCCTCCGCGCCGCGTTCGCGCATGACGGCGAAGAGCGCCTGGAGGTCGGTGGCCTCGGGGGTGGTCCGCTCGGACTTGATGCGCTCGTCACCGATCCGCATCTCGACGGTGCCGATCAGTCCGGTGTTACGGCCGGCCCCGCGCAGTCCGCCCTCGACGAGGTACGCCGTGGTGGTCTTGCCGGACGTTCCGGTGATCCCGATCTGGAGCAGGGCGGCGCCAGGCCGCCCGTAGATCTCTGCGGCGATTTCGCCCATCCGGCCCCTCGGGTCCTCGGTGACGAGGACCGGGAGTCCGGTGGCGGCGGCGCGCTCGCCGCCCGCCGGGTCGGTGAGGACGGCGACCGCGCCGAGCCCCGCGGCCTGGGCGGCGAAGTCGGCTCCGTGGAACCGGGCCCCCGGCAGGGCGGCGTAGACATCGCCCGGGCGCACGGCCCGCGAGTCATGGGTGATGCCGGTGACCTCGCCGGACCCGGGTGGTTCGACACCGAGCATGGCTGCCAGCTCGCCGAGGGAAGTGGGCCGGAGCCGGTCCGGTCGGGGCGCTCCCGGGTAGCTCACAGGCGCGTCCTTCTGGGTGTTCTGGGACTGATCAGGGTGGGGCACGGCGGTGAGCGTACCGGGCTCACCCGGCCTCTCGCGAAGCGAGGGGCCGGGGTCGCGGTACTTCTCGTTCCGGTTCCCGGGATCAGGGGTGATCGTTGTCACTGAGGGTTCCCTCGGGGCTACTGCGGATCGTGAGCCCGGCCAGGACCCGCAGCGCGCCCCTTGTCACTCGCCGGGCTGGAAGGACACCGGCAGCCGGGCGGGCTTGCTGCCGGACGGTGCGGTCTGGAGCGTCTTGAGCGCGAACTCCATGACCTTCTTGTAGATCGGGCCGCAGGTCTGGCCGCCGAAGTAGCTGCCCCTGGTGGGGTTCTGGATCGCGCAGTAGACGGTGACCTGCGGGTCGTCGGAGGGCGCGAAGCCCGCGAAGGAGGCGGTGTAGCCGTGGTAGCCGCCGCGCTCCGGGTCGACACGGTTGGCGGTACCGGTCTTGCCCGCGACCCGGTATCCCGGGATCGCCGCCTTGGTGCCGGTGCCCTCGTGGTCGTCGACCACGGACTCGAGCATGACCGAGAGCGTCTTGGCGGTCTTCTCGCTGACCACCCGGGTCTGTTCGGGGGCGGGCGCGGCGGTGTATCCGCCGTCCGCGTCCTTGGTCCCGCGTACGAGGGTGGGCGTGATCCTGACGCCTCCGTTGGCGATCGTCGAGTAGACCGATGCCGCCTGCATGGCGTTCAGGGAGAGGCCCTGGCCGAACGGGATCGTGTACTGCTGCGAGGTCGACCAGTCCTGCGGCTTCGCGAGGAGCCCGGGCGACTCGCCCGGGTAGCCGAGCCCGGTGACGGAGCCGATGCCGAACTTGCGCAGATACGAGTGGAGGACCTTGTTCGCCTGGGCCTGGGTCTTGCCGAGCTGACCAGTCGCCAGGATCGTGCCGATGTTGCTGGACTTGGCGAGTACGCCGTTGAGGGTGAGGTACCAGGTCGGGTGGTCGACGTCGTCCCTGAAGAGCCGGTCGCCGCGGTGCAGCCGGTTGGGGACCGTGACGTGGGTGCCGGGCGTGGCGGCCTTCTCCTCCAGCACGGCGGCCATGGACATGACCTTGCTGGTGGAGCCGGGCTCGTACACGTCCTGGAGCGCCGCGTTGCCCAGGGTGGCGGCGCTGGCCTGCGAGAGGTCGTTCGGGTCGTAGCCCGGAGCGTTGGCCATGGCCAGCACCTCGCCGGTCCGCGTGTTCTGGACGATCACGTAGCCGCGGTCCGCCTTGGACTTCTTGACCTGGTCGGCGATGGCCCGCTGGGCCGCCCACTGGATGTCACGGTCGATCGTGAGCTCGAAGTCGGCGCCGGGGACGGCCGGGACCTCTCTGGCTCCGGCCGTGGGCACGCGCCGGCCGCCGGACTGGGCGTACCGGATCTTTCCGTCCTGCCCGGCCAGTTCCTCGTTCAGTTTCGATTCGAGGCCGCCGCCGCCCTTGCCCTCGCCGTTGACGAATCCCAGTATCCCGGCGGCCAGATCACCGTTCGGGTAGACCCGCCTGGTGGTGGGCTCCTGGAGGACGCCCGCCAGCACGTTGGCCCCGGGGCCGCCGTTGGCCTTGTCCTCCTGGGCCTTCTCCGCGAAGGCGGCCTTGAGGTCCTTGATCTGCTTCCAGACCTGCGGGGTCTGCCTGCTCGCCAGGAGCGTGTAGCGGCTCTTGGGGGCCGACAGCTTCTTCGTCAGCTCCTCGACGTCCTTGCCGAGGATCGGAGCGAGGAGCGCGGCGGCCTGCTGAGGCGCGTCCGGGGCCTTGCTGTCCTCGGGCGTGAACATCTTGGGGTCGGCGGTGATGTTGTGCGCGTCGACGCTGGTGGCGAGCGCGATCCCGTTGCGGTCGGTGATCTCTCCGCGTTCGGCGGCGACCGTGTACTCGAGGTAGCGGTTCTGCTCGGCCTTGGCCGCGTACGCACTGGCGTCGACGGCCTGGACCTGGAGGAGCCGGACGACGAACGCCAGCATGACGACCGTCAGACCGAGACCGACCAGGCGCAGACGCGGGCGTGGGCTGCCGAGGCGGAGGGACCGCGGGGCCCTGCCGCGCGGCCGCCCCGACGAGGGGCGCGGGCGGCGACTGCCTGGCCGGGGGCGGCCGGAGCCGCCTGCCGCGTTACGGGGGCGTGCCGGGCCGGGTACGCGGCGGCGCGGCGGTTCCTTGGACGGCACTGCGTCACCTGCCGGGGCTCGTCGGGGGCGGGGGCGCCGAGGCGCGCTGCCGCGCGGCCGGCGGGGTCTCTGCTGCGGGCTCGGGTGCTGGTTCGGCGGGGGTCCGCGACAGGGCTCCGGGGGCGCCCGAGCCCTGGGTGGAGGCGGACTGTGCTGCGGCCTGCGACGCGCCCGGGGCAGGCGATCCGGAGGCGGACCGCGAGGCGGCGGGATCCGCCGAGGTGGCCGTGGAGGCGTCGGCGGAGGGGGTGGGCGAGCTGTCGAGCGGGGTTTCCAGCGGCTGCGGCGGGGCCACGGGTGCCGGCTCCGCGGTGGCCTCCACGGGCGTGCCCCGCACCTTGCCGTCCGGGCCGAGGAAGGCGGGGCTGCCGCCCGGCACCATGCCCAGTTCCCTGGCGCGCCGCTCCAGTGCGTCCGGCTCGGACGAGCTGTCGACGTCTCGCTGGAGGGCCTGCTGCTCGTCGGTGAGTTCCGTGGTCTCCCGCTTCAGCTCGCTCAGCCTGAACGAACCCTCGTTGAGCGCGGAGTTCAGCAGGAGCAGCGTGATCAGGCCGCCGCCGAGCAGCAGGACGACCAGCAGGACGAAGGGGGTACGGGCCGCGTTGCTGGGCCCCGACGGCATCAGCCGGGCGAGCCGTGCGGCCCGCCCCTTCAACTGTTCGGCCGGTTTGGTCACGGCATCGCCTCGGACGTCCCCGGTGCCGGGCCGGCCGGAGCGGAGGTGCTCATCGCTCTTCCTCGCGGATGCGCTCGGCGCCGCGCAGCCGGGCGGGGGCGGCGCGCCGGTTCTCGGCGACCTCCTCCTCCGTGGGCAGTTCCGCGCCCCGGGTCAGCAGCTTCAGCCGTGGCTGGTAACGCTCGGGGACGACGGGCAGGCCCGGGGGCGCGGTGTTGGCGGCGCCGGCCGCGAAGACCTGCTTGACCAGCCGGTCCTCCAGCGAGTGGTACGAGAGGACGGCGATGCGGCCGCCGACGGCCAGGGAGGCCACGGCCGCCGGGATCGCCCGCTCCAGGACGGTGAGTTCGCCGTTGACCTCGATGCGCAGGGCCTGGAAGGTGCGCTTGGCCGGGTTGCCGCCGGTTCGCTTGGCGGCCTGCGGCAGTGCGTCCCGGATCAGTTCGACGAGCCGGGCGCTGTTGGTGAAGGGCTCCTTGTCGCGCTCGCGCACGACGGCGGAGACGATCCGCTTGGCCTGCTTCTCCTCGCCGTACTGCCGCAGAATCCGTACGAGCTCGCCGGGCGGATAGGTGTTGAGCACCTCGGCGGCGCTCATCCCGGTCGTCTGGTCCATGCGCATGTCGAGGGGGGCGTCCTGGGCGTACGCGAATCCCCGGTCGGCCTCGTCGAGCTGCATGGAGGAGACACCGAGGTCGAAGAGGACGCCCTGGACCTTCGGGACGCCCAGCCGGTCGAGAACCTCGGGCAGTTCGTCGTAGACGGCGTGCACCAGGGTGGCGCGGTCGCCGTAGGGGGCGAGGCGCTCGCCGGAGAGCCTGAGTGCCTCCTTGTCCCGGTCGAGCGCGATCAGCCGGGCCGTCGGGAAGGCGGCGAGGAGCGCCTCGCTGTGTCCGCCGAGGCCGAGGGTGCAGTCGACGACCACCGGTGGCCGGGGGCCCGGGTCCTCCAGAGCCGGGGCCAACAGGTCCAGGCATCGCTGGAGCATCACCGGGACGTGTCGGGTCTGGCTCATGCGCCCTCTCAGGCTCGGTTCACGCGCGGCTTGCGCGTGCGGCCTGGTCCCCGCCCGCTCAGAAGGGGAGGTCCACCGGCGCCGCCGAAGGGGCGCCGACCGACCGGAGAGCGGGAGAGGGCCGGGCCGCACGCACGCCGCACATCACGGGGGCGTACGGAATATGAGGAATGTGCGGGGTGTGTCGGTAACTTCGCGTTACTTTAGTCCACCCTGCCATTCGATCGATTCCCGATCAACGAAGCGGACAGCGCGTCGCACCGGCCTCTTCGCACGCGGACGCTCACTCGACCGGGTGCACTCCAGTGAGGGTTGTGGGTTACCTCACAACAAGCCACGTTGACGTTTTTTGTCCCCTTCCTCAGCACGCCGGGGCAGGTCGTGAACGCTAACGTCGTATCCATGTCGACTTCCGCGCACTCCCCCGCCGAACCCTCAGCACCCGCCGCGGACGCGGCCCGTTCCGGCGGCACCGTCACCGATCGGCTGATCGAAGCGAACACCCGCTACGCGGACAAGTTCCGCGACCCCGGCATGGACGCCCGGCCGGTTCTGCGCGTGGCCGTGGTCGCGTGCATGGACGCCCGCCTCGACCTGCACGCCGCGCTCGGTCTGGAGCTCGGCGACTGTCACACCATCCGCAACGCGGGCGGCGTGGTCACCGACGACGTGATCCGTTCCCTGACGATCAGCCAGCGCGCTCTCGGCACGCGCAGCGTCATCCTCATCCACCACACCAACTGCGGTCTGGAATCGCTCACCGAGGACTTCCGGCACGAGCTGGAGCTCGAGGTCGGACAGCGGCCGGTCTGGGCGGTGGAGGCGTACTCCGACGCCGACCAGGACGTACGTCAGTCGATGCAGCGGGTGCGCACCTCCCCGTTCCTGCTGCACACGGACGACATCCGCGGCTTCGTCTTCGACGTGACCACCGGTCTGCTGCGCGAGATCCCGCCGGCTTCCTGACGCCCCTGGCTCCCACCCCGGGATACCGCGAGCGGTCATCGCGCACCGAATTCGCATCAACACCCGACATATCGCACCCACTTATCCACAGGCGAGTGACACGAAGCGGTAACGGCAACAAGAATGCGGGTGTGACGTCTCCTCGGGCCTTCCGCGGAGTGTCCGTATGTCGGGGTGGGCCGGGCAGCGATGCGCCCCGGCCCTGCACAAAGGTGCCGAGGAGGGCCGGGTGACGACCTATGACGATCGAGCGAGCCTCACAGATCTGACCACCACAGTGGAGCAGGTGCGCAGGTCGGTGGAGAGTGTGATCGAGGGCAAGCCTGAGGTCGTACGGCTTTCGCTGACCGTGCTGCTCGCGGAGGGACATCTCCTCATCGAGGACGTCCCCGGAGTCGGCAAGACGATGCTGGCCAAGGCCCTGGCGCGGTCCATCGACTGCTCGGTGCGGCGTATTCAGTTCACTCCCGACCTGCTGCCCTCGGACATCACCGGGGTGTCGATCTTCGACCAGCAGCGACGGGACTTCGAGTTCAAACCGGGCGCGATCTTCGCCCAGATCGTGATCGGCGACGAGATCAACCGCGCGTCGCCCAAGACCCAGTCGGCACTGCTGGAGTCGATGGAGGAACGCCAGGTCACCATCGACGGGCAGACGTACGAACTGCCCAATCCCTTCATGGTGGTCGCCACCCAGAACCCGGTCGAGATGGAGGGCACCTACCCGCTGCCCGAGGCCCAGCGCGACCGCTTCATGGCCCGGGTGTCGATCGGTTATCCGAGCGCCGAGGCCGAGCTCCAGATGCTCGACGTGCACGGAGGCGTCTCGCCGCTGGACGACCTCCAGCCGGTGGCGCACGCCCACGACATCGTGAAGCTGATCGACGCGGTGCGTACGGTCCACGTGGCCGATTCCGTCCGGCGGTACGCGGTGGAGCTCGTGGGCGCCACCCGTAACCATCCGGATCTCAGACTCGGGGCATCACCGCGCGCGACCCTGCACCTGCTGCGCGCGGCGAAGGCGTCGGCCGCCCTCAGCGGGCGCGAGTACGCCCTGCCGGACGATGTGCAGGCCCTCGCGGTGGCGGTGCTCGCCCACCGGCTGCTGCCCACCGCGCAGGCCCAGCTGAACCGCAGGACCGCCGAACAGGTGGTGCTGGAGATCCTGCAGCACACGCCCGTACCCACCTCCGGGGGCGGGGCGGCCCCGGCCGCGCCGCCGCATCAGCCCCGCCGCCCGGTGTACGGGCAGCAGCCGCCCGGCACACGGCGGCTGTGATGGCGGCCGGGGGGCCCGGCGCCGTGGACGACAGCGACAAGGGCGGCCTCCGGGCCGCCCTCAGCGGGCTGACCACACGCGGCCGCTCCTTCTTCGCGGCCGGCGTCGCCGCCGCGGTCTGCGCCTATGTGCTGGGCCAGGCCGACCTGCTGCGGGTCGGCCTGCTGCTCGCAGTGCTGCCGCTGATCTGCGTGACCGTGCTCTACCGCACCCGCTACCGGGTCACCGGAAGCCGATGGCTGTCGCCGTCGCGCGTACCGGCCGGATCGGAGGCGCGGGTGCATCTGCGCATGGACAACATCTCCCGGCTGCCCACCGGGCTGCTCATGCTCCAGGACCGCGTTCCGTACGTGCTCGGGCCGCGGCCCCGCTTCGTACTGGACCGCGTGGAGGCGGGCGGCAGGCGCGAGGTGTCCTACCGGGTCCGCTCGGACCTGCGCGGGCGCTACCCGCTGGGGCCCTTGCAACTGCGGCTCAGTGACCCGTTCGGGATGTGCGAGCTGACCCGTTCGTTCAGTGCGTACGACACCCTGACCGTCATCCCCCGCACCGAGTCGCTGCCGACCCTGCGGCTCGCCGGCGAGGCGTCGGGGTACGGCGACGGGCGTCAGCGGTCACTGGCGCTGGCGGGCGAGGACGATGTGATTCCGCGCGGCTACCGGCACGGTGACGACCTGCGCCGCGTCCACTGGCGCTCCACCGCGCGCTACGGCGAACTCATGGTGCGCCGCGAGGAGCAGCCGCAGCGGGCCAGGTGCACGGTGCTGCTGGACACCCGGCGCATCGCGTACCAGGGAGCCGGTCCGGACTCGGCCTTCGAGTGGGCCGTCTCGGGAGCCGCTTCGGCGCTGGTGCACATGCTGGAGCGGGGCTTCGCCGTGCGGCTGCTCACGGACGACGGCAGTTCGGTACCGGGCGAGGGCTCCGACGGATTCGCCGGATCGACCCAGGAGTCCGCCGATTCCGCGGGACTGATGATGGACACGCTCGCGGTCGTCGACCATTCGGACGGCGGCGGCCTGTCGCGCGCCTACGACGTGCTGCGTGGCGGCAACGAAGGGCTGCTGATCGCGTTCTTCGGCGATCTCGACGAGGAGCAGGTCGCTGTGGCGAGCCGGATGCGGCAGCGCAGCGGCGCCGCCGTGGCGTTCGTCGTGGACAGCGAGGGCTGGGTGCGGGGCGGGGACGGGACGCCGCCCGCCCCGGTCGAGGCGCGCTTGCGGCTGCTGCGCGAGTCGGGGTGGACGGCCGTGGCCGTTCCGCCCGGCAGGCGGCTCGCCCGCCTGTGGCAGCAGGCCGGTCAGCAGCACGGCGACACACAGTCCGCCGCGACCGGCGGACTCAAGGGTTTCTCTGGGGGATGGTCATGAGCGGTCGTGGTCGGCTGGCGCTCTGCGCGTTCGCGGCGACGCTGATGGCGTCGGGCGCCCTGCTGCCGCTCGTCGACCCCGCCGGCTGGATTCTGCAGGCGGCGCTTCTGCTGGCGATCCAGAGCGGAGTGGGCGCGCTGGCCCGCCGGGTGCCGTTGGCGAGGACGCTGACGGTCGCCGCGCAGCTTCTGGTGACCGCGGTGCTGCTGACCGTGGCGTTCGCCAGGGATCAGGCGTCCTTCGGCGTGCTGCCCGGCCCCGAGGCCGTCCGATGGCTCGGTGAGCTGTTCACCGCGGGCGCCGACGACGTCGGCAAGTACGCGATCCCGGCTCCCGCGACGGACGGCATCCGGCTGCTGCTGGTCGGCGGTGTACTGCTGATCGGTCTCGCGGTGGACGCGCTCGCGGTGACCTTCCGCAGCGCGGCCCCTGCCGGGCTGCCTCTCCTCGCGCTCTACTCGGTCGCCGCCGGGCTGTCCGAAGGCGGCGCGGGCTGGCTCTGGTTCCTGCTGGCCGCCTCCGGCTATCTGCTGTTGCTGCTGGCCGAGGGCCGCAATCGGCTCTCCCAGTGGGGGCGGGTCTTCGGCGGCGCGACCAGGGCGTCGGGCGGTCTGGCCGCCGGTATCGCGGATCCGGGCGGGCGGGCGCTCGCCTCGGTCCGTACCGGCCGGCGTATCGGGGCACTGACGCTCGGGATCGCCCTGGTCGTCCCGGCGGCCCTGCCCGCGCTCGACGGCGGGCTCCTGGCCGGCTCGGGCTCAGGGGCGGGAAGGGGTGGCGGCGGGGGCACGATCTCCGCGGTCAATCCGCTGGTCTCGCTCCAGAACAATCTGAACCAGCCGGAGGACCGGGAGGTGATGTCGTATCGCACCAGCTCCGGGGCCCCGGAGGACTTCTATCTGCGCATCCTGGCCCTGGACCAGTTCAACGGAAGCGAGTGGCGTCCCTCGACCCGCCGGCTGACGGATGTGCCGGGACGGCTCCCGCAGCCCGCCGGGCTGGGATCGGGCGTCGCCGTCACGGAGATCAGGACGAACCTCTCCTCGTCGCCCTCGTACCAGCAGACGTATCTGCCGCTCCCCTACCCGGCGACCGAGGTGAAGATCGGCGGGCGCTGGCGGTACGAGCCCGAGGGCCGCACCCTCGTCGGCGACGACGGGCAGACGACGGGCAACGCGAAGTACGAGGTCAGCAGCCTGGTGGTACGGCCGACCGCGGACCAGCTCGCCTCGGCGGGCCCGCCGCCCTCCGATCTGGCGCGTGAGTACACCAGGGTGCCCGATTCGCTGCCGGCCGTGGTCCGCCGGACCGCGGCCGAGGTGACGAACGGCTCGGCCAACGCGTACGAGAGGGCCGTCGCCCTGCAGGACTGGTTCGCCTCGGAGGGCGGCTTCACCTACGACACGACGGTGAGTTCCGGGACGGGCACGGCGGCGATCGGCCGGTTCCTCAGGGACAAGCAGGGCTTCTGCGTCCACTTCTCGTTCACGATGGCGGCGATGGCACGGACCCTGGGCATCCCGGCCCGGGTCGCGGTGGGCTTCACACCGGGGACGTTCCAGGCGAACGGCTCGGTGTCCGTCGGACTGCGGGACGCCCATGCCTGGCCCGAGCTGTACTTCGAGGGCGTGGGGTGGACGCGGTTCGAGCCGACGCCCACCCGGGGCTCCACCCCGTCGTACACGCTGCCGGATGCCCCCACGGGCGGTGCGGACGATCCGGCTCAGCCGTCGGCGGGCGCTTCGGAGGCTCCTTCGGCCGCCCCGTCCGCCTCGCAGAACTGCCCGGAGCAGCTGCGCCGACAGGGTGAGTGCGGTCCCTCGGCGGTCCCCGGGGCGGTGGGTCCCACCGATCCGGGGATGCCGGTGGGCACGGTGCTGCTCCTGAGTCTCGGCGCCGTGCTGGTGCTGGGGCTGCCTCTGGTGCCGTTGCTCTGGCGGACCCGGGCGCGCGGACGCAGGCTGGGCTCCTCCACGGGCCGTACGCCCGCCGGCGCCACGGCCAGAACGATGGCGGCCTGGCGTGAACTCACGGACACGGCCTGGGACCACGGCATCCCGCCGGACGATTCGCAGACGCCGCGCAAGGCGGCGGCGCGGATCGTGCGGCTGGGCGAGCTGGACGGCACCGCCGCGGCGTCGGCACACCGGGTGGCAGGTGCGGTGGAGCAGGTGCTGTACGCCCCGCAGCCACGGGCGGCCACGGGGCTCACCGAGGACGTCCTGGCTGTTCGGGCCGCTCTGCGCGCCTCCGTCGGCCGCCCGGCCCGGCTGCGCGCGGTGATCGCACCCCGCTCGGCTGTCCGGGTGGTGTGGGCGGCTTCGGAGCGCTGGGCGGCGCTCGCCCGCAGATGGGCGGAGTGGGCGGGGCCCGACCGGTGGGCCGGACGGTTCCGCCGGCTCGCCCGCCAGCGGGGCTGACCAGCCCGCCCGGAGCAGTCGGCCACGGGAACAGCTGAGGGGCGGCCGCAGAAATGCGGCCGCCCCTCACCCGTACGTGTCCGGCGTTACGTATTCAGCCCGTTCCCGGCATGTTCCCGGGGGACGGAAGTGCTTATTGACCCTGCTCGTCACGGCGGCGCTGCCACCGCTGTTCGATCCGGTTCATCACTGACCGGCGCTGTTTGGGCTGTCGGCGTTCGCCTGTGGCCCCGCTCCCCGTCTGCTGTTGCTCCCCGGGCTTGGGCGCTTTGCGCCACCCGGTGACCGCGAGCACGGCGCAGCCCAGCATGACGAGGAACCCCACCACACTGATCCAGATCTGCTGGGCGACCATTCCGGCCATGAGGAGCGCGATACCCACCAGAAAGCCAGCGACCGCCTGGTAGACCCGTCGTCGGGTGTACGTACGCAGCCCGCTTCCCTCAAGCGCTGTCGCGAACTTGGGATCTTCGGCGTACAGCGCTCGCTCCATCTGCTCGAGCATTCGCTGCTCGTGCTCCGAGAGCGGCACGGAGTCCTCCTAGTCGTCGGCCGCGGGGGGCGACCGGTATGCGGCCCTTCCAGGATAGGCAGGGATTCGCCCCCGTGAAACCCGCCCTGTAGCCATTAACCAGTCCGGACCGCCATGTCGGTTCGTCTGCTGAGGCGTAGATTCCCCGGCGTCCGATCCGTCATGCCGAATGGTGTCACCCGATCATACGGGGCCGGAGCGCGGATCGGGGTCCCGGAGCCGTACTCCGTCTGCGCTTGCGTTGCTGATCAGGCGCGCTTCTCGCCCAGAACGTGCAGTTGGGTCGCGACGGCGTGGAAGGACGGCAGTTCGGCCACGGCGGCCTCCAGCTTGAGAAGCGCCTCGACCGCGCCCGGCTCGGTGTCCACCAGGACGCCCGGTACGAGGTCGGCGAAGACCCGTACACCGTGGACCGCTCCCACCTCCATGCCGGCCGCGGCGACCAGCCCGGTGAGCTGGTCGGCGCTGAAGCGCCGGGGCACCGGGTCGCCCTCGCCCCAGCGGCCCGCCGGGTCGGTCAGCGCGTGGCGGGCCTCGGTGAAGTGACCGGCGAGTGCCCGCGCCAGGACCGCGCCGCCGAGTCCGGCGGCCAGCAGGCTGAGGGCGCCGGACGGACGGAGCGCGTGGACCGCGTTCCGCACGCCTTCGGCGGGGTCGTCCACGTACTCCAGGACGCCGTGGCACAGCACCACGTCGTAGCTGCCGGGCTCCACCACGTCGAACAGGCCGAGGACGTCTCCCTGGACCCCGCTGACCCGCTCGGCCACGCCGTCCTCGGCGGCGCGGCGCTCCAGCGCGAAGAGGGCGTTGGGGCTGGGGTCGACGACGGTGACCCGGTGGCCGAGCCGGGCGACGGGCACCGCGAAGTTGCCGGTGCCGCCCCCGGTGTCCAGGACGTCCAGGGTGTCCCTGCCGGTCGCCTTGACCCGGCGGTCGAGAGCGTCCTTCAGGACCTCCCAGACCACGGCGGTACGGAGGGAGGCGCGGGGGCGCGGCTGGTCCGACACGGCAGTTGACTCCTCGGCACGGTGCCGCCACTGACGGCGGAGCGTGAACAGTGCAGGTGGTACGGGTGCGTCCACCTTATTGCCTCGCGCCGCCGCCCAGCTCACCCCGCTTCGGACCGCCCTTTTCTCGGCTGGGGAAGCACCGGCTGGAGCACCAGCAGCCGCTCGACCAGCCGCAGGAACAGGGCGGCGTCGCGCAGCAGATCGTCGGCGTCACGACTGGTGGCCGCTCCTGGTATGCCGGCTTCCGCACGTGCCCTGCGCTCCGCCCCGGAGGCGAACAGGGCGCTCCATTCGGTGAGCTCCGGGGCTATTTCCGGCAGGACCTCCCAGGCGCTGCGAATCCGCTCCCGCCGCCGCCTGCTGGTCTCGGGGCGGCCGCGGGCCGCGAGCACGGCCGCCGCGGTGCGCAGGGCGGCCAGGTGGGCGGTGGCGTACCGCTCGTTCGGCACGTCGAGGACGGCGGCCTCGTCCAGGCCGCCGTGGGCCTTGGCGAGCAGGTCGAGCGCGGCGGGCGGCGCCGTGGCGCGGCGCAGCACGGGGTGGACGTCGCTTGCGGGACCGGTCGGTGAGGGGGCAGGGCTGCCTGGGCGGCGCCGCGGAGCGGCGGCTGCGGACGAGCTGGCCATGACGAACCTCCTGTCGTCGCGTGACGGCTTCGTGGCCGTCTGTATCCATCGTGACGGGCACCACTGACAATTCCTGCCCGCCCGCCGCTGACCTGGTCTTTTGCTTCGACCGCGAGTTCGGGCTAAGTTTTTGCACTGACTGGTCAGTTCAAAAGGGGAGGGTCTGTGGACAGCCCGCACGGGGCAGCCGTCAGCGCCGAGGACTTCGGACTCAGAGGACCGCGCGGCTGGGCCTTCCGGGGGGTCGGCTTCACCGCCGGGCCCGGTTCGCTCGTCGCGGTCGAGGGTCCGTCCGGCTCGGGGCGCACCTGCCTGCTCCTCGCGCTCACCGGCCGGATGCGCTCCACGGAGGGCCACGCCGAGACGGGCGGCCTGCGCATGCCCGGCAAGCTCGCCGCCGTCCGCAGGATCAGCGCCCTCGGGCCGGTTCCCGGCGTCAGCGAGCTCGATCCGGCGTTCACCGTCGCCGAGCACCTGCGCGAGCGGGCCCTGCTCCAGCGCCGCTTCGACGGTTCGCTGCGCGCACTGCTCCGGCCCCGTGCCGAACGGGCCGCCACCGCGCGGGCCCGCATCGACGCCGCCCTGGACGCGGCCGGACTCGACCCCGCCGCCCTGCCCAAGGCCGAGCGGACCTCCGTACGCGATCTGGAGCGGCTGGAGGCGCTGCGCCTGTCCATCGCCCTCGCCCTGATCGCCCGTCCGCGGCTGCTCGCCGTGGACGACACCGACCTCAAGCTCTCCGGCGCCGAGCGCGACGAGGCCTGGGCACTGCTGCGCGCCATCGCCGAGGACGGCACGACAGTGCTCGCCGTGTGCAGCGAGGCCCCCGAGGGCGCGCTCACCGTACGTACCGGTACCACGACCGAGGAGGGGACGGCCGATGCGATCGCCGAAACTGGCCGCGCTTGAGCTGAAGCGGTTCGGCAGGGGAAAGCTGCCGCGCGCCGCACTGGTGGCGCTCCTGCTGCTGCCCCTGCTGTACGGAGCCCTGTACCTGTGGTCGTTCTGGGACCCGTACGGGCGCCTCGACAAAATTCCCGTCGCGCTGGTCAACGACGACAGGGGGGCGACCGTCTCGGGCAAGCGCCTCGCCGCCGGGGACGAGATCACCGGAAAGCTGCGCGACTCCAAGGTCTTCGACTGGCACGAGGTGAGTTCCGCCGAGGCAGGCCGGGGCGTCGAGGACGGCACGTACTACCTCTCGCTGACGATGCCGTCCGACTTCAGCAAGCGGATCGCCTCCAGCTCGGGCGACTCCCCCGAGACCGGCGCACTCCAGGTACGGACGAACGACGCGAACAACTACATCGTCGGGCAGATCTCCCGGACGGTGTTCTCCGAGGTGCGCACGGCGGCTTCGACGAACGCCTCCCGCGGGTTCCTGGACCGGATCTTCATCTCCTTCTCGGACATCCATGACGCCACGGAGAAGGCGGCCAAGGGGGCGGACGACCTCAAGGGCGGCATCTCCAAGGCCAAGAAGGGGTCCGAGGACCTCGCGAGCGGGCTCAAGGACACCAAGGCGGGCAGCGGCAGACTGGCCGGCGGGATCACCAAGCTCGACAAGGGCGCGGGCGATCTCGAAACCGGCTCACGACAGGTCGCGAACGGCACTCAGCTCCTCGCCGACAAGGTCAACGGCATCGCCGCGGACGTACGCCCGTTCCTCAAGGACAACGGCCGGGCGATCGGTGACACCGCCCGGCTGGTCGCCGACTCCTCGAAGACCGTGCGGGACAACCTCGACCTGCTGGTGAAGACGGCGCCCACCGCGGCGACCGCCGCCCACACCGCCGCCGACGAGCTCACCGAGATCCACCGCACCCGGTGCGAGGACGAGCTGCTGCCCGACCCCGGCGTCTGTCCGCCGCTGAAGCGGGCCGTGACCGCCGCGGCCGACGTCGCGAAGGTCGCGGACGACGTGAACGTACTGGTCAAGAACCAGGACGGGGACCTGAAGAAGCTCCGTGGCCATCTCACGACACTCCAGGGGCAGGCCGAAGCCCTCGCGCAGCGCTCACCGCACCTGGACACCGACCTGGAATCCGCGGTCGCGAAGATCAACGCGCTCAACACGGGTGCCCAGAAGGTCGCCAAGGGCGCCGACACCCTCCACACCGGCCTGGGCACCGCGAAGACGGGCTCGTCCGACCTGGACACGGGCGTCGGCAAGCTCAAGACCGGTGCCACGGACCTCGACAGCGGGCTCTTCCGGCTCGGTGACGGGTCGGCGACCCTCGCCCAGGGGCTGAACGACGGCGTCGGCAAGATCCCCGACTATTCGGAGAAGGACCGTGACGCGCGGACGGGTGTCATGGCCGATCCGGTGAAGCTGGCGTCCTCGTCCCTGCACGCGGCCCCGAACTACGGCACCGGCTTCGCCCCGTACTTCATCCCGCTCTCCCTCTGGGTCGGCGCGATGGTGGCGTACATGCTGATCCAGCCGCTGAACAGGCGGGCGCTCGCCGCCGGGGCCTCCGCCTGGCGGATCGCCTTCGCCGGGTGGCTGCCCGTGGTCGCGATCGGTGTGCTCCAGGTGGCCGCGCTGATGTCCGTACTGCACTGGGGGCTCGGCCTCCAGATGGCGCACCCCGCCGCGACGATCGGTTTCCTGGCGCTGGTCACCTGCTGCTTCGCGGCGATCGTGCAGTGGCTCAACGCACGCTTCGGGGCCGCGGGCCGCATCCTCGTCCTGGCGGTGTTGATGCTCCAGCTGACCTCGGCGGGCGGGACGTACCCGGTGCAGACGAGCCCCGGGTTCTTCGGCGCGATCCACCCGTTCCTGCCGATGAGCTACATCGTCGACGGCCTGCGCCGGCTGATCACCGGAGGCGGCCTCGGCCCGGTCTGGCAGGCGTGCGCGGTCCTCGCGGCGTTCACCGCCGGAGCGCTGGCCCTGACCGCCGTCTCCGCGCGGCGCAAGCAGGTGTGGACCCTGGACCGGCTGCATCCGGAGCTCAGTCTGTGAGCGCGCCCGGACCTGTGAGAATCGACCGCATGGAAAGCAGTAGCACCACGCGCCGCCGGGCCACCCGGCAGAAGCTCTACGAGGCAGCGGTGACCCTCATCGCCGAGAAGGGGTTCTCCGCGACCACGGTGGACGAGATCGCCGAGCGCGCCGGCGTCGCCAAGGGCACGGTCTACTACAACTTCAAGAGCAAGACCGAGCTCTTCGAGGAGCTGCTGCGGCACGGCGTCGGGCTGCTCACGGCCTCGTTGCGTTCCGCGTCGGAGGAGACCGAGGCGCGCGGCGGCACCCGGGTGGAGGCCCTGGACGCGATGATCCGGGCGGGCCTGGTCTTCATCGACCGCTACCCGGCCTTCACCCAGCTGTACGTCGCCGAGCTCTGGCGCACCAACCGCGCCTGGCAGGGCACCCTCCTGGTGGTGCGTCAGGAAGCCGTGGCCGTCGTCGAGGGAGTGCTCAGGGAGGGTGTCCGCAACGGCGAGCTGAGCGAGGAGATCGACATTCCGCTGACCGCGGCCGCGCTCGTCGGCATGGTGCTGGTGGCCGCGCTCGACTGGCAGGCGTTCCAGCCGGAGCGGTCGATAGACGATGTGCACTCCGCGCTCTCCCTGCTGCTGCACGGGCGGGTCAGCGGGCGGCGCTGACCCGGAGCCGGGGAGCACCGTACGGCCTGGACACGAAGACGCCGGTCCGGTGGAGTTCGATCCCCCTCGAACTCCACCGGACCGGCGTTTTCCGTGCTGCCGGAGAACCCTTCCCCCGTGACCCCGTGCTTCCCCCGTGGTCCCGGGCCCTCCGCCGTGCACCCCCGTTGCGTCAGGGGAACCGCGCCGTTCCGCCGCCCCGTGTCGGCGGTCTCGGAGCCGCGCCCCTTCCGTGCCCCACACTCTGCCGTCTGCGCAGGTCAACGCCTATCCGTGTCCCTACTCATCTCCCGCGCTAGGTACGGATACTCAGAGCTGTGTGCTCAGCCCCACCCGCGCCGGAGCGTGTCTGGTTACGATCGCGTCCGTGTCCGTACTCCCCCTGGTGTTCACGAGTGGCTGGGCGAGCGGGATCAACGCCTACGCGGTGGTCCTGTTGCTCGGTGTCTTCGGTGCGACCGGTCTCACCGACGAGGTGCCCGCCGCGTTGCAGCGCACCGATGTCCTCGTGGTGGCCGGGGTGCTGTTCCTGTGCGAGGCGGTGGCCGACAAGATCCCCTACGTGGACTCGGCCTGGGACGCGGCGCATACCGTCGTCCGGCCGCTGTCCGGCGCCGTCGTCGCCGCGCTGCTGGCCGGCGAGAGCGGTTCGCTGCCGGAGCTCGCGGCCGGGGCCGTCGGTGGTTCCACGGCGCTGATGAGCCATCTGGTGAAGGCGGGCACCAGGATGGCGGTCAACACCTCCCCCGAACCGTTCAGCAACATCGCGGTGAGCACGGCCGAGGACCTCGGCGTCGCCGGGATCATCACCTTCGCCATGTTCCATCCGCTGGCGGCCGCGTCCATCGCCGCGACGCTGCTGCTTCTGGGGATCGTGATACTCGTCTTCCTGGCCTCGCGGATTCGCCGGTTCCTGCGCCGCAGGGCGCAGCGGCGCGAGGAGAGACGTCTGGCGGAAGCGGGCGGGCACCGGCCTCCCGGGTGAGCTGTCAGTGGCACCCCTTAGGGTCACTGACATGGCACGAATTGCGGTGATCGGCGCCGGGACGGGCGCGATGGCGGCGGCGGCCCGGCTCGCCGTGGCAGGCCACCGGGTGACGGTGTACGAGCGGTCCGCCACGTACGGCGGCTCGGTCGGCCGGTATGCCCGTGACGGCTTCGCTTTCGATACCGGGCCGGCCCTGCTGCACCTGCCCGCCGTCTACCGCGATCTGTTCGTGAAGACCGGCAAGGAGTCGCTGGAGCAGTGCGTCACGCTGACCCAGGTGGACCCGGCGAGCCGTCATGTCTTCGCGGACGGCACCGCGGTGTCCCTGCCCAACGCCTCGCGGGCCGGCGCGGTCGCCGCGCTGGACGAGGCGCTCGGAGCGGGCGCCGGTGCCCGCTGGGGCACGTTCCTGGACCGGGCCGGAGACGCCTGGGACCGTTCGCGGCGCCCTCTGCTGGAGGAGCCGCTGCGACCCGACTGGCAGGTCCTCGGCCGCGATCCCTACCCCGCCGTCCGGCAGCGCAGGCTGCTGCGCTCGCCCCGGCAGGCGGGGACGGTGGTGGAGATCGGCGCGTGGGAGCTGGCGGACCCCCGGCTGGCAGCGCTGCTGGACGGGTACGCCCTGTCGTACGGGCTGGACCCGCGCCGCGCTCCGGCGAGCGCCGCCCTCGTGCCGTACATGCAGGAGACCTTCGGCAGCTGGTACGTCACCGGCGGCATGCGGGCGCTCGCCGACGCGCTGTACGAGCGGTGCCTGGCGCGGCGGGTGACCTTCGTCTTCGGGGCCGAGGTCGTCCGGATCGTCGATAAGGACGGCCGCGCGGCGGGCGTCGAGCTGGCGGACGGGGAGAGCGCCGAGGCCGATCACGTGGTGCTGGCCGCGCAGCCGCGTGCGGAGCTGGTGCCGGGTCAGGAGCTGTGGCAGGACGGGGACGTGGTGGCGCAGCCGCGTCCGGGGAGCGGGCCGGTGCCGGGCCGGTTCCTGGTTCTGCTGTCCCTGCGCGGCGCCCGGGAGTCCGGTGCCGTGCACCGGACCGTGGTGCACGGCGCGGACGGGGCGGCGGAGCACGAGGCCGTGTTCGGAGGCCGGATCGCCGAGCGGCCGACCGTGACGGTGGACCGGCCCGACGATCCCTCGACCCGCCCGGACGCGGCGCACGAGGCGGTGACCCTGATGGCGACGGTGGCCCCGCACGGCCCGGTGGACTGGACGGACGCGGCGCTGCGCGAGCGGTACGCGGACACGGTCGTCGGCGTGGCCTGCGCGGCCGTTCCCGGCCTGCGGGACCGGGTGATCCACGCGGAGGTGCGGACGCCCGCCGAGACGGCGGCGGACACCGGTGCCGAGGGCGGTTCGGTGCCGGCGCCCGCGCTGGCCGGGGCCGGCGGCGCCTGGCTGCACAGCGGCAACCGCACCCGGCTGCCGGGTCTGTATCTGGCGGGCGGCTGGTCGCACCCCGGCGGCGGACTGGCGCACGCCGGGATGTCGGGGGCGCTCGTCGCCGGACTCATCGTGGAGGGCGACGGCTTCCGCGGCTCCCGGTGAGTCCCGGGAGTCCGCCTCAGTAGCGGTACGGCTCGTTGTGACCGGTGTCGTACCCGTTGCCGTAGGGCGCCGGCTCGGCCGGTTCCTGCGGCGGCGCCGGCGGGTACTGCCCGGCCTCGCGCTGGTGCGGAACCCAGACCCCGCCCGGCGGTGTGTCGGAGCCGTACTGCTGCGGGTAGGGCTCGGCGTACTGCTGCTGGCCCCCGTAGCTGTCGTACCCGTTGCCGTAACTGTCGTACGAGCCGTACGGGGCGGAGCCGGCGGTGGTGCCGGTCCCGATGTACGGGTCGGAGTACGCGGCGTAGCTCTGCTGGCCCGTGCCGTAGTCGTACTGCCCCGCGTACGTGTCCTGGCCCGGGGGCGTGCCCTGCGGGGCGTAGCCGTCCTGCCCGGCGTAGGGGTCCTGGGCGGGCTGGCCGTAGTCGGGGTAGGGCGCGTAGGGGTCGTACGGGGCCTCGTCCTGCTCCGGCCGGCTCCCGACGCCGCCCGCGGCCGCGTGGGCCGTCTCGGTGTAGACGCCGTACTGCCCGGTGTCGTCGGGCAGCGGCTCCGGCGCGTAGACCGGGGCGGGGGCTTCGGGTTCGTCCTGGTACTCCAGGTCGGAGACCTCCAGGGTGGGCTCCCTGGTGTCGGCGCGCTCGGCTCCGCGGCGGCGACGCCGGCTCTCGCCGGGGCTGCCGCCTATGGCCCAGCCCGTGGAGAAGCCCCGCCGGAAGGACAGCGTCACATAGGTCTGCCCGGTCGCGAAGGCGATCGCGCCGAGGGCGATCACCGGCACGGACGGGATCAGCACGCCTATGACCACACCGAGGAATCCGCCGAAGGCGAGCAGTCGCCAGCGCAGCCGCGCCTTGTACTGCAGAAGCACCTCACCGAGCAGCCACAACGCCACGATGCCGAATGCGATGTAGAGGACCGTCCAGCCCACGCCCGCCCCCTCCTACGGCCACCGCCCCGGTTGGTGGCGGGTACGGCCGGTCACGACTGCTTGTGCAGTCCGAGATTCTCGTAGATCTCGAGCGTTGCCGTCGAGTTGTTGAGCGTGATGAAGTGCAGTCCGGGGACACCCTCGGAGAGCAACCTCGCGCAGAACTCCGTTGCGAACTCGATGCCAATGGAGCGTACAGCGGCCGGATCGTCCTTGGCGGCGAGGATGCGTTCTTTCAGCGAGGAAGGGAAGGACGCGTTGCTGAGCTGCGCGAACCTTTCCAGCTGCCGGGCGCTGGTGAGCGGCATGACCTCGGGAATGATGGGCGTTTCGCAACCCGCCGCGACCACGCGGTCACGCATCCGCAGATAGTCCTCCGGATTGAAGAACATCTGTGTGATCGCGTAATCCGCACCGGCACGGCACTTGTCCACGAAATGGCCGATGTCGGTCTCCCAGTCGGCCGACCGCGGGTGCATTTCGGGAAAGGCGGCGACGCCGACACAGAAGTCGCCGGATTCCTTGATGAGCCGGACGAGGTCCGCCGCGTACCGCACACCTCGCGGGTGCTTGACCCACTCCCCCATCGGGTCGCCGGGCGGGTCTCCGCGCACGGCGAGGATGTTCCGGATTCCGGCGTCCGCGTACTGGCCGACCATGTTGCGCAGTTCCGCGATGGAGTGGTCGACGGCGGTGAGGTGCGCGACGGGCGTGAGCGTGGAGTCCTCGGCGATCTGCTGTGTCGCCCTGACCGTCCCGGAGCGGGTGGAGCCGCCGGCCCCGTACGTCACGGAGACGAAGCTCGGGGCGACCGCCTCGACCCGGCGCAGCGCGTTCCAGAGGTTCCGCTCGCCCTTTTCGGTCTTGGGCGCCCAGAACTCGAACGAGTACGAGGTCTTGCCGGTCGCAAGCAGCTCACGCACGGTGCGCGCGTGATCCGTCCTGGTGGAGGGTGTGCCAAGGGCCATACTGGGAGGTTAACCAGGGCGGAGCGGTCCCCCAACCAGATCGGTGCTATTTGCCCGAATTGAACGGGTTGTTGTCCACCCTTCGGACAACACCCCGGACAGCGGGCGCGGACGGCGGGCCCGGACAACGCCCTGCTCAGCTGGTACGTGCCCTGATACGCCCGGCGAGGTGGGCGGTGGCCGCGGCCGGATCGTCGGCCTCGGTGATCGCCCGTACGACGACGACCCGGCGGGCGCCCGCGTCCAGCACCTCGTCGAGGTTGCCCGCGTCGATCCCGCCGATCGCGAACCAGGGGCGCGGCTGGTCGAGCGAGGCCGCGTACCGGACGAGCCCGAGGCCGGGTGCGTAGCGGCCGGGCTTGGTCGGGGTGGGCCAGCAGGGGCCCGTGCAGAAGTAGTCGACGCCGGGCTCGGCGACCGCGGCGTCGACCTCGGACTCGGCGTGGGTGGAGCGGCCGATGACGACGTCCTGGCCGATGACGGCGCGGGCCGCGGGCACCGGCAGATCCCCCTGCCCGAGGTGCAGCACGTGGGAATCGATGGCGTGGGCGATGTCGGCGCGGTCGTTCACCGCGAGGAGCTTCCCGTGGCGCTTACAGGCGTCGGCGAACACCGCGAGGTGTTCGAGCTCCTCCGCGGCCTCCATGCCCTTGTCGCGCAGCTGGACGATGTCCACGCCGGAGCTGAGGACGGCGTCCAGGAACGCGGGGAGGTCACCCTGCCGCTTGCGTGCGTCCGTGCACAGATAGAGCCGGGCTTCGGACAGCTGCGTGCGAGGCGTGGACATGGTGAGTTTCCCCCGTCGGTACGGCGGGGTGCGGGCCGGCCTGTGGCACGGCCCGCACTCCGTGTGCGGTTGTCTCGGTCAGACGGCGAGCGCCTGGGCGCGGCGCTTCACCTCCGTACCGCGATTCTCACTCAACGCCTGCGCGGGGGTACCGGGCAGGGTCGGGTCGGGAGTGAAGAGCCACTCCAGCATCTCTCCGTCGTTGTAGCCGTCGTCCCTCAGGACCGTCAGGAGCCCCGGGAGGCCCTTGACCACCTTGTTGCCGTCGATGAAGGCGGCAGGCACCTGGAGTGCCCGGTTCTCACCACGGCGTACGGCGATGAGCTGGCCATCCCTCACCAGCTGCCGCACGCGCGTCACCTCGATATCGAGCATTTCCGCGATGTCGGGGAGGTAGAGCCAGGCAGGGACGAGAGCATCGATCTTTGCGTCAATCTCGGTCACAAGGACAAGCGTGCCATCCCGGACTGACAGTCGGTAGCCGGGCCGACCGTAAGGGGGTCACGAGGTGGTGTCAGAGCTTCGCCGTCTTGAGCGGTACGGAGGGGTCGGCGGCCCGTTCCGGGTCGACGCGGGCGCCCGACTCGATGAGTCTGCGCCCCTGTGCCAGGTCGCGTGGGCGGCCGACGGCCAGCACCGCGACGAGGACCCCCGCGCGCAGCCAGCACACCGACCAGGCGGCTTCCGCCGGGTCCCCGCGCCACAGCAGGGTGTCCGCGCCCGCGTGGTGGCCGGCGTACTGCACGAACCGGTCGAACTGCTCGGACCAGAAGTAGGGCACCGGGTCGTACGGCTGCGGCGGCTCGCCACCGTCGGTGGCGACGATGGCCGCGGCGACGGTCCGCGGCCCCTGGAGCGCGTTGTCCCAGTGGTGGACGAGCAGGCGTTCGCCGTAGCGGGCAGAGGGGAAGGAGGCGCAGTCCCCGACCGCGTACACATCGGGCAGTGAGCTGCGCAGCGCGGTGTCCGCGATGACCGAGCCGTCCGGGCCGAGTGCGATGCCGGAGCCGGCCAGCCAGCCGGTGGCGGGCCGGGCACCGATGCCCACAACCACCGCTCCCGCCGGGATCACGCGGCCGTCCGCCAGGACGACGGCGCCTGGTTCGATCCGGGCCACCCGGGCGCCGGTGAGGAGTTCGGCGCCGCTCCGCGCGTACCAGAGGGCCATCGGGGCGGCGACCTCGGCGGGCAGGGCGCCCGCGAGGGGCCGCTCGGCCGCTTCGACCACGGTGACCGCGCAGCCCGCGGCGCGGGCTGCGGTGGCGAATTCCGCGCCGATCCAGCCCGCCCCGACGACCACGATGTCGTGCTGCCGCTCCAGGACGGGCCGCAGCCGTGCGGCGTCGTCGAGGGTGCGCAGGAGGTGGACGCCCGGGACACCCTCGGAGCCGGGCAGCTCGACCGGTTCGGCTCCGGTGGCGACGACCAGGGTGTCGTACGGGACGGGGCCGTCCAGGGTGTCCAGTTCGTGCGCCCCGGACCGCAGTCCTGTCACGTCGAGCCCGAGTCGCAGGGTGATGTCCAGGGCCTCGAAGTCGATGTCGAAGGCCGAGTCCTCGGCCTTGCCGAGCAGGACCGCCTTGGAGAGCGGCGGCCGGTCGTACGGCTGATGCGGTTCTGCGCCGATCAGTGTGACGGGTCCGGTGAAGCCCTGTTCGCGCAGGGCCACGGCGGTCTGCACGCCGGCCATCCCCGCCCCGACGACCACGACGTGCCGGGAGCGCCGTCCCGCTGTCTGCTGTTCCGTCTGCTCGCTCACCCGTCCACCTTAAACACCTGACGACACGTCAGGAAGTGGCTCCTTCGCGACGGTCGGGACGCGGTGACCCGGGCAGGTCGTCCAGTGGGTCTTACTGACCACGGGTGACGGGGTTTAGGGTGGCCCACGTAAAAGACTCGCGGGAGCCCGGACGTACCGGGCTGAGAGGGAGGCTGGGCGGCCTCCGACCGTACGAACCTGATCCGGGTCATGCCGGCGAAGGGAGGGGCTGGAAGCCCATGCGTGCTCCACGGAACACGAACGGATGCGACGTCCTCGTCATCGGGGGCGGCATCATCGGTCTGGTGACCGCCTGGCGGGCGGCTCAGCGCGGCCTGCGCACAGCAGTCGCCGATCCCGAACCGGGCGGCGGGGCCGCCGGTGTCGCGGCCGGGATGCTCGCCGCCGTCACCGAACTGCACTACGGCGAGCAGACCCTGCTCGGCCTCAACGTCGCCTCCGCCGCCCGCTATCCCGCGTTCGCCGCGGAACTGGAGGAGGCGAGCGGGCAGGAGATCGGCTTCCGCGCCTGCGGCACCCTGGCCGTGGCACTCGACTCCGACGACCGTGCCCATCTGCGCGAACTGCACGCGTTGCAGCAGCGTTCGGGGCTGGAGTCCGAGTGGCTCACCGGTCGCGAGTGCCGCCGCCTGGAACCGATGCTCGCGCCGGGCGTACGCGGCGGGCTGCGGGTCGACGGCGACCACCAGGTCGATCCGAGGCGACTGGCCACGGCGCTGCTGACCGCCTGTGAACGCGCCGGGGTGGTCTTCCACCGGGCGTGGACGCAGCGGCTGTCCGTCACGCACGGCCGCGCCGCCGGCGCCGTGCTCGCGGGAGGGACGGAGCTCTCCGCCGATCAGGTCGTCCTCGCCGCGGGAAGCCTCAGCGGCCGGCTCGCGGGGCTGCCCGACGAGGTCGTGCCGCCGGTCCGCCCGGTCAAGGGCCAGGTGCTGCGGCTGACCGTGCCGCCCGCGTACGCCCCCTTCCTCAGCCGGACAGTGCGCGCCGTGGTCCGCGGCAGCCACCTCTATCTCGTACCCCGGGAGAACGGCGAGCTGGTCGTCGGCGCCACCAGCGAGGAGATGGGCTGGGACACCACCGTCACGGCCGGAGGGGTGTACGAGCTGCTGCGCGACGCGCACGAGCTGGTGCCCGGCATCACCGAGCTGCCGCTCACCGAGACCCGGGCGGGCCTGCGCCCGGCCTCCCCCGACAACGCGCCGCTGCTGGGCCCGACGGCCCTGCCCGGTCTCCACCTCGCCACCGGCCACCACCGCAACGGGGTGCTGCTGACCCCGGTCACCGGCGAGGTGATGGCGCATGTGCTGACCACCGGCGAGCTGCCGGAGGTGGGCCGCGCCTTCACGCCGAGCCGTTTCGCCCCCTCGCCCTCCGCCGCCCCCGTACGTCAGGAGCAGCCCGCATGACCGAGTCCCTGTCCGGCCCCGTTCTGATCTCCGTGAACGGGGAACACCGCGGCGTTCCCCGTGACACCCCTCTGGACACCCTCGTGGCGACGCTCACCACCGCGCACTCCGGAGTGGCCGCCGCCGTCAACGAGACCGTGGTCCCGCGCAGCCAGTGGTCCTCCACCGCGCTCACCGACGGAGACCGCGTCGAGGTGCTCACCGCGGTCCAGGGAGGCTGACCGGATGTCCGACGATCTCTTCACCCTGGGCGGTACGCCCTTCTCCTCCCGGCTCATCATGGGCACGGGCGGCGCTCCGAGCCTGGAGGTCCTGGAGCGTTCCCTGCTCGCCTCCGGCACCGAGCTGACCACGGTGGCGATGCGCCGGCTCGACCCGACCGTGCGGGGCTCGGTCCTCTCCGTCCTGGAGCGGCTCTCCATCCGCGTCCTGCCGAACACGGCGGGCTGCTTCACCGCGGGCGAGGCCGTGCTGACCGCCCGGCTGGCCCGGGAGGCGCTGGGAACCGACTGGGTCAAGCTGGAGGTCGTGGCGGACGAGCGCACGCTGCTGCCGGACCCGATCGAGCTGCTGGACGCCGCCGAGATCCTCGTGGACGACGGGTTCACGGTTCTGCCGTACACCAACGACGATCCGGTGCTGGCCCGGAAGCTGGAGGACGTGGGGTGCGCGGCGATCATGCCGCTCGGCTCACCCATCGGCTCCGGACTCGGCATCCGTAACCCGCACAACTTCCAGCTGATCGTCGAGCGGGCCGGGGTGCCGGTGATCCTGGACGCCGGAGCCGGCACCGCGTCGGACGCCGCACTCGCGATGGAGCTCGGCTGCTCGGCCGTGATGCTGGCGTCCGCGGTGACCCGGGCGCAGGAGCCGGAGCTGATGGCGGGCGCGATGAGGCACGCGGTGGAGGGCGGGCGCCTGGCGTTCCGGGCGGGCCGGATTCCCCGCCGCCACTTCGCGGAGGCCTCGTCCCCGGGCGAGGGCCGGGCCGTACTGGATCCGGAGCGTCCGGCGTTCTAGAACCGCAGGGTACGTGTCCCTGTCACGGCTCGGCTGCAGTAGCGCCCCGGAGCTGCCCGGACCGTCCGGGGTGTCAGCGGTGGCTCGTAGACTCGGTGCGTGGATACGACCCTCCAGGACCCCATGGTCGGGCAGCTGCTCGACGGCCGCTATCGCGTCGACGCGCGGATCGCCGTCGGCGGCATGGCCACGGTCTACCGGGCCATGGACACCCGGCTCGACCGGGTGCTCGCGCTCAAGGTGATGCACCCGGCACTCGCGACCGACGCCTCGTTCGTCGAGCGCTTCATCCGCGAGGCCAAGTCCGTGGCCAGGCTCGCGCACCCCAATGTCGTCGCGGTCTTCGACCAGGGGGCCCAGGGGGCGTACGTCTACCTGGCGATGGAGTACGTGGCGGGGTGCACCCTGCGTGACGTCCTTCGCGAGCGCGGTGCCCTGCGGCCCCGGGCCGCTCTGGACATCATGGAGCCGGTCCTGGCCGCCCTCGGCGCCGCGCACCGCGCGGGCTTCGTGCACCGCGACATGAAGCCGGAGAACGTCCTGATAGGGGACGACGGCCGGGTGAAGGTCGCCGACTTCGGGCTGGTCCGGGCCGTGGGCACCGTCACCGAGACCACGGGGTCGCTCCTGGGCACCGTGTCGTATCTCGCACCCGAACAGATCGAGCACGGCACGGCCGACACCAGGGCCGATGTGTACGCGTGCGGGGTCGTCCTCTACGAAATGCTCACCGGCAGCAAGCCGCACACCGGGGACACCGCCGCCCAGGTCATCTACCAGCACCTCAACGAGGACGTACCGGCCCCGTCCGCGGTCGTCCCGGGCCTCCCGGTGGAGCTGGACGCCCTGGTGGCGAGCGCCACCGCCCGCAACCCCGGGGTACGTCCGCAGGACGCGGTGGTGCTGCTGGCCGAAACGCTGGAGTACCGGTCCGCCCTCACCGACGAGCAGCTCGACGCGACGCCCCCGCAGGCCCGCGGCGAGGAGCACGACGCCGCCGACGACCGTACGAGCGTGATCCCGCCGGTACTCCCGCCGGGGCAGGGCACCACCCACCACACCAGCCGGCTGGAGATGCCGCCGTCCCTGCCGCCCCGGAGGACCGGCCCCGGCCGCCGCGGCCTCTTCCGCGGCAATCCCCGGCGCGGGATAGCCGCCGCGCTCGCCGCCGTCCTGCTGGTGCTGGGCGTCGGCGGGGGCGTCTGGTACATCAACTCGGGGCAGTTCACCCGGGTCCCCGCACTGCTGGGCCAGACCCAGAAGTCCGCCGAGCAGCGCCTGGAGGACGCCGGTCTGGACGTGAAGCGCGTCGACCGCGCCTACAGCGACACGGCCGCCCGTGGCACGGTGCTGAGCAGCGACCCGCGTTCCGGCGAACGCATCCGGGGCAACGGCTCCGTGCGGCTGGTCGTCTCCCGGGGCCCGGAGACGGTGGACGTCCCCGATGTCGAGGGCGTCACTCTCGCCGAGGCCAGACGTGATCTGAAGGAAGCCGGTCTCGTGCCCGGGACGGTGACCCGGGAGTTCAGCGAGGACGTGGCGCGGGGCGAAGTCGTCCGTACGGACCCCGCAGCCGGCACCGAGCGTCACACCGGATCCGCCGTCGCTCTGGTGGTCAGCAAGGGCAGCCCGGTCGACGTGCCGGATGTCACCGGCCTGTCCGTCGAGGACGCCACCGCCGCGCTGGCGGAGGAGGGCCTGAAGGCCGAGGTGCGGCCTGGCCGGGTGAGTTCCGCCGAGGTCGCGGGCGATATCGCCGAGCAGTCACCGGCCGAAGGCGCGGAGGCCGCCGAGGGCGACTCCGTGGAGCTCACGGTCTCCAAGGGGCCGCGGATGCTCGACGTCCCGGACGTCACGGGTATGGATGTCGACGAGGCCAGAAGCACACTGGAAGAGGCGGGGTTCGAGGTCGAGGTCGACCGGCCGTTCCTGTCCTTCAGCGACACCATCGAGAAGCAGTCCGTCGACGGCGGCGAAGAGGCCGCCGAGGGCTCCACGATCACGATCAGGACCAAGGGACTGTAGATCCACATGCGAAACCCGGTAGGCGCCCATGTCCCGGTGGCGGGCGGTCTCGCCAAGATCGGCCTCGACTACGCGCGAGAGCTGAGCGCGGAGGCCGTGCAGGTCTTCGTCGCCAATCCGCGCGGCTGGGCGACGCCGCCGGGGAATCCGGCGCAGGACGAGCTGTTCCGCACGGAGTGCGCGGCCGCGTCGATCCCCGCGTACGTCCACGCGCCGTATCTGATCAATTTCGGCTCGCACACGGAAGCCACGGTGGAACGGTCCGTGGAGTCGCTGCGGCACTCCTTGCGCAGGGCCCGGGAGATCGGCGCGCTGGGTGTCGTGGTGCACACGGGTTCGGCGACCGGCGGACGGCCCCCGGCGGAGGCACTCGCGCAGGTGCGCACGCACATGAGGCCGCTGCTCGACGAGCTGACGCATGACGACGACCCGTATCTGCTGCTGGAGTCGACGGCGGGTCAGGGCTCCTCGCTCTGCTCACGCACCTGGGACTTCGGGCCCTACTTCGAGGCGCTGGACTCCCATCCCAAGCTGGGCATCTGCCTGGACACCTGCCACATCTACGCGGCGGGGCACGATCTGACCGGCCCCGCGGGCATGCGTCAGACCCTCGATCTGCTGGTGGAGACCGTCGGCGAGGGCCGGCTGAAGCTGATCCACGCCAACGACTCCAAGGACGTGGTGGGGGCGCACAAGGACCGGCACGAGAACATCGGCTCGGGTCACATCGGTGCGGAGCCGTTCCGGGAGCTGTTCTCCCACCCGGCGACCGACGGCGTCCCTCTGGTCATCGAGACGCCCGGCGGCAAGGCGGGGCATGCGGCGGACGTGGCGCGGCTGAAGGAGCTGCGCGGTCCCGCGATCGCTTGAGGAATACCCCTAGGGGGTATACGGTTCCTGTTGTCGACAGGAACCGCTATCCGGCTTTGGGGGAAGATCATGCAGCACGACCCCGACACCCACCAGGACCCGCACGCCGGACACGGCCACCAGGCGCACACGGGTCACGACGCCCACGCCGGACACGGCGGGCACGCGCACCCGGGCTCCGGCCCCGGCAAGGCCAGCTGGGCCATGGCCGCCCAGGCCACGCTGCACTGCCTCACCGGCTGCGCCATCGGCGAGATTTTGGGGATGGTGATCGGCACCGCACTCGGCTGGGGCAACATGCCGACGATGGTGCTCGCGATCGCCCTGGCGTTCGTCTTCGGTTACGCGCTGACCCTGCGCGGCGTCCTGAGGGCCGGCGTCGACTTCCGTACGGCCTTCCGGGTCGCGCTCGCCGCCGACACGCTCTCGATCGCGGTGATGGAGCTGATCGACAACGGCGTGCTCGCCCTGTGGCCGGGGGCCATGGACGCCCATCTGGGCGATGCGATGTTCTGGATCGTCCTGGCCATCGCGCTGGCCGCCGCCTTCGTCATCACGGTGCCGGTCAACAAGTGGATGATCGGCCGCGGCAAGGGCCACGCCGTGGTGCACCAGTACCACCACTGAGGCACGGAGCCTCGCCGGTCAGAGCTCGGGGCCGTCCCCGGGCTCTTCCTGGTAGGAGTAGCGCTGCTCACTCCACGGATCGCCGATGTTGTGATAGCCGCGCTCTTCCCAGAAACCGCGGCGGTCAGCGGTCATGTACTCGATGCCCCGGACCCACTTGGGTCCCTTCCAGGCGTACAGATGGGGCACGACCAGCCGCACGGGGAAGCCGTGTTCCGCGGTGAGCAGTTCGCCGTCCTTGTGGGTGGCGAACACGGTCCGGTCGGCGACGAAGTCATCCAGACGGAGATTCGAGCTGAAGCCGTACTCGGCCCACACCATCACATGGGTGACATGGGGTGCGGGCGGCGCGAGTTCCACGAGGGTCCGGGCGAGAACCCCGCCCCATTCGGCGCCGACCATGCTGAATTTCGTCACGCAGTGCAGGTCCGCGACGACCGAGGAGAACGGCAGCGCCGTGAACTCCTGATGGTTCCAGCAGCGCTTCTCGCCGTCCGCCGTGGCCCCGAAGACCCGGAACTCCCAGCGGTCGGGCTTGAACTTGGGTACGGGCCCGTAGTGGGTGACCGGCCAGCCACGCTGCAGGCGCTGCCCCGGCGGAAGCTCGGACTGCCCTGATTCGCTGTATTCCCGGCTTTCCGGCTGACCCATGTCTCCATGGTGACAGACAGGCAGGGGTGGTCATGACCAGGGCAGACCTGATTCGGGCAACTCGTACTAAGCGTGCACTTACTGGACGACCGGGAAGCGCGATGCGAGGATGCGGCCAACTTGCCCAGTACACCGGTTGGAAGGAGCCTCTGCGATGCAGGGCGACCCCGAGGTCCTCGAGTTCCTGAACGAACAGCTGACCGCCGAACTGACTGCCATCAACCAGTATTTCCTGCATGCAAAGATGCAGGACAACTTCGGCTGGACGAAGCTCGCCAAGTACACCCGGGCAGAGTCCTTCGACGAGATGAAGCACGCCGAGATCCTGACCGACCGCATTCTGTTCCTCGACGGCCTGCCCAATTACCAGCGGCTTTTCCATGTACGGGTCGGCCAGACGGTCACCGAGATGTTCCAGGCGGACCGACAGGTCGAGGTCGAGGCGATCGACCGCCTCAAGCGGGGCATCGAGCTGATGCGCAACAAGGGCGACATCACGTCCGCAAATATCTTTGAGTCCATCCTGGCGGACGAGGAGCACCACATCGACTACCTCGACACCCAGCTGGAACTGGTCGAGAAGCTCGGCGAGCCGCTCTACATCGCCCAGCTGATCGAGCAGCCGGACAGCTGAGCCAGGGGCCCGAAAAGAACCTGGAAGGGCTCAGGCCGCGTCGGAGAGCCGGACGCCGGGCGAACCGGCGACGACAGCCGCCGCGCCGAGGGAACCGGCCACCGGCTCCTGCTTCTGATCGAGAAGCTCGCGGCGCGGGCAGTCACCGCGCCCCAGCAAGGCCTGGATCCTCCGGACGCAGCCACCGCAGTCCGTGCCGGCCTTGCAGGCGGAGGCTATCTGCCGGGGCGTACAGGCACCGGCGTCCGCATGCTGCTTGACCTGCTGTTCCGTCACTCCGAAGCACGAGCAGACGTACACGCGGTTCACCTCCCGCCGGGGTCGATCACTGAGGCCGCCCCGATCTTTTCGGTGAGGCTAACCTAACCTTACCCGCCACCCCTGGCGGGTAAAAGCCCCGGAACGGCCTGTGGGGCACGGATCACATCGATCCGTGCCCCACAGTCGTACAGTCCGGTGATTCCTACTGGTCGCGGTACATCTCGGCGACCAGGAACGCCAGGTCGAGGGACTGGCTGCGGTTGAGGCGCGGGTCGCAGGCCGTCTCGTACCGCTGGTGCAGATCGTCCACGAAGATCTCGTGGCCGCCGCCGACGCACTCGGTGACATCGTCACCGGTGAGCTCGACGTGGATGCCGCCCGGGTGCGTACCGAGACCCTTGTGCACCTCGAAGAAGCCCTTGACCTCGTCGAGGACGTCGTCGAAGCGGCGGGTCTTGTGGCCGGACGCGGCCTCGAAGGTGTTGCCGTGCATCGGGTCCGTCACCCACGCCACGGTGGCGCCGGACGCGGTGACCTTCTCGACGAGCTCGGGGAGCTTGTCACGGACCTTGTCGGCGCCCATGCGGACGATGAAGGTCAGCCGGCCCGGCTCGCGGTCGGGGTCGAGGCGGTCGATGTAGCCGAGCGCCTCGTCCACGGTGCTCGTCGGGCCGAGCTTGATGCCGATCGGGTTACTGATCTTGGAGGCGAACTCGATGTGCGCGCCGTCCATCTGACGGGTGCGCTCACCGATCCACACCATGTGACCCGAGGTGTCGTACAGGTTGCCGGTACGCGAGTCGGTGCGCGTGAGCGCCGACTCGTAGTCCAGCAGCAGCGCCTCGTGCGAGGCGTAGAACTCGACCGCCTTGAACTCGGCCGGGTCCGTGCCGCACGCCTTCATGAAGTTCAGCGCGTTGTCGATCTCGCGGGCCAGTGCCTCGTAGCGCTGGCCGGAGGGCGACGACTTCACGAAGTCCTGGTTCCAGGCGTGCACCTGGCGCAGGTCCGCGTAACCGCCGGTGGTGAAGGCGCGGACCAGGTTCAGCGTGGAAGCGGATGCGTGGTACATCTGCTTCAGCCGCTGGGGGTCCGGGATACGGGCGGCCTCGGTGAAGTCGAAGCCGTTGACGGAGTCGCCGCGGTAGGTCGGCAGGGTCACGCCGTCGCGGGTCTCGGTCGACTTGGAGCGCGGCTTGGAGTACTGACCGGCGATCCGGCCGATCTTCACGACAGGCACGGAGGCCGCGTAGGTGAGGACGGCGCTCATCTGGAGCAGCGTCTTGAGTTTGGCTCGGATGTGCTCGGCCGACACGGCGTCGAACGCCTCGGCGCAGTCGCCGCCCTGCAGCAGGAATGCCTCGCCCTTGGCGACGGCTCCCATGCGGGCACGCAGCTGGTCGCACTCGCCTGCGAAGACGAGCGGCGGATACGACTCGAGGTCCGCGAGCACATCGCGCAGGGCCTCGGAGTCGGGGTACTCGGGCTGCTGCGCCGCGGGAAGGTCTCGCCAGGTCGCCTTGTCGGCGACGCTTTGGGATTCAGCTTTCACGATCACACAGCAAGACTACGGGGTCGCCGCCCCCCGCCCGGCACTCGCTCGCCTGGTGAGACAGACCGTCCGAAGTCGCCTCATGGAGGGTCCGCGCCACGGGGCGTGACTCGGGGCGTGAGTCGGGGCGTGAGGGAAGCCCCGTCCGACGGTCATGCGCTACGATCCACGGCATGTTCGCGCAGACAGTCCAGAACTGGTGGTGGACCGCTCATCCGGCGGCCCGCTGACTCATCGCGCGTACACACTTCGCGAAGGCCGCCCGGGGGGCGGCCTTCTCTGCGTTTCGGGGCCGTTCCTCCTCCTTGCCGGAAGGAACACCCCATGCCCGACCGCGTGACCGACCTCATCCGCAGACTGCTCCAGGACGACTGCCCGCCGTTCGCGCTGCTGCGCAGGCGCACGCCCGGCCACGACCACGACACCGTCGACGTACTGATCGGCCGGGTCCGGGAGGTGGACCGGCTCGCCGAGATCCCCGTGGGCGAGCAGCCCTCGCTCGCCCTGGTGCCGTTCCGGCAGATCGCGGAGCGGGGCTTCGACGTCCGCGACGACGGCACCCCGCTGTCCGTACTCCTCGCCCAGGAGTCGTACGCGCTGCCGCTCGACGAGGTGCTCGCCGCGCTGCCCGACCATGACGTGCGCGTGGAGGGCGGGGCTTTCGACGTGCCCGACGCGCAGTACGCGCAGACCGTCCGGCGGGTCATCGAGGACGAGATCGGGCAGGGCGAGGGCGCGAACTTCGTGATCCGGCGGACCTTCGGCGGTGAGATCCCCGGGTTCGGCAGGGGCGACGCGCTGGCGCTGTTCCGACGGCTGCTGTCGGGTGAGCGGGGCGCGTACTGGACGTTCGTCGTCCACACCGGGGACCGCACACTGGTCGGCGCCAGCCCCGAGGTGCATGTGCGGATGTCGGGCGGCACGGTCGTGATGAACCCGATCAGCGGGACCTACCGCTACCCCGCCGGCGGACCCACGGCGACGAGCCTGCTGGCCTTCCTCGGCGACCGCAAGGAGACCGAGGAGCTCTCCATGGTGGTCGACGAGGAACTCAAGATGATGTGCACCGTGGGCGACATGGGCGGGGTCGTGATCGGCCCCCGGCTGAAGGAGATGGCCCACCTCGCGCACACCGAGTACGAACTGCGCGGGCGCTCCTCGCTGGATGTCCGGGAGGTCCTGAAGGAGACCATGTTCGCGGCGACGGTCACCGGCTCCCCCGTGCAGAACGCGTGCCGGGTGATCGAGCGGTACGAACCCGGCGGCCGTGGCTACTACGCGGGCGCCCTGGCCCTGCTGCGCCTCGACGCGAACGGGGCCCAGACCCTGGACTCGCCGATCCTGATCCGGACCGCCGACATCTCGGCGGACGGCCGGCTGAAGGTGCCGGTCGGCGCCACGCTCGTACGCCATTCGGACCCGGAGAGCGAGGTGGCCGAGACCCACGCCAAGGCGGCAGGGGTGCTGGCGGCCCTGGGCGTGCGGCCGGGGCGGCCCCGCGCGGAGGCGGCACGCCCGCAGCTGGCTTCCGACCCCCGGGTGCAGGCGGCGCTGGACGACCGGCGCGGTGGGCTCGCGCCGTTCTGGCTGCGGATGCGGGAACGTACGCGGGAGCTGTCCGGTCACGCCCTGGTGGTGGACGGCGAGGACACCTTCACCGCGATGCTGGCCCATCTGCTGCGGTCGTCGGGGCTGGATGTGTCGGTGCGCCGGTACGACGAGCCGGGGCTGCGCGATGCCGTACGGGCGCACGAGGGGCCCGTCGTGCTCGGACCGGGGCCCGGGAATCCCGCCGACGCCACCGATCCCAAGATGCGGCTGCTGCGCGCGCTGGCGGCCGAGTTGCTACGGGACCACCGGCACGGACTGCTCGGCGTCTGCCTCGGGCACGAGCTGATCGCGGCGGAACTGGGCGTGGAGATCGTACGGAAGACCGTGCCGTACCAGGGTGCGCAGACCCGGATCGAACTGTTCGGCCGTCCGGAGACCGTCGGCTTCTACAACAGCTTCACGGCCCGCTGCGACGAGTCGACGGCCGCCGAGCTGGCCGCCCACGCCATCGAGGTGAGCATGGACACGGCGACCGGCGAGCTGCACGCGCTGCGCGGGAAGGGTTTCGCCTCGGTGCAGTTCCACCCGGAGTCGGTCCTCACGCTGCGCGGGTCCGCGATCGTGACCGAGCTGCTGGCGGGGCTGCCGGTGCTCAGCTGACGGAGGGCCTGGCCCCGGCGCACCGCCGGGGCCTCACTTCCCGGGGAGGGACGGCACGAGGACGTTCTCGCTGCGGCGGCCGGCCAGGTAGTCGGCGACGTTGCGCACGGTGGCGTCGACGATCTGGCCCACCGCCTCCCGGGTGTAGTACGCCTGGTGGGAGGTCACGACGACGTTCGGGAAGGTGACGAGCCTGGCCAGGGTGTCGTCGTCGACGCCTTCCAGGGACTTGTCGAGGAAGAAGAGCCCGGCCTCCGCCTCGTACACATCGAGTCCCACGCCGGTGAAGCGGCCCGCCCGCAGCTCGGCGACCAGCGCCGTGGTGTCGACGAGTCCGCCGCGGCTGGAGTTGACCAGGATCGCGTCGTCCTTCATCGCGGCCAGGGCGTCCCTGCCGATGATGTGGTGGGTGGCGGGCAGCAGCGGCACGTGGAGGCTGATCAGGTCTGCCTCGGCGAGGAGTCGGTCCTTCTCGACGTACTTCATGCCGAGCTCCAGGCACGCCGGGTTCTCCGCGACGTCCCAGCCCAGCAGGTTCATGCCGAAACCGTGGGCGATCCGGGTGAACGCCTCGCCGATCTTTCCGGTGCCGATCACTCCGGCCGTGCGTCCGCGCATGTCGCGGCCGAGGAGGCCGTCAAGACGGAAGTCGAAGTCCCGGGTGCGGCTCGCGGCGCGGATGATGCGCCGGTTGACCGCCATCGCGAGCGTCCAGGCGAATTCGGCGACGGAGTGCGGCGAGTAGTACGAGACGCGGGCGACGCGCAGGCCCAGGCGTTCGGCGACGTCGAGGTCGATGTTGTTGAAGCCCGTGGAGCGCTGGGCGATCATCTGCGTGCCACCCGCGGCCAGGGTCTGGAGAACCGCGCCGCCGAGGTCGGCGTTGACGCTGGTGGAGATGATCTCGTAGCCCGCCGCGATCGGTGCGGTGTCCCTGTTCAGGAAGACGTCCAGGCAACGGACCTCGTGCTGCCCCGCGAAGGCGCTCTCGATCAGGGGCTTCTCGTCGGACTGCACACCGAAGGCCAGGATTTCCACGACGTCTCCCGTTGCGCGCAGGGGTACGGGCCGGTTCCCGCGAATATACGGCCCGCGCCCCCGGGGCGCCGCTCAGCCGACGTCGTCGAGGCCGCGCTCGATCGCGTACCGCACGAGCTCCACCCGGTTGTGCAACTGGAGCTTGCCGAGGGTGTTCTGCACGTGGTTCTGGACAGTGCGGTGGGAGATGACGAGCCGTTCCGCGATCTGCTTGTACGAGAGTCCCTTGGCGACCAGGCGCAGCACCTCCGTCTCGCGGTCGGTGAGCTCAGGAGCCTTCGGTACGTCGGCCGCCACGGGCGCCGGGTCGGAGGCGAGCCTGCGGTACTCACCGAGGACCAGACCGGCGAGGCCCGGGGTGAAGACCGGGTCGCCGGCGGCCGTGGAACGCACGGCGTCGGTCAGTTCCTGGGTGCTGGCGGACTTCAGCAGATAGCCGGTGGCGCCCGACTTCACCGCCTCCAGGACGTCGGCGTGCTCACCGCTCGCGGAGAGCACCAGGACGCGCAGCCCCGGGTGGGAGCCGACGAGCTCCTTGCAGACCTGGACGCCGGGCATGCCCGGCAGGTTCAGGTCGAGGACCAGGACATCGGGCCTGGCGGCCTGCGCCCGGCGCACCGCCTGGGGGCCGTCGCCCGCGGTCGCGACCACGTCGAAGCCCGACTCGGCCAGATCGCGGGCGACCGCGTCACGCCACATCGGGTGGTCGTCGACGACCATCACCCTGGTGGGCCGCTCCTGGGCTTCCCGCGCGTTCGGTGTACTCATCGGGCCGATCCTGCCTTCCCCCGTGAAACTTTCGGAATCTTCAACTCGACCTCGGTGCCCTGGCCGGGCACCGAAATCAACGCGGCCGTGCCACCCAGGTCACGCAGCCGCCCGCGGATCGACAGCGCCACCCCGAGCCGGCCCTCCCCCTCCGCCTGGGCGAGCCTGCCTTCCGGGATGCCCGGTCCGTCGTCCCTGACGGTCACGATCACTTCGTCCCGCTCGTCCTCGACCAGGATCCACGCCTGGGCACCCTGTCCCGCGTGCACCCGCACATTGTCCAGGGCGGCACTGACAGCGGCGGCGAGCTCCCGTGCGGCCTCCGGCGGCAGCAGCACCGGAGCGCCCGGCTCCGCGAAGCTGACCCGGGAGCCCGCGTGCGGGGCGAGCAGGGCGCGCAGATCGCAGTCGGCTTCCCCGGTCCGGCTCTCGTCGATCTCGACGGTACGGACCACGGCGCCGTCGGCCGCGTCCTCGGAGACCCGGGTGGTGGGGACGAGCCCGCTGGAGACGAGGGTGCGCAGGGCGACCTCCTGTTCGCCGGCCATCCTGCCCAGTTCGGCGGCCTCGCCGCCGAGTGCCGTGCCGCGGCGCTGCACCATCGCGAGGACCTGGAGCACGCTGTCGTGGATGTCGCGGGCCAGGCGCTCCCGCTCGCGGGTGGCGGCCTCGATCTCCAGGGCGCGGGCCAGGGTGCGTTCACTGGCGCGGGCCACCTCGACGACGTACCCGATCGCGATGGAGGCGACCCAGACCAGCAGGACGTTGTGCACGGTGTCCCGGCTGGGGTGGCCGCGCTCGACGATGTTGGCGACGGCGACGAAGGTGGAGGCGAAGGCCGCCCACCGCCAGCCGCCCTTGATCGCGAAGGCCAGGACGGAGCCTGCCGTCCAGATCGAGGGGAGGGTCGGACCGTCGACGTACCGGGCGTCGAAGTCGGCGAGCGGGGTGAGGAGGACGCCCGTGAGGGCGATGACGAGGTCCGCGCCGAGGAAACGCTTGGTGCAACGCGCGGCGTTGGCGACCCTGGGGAGGGTGGCGAGGGTCCAGAGGACCATCACGGCCAGAAAGGCGACGGCCACCCACAGCCGCTCGTACTTCTCCCGGCCGACGGCCGCGAGGAGCACCGCGTAGGCCATGGTCAGCAGGCGGTACGCGGTCAGAGCACGCCACAACGGCTGCTCGACGGACATCCGCACGACCCGCTCGCGCTTGGTCATCTCCCCCACCCCCCGGACGGACGGCGACGCCACTACGCGCCGGACCGGTCCGTTTCGTCCTTGTTCGCCGCTTCCGCCTCGTGCTGCTGCTTCCGGGCGCGCTTCTCGTCGTCGGCGAGCTGCCGCTTGGCGGCCGTCGCGTAGATGTCGACGTACTCCTGGCCGGAGAGCTTCATGATCTCGTACATGACCTCGTCGGTCACCGAACGCAGGATGAAGCGGTCGCCGTCCATGCCCTGGTAGCGGCTGAAGTCGAGCGGCTCGCCGATCCGGATGCCCGGCCGCATCAGCTTGGGCATCAGCTGCCCGGGCGGCTGGATCTTCTCCGTGTCGATCATCGCGACAGGGATGACGGGGGCGCCGGTGGCGAGGGCCACCCGGGCGAGGCCACCGGGCTTGCCGCGGTAGAGACGGCCGTCGGGCGAGCGGGTGCCTTCGGGGTAGATACCGAAGAGCCCGCCGCTCTCGATGACCTGGATGCCCGCCTTGATGGCCGCCTCACCGGCGCCGCGGGCGCCGGAACGGTCCACCGGGAGCTGGCCGACGCCCTTGAAGAAGGCGGCGGTCAGTCTCCCCTTCACGCCCGGCGCCGTGAAGTACTCGGCCTTCGCGATGAAGGTGACCTTGCGGTCGAGTACGGCCGGCAGGAAGAACGAGTCGGAGAACGACAGATGGTTGCTCGCGAGGATCGCCGGCCCCTGTGCGGGGATGTTCTCCAGGCCCTCCACCCACGGCCTGAAAGCGAACTTCAGAGGGCCGCCGATGGAGAACTTCATTGCGCCGTAGATCAACTCGGGTGCCTCCTGTGTGCTGTCCGACAGACCTTAACCTGTGCGATCGGCCGGGCTTCCGCCCGGCACGGGGCCGCACCGGCGGCCGGGCGTGCGGCTGTGACCGGTGACGGCCCTGGTCGGTGTCGGTCCGGTCGCGTACGGTGAAGTAATCCTTCTCCGCACTCCCCTTTCAGCCCCACCGCTCCACCCGTCACGCGTGCTTCACCCACCCGTCACAGCCTCACGAACAGGAGACCCCCGGTGCCGGTCCTCCCTGGAGCCGAGCCGTTCCGCCACGAGGGCGGAGAGGTCGGCGTCCTTCTCTGCCACGGATTCACCGGATCGCCGCAGTCGCTGCGCCCCTGGGCCGACTACCTCGCGGAGCGGGGACTCACCGTCTCGCTCCCGTTGCTGCCCGGACACGGCACCCGCTGGGAGGACATGGCCGTCACCGGCTGGCAGGACTGGTACGCGGAGGTGGACCGGGAGCTGCGCGTCCTTCGGGAGCGGTGCGGCCAGGTCTTCGTCTTCGGGCTCTCCATGGGCGGTGCGCTGTCGCTGCGGCTGGCGGCGAAGCACGGGGACGCGGTCTCGGGCCTGGTGCTGGTGAATCCGGCGAACAAGGTGCACGGCCTCTCGGCGTACGCCCTGCCGGTCGCCCGCCATCTCGTGCGTACGACCAAGGGCCTCACCAGCGACATCGCGCTGGAGGGTGTCGAGGAGACCGGCTACGACCGGGTGCCGCTGCACGCGGCCCATTCGGTACGCAATTTCTTCCGCCTGGTCGACGCCGAACTGCCTCAGGTCACCCAGCCTCTGCTGCTGCTGCACAGTCCCCAGGACCACGTCGTGCCGCCCGCCGACTCGGCCCGCATCCTGAGCCGGGTGTCCTCGACGGACGTCGAGGAGATCCTGCTGGAACAGAGCTACCACGTGGCGACGTTGGACCATGACGCGGAGCGGATCTTCGAGGAGAGCTACTCGTTCGTCGGCCGTCTCGCACCCAGCGTCGGGAAGAAGGGGAGCACGTCCGGTGGCTGAGCACGACGCGGAGCGCACAGGCAGTGACGAGGAGCGCGAACCGCGTCCCACGGAGGGCAGCGGCGTCCCCGAGGAGGCCCGGCCGATCGACGAGGGCCGGCCGATCGACGAGGACGCGGCCTGGGAGGCCATCGTCGCGGGGTACGGCGACGAGCCGCCGGACCCGCCGGGCGCCAAGCCCTTCAAGTCGATCGAGGATCTGGCGCTGCTGGAGGACGACCAGCTCAACGTCCTGGACCCGGACGCGGGTGCGGGCGACGACACGGACAAGGGTGCGGACAAGCCGAAGTCGCCCAAGCCCGCGAAGCCTCCGGAGAAGAAGGCGCTGGGCAGTTCCGTCGTCTTCGCGCCCGGGGTCGCGGGGCCGCGTGGCTACGAGGTCGAGGAACCCAAGGACGGCGACACCGACGGTCCCGACGACAGCGAGGAGGGGCACTTCGTCCCGCCGGAGCCGCCGCCGCTGCCGGAGGCCGATGTCACGGCGAAGTTCGCCTGGCTCGCGGTCGTCGGTGGTCCGGTCCTGATGCTGATCGCCGTGCTGTTGCAGTGGGAGATGACGTGGTGGCTGACCACGCTCTCCATCGGCGGATTCCTCGGCGGCTTCGCGACGCTGGTGGCACGGATGCCCCACGACGACGAGGACGACGACGACCCGGGGCGCGGCGCGGTGGTCTGAGGCGCGCCGCGTGACGTGACGACGCGAACGAACGGTCAGGCCTGTCGGGCCGTCGTGGACAGGGCGGGCACCCGGAGTGCCGCCAGCACCGGAAGGTGGTCCGTGGCGGCCCGCAGATCTGCTTCCGTGACGCCCGTGAGGCCCGACGGGACCCCGCAGCCGAGGACTTCGACGCCCTGTGTGGCGAAGACCGCGTCGATGCGCCGCCGGGGCTCGTCCGGTGAGAAGGTGTGCTCGCCGCCCCAGGGGCGTACGGCCCGGCAGTCCTGGAGCCGCCCGGCCAGCCGTGTGAACGCAGGCCCGTCCGGCCCCTCGTTGAGGTCGCCCGCCGCGATCGCGTGGGGCACCCGCATGGCGTCCAGCCGTTCGAGCAGCAGGTCCGCCTGGGCCAGGCGCTCATCGCGCTGGAGACTGAGATGGCAGCTCAGGAGTCCGATCCGGGTACCCGCGATCCGCACCACGGCGGTGGCGAAGCCCCTGCGGTGCAGACCAGGGGTGAGCGGCAGCAGTACGTCCTCGGTCCGTTCCACCGTGGCCCGCAGCGAACAGAGCAGCAGGGGTCCGGCCGCCGTGGCACCGCCGCTGAGGATCACCAGATCGGTACGGGCGGCGAGCCTGGCGGCCGCCTTGCGCCAGCGGAAGAAGCGCGGGGCCTCCTGGACGAAGACCAGGTCCGGGCGGCAGGCGCGGATGACACGGGCCAGAGCCTCGGTGTCGTCACGCATCGACCGGACGTTGTAGCTGAGCACTCTGATGACGGCCGAACCGTCCGGCTCGGTACGGGAGTCGGGCAGCGGCGTCATGACCATGGGCTTCACGATACGACGGACGCCCGCCGCTCCCCAGAGGGCGCGACGGGCGTCCGGTGCCGCTGTGCGGACTCAGCCCTGGCGGGCCAGGTCGGCCGCGCCGACCAGGCCGGCCTTGCCACCGAGCTGGGCGGCGAGCACCTGGGCGTGCGGGCGCCATTCGCCGCCGATCAGCCAGCGGCGGAAGGACTTGCGGATCGGGTCGAGGACCAGTTCGCCCTCGTCCGAGACACCGCCGCCGACGATGAAGGCGGAGGGGTCGAAGAGCGAGGCGAGGTCGGCGAGTCCGGCTCCGGCCCAGCGGGCCAGCTCACGGAACGAGTCGACGGCGACCAGATCGCCCTGCCGGGCCGCGGCGCTGACGTGCTTGCCCTCGATGCCCTCCACCGTCCCGTCACCGAGCGACAGGAGGATCGCGGCGTTCTCCGGGGTGGCGTTGGCGCGCTGCTTCGCGTACCGGACGAGCGCGCGCCCGGAGGCGTACTGCTCCCAGCAGCCCTGGCTGCCGCAGCCGCAGAGCAGGCCGTCCGGGACGACCCGGATGTGCCCGAACTCGGCGGCCACGCCGAAGCGTCCGCGCCGCAGCTTGTTGCCGATGATGATGCCGCCGCCCAGGCCCGTGCCGAGCGTGATGCAGATGACGTCGTCGTGGCCCTGGCCCGCGCCGAAGCGGTATTCGCCCCAGGCGGCGGCGTTGGCGTCGTTCTCGACGACGACCGGCAGGCCGACCCGCTGTTCGACCTTGTCCTTCAGCGGCTCGTGCCGCCACTTGATGTTCGGTGCGAAGAGCACGGTGGCGCGCTTGTCGTCGACATATCCGGCAGCGCCGATGCCCACTGCCTCGACATCGTGTCCCTCGCTCGCTCCGGCCACGGCTGAGCAGATCGCGTCGACGATGCCTTCGGCCGTCGGCGGGGTCGGTACCTTGAACATCGAGAGGATCTGGCCCTCTTCGTCGACCACTCCAGCCGCGATCTTCGTGCCGCCGATATCGACGCCGATGGTGAGTCCCATGAATCCCTCAGTTTCGGTCGAGCCCCGCTACGGCCAACCGTACCCGAGGCAGGGAAGGCGCTGGGCCTACTGCCTACGGCCCGGGGTCAGTCCAGGTCGATGTGCTCGCTGCCGCCCGGGCCCTCGTCCCGGGGGTCGGACGCGTCGTCGGCGGCCTTCTTCGGGCCTTCCGTGCCGCCCGCGCCTTCGGTGGTGCGGGTCCAGCGGGCCTCCTGGCCCTCGACGGCCGAGCGGTAGGCGGCCAGAAGTTCGTTGCCCGCCGCGGCGAGATGACCGAAGAGGTCCGGATTGCGCTCGATGACGGGCTCGACCGCGGACTTCGCCTGCTTGATCACCTGCTGGACGGCGCCCTGGGCGGCCACGCCGAGCAGCGGCGACTGGAGCGAGGCGACCTTGTCGGCCACCGCGTCGACCAGCTTGCGCAGTTCCTCGGCGGCGGAGCCGGGCTGCGGACCGTGCTGGGCACGGCGCCTCGCCTTCTCGGCTTCGAGGTCCTCGGCGCAGGCATCGGCCCACGCGTCGCCGTCGGCGGGACGATCGGTGGCTTCACTCATGACGGGCTCCTGCGGCAAGGGTGGCGTACTACCGACGTTACCCGAACGGGGGTAAACCGTTCATCGGCTCCGCGGCCAGAGCGCCGGGTCCGGCGTGAACCGGACACGCAGCACACCGTCCGTGAGGGCGGCTCCGGAGACGGTGCAGCGGCGCAGCCCGGACTCCAGGCGCACGATCCGGTGGAACGGGCCGACGGTCAGGAGCAGTTCGTCGCCGCGGCGGACCAGCTGGACGTCCTCCTTGCCCGCTCCGGGCAGGGGCAGACACCAGACGAGCGTTCCGTCGGCCGGCTCGCCGGACGTGTCCGGTGCCCGGGTGTCCTCGGTCCACCAGGGGCCGTCGGCGCGGCCGGGTGTCCGGTCGTCGGGCGCGAGGCCGCCGAGGAGGGCCAGATCGTCGAGGCCCCGGGGGTCGTGGCCGAGGTGGGCCGTCTCCAGCAGAGGCGTCCCGTGGGCCCACTCCTGCGACCAGCGTCCGAGGCACTTCTCCTGCTGGGCGGCGAGACCGGCGAACCAGGGGTCCGCCGAGTGCCGGGGCAGCACCCGGCTGGCCACGAGCGCGTCGACGCGCAGTCCGTGCAGGGCGAGTCCCGCACGGGCGGTGCGCAGGGTGTCCTCGGCGGCCGGGCCGGGTTCGGCGACCAGGCGTACCGTCGTCGATCCGTCCTCGGTCAGCGCCTGCACGGCGGCCAGCTCGGCGTCCTTGCGGGCGGCGGCCTCGTACAGCCACTGCGCGGGCGCGGGGACCCCGGCGAGCTGGGCGAGGACCGGGCGCAGGGCGCGTGCGGCCTGGCGTTCCTGGGGCAGGAGACGGCGCAGATAGCGGCGCAGCTGCTCGGGCAGGGCGAGTACGGCGAGGGCCTCGCGCAGCGGCGGCAGGTCGACGACGAGGACCTGCGTGCCGTCCTTGGACCAGTCGCCCCCGGCGGCGCGGTGCAGGGTGTGGAGGAGCGCGAGCTGGGCGCTGCCGGGCAGTTCGGTGAGTTCCTCGGCGTCGAGGCGGTTGGCGCCGAGCAGGCCGAGCACTCCGGACGCGCGGTCCTGGAGGGCGACGAGTTCGTCGCGGAAGTGCGCGCCGGAGTCGATGCGGGCGTACCGCAGGCCGTCGGTGACCTCCACGGGTTCCGTACCGGTGGGAAATCCGGGTACGGCGTCGGCGGAGACGAGCAGGGTGCGCCGGCCGGCGCGGGCGGCGGCCAGTGCGGTCGCCGCGGCGACCGTCGTACGGCCCGCACCGCCGGGACCGGTGACCAGGACCGTACGCACGCGGTCAGCCCCGCGGGACGGACTCGACGCGCTTCTTGAGTCCGGCGAGGGCGCGGTCGATGATGACCTTCTCCGCCTTGCGCTTGATCATGCCGAGGAGCGGGATCTTCACGTCGACGGCCAGCCGGTAGGTGACCTCGGTGCGGTCGCCGACGGGCACCAGCGTGTACGAGCCGTCGAGGGCCCGCAGCATCTGGGACTTCACCAGCGTCCAGCTGACCTCGTTCTCACCGGTCCAGGTGTACGCGAGGACGTGGTCGTCCTTGATCGCTCCCGCGTCCAGGACCAGACGGACCTGCTCGGCGCGGCCCCGGTCGTCGCCGGCCAGTACCTCGGCCTGCTTCACCTCGCCGGTCCACTCGGGATAGCGGTCGAAGTCGGCGATCACTCCCATGACGTCGGACGGTGCCGCCTCGATCATGATGCTCGAGCTGGTGTGTTCAGCCATCGCCGTGGCCCTCCAGTGCGGTGTACCGGTCGCGTTCGGCAGAGGTCTGCCGCGTGCAGGCTATCGCGTACGGGACGGTCGTCGTTCCGCGGTCCGCGTCACCACTCCAGGGCCCATGGCCGCCCGGTGGAGGCGAAGTGGCCGACATTGACGCACTCGGTGACGCCGATCCGCATCCGGCGGACCAGGGGCTGGTGGACATGGCCGAAAAGCGCGTACCGGGGGCGGGTGCGCCGGATGGCGTGGAGGAGGGCCGGGCTGCCGCGCTCGAAGCGGCGGGCCACGGTGTCGTACGTCAGCTCGGGGACGTCGGGCGGGATGTGCGAGCAGAGCACGTCCACCGGACCGAGGGCCTCGACCTTGGCCGCGTACTCCTCGTCGCTGATCTCGTACGGGGTGTTCATCGGGGTCTTCAGCCCGCCGCCGACGAAGCCGAAGACCCGGCCGCCGATCTCGACGCGCTCACCGTCCAGGACGGTCGTGCCGGGGGCGGTGTACTCCGGCCAGAGGGCGGGGATGTCGACGTTGCCGTAGGTGGCGTACGTCGGGGTGGGCAGGGCGGCGAACATCTCCGCGTACTGCTTGCGTACCGCTGCGACGATGGCCGCGTTGCGGTCCATGCCCGCCCACAGGGTGCGGCCGAAGGCGCGGGCCTCCTCGTAGCGGCGGGCGGTCCGCAGCTCGACGAGGCGGTCCGCGTTCTCCACCCCGAAGAGGTCGGGGAAGATGCCGCGCGAGTGGTCGGCGTAGTCGAGGAAGAGCACCAGGTCACCGAGGCAGATGAGGGCGTCGGCCCCGTCCCCGGCGCGGGCGAGCGCCTCGGTGTTGCCGTGCACGTCGCTGACCACGTGGACCCGCGTACCGCTCTTCACGGCCGCGCTCCGGCCGTCCACTCCGCTGCCTCGCATCCGATCACCCTAGATCTCGGTCCGTCGCGTGGGTAGGGGCGGCCGGACCTGCGGTTACTTCCGGGTCGTCACATGGGTGCACTACTGTGCGCCCAAGGCCCACCTCTATGTGTGATGCATAAGACATCTGGCCGGAACCCCCTATCGGGAACCACGTACCGGTGGGTAACGTCCGGGCAGTCCAGTCGTGCTCACCCCACGGAGCACGTGCCAGTCTTGGACCGCATCCGGTGCGTCACACAGAGCCGTGGCACCGGAGCCCGATGAGGAGCAGCAGTCTTGCGCGAGTTCAGCCTTCCGGCCCTGTACGAGGTCCCCTCGGACGGCAACCTGACGGATCTCATCCGCCGCAATGCCGCTCAGCATCCCGAAGTCGCGGTGATGAGCCGCAAGGTGGCCGGTGTGTGGACGGATGTCACCGCCACCCAGTTCCTCTCCGAGGTCAGAAGCGCGGCCAAGGGCCTGATCGCGTCCGGTGTCCAGCCCGGCGACCGGGTCGCCCTGATGTCGCGCACCCGCTACGAGTGGGTGCAGCTGGACTTCGCGATCTGGAGCGCGGGCGCGGTCACCGTCCCGGTCTACGAGACGAGTTCCCCCGAGCAGGTCCAGTGGATACTCGGCGATTCGGGTGCCATCGCGGTCATCGTGGAGAGCGACGCCCACGCCGAGTCCGTCGCCTCCGTGCGCGACGGACTGCCCGAGCTGCACCACGTGTGGCAGATCGACAAGGGCGCGGTCGGCGAACTGACCACCGCCGGGGCGCAGGTCTCGGAGGAGACCATGGATCTGCGCACGGTGAGCGCCAAGGCCGACGATCCGGCCACCATCGTCTACACCTCGGGCACCACGGGCCGCCCCAAGGGCTGCGTGCTGACCCACCGCAGCTTCTTCGCGGAGTGCGGCAACGTGGTGGAGCGGCTGAAGCCCCTCTTCCGTACGGGCGAGTGCTCCGTGCTCCTCTTCCTGCCCGCGGCCCACGTCTTCGGCCGGCTGGTCGAGGTGGCCTCGGTGATGGCCCCGATCAAGCTCGGCTGCGTACCGGACATCAAGAACCTCACCGATGAGCTGGCGTCCTTCCGGCCGACGCTGATCCTCGGTGTGCCGCGGGTTTTCGAGAAGGTCTACAACTCGGCGCGCGCCAAGGCCCAGGCCGACGGCAAGGGCAGGATCTTCGACCGCGCCGCCGACACGGCGATCACGTACAGCCGGGCGCTGAGCACCCCGCAGGGCCCGTCCCTCGGTCTGAAGGTCAAGCACAAGGTCTTCGACAAGCTGGTCTTCAGCAAGCTGCGGGCCGTGCTCGGCGGCCGGGGCGAGTACGCGATCTCCGGCGGCGCGCCGCTCGGTGAGCGGCTCGGGCACTTCTACCGCGGTATCGGCTTCACGGTGCTGGAGGGCTACGGCCTGACCGAGACGTGTGCGGCCACCGCCTTCAACCCGTGGGACCGGCAGAAGATCGGCACGGTCGGTCAGCCGCTGCCCGGTTCGGTCGTCCGGATCGCCGACGACGGCGAGGTGCTGCTGCACGGCGAGCACCTGTTCACCGGCTACTGGAAGAACGAGACGGCGACGGCCGAGGCGCTGGCCGACGGCTGGTTCCACACCGGCGACATCGGCACGCTCGACGAGGACGGCTATCTCGCGATCACCGGCCGCAAGAAGGAGATCATCGTGACGGCGGGCGGCAAGAACGTCGCCCCGGCCGTCATCGAGGACCGGATTCGCGCGCACGCGCTGGTGGCGGAGTGCATGGTCGTCGGAGACGGCCGTCCGTTCGTGGGCGCGCTGGTCACCCTGGACGAGGAGTTCCTGAGCCGCTGGGCCGAGGAGCACGGCAAGCCCGTCGGCTCGACGGCCGTGTCGCTGCGCGAGGACCCGGAGCTGCTGGCCGAGGTGCAGCGTGCCGTGGACGACGGCAACGCCGCGGTGTCCAAGGCCGAGTCCGTACGCAAATTCCGCATCCTGGCCGCGCAGTTCACCGAAGAGGCGGGCCACATCACGCCCTCGCTGAAGCTGAAGCGCAACGTGGTGGCGAAGGACTTCGCCGACGAGGTCGAGTCCATCTACCGCGCCTGATCCAGCAGTTGCGCGAAGGGCCTGTCTCCCCCGTGGGGACAGGCCCTTCGCGCAGGCTGACTGACGCCCCGCCAGATGCTCAGAGCAGTGTCTTCAGCTTCTCGGCGAGCAGGTCCCAGCGCCATTTCTCCTCGACCCAGGCCCTGCCCCGCTCCCCCATCCGCCGCCGCAGCTCCGGATCGCCGAGCAGGGTGACGATCCGGTCGGCCGACTCCTCCGCGGAGCCGCCTCGGACCACCCAGCCCGTCTCGCCGTCGAGCACGGCGTCGGGCGCGCCGCCCGAGTCGCCCGCCACCACCGGCAGGCCGGTCGCGGACGCCTCCAGATAGACGATGCCGAGCCCCTCGACGTCGAGCCCGCCGCGCCGGGTCCTGCACGGCATCGCGAAGACGTCACCGGCGCCGTAGTGCGCGGGCAGTTCCTCCCACGGCACCGGCCCGGTGAAGCGCACGGAGTCCGTCACGCCCGTCTCGGCGGCCAGCTTCATCAGTTCCCTGGCGTACGGTCCGCCGCCGACGATCAGGAGGACCGCGTCCGGCACCCGCGCGAGGATCGCGGGCATGGCGAGGATCAGGGTGTCCTGGCCCTTGCGGGGGACGAGCCGCGACACACAGACGACGACGGGCCGGTCCGAGAGCCCGAGCCGGGCCCTGACCCGGTCCCCGCCCGAGGCCGGGTGGAAGGTCTTCTCGTCGACCCCGGGCGGCAGCTGGACCATGCGGCCCGCCGCCCCGGGCGTGAGCGCGGCGGCGATCCGGGAGCGGGTGTACTCACCGAGGTACGTGATCGTGTCCGTGCCCTCGCCGATGCGGCGCAGCAGCTGCCGGGAGGCCGGCAGCTGGGCCCAGCCCGCCTCGTGCCCATGGGTGGTGGCGACGATCCGGCGCGCACCCGCCCTGCGCAGGGCCGGGGCCATCAGGCCGAGCGGGGCCGCGGCGCCGAACCAGACGGACGAGCAGCCGTGTTCCCGCAGGAGCCGCACCGCCTGCCGGGTCACGCGCGGGGTCGGCAGCAGCATCGTCGTACGGTCGCGCACGACGGTGAAGGGCTGCTCGGCGTCGAAGGCGGCGGTGGCCGCGGCACCCTCGGCGCCGCGCTTCCAGGTGGAGGCGTAGACGACGAGCTGTCCGGGGTCCACGCGCAGCGCCATGTTGTGCAGGAACGCCTGGATACCACCGGGCCGGGGCGGAAAATCGTTCGTCACGATCAGGGTCTTGTCCATCGCCGCCGACAGTACCGAACGGCCCCGCTTCATCGCTCCCGCCCCGTCCCGCCCGGCATCATGGCTCACCGGAACCACCGCCGAACCGGATGAGGCAGTCATGACGGGAGCAATGGGTACACGTCTGTCCCTCGCGGTGTGGGCCCTCACCCGAGCGGTGCTGCTGCTCTGTGTCCTCAAGGTCTTCACGGTCCCGGGGCCGGACGTCACGAGCGATGTGTCGGCGATCTACCACGGCTGGTACGAGGTGCTGAGGAGCGGCACCTACCCGGTGGACGACGTCACCTGGCAGTACCCGCCCCTCGCCGCGCTCGCCGTCCTCTCCCCCGCCCTGCTGCCGTCCCTGGACTATCCGTCGGCCTTCTACGTCCTGGTCCTGTTCTGCGACGCGCTGGTCCTCGGACTGCTGCTGCGTGCGGGGCGGGGGCCGGACAGGAGCGGCGCGGGTGCCTGGGTGTGGGTGGCGGGGGTGCCGCTCCTCGGCCCGACCTCCTACGCCCGTTACGACCTGATGGTCGCCGCCGTCGCGGTGGCGGCGCTGCTGGCCGGGGTGCGCCGCCCACGGGTGCTGGGGGCGCTGGCCGCCTTCGGGGCGCTGCTGAAGGTGTGGCCTGTGCTGCTGCTGGCCGGCACGGCGCGCGGGCGGGCGACCCGGAGCGCGTGGTCGGCCGCCGCGACGACGGCGGTGACGCTGGCCGTGCTGTGCGCGGCGGCACTGCCCGGCGCGTTCGCCTTCCTGTCGTTCCAGCGAGACCGGGGCACCGAGATCGAGTCGCTGGGGGCGCTGGTGTTCCACGTGGCCCGGCAGTTCGGCTGGCGGGGCGGGGTGGAGCTGCGCTACGGCTCGATGGAGTTCCTCGGCCCGTACGTCCCGCTGGTCTCCACGCTCGCCATGGGGCTGACGGTGCTCGCCTTCGGCTGGCTCCTGGTGTGGCGGCTGCGGGCCCGGACCTTCACGGTGCGCACTCCGGCGGACGCGGCGTTCACGGCGGTCCTGCTGTTCACCACGACCAGCCGGGTCATCAGTCCCCAGTACATGCTGTGGCTGGTCGGCCTGGCGGCCGTCTGCCTGGTGTTCCGGGGCAGCCGGATGGTGCTTCCCGCCTGCCTGGTGCTGGTGGCCACGGGCGTCACGCTGCTGGAGTTCCCCCTCGGCTTCGCGCACGTGGTCGCCAGTGACACGGTGGGGGTGGCGCTGCTCCTCGTACGCAACGGGCTGCTGGTCGCCGCCACGCTGGCCGCGGGGCTGCGGCTGTGGCGGGAGACCGTGCCCGCCCCATTGGGGAAGGAGCCGCGGACCGGCGCCGCCGACGGCCCGGAGCGGGGGGAACGTCAGCCGAGCCGGGCCGCCACGTAGTCCCGCCAGCTCGCGGTGAAGTCCTCGGGCGTCGTACCGAGCACCGTGTGCATCGCCTGCTCCACCGCCCCGTCCCGTCCCGGATGGCCCCCCACGGCCTTGTAGAAGGCGATCAGCCTCTCCTCGCCCCAGCGGTCCTCGATCAGCTCGCAGGCCATCCAGCCCCCCTCGTACGCCCTCGCGAGCTTCCCCGCGTCGCCCCCGAAGCCGAAGTCCTCGTCGACGGGCAGCGCGGCGGGCAGTGCGCCCCCGCGGACCGCTTCGGCCAGCTCGGGCGCGATCAGGTCGGCCGGGCGGCTCTCCTCGCGGTAGGCCACCCAGTCGGCGAAGCCCTCGGAGAGCCAGACCGGGGTGGCCGGGGAGGTGCGGACACGGGTCGCCACATGGGTGGTCTCGTGGGTGAGGACGATCTGCTGCCCGAAGGTGCCGAGCATCGCGTACGCCTGCGGATTGACGATCACCCGGTCGGCGGCGCCGGGAGCCCTGCCGGAGCCGCCCACCTCACCGGTGGTGACGGCCGCTATCCCCCGGTAGCTCGCCGGAGGCGAGCCCAGCAGCCCCGCCATGTCCTCCACCGAGTCCGGTACGAGCACGACCACCCGGCGCGCCCAGGACTCCGGCCAGGCGGCGGAGACGGCGGGCACGGCGTGGTCGGCGGTGTCGGCGACCCGGCGCAGCTCGGCGTCGGACCGGCCCACCCCGAGGACCAGGCTGTGGCTGCCCCGGACGACCTGGACGTCGCCCTGCTGCCACAGCTGGCCCGCGGCGCCCTTGGCAGGGCGGTCGGCGGCGATGTACCAGCGGCCGTCGGCGTCGTCGCGGGCCAGCTCCAGGGTGCGGGCGGCGGAGACGGGTGCCCGGTCGTAGCCGTCGATCCGGTACCGGAGGTCGACGTCCGCGGTGGCCCGGCCGCCGCCGTGCGGGGTCACGGCCCTCACCTCGTACGACCACGACTTCAGCGGTACGTCGGTGAGGTTGGCCAGCTCGCCGCGCTGGGCGGCCCGCAGGGCCGTGGCCTTCGGGGCGAGCACGGCCAGATATCCCGCGGGGTCGTGGTTCAGGACCGCGGCCGCGCGGCGGTCCAGGGTGGCGCGGATCCCCTGGGCGGCCGTGTCCCGGACCGGGTCGCCGGGGGACGCGCAGGCGGACGCGAACAGCAGCCCGGCGAGCACGGCACCCGCCGTGCGCCGGGCCCGGGCCCGCTTCCGCCCTGTGCCACGCCGCTGAACAGCCATCCTGCCGATCGTACGGTCACAGGCGGGTGACCGAGGAGACGGGCATCATGCCGACGGGGTCGTAGCGCACCGGGGCGCCCGGGTACGGGGCGTGGATCACCTGGCCGTTGCCCGCGTACATCCCGATGTGACTGGCGTCCGCGCGGTAGGCGACCAGGTCCCCGGGGCGGGCGTCGGAGAGCGGCACCATCCGGCCGGCGTAGCGCTGGGCCTGGGAGGTGCGCGGGAGGCCGACCCCGGCCTGGGCGTACGCCCACTGCATGAGCCCGGAGCAGTCGAATCCGCTGGGCCCGTTGGCGCCCCACACGTAGGGCAGTCCGAGCGCCTGCCTGGCCGCGGAGAGGGCGGCCATCGCCCGCCCCGAGCCCGGCGCCCGGTCCGAGAGGGCTTGGACCGGCTCGTCACGTCCTGAGCGGGAGGCCCGGTCGAGGGTCTCCCGCTCCTTGGCGGGCAACGAGTTCAGCAGCTGCCGGGCCTGGGCGAGCTTGCCCTCGACGGTGCGCTTGTGGCGGGCGACGGCGGCCCGGTTGCTCTCCAGCTCGGTGAGGGCCCTGGTGGCCTCCGCGCGGGTCTGGGCGACGGTCCGCTGCGCCTGCTGGAGCTTGTGCAGCTCGATGGTCCGGCGCGCGCTCAGCCGGTCGAGGGTGGCGGCCCGGTCGAGGAAGGTGTCCGGGTCCGAGGAGAGCAGCAGCGCGATCGACGGGTCGATGCCGCCGGTGCGGTACTGCGCGCCGGCGACCGAGCCCAGGGCCGTGCGCATGCGGTTGATGTGCTCCTGGCCGCGGGCCGCCGTGTCCTGCGCCCTGCTCACCACGCCCCGCAGCCGGTCGACCTTCTCGTCGGCCTCGTTGTACCGCTCGGTGGCCTTCTCCGCCTCGCCGTACAGCCGGTCGACCCGGGCCCTGGTCGCCTCGTGCGTGTCCTGCGGGTCGGCGCTCGCCGGGGCGGCTCCGAGAGTGGCCGCGGCAGTCGCCGCGGCGGCCGAGAGGACAGTGACCCGGACGGTCCGGTTGAGGCCGGACTGTGTGGAACGGCGATGGGACACCACAGGAAGCCGTACTCCCTTCCGCGTACCCGCCCGCATGTTCGCGGACGGTGCGCGGCCCCTGCCGCCCTGGACGGGCGGAACGACGACCGGGAGCCGCACAGCAGGCAGACAGTAATCGGACGACTACACGGTGACCAAAGACCGCGCCGGGCGTCGCGGAGGGGGAAAAGGCTCCGCCCCGCCGGTGACCTTGGTCTCCGGCGGGGCGGGGCGTCAGCGAGGGGTGCCGCAATTCGCCCGTTCGGGCGTCAGACGCGCACGCCGAACTGGAAGGTGCCCATGTAGTCCATCGACTCGTAACGGACCACGGCGCCCGGCTTCGGGGCGTGCAGGATCTGGTTGTTGCCCGCGTACAGGCCCACGTGCGAGGTGTTGTTGAAGAAGACCAGGTCGCCCGGCTTCAGCGCGCTGCGCCCGATCCGTACACCGTCGTTGATCTGGGTGTACGTGGTACGGGAGATCTGGACACCGGCCTGGGCGTAGGCCCACTGGGTCAGGCCGGAGCAGTCGAACGAGCTGGGGCCGGTGCCACCGGACACGTACGGCTTGCCCTGCTGCGTGGAGGCGGCCTGGAGCGCGGCGGCGCCGCGGGCGGACGCGGGGACCTCGTTGCCGAGGCTGACCCGGTCGCTCGACGCCCGGCTGGCGCGCACCTCTTCCTGCTGCATCTTCGCGCGCTCGGCCGCGGTCAAGGTGTTGAGGAGCTGCCGCGCGTCGGCGAGCTTGCCCTGGAACTTCTTCTTGTTCTCACCGAGCGCCTCGCGCACGTCGGCGAGGTCACCCAGCTTCTCCTGGGCCTCCTTGCGCTGCTGCGCGAGGGTGCGCTGCTTCGCCTGGATCGTCTGGAGCGATTCGGTCTGCTTGGCCGTCAGCTGGTCAAGGGCCGAGGCCTTGTCCAGGAAGCTGTCCGGGTCCGAGGCGAGGAAGAGCTGGACGGACGGGTCTATCCCACCGGAGCGGTACTGCGCGGTGGCGAGCGAACCGAGCTCGCCGCGCAGGGTGTTGAGCTCGTCCTGGCCACGGGCGACCTTGTCCTGGAGCGCGCCGACCTGCTTCTTGAGCTTGTCCTGCTGCTCCTTGGCCCCGTTGTACTTCTCGGTGGCCGCTTCCGCCTCGTGGTAGAGCTTGTCGACCTTCGCCTTGACCTCGTTCTTGGTCGGCTTGGGGTCGGCATGCGCTGCCTGGGAGGTCAGAGCCACGGCCGCGGCCGCGGTAACGGTGAGCACGGTCACGCGGGTGCGGCTCGGCTGCTTGGGACGACGGTGGGACGCCACGAAGGCGAGCTCCTTCTTCCTCGAGCCGCCTACCGGGCTGTGGGGGATGAGAATCCCCGGCTCCGTGCACGTCACGGACTCGGCGGTTCCTTCACTGCCACCCCGGATGGGTGATCAACCGTGCGAAGGTTCGAGGCCCGACCTTAGTGACCATCTTGTGATCAGTTCAAATCCTCATGAGCAAAATCTCGCCACACCCGCTACTTCTTTTCTCACATCGCACCGCCTGTAGTGGCGACTTGACGGTGTGTTCCCCAGAATCCCGGCATGCCACACATGCGGGACACAAGGCGTCAGACGCGCGAAAGCCGCTTCAGGAGCAAGGCGGACGCAACGGGCCTCGCGCCCGCCTTCGCCACCCCGTCGGCCACTTCGCGGTCCGTGGAGACCACCACGACGGGCCGGCCGGACGGTTCCGCGCGGGCCAGCTGCCGGATCAGCTCGTCGGCGGTCACGCCCGCCTTGCTGAACAGCACGCGCACTCCGCGAGGCGGTGCGAGCAGGACCGGAGCGGCCAGCTCCGCCCCGTCGAACACACAGGTCATCTCCGCCCCGGTCTGCGCGGCCAGGACCGAGAGACCGCCCAGCAGCCTCAACCGCTGCTTCTCCAGCGGCATCTGCGGATACCCGGTCTTGGTGACGTTGTAGCCGTCCACGATCAGATGCGCCTGGGGCAGCGCGAGCAACTGGTCGAGCAGGGCCGGGTCGGTCTCCGAAAGGGCCCTGGCCGCAATGTCCTTGGGCGACATCCGGCCGGGCTCGACCGCCTCGACACTGTCCGCCGGCCGGATGAACGAGGGCGGCAGGGCCAGTTCGCGCCGCAGACCCTGCGCCGCGTCGAGCACCGTGTCGAGCAGCAGCCGCAGCCGCATGTCCTCGACCGAGCGCCCTTCCCTGGCGGCCCTGCGGCTCGCCTCGACGGACGCCTCCGCCTCACTGAGCCTCGCCTTCAGCCGCCGGGACTCGCTCTCGGCCGCCGAGATCTGCGCCGCCGCCTCGGCCCGTACGCTGTCGGCCTCGGCGCCACCGCGGCGCAGGGCGGCCTCGCCGCGCTTCACCTCGCTGAGGGCGCTGCGGAGTTTGCGTTGCAGTGATTCGGCTTCCTTGCGGGCGGCGTCGAGTTCGGCGCGCAGCCGCTCGGTCTCGCTCCTGGTGTGGCTGCGGGCCTGGGCCAGCTCCTCGCGCAGCCGCTCGAGTTCGCGCCGGGTCTCCTCGTCGGCCCGCTCGGCGTCGGCCCGCTGGACCTCTTCACCGGCGGCCGCGACCAGCTTGACCCAGCCGGACGGCCGCAGCACATAGGCCGCGGCGGCCACGTCGACGGGATCGGCGGCGGCGGGCGGCGCGCCGGTCTCCAGCGCGGCGGCCAGCTCGGGCTGGGCCTGGGCGATCCGTTCCCCGATGCGGCGGCGGAACACCGGCTCGCTCTCCAGGGCGGCCGCCATCGCGTTCCCGGCGAACTTCGCACGCCGGGTCGGGGTGAAACGGGCGTACTGTCTGAGCTGAGTGGGAAGCTCGCCGACGGTCAGGCCGCCGAACGCGTCCGAGACCAGCGCGATGACCCGCCGTCGCACTCCCTCGGGCAGCGGGCGGTCGAGTGCCTCGACGGCGCCCTCGGCCTCATCGGCCGGTTCGGCGCCGTTAGTCGGCTGCTCCACCATCCGTCACCCCAATATGTTTGTCCGCGGCTCCGTCAGGAGTCGGCGCCCGGCCTGTCTACCAGTTCGATCTGGTCCACCGCGTTGCACCAACGGCAGCGCACCGACTCGATGGTCTCACTGACCACCTCGCGCTCCTCGACGCTCGACTCCCCGGCCAGGTCCAGATGGACGTACTCCACGACCTTGGAGGAGCGGGTCACGTCGAACCGGGTGAGGTTTCCGCAGAGCGTGCAGCGCCAGCGGGTCCCGTCGGTCGGCATGGGAACCGTCGTCATCGTTGCGTCCTCTTTCGTCGTGCGTCGAGCTGTCTGTTTCAACGATCTCGCGGTGCGCCGTCGAACTGCGGATGTCCTGTCGTAACCCTACGGCCTCGCGCATACCCATAGACACGGCGAGGCGGTCTGTCCCGTTCTCCCCCGGTGCGTCATGCTCTGTGCATGATCGATGGCCGGGAAGTCGATTGGCGGGACAAGGCCAGGAGGATCCGGAGGGCGGCCTCGGCGAACGGAGCGCCCGTCACCTACGGGCTCATCGCCCTGTGCTGCGCCGTGTTCCTGATCAGCCCGCTGTCCGGGTTCAACCCCTCGTACGGGGCCGCCGACCGGCTGCTCGCAGCGCAGGCCGCGTACTTCGAGCGGTGGGGCGTGATCCCCAGCGAACTGTGGGACGGCTCGGCGCGCGCCCTGCTCACCCCGCTCACCGCGCTCTTCGTGCACGGCAGCTGGCTGCATCTGCTGGGCAACATGCTGTTCCTGTACGTCTTCGGGGCGATGGCCGAGGAACGCATGGGCCACCTCGGGTTCGCCGTCTTCTACGTCTGCTGCGGCTATCTGGCCCTGCTCGTCTACGCGGCGGCGCACGCCGAGTCCGACCAGACGCTGGTCGGCGCGTCGGGGGCGATCTCCGCGGTGCTCGGCGCGTTCCTCTGTCTCTTCCCCAGAGCGCGGGTCACGAGCATCTTCCCGTTCCTCTTCTTCCTGCCGCTGCGCTTCCCCGCCTGGATCGTGCTGATCTTCTGGTTCATCCTTCAGTGGCTGGCGGCACAGAGTGTGGGGAACAGTCCGGGCGTGGCGTATCTCGCCCATGTTGCGGGCTTCGCCGCCGGGTTCCTCTACGCCTGGGTGTGCTATCGCCGTGGGGCTAGAGTGAAGTCTCCAGCCACGGCCACCGAGGGAGAAAGCCAGCCGTGATCACCGCGATCGTGCTCATCAAAACCAGCGTGGACCGGATTCCGGAGATCGCCGAGGCCATCGCCGCGCTGGACAGTGTCAGCGAGGTCTACTCGGTCACCGGTACGTACGACCTGATCGCCATGGTCCGCGTGGCCAAGCACGACGATCTCGCCGATGTCATCCCCGGCCGGATCAGCAAGATCCCGGGCGTCGAGGGAACCGACACGCATGTGGCGTTCCGTACGTACTCGCAGCACGACCTCGAAGCGGCCTTCGCGATCGGCCTGGACGCCTAGGCCGTGCAGGCCCAGGAGCTGTCCTGGGCCACAGCGTTCCGGCCGGGTACGGGCTTCCCGTACCCGGCCGAAGTGCTGTGGTCCCGTCAGACCTGAGCCGTTCCGCGGTCCGGGACGCAGCGGCCGTCCTCCGTGCGGTACTTCCACTGGGCGCCCTCGCGGACCAGCTCCTTGACCGCCCGTACGAAACGCTCGACGTGCTCGTCCGGCGTACCGGCACCGAAGCTGACCCGGATGGCGTTCAGCGACCGCTCGCCCGGGGCGGCCTCCGGGGCGCCGCACTCGCCCGGGTCCTGTGCGTCACTGCCCAGCAGGGTCCGCACCAGCGGGTGGGCGCAGAACAGTCCGTCGCGGACGCCGATGCCGTACTCCGCGGAGAGCGCGGCGGCGAAGTGCGAGCTGTTCCAGCCGTCGACGACGAAGGAGATGACGCCGACCCGCGGGGCGTCGTCGCCGAACAGGGAGAGCACCCGGACCTCGGGGACCTCGGCGAGCCCGGCGCGGACGACCGAGACGAGGTGCTGCTCGCGGGCGACGAGGGTGTCGAAGCCCGCCTCGGTGAGCGCCTTGCAGGCGGAGGCGATCGAGTAGACGCCGATGACGTTGGGCGAACCGGCCTCGTGGCGGGCCGCGGTGGTGTGCCACTCCACGTCCACACCGCCGTCGGTGCGCCGGGCGACCTTGCGCGAGGCGCCGCCGCCGGCCAGGTACGGCTCCGCGTCCTGGAGCCAGTCGGCGCGGCCCGCGAGGACTCCCGAGCCGAACGGCGCGTACAGCTTGTGTCCGGAGAAGGCGACCCAGTCGACGTCCAGCTCCGCGATGTCCACCGGGTGGTGGGGGGCGAGCTGTGCGGCGTCCAGCACGATCCGCGCGCCGTGGGCGTGGGCGGCGGCGGCCAGTTCCCTGACCGGCCACAGCTCGCCGGTGACGTTGGAGGCGCCGGTGACGCAGACCAGCGCCGGGCCGTGCGGGTCGCGTTCGGCGAGCGCGCGCTCCAGGGCCTCGACGGCCTGCCCCGGGGTACGGGGGGCGTTGAGGTAGGTCACCCGGGCGTCGCGCCACGGCAGCAGCGAGGCGTGGTGCTCGGTCTCGTAGACGAACACCTGGCAGTCCGCGGGGATCGCGGCAGCGAGCAGGTTGAGGGAGTCGGTCGTCGAGCGGGTGAAGATCACCTGGTCGTCCGGTCGGCAGCCCAGGAACTCCGCGACGGTCGTGCGGCTGTTCTCGAAGAGGTCCGTCGAGAGCTGCGAGAGGTAACCGGCACCCCGGTGGACGCTGCCGTAGTACGGGGCGTACGCGGCGACGTCGTCCCACACCCGCTGGAGCGCGGGGGCGCTGGCCGCGTAGTCGAGGGCGGCATAGGTGACTTCGCCACCGGTAACGAGAGGAACAGTGACGTCCTTGCCCAGAACCGGCAGCGGGGCACAAACGGACTGGTCGAGGGCAGCGGCGGAGACAGACATGGCGAACTCCCGTAACAGGCAGGCGAATTCCGCGCGCCGACGGATACGCGGCAGCGCAGGAGAAGAGAAAAGGGTGCGCGGAGGAGGGCGGAGAGGCCCTAACGCATTCGCTTGCTCACAAGAGACTCCCTAGGGACCAGGACCCCGGGGGTTGGCATTCACAGATGCCGAGGGGCCCGCGCTTGCCGCAGACCTCGCTGCCTGCGGCCTGGTCTTCACCCGGGGCACCCCGCCACGGACGGAGGGTTGCCGGACAGCGAGCCGGGGCCTATTCGCTGTCACTCATGACCTGCGCAGCATCTTGCCATACGTACGGACAGACGCAAGGCGCGGTCCGCTATCCGGACCGCGCCTCGCCCACCGTGCCCGTGTCAGGCGTTGCTGGCCGCCACCCAGCGCTCCAGCGCCCGCTTGGCCGCACCGGAGTCGATCGACTCGGTGGCCCGTACGATCCCGGCGGCGATCTGCTCGTTCAGCGTGCCCGCCCCCGCGTCCAGGGCGACCAGCGCGGCCGCTGTGTTGAGCAGCACCGCGTCGCGTACCGGGCCCGTCTCGCCGTCGAGCAGCCGGCGGGCCACGTCCGCGTTGTACGAGGCGTCGGCGCCGCGCAGGGCCTCCACGGGGACCATCTCCAGGCCGACGTCACGCGGGTCGAACGCCTCCTCGCGCACCGCACCGTCCCGGACCACCCAGACCCGTGAGGTCGCCGTGGTGGTCAGCTCGTCGAGGCCGTCGTCGCCGCGGAAGACCAGCGCCGAGTTGCCCCGGTCCGCGAGCACGCCCGCCACGATGGGCGCCATCCGGAGATCGGCGACGCCGACGGCCTGGGAGCGCACCTGGGCCGGGTTGGTGAGCGGGCCCAGGATGTTGAACGTGGTCTGCGCACCGAGTTCCTTGCGGGCCTTGGCCGCGTACCGCAGAGCGGGGTGGAACTTCACCGCGAAGCAGAAGGTGATGCCCGCTTCCTCCGCGACCTGCACGACCCGCTGCGGCGTCAGTTCTAGGTTGACGCCGAGCTTCTCCAGGACGTCGGATGCCCCACTCGCCGAGGAGGCCGCGCGGTTGCCGTGCTTGACGACCTTGGCACCGGCGCCCGCGATGACGATCGCCGACATGGTGGAGATGTTGACCGTCTTGGCCAGGTCGCCGCCGGTGCCCACGATGTCGACCGTACGGCCCGGTACGTGGATGGTGTTGGCGTGCGCGTACATCGTCCGTACGAGGCCGGTGACCTCGTCGACCGTCTCGCCCTTGGCCCGCAGCGCGACGGCGAATCCGGCGATCTGCGCGTCGGTCGCCTCGCCGCTCATGATGCGGTCCATGGCCCACGCGGTGTCGTCCGCGGTCAGGTTTTCGCCACGCAGCAGCGGGTTCAGCACGCCCGGCCAGGAACGAGCCGCCACGCTGTCGCCGCCGACCGGGGTCACAACGTTCATGGTCCGCTCCTGGGGTCCACAAGCCGATAAGGGGATGGCATCCACCTTATCCAGCCCCGGAGGCGGCAAAGAGCCCCGTCCACTCGATGGACGGGGCTCTCGCTGTGGCGATCAGTTCAGGTGATCAGTGGTGGCCGTGGCCGCTGGTGATCTCCTTGTACTCCTCGGCGGTGGGCTTGGCGACCTGGTTGTCCTCGCCGTAGTAGCCCTTGCTGAGCTTGACGCGCAGCTTCTCCATGGGAGAGACCTTGCGCTTGACGCCGTTCTCGTCGACCGCGGGGCCGATCTCGGCCGGCTTGTACTGCTCGTGCGCGGTGAGCGTGTGCAGCTGACCCGGGCTGAGCGGCTCGTGGATCTCGACGAACTCACCGTGCGGCAGGCGCTTGATGATGCCGGACTCGCGTCCGTGCAGCACCTTGTCCTTGTCGCGGCGCTGGAGGCCGAGGCAGATCCGCTTCGTGACGATGAACGCGATGACCGGGGCCACGAAGAACGCGATCCGCACGAACCAGGTGATGGCGTTGATCGACAGGTGGAAGTGCGTGGCCCACAGGTCGTTACCACCACCGACGAGCAGCACCATGTACCAGGTGATCCAGGCGACGCCGAACGCCGTGCGGGTGGGCACGTTGCGCGGGCGGTCCAGGATGTGGTGCTCGCGCTTGTCGCGGGTGACCCAGGACTCGATGAACGGGTAGACCGCGATCGCGACCAGGACCAGCGGGAAGACCATCAGCGGGATGAACACACCCAGGACGAGCGTGTGACCCCACAGGTTGATCTCCCAGCCCGGCATCACACGGATGAGACCTTCGGAGAAGCCCATGTACCAGTCGGGCTGCGCGCCGGTCGACACCTGGTCGATGCGGTACGGGCCGAGGGCCCAGATCGGGTTGATCGAGGCGATCGCCGAGATGATGGCGATGACACCGAAGACCAGGAAGAAGAAGCCTCCGGCCTTCGCCATGTACACCGGCAGCAGCGGCATGCCGACGACGTTCTTGTTCGTCTTGCCGGGGCCCGCGAACTGCGTGTGCTTGTGGTAGAAGACCAGGATCAGGTGAGCGACCACGAGCCCGAGCATGATGCCCGGCAGCAGCAGGATGTGGACCGAGTAGAACCGTCCGACGAAGTCCACGCCGGGGAACTCCCCGCCGAACAGGAACATCGAGAGGTACGTTCCGACGACCGGCACCGACAGGACGGCACCCTGCATGAAGCGCACACCGGTGCCCGACAGCAGGTCGTCCGGGAGCGAGTAACCGGTGAACCCGGTGAACATGCCCAGGACGAACAGCAGGAAGCCGAACAGCCAGTTGATCTCACGCGGCTTGCGGAACGCGCCCGTGAAGAAGACGCGCATCATGTGCACGAACATGCCGGCCAGGAAGATCAGCGCGGCCCAGTGGTGGATCTGCCGGACGAGCAGACCACCGCGGACGTCGAAGCTGATGTGCAGCGTCGAGGCGTACGCCTCGGACATCCGGATGCCCTGGAGCGGCTCGTACGAGCCGTGGTACACGACCTCGTTCATGCTGGGGTGGAAGAACAGCGTCAGATACACACCCGTGAGGATGATGATGATGAAGCTGTAGAGGCAGATCTCACCCAGCATGAAGGACCAGTGGTCCGGGAAGATCTTGCGCATGTTGGCCTTGGCCAGGCCGTAGATGCCGAGCCGGCCGTCTGCCCAGTCGGCCACCCGCTCACCGGCGGGCGCTTTGCGCTTCGTGTCTGTCGCAGTACTCATCCGCGCTCCCAGAATGCAGCACCGACGGGCTCTTCGAAGTCACCCAGCGCCTCGAGGTTGCCCTCATTGTTCACGCCGATCCGCAGCTGCGGAAGCGGGTGACCGGCCGGACCGAAGATGACGCGGGCGCCGTCGGAGAGGTCGAAGGTGGACTGGTGGCACGGGCAGAGCACGTGGTGTGTCTGCTGCTCGTACAGGCTGATCGGGCAGCCGACGTGGGTGCAGATCTTGGAGAACGCCACGATGCCCTCGTGGGCCCACTCGCGCTCACGCTTGTTCTTGATGTCGTCCGGCTCGATCCGGACGATCATCAGGGCGGCCTTGCCCATCTGCGTCTGGAAGTCGTGCGCGTCCTCCTCCAGGCCCTCGGGCATGGCGAAGGTCAGCGAGCCGACGACGATGTCCTCGGGACGCAGCGGCTCCATCGTGTTCATGTTGATGAGCTGCTTGCCCTTGCCCCACATGGTGGTGCGGAGCTTCTTCTCCGGCAGGGGACCGAGGTCGCGCAGCAGCATCACGCCGGAGAGCGGCACCAGGGCCAGCGCGCCGAACATGGTGTTGCGGATCAGCTTGCGCCGGCCGAAGCCGGACTCCTCGGCACCGGCCGCGAAGTCGGCGAGAACCTGCGCCTTGACCTCGGGCTCGGCCTCGATGGGGTGACGCTCGGCAGCCGTCTCCACGTCGGACATCAGGGTGCGCGCCCAGTGGACGGCGCCCGCGCCGATGCAGAAGAGCGCCAGACCCAGGGTCACGCCCAGGGAGAAGTTCAGCGCACTCACGTGGCCGAACGGCCAGATGAAGACGATCTTGTCGACCGGGAAGATGACGTAGGACGCGATGAACGCGACCGTCGCCAGCATGGACAGCGTGAACATGAACGCGACCGCGCGCTCGGAGCGCCTCGCGGCCCGCTCATCGATGTCCTGGATGCGCGGCTTGTGGGCCGGCAGCCCCGGGTCGGCGAACGGGTCGTCCGCCACCGTTACCGCGCCGTGCGCGGTGTCCTGCTCGACCGGCAGGATCTCTTCTGGAATCTCTTGGCTACTCATGACTTCTTGGCCTTAGCGGTGTGGGCCGCGACCCAAACGGCAACTGCGATCAGTGCGCCGAGTCCGAAGATCCAGCCGAAGAGACCCTCGCTGACCGGACCGAGACCACCCAGCTTGAGCCCACCGGGGCTCTCGGAGTCGTCTCCGTTCACGGTCTTGACGTACGCGATGATGTCCCTCTTCTGCTGCTCCGGCATCGTCGTGTCGGGGAAGGACGGCATGCTCTGCGGGCCGGTCTGCATGGCCTCGTAGATGTGCTTCGGGCTCACGCCTTCAAGGCTCGGGGCGTACTTGCCGTGTGTCAGCGCGCCGCCCTCTCCGGTGAAGTTGTGGCACTGCGCGCAGTTGGTACGGAACAGGTCGCCGCCCTTGGCGATGTCCGCGCCGTCGGGGCTGACCTGCTTCTCGGTCGGCGTGATCGGACCGGCGCCGAGCGACGCTACGTACGCCGCGAGCTGGTCGATCTGTGCCTGGGTGTAGATGACCTTCTTCTTCGGTACCTGGGCGCCCGGCTGCTGTGCCGGCATACGGCCCGTACCGACCTGGAAGTCGACGGCGGCGGAGCCCACGCCCGCGAGGGACGGCCCGTCGGTGGTGCCCTGACCGCCGGTTCCGTGGCAGCTGGCGCAGCCTACGGAGTAGAGCTTCTTGCCCTCGTCGATAGCGAGGGACTGGGCGGTTTCGTCTGCCTGCGCCTTACCCGCAGGCGCAAAAGCGGCGTACAGCCCCCCGGTAGCCGCCAGCGCGAGGAGTAGTACGACGACCGCCGCCAGCGGATGGCGTCGTCGTGCGGAGAGCTTTTTCACGGATTACCCCGGTGTCAGGATCTTCTGCGTCGATGGTGTGTGGGTGCGAGCCCGGTTACTTGATCATGTAGATCGTGGCAAAGAGGCCGATCCACACGACATCGACGAAGTGCCAGTAGTAGGACACGACGATGGCGGCGGTGGCCTGTTCGTGGGTGAACCTCTTGGCTGCGTACGTCCTGCCGAGAACCAGCAGGAAGGCGATGAGACCGCCTGTCACATGCAGACCGTGGAAGCCGGTGGTCAGGTAGAACACCGAGCCGTACGGGTCGGACGACAGGGAGAGCCCCGCGTCCTTGACCAGCTCGGTGTACTCCAGGACCTGGCCTCCGATGAAGATCGCACCCATCACGAACGTGATGATGAACCAGGTGCGGAGCTTCTTCACATCGCCCCGCTCCGCGGCGAAGACGCCGAGCTGGCAGGTGAGTGAGGAGAGCACCAGGATCGTGGTGTTCGTCGCCGAGAACGGGAAGTTCAGATGATGAGCCATCTCCTTCCAGTGCTCGGGTCCCGTCACCGATCGCAGGGTGAAGTACATCGCGAAGAGGGCCGCGAAGAACATCAGCTCGGAACTCAACCAGATGATGGTTCCGACGCTGGTGAGGTTCGGTCGATTGACCGACGGGTGCGCGTGCCCGGTTTCTACTGTCGTTGCTGTCGCCACGACCGACATTATGTCGGTCGCTTATCCCGCCCTCACTCCCGGGGGTGCCGTTCGGTGTGTCAACCGCCTGTGTCCTCCCCGAACGGCCCATCGAATCGGTGTCATTACCGGTGCTGACAGGCTGTCGGTCGGAGTACGATCCGCGCATCGGTTCATGCCCGGAGAGCCCCGAAGACGCAGATGTCACGGAGGAACAATGCAGCCGACCGCCACGGTCCTGGTCTACAGCGACAACGCCAACACCCGCGAGCAGGTGAGGCTGGCAGCAGGTCGCAGGCCGGCGGCGGACGTGCCCCCGGTGGAGTTCGTCGAGTGCGCGACCCTGCCCGCCGTCCTGACCGCCCTCGACAACGGCGGCATCGACGTCTGCGTGCTGGACGGTGAGACGGCCCCCGCGGGCGGTATGGGTGTCTGCCGGCAGATCAAGGACGAGGTCTTCCACTGCCCGCCGGTGCTGCTGCTGATCGGGCGCCCGCAGGACGCCTGGCTGGCCACCTGGAGCCGCGCGGACGCCGCGGTGACCCTGCCGGTCGAGCCGGTCGAGTTCGCGGACGCCCTCGCGGCCCTGCTGCGGGGCAGACTGTCCGTGGACGCCTGATTGTTCCCGGTCTCCTGTCCGCGGTCCCGCTGAGGGGCAGCGCACTCCGGCCGGGTCAGACGTGGGGGCGCAGGCGCGCCGCCTGGACGGTGTTCCCGACCGCGCTGTCGGGCGTGCCGTTGTGCAGCGCGCTGCCTTCCTGCCACTTCTCCCAGGACAGGTTCCAGTCGCCGAAGCCGTTGTCGAACGGTGTCATCGTGTCGCCCATGCTGCCGACGACCTTGACGATGTCGCCCTGGCGCACGGTGTCGTAGAACCATTCGGCGTCGCCGGTGCTCATGCCCGTACAGCCGTGGCTGACGTTGGCGTTGCCCTGGGAGCCGGTCGACCAGGGGGCCGCGTGCACGTACTCGCCGCTCCAGGTGACCCGGGTCGCGTAGTACACCGGCAGGTCGTACGACTCGGACGAGCCCTCGGCGATGCCGATGCTCGTACCGCGCATGCGTACGTAGTACTCCTTGCCCAGCACCACCTTGACGCCGTTGCGCGTGGAGAAGCCGGGCTTGCCCGTGGTCACCGGAATGGTGTTGATCACTTCTCCGTTGCGCTTCACCGTCATCGAGTGGTCCGAGGCGTCGGTGACGGCCTCGATCCGGTCCCCGGTGGTGAGCTTCAGGGGCTTCGCCGCGGCTCCGTAGAGGGAGCTGGTCACCTTGATGCCCGCGAGGCTGCTCCGGATGTCGATGGTGGCGTTGGCGGGCCAGTACTCCTGCGGACGGAAGTGCAGGTTCTTGTCGTCGACCCAGTACCAGGAGCCGGTGGCGGCGGGTGTCGACCTGACCTTCAGCGCACGCTCCACGGTGGCCCTGGCGGCCTTGTCCGTGACCGGAGCGCTGAGTTCCGCCGTAATGGGCTGTCCGACGCCGTAGGTGCCCTTCTCGGGGCCGAAGGAGACCTTCAGGAGCTTCTTGGGCGAGGCGGTGCCGAAGGAGAACGTACGGCTGCCGGGAGCGCCGTCCTCGTCCTCGGTGGAGACCCTGACGGTGTACCGGGCACCGGCGGCCAGGGGGGCCGTGGAGTGCCAGCGCTTGCCGTCCGCGGTGAGTTCCCCGGCGAGCCGGCGGCCCTCCGCGTCCGCGACGGTCACGTCGGTGATGCGGCCGTCCTCACCCTTGACGGTGACTTCGAGGGGCTTGTCCGGGTCGGCCTTCTCCTTGCCGGAGGGGCCGTTGAAGGACACCTGCTCGGCCGCGTCGAACGGCCTGGCAGACAGCTGATGACCATCGGGCTCGCCACAGGCGGTCGCACCTGCAACCAGGGTCACGACCAGCAGAGTGCAGCTCACTACGGTGCGGATGCGCGGCGTGTGCGTCATGAACTCAACGTAAGAAGATTCATCCGATCCAGCGCGTTCAATGACTGCAAACGAGCGAAAGGGCCCGGCTGCTCGGTACTGAGCGGCCGGGCCCCTTGCGAGGTGGAACGGGTCCTACGGGTGGTGCGGTGTCACTGGGTGCGGTTCTCGCCGCGGTAGTACTCGAAGACCCAGCCGAAGAGGCCGATCAGCAGGATCGGGGCCGAGAAGTAGGCCAGCCACCAGCCGAAGATGACGCCCATGAAGAGGAGGGCCCCACCGATGGCCAGCGCGAGCGGCTGCCAGCTGTGCGGGGAGAAGAACCCCACCTCGCCGGCCTCGTCCGCGACATCGGCTTCCTTGTTGTCCTGGGCCATCGCGTCGACCCGGTTGGCCGTGAAGGCCAGGTAGAAGCCGATCATGATGGACAGCCCGAAGGACAGGACCAGTGCGGTGGTACCGACCGGCTCCTTCGACCACACGCCGTACGTGATGGCCATGGCGAGGATGAAGACGCTCAGCCAGATGAACAGCTTGCCCTGGATCTTCACTTGCCTGCCTCCTTGCCACCGGCGAGAGCCTTGTCGGTGTCGGAGTGGTACTCGAGCTGTTCGAGCGCCGCGATCTCCGGGTGGTGCAGGTCGAACGCCGGGGATTCGGAACGGATCCGCGGCAGGGTGAGGAAGTTGTGCCGCGGCGGCGGGCAGGACGTGGCCCACTCAAGCGAACGGCCGTAACCCCACGGGTCGTCGACCTCGATCTTCTTGCCGTACTTGGCGGTCTTCCACACGTTGTAGAAGAACGGCAGGATCGACAGGCCGAGCAGGAACGAGGAGATCGTCGAGATCGTGTTCAGAGCGGTGAAGCCGTCCGCGTCGAGGTAGTCCGCGTAGCGTCGCGGCATGCCCTCGGCACCGAGCCAGTGCTGCACCAGGAACGTGCCGTGGAAGCCCACGAACAGCGTCCAGAACGTGATCTTGCCGAGCCGCTCGTCCAGCATCTTGCCCGTGAACTTCGGCCACCAGAAGTGGAAGCCGGAGAACATCGCGAAGACCACGGTGCCGAACACCACGTAGTGGAAGTGCGCGACGACGAAGTACGAGTCGGAGACGTGGAAGTCCATCGGCGGCGAGGCCAGGATGACGCCGGTCAGACCACCGAAGGCGAAGGTGATCAGGAAGCCGACGGACCAGAGCATCGGTGTCTCGAAGGACAACGACCCCTTCCACATGGTGCCGATCCAGTTGAAGAACTTCACACCGGTCGGCACCGCGATCAGGAAGGTCATGAACGAGAAGAACGGCAACAGCACGCCGCCCGTGACGTACATGTGGTGCGCCCACACCGTCACGGAAAGACCCGCGATGGAGATGGTCGCCGCGATGAGACCGATGTAGCCGAACATCGGCTTCCGGCTGAACACCGGAATCACTTCGGAAACGATTCCGAAGAATGGCAAAGCAATGATGTACACCTCTGGATGGCCGAAGAACCAGAAGAGGTGTTGCCAGAGCAATGCGCCGCCGTTGGCCGGGTCGAAGATATGCGCACCGAATTTACGGTCCGCCTCCAGCGCGAAGAGCGCGGCTGCCAGAACCGGGAAGGCGAGCAGGACCAGCACACCGGTGAGCAGCACGTTCCAGGTGAAGATCGGCATGCGGAACATCGTCATGCCGGGCGCGCGCATGCAGATGATCGTGGTGATGAAGTTGACCGAACCGAGGATCGTGCCGAAGCCCGAGAAGGCCAGACCCATGATCCACATGTCGGCGCCGACACCCGGCGAGCGGACGGCGTCCGACAGCGGGGAGTAGGCGAACCAGCCGAAGTCGGCCGCACCCTGCGGGGTCAGGAAGCCCGCCACCGCGATGATCGAGCCGAAGAGGTACAGCCAGTACGCGAACATGTTCAGCCGCGGGAACGCCACGTCGGGCGCGCCGATCTGCAGCGGCATGATCCAGTTGGCGAACCCGGCGAACAGCGGCGTCGCGAACATCAGCAGCATGATCGTGCCGTGCATCGTGAACGCCTGGTTGAACTGCTCGTTCGACATGATCTGCGTGCCCGGACGGGCCAGCTCGGCGCGCATGAAGAGCGCCATGAGTCCGCCGATGCAGAAGAACGCGAACGACGTGACCAGGTAGAGCGTGCCGATCGTCTTGTGGTCAGTGGTGGTCAACCACTTGATGACGACGTTTCCCGGCTGCTTGCGCCGTACCGGCAGCTCGTCCTCGTACGAGTCGTCTGCTGCCGCGGCACCCTGAGGTTCGTTGAGGATGCTCACAGTTTGTTCGTCTCCGCATTCCTGGCCGGGTCCGTCTGCTCGATGCCTGCCGGCACGTAGCCCGTCTGACCCTTCTCCGCCAGCTCCTTGAGGTGCTGCTGGTAACGCTCGGGGGAGACGACCTTGACGTTGAAGAGCATCCGGGAGTGGTCGACGCCGCAGAGCTCGGCGCACTTGCCCATGAAGGTGCCCTCCCGGTTGGGAGTGACCTCGAACGCGTTGGTGTGGCCCGGGATGACGTCCTGCTTCATGAGGAACGGCACCACCCAGAAGGAGTGGATGACGTCACGCGAAGTCAGGACGAAGCGGACCTTCTCGCCCTTCGGCAGCCACAGGGTCGGACCCGGGTTGCCGTTCTGCGGGTTACGGGTGCCGGGGACGCCCACGTCGTAGACGCCGCCGGCGCCCTCGGGGAAGTCCTCACGGAACCGGTCGGGGATGGCGTCGAGCTCCTTGGGGATCTCGCTGCCGGCGGAGGGCTGGCCCTCCACCTTCTCGATGTAGTTGAAGCCCCAGCTCCACTGGTAGCCGACCACGTTGATGGTGTGGGCCGGCTTGTCGTCGAGCGCCAGGAGCTTCGATTCATCGCGCGCGGTGAAGTAGAAGAGCACCGAGACGATGATGAGGGGAACCACTGTGTACAACGCCTCGATGGGCATGTTGTACCTGGTCTGCGCGGGGACCTCCACCTTGGTGCGCGAACGCCGGTGGAAGATGACGCTCCAGAGGATCAGCCCCCAGACAAGGACACCCGTGACGAGCGCTGCCGCCCACGAGCCTTGCCAGAGGGAGAGGATCCGAGGGGCCTCTTCCGTTACCGGTGTGGGCATACCGAGGCGGGGAAAATCTTCCCAGTTGTACGAACAACCGGAGGCCGTCGCCAGAACCAGGCCCGCAGTCAGCACCTGCGGCAGCTTCCGCCGCATCGGGCGCCGCGACGAGCGGTCGGAGCCGTTGGGACTCACGTAGCGCCTTCCCGAGAGTCTCGCCCGCACGGTCGGCGCGCCCGTCTCTCTGGTCGGTCGCCGGCCCTGTCGCGGGCAGGGGTTTGGATGTTTATGCGGACCAAACCCTACTGGACGCTATCTGGGGTCGCGCGGGGAGGGTGCCCAACGCGCCGTCCGACTCCCCGAAGGGGTGGAATCCTGGCCTCCGGGCGCCATCTGACGCCCCCTCTCCTGCCCCGCCCGGCATCCCCTTCCGTGCGCCGGGCCCGGTGCGGGCTAGCGTGGCGCCGTGCCCTACTTCGACGCGGCCTCCTCGGCCCCCCTGCATCCCGTCGCCCGCCAGGCGCTGCTTGCCTCACTCGACGAGGGCTGGGCCGATCCGGCCCGGCTGTACCGCGAGGGCCGGCGGGCCCGGATGCTGCTGGACGCCGCCCGGGAGGCCGCCGCGGAGGCCGTCGGATGCCGCCCCGACGAGCTCGTGTTCACCTCCTCGGGGACGCGGGCGGTGCACTCCGGGATCGCCGGGGCCCTTTCGGGGCGTCGGCGTGTCGGCCGCCACCTGGTCGTCTCCGCGGTCGAACACTCGTCGGTGCTCCATTCGGCCGCCGCCCATGAGGCGGCGGGCGGCTCGTTCTCCGAGGTGGCCGTCGACCGGTCCGGGGCGGTCGGCCCCGCGGCGTTCGCCGACGCCCTGCGCGAGGACACCGCGCTGGCCTGTCTGCAGTCCGCCAACCACGAGGTCGGCACCGAGCAGCCGGTGGCCGAGGTCGCCGGGATCTGCGGCTCGGCGGGGGTGCCGCTGCTGGTGGACGCGGCCCAGTCGCTGGCCTGGGGGCCGGTACCCGACGGCTGGTCGCTGCTGGCCGCCAGCGCCCACAAGTGGGGCGGGCCGGCGGGCGTGGGGCTGCTGGCCGTACGCAAGGGCGTCCGGTTCGCCGCCCAAGGCCCCGCGGACGAGCGGGAGTCGGGGCGCGCGGCCGGGTTCGAGAACCTTCCGGCGATCGTGGCGGCGGCGGCCTCGTTGCGGGCGGTGCGGGCCGAGGCGGTCGCCGAGTCCGTACGGCTGCGGGGCCTGGTGGACCGGATCAGGACGCGGGTGCCGCAGCTGGTGGCCGATGTGGAGGTGGTCGGCGATCCGGTGCGACGGCTGCCGCACCTGGTGACGTTCTCCTGTCTCTATGTCGACGGGGAGACCGTGCTCCACGAACTGGACCGGGCCGGCTTCTCCGTATCGTCCGGTTCGTCCTGTACGAGCAGCACGCTGATGCCGAGCCATGTGCTCAAGGCGATGGGGGTGCTCTCCGAGGGGAACGTCCGCGTGTCGCTGCCCACGGGGACCGACGAGGCGGACGTCGACCGCTTCCTGGAGGTGCTGCCCGGGGTCGTCGCGGGCGTACGGGAGCGACTGGGCGCCCCCGCGGCGGCGGCCCCCTCCCCCGCCGCGACGGCTTCGCTCGTCGTCGACGCGCTGGGCAAGCGCTGCCCGATCCCGGTGATCGAGCTCGCAAAGGTGATCGGGGACGTACCGGTGGGCGGCACGGTGACGGTCCTGGCCGACGACGAGGCGGCGCGGCTCGACATCCCCGCCTGGTGCGAGATGCGCGAGCAGGAGTACGCGGGTGAGCGGCCCGCGGAGCGGGGCTCGGCCTATCTGGTCCGCCGGCTCCACTGAACCGGCGGACCAGGAGACGGGCCGGCCCTAGCCGAGGTGCGCCTGGACCTCGGCGGCGGCCTCGTGACCGTAGGCCTTGGTGAAGCGGTCCATGAAGTGGGTGCGGCGCAGGGTGTACTCCTGGGTGCCGACCGTCTCGATGACCAGGGTGGCGAGCATGCAGCCGACCTGGGCGGCGCGCTCCAGGCAGACGCCCCAGGCCAGACCGGAGAGGAAGCCGGCGCGGAAGGCGTCGCCGACGCCGGTCGGGTCGGCCTTGGTCTCCTCGTCGGGGCAGCCGACCTCGATCGTCGCCTCGCCGACGCGCTCGATCCGGACGCCGCGGGCGCCGAGCGTGGTCACCCGGTGGCCGACCTTGGCCAGGATCTCCTCGTCGGTCCAGCCGGTCTTGGACTCGATGAGCCCCTTCTCGTACTCGTTGGAGAAGAGGTACGTGGCGCCGTCGAGGAGGATGCGGATCTCGTCGCCGTCCATCCGCGCGATCTGCTGCGAGAAGTCCGCGGCGAAGGGGATGCCCCGGGTGCGGCACTCCTCGGTGTGGCGGAGCATCGCCTCCGGGTCGTCGGCGCCGATCGAGACGAGATCGAGGCCGCCCACGCGGTCGGCGACGTTCTTCAGCTCGATCAGCCGGGCCTCGCTCATCGCGCCCGTGTAGAAGGAGCCGATCTGGTTGTGGTCGGCGTCCGTCGTGCAGACGAACCGGGCCGTGTGCAGGACCTCGGAGATCCGGACGGAGCCGGTGTCGACGCCGTGCCGGTCGAGCCAGGCGCGGTACTCGTCGAAGTCCGAACCGGCCGCGCCGACCAGGACCGGGCGGGTGCCGAGGAGTCCCATGCCGAAGGAGATGTTGGCCGCGACACCGCCCCGGCGCACGTCGAGGTTGTCGACCAGGAAGGAGAGCGAGACCGTGTGCAGCTGGTCGGCGACCAGCTGGTCCGCGAAACGGCCGGGGAAGGTCATGAGGTGGTCGGTGGCGATGGAGCCGGTGACTGCAATGCGCACGGGAATGCTGCTCCTGCGGAAGGCGGAGGAAACGTGTGAGCGCACCCTCCGGGACGGCGTGACAGTTCACGCTACCCGTTCGCCGCACCAGGGCCGAAGGGGGAAAACTACCCGATAGTAGGTCTTTCTACCTGAGCCATCAGGTGCGTACGGTGCGGATATGCCGAAGCACATCGCCCCACGCGAATCCGAGATGAGCCTGGCCGAGCTGCGCGGAGACTGCGCGCGGATGGCGCCGCACTGGGTGGTACCCGCGAAGACTGCCACGGCGCCGGTGACCCCGTCCTTGATTCACGGGGTAACGGTGCCGCCCGCCTCCGCCCGGCTCATCGACGCGATGTCCGAGTACGGCGACTGAGAACGCGCGCGGTTCCGCCGTGGAACCGCGCGCTCCCCTGCTCCGTCCCACCGGTGTCCCCACCCGGGCGACAGGCGGTACGACCGACCGGCGAATGCAGTCGAAGGAGCGATCCGGTGAGCACCGAGCGACCTGACAACGACGTGTCCGGCCCACGGCGGCGGCGTTCGCCCCTCGCCGTCGCCTCGGTGGCGGCGGCGGTGCTGCTCGCCGGGGGCGGTGGCGCGTACTGGGCCGCGGCCGCCGCGGGCGGCGACGGCGGCGCGGACGACAGGGCGGCGGCCCGGGGTGAGCGCACCCCTCCCCTGCTCTCCCTGGACATGCCGGCCGACAGTCCCTCCGAGCCGTCGAGGGGCATCGCCCCCGGCGAACCGCCGCCCAACGGGGACGGAATCGTCTACCGGGCCTCCGGCGAGCTGCCCGACGGGCCGGACACGGCGGCCGTCCACCGCTCGACGGGCACGGTAAGCGCGGCCGAGGTGGCCCGGCTGGCACGGGCGCTGGAACTGGACGGCACTCCCAGGGCGGCGGGCGGCGTCTGGAAGGTGGGCACCGACAAGGACGGTTCGGGTCCGCTCCTCCGGGTCGACAAGCAGGCGCCGGGCACCTGGGCCTTCGCACGGTACGGACCGGGCGGGCCGGACCAGTGCCGGTCCACCACGGTCTGCGCGGACAAGCCCGCCGGCGATACCGCGCCGGGCGGGGCCTCCCCGGTGAGCGAGAAGGCCGCCGAGGCCGCGGCGGCGCCCGTACTCAAGGCGCTCGGCCAGGAGAACGCGGCGCTCGACACGGACCAGGTGATGGGCTCCGTACGGGTGGTGAACGCCGACCCGGTGATCGGCGGGCTGCCGACGTACGGCTGGTCGACCGGGGTCCAGGTGGGCGCCGACGGTGAAGTGGTGGGCGGCACCGGGCAGTTGAAGGGCCTGGAGAAGGGCGACACGTATCCGGTGGTCGGCGCCGAGGCGGCGCTGAAGCAGCTGAACGCCTCCTCCAGGGGCAGCGCCACTCCCGAGGCCGGCGGGTGCGCCACCCCCGTACCCCTGGAGGGCGAGCAGAGCGTTCCTCCGGCGGACTGCATGGCGCGGGGCGCTGCCGCGAAGCCGTTCGTGATGACGGTGGACAAGGCGGTGTTCGGACTCTCCACGCAGTACGTGGACGGGAAGCAGACGCTCGTACCGTCCTGGCTGTTCTCGGTGCGGCCGACCACGGGCGGACCGGGCAGCACGGTCTCGCAGGTGGCCGTGGACCCCGCTCACCTCGCGAAGCCGGAGCCCGCTCCGAAGACCGGGGACCGGCGGATCACCTCGTACAGCACGGACGGCCGGACCCTGACGGTGACGTTCTGGGGCGGTGTGTGCAGCACCTACGCGGCGCACGCCGAGGAGAGTGCGGGCCAGGTGCGGGTGTCCGTCACGGAGACCCCGGCGGACGAGAAGAAGGTCTGCATCCTGGTCGCCAAGGAACTCAAGCGGACGGTCACGCTGGACGCGCCGACGGGTGACCGGAAGGTCGTGGACGCGGCCTCGGGCGCCGCGGTGCCGCGCGCCTGAGCGCATACGACTGCGGCGGCCGCCCCGGATTCCTCCGGGGCGGCCGCCGCAGTCGTATGCGCTCAGCCTCAGCTGAAGGAGTCACCGCAGGCGCAGGAACCCGTGGCGTTCGGGTTGTCGATCGTGAAGCCCTGCTTCTCGATGGTGTCGACGAAGTCGATGGAGGCGCCGCCCAGGTACGGGGCGCTCATCCGGTCGGTCACGACCTTGACGCCGTCGAAGTCCTTCACGACATCGCCGTCGAGCGAACGCTCGTCGAAGAAGAGCTGGTAGCGCAGGCCGGAGCAGCCGCCGGGCTGGACGGCGACGCGCAGCGCCAGGTCCTCGCGGCCTTCCTGCTCCAGCAGGCCCTTGACCTTGGCCGCGGCGGCGTCCGACAGGAGGATGCCGTCGCTCACGGTGGTGGTCTCGTCCGATACGGACATCTGCTTCTCTCCCGGGTTGTTCGGACTGCTTGCCGACGTTGCAACCGTCGGAGCCTCGGATTCATTCCGGGACCGGCGCTTGCCTGTTCCCTTTCATGCTCGCACACCGCCCCGGCGGGGGGATGCGTCACATCGACGCTATCGGCATCGTCAAACTGACACGAAGCGGTTATGATAGATAGCGTCAAATAGACGAAAAGGCTTGCCGCAGAAAAGAAAGGGTGCGTGTCGTGACCACCGCCCAGCCCCTGGATGTACAGCCGACGCCCCTCGCTCTGCTGCTGCTCGGCCGCGAGGCCGACCCGAAGAGCGAGCGCGGCGTCGAATGCCCCGGCGATCTCCCCTCCGCGTCCGACCCGGACCTGGTGGAGCGCGCCCGCGTCGCCAAGGAGAAGCTCGGGGACAAGGTCTTCGTCCTCGGCCACCACTACCAGCGCGACGAGGTCATCCAGTTCGCGGATGTCACCGGCGACTCCTTCAAGCTCGCCCGGGACGCGGCCGCGCGCCCGGAGGCCGAGTACATCGTCTTCTGCGGCGTGCACTTCATGGCCGAGTCCGCGGACATTCTGACGGGTGACGACCAGAAGGTCGTGCTGCCCGACCTGGCGGCCGGCTGCTCGATGGCCGACATGGCCACCGCCGAGCAGGTCGCCGAGTGCTGGGACGTACTGACCGACGCCGGCATAGCCGAGCAGGTGGTGCCCGTCTCGTACATGAACTCCTCCGCCGACATCAAGGCCTTCACGGGCAAGCACGGCGGCACGATCTGTACCTCGTCGAACGCGAAGAAGGCCCTGGAGTGGGCCTTCGAGCAGGGCGAGAAGGTCCTCTTCCTGCCGGACCAGCACCTGGGCCGCAACACGGCCGTACGGGACATGGGCATGACCCTGGAGGACTGCGTCCTCTACAACCCGCACAAGCCGAACGGCGGCCTGACCGCCGAGGAGCTGCGCAACGCGAAGATGATCCTGTGGCGCGGGCACTGCTCGGTGCACGGACGCTTCTCGGTGGAGTCGGTCAACGACGTGCGCGAGCGCATTCCCGGCGTCAACGTGCTGGTGCACCCCGAGTGCAAGCACGAGGTCGTGGCCGCCGCTGACTACGTCGGCTCGACGGAGTACATCATCAAGGCCCTGGAGGCGGCCCCGGCCGGCTCCAAGTGGGCGATCGGCACCGAGCTGAACCTGGTGCGGCGCCTCGCCAACCGCTTCGCGGCCGAGGACAAGGAGGTCGTCTTCCTCGACAAGACGGTCTGCTTCTGCTCGACGATGAACCGGATCGACCTGCCGCATCTCGTGTGGACGCTGGAGTCCCTGGCCGAGGGCAACCTCGTCAACCGGATCGTGGTCGACCCCGAGACGGAGAAGTACGCGAAGCTGGCTCTGGAGCGGATGCTGGCGCTGCCGTAGGGGCGGGCGACCCTGACGTGTGAAGGCCCCGGCACCGTGTGAACGGTGCCGGGGCCTTCGTGTGCCGCGGGGTGTCAGGCCTTCGCGGGCTCCGCCTCCGGGGACGCCGGAGCCGGGACGCCGGCCTTCTTCTCGCGCTTGGCCGCCTTCTTCTTCGCGCGGCGTTCCTTGCGGAGCTCGACCATCGCGTACAGCGTCGGCACGAGCAGCAGGGTCAGCAGCGTGGAGGTGATCAGGCCGCCGATCACCACGACGGCGAGCGGCTGCGAGATGAAGCCGCCGTCGCCGGTGACGCCCAGCGCCATCGGGAGCAGCGCGAAGATCGTCGCCAGCGCCGTCATCAGGATCGGACGGAGGCGGTGGCGGCCGCCCTCGACGACCGCCTCGACGACGCCCAGGCCCTGGGCCCGGTACTGGTTGATCAGGTCGATCAGCACGATCGCGTTGGTCACCACGATGCCGATCAGCATCAGCATGCCGATCATCGCCGGGATACCCATCGGGGTGCCGGTGGCGACGAGCAGGCCGATCGCGCCGGTCGCCGCGAACGGGATGGAGACCAGCAGGATCAGCGGCTGGACCAGCGAGCGGAACGTCGCGACCAGGAGCATGAAGACGATCGCGATGGCGGCCAGCATGGCGAGGCCCAGGTTGAGGAACGCCTCGTTCTGGTCCTCGGAGACACCGCCGATGGTGGCGGTGGCGCCTGCCGGGAGCTTCAGACCGTCGATCTTCTTCAGCAGCGCGGCGCTCACCTCACCGGTGTTGTCACTGGTGGGCTTGGCCGTGATGGTCGCGGAGCGCTGACCGTCGATCCGGGTCATGGAGACCGGCCCGGGGACCAGCTCGACGTCGGCGATCTGGCTGAGCCTGACCGCGCCGAGCCGGAGGTCCTTCAGTTCGGCCATGGTGGCGGCCGGGTGGGCCGAGGTGACGACGACATCGCGCTCGGTGTCGTCCAGGATCGCCTTGCCGGACGGGGTGCCGCGCACGGCGCCCGCCACGGCCGCGCCGAGGGTGGCGTCGCTGTACCCGGCCGCGGCCGCCTTGTCGTTGGCCTTCACCGAGATGCGCGGGATGCTCTGGGACAGGTCGCTCTGGACGTCGGTGACGTCCTTCAGACCGGCGACCGCGGTGCGGACCTCTTCGGAGGCCTTCTTCAGGACGTCCCCGTCGGCGGCCTTGACCACGACGCTGAGGTCCTGGCTGCCGAAGCCGTCGCCCGCCGCGATGGTGGTGTCACCGATCCCGTCGAGCTTGCCGAGGGCCTCGTCGATCCGCTCCTGGGTGGCGTCGAAGGCGGCCGAGTCCTTCAGGGTCACCTGGTAGGAGGCCTGGTTGGCGCCCGTACCGCCGCCGAAGGCCGCCATGAAGCCGGACGAGCCGACCGTGACCTGGTAGTCCTCGACGTTCTTCTCGTCGGCGAGTACCTTCTCGACCTTCCGCGCCGCCTCGTCGGCGGCCGCCAGGCTGGTGCCCGCGGTGAGCTCCTGCTTGATGGACAGGACTTCCTGCTCGCCCTGGTCGAAGAAGTTGGTCTTCAGCAGCGGGACCATGCCGAAGGTGCCGAACAGCACGGCGACGGCGAGGACGATGCTGGTGATACGGCGCCGGGTCGCGAAGCGCAGCACCGGGACGTAGAGCCGCTGGAGCCTGCTGCTCGCCTCCTTCTCCTCGGCCTTGCGGCGGGCCTCCGCCGGATTCTCCGTGGCGCCCTTGGGAGCGCGCAGGAACCAGTAGGACAGGACCGGGACCACGGTCAGCGAGACCAGCAGCGAGGCCAGCAGGGCCGCCGTGACGGTCAGGGAGAACGAACCGAAGAGCTGGCCGACCATGCCGCCGACCAGACCGATCGGGAGGAACACGGCGACGGTGGTGAGCGTCGAGGAGGTGACCGCTCCGGCGACCTCCTTGACGGCGGTGATGATCGCCGAGTGGCGCTCCTCGCCGTAGCCGAGGTGCCGCTTGATGTTCTCCAGGACCACGATCGAGTCGTCGACGACCCGGCCGATGGCGATGGTGAGCGCGCCGAGCGTGAGCATGTTCAGCGAGAGGTCACGGGTCCACAGCACGATCAGCGCGAGGACCACGGACAGCGGGATGGAGACCGCGGTGACCAGGGTCGAGCGCAGGGAGGCCAGGAAGACCAGGATCACGATGACCGCGAAGAGCAGGCCGAGCGCGCCCTCGGTGGTCAGACCGGAGATCGCCTTGGAGACGGCCGGGCCCTGGTCGGAGACGACGGTCAGCTCGGCGCCGGCGCCGAGGTCCTTGCGCAGGCCGGGGAGCTTGTCGCGGACGGCGTCGGAGATGGCGACGGCGCTGCCGTCCTTGTCCATCGTGGCCATGACGGCCAGGCTGGGCTTGCCGTTCGTGCGGGTGATGGAGACCGCGGTGGACGGCTCCTCCTTCACCGTGGCGACGTCACCGACGCGGACCGGCTTGCCGGGCTTGCCGGTCGCCGGGTTCTGCGCGGAGACCGTCAGGTCCTCGATCTGCTTCAGGGAGGTGTAGCCGCCGCCGACCTGGATCGTGCGGCTCTTGCCCGCCTCGGAGAACGAGCCGCCGGGGACGGTCGCGCCGCCCGACTGGAGGGCCTGGGACAGCGAGCCCGCGTTCAGGCCGGCCGCGGCGAGCTTCTTGTCGTCGGGGGTGACGGAGATCTGGAGGTCCTGGACACCGTCGACCGTCACCTGGCCGACACCGTCGATGTCGTCGAGGGCGGGCACGACCGTACGGTCCAGCTGGTCGGCGAGCGCCTGCTGGTCCTTGTCCGAGGTGACGGCGAGGACGACCGTCGGAATGTCGTCCGTGGAGCCGGCGATGACCTGGGGGTCGACGTCGTCGGGGAGCTGGATGCGGGCGCGGTTGACGGCCTGCTGGATGTCCGCGACGAGCTGCTTGGTGTCTTGGTCACCGAAGTCGAAGGTCGCCATGATGACGGCGTTGCCCTCGCTGGCGGTCGCGGTGATGCCCTCGACGCCGTCGACGGCCTTGATGGAGTTCTCGAGCGGTTCGACGACCTGCTTCGCCACCACATCGGGGGACGCACCCTGGTAAGGGGCGAGCACCGACACCATCGGAAGTTCGATGGTGGGCAGCAGTTGCTGCTTGAGCTGCGGGATCGCGATCGCTCCGAATACGAGCGCGACGATCGAGATCAGCCCGATCAGGGCCCGTTGTGCGAGGCTGAATCTGGACAGCCAGGACATGGGTGGGTCTCTCTTCTGTGGCGTACGCGGCAGATGGGCGGGCGATCAAGGGGGACACGCTCCGCCCGCTTATACGATCGCCGCTCCCCATGGCCGAATCGTCGGCCCCGGGGGTGCTTTCTTATGCCGCGCATACCGCAGGTGGAGTACACCGCGTCTCCACCCCTTGCCCCGGCCGCTACTCGGCCCGGGGACGCACCAGGCCCGATTCGTACGCGGTTACCACCAATTGGGCCCGGTCCCGGGCGCCGAGCTTGGCCATGGCCCTGTTCACATGGGTCTTGACGGTGAGGGGGCTGACGGTGAGCCGCTCGGCGATCTCGTCGTTGGAGAGCCCGCCCGCGACCAGGACCAGGACCTCGCGTTCGCGCACGGTGAGTGCGGCGAGCCGTTCCGAGTACGCGGCGGCGTCCGGCCCCTCGCCCGAACTCCCGCCCTGGGCGAGGAAGGTGGCGATGAGCCCCTTGGTCGCGGCCGGGGAGAGCAGCGCTTCGCCGCCCGCCGCGATCCGGATGGCGTTGAGCAGTTCGTCCGGTTCGGCGCCCTTGCCCAGGAAGCCGGACGCGCCCGCGCGCAGGGACTGCACCACGTACTCGTCGACCTCGAAGGTGGTGAGCATGACGATCCGGACATCCGCCAGATCCGGGTCCGCGCTGATCATGCGGGTGGCGGCGAGGCCGTCGGTGCCGGGCATCCGGATGTCCATCAGCACCACATCGGCGCGCGTCGAACGGGCCAGCTCCACGGCCTCGGCGCCGTCCGCGGCCTCTCCCACCACCTGCATGTCGGGCTCCGAGTCGACCAGCACCCGGAAGGCACTGCGCAGCAGGGCCTGGTCGTCGGCGAGCAGCACCTTGATCGGATTCACACGTACCACCCCGTTCCGCCCGGTGCGCCGGACGTCGCCTGCTCACCCGTGCGGGCCTTGACCGGCAGGATCGCATGGACGCGGAATCCGCCGCCGTAGCGGGGGCCCGCGGTGAGGGTGCCGCCGAACGCGGTGACGCGTTCGCGCATACCGATGAGTCCGTGGCCGCCGCCGTCGCCCTCCCTCTCGGCCCCTCCCTCCGCGGACGCCCCCTCGCCCGCCCGGCCCCTGCCGTTGTCGAGCACCGTGATCTCGACGGTCGCCCCGACCCGTACGACACTCACCTCGGCCTTCGCGTCCGCCCCGGCGTGCTTGCGCACGTTGGTCAGCGCCTCCTGGATGACCCGGTAGGCGGCCAGGTCGACGGCTGCCGGCAGCGGGTTCTCCTGGTCGGTGCAGGCCACCTCGACGGGGAGTCCGGCATGGCGGAAGGTGTTCACCAGCTCGCCGAGTACGGCGAGTCCGGGAGCCGGTTCGGTGGGTGCTTCCGGGTCGCCGGACTGGCGCAGCAGACCGACGGTGGCACGGAGTTCGTTGAGCGCGGAGCGGCTCGCGTCCCGGACGTGGGCCAGCGCCTCCTTGGCCTGGTCCGGGCGCTTGTCCATGACGTGGGCCGCGACGCCCGCCTGGACGTTGACGAGGGCGATGTGGTGGGCGACGACGTCGTGGAGGTCCCGGGCGATCCGCAGCCGCTCCTCGGCGACCCTGCGGCGCGCCTCCTCCTCGCGGGTGCGCTCCGCGCGTTCGGCGCGCTCCCGGATCGCGTCGACGAACGCGCGCCTGCTGCGGACGGCGTCCCCCGCCGCGCCCGCCATGCCGGTCCACGCGAAGACACCGAGATTCTCCTGGCTGTACCAGGGGGCCGAGCCGAAGAACATCGCCGCCGCCGTCAGCACCGTCATGGTCAGCAGGCCGACCCGCCAGGTGGTCGGCCGGTCGGTGCGGGAGGCCACCGTGTAGAGCGCGATCACGGCGCTCATCACCACGGGGGCGGGCGGGTCCATCACCACGAACTCGGCGGCGGACAGCACCCCGGTCGCGGCGAGCACCTCCATGGGCCTGCGCCGGCGCAGGACGAGCGCCGCGGCACCGAGCACCATCAGGAGCACGCTGAACGGTTCGGGGGTGCGGGTGCCGAAGGAGGGCCCGTTCGCGCCGTGGTTCGGATCGGCGAACGACGCGCAGATCATGCAGACGAGCACGGCCAGGGCGAGCCCCGCGTCGAACGCGAGGGGATGGCCGCGCAGCCAGCGGTGGGCACGCGCGAACCCGGTTCCGAGGGTGGTCACGTCGAGCTACGGTACGGCGTGTCGCGCGCCGTCACGTCCCGTACGGGTACGGCTTGCGGTACAGCACTGTGCCCCGCGGCCGGCGGACCGGGCGGGGCACAGAGGCGGGTGCTGGAGCGGGTGGCACGTCAGCCGGGGATCAGGCCGTCGTCGCCGAGCATGTCGCGTACCTCTTCGAGGGTCGCGTCGGACGACGGCAGGATCAGTTCGGACGGCTCCAGGGAGTCGTCCGGCAGGGGTGAACCGAGCTCTCGCGCCTTGTCCAGAAGTGCCTGGAGCGTGGAGCGGAAACCCGCGCCGTCGCCGCTCTCCATTTCTGCGAGCAGCTCGTCGTCGAGCTTGTTGAGCTCGGCGAGGTGACTGTCGGCCAGCGTGAGCTGACCCTCCCCCATGATCCGTACGATCATGACGTTGCCCTTACTGCTTGTCGAACCTGTGCGGACTCTGCTGCGCCTGCGGTGCGGCGTCCTGCGTGCCGCCTTCGATGGCCTGCTGCTGTGCGGAGGAGCCGCCGGCCAGCTCGGCCTTCATGCGCTGCAGCTCCAGCTCTACATCGGTACCACCGGAGATCCGGTCCAGCTCGGCGGCGATGTCGTCCTTCGCCGTCCCGGACGGGTCGTCCAGGGCACCGGAGGCGAGCAGCTCGTCGATGGCCCCGGCTCGCGCCTGGAGCTGCTGGGTCTTGTCCTCGGCCCGCTGGATCGCCAGGCCGACGTCGCCCATCTCCTCGGAAATACCCGAGAACGCCTCGCCGATCCGGGTCTGCGCCTGGGCCGCCGTGTAGGTCGCCTTGATGGTCTCCTTCTTGGTACGGAAGGCGTCGACCTTGGCCTGGAGCCGCTGGGCCGCGAGAGTGAGCTTCTCCTCCTCGCCCTGCAGCGTCTGGTGCTGCGTCTCCAGGTCCGTGACCTGCTGCTGGAGGGCGGCGCGGCGGGACAGCGCCTCACGGGCCAGATCCTCGCGGCCGAGCGCGAGTGCCTTGCGGCCCTGGTCCTCCAGCTTCGACGACTGGCCCTGCAGCTGGTTCAGCTGCAATTCCAGCCGCTTGCGCGAGGTCGCCACATCGGCGACACCGCGACGCACCTTCTGAAGCAGCTCCAGCTGCTTCTGGTACGAGTAATCGAGGGTCTCGCGCGGGTCCTCGGCCCGGTCAAGGGCCTTGTTTGCCTTCGCGCGGAAGATCATTCCCATACGCTTCATGACACCGCTCATGGGCTTCGCGCGCCCCCTTCTGACGGACTGAGCTCCGGCACTCCAACAGAACCCACAGTACGGGCCCTGTCTCCATTACCGCACTGTCGGAGCACGGATGTGCTCCTCCCCAAGGACGACTGCCGCCCGTCACCGCTCCCGCGCAGGGAGTAGGTGACAGTCAGGGAAACGCACGGCATCGTCCGTTCTGCCCCTGTCGGGATGCCTTTAAGGACGCGGGCCGTTGCCGGATCGTTCCCGCCCGGCCCCTTCTCGTCGTGGCCGACCCCGTACCCTTGGGTTTTGTGTTCCGTAGCCGTTCCTCCAAGGACGAGAAGGCCCCCACCGGCAAGGTGACGGCGGACCTCTCCAAGCAGCCCCGCGACCCCCAGTCACCGAAGGGTCGCCCCACCCCCAAGCGCAGCGAGGCCCAGACGCAGCGCCGGCGTGCCTCCAGCACGCCGACCGACCGCAAGGAGGCCATGAAGCGCCAGCGCGAAGCCAGGCGAACCGACCTGGCCAAGCAGCGCGAGGCGCTCGCGACGGGCGACGAGCGTTATCTCCCGCCGCGCGACAAGGGGCCGGTCCGGCGCTTTGTCCGTGACTTCGTGGACTCACGCTTCTGCATCGCCGAGTACTTCCTGCCGCTCGCGGTGATCATCCTGATCCTCAGCGTGATCCAGATCCAGAACATCCAGAACATCTCTCTGCTGCTCTGGCTCGGCGTGATCGTGCTGATCGTCGTCGACTCGATCGGTCTGGCGTTCCGGCTCAAGAAGCAGCTGCGGGAGCGCTTCCCCGACACCCCGAAGCGCGGCGCCGTCGCGTACGGCCTGATGCGTACGCTCCAGATGCGCCGACTGCGGCTGCCCAAGCCGCAGGTCAAGCGCGGAGAGCGGCCCTGAGCGCGGCCTCCGGCTTCTCGGGGGCCGCTCCGGCGTGGATGAAGGGCCTCGGCGGACTGCGCAACGTGGTCCGCCAGGAGCTCGTCGCCCGGCAGCTGGACGAGCAGATAGCCGCGCGCTTCCCGGTGGGGCAGCGGCTGCGGGTGCTCGACGTCGGCATGGGGCAGGGCACCCAGGCCCTGCGCCTGGCCCGGGCCGGTCACTCGGTGACCGGTCTGGAGTCCGACAGCGGGATGCTGGACGTCGCCCGGGCGACGTTCGCGGACGAGCCCGAGGGCATCCGCGAGCGGGTCCGGCTGATCGAGGGCGACGGCCAGGACACGGGCGTGCACTTCCTGCCCGGCAGCTTCGACCTGGTGCTCTGCCACGGCGTGCTGATGTATGTCCAGGAGCCCGATCCGATGCTGGCGGGCCTGGCCCGGATGCTGGCGTCGGGCGGACTCCTCTCGCTGCTCGTACGGAACGCGGACGCGCTCGCCATGCGGCCGGGGACGGCCGGGGACTTCGACGGGGCACTGGCCGCGTTCGACACGGACACGTACACCAACCGCCTGGGCGTCACGGTGCGCGCCGACCGGCTGGACGTCCTGACCGCCACGCTCGCCGGAAGCGCCGCGCCGCTGCACGCCTGGTACGGGGTGCGGGTGTTCTGCGACAACGTGGGCAACGACGTGGAGCTCCCGGACGCGCCGGAGCTGGCACGGCTGCTGGACGCGGAGGACCGGGCGGGGCGGACCGATCCGTACCGCCGGGTGGCGGCGCTGCTGCACCTCTGCGGCGTACGCGGCTGACGCGGCCGGGACGGTTCCGGGGCGGCGCCCGGTCGGCGGCCGTACGCCCGGTCGGCCCAGCACCGCAGGCCCGCGCGCGGGACCGCTGGTGATACTCCGGACATGCACGCATCCCCTCCTCGCAGTCGCCTGCGCCGACTGCTGCTGCCCCTGACCGCCGGCGTCTGCGCGATCTCCCTGGTGGGCGGCTGTTCCGGTACGGACTCCGGCTCCGCGGCGCCCGAGGCCGCACGGTCGGACTCCGCGCGGCAGGGGCCCGTGTCCCGGGCCAACGATCTGCAGAGCGACTACCAGGACGTCATCAAGAACGTCCTGCCGTCCGTCGTACAGATCGACGCGTCCGGCGGCCTGGGCTCCGGCATCGTCTACGACACCAAGGGCCATATCGTCACCAACGCCCATGTGGTCGGCGACGAGAAGACCTTCAAGGTCACCGTCGCCACCGGCGAGAAGGTGCTCGACGCCTCCCTGGTCTCCGCCTATCCGGAACAGGACCTGGCCGTCCTCAAGCTCGACGCGATGCCCGACGGGCTCAGGCCCGCGAAGTTCGGCGACTCCGACAAGGTCGCGGTCGGACAGATCGTGTTGGCGATGGGCTCGCCGCTGGGCCTGTCCAGCAGCGTCACCCAGGGCATCGTCTCGGCCCTCGGCCGGACCGTCACCGAGAGCCGCGCGGGCGGCGGCACCGGGGCGACCATCGCCAACATGGTGCAGACCTCGGCGGCGATCAACCCGGGCAACAGCGGCGGCGCGCTCGTGAACCTCGACAGCGAGGTGATCGGCATCCCGACTCTGGCGGCGACGGACCCGCAGTTGGGTGACAGTGCGGCGCCGGGCATCGGGTTCGCGATTCCCGTCTCGATGGTGAAGACGGTCGCCGGCCAGATCATCAAGGACGGCAAGGTCACCGACTCCGGCCGGGCGGCCCTGAACGTCACCGGCCGCACGGTCGTCGACGAGGACTACCGGCCGGCCGGGGTGGCGCTGGTCAGCGTGGCCGGGGGCGGCGCCGCCGACAAGGCGGGGCTGCGGGTGGGAGACATCATCACGAAGATCGGCGACACCGCGGTCACGACGATCACCTCACTGTCGGAGGCCCTGACGGACGACGAGCCCGGCCAGAAGGTCACCGTGACGTACGTACGCAGCGACGCGCGGAAGACGGCCGAGGTCACGCTGGGCGAGATCTAGGGCCTGTCGCCGGACGGTGTTCCCCCGATCGCCGGACGGGCCCGTGCGACAGGCCTGTCCGGCGACCGGGTACGGGGACGGTGCGTCAGCCCTGGTCGGCCGAGAGGCTCATCGGACCGTAGATCTTCGTCGCGTCCTCGAAGAGCGTGACCTGTTCCGCTCCGCCCTCCTTGAGCTCCTTCCAGAACTCACCGATCCACGACTCCGCATCGCCCTGGGTCGTGAACTCGTCCGGCGTCAGCGCCGGCTCCGTCTCCGTACCGTCGGACTTCTCGAACCGCCACGTCCACGCCATGTCCGCCTCCTGGGTCACGTTGCTGCCCAGAGCCTAGTACCTCACCCGGGCGCGCAGCCGGTGCCCGGACGCGGGAGGATCAGCACGTGGAACTGACTCTGCTCGGCACCGGAGCCCCCGACGGGCTGCCGCGGCCCGAATGTCCCTGCGCCGCCTGCGCCTCGGCCCGCGGTGCGCGGGCGCGTGCCGCGACCGCACTGCTGGTCGACGACGCGCTGCTGCTCGACCTCACGCCGGGGGCCGTGCTGGCCGCCGCCCGCGCGGGTCACTCGCTCACCGCCGTACGGCAGGTGCTGCTGACCCACCCCCACGACGGGCCCGCCCTCGAACTGCCTGCGGGGCTGCCGTCGGCCGGCCGGGTGCCGGACGGCCAGGTGTTGACGCTGATCAGCGGCCACCGGGTGCGGGCGGTGCCGATGGACGCGCCGGGGACCGGGTACGAGGTGACGTCACCGGAGGGCGAACGGCTGCTGTACCTGCCGCCGGGAGCCGCTCCCAGCGGTCTCGCCGACCGGGCGGCGGAGCCGTACGACATGGTGGTGGGCGATGTGATCGGGCGCCCCGACGCGGTGGCCCGGCTGCGGGCGGTCGAGGCGGTCGGGCCGACGACCGAGGTGATCGCCGTCCATCTGGACCACGACGCGCCGCCCGGCGACGCGCTGGACCGGCGGCTCGCGGCGGCCGGGGCGCGGGCCGTGCCGGACGGGACGACGCTGGTGGTGGGCGAATACCACGCCGTACCCGATGTGCCGCGGCGCACGCTGGTGACCGGCGGCGCACGGTCGGGGAAGTCGCTGGAGGCCGAGCAGCGGCTGGAGACCTTCCCCGAGGTGGTGTACGTGGCGACCGGCGGCCGCCGGGACGGGGACGCGGAGTGGGCGGCCCGGGTCGGGGTGCACCGGGATCGCAGGCCCGCCGCGTGGCGTACGGAGGAGACCTGCGAGCTGGCCGGGCTGCTGGCGGCGGACGGTCCCCCACTGCTGATCGACTGCCTGTCGCTGTGGCTGACGGACGCGATGGACCGGGTGGGCGCCTGGGACGACGCGACGTGGGCCGGCGGCGGTGAGGCGGCGCTGCGGGAGCGGGTCGCCGAGCTGGTACGCGCGGTGCGCGGGACCCGGCGGACCGTGGTGGCGGTGACGAACGAGGTGGGTTCGGGGGTGGTCCCGGCGACGGCCTCCGGACGGCGCTTCCGGGACGAGCTGGGGCGGCTGAACGCCGGGTTCGCGGCGGAGTGCGAGCACGTGCTGCTGGTGGTGGCGGGGCAGGCGCTGGTGCTGCGGGGGTGAGCACGCACTGACGGGGCGTCAGAATGCTGCCGGGTACTGTTCCGTCCGGGAGCCCGCCGCCGGGTTCCCGGACATCACGCACCGACCCCGCGAGGCAGACCCCCGTGAATCTGGACGACTTCTCCGACCTCATCGAACGCCCCGACGGCGGCGTACGGCGCGATGCCGAGGAACGACGGGAGCGGCTGATCGTGCCGCCCGGGGCGCTCGGGCGCCTCGACGAGCTGGGGGAATGGCTCTCGGCGGCCCAGCAGGCCGTACCGGTCAGGCCGGTCGAGCGCCCGCGCGTGGTGGTCTTCGCCGCGGATCACGGGGTGGCGGAACTGGATGTCTCCGGCCGCGCCGCGGGCACCGCGTACGCGCTCGTGCGGGACACGCTGGACGGTGCGAGCCCCGTGGCCGTGCTGGCCCGCCGCTTCTCCGTCCCCGTACGGATCGTCGACGCCGGCCTGGACTGCGATCCGGAGCTGCTGCCCGAGTCCGTCGTACGCCACCGCGTGCGGCGCGGCAGCGGGCGCATCGACATCGAGGACGCGCTGACGGCCGAGGAGGCCGAGCAGGCCGTACGGCTGGGCATGGCGATCGCCGACGAGGAGGCCGACTCCGGCACGGACCTGGTGGTGCTCGGCGATCTGAGCGTCGGCGGGACCACCGCGGCCGCCACCCTGATCGCGGCCCTGTGCGGCACGGACGCCTCGGTGGTCACCGGCCGTGGCGGCGCGGGGATCGACGACCTGGCGTGGATGCGCAAGTGCGCCGCGATCCGCGATGCGCTGCGCCGGGCGCGGCCGGTGCTGGGCGACCAGCTGGAGCTGCTGGCCGCGGTCGGCGGCGCCGATCTGGCGGCGATGACGGGCTTCCTGCTGCAGAGCGCGGTCCGCCGGATGCCGGTGATCCTGGACGGCGTGGTCGGGGCGGCCTGTGCGCTGGTGGCCCAGCGGGCCGCCTTCCGGGCGCCGGACTGGTGGCTGGCGGGTCAGGCGAGCGGCGAGCCGGCGCAGGCCAAGGCGCTGGACCGGATGGCGCTCACGCCGCTGCTCGATCACGGGGTGACCGTGGGCGGCGGCAGCGGGGCACTCCTGGCGCTTCCGCTGGTGCAGGCCGCTGCCGCGCTGGCGGCGGAACTGCCGGAGCGCGCTCCGGAGGAGGCCGACGAGGAAGCCGGGGACTCCGGGGCCGTCGAGGACGACGAGAAGGCCGCGGGCGCCTGACCCGGTCCCTCGCGGTCAGGGCTTGGGGCCGGGGAGCGGGACCCGGTCGGGGGCGCCGCCGATCAGGTCCTGGAACCTGCGGCGCGGGCCGGCCCAGCGCACGTCGTGGTGGTAGGCGCGCAGCACCGACTTGGACCTGGCCCGGTGTCTGTTCCGGTAGAAGCGCTTCGCCCACGGCGAGGCCGGCCGGGCCAGCCTGACCGCGCCGATCAGGGCCACGAACGGGACGAGCGCGCCGAGGACCGCCATCCGTGCCTTTCCCTTGAACAGGGCGATCAGCACGAAGGCGAAGTTGACGACGAGCGTCAGCAGGAGGCTCAGCCGTCCCTGCTGCTCGTCGTCGCTCAGCTCGTCCACCCCGAGCGGCGAGAAACCGGCCAGGAAGAGCCCCACGAGCGAGGCGGTGAGCACGACGACCTCCACGCTCTGCCGGCCCTGCTCGGTCCAGTACACGTCGTCCAGGTGCAGGATCAGCGCGAACTCGTCGAGCACGAGCCCGGCCCCCACGCCGAAGACCACCGCCCAGATGCCGGCGCCGAACCCCTCCCGGCCGCTGGCCACCGCGCCGAAGCCGCCGACCACGGTGAGCACCACCCCGGGCACCACGTGGTGGATGTGCATGCCGCCGGGCGTGACGTTGCGGAACGGGCCCTTGCCGGCCCGGATCAGCCGCGTGATCATGCGCGTGACGGCGAACGTCAGCACGAAGGCGCTCAGCGCGAGGAGCATCGGAAGCTTGCCCGGCTCGACGATGTTCTGGTGAAACCAGTTCCCCATGCCATCCACTCCCGATAAGTCACCTTCAGCACCTTTGAAGCGATTTGGGCAATCTATCGGTGACGGGCACCCGCTAGCCTGCGCGCCGTGACCTCCCTGAACAGCCACGGCATACGTTTCGCCTTCGGCACCCTGACCGCGCTCCCCGTCCGCGTGACCCGCTGGGACCGCGAGACCGCCCGCGCCGGCATGCTCTGCGCCCCGCTCGCCGGGCTCCTCGTGGGCCTGCTCGCGGCCGTGCCGGGCGCCCTGTCCCTGCTGCTGGGGTCCGGCCCCCTGCTCGCGGCGGTGGTCTCCGCCGCCGTACCGGCGGCCCTCACCCGGGGACTTCATCTGGACGGCCTCGCGGACACCGCCGACGGCCTCGGCAGCGCCAAGCCCGCCGAGGAAGCACTGCGCATCATGAAGCAGTCGGACATTGGCCCGTTCGGTGTCATCACGCTGCTGTTCGTCCTGCTGGCGCAGGTCGCCGTCCTCTTCGAGCTGTACGGGCAGGGGTGGGCGCACGGCGCCGCGGGGACGGTCGTGGCCGCCGTCGCCGCCCGGCTCGCGCTCACCCTGGCGTCCCGTCAGGGCGTCCCGCCGGCCCGGCCCGAGGGCCTGGGAGCGGCCGTGGCGGGCACGGTCCCCTTCAGCGGCGCGGTGATCGTGTCGGCCCTGGCCGTCGCCGCCTGTGCGGGCACGGGCGCCCTGCTGGGCGGTCACGGTGCCGTGCACCACGCGCTGGCCGTGGTGGTCGCCCTGGGCGTCGCCCATCTGCTGCTGCGCCACTGTGTACGGCGCTTCGGCGGGGTGACGGGGGATGTGTTCGGCGCGCTGGAGGAGACGGCCGCGACGGCCGCCCTGGTGGTGCTGGCGTTCTAGTCGCGGGCAGGGCAGGTCTTGCGCCAGGGGCCGAGCGCGTACTCCTTGCGCAGGGAGCTCAGCTTCAGCCGCCGGGACTCGGCGCAGTAGTCGGCCGGCTCCAGCTCGTACTCCGCGTGGAAGACCGCCTTGCCCGCCTCGATGAACGGGGTGACGGCGTCGCACTCCTCGTACTGCGCGCACTGCTCGTTGACCGCGAAGTCGAAGTCCGGCTCCAGCCGGGGGATCTGGTCCAGGTCGTTCTTCAGGCCGACGGCGAGACCGTGCGCGTGGGCGAGACGGGCGATCAGCCGGTTGTAGCGCAGCTGGTCGCCGTCGGTGAGCGGGAAGCCGGACGGGTTGAGGTAGGCGTCCATGTTGTCCGGCTCCACCGCGTCGAAGCCCTTCTTCGCGCACATCGCGATCCGGGCCTCCATCAACGGCTCCAGGACGTCGGTGCGGCGGATGTCCAGCCAGCGTTCGCCCTTCCAGCCGTTGCCCTTGCCGAGCACCGACGCGGGAAACCTCCCGGCGTCCGGGCGGAACTCCTCCCACGCACCGGTGGAGAGGTAGCAGATGACCTTGCGGTCCCGGCGGTGCAGTTCCGCCACCTCCGCCGCGCCGTTCTCGAAGCCGTCGATGTCGTAGACCGGCGCGTCCACCGAGGGGTCCAGCCGGCCTGAGAGCTGCCACTGCCAGTCGACACCGGGCTCCGGGCGCCAGTAGGCCGCCGGGCTCCGCCCGTGGGCCGGGGCGTCGGCCGGAGCTCCCGAGGTGCAGGCGGTGAGCAGAGCCAACAGAATCGGGACGGTGGCGGACAGCGATGCCCAGGGCCTCGTACCGCGGACCCGACCCTGCCACCGCATCGTTCTCTCCCCCGCTCGTCACCGCACCGGCAACGACCCTACTGGCGCGGCCCCTTCCCGCCGGACCCGGCCGTCCGGCACGCGGCGTACACCCGGGCGGGCCCGGGGACGGCCCGCCGCTGTGAGGCAACAGGAAAGGCGCGCGTAGGCTCATTCCCGGCACATTGCGGCGCCGTCTACGATGCGCCGGGCACGGTCGGCCCACCCCTCGACCGAAACAGAACTCAACGGAAGCGAGATTTCACCACCGTGACTGCTCTCACTCTCAGCACTGCCGGGGCGGCGACGCTGCGCGCCGACGCACTCGTCGTCGGCGTCGCCAAGGACGCTGGATCCAAGTCCGGGAACCTGGTCCTCGCGCCGGGCGCCGAGGCCGTGGACAAGGCGTTCGACGGAAAGCTCGCCACCGTCCTGGCGACCCTGGGTGCCTCCGGCGCCGAGGGCGAGGTGACGAAGCTCCCCGCGCCGTCCGGCCTCAAGGCCCCGGTCGTCATCGCGGTCGGGCTCGGCGCGGTCCCGGACAAGGACGACGCGTACGACCCCGAGGTGCTGCGCCGGGCCGCAGGCTCCGCCGCCCGCGCGCTGGCCGGCTCGAAGAAGGCCGGCTTCGCGCTGCCCGTCGAGTCCGTCGAGGACGCCGGTGCCGTCGCCGAGGGGGCGCTCCTGGGCGCGTACGCCTTCACCGCCTACCAGGGCGGCGAGAACTCGCTCGCTCCCAAGGGCGCCAAGAACAACGGCCCCAAGCTGCCCCTCGCCGAGGTGGCCCTGCTCGGCACCAAGCCGCGCGACAAGGCGTTCAAGGCCGCCGCCGAGCGCGCCACCGCGCTCGTCGAGGAGATCAACCGCGCCCGCGACCTGATCAACACCCCGCCGAACGACCTCTACCCCGAGTCCTTCGCCGCCGTGGCCACCGCCGCGGGCAAGGAGCACGGCATCAAGGTGCAGGTCCTCGACGAGAAGGCGCTCGTGAAGGGCGGCTTCGGCGGTCTGCTCGGCGTCGGCCAGGGCTCGACCCACGGTCCCCGTCTGGTGAAGCTCGCCTACACGCACCCCAAGGCGGAGAAGACCCTGGCCCTCGTGGGCAAGGGCATCACCTACGACTCGGGCGGCATCTCGCTCAAGCCGGCCGGCCACAACGAGACGATGAAGTGCGACATGAGCGGCGCCGCCGCCGTGTTCGCGGCCGTCGTCGCCGCCGCCCGCCTCGGCCTCCGGGTCAACGTCACCGGCTGGCTCGCGCTCGCCGAGAACATGCCGTCCGGCAACGCCACCCGCCCGGGCGACGTGCTGCGCATGTACAGCGGCAAGACCGTCGAGGTCCTCAACACGGACGCCGAGGGCCGTCTCGTCCTCGCCGACGCGCTGACCCGCGCCTCCGAGGAGAAGCCGGACGCGATCGTCGACGTCGCCACGCTGACCGGCGCCATGGTGCTCGCCCTGGGCAACCGCACCTTCGGCATCATGGCGAACGACGACGCCTTCCGTACCTCCATCCACGAGATCGCCGAGGAGGTCGGCGAGGCCTCCTGGCCGATGCCGCTCCCCGCCGACCTGCGCAAGGGCATGGAGTCCCCGACCGCCGACATCGCCAACATGGGCGAGCGGATGGGCGGCGGCCTGGTGGCCGGTCTGTTCCTCCAGGAGTTCGTGGGCGAGGGCATCGCCTGGGCGCACCTGGACATCGCGGGCCCCGCCTTCCACGAGGGCGCGCCCTACGGCTACACGCCCAAGGGCGGTACCGGTTCCGCGGTCCGCACCCTGGTCGGCCTGGCGGAGCGCACCGCCGCCGGCGACCTCGGCTGAGCCCTTCCTTCGTGACGCCGGCCCCGGGCATACGTCCGGGGCCGTACGCGTTCACGTACTGGCCCCGGTCAGCCGTCCCGCTCGCCTTGTACGAATTTCGCCCGCAACGAAATCCGTAGGTATGTACGCGGCAGTAACGCCCCGAGTCGGCTGATCATCCGCCTCCGACCCGGGCCCCGCGTCCCGCCCACCGTCAACAAGTGCGAAGATGGGTTCTCGGCAGGACAGGGCCCCCACCACAGGGCCGAATAACAAAAGCGGCCGAACACCAGCCGACCGGCCGGTCACACCCCAGCGACGGGGCCCGGCGTACGGCGCACATGCATGGAGGACGTGACGTGGCGAACGACGCCAGCACCGTTTTCGACCTAGTGATCCTCGGCGGTGGTAGCGGCGGGTACGCCGCGGCCCTGCGCGGAGCGCAGCTGGGTCTGGAAGTCGCCCTGATCGAGAAGGGCAAGGTCGGCGGCACCTGCCTGCACAACGGCTGCATTCCCACGAAGGCGCTGCTGCACGCCGGCGAGATCGCCGACCAGGCCCGCGAGGCCGGTCAGTTCGGCGTGAAGGCCACCTTCGAGGGCATCGACATCGAGGCCGTCCACAAGTACAAGGACGAGGTGATCTCGGGCCTGTACAAGGGTCTGCAGGGCCTCATCGCCTCGCGCAAGGTGCACTACATCGAGGGTGAGGGGCGGCTCTCCTCCCCCACCTCCGTGGACGTGAACGGCGAGCGCGTCACCGGTCGGCACGTGCTGCTGGCGACCGGCTCCGTGCCGAAGTCGCTGCCCGGCCTGGAGATCGACGGCAACCGCGTCATCTCCTCGGACCACGCGCTGAAGCTGGACCGCGTACCGAAGTCCGCGATCATCCTGGGCGGCGGCGTGATCGGCGTCGAGTTCGCCTCGGCGTGGAAGTCCTTCGGCACCGACGTCACCATCATCGAGGGCCTGAAGCACCTGGTCCCGGTCGAGGACGAGAACAGCTCGAAGATCCTTGAGCGCGCGTTCCGCAAGCGCGGCATCAAGTTCAACCTCGGCACCTTCTTCGACAAGGCCGAGTACACGCAGGACGGCGTCCGCGTGACGCTCGCCGACGGCAAGACCTTCGAGGCCGAGGTGCTTCTGGTCGCCATCGGCCGCGGTCCGGTCTCGCAGGGCCTGGGCTACGAGGAGGCCGGCGTCGCGATGGACCGCGGTTACGTCCTCGTCGACGAGTACATGCAGACCAACGTCCCGACGGTCTCGGCCGTGGGCGACCTGGCCCCGACCCTCCAGCTCGCCCACGTCGGCTTCGCCGAGGGCATCCTGGTGGCGGAGCGGCTGGCCGGTCTCAAGACCGTGCCGATCGACTACGACGGCGTGCCGAAGGTGACGTACTGCCACCCCGAGGTCGCCTCCGTCGGCATCACCGAGGCCAAGGCCAAGGAGATCTACGGTGCGGACAAGGTCGTCGCCCTCAAGTACAACCTCGCGGGCAACGGCAAGAGCAAGATCCTGAAGACCGCGGGTGAGATCAAGCTCGTCCAGGTCAAGGACGGTGCCGTGGTCGGCGTCCACATGGTCGGTGACCGTATGGGCGAGCAGGTCGGCGAAGCCCAGCTGATCTACAACTGGGAGGCGCTGCCCGCCGAGGTCGCGCAGCTCATCCACGCCCACCCGACCCAGAGCGAGGCGCTCGGCGAGGCTCACCTGGCCCTGGCCGGCAAGCCCCTCCACTCCCACGACTGACCAGTCGAACGGGCGCGACGACCGACCACTTCCGCAATTCGTTAGGAGCAACTGAAACCATGTCGGTTTCCGTAACCCTTCCGGCGCTCGGCGAGAGCGTCACCGAGGGCACTGTCACCCGTTGGCTGAAGGCCGAGGGCGAGCGCGTCGAGGCCGACGAGCCGCTGCTCGAGGTCTCGACCGACAAGGTCGACACCGAGATCCCGGCACCCGCCGCCGGCATCCTCTCCTCCATCAAGGTCGCCGAGGACGAGACCGTCGAGGTCGGCGCCGAACTGGCCGTCATCGACGACGGTTCGGGCGCACCCGCGGCCGCTCCGGCCGCAGAGCCCGCCGCGGCCCCGGCCCCGGCCGAGGCCGAGGCTCCGGCCGCGCCGTCCACCGAGGCCGAGGCCCCCGCCGCGGCTCCGACCGCCGAGGCCGCCACCGGTGCCTCGTCCGCGTCCGGCACCGACGTCACCCTCCCCGCGCTCGGTGAGAGCGTCACCGAGGGCACCGTCACCCGCTGGCTGAAGGAGGTCGGCGAGGAGGTCACGGAGGACGAGCCCCTGCTCGAGGTCTCCACGGACAAGGTCGACACCGAGATCCCGGCCCCGGTTTCCGGTGTGCTGCTGGAGATCGTCGTCGCCGAGGACGAGACCGCCGAGGTCGGCGCCAAGCTCGCCGTCATCGGTGCCGCGGGCGCAGCCCCGGCCGCCGCCCCGGCCCCCGCCGCACCGGCTCCGGCCGCTGCTCCGGCTCCGGCCGCACCGGCTCCGGCCCCGGCCGCACCGGCACCCGCCGCCGCACCGGCACCCGCCGCCGCTCCGGCGCCCGCCGCTCCGGCAGCCCCGGCTCCGGCGCCCGCTGCTCCGGCAGCCCCGGCTCCGGCCGCTCCGGCACCCGTCACCCCGGCACCGGCCGCCCAGGCCGCGCCTTCCGGTGACGACGGCGCGTACGTCACGCCGCTGGTCCGCAAGCTCGCCGCCGAGAACGGTGTCGACCTGGGCGCGGTCAAGGGCACCGGTGTCGGTGGCCGTATCCGCAAGCAGGACGTCGTCGCCGCCGCGGAGGCCGCCAAGGCCGCCGCCGCCGCTCCGGCTCCGGCCGCCGCCAAGGCGCCGAAGCTGGAGACGTCCCCGCTGCGCGGTCAGACGGTCAAGATGACCCGCATGCGCAAGGTCATCGGCGACAACATGATGAAGGCGCTGCACTCGCAGGCCCAGCTGACCTCGGTGCTCGAGGTCGACATCACGAAGCTGATGAAGCTGCGCAACCAGGCGAAGGCGTCCTTCGCCGCCCGTGAGGGCGTCAAGCTGTCCCCGATGCCGTTCTTCGTGAAGGCGGCGGCCCAGGCGCTGAAGGCCCACCCGGTCGTCAACGCCCGGATCAACGAGGACGAAGGCACCATCACGTACTTCGACTCGGAGAACATCGGCATCGCCGTGGACGCCGAGAAGGGCCTGATGACCCCGGTCATCAAGGGCGCGGGCGACCTGAACATCGCCGGGATCGCGAAGAAGACCGCCGAGCTGGCCGGCAAGGCCCGCGGCGGCGGCCTGACCCCGGACGACATGTCCGGTGCCACCTTCACGATCAGCAACACCGGTTCGCGCGGTGCGCTGTTCGACACCGTCATCGTGCCCCCGAACCAGGCAGCCATCCTGGGCATCGGTGCCACGGTCCGCCGTCCGGTGGTCATCGACCACCCGGACCTCGGCGAGACGATCGCGGTGCGCGACATGACGTACCTCTCGCTCTCCTACGACCACCGCCTGGTGGACGGCGCGGACGCCGCCCGCTACCTGACGACGGTCAAGGCGATCCTGGAAGCCGGTGAGTTCGAGGTCGAGCTCGGCCTCTGAGCGACGCACCTGTAACCAGCCTCACCAGCGGCGCCCCCGTCCGGAACACTTCCGGCCGGGGGCGCCGCCGTATTGTCTAGACACCAGCGGTCACCCAGGTGACCGTGCTGGTGCAGGCAGCGCCGGATTGCTCAGAAGGAGCCCCTCATGACCCCGCCCGTCGTCCACTCGCTGCGCGAACAGATCCGCGAGCACATCGTGGACGGGATCGTCAGCGGGCGCTGGAAGCCGGGCGAGCGGATCGTGGAGCGCCGCATCGCGACCGAGCTGGAAGTGAGCCAGACCCCCGTCCGGGAGGCCCTGCGCGAGCTGGAGACGCTCCGCCTGATCGAGTCGGCACCCAACAAGGGCGTACGGGTCCGGAATCTGACCGCGGCCGATCTGGAGGAGAGCTATCCCGTACGAGCGGGCCTGGAGCAGATCGCGGCGGAGCTGGCGGCCCCCGGGCTCGGCGAGGACTGCTCGGCCCTGACACCGCACGTGGCGGCCCTGTACGAGGCGGACCGGCTGGCCGACGGCGAGGCCCAGGTGCGGCACACCGTGGCCTTCCACCGGGAGATGGTGCGGGCCGCCGGGAACGCCGTACTGCTGCACACCTGGGAGGGGCTGGGCATCGAGGTGTTCACGGCCCTGTCAATCCGCTGGCTCGGCACGGTCCAGAAGTCGTACGCGGAGGAGCACGAGGCGCTCATCGAGGCGTTCCTGCGGAAGGACCCGCAGATCGGCGTGCTGGCTAAGGCACACGTGCTGGGCTGCGCGCCCCGTGCGTGAACTGTCTGCCCATCTGTAGCACCCGGCGCTCGACTGCACAGTCGAGCGCCCTTTTTATCCCTTTTATGGCGTCACTGCGTGCCCCGTTTCGAGGCACCGAATGCCACTTTCTTCATATCGAGAAGTTTTCCGCTTCAACCCTTTGATCGATCATCGATCAGCGATTTACAGTTCACTCCGCGGGCCCACCGGCCCCATCGCCCTGTCCTGCCAGTCAGGGCCTTCTCCACCCCCCTCCTCTCCGGAAGGCGGCGATCATGACCGACCCCGTAGGAAAGCTTCCGAGCGAGCTCGACCAGCTCCCGGACCGTGACCCCGAGGAGACCGCTGAATGGGCGGCCTCCCTGGACGCCGTCACCAAGGCCGCCGGCCCGCACCGCGCCGCGTACCTCATGCGGCGCTCGCTCCAGCACGCCGAGGGTGCCGGTCTCGCGCTGCCCAAGCTGCTGGAGACCGACTACGTCAACTCCATCCCGACCGCCGCGGAGCCCGACTTCGACGGTGACCTGGAGATGGAGTCCCGCATCACCGCCTGGAACCGCTGGAACGCGGCAGCCATGGTGACCCGTGGCGCCCGCTTCGGCGTCGGCGGCCACATCGCCACGTTCGCCTCGGCGGCCTGGCTGTACGAGACCGGCTTCAACCACTTCTTCCGCGGCAAGGAGGGGGACGGCTCCGGCGACCAGCTCTACATCCAGGGCCACGCCTCCCCCGGCATCTACGCCCGCGCCTTCCTCGACGGCCGGCTCAGCGAGCAGCAGCTCGACAAGTTCCGCCAGGAGGCCGGCGGCGAGGGACTGCCCTCCTACCCGCACCCGCGGCGGCTGCCCTGGCTGTGGGAGTTCCCCACCGTGTCGATGGGCCTCGGCCCGCTCTCGGCCATCTACCAGGCCCGCTTCAACCGCTATCTGGCCAACCGCAACATCAAGGACACGTCGAACTCGCACGTCTGGGCCTTCCTGGGCGACGGCGAGATGGACGAGCCCGAGTCGACCGCGGCCCTCGCCCTCGCGGCCCGTGAGCAGCTCGACAACCTGACCTTCGTCATCAACTGCAACCTCCAGCGTCTCGACGGCCCGGTCCGCGCCAACTTCCGCGTGGTCCAGGAGCTGGAGGGCGCGTTCCGCGGGGCCGGCTGGAACGTCGTCAAGACGCTCTGGGGCAACGCCTGGGACGAGCTGTTCCAGCTGGACACCACGGGTGCGCTGGTCCGCCGGCTCCGCGAGGTCCCGGACGCGCAGTTCCAGACGTACGCCACGCGTGATGTCGCGTACATCCGCGAGCACTTCTTCGGCGCCGAGCCCGCGCTCGCCGAGCTGGCCAAGCTGCTCACCGACGCGAAGATCGCCGAGTGTTTCTACACCTCGCGCGGCGGTCACGAGGCCCGCAAGGTCTACGCGGCGTACCGGGCGGCCGTCGAGCACAAGGGCGCGCCGACCGTGATCCTCGCGCAGACGGTGAAGGGCTACACGCTCGGCAAGGGCTTCGAGTCCAAGAACGCCAATCACCAGATGAAGAAGCTGTCGGCCGACGAGTTCAAGGACATGCGCGAACTCCTCGGTCTGCCGATCCCGGACAGCGCGTTCGTGGACGGCCTGGTGCCCTACGGTCACCCGGGCGCCGACTCCCCCGAGGTCCGCTACCTCCAGGAGCGCCGTGCCGCGCTCGGCGGCCCCGCTCCGGCCCGTCGCGTGCACGCGGTGGCGCTGCCCGAGCCGGAGGAGCGCGCGTTCAAGGCCCTCTACAAGGGCTCCGGCAAACAGGAGATGGCCACCACCATGGCGTTCGTCCGCCTGGCCAAGGACCTGATGCGGGACAAGGAGACCGGCAAGCGCTGGGTGCCGATCGTCCCGGACGAGGCGCGCACCTTCGGCATGGAGTCGCTGTTCCCGTCCGCCGGTATCTACTCGCCGCTGGGCCAGACGTACGAGCCGGTCGACCGCGACCAGCTGATGTACTACAAGGAGGCCAAGGACGGCCAGATCCTCAACGAGGGGATCACCGAGGCCGGGGCCATGGCCGACTTCATCGCCGCGTCGACGTCGTACGCGACGCACGGCGAGACGATGATCCCGTTCTACATCTTCTACTCGATGTTCGGCTGGCAGCGGACCGGCGACCAGATGTGGCAGCTCGCCGACCAGCTCGGCAAGGGCTTCATCGTCGGCGCCACCGCGGGCCGGACGACGCTGACGGGAGAGGGCCTCCAGCACGCGGACGGCCACTCGCACCTGATCGCGTCCACGAACCCGGCGTCGCTCAACTACGACCCGGCGTTCGCGTACGAGATCGCGGTGATCGTCAAGGACGGTCTGCGCCGGATGTACGGCCCCGAGGCCGAGAACGTCTTCTACTACCTGACGGTCTACAACGAGCCGAAGCAGCAGCCCGCGATGCCGGAAGGCGTCGAGGAGGGCATCGTCAAGGGTCTCTACCGCTTCAAGGAGGGCACGCCCGCGAGCGCGGACGCGCCGCGGCTCCAGCTGCTTGCCTCCGGTACGGCGATCCACTGGGCCCTGGAGGCGCAGGAACTCCTGGCCGCGGACTGGGGTGTCACGGCGGACGTCTGGTCCGCGACCTCGTGGGGCGAGCTGCGGCGCGAGGCGCTGCTCGCCGACGAGGCGATACTCCACGGCGAGCACCGGGTGCCGTACGTGACGCAGGCGCTGTCGGGTGCGCCGGGTCCCGTGCTGGCCGTCAGCGACTGGATGCGTGCGGTTCCCGACCAGATCAGCCAGTGGGTGGAGCAGGACTGGTCCTCGCTCGGCACGGACGGCTTCGGCCTCTCCGACACCCGTGAGGCGGCCCGCCGTCACTTCGGGGTCGACGCGCAGTCGGTCGCGATCGCGGCGCTGGCCCAGCTGGCGCGACGCGGCGAGGTGCCGGCGTCCGCCGTGAAGGAGGCCCGGGAGCGGTACGGTTTCTGACCTGGCCGTTTCTGCCCTCAATCGCCGGGCGGGCTGGAAAGATCCCGGCGATTGAGGGCATCCTTCTGCGCCGCCCCCACAATGGCCCCATGCGCGCTGCCCGTCTCATCAAAATGGTGCTGCTTCTTCAGTCCCGGCCCTCCATGACCGCCGCACAGCTGGCCCAGGAGCTGGAGGTGTCGGAGCGGACCGTCACCCGGGATGCCCAGGCGCTCTCCGAGGCCGGGGTTCCCGTGTACGCCGAGCGGGGGCGGGCCGGTGGTTACCGGCTGGTCGGGGGGTACCGCACCCGGCTCACCGGCCTCGCCCGCCACGAGGCCGAGGCGCTCTTCCTGTCCGGGCTGCCGTCCGCGCTCCGCGAGATGGGGCTCGACGACGCCGCGTCCGCCGCCCGGCTCAAGGTGTCGGCCGCTCTGCTGCCCTCGCTGCGGGACGCCTCCGACAGCGCCGCTCAGCGTTTCCATCTGGACGCCCCCGGCTGGTACCAGGAGGCCGTGACACCCGAGCTGCTGCCCGCCGTCGCGGAGGCCGTCTGGGACGACCGGATCGTCAGGGCGCACTATCGCAGCGCCGGCGCGGAGAGCGATGTGGAGCGGGAGCTGGCCCCGTACGGACTCGTCCTGAAGGGCGGGATCTGGTACCTCTGCGCCCGGGTGGAGGACACGTTCCGGGTGTACCGGATCGACCGCTTCTCGGCCGTCGCCCTGTCCGAGGAGCGCTTCGTGCGGGACGAGTGCTTCGACCTGCCGCGCTTCTGGGACGAGCGCTCCGCGCAGTTCGCGCGGTCGATCCTCCGTACCGAAGTGACCATACGGATCTCCCAGGCCGGTGCCCGGCGCCTCACGTACGCCGGCGACCGAGCGGCGGTCCAGGAGGCGCTGGAGCGCGCCGATCCGCCCGGTGCCGACGGCTGGCGCACGGTCACCCTGCCCGTGGAGTCCCTCGACATCGCGTTCGGCCCGTTGCTGGCGCTGGGACCCGAGCTGGAAGTCCTCGAACCGGCCGACTTCCGCGCACGGTTCTCCGATGCGGCCGAACGCCTGCGCGATCTCTATCGCTGAAGGGCTTCATTTCGGTGTCTCCGCGTGCGTCGCCCGCTCCCAAGGCCGATGCTTGACCCGTGATGGACGAGACGGAGTTCTGGGAGATCATCGACAGCACCCGCGAGGCCGCCGAGGGCGACCCCGAGGACCATGCCGATCTGCTCGTCGAACGGCTGGTGCAGCTCGACCCCGACTCCGTGCTGGACTTCGCCCGGCACTTCGAGGCCCGCTACAACCGCGCGTACCGCTGGGACCTGTGGGGCGCCGCCGCCGTGCTGCTCGGCGGGGCGAGCGACGACGCCTTCGACTACTTCCGCTGCTGGCTGATCGGCCAGGGCCGGGAGGTCTTCGAAGGCGCGGTGCACGATCCGGACAGCCTCGCCGAACTCCTCGACGACTTCGACGAGGAGTTCGACGGGGACGGTGAGGATCTCGGCTACGCGGCCGACGAGGCGTACGAACAGCTCACCGGCGTGGTCGCGCCGGACCTCGGTCTTCCGCCCCAGCCGACCGAACCGGAGGGTGTGCCGTTCAGCCTGGAGGACGACTCCGCGCTGGCCGCGCGCTTCCCTTCGCTCTGGGACCGCTTCGGCGCGTCCTGAGCCCCGAAGAGGCCGGGCGGGCGCCTCAGTAGTGGGTGCCGCCGTCGATACGGATCTCCGTGCCGGTGATGAACGCGCCGTCCTCGGAGCCGAGCATCGCGACCACGCCTGCCACCGTGTCCGGGCTGGCGAACCCCTCGCCGAGCGCGGGGGTGAGCTTCATGAAGAGCGAGAGGTCGGCGTCGGCGGGCAGACCCGGGCCGTTGCCGCTCGTCATGTCGGAGGAGATCGAGCCCGGCGCGACGGCGACCACCCGGAGCCCCTGCTTGCTGTACTCGCTCGCCAGTGCGTGGGTCATCGACTGGATGCCGCCCTTGCTGGCCGCGTACGCCGCCATGTACGGGTGCGCGAAGCTCGCCGAGGTGGACGAGAAGTTCACGACGACCGGCCGGTCACCGGCCAGGAGTGCCGGAATCGCCTCGCGGATCATCAGGAACGTGCCGGTGAGATTGACCGCGATGACCGTGTTGAAGAAGTCGAGCGTCGTCTTGTGCGTGTGCTCGGAGCGCAGGATTCCGGCCGCGTTGACGAGGACGTCGAGGCCGCCGAGCGTGGCGACGGCCGAGGCGACGCCCTCGCGGACCGCCGTCTCGTCCGATATGTCGAGGACGGTGGTGGTGAGGCGGTCGGCGGTGCCGCGGGCGACGGCCGTGGCGTACGTCGCCTTGAGGCCGGCCTCGTTGACGTCCGCGGCGACGACCCGGCCACCTTCGGCGAGGACGCGGTGGACGGTGGCCTGTCCGATGCCGGAGCCTGCGCCGGTGATGAGTGTGCGGCGGCTTTCATAGCGGTTCATGGTGTTCTCTCCCGGTCCTGAATCCCCCGACGAGTCTGCTGAGCAGTGTCCACAGTACGACTGGATGGCACGTTTTGCCACTACGGCATTTCGTGCACTCGGAGTCCGGGGCACGTCTGGGCGCGCGGGGTAATCTGCTGGGGATGAGCGCTCAGCAGCAGTCCCTCACCGAACGCCGCAAGGCCGCGACCCAGCTGGACATCGCCCGCGCGGCCGCGGCGCTCTTCGCCGAGCGCGGACCGGACGCGACCACGGCCGAGGAGATCGCGCACCGGGCGGGCGTCGCGCTGCGGACCTTCTACCGGTACTTCCGCTCCAAGCAGGACGCGGTGGGGCCGCTGCTGTCCGGCGGCGCGGAGCGCTGGCGCGCCCTCCTGGAGGCCGCCGAGCCCGGGGCGCCGCTTCTGGGCGTACTGGAACAGGCCGTGACCGACGCGCTCGCCACACCCGACGAGCAGGCCGCCGAACAGCTCGTACGGACGCGCGGACTGCTGCGCGCGGCGGAGGGCGACCAGGCCCTGCGCGCCGTCTGGTACCGGGTCAACCAGGACTCGGAGGAGCGGCTGCTGCCGGTACTGACCCGGCTGGCCGGGCCGGACGCGGACGCGCTGGAGGTACGGCTGGCCGCCGCGGCCGCCACGGACGCGGTGCGGGTGGCCCTGGAGTCCTGGGCGATGACGGACGCACCGGCCGCCGGACCGGGCTCCCCCGCCGAGCTCGCCGTACGCTGCCTGCACGAACTCATGGGCGGTATGCGGCTGTTCAGGCCGTGAGCGAGCGGCCCATCAGCACGTCGTCGACGTACCGTCCATGCAGGAAGAACTCGCCGGGCAGCACGCCCTCGACGGCGAAGCCCTCCGCCGCGTACAGCGCGCGGGCGGGGGTGTTGTGTCCGAGGACGCGCAGGGTGACGCGGTTCGCGCCCTGGCGCCGCGCCTCGGCGAACGAGGCGCGCAGAAGGGCCCGCGCGATGCCGCGCCCGCGCGCCCAGTCGGCGACGGCGAGGCCCTGTATCTGGCGCACATGCGCGTTGCAGGCGAGCGGTGTGGGCGGGACCAGCCGGATGTACCCGGCGATCACGGCCTCGCCCCCGGAGTCCTCGGCCTCCGCCACGAGGAAGTGCTCGGGCCGGTGGCCCTCGTCGAAGAAGGGCTCGTACGGGGGCTGGGGCTGCGGCTGCACCGCGTGCAGCGTCGACCAGGTGGCCCTGTCGAGTTCTCCCAGCGCCTCGTTGTCGGCGGGGACGGCGTGACGGACGGGACGGGTGCGCAGTTCGGGCATGTGTTCCACTGTGGCATGCCCCACCCCGCCCGGTCAGCGCCTTTTCCCGGTTCCGGCGTTCCGCCGGACGGCCGGAACACGGCGTCGCGGGGCCCGGCTGAGGCAGGATGGGGCCATGCCGCACTCCCGTATCGCCGTCACCGGATCGACAGGACTCATCGGAGCGGCGCTGGTGCGTTCGCTTCTGGCCGACGGGCACGAGGTGGTCCGCCTGGTGCGCCGCCCGGCCGCCGCGGGCGACGAGGTGGAGTGGGACCCCCGGCGTCAGTTCGTCGACGTGGCGGGACTGGTGGGCTGCGACGCCGTCGTCCACCTGGCCGGTGCCGGCGTCGGTGACCGCCGCTGGACGGAGGCGTACAAGCGCGAGATCCGGGAGAGCCGGGTGCTGGGCACCGCGGCGATCGCCGAGGCCGTCGCCTCCCTCGACACCCCGCCGAAGGTGCTGCTTTCCGGGTCGGCCATCGGTTACTACGGCGACACCGGGGACCGCGCGGTCGACGAGAGCGCTCCGCCCGGCGAGGGCTTCCTGCCGTCCGTCTGCGTGGAGTGGGAGGAGGCCGCGGCGGCGGCGCAGGAGGCGGGCGTACGGACCGTGTTCGGGCGCACCGGCCTGGTCGTCGCCCGGGAGGGCGGGGCGTGGGGGCGGCTGTTCCCGCTGTTCCGGGCGGGTCTCGGCGGGCGGCTCGGCAACGGGCGCCAGTTCTGGAGCTACATCGCGCTGCACGACCACATCGCGGCCCTGCGGCACATCATCGACACACCGGAACTGTCCGGCCCGGTCAACCTCACCGGACCCGAACCGGTCACGAACCGCGAAGTGACGGCCGCGATGGGGCGGGTGCTGCACCGCCCGACGCTGTTCACCGCCCCGGCGCCGGCGCTGCGGATCGCGCTGGGGGGCTTCGCGGCCGATGTGCTGGGCAGCCAGCGGGTCCTGCCCGGTCAACTGCTCGATTCAGGCTTCTCGTTCGCGTTCCCCGGGATCGACGCGGCGATCCGGGCGGCCCTGCGCTGACGCCCGTGTGCGACCCCGTGCCCCGGTGCCCGGGGCACGCGCTGCTGCGCCCGTATCGGCCATCCTCCTAGCCTCGACCCGAACTCGGGCATTCCGGGGGCCTGTTGGGGGCAAGAGCCTCCCACCAGTCGCACCGACTCGGGGAGGGGCACGTGCTCAGCACGGCACATCACGCAGACGTGATCATCATCGGAGCCGGGGCAGCCGGCCTGTCGGCTGCCCATCGGCTCAACCGCGCGGGAGTGAGCGTCAGTGTCCTGGAGGCCGCCCCCTGGGTCGGCGGCCGGATGGTCACGCACGACGTGGACGGATTCCGGCTCGACCACCTGGGGCCGCTGCTCAGCTCCGGCTGTCCGGAGCTCGGCCTCACCCCCGCCCTCCAAGGGCTGGTGCTGAGGAGCTTCGCCCCCGGGCTGCTGGTCCACAGCGAGGGCCGCCAGTACCGCACCGGCACCATACGGAGCGCGAGGGGCGCACTCAGAGCGGTGCGCTCCCTGTCGAGCGCCCCCCGCGCGCCGCTGGGCGGCGCGATCGACCAGGCCCGCCTGGGCGCGGCACTGGCAAGGCTGGCCTCCACACCCGCCTCCCGCCTCCTGGCCCGGCCGGAACGGACCACCCTCGCCGCCCTGTCGGCGCGCGGCCTCCCGTCCCGTACGGTCAACGGCTTTCTGCGCCCGCTGCTCTCCGCACTGCTCAGCGATCCCGCGCTCACCACGTCGAGCCGCGTCGCCGATCTCGCCCTGCGCGGCTATGCGCGCGGCGGGCTGTGCGTACCGGCGGGCGGCTCATCGACCCTGCCCGAACTCCTGGCGGCCACGCTGCCGCCCGGCACCGTACGGACCGGTGTCCATGTCACCGCCGCGGGCATCACCTCGGTGCGCACCAAGGAGCACGGCGAACTGCGCTGCCGCTCCCTGCTGCTGGCGACCGGGGCCGGCGCGGCCGCCGAGCTGCTGCCCGGGCTGCGGATGCCGTCCTTCCACCCGGTGACGGTGCTGCACCACACGGCTCCCGTTCCCCCGCCGACCGGCACCTCGCTGCTGCTGGACGCCGACCGTTCGGGCCCGGTCGCGCACACCGCCGTCATGAGCGAGGTCGACCCCTCACGCGCCCCGCACGGCCGCACGCTGATCACATCGACGGTGCTCGGTACGCCTCCGCCGGATCTCGACCGCTCGGTCCGGAGACACCTCGGGGCGCTGTACGGAACGTCCACGGACGACTGGGAGCTGCTGGCGGCCCATCACGACCCGGAGGCCGTTCCGGCGATGCCCGCCCCGCACGATCCGCACCGCCCGGTCCGGATGCTCGCCGGGCTGTACGTGTGCGGTGACCACCGCGACACGAGCACGGTCGAGGGGGCCCTGCACTCGGGCCGCCGCGCCGCCGCCGCGATCCTCGCCGACCTGGGTGTACAGGAGGGATACGGGGCCGAGGCAACGCTCGGCACGGCTGCCTGACAGCACCGCGGACTCCGCGCCGAGAAGCCCTCACGCCAGGAACACATCCGACCTCTCTCTTGTCATGCCGTGTACATACACCATACGGTCCTCCCGATTGCCGCTAATCGGGAGGCCGTTGTGCGTCGTGCTGGACCCGTACTGTCCGTAATCCTCACCCTAGTCATCGGAGCAATAGCTCCTATGGCTGTAGCGAGCGAGCCGGCTGATCCCGCGCCGGCTCCCGCGTCCTCTCCGCCACCGGTCATCCCCCGCCCCACCGAGTGGTCGGACCTCGGTGGGCTGACGACGCTCACGCCGCGGACCCGCATCCTGGTCGATCCGCGCTCCCTCGCCCGGACCGCGCTGCCCTCCGGGCGTCAGGAACTGCCGGGCCCCGCACGGCAGAACGTCCACGACCTCGCCCGGCACCTGCGTACCGAGCTCGCCGGTATCAGCGGAATCACCCCCGCCATCAGCGGCGACGTGTCCCACGCGAAGGACGGCGACATCGTCCTGGGGCTCACCGACGGCCCCGCCGCCACCCCGTTCGGCGCCGAGGGTTACCGGCTCGACAGTGCGGGGCCCGTACGCATCGAGGCCGCCTCCACCCACGGCCTGTTCTACGGCACACGCACCGTGCTCCAGCTGCTGCGCGCCACCGATCCCGGCCACCGCTCCCTGCCGCGCGCCCGATCCCTCGACCGGCCGGCCCAGCGGCTGCGGATGGTCCATCTCGACGCGGGCCGCAAGTACTGGCAGATCCCGTACCTGAGGAATCTGATCCGCAGGATGGGCGACCAGAAGCTCAACACGCTCTTCCTGCATCTGTCCGAGTCCGAGGGCTTCCGCCTGTACAGCCCGAAGTTCCCCGGCCTCGCCGATCCCGGACACAGCTACAGCCGCGCCGACATCGAGCACCTCAAGAGCTTCGCCGCCCGCCATCACGTCCAGCTGATGCCCGGCATCGAGGTCCCCGGACACGCCACCGTGATCAGCGAGGCCTTCGGCATCGGCTTCGGCTCCGGTACGAATCCCTGCACCGGAGCGCACACCCACTCGCATCTCACCGCCGACTGGATCATCGACATGACCAGCGAGAAGGCGGTCGCGAAGACCAAGGAGATCGTTGACGAGTTCGCGGGCTGGTTCGATGCCCCGCTGTTCTCCATCGGCGGGGAGGAGGTGCCCGGCCAGCTCGCCGACTGCCCGCGCGTCAAGGAGTTCCTGGCCGCCGACCCCGAGGTGTCCACGCTCGGCGACCTCCTCAACCGGTACATCAACACCCTTGACGACGTGCTGGCTTCACACGGCAGGCGGACGGCCGTCTACAACGGCTCGGAGCACCTGACCGCGCCCCAGCAGAAGGCGCACGGCCCGGTCGTCTTCATCACCTGGGAGGGAACCGGCGCCGCTCCCGCCGTCCCCGGCCACGACGAGATCGCCATCGGCCCCTTCTACGACACCCCGAACAACTACCACCACCTGTACCCGAACGAGCCCTGGATGTACGACGACTGGGCACCGAGCACCGCACCCGACATGCTCGGTTCCTCCCTGGTGAACTGGGCGGACTACAACTTCTGGGCCGAGGACGGCTACTTCGAGCAGCACATGGCCGGCGCCCGCGCGATCATGGCCGACCGCTCCTGGAACGCCACGCCGACCCCCGGCACGGTCACCGGCTTCCGCTCCCTCGCCGCCCGCATCGGTGACCCGCCCGGAATCACCCCCGCCCCTGCGGCCCCACGGGTGGACGACGGACGCCCCAGCCATCACTGGACCTTCGACACCGCCGCGTATCCGAGCGGCTGGACCTGGGCGGGCAGCCCCGGCAACACGCTCTTCGCACAGGACACCGCGGGCGGGCTGCCGGGCAGCTCCTACATCATCAACAACCCGACGCCCGTCGCCGACGGCGTGAACGGCCAGGCCTGGCGCTTCGACTCCGACCGGGACGGCGTGGGCTTCGGCGGTCTGGACGTCGCCGAGCCGTGGACGGTGTCCGTCCAGGTCCGCTCCACCGCCCGCACCGCCGATCAGGTGCTGCTCAGCTCCAGGGCGGGCGCGCTCAAGCTCCAGCAGTACGGCACCGGCAAGGTCGGCCTCACCCGGTACGGCGCCGCCGATCTGAGCTTCGACTACACCCTGCCGCTGAACCGCTGGGTGCAGCTGACCTGGGTGACGGAGCCCGGTCGCACCACCCTCTACGCCGACGGGGAGCGCGTCGGCACGGCCGGCGCCTCCATCCCGCTCCCCCTGCGCTCGGTCGGCACCGAGAAGGCCGGCCTGCGCGGAGACCTCGACGACCTCCTCACCTGGGACGAAGCACTGAGTCCCGATCAGGTCAGGGCCCTCTCCGGAAAGGAATCGCAGTGACCCGCACGCACCGCGGCACCGTCGGACGTACGGGAGTCGCAGCCACCGCACTGGCCGCCTTCGCCGGCCTGCTCGGAGCCGCCCCCGCCCCGGGGACGGACCCCGCCGCGAAGGACTACGAGCCCACCGTCGAATCCCTCAACAGCCATCCCGTCCCGCAGTGGTTCAACGACGACAAATTCGGGATCTTCATCCACTGGGGCGCCTATTCGGTGCCCGCCTGGGGCCCCCGCGGCAGCTACGCCGAGTGGTACTGGGCGTATATGAACTCGCCCGGCAACGCCACGAACACGTACCACCGGGACACCTACGGCGAGGACGCGGACTACGACGACTTCATCGGCCGGTGGAAGGCCGAGAAGTACGACCCCGACGCCTGGGTGAAGCTCTTCAAGGACGCGGGCGCCAAGTACTTCGTCCTGACCTCCAAGCACCACGAGGGCGTCGCCCTGTACGACTCGAAGGTCAGCGGACGCGACACCGTGGATCTCGGGCCGAAGCGCGACCTGGCCGGTGACCTCTTCAAGGCCGCCCGCGAGGACGGCGGGCTCAGGGCGGGCTTCTACTACTCGCTGTACGAGTGGAACAACCCCTCCTACACCGGGCGGCCGGTGCGCAACCCCTACACCGGGGCCCCCGTCCCGTACACCGGCGCTCCGGTGGTCGACGACTACGTGGACGACTACATGCTTCCGCAGATGCGCGAGCTGGTCGATCAGTACGACCCGGACATGCTCTGGTGCGACGGCCAGTGGGAGAAGCCCGCCTCGTACTGGAAGACGGCGTCGGTCATCGCCGACTACTACAACCGGGCGAAGAACCGGGAGAACCCCAAGGAGGTCGCGGTCGCCAACCGCTGCACGATCGAGTCCGGCAGCCTGGACAGCAAGGAACTCGACTTCCAGACACCCGAGTACACGGTGAAGCCGGACATCGATCCCCACAAGTGGGAGGCGAGCCGCGGCATCGCGCACTCCTACGGTTACAACCAGAACGAGCCGGAGGAGGACCACCTCACCTCCGACCAGCTGATCGACTCGCTCAGCGACATCGTCAGCAAGAACGGCAATCTGCTGCTCGACGTCGGCCCGCGCGCCGACGGGACGATCCCCGGGATCCAGCAGCAGCGCCTCCTCGACATCGGCGCCTGGCTGAAGACCAACGGGGAGGCGGTCTATGCCACGACGTACTGGCACCACGCCGAGGAGCCGTCCGGCGGCGACGAGATCCGCTACACGGTCAAGGACGGTGCCCTGTACGCGACCGCGCTGGAATGGCCGGGCACGGAGCTGACCCTCGGTTCGGACACCCCGGTCGCGGGCGACACCCGGATCACCCTCCTGGGCTCCGGCGGAGAGCCGCTGCCGTGGCGCAAGGACGGCCGGGGCCGGGTCGTCGTCACGACGCCCGCGCGGGGCGCCGGGGCCACGAGCAGCAAGCACGCGTACGTCTTCAAGGTCGCCACCCCGGGTGTCCACAGCCTGGTCCGCACGCGCACCGAGCTGCCCGACGAGCTCAACCCCGGTGTCACGGGTGCCGGCACCCTGACGGTGACCAACACCTCCAGGAAGCGGGCGCCGGAGACCCGTATCGGGCTCTCGGGCCCCGAGGGCTGGACGGTCACCCCCGCCTCGGCCCGGGTGGCGCCGCTCGCCGCGGGCGCGGACGCCAAGGTGCCGTTCCGGCTCACCCCGCCCGCTTCGACCCCGCCCGGCACCTACACGCTGGACATCGGGCTGCGCCACGACGGGATGCGGACCACGACCCGGGTGAAGGTGAAGGTGGCGCCGGAGAACCTCGCCCGGGGCAGGCCCGCCACCCAGCGGTCCACGGCCTGGGACGCCCCCGCCGCACGCGCCGTCGACGGGAACACCGACGGTGACTGGGGTGCGGGCTCCGTGACACATACCGCCGAACCGTCGAACCAGGCGTGGTGGCAGGTCGATCTGGGCTCATCGGCGGCGCTGGACCAGGTCGAGGTGTGGAATCGCGCCGACTGCTGCGCCGACCGTCTGAAGGACTACTGGGTGCTGACCTCGGACACCCCGTTCACGGCGGACGGGCTGGACGAGGCCCGCACGGCACCGGGTGTGACCGCCGTGCACATGACCGGCCAGGCGGGGCGGCCCACCGCGGTGGAGCTTCCGCCCGGCACCACGGGCCGTTACGTCCGGGTGCAGCTGGCGTCCGCCACGGACCCGCTGTCCCTGGCGGAGGTCGAGGTGAGGGGCGTCCGCGGGGGGGGGGGGGGTGAACCGCCACCGGGTCACCGCCGGGGCCGGTCAGCCGAGAGCGGCGACCCGGTCCCGGTAGGTGCGTACGGCCGCCGCGTCCCGGTACGGCTCCAGGCGCCGCTCGAAGTCGCGTACGTACTCGGTGGCCCGTACCGACCTCATCTCGGATGCCTGCTGGGCCGCCTCGGCGCCCAGGGAGCACGCCTGGTCGAGCTCTCCGAGCCCGAGCCGCGCGGTCGCGAGCACCACCTGACAGAACAGCCTGCTGCGGGCGTACGCCGGAGCGCGCAGCTGGAGTGAGCGTTCGGCGTGCTGGGCCGCGGTCCGGTAGTGCTGGAGATCGCGGTGGCAGTGCCCGAACTCGTCGGCCAGCTGGGCCTCGTCGAAGTAGCGGGCCCAGTGCGGGGTCTCGTCCCCGGGCCGCGCGGCCTCCAGGGCGTGTTCCGCGCGCGCGAGCGCGGTGGTGCAGGTCCTGGCCTCGCCGAGCACACCGTGGCCGCGCGCCTCGACCGCGTGCAGTATGGCCTGCACGACGGGCGGCGCCGACGATCCGATGCCCTGCTGGGCGACGCGCGCCAGCTGCACGGCTTCCCTGCCGTGCCCGAGGTAGACCGCCTGACGGCTCATGGTCATCAGTACGTAGCTGCCGTAGCCCCGGTCCCCCGCGGCCTGCGCGAGCCTCAGCGCCTGGACGAAGTACCGCTGGGCGAGGCCGTGGGCGGCGATGTCGTACGAGGTCCAGCCGGCCAGCCTGGTCAGGTCGGCGGCCGCCGAGAACAGCCGCCGGCCGGTGGCTTCGCCGTAACTGCCCCGGAGCATGGGCTCCGCCTCGTGCTCCAGATAGCGGACGAGGGCCTGCCGTGCGTGTCCGCCGCCGTAGGCGTTGTCGAGGGTGCGGAAGAGCTCACCGACCGAGCGCAGGGCCGCGACGTCCCCGCTGCTGACCCGCTGGCCAGGGCCCCGGTCGATCTGCCGCTGGCGCGGCACGGTCGAGAGGGCGGGGGACGACGGCGCCGGGTGCGCGGGCGGCCGGGTGGTACCGGGGCCGCGGGCGCCGTTCCGGCCGGCCTGGCCGTGCACCGGGGTGGCGGTGTGCGGCGTCTGGGGGCCGTGGGAGCCGTGCGCTCCGTGGGTCCCGGCCTGGCCGGGGGAGGTGAGCCCACCGGGGCCGAGGAGGCCGTTCGGGCGGCCCGGAGCCCGGGGGGCGCCCACGACCCCCACAGCGGCTGCTCCGCCGGGGCCGCCGAGTCCACCAGGACCGCTCACCCCGGGCGAACCGACCGCCCCTGACGCCCCCGCCGCCGCATGAGCCCCGCCGCTCACCGCTGCCCCGCCACCCACTGCCGCACCGGCGGACCCGGCTGCCCCGGCCACCCCGCTCGCGCCTCGCGTCGCGGCAGCCGTCGTCGGTGACTCCGTGCCGCCCACCCACTCGTCGGCCCGCCCGATCAGCCAGTCCCGGCTGGGGACGACCAGCCCCGCCGGGGTGAACGCGATCTTGCGTAACTCCGCATGGCTTCCCGAGTCCTTCCGCCACAGCCCGCTGACGATGTCGACGGCCTCGGCCGGTGTCGCCGCGAACTCCAGACCCGCGTAGACGGGAGCGCAGGCGTCGAGGCCCAGGTCCTGGGCGGAGAGCCGACGCCCCAGCCGCCGGGTGAAGACCTCGGCGATCAGCGCGGGAGTGGTGCCCCGCGGCTGCTGGCCGCGCAGCCAGCGGGTCACGGAGGTCTTGTCGTACCGCAGATCGAGGCCGTGCTCCAGACCGAGCTGGTCGACCCGGCGGGCCAGACCCGCATGGGAGAACCCGGCTTCGGCGATGAGCGAGGCGAGGCGGCGGTTGGGGGTGCGCTGCGGAGGTCGTTCCGACATCAGCTGTACGGTCTCCTGCCTTCGTGGCCGGGCGGGCAGCCCTTATGGAACGGCGCGAATTTAGCGGCCCCGGCCGCACCCTCCGGCGGCCTTCGCCCCACATTCATCCGATCGTGTGAGGATTGCCGGTGGCGCTGACGGAAACGACCTGCCGGGCCGCCCCGGCGAGGGCGGTCGTACAGTGGCTGGGGGCGCACGCCAGTGCATGGTGACGTGGTTCCGGGGACACCCCCCGGGCTTCCGGCACCGCTAGTAGGGAGGCACCTGAAGTGAGTGAGCTGCGGTTCGTCCGTCTGGGGTTCGGCGAGGATTCCGTCGAGTACCAGGAGGCATGGCAGAAGCAGCGCGAGGTGCACGCCGCCCGCTTCGAGGACACGGTCCCCGACACGTGCCTGCTCCTGGAGCACCCGCCCGTCTACACGGCGGGCCGGCGCACGGCGGAGAACGAGCGCCCGCTGGACGGCACCCCGGTCATCGACGTCGACCGCGGCGGCAAGATCACCTGGCACGGCCCGGGGCAGCTCGTCGGCTACCCCATCCAGAAGCTTCCGCGCCCGGTCGACGTCGTCGCGCACGTCCGTCGCCTGGAGGACGCCCTGATCCGTACGGCCGCCGAATTCGGCGTGGAGACCTCCCGGGTCGAGGGCCGCAGCGGTGTCTGGGTGCTGGGTGACCCGGTCGAGGAGCGGGCGTCGCTCGGCGGGCTCTCCCTCGACTTCGACCCGCGCCTTCAGGACGAGGAGTTCGACCCGCGGATGAACGGCCCGGAGTACGCGCCGTCCAACGCGGGCCAGCGCCGCGAGGACCGCAAGCTCGCCGCGATCGGTATCCGGGTCGCCAAGGGTGTGACCATGCACGGCTTCGCGCTCAACGTGAATCCGGACAACACCTGGTTCGACCGGATCGTGCCGTGCGGCATCCGGGACGCGGGCGTCACCTCACTCGCGTACGAACTGGGGCGCGACGTGACGATCGCGGAGGTCCTCCCGGTCGTGGAGAAGCACCTCAGGGACGTCCTGGAGAACGCGGCACTCGCGCCCCGGACCGTCGAGCCCGCGAAGGCCGCCGCTCCCGCCGCCACCCCGGCCCCCGCCTAGCGGGCGGGGAATAGGCCCCGTCGGCCCCAGGTTGGCCAGACGTAAAGCCGTTCTAACTACGGGCGTACCCTGGTGTTCGCCGAAGATTCGAATGCAGCGAAAGCAAAGGGGAGCCGGAGTGTCCGCTGTCGCACCCGACGGGCGCAAGATGCTGCGCCTGGAGGTCCGGAACAGCCAGACCCCCATCGAGCGCAAGCCCGAGTGGATCAAAACGCGGGCGAAGATGGGCCCCGAATACACGCAGATGCAGAAGCTCGTGAAGAGCGAGGGCCTGCACACCGTGTGCCAGGAGGCCGGCTGTCCGAACATCTACGAATGCTGGGAAGACCGCGAGGCCACGTTCCTCATCGGTGGTGACCAGTGCACCCGGCGCTGTGACTTCTGCCAGATCGACACGGGCAAGCCCGCCGCCCTCGATCTCGACGAGCCGCGCCGTGTCGGCGAGTCCGTCGTCACGATGGACCTGAACTACGCCACCATCACCGGCGTCGCGCGCGACGACCTGGAGGACGGCGGAGCCTGGCTGTACGCGGAGACCGTCCGCCAGATCCACGGCCTGACCGCGGAGCGGGAGGCGGGCGCCACCAAGGTGGAGCTGCTGATCCCCGACTTCAACGCGGAGCCCGCACAGCTGGCCGAGGTCTTCTCCTCGCGCCCCGAGGTGCTGGCGCACAACGTCGAGACGGTCCCGCGGATCTTCAAGCGGATTCGTCCCGGGTTCCGTTACGAGCGCTCCCTGGACGTCATCACGCGGGCCCGCGAGGCCGGTCTGGTGACCAAGTCCAACCTGATCCTCGGCATGGGCGAGACCCGCGAGGAAGTCAGTGAGGCGCTGCGGGATCTGCACGACGCGGGTTGCGAGCTCATCACGATTACGCAGTACCTGCGGCCGTCCGTACGGCACCACCCGGTCGAGCGCTGGGTGAAGCCGCACGAGTTCGTGGAGCTGAAGGACGAGGCCGAGGCGATCGGTTACTCCGGCGTGATGTCGGGTCCGCTCGTCCGTTCCTCGTACCGCGCCGGACGCCTCTTCCAGCAGGCGATCGAGCGGCGTCAGGCGCTGGCGGCAGCGCCCGCGGCGACCGCGCCCGCCGTGTGAAACCGGGCACAGAACGCCACTGAGCGGTGAAGACCGATTCGAAGCGGCTCATGCGCTCCCCGCAGGTCGGGGACGCGTATGGGCCGCTTCGGCGTGCGCGGCGCCGAATTCCAGGCTTCATTGGTGTTTGACCGACCGGTCATGCGCTGGTAACACCAAGCAGTGACCCTGGGTACACACGCGGCAGCAGCTCCGTCGGCCGCCGCCGGGTCACCACTTCCCGTACTCAGTCCGCGCCCAGTCAGCGCATCCGCTCCGAGAGGGAACTCCACCATGCAGGCCGTGCCGGTACGCGCCAACGCCATCCCGTCCGTCACCAGCGCCCTCCGTGCCGTCGAGTCGCTGCTGCTGAGCAGCGGCCAGCGCACCGCCCGTCACAACGCCTGGACGGCGGTCCTGGAGGACCGCCGCAGGGCGAAGGACCGGGTCGAGGCCCAGCATGTACTGGAGGCCGTGGCCGACCACCGTTCTTAGGCCACGTAAACTTCAGTACATGGCGAGGAAGGCAAACACTGAAGGCGCGGACAGCGCCGAGAACGCGGGGCGGCTCAAGCAGATCGCCCTGACCTACAAGATGACCAGGCGGACCGACCCCAAGATCGGTCTTGTCGTCGCGGGTGTGGGAATCGTCACCTTCGGTGTCCTCCTCGCGATCGGTTTCCTGATCGGCCACCCCGTCTACGCGGGCATCCTGGGCTTCGTCCTGGCGCTCCTCGCGATGGCGATCATCTTCGGACGTCGCGCCGAGCGCGCGGCCTTCGGACAGATGGAGGGGCAGCCGGGCGCGGCAGCGGCCGTTCTGGACCGGGTCGGCCGTGGCTGGACCACGACTCCGGCGGTCGCGATGAACCGCAGCCAGGACGTCGTCCACCGGGCCGTGGGCAAGGCGGGCATCGTGCTGGTCGCCGAGGGCAACCCGAACCGGGTGAAGAGCCTGCTGGCGGCCGAGAAGAAGCGCATGGCGCGCATCGTGGTGGACGTGCCGGTGCACGACATCATCGTCGGTGACGGCGAGGGCCAGGTGCCGCTGAAGAAGGTGCGCACCAAGATGCTGAAGCTGCCCCGCGTCCTGACCGGCCCGCAGGTCACCGCGGCCAACGACCGGCTGCGGGCGATGGGCGACCTGATGAGCAACATGCCGCTGCCGAAGGGTCCGATGCCTAAGGGCATGCGGATGCCGCGCGGCGGAAAGATGCGCTGACCCCGCCCGTACAGCTCGTTCCTCGTACCCGTACCTCGTACAAGCCCGTACCTCGTACCTCGTAACAAGAAGGGGCGGTCGTGGACCCGATCAGGTCCACGACCGCCCCTTCTTCACGTTCCGGGCGCCTGTATCCGCGATCCGTCAGATGCGGACCTGCACGGCGCGGGCCAGCCGGTCGTGGAGGCCGCGGCCGTCGCGGTCCCAGACCAGCGGCGGGATGACCAGGAGGAGCAGCACGCTCCTGACGATCACGCGCCCGGTGCCGAGCCGCTCACCGTTCTCCGCGAGGACCCGCAGGCCCAGGATGCGCTTGCCCGGTGTGCTGCCGATGGTTCCGACGGTCAGCACACTCAGGACGAGGAAGACGCCGAGCGCCCAGTTCCCGGCCGCCTGCTGGTCACCGCGAGCGAGCAGCCCGTATGCGATCACCATGCACAGCGCCCAGTCGATGAAGATCGCTCCGAAGCGCCGGCCCAGCGGAGCCACGGACCCCGGTCCGTGCTCGGGCAGCCCGAGGCGCTGTCCCCGGTAGCCGAAGTCGACGCCCATGTCCTCGGCGGCCGCGCGCGGCCCGGACAGCCACGATCCGATTACTTGCCTGTTGTCCACCCGTCCACGGTACTGCGCCCGCGTTTGCACCCGGCCGGGCGGGGGCACGGAACACGTCGCTGAGGTGCCGCGCCCAGTTCGCCCGGTTAACTTGGGCGAAACAAATGGGTCATGCTTGAGAAATCCCGTCTGCCTATGGTCGGGTCCAGCGTGTGCCACCGCACTGGCCGCACGAAAGAGCTGCAACCCCGCCCTTCTCCGGGTCGGGAGTAGGAGGAGTTGGATGTTCCAGAACGCCGACGACGTGAAGAAGTACATCGCCGACGAAGACGTCAAGTTCATCGACGTCCGGTTCTGCGACCTGCCCGGTGTGATGCAGCACTTCACCATCCCGGCGGCGGTCTTCGACCCGACCGAGGAGCTCGCCTTCGACGGCTCGTCGATCCGCGGCTTCCAGGCCATCCACGAGTCCGACATGGCGCTCCGCGCGGACCTCTCGACCGCTCGTGTCGACCCGTTCCGCCGCGACAAGACCGTCAACATCAACTTCTTCATCCACGACCCGATCACCGGCGAGCAGTACAGCCGTGACCCGCGGAACGTGGCCAAGAAGGCCGAGGCGTACCTCGCCTCCACCGGCATCGCCGACACCGCGTACTTCGGCCCCGAGGCCGAGTTCTACGTGTTCGACAACGTGCGCTTCCAGACCTCGGCGAACGAGTCCTTCTACCACATCGACTCCGAGGCCGGCGCCTGGAACACCGGGTCGGAGGAGAACAACCGCGGCTACAAGGTCCGCTACAAGGGCGGCTACTTCCCGACCCCGCCGGTCGACCACTTCGCCGACCTGCGTGCCGAGATCTCCCTGGAGCTGGACAAGAACGGCCTCCAGGTCGAGCGCCAGCACCACGAGGTCGGCACCGCCGGCCAGGCCGAGATCAACTACAAGTTCAACACGCTGCTCGCCGCGGCCGACGACCTGATGCTCTTCAAGTACATCGTGAAGAACGTCGCCTGGCGCAACGGCAAGACCGCGACCTTCATGCCGAAGCCGATCTTCGGCGACAACGGCTCGGGCATGCACGTCCACCAGTCCCTGTGGGCCGGCGGCGAGCCGCTCTTCTACGACGAGCAGGGTTACGCGGGCCTGTCGGACATGGCGCGCTATTACATCGGCGGCATCCTGAAGCACGCCCCGTCGCTGCTGGCGTTCACCAACCCGACGGTGAACTCGTACCACCGCCTGGTCCCCGGCTTCGAGGCCCCGGTCAACATGGTCTACTCGCAGCGCAACCGCTCCGCCGCGATGCGCATCCCGATCACGGGCTCCAACCCGAAGGCCAAGCGCGTCGAGTTCCGCGCACCGGACCCGTCCTCGAACCCGTACCTCGCCTTCTCGGCGCTGCTGATGGCCGGCCTGGACGGCGTGAAGAACAAGATCGAGCCCGCCGAGCCGATCGACAAGGACCTCTACGAGCTGGCCCCCGAGGAGCACGCGGGCGTCCAGCAGGTCCCGACCTCCCTCCCGGCCGTCCTGGACGCCCTGGAGGCGGACCACGACTACCTCCTCGCCGGCGGAGTCTTCACGCCCGACCTCATCGAGACGTGGATCGACTACAAGCGCACGAACGAGATCGCCCCGATCCAGCTGCGCCCGCACCCGCACGAGTTCGAGCTGTACTTCGACATCTAAACCGCGGGGTCGGGGTGACCAGGGCCCTACGTCCTGGGAACAGGCTGTGACCTGCGAAAACTCCCCCGATTCACTGACGTGAAGTCAGAAACGCCAGCACAGGCCGCTACCCCCATGGCCGGGGTAGCGGCCTGTGCGGTGTCAGCCCGCCAGCAGCTCGCGCAGTTCCGCGACCGCCTCGCGAAGGCGGTCCGCGAAGGCGTGCATCTGGGCGGCCACCGGGAGCGGGGTGCTCAGGTAGAGGTTGAAGCGGTCGGGCAGCAGGACGTAGGCGATGCCGATGCACTTGCTGCTCGTGGAGCCGAAGCCGAAGTACTGGATGTTCTCCGACGGCGCCGAGCTGGTGCTCAGGTAGTCGTCCCGCATCGTGAGCCAGCCCGGTGAGCGGTACAGGGCGGGCTGTTCGGTGATGCCGAGTTCGGCGCCGCGGCGGCGCTGGATGAGCTCCAGCTCCCACAGGTGCTGTTCGGGGGCGTCTCCGGCCTGGCATTCCTTCGCCCGGGCCACATGGGCGCCCGCAGCCGCGCGGAACGCGGCGCGGCGGGTTTCGGGGTCCGCCGCCGGGTCGTCCATCGCGGCCACGAAGGCCGGCATCTCGGGGGTGACGACGCGCATCGCCTCAGTCCGGCCGTGGCGGAACTGGCGGGTCGCGATCGACTCGTACGTGGCACCGAGGTGCCCCTTGGCGCGCTGGTGGGCCAGTTGGTAGGCGGCCTGGACGAACGCGTCCGGGGATACGCCGAGCGCTTTGGCCGCGGTGCTGCCGAAGTCGTCGAAGGAGACCGTGCTGGTGGCGGTGGCGGCACCGTACGCGGCGAACGCTTCGGCAGCCGAGAGCACCTGGGTGCGCTGGGCGGCGTCCAGCTCGAACGTGAGGGGCGTCGGGACCGGTCGACCCTGCGGGCGGGCGCCGGACCGGCGGGCGTGCTCCTCGGGTGAGGTGCTGAGCAGCGCGTCGGTGAAGCTCAGGATGGTCGTCCCGTCGAGCTCGCAGTGCTCCACGTTGATGCCGGCCCGGCCGTTGGCGTGGACGACGAAGGAGACGGCCTTGTCGAACCAGCGGTTGCCCCGGTCTCCGTACAGCAGCTCGTCGCAGGTGGTCTTGGTGTCCTCGGGTGCGAAGTCCTCCAGGCAGACGCAGAACAGCGCGGTCTCGATGACGTCCAGCGTCCCGGCGTTGTGGGGGTGGGCGAGGAGGCCGTCCCGGGCAGCCGCCCACTCCGCACGCGCCATGGTGGTGAGGTGGCCGACCCGGTCGGCCTCGTCCGTGTGCACATCGGCCCTGGTCACCGCACGCAGCCCGGCTTCGATCTCGTCGAGGCTGTGCGGGGCGCCGTCCTCACCGAGTACGTCCAGCCGGAACATGCTGCCCCGGAAGAACACCACGATGTGCCGGGCCGTGGAGGGACCGGGCGCGCTGTCGCCGTACGGGGCGCGCACCGTGTCCAGGGGGACGCCGGGGATACGGGTCGTGGAGAACAGGTACTTGTTCTGCACCATCGACTGGGGCACTCCGCGCTGCTCCACCGGCGCGATGAGGCCCTCGTCCAGCTGCCGCTTGTAGTGGAGCGCCCCGGCGACGAGCCCGGCCGCCCGGTCGATCTGCCCCTGGCCGGTGTCCTGGAACAGGAAGAAGAAGTTGGCGTTGAGCGCGATCCGGTCCCGGCGGCCGAGATAGCGGTACGGCCAGAAGGTGTCGAGCCAGCTGTGCACGCCCTCCGTGCCGTTGTACTCCTCCAGCGCCGCGTGCAGGACCCGGCCGGGTCCGTCGGGCCGCAGGAAGGCGGCGACCTCGGCCTCGGTCTCCGCGCGCTCCTGCGCGGTCAGGAGCGGTGCGCTCCAGGCGAGGAACCTCTCGCAGCTCGCGTCGAGCGTGGGCAGCGGCACGCGTGGCAGCTCGCCCTCCCGGGCGAAGGTGGCGCTGACCGCGACTTCCTGGCTGACGTTCAATTCGGCTCTTCTTTCGGTTGGTGGGAGGGGCGACGGGGTTTCAGTGAGGGCGGGAGAGGTAGAGCTGGGCGTACATCCAGCCCTCCTCCTCCAGGCCCCGCGCATCCACTCCGGCGGCCGCCATGCTGTCCAGCACGCGCGCCTGTTCCCGCGCGTCGACGAACTTCCGCTGCTTGAAGACATCGTCGACCCGGACGGTGCGGTATCCGAGTGCGGCCAGGGCGTCCTCGACCGGATCGAAGGGGAACATCCGCAGGACGAAGTGCGCCATCCAGGGGCGCCGTCCACCCTGTGCCCGTACGACACGGGTGAGGGTGCGCTCGGTGACGTAGCCGATACAGCCCGTCGAGATCACGATGTCCGTCCCGGCGAGGTGTGCGAGCTGCTCCGGTGTGGGGTCGTTCGCCTCCAGGTCGGCGTGGACCGCTTCGTCGAGGAAACCGGCCTCGCGCGCGTAGGCCAGGGCGCTGGTGGACGCGTCCAGCCCGGTGAAGCGGAGGCCGTGCGCGGGTCTGCGGGAGCGGGAGAGGTCGCGGTCGCGGACCAGGAGCTCCTCGCGGGACATCCGGGCGGCATCGCCGTAGCGCGCGTACAGCTCGTCCATCGTCGCGTCGCACTTCAGCAGGGCGGCGTTGATCCCGTAGGAGCAGCCAATGTCCAGGACGGTCGGGACCGCCACCCCCTCCGACTCCCGGTACTCCTTGACGAGCTTCTCGAAGTACGGCTTGGCCTGTTGGGGAACGCAGTAGCCGAGGGGGCGGAGCACCTCGAAGTACGGGCGCGGGTCGGGCGCGGTGTAGATGTGGTCGAGCGAGACTTTTCCGTTCGCGTCGAAACGCAAGGGACTACTCCTCCGTGGTTCGCGGGGCGGGCGGGAACCGTCTGCGCGGGACAGGCCCTAGTCCAGCAGCTCGTCTCCCCGTACGGCCCGGCCTTCGGCGGCCCGGTGTGCGGGCAGGACGCGGCCGAAGAGCTGCCGGGTACGGGGCACGCTCCCGATGACACCGGGGCGCTCGCTGTAGGCGAAGATCGCACAGTGGCGTGCCACGTCGCCCCGCACGGGGCTGACGCGGTGCAGTGAGTAGCGGCCCTTGAAGAGCTGCAGGTCGCCCGGCCGGAGGAGCAGGCGCTCGCCCCTGGTGCGGCCTTCCAGGACGTCGCGTACGGCGTCGAAGCGCTCGTCCCGGGCGGACCTGATGTTCGGGCAGTACTCGAAGTCACCGCCTGCCCGCGCCTGCTGGGTCAGCATGCTCACCGTGTACTCGTTGGTGTCGAAGTGCCACGGGTGCTCCATGCCCGGCCGTACGACGTTGAGAACGAGCCCGGAGAGCGGATCGGCGAGTTCGTGCAGCCGCGGCAGTCCGAAGCAGTCGGCGACGAAGCGCTGGAAGACCTCGTGCGCGTAGAGCCGGCTGATGAGGGCGCCCGCGGGGATGTGGTCGCGCGCGACGAACGCGTTGCCCCGCTGGAAGGTGCGCCGGCCGGGGTGGTTCCCGGGCAGAGCCGTGTCCACGTCGATGTTGTAGACGTTGACGGTCTCGACGTCGAAATACGCCTGGGGTGCGAGGGCCGCGCACTCCTGGCGCAGGACCTCGTGGAGCGACGGGCGGATGAAGTCCGGCAGTACGGTGCAGCCGACCGTGGCCAGTTCGTGCCGGGCCTGGTCGATCACCGCCAGCCCCTGGACGCTCCCCGGGTCCGACAGGGGGTAGCGGTCCGTGTCGACCACCTGGTCGAGCGTGGTGGCTTGCAGCATGCTCAATTCGACCCTTCCACGCGCACGTCGATAACTCGACTGACGAGTAACAGAGTTGAAGTTCCCACAGCGCCGCCACATTGTCTGTGACACGTCATACCTTGACGTTCGCCGGTCGAGGCCGATCGCCAACGGGTCACCGGAGCGCGAGTCGCGCTCCGGTGACCCGATCAGGGCGACGGCCCCGGCGTCAGGTGCGGGAGGCCGGGGTCAGCGGCCGTAGCGGATCAGGGTGCGGACCATGCGGCAGGTGGTGTCGGACGGCGGGTGGGTGCCGAGGCGCTCGGCCATGGTGCGTATGCGGATGTTGGTCGCGCTCGACGGCTGGTAGACGCCCGCGTCGAGCAGGGCGATCGCCAGGCGCATGGCCTTCAGGCGGCGGTTGTGGGAGACGTACCACTCGCGGGGCCGGCCCGCGGGGAGTCGCTTCCTCCGCAGGGGCTTGGTGAACTGGTCGTGGAGCGGCTTGGTCGTGACGGCGGCAACGGCCATCGGCATCCTCCTGGCACGGTGGTGGAACCCTCGCGAACTCCCTTTATTTTACTGCCCACCACTGACAATCGCCCCTGGCCAGAAGGGCTTTCGAGGCTCCCTCGCGTAACCTGGGCACCATGGAGATCTGGATCAATCCGGCGTGTTCCAAGTGCCGCAGCGCAGTGGACCTGCTCGATGCGGAGGGTGCCGAGTACACCGTCCGCCGTTACCTGGAGGATGTGCCGTCGCCCGACGAGATCCGGGACGTGCTCGAACGGCTCGGACTTGAGCCGTGGGACATCACACGGACCCAGGAGGCGGACGCGAAGGAGCTCGGACTCAAGGAGTGGCCGAGGGAGACCGGTTCGCGTGAGCGGTGGATCGAGGCCCTCGCCGCTCACCCCAAGCTGATCCAGCGGCCGATCATCACCGCCGACGACGGAACGGCCGTCGTGGGACGCACGGATGAGGCGGTACGGGACGCGCTGGGGCGTTGATACGGCCCCGGCCGGTCAGCGTTCGTCGGTGCCGGCTCGCTTGCCGGTGGCCAGGGCGATCCGGTTCCAGGTGTTGATGGTGAAGATCAGGGCGAGCAGCTGGGCCAGTTCCGCTTCACCGAAGTGCGCCGCGGCCCGCCCGTACACCTCGTCGGAGATCCCGCCGTCCGCGACCCGGGTGACCGCGTCGGTGAGGGCGAGCGCCGCCTGCTCCTTCTCCGTGAAGAAGTGCGTCGCCTCCTGCCACACGGCGACCATGTGCAGCCGCTCCTCGCTCTCGCCCGCCTTCCGCGCGTCGGTGGTGTGCATGTGAAGGCAGTACGCGCAGTGGTTGAGGTGCGAGGACCGGATCTGCACCAGTTCGACCAGCGTGGGGTCGAGCCCCTCCCGCGCCGCGGCGTCCAGGCCGATCACGGCCCGGAACGCCTTCGGGGCGGCCTTGGCGAAGTTGAGCCGGACGGTGGTGCCGGTGGTGGTGGACGGGGCGTCGGTCTTGATCTCTGTCGTCGTCATGGGTACGAATCTACGAGAACCGGCGACCGCTTACGGGGTGCATTTCGATGGTTGATTCGTGGGTCAATTCCGCGGAGGTGCTGGGCAGCGATCTGCCGCTCGCCCTGTCGGGAACGGGCAATCGGCGAGCCGTGCTCATGCGGGCGCTGCGCGAGGCGGTCCGGAGCGGGCGGCTGACACCGGGAACCCGGCTGCCGCCGTACCGTTCGCTCGCCGCCGATCTGGGGCTGGCCCGCAACACCGTCGCGGACGCCTACGCGGAGCTCGTCGCCGAGGGCTGGCTGACCGCCCGCCAGGGCTCGGGCACCCGGGTCGCCGAGCGCGCGGCGCCCGTCACTCCCGTACACCGGCAGCGGACCCCGCCCCGGACCGTCCGCCCGGCCCACGACCTGGTCCAGGGGAAGCCGGACCCCTCGGTCTTTCCCCGGGCCGCGTGGCTGGCCTCGGCCCGGCGGGCGCTCACCGAGGCACCGCACGACGCCTTCGGGCCGGGCGATCCGCACGGGCGGCCCGAGCTGCGGCGGGCCCTGGCCGGATATCTGGCCCGGGTACGCGGTGTACGGACGGCGCCCGAGCGCATCGTGCTCTGCTCGGGCGCCGCGCACGGGCTGCGGCTGCTGGCGGACGTGCTGGGCGGGCCGTGGGCGGTGGAGGCGTACGGGCTGCCGTTCCACCGTGCGCTGCTCACCGGTCAGGGGGTCGGCACCCGCCCCCTCCCGGTGGACGAACACGGCGCTCTGGTCGATGAGTTGAGGGGAACGGACCGGGCGGTCCTGCTCACCGCCGCGCACCAGTTCCCGACGGGTGGGCCGCTGCACCCCGAGCGGCGCGCCGCCGTGGTCGACTGGGCACGGGCGACCGGCGGTGTGGTCGTGGAGGACGACTACGACGGCGAGTTCCGTTACGACCGGCAGCCCGTCGGCGCGGTCCAGGGCCTCGATCCGGAACATGTGGTGCTGATGGGGTCGGTGAGCAAGAGCCTCTCCCCCGCGCTGCGGATCGGCTGGCTGGTGCTTCCGGAGCGGCTGGTGGAGGACGTCGTGACGGCCAAGGGAGAACGCGAGCAGTGGTCGAGCGCCACGGACCAGCTGACGCTCGCGGACTTCGTGGAGTCGGGGTCCTACGACCGTCAGGTGCGCCGGATGCGGCAGCGCCACCGGCGCCGGCGCGACCAGCTCGTGGCCGCCCTGGCCGAGCGGGCACCGTACGTCCGGGTCTCCGGGATCGCGGCGGGTCTGCACGCGGTCCTGGAACTGCCGCCGGGGACGGAGCGCTCGGTGGTGCGGGCGGCGGCCTGGCAGGGGCTGGCGGTCGAAGGGCTCGCGGACTACCTGCACCCGGCGGCGACCGAGGACGGCCGGGACGGACTGGTCGTGGGGTACTCGACCCCGGCCGAGCACGCCTATCCGCACGCCCTGGACGCGCTGTGCAGGGCGTTGCCACCGGAGTGAGCGGCCGGGACGGGCCGGTCGTGGGGGCTCGACGCCCCGCGCTGCCCCCGGGCGAGGGACCGACCGCCGGCCCGGCGCCCCCGCCGCTCAGACGCCCCGTGCGCGCGTCAGCAGTCCCGTCTCGGCCGCCGCCAGCAGTTCCGTCAGGCGCAGCCCGAACCGTACGTCGCAGGGGTGCGCCACCCCCGTACGCACCGAATCGGTCAGCGCGTCCACCGCGCCCCGGAACGCACCCACCGCGTCGCCCCAGTCCGGCAGGGTGACCACGCCCCGCTCGCCCCTCAGCTCGATCTCCATGCCCACCGCCGCCACGGGTGCGCCCAGCCCGAGCGTCACCGTGCTCGAAGCCCCGGAGGCGTGGCGGAGTACCAGGTGGGTGGTGTCGGCGGGGCCAGGGGCCGCCGTCAGCTCCGTCACCTCGCCCAGGACCGGGATCAGGACCGAGAGCACGTGCGGGCCGACGTCCCACAGGCCGCCCTTCTCCCGGCGCCAGGGGGACGCGGCGTACTCGCTGGTCGCCTCCGGTGCGTAGAGCGCGCCGAGCCACTGGGCGCGTGCGGTGAACCAGCCGTCCAGCGCGGCCTGTTCGCTGATCCACCGGGCCGTCTCGGTGGCGAACCGCAAGGTGCAGAAGACCACGGAGGCGACCCCGGCCTTCTCCGCCGCTTCCGCGATCTCCCGCGCGCCCGCGACGGTGGTCGCGATCGGTTTGTCCATCAGCAGGTGGCAGCCGGCGGCCGCGGCGCGGACCGCCAGCGGGGCCTGGATGTCCGGCGGCAGGGCGAAGGCCACCGCGTCGCTCGCCGCGAAGAGCTCGTCGACGCCCGCTTCGCCCGTGTACGCCTCGGTGCCGTGCACGGCGGCCAGCGCCTCCGCCGCCTCCGGGCGGCGGCCCCAGATGCCGCTGAGCCGGACGCCGGGGTGGTCCGCGAGTGCCGGGGCCTGTGTGTTGCGGGCCCAGGGCCCCGTACCCAGCAGGCCGATCCTCAGCGGTGTGTTCGCAGCAGTAGGTGTGGTCATGGCAGCCAGTGTGCCCGGCGGGTCGCCACCGCCCGCGCATCCCTCCTGGTGGGCACCGGTCCGCCCCGTATACGACGCGGGCCGTTCACCCGCTCGAAGACGTTCCGGCTACCGGCGCACGGAGGGCGGGCAGTAACGGAGGAAACCTCGGTAACACGGGGTTCACATTCGGGCAACGGCCGGGAAATCGCGGCTTGCGAAGCTGCGCGGCATAGACCGCAGCACCCCCCGAAGGATGGCTTCCGTGACGTTCAAGGCTGAGTACATCTGGATCGACGGCACCGAGCCGACCGCCAAGCTTCGCTCCAAGACGAAGATCATGGCGGGGTCGCCCTCCACCGATGTGGCGGACCTGCCCATCTGGGGCTTCGATGGTTCGAGCACCAACCAGGCCGAGGGCCACGCCTCCGACCGGGTGCTGAAGCCGGTCTTCACCTGTCCGGACCCGATCCGCGGCGGCGACGACGTCCTCGTCCTGTGCGAGGTCTTCAACATCGACATGACGCCGCACGAGTCCAACACCCGTGCCACGCTCCGTCCGGTCGCCGAGCAGTTCGCGGGCCAGGAGCCGATCTTCGGCATCGAGCAGGAGTACACCTTCTTCGACGGCCACCGCCCGCTCGGCTTCCCCGAGGCCGGTTTCCCGGCCGCGCAGGGTGGTTACTACTGCGGTGTCGGCGCCGACGAGATCTTCGGCCGCGACATCGTCGAGAAGCACCTCGACAACTGCCTCAAGGCGGGTCTCGGCATCTCCGGCATCAACGCCGAGGTCATGCCCGGCCAGTGGGAGTTCCAGGTGGGCCCGCTGGCCCCGCTGGAGGTCTCCGACCAGCTGTGGATCGCGCGCTGGCTGCTGTACCGCACCGCCGAGGACTTCGACGTCTCCGCGACCCTGGACCCGAAGCCGGTCAAGGGCGACTGGAACGGCGCCGGCGCGCACACCAACTTCTCCACCAAGGCGATGCGCGAGGGCTACGAGGCGATCATCACCGCGTGCGAGTCGCTGGGCGAGGGCTCGAAGCCGCTGGACCACGTCAAGAACTACGGCGCGGGCATCGACGACCGTCTGACGGGTCTGCACGAGACCGCCCCGTGGAACGAGTACAGCTACGGCGTCTCCAACCGTGGCGCCTCGGTGCGCATCCCGTGGCAGGTCGAGCAGGACCAGAAGGGGTACATCGAGGACCGCCGCCCCAACGCCAACGTCGACCCGTACGTCGTCACGCGGCTGATCGTCGACACCTGCTGCACCGCGCTGGAGAAGGCCGACCAGGTCTGATCCCGCTCTTCGTCGTCACGCGGGGGCGCCCACCGGATTCCGGTGGGCGCCCCCGCGTCGTCGGTTCCCGGATTCCGGGGCCGGGGGGCGTCCCCGCGTCGTCGGCCGGGCGTCGCCGGTGGACAGGGCGTATCGACGGGTGAGAGGGCACTGCTGCGCTACGGCGATGTCTGCTTCAATGGGTACATGGCCAGCTTCAAGCACACCTCGTCGGGTCGCAGCGACCTCGAGCCGTTCTGGCCCTCTCGTCAGCATCATGACTTCGACCGGGTGTGTTGCCGCGCGTGGAACGCGCAGGCCCTCTAAAGCCGCTCACCCCGGTCTTCGGCCCGCGCGCACGACGTACGTCCCTCGACGACTCCTCGCGCGAAAGAGCTGATCCTCATGGCGAACACTCGTACCTTCTCCGCCGCTTCCGCCGCCACCGCGGCATCAGCGGCGTCCGCTGCGGCCACCTCCACCACCCGCCCCCACTCCCCGCACCGTCCCCGGCTGCGTTCCGTCGACCCCGATGAGGTCGTCCACCTCGCCGACGTGGCCGATCTGCTGCCGCCGGGAGCCACCTGGCTGCCCGCGCCGCAGCACACCCTGCCCGCGCTGCCGGGCCGGCCTCCGATGATCGGATACCTGGTGCTCGTACCCGCTGACCAGCAGACGGCCATCGCCGGGGCCGTCGCGGCCTCCCGGCAGGGGCAGCCCGCCGGGCCCGAACAGGCCCCGCACGCCCAGCAGTTCGTGCCCGAGCCGGTCGCCGAGGACCCGGCCGGCGGGCCCGTCCGCATCGACTCCACCCGGCGTACCGCGGCGGTGGACGGCGTCACGCTGGACCTCACCTACCTGGAGTTCGAACTCCTCGCCCATCTGGTGGCGCACCCCCACCGGGTCCACACCCGCGATCAGCTGGTGACGACGGTCTGGGGATACGGGCACGTGGGTGACGGGCGCACCGTCGATGTCCATATCGCGCGGCTGCGCCGCAAGTTGGGCGCGGAGCACCGCCATGCGATCCAGACGATCCGGCGCGTGGGCTACAAGTACGCCCCCTGAGACGCCCTGCGGCGACGCACCGCGACAGGAGAGGGGGGGGGGGGGGGGGGGGGGGGGGGGGGGGGGGGGGGGGGGGGGGGTGGGTGGGGGGGGGGGGGGGGGGGGGGGGGGGGGGGGGGGGGGGGGGGGGGGGGGGTCCG
>NZ_JBWKLF010000001.1:466117-844417 GCF_056430475.1 Streptomyces sp. NPDC045968 | reverse complement strand
CGGGGCACCTTCACCTGGTGGACCGCGTCGCAGTTGCTGCTCATCGCCTCGCACCCCCCCCCCCCCCCCCCCCCCCCCCCCCCCCCCCCCCCCCCCCCCTCCCCCCCCCCCCCCCCCCCCTCTCCTGTGGCCGGGGTCAGCCGTGCCGCACCGACGCCACCGGGGACGCCAGCTCGGGCCCTGCCGCGGATTCGCTGTGCTCCAGGGCCGGCAGCCGGGAGAGTCCGCGCGGGGTGCGCCAGTTCCTCTCGCCCAGCAGCGACATGACCGAGGGCAGCAGGACCATCCGTACGATCGTGGCGTCGAGCAGCACCGCGACGGCGAGGCCCACGCCCATCTGCTGCATGTCCTGCATGGACAGCGTGCCGAAGACCGCGAAGACGGCCACCATGATCGCCGCGGCACCGGTCACCGCTCCGGCCGTGCGCCGGATGCCCAGGTCGATCGCGGCCCGGGTGTCCAGGCCGCTGTCGCGGGCCTCGCGGATACGGGACACCACGAACACGTGGTAGTCCATCGACAGGCCGAACAGCACCACGAGGACGAACAGCGGCATCCAGGACTCGATCGCACCGACCCCCTCGGAACCGATCAGCTCCGCGCCCCAGCCGTGCTGGAAGACGGCGACCATCACTCCGTACGCGGCGGCCACGGAGAGCAGGTTGAGCAGGATGGCCGTCACCGCGATGACGTACGAACGGAAGCAGAACAGCATCAGCAGGAACGTCACCGCCGTGATGAAGACGAAGACCGGGACGATGCCTCGCTTCAGCTGGTCGTTGAAGTCGACGGAGCCCGCTGTCTCACCGGTCACATAGGCCTCGGCGCCGGTGCCGTCGAAGGCCTCCGGTACCCGGTGGCCGCGCAGTTCGGCCAGATCGGCCTTGCCGCCGGGGAGCGGCACCTCGATCTCCGCGACGTTCCGCGCCGTGTGGACGGTGACCTTGTCGAAGGAGCCGAGCGCCTCGCGGACGGCGGGCGAGGTGATGTCGTCGGCCCTGACCACGACGACGGCCGGGGCGGGCCCGCCCGGGAAGCTCTCGGAGATGTGCTCGTACGCTATCGCGAGCTCCGAGCCGGACCCGAACTGCTTCTCCAGGCCCAGCTGTTCGGTCTTCATGCCGAGCGCGGGCGCCGCCAGGGCGAGCAGGACGACGGCCGAGGCGACCGCGAAGAGCCTGGGGTGTGCGAGCACCGGCTTCAGGACCGTGCCCGCGATGCCTCCGCTCCTCCGGGCACCCTTCGTGCCGCGCCGGTTGAGGAGCGGTACGCGCCCCGCGTCGATCCGGTCGCCCAGCCAGGAGAGCAGGGCGGGGAGGACGGTCACGGAACCCAGCATGGCGATGAGGACGACCAGGATCGTGGCGAGCGCGAAGCCCTTGAACAGCATCAGGCCGGAGAGGAACATGCCGGCCATCGCGACCATCACCGTGACACCGGAGACGAGCACGGCCCGCCCGCTGGTGGCCGCGGCGATGCGCAGCGCCGTCTCGGCGTCCCTTCCGGCGGCCCGCTCGTCGCGCTCGCGCCGCAGGTAGAAGAGGCAGTAGTCGACGCCGACCGCGAATCCCATCAGGAACATGACGGAATACGTCGTCTGGAACAGGTGCAGTTGGTGGCTGGCCAGCGACAACAGGCCGAAGGCAGCCATGCACGCGGTCAGGGCGAGTCCGACCGGCAGCAGCGCGGCCACCACGGCGCCGAAGGCGACCAGCAGGATGCCCAGGGCCAGCGGTACGGCGGTGAACTCGGCCCTCTTGAAGTCCTCGGCGAGCAGGTCCCCGAGCCATTTGCCGGCGCTGGCCTCGCCGAACTGGTGGATCCGGACGTCCGTCCGGGCCTCCCGGACACCGGACACCGCGTCCAGTACCGGCTGCACCCGGTCGGGCGCGGTCGCCGCGTCCCCCTTCATCTCGAAGCTGATCAGCGCGTCCCTGCCGTCCTTCGAGGGGACGGGAGCGGAGAGGTTCTGGACCTCGCCGGTCTTCGCCACGGCCGCCGACACCTCTCCGGCCGCCTCCTTCCACTCTCCGGCCTGCCTGCCGGACACCATGACCAGCTCGCCTGCGGGATGGCCGAGGCCGGCGTCGGCGAGGATCTGCTCGGCGCGTGCCGAATCGCCCGCGCCGTTCTCCGCCTCGGTCATCTCGACCATGCCGGATGCCCCGCCGATGCCCGAGGCGAGCAGGACGAAGAGCAACCAGCCGAAAACGGCCGTCTTACGGTGGTGTGCGCTCCACACACCGATACGTGCCGCGAGGTTGCGCCTCATACGGTTCCGCCCCCAGAGATAGACGCTCACGTCGAACAGGACGCCTCCGAATCTAGGGACGGGCCCTCCGGCGCCCCAGCCGCCGAAGCCCCCGGTCCCGGAGCCGCAGGGCGACTACGAGGGTGGTGCTGGGTACACCCCCGGCCTGGTGGTGAGACGGCTGACGGCGGAGTCGTCCGCCGGGTGAGACTGTCCACGGACCGGGGCTCGGCCCGGGATCCGGCGAGGGGAGAGAAGCTGTGAACGTGACCGCGACACGGAGTCGGATACGGGGGGCGACGGTGGCCGCGGGGCGCGGGCTGGCCCTGTCGCTCCTCAGCCTGGCAGGGTCGCTGACCCTCTTCGTCCTGGCGGTGCTCTCGATCGTGTTCATCGTGCTGGGCATCGGGCTGGTCACCACGCCGTTCGTCCTGGAGACCGTCCGCAAGCACGCCGATCAGCGCCGGCTGTACGCGGCCACCTGGTCGGGAATCCGTATCCCCGTCCCGTACCGCGCCTTCCCGCCGGACCTGCGCACGGGTTTCGCGGGGCAGGTGGAGCGCACGACGCTGATGCTGAAGGACCCGGCGACCTGGCGGGACATCCAGTGGCTGATGGTCGACATGACGGCCGGCTGCGTGGTGTCCTTCCTCGCCTTCGCGCTGATGGTCTATCCCGTGGAGGGGTTCGTCCTGGCGGCGGGCCTGTGGCGGGTGTTCCAGGACAACACGTACTGGTACGCGTTCGTACCGGTCTCCAGTCAGCTGACGGGGCTGGCCGCCGCCGCGCTCGGTGTCTTCCTCTTCGTTCTCGGCACGCGGGCCGCCCAGCCACTGCTGCGCGCGCACTTCCTGCTGGCCCGTTCGCTGCTCTCCCCGACCCAGGAGCAGGCGTTGGCGCAGCGCGTCGACCGGCTCACCGAGACGCGGCACGAGGCCGTCGACACGGCCGCGGCCGAGCTGCGTCGTATCGAGCGGGATCTGCACGACGGCGCGCAGGCGCGGCTGGTCGCGATGGGCATGAACCTCGGCACCATCGAGGCGCTCATCGACAAGGACCCCGCGCAGGCGCGGAAGATGCTGGCCACGGCCCGCGAGTCGTCCGCGGAGGCCCTGACGGAGCTGCGCGATCTCGTACGGGGCATCCATCCGCCGGTCCTCGCGGAGCGGGGGCTCGGCGACGCGGTGAGGGCTCTGGCGCTGCGCCTGCCCGTGCGGTCGGAGGTGACCGTGGAGCTGGCCGGGCGCGCCGAGGCACCGGTCGAGTCGGCGGCGTACTTCGCGGTGGGCGAGACGCTGACGAACGCGGTGAAACACGCGGGCGCCGACCGCCTCTGGGTGGACATGCACCACAGGGACGGCATGCTGCGGATCTCCGTCACGGACAACGGAAAGGGCGGCGCCGTCATCGGTTCCGGGTCCGGACTGAGCGGAATCGAACGCCGACTCGGTACATTCGACGGCGTACTGGCCGTCAGCAGCCCTGCGGGCGGTCCCACCATGGTGACCATGGAGATTCCTTGCGCGTTGTCCTAGCCGAAGACCTCTTCCTGCTGCGCGACGGCCTGGTGCGGATGCTTGAGGCGTACGACTTCGAGGTCGCGGCGGCCGTGGAAACGGGGCCCGAACTCGCCAAAGCGCTCGCCGAGTTGAAGCCGGACGTCGCCGTGGTCGACGTCCGGCTTCCGCCGTCGCACACGGACGAGGGCCTCCAGTGCGCGCTCACCGCCCGACGGAACCGGCCCGGCCTGCCGGTACTCGTGCTCTCCCAGCACGTGGAGCAGTTGTACGCACGGGAGTTGCTGGCGGACGGCAACGGCGGCATCGGCTATCTGCTGAAGGACCGGGTCTTCGACGCGGACCAGTTCATCGACTCGGTGCGCCGGGTCGCCGCGGGTGGCACGGCGATGGACCCGCAGGTGATCTCGCAGCTGCTGTCGCGGCGCGCGCAGGACAAGCCGATGGGGGGCCTCACCCCGCGCGAGCGGGAGGTCATCGAGCTGATGGCCCAGGGCCGCTCGAACGCGGCGATCGCCTCGCAGATGGTGATCACGGAGCGGGCGGTGGCCAAGCACACGTCGAACATCTTCGGAAAGCTGGGCCTGCCGCAGTCGGACGACGACAATCGCCGCGTGCTGGCGGTGCTCGCGTATCTGGACCAGGGGTAGGAGCGGGGCGGCCGGCTCGGTCCCTCAACCCGTGAACCACCCGGCCGCGTCCAGGCGGAACGCACTCGCGGGCGCCATCGCCCGCAGGCCGGCCTCCATCGCGGCCACCTGTTCGGCACCGAGGGCCTCGGCCCACTCCGCCCGGATGCGGTCGAACCCCTGGGCGGACCTGACCAGTACGTCGGTACCGCGCGGGGTGAGCCGGACGAGCTTGCGGCGGCCGTCCTGCGGATCGTCGACGCGCTCCACGTAACCGAGCGCCTCCAGCTTCTCGACGGTCTTTCCCGCGGCCTGCTTGGACACTCCCAGCCGGCGCCCGACCTCGCTGGCGCTCGCGCCGTCCCGCCCGACCGCCTGGAGCGCGAAGCCGTAGGCGGGACGCACGTCCGGGTGGCCGTGGGCGGCCAGCTCGCCGTGCAGCGTATCGATGATCGACCGGAACCCCGCGAACAGCAGCAGCGGCAGCTCGAAGCCCGCACCTCCCTCCGGTTCAGCCATTGCGGAACTCGACAACTTGGTTTACCTTTTCGTCAATCACGTTGTCGAGTTTACCGCGAGAGGCACCCATGTCAGCCAGTACCTCGTCCGTGTTCCCCGAGCACACCCTCGAAACCGCACCGACCGCCGCGCGCCGCACCATGGAGGCCGTGGAGAAGAAGTCCGGCTATCTGCCCTCCGCCGTCGCGCGGCTCGCCACGTCGCCGCACCTGCTCGACGGCTTCCTGAAGATCAGCGCGATCTTCGAGTCGACCACGCTGGACCCGCTCTCCCGCGAGGTGGTGATCATGACGATCGCCACCCGCAACGAGTGCCACATCTGCGTGGCGATGCACACCGCGAAGCTCACCGCGCTCGGTGCGGACGACGAGCTGATCGCCGCACTGCGCGACGGCCTGACGCCGGTACTTCCCGATGAACGGCTCCAGGCGGTCCGGCAGTTCACACTGGACGTCCTCGCGACGGCGGGAGCGGTCGACGACGCGTCCCTCCGGAGCTTCCAGGAACACGGCTACACCGCACAGAACGCGCTGGAGGTGGTGCTCGGAATCGGCGCGTACACGATGTCGACGCTCGCGAACCGGCTGACCGGGGCGCCGGTCGACGCCCAAATGGCCGCGTTTGCCTGAGAGCTGAGCGTTACGGCTGATTTACGAATGTGGATTCCCACGAATTCCACGGCCGTCTGAACAGGGTGCGCATCCCGCCCGTATGGAACGTCACGCTTCTCCCTCGAAGCAGAGGAGTTCCATGGGACGCACATCGCGCAAGAAACGCAGCTCACTGGCCAATCGGGCGATTGCCGCCTCGGCCGCACTGATTCTGGGCGGAGGTGGACTGGTCGCAGTCAATGTCTACGCGAGCGCGGGAGAAGGATGGTCCGGATCACCTCCCGAACAGACCCGTAATGAAGGCCCCCGGATGTCCACCATCGACTGTCCCGACGTGGGAAACGAGCTTCCCGAAGTGCCCGACCAGGCACGTGGGGAGGTCGACCGCGAACTGGCGGCGATGGACACCCAGATCACCGACGCGTATCAGCAGTTCGCCGACCGGAAGGACCAGATCGCCCAGGATCCGGAACTCGCCGAAAACGCGGTGCTCGGCCCCCTGAGAGACAAACGGCTGGCGAGTCTCGATCGCATCGGGATCGCCATCGGGCGCGTCGCGGACCGGCCGGAAGGGCTGGAAGGGCTGGCCCCGTGCAGCCTGCGCGCGGACGACGACGCCGGGGCCGGCGGCGGCGAGGAGGCGGGCACCGGGGACGACGACCAGGACGGCCAGGAGGGCCAGGAGGACCAAGACGGTCAGGACGCCGACGGTCAGGACGGTCAGGCCCCGGACGAGAACGGGGACCCGGCCCAGGAGGGCAACGGCCCCGAAGCCTCCGACTTCGTCGACATCCAGTCGGTCCAGCCCAACGTCGAGCGCCCCCGCCAGCGACGGGGTGCCTCGCGCGGTACGTTCACGACCGACTGCGGGCGCAACGAGAACGGTAAATTCAACCCGGACAACGTCATTGTCGCGCCCGGAGTGAGCAATGGTGCTCACCATATGCACGATTACGTGGGTAATCAGGCCAACGACGCATTCGCGAGCGATGACGATCTGGCCAGGGGTGAGACGACCTGCCGCAATCAGGGTGACAAATCCACGTACTACTGGCCGGTGTTGCGTCTCCAGAACGGCCAGGCCGAGAACGACGTGGACGCCGACGGCGGCGGCAAGGACCAGAACGTCGGGGAGATACAGACTCCGTCCCAGGTGACCCTGCAATTCGTCGGGTCCCCCGCAGGGAAGGTGACGGCCATGCCTCGGTTCCTGCGGATCATCACCGGGGACGCGAAGGCATTCACGAATGGCGACGCGAACGCCAATGCCTCCTGGAGCTGCACCGGATTCGAGGACCGCCAGCTGAAGGACAAGTATCCGATCTGTCCGGAAGGCAGCCAGGTGGTGCGCTCGTTCGCGTTCCAGAGCTGCTGGGACGGCCGGAACACCGACAGCGCCAATCACCGCACTCATGTGGCCTTCGCGCAGGACGACGGCAGGTGCCCGGACGGATTCCGGGCGATTCCGCAGCTCGTGCAGCGCATTGTGTACGACGTCCCGCCGGGCCCCGGCTTCGCCGTCGACTCGTTTCCCGAGCAGCTGCACAAACCCGTCACGGACCACGGTGACTTCATCAACGTCTTCGGCCGGAACACGATGAAGAAGGTGGTGAGCTGCATCAACGACGGCCGTAAGTGCCGCTGACCCGGTCGGCGGCACCCACTGAACCACCCCCCGGACCTGCGCGGTCAGCTCCCGTGGTGACCGGAGTGCCCTTCCTCGCTCTCCCCACTGCCACTACTCCCCGAGTGGTGCTGCGAGGCGGTCTCCACCGTCCCCCCGAGCCGGCCGCGCAGCGCCGCGACCACCTTCGGCTCGCCCACGGCCACCCACTTCCGGCCGACGAGGTACGAGCCGCCGTAGTCGTCGGCCTCGTCGATCCACTCACGCTGCCCACGGTCGGTGGCGAAGGTGGCAAGCACGTAACGCCCGTCTGTGGTACGGCAGTTGGCCTGACGGATCTCGTCCGCGTCGGTCTGCAGATTCGGCTCACAGCGCGCCTTGGCGGCCAGCTGCTCCAGTGTCCCGGTGGCGGTGGGCGGCACGTCGCGTTCACCGTCACCGTCCGCAGATCCCCCACCGCACGCGGCGAGAAGCACCACTCCGACGCACACGACGGCGGCGGCCCGGCGCCCCCGCCCCCGACGCCGCTCCAGCTGTGTCACCATCCGCCCATCGTGCCCCGCGCGCCCCTCGCCGCGCGGCGGAACGGCGGATTCTTCACGGGCCCGGGAAACACGCACCCGACGCCCGCCCCCCGCGCCGGAGTGACCATCGCACCATTCGCTCGTTCTGCTGAACATGCCCCCGCGTCGAGCAGAGCCGTCCTCCGTCGAGCGTCACGCTTTCGGGGCGGTTGATCCGGAGCAGGTGGATGCCGCGCTGATCGAGCACTACACCCGGCTGACGCGGATCGGGTATCTCGTGCTGCCCTCCTCGCTCGGGTGCGGCCGACGGGTGATGACGGCGCACTGGATCGTCCAGCGGTCCCTGCCCCGGGCGCGGTCGGTGGGTCCGGTGGGCGGGTTGCCATTGCCACGCAGGGCCGGTGGGGTGGACGCGGGCTATGCGGATCTGCGGCTGCGGGTGGTGCGTTCGGCGCTGGAGGCCGGGGGGCCGTGGTGGCGTGGGGGCCGGTCGCGGTGGGTGCGGGGGGCTCCGTTCGTGCCGCGGGTGTGGGGGTTGCGGCTCTTCCCGCACTGCGGTGGTGCCGATGAACTCGCCCTGGATCAGGCGCTTTCCGGGATGTCGGGACCCTGCCGGGCCGCTCATGTGCTGCGGGGACTGGAAGGGCTCGCGGACGCGGAGGTGTGCCGGGTGCTCGCTGCCGCCGGGGTGGCGGACCCGGGTGCGGCGCTGGTGGAGGCGGACGCGGTGACGGCGCCCCACGCACTGCTGGAGTCCCCGGAGTTCGACCCGTGCTCCTTGCAGGCCAGGCCCACCGATCCGCTGCTGAGGCGTCGGCGCGCGAGGTCCGTGCTCGCCGGACTCGGGGCGCTGGTGGCGTGCGGGGCGCTGCTGGCACTGCCGGGGGACGGGTGGGGGCCTGACAGGCCCGCATCGCCGGCGTACCCGCGTAACCCGGCGGCCCAACGGGCCCTGGAACCGGCCGCGTTGCACCGGGTTCCGCCGTCGTTCTGGCAGCACTCGGCCCGTACCGACTTCACCGCATGGCCTGCCCGGGGCAACCGCACCGGGGACGCCGGGCTGCTGCGCCGGGCCCTTGCCGCCTGGGCGCTGCCCGGGCCCGACGACCGGTCGACGGCGGCACCCGGGACGCCCACGGGCCCTCCGATGGGACCTCCGCAGCTGCTGTACGCGGGAGTGGTCGACGAGGCCGCGGTGGTGCTGTTCCACGACGGGCTGCGCATCGTGCGGTACGCCGAGTCCCGCCACGCCCGTCCGGACCGGGACGCCGTGCTGGACTTCGCCCGGGTCGACGGCGCGGACTCCGCGAGCTCGAACGCCCTGGTCGTGGGGCGCGCCCACGGCCGGGTCCGTTATCTGACAGCCCCCTGGGTGCGCGAGGTGGCCGTACGGGATCTGCTCGCAGCGCACGCACAGCCGCGTGCGCTGCCGCGCGACGCCGACGGGGTGACCGCCGCGCTCGCCGGCATCGGGGACACCGCGGGGGGCTGCCGTTCCTGGGAGGCCCTGGAGGTGCGGGACGCGGAGGCCGTCCGGCTGGTGACCGATCTCGGCGAGCTGACTCCGGTCCGGCTGACGTCCGGGGCTCCGTCCACCGCGCACGACGTGTCGGGACGGGCCGAGCGGGAGAGCTGGGCGCGGACCGCGTGTCTGCTGCCCGCTGTGCGCGCAGGCGGCGTCCGGTCGGTGAACGCCTGGCCCTTCGCGTACCAGCCGCTGCCCGAGGACGGCGGAGCGGCGCGGTGGCTCTGCGTCCGTGCGGAGACGTGGCGGGGTACGGGGAGCAGGGTGCTGGCGGAGTTCCAGGCGCCGGCGGAGCCGTCCGTCCCGGGCGCGGTCGCGGCCCGCGCCGAGGACTCGCCGGCCTGCGGCCCCCGTGAGCCGCAGGTGCTGGCCGGCGTGCTCTGGAAGTCTGCGGCCGGGCGGTGGTACGTGGTGGCCGCGGGCTCCCGGCACTTCGCCTCGCTGTCCGCCTCCGGAGGTGTGGTGGGCAGTGCCCGTGGCCGTCTGCTCACCGTGCCCGCCCGTGCCGGCGACCGGGCCGAGCTCAACGGGCTGCTGACGGACGGCCGCAGGGTCGGCGCCCTGCGCTGAGGGGCCGGGCGGCTTGCCACCGCTGCCCGTCACCCACGCCGGGCCGGCGCCCCGCCCCGAGGACCCGGGACCGGCAGCCGTGCGGGAATTCGTCGCACACCCCTGTCCCCCGCGCTTACCCGTCAGTACATTGACAACATGTCTAACACGCAGCCAGCGGCGGTCGCGTCGGAGTGGACCCCGCTCAAAGCCCGGAAGGTCTCCTTCGACTGGGAGAAGACGCCTCTGCACTGGGTGCCGGGCGACCCCTTCACCGCGCACACCATCAACGTGCTCCATCTGCTCCTCCCGGCCGGGGAACGGTGGTTCATCCATGTGTACCGCCAGGTGCTGCCGTACATCCACGACGAGCAACTGCGCCAGGACGTCATCGGGTTCATCGGTCAGGAGGCCGTGCACTCCCAGGCCCACGACGACGTGCTCCCGCATCTGAGGAAGCTCGGGCTCGACCCGACCCCGTACACCGCGCAGATCGACTGGTTCTTCGAGAAGCTGCTCGGCGACAGGACGCTGCCGCCCGGGCGGGCCCGTAAGTGGTGGCTCATGGAGCGGGTCGCGACCATCGCGGCGATCGAGCACTACACCGCCTTCCTCGGCGACTGGATACTCAACGCCGAGGCACTCGACCGGCGCGGCGCCGATCCGACGATGCTCGATCTGCTGCGCTGGCACGGCGCCGAGGAGGTCGAGCACCGCTCCGTCGCCTTCGACGTGTTCATGCACGTCGACGGCGGCTACCGGAGGCGGGTGCGCACCTGGGCGACCGCCTTCACCGCGCTCGTCTTCCTCTGGCAGCGGGGCACCCGCTTCTTCATGGCGAACGATCCGAGCCTGCTCGACGGCACGGCGTCCTTCAAGCAGTTCCGGGCGAGCGGCAGGAAGGGCACGCTGCCCAGCACCGGTGCCATCGCGCGCTCCATCCCCACCTATCTGAGCCGCACGTACCACCCCTCGCAGGAGGGCAGCACGGCCCAGGCCGTGGACTACCTCGCCCACTCGCCCGCGGCCCTGGCGGCCGAGGCCCGGATGCCGGGAAACCACTGACCCATGGCCCTCCCCCGTCTGCGCACCCTGGTCCTCGTCACCGGAACCGCCCTGCTCGCCCGGCGCGCGATGCGCCGCCGCATCCAGCTGTCCCCGCTGTGGCCCATGCCTGCCCTGGAGGAGCCGGTCTCGGGCCACTCCGAGCGGCTCTCCACCACCACACGGCCGTTGGTGATCACCGAGCGGGACGTGGTCGCCGACGGCGTCGTACGGCTCCGGCTGGCGGGCGACGACCTGCCCGCCTGGCAGCCGGGCGCCCACCTGGACCTGATCCTGCCCTCCGGCCTGGTGCGGCAGTACTCGCTCTGCGGGGACCCGGCCGACCGGAGCGCGTACACCATCGCGCCGCGCCTCGTCGAGGACGGCCGGGGCGGCTCGCGCGAAGCCCACGCACAGCTGCACGAGGGCACGGAGGTGCGGGTCCGCGGGCCGCGCAACCGCTTCCCGCTCGTCGAGGCCCCCGCCTACGTGTTCGTCGCGGGCGGCATCGGCATCACACCGATCCTGCCGATGCTGCGAGCCGTCGCGGCCTCGGGCGCCGACTGGCGACTGCTGTACGGGGGGCGTACGCGCGCTTCCCTGCCCTTCCTCGACGAGATCGAGAAGCTCGGCGCGGACGCCGGCCGCGTCACCGTGGTGCCGGAGGACGAGGCGGGCCGCCCCGACGCCGCCGCGGCGCTGGCGGGGGCGGGCCCGGGCACGGCCGTCTACGTCTGCGGCCCCGAACCCCTGATGGAGGCGGTCGCCGCCGCACTCCCCCAGGGCTGCACCCTCCACCTCGAACGCTTCACCGCCGGCGGCACCGGCCAGGCCCCGGACCCGGCGTCGACGGCCTTCGAAGTCGAGCTGCGCCGCACCGGACGTGTCGTCCCGGTCGCCGCCGGCCAGTCGGTGCTGGCCGCCGTCCGCGAGGAGCTCCCGTACGTCTCGTACTCCTGCGAGCAGGGTTTCTGCGGCACCTGCCAACAGCGCGTCCTGGAGGGCGAGGTCGACCACCGGGACGAACTGCTGACGGATGCCGAACGCGAGGACTCGATGCTCCTGTGCGTCTCGCGCTGCCGGGGCGAACGGCTGGTCCTCGACCTCTGACACCTCCAGCGACCCGCCCCCGGCTAGGCTGTTGGCATGACGACCGGGGTGCGGCGCAGGATGGGCGTCGAAGAGCGCAGACAGCAATTGATCGGCGTCGCGCTGGAGTTGTTCAGCCACCGCTCCCCCGACGAGGTGTCGATCGACGAGATCGCGGCTGCCGCGGGTATCTCGCGGCCGCTCGTCTACCACTACTTCCCGGGGAAGCAGAGCCTGTACGAGGCGGCGCTGCGACGGGCCGCCGATGAGCTGGCCGGCCGGTTCCTGGAGCCGCCCGAAGGACCTCTGGGCGCCCGGCTGCTGCGGGTGATGGGCCGGTTCTTCGACTTCGTCGAGGAGCACGGCCCCGGTTTCTCGGCGCTGATGCGCGGCGGCCCCGCGGTCGGCTCCTCGACGGCCAACGCCATGATCGACGGGGTGCGGCAGGCGGCGTACGAGCAGATCATCAGCCACCTCGGTGTCCAGGACCCGCCCGCGCGGCTGGAGTTGGTCGTACGCTCCTGGGTCTCGCTCGCCGAGTCGACGGCCCTGATCTGGCTCGACGGACGGCGCATCCCGCGGTCGGAGCTGGAGACGCAGCTGGTGCACGACTTCGCCGCGCTGGCCGCGGTGAGCGCCGCCTACAACCAGGAGATGGCCGGTGTCGTGCTGCGGGTGCTCGCCCAGGAGCCGGTGGACGGACCGTTCGGCGATCTGCTGACGCGCCTGTCGACGCTCGCGCCGTCCGTACCTGCCGTGCCCCCGCAGCGAAGGCCGTGACGCGGCTCCGGAATCAGTTCTTCCGGTAGGACGGGTCCAGCTCGCGGGTCTCGGCCGAGGCGTGCACCACCAGGTCGTCGGAGGTCTTCAGATATCCGGCCAGCAACACGAGGACGGACTCGGTCAGCCGCAGCTTGGTCTCCGGCGTGCGGCCGGACAGCAGACCGATGGAGATGTGCACGATCGCGTCACCCCCGGGCGCGTCCCCCACGACGGACTCCTCCACCCGGCGGAACCTCGTCTTGCAGTTGGGGATCTCCGTGGTGACGGTCTCGGCGACCAGCGGGTGCAGGGCGAGGGCGAAGCCGCGGCGGTCGAAGGTGTCGTCGAGCTCGGTGGAGTAGTCGACGGTGATCTGCGGCATCACATGCTCCTGTGTGCGGGTCCGGCTGTTGTCGGACCTCAGCCTTGCGGAGATCCCCACGACAGCACAAGCCCGGCCGCCGTCCGGGCCCCCGTGGGGGCCGGACCGCGGCCGGGCGGTGTGGAGCTGTTCGCGTCAGCGCTGGGAGAAGACGGCGACCGTCCGTCCGGGGACGGTGAAGGTGCCGGTCTCCCTGTCGTACGCGGACTCCTTGACGGTGGCGTCCGCGCCGGCCGCCTGGACGGGATGCAGACCGTACGCCGTACCCGCCCGCTCCTGGAGGCGCTGGCTCTCGGTGCCGGGGGTGGCGTTGATGACGACGACCAGCTTGCCGAGGCGCATCGTGATCACACCGGGTGTCTCGTCCGTCCCCGAGAGCGGGAACGACAGCGCCGACTGCACCTGCCCGGTGGTGGTGAGGGAGAACTCCTTCTCGGTGGTCCGGATGGTCAGCAGGTCGCGGTACGCGGCGGAGGCGCCGTCGATCTGCGGGCAGCCGGGGGTGAGCGTGGCGGAGGTCAGCAGCGGCTTGGCGTAGGACCACTTGTCCTTGTTGTCGGCGGCGGGCGGGAGCCCTCGGCCGAACCCGTTGCCGTCGCGGCAGTCCCAGTGCAGAGCGTTGAACCAGTCACCGCTGTCGTACGAGTTGCGGTCGAGCGACTTCGAGCGCAGCAGGTCGGTGCCCGCCTGGGAGAGCGAGGGCCCCTGCGACAGCGTGGACGCCGCCATGGCCAGCACCTGCATGCGCGCCCGGTCGGCCGCCGGGGTTCCCGCCGGGAGCTTGAACGCGAGCGCGTCGTACAGCGTCTCGTTGTCGTGGGCGTCGGAGTAGGCGAGGGCGTCGCCGGGGGCCGCCGCGTATCCGGCGGGCGCGCCGTTGTAGTCGACGGCGGAGCCCTTGACCGTACGGCCGCTGCTGTCGGTGAAGGTGTAGTCGGCGAGGTTGCCGGTCAGCCCGACCTTGATCAGGTCCTGGTAGTGCAGCAGCCGGGCCTTCTGCTCGGCCGTGGTGCCGTTGGCCTTCGAGGTGTTCGGGTCGGTGTAGAGCCCGCTGGCGAAGCCCTGGACGCCGGGGTCCTCGTCGAAGGGGCCGCCGCCGCGCACCGCGTCGCGCGCCCGGTCGGAGAAGGTGGCGACGCCGGTGCCGGCCATGTGCTTCTGGGTGGCCTGGACGAAGCGGGCGTCGTCGGCGATCTCACCGAAGTTCCAGCCCTCTCCGTACAGGATGATCTTCTTTCCGTCGACGCCGTCCTCGGCGGCGGTCAGCTCGTCGAGGGCCTTGCGGACCGCGAGGATGTTGGCCTTCGGGTGGTGGCCCATCAGGTCGAAGCGGAAGCCGTCGACCTTGTACTCCTTGGTCCAGGTGACGACCGAGTCGACGACGAGCTTGCCCATCATGGTGTTCTCGGTCGCGGTGTTGGCGCAGCAGGTGGAGGTGGCGACGGTGCCGTCCTCCAGCAGCCGCTGGTAGTAGCCGGGCACGATGCGGTCGAGAACCGACTTGTCGTCCTGTCCCGAGGCGACGGTGTGGTTGTAGACGACGTCCATGACGGTGCGCAGTCCGGCGCCGTTGAGCCCCTGCACCATCCGGCGGAATTCCACCGTGCGCTTCGTGCCGTCCGGGTCGGAGGCGTAGGAGCCCTCGGGGACCGTGTAGTGCAGCGGGTCGTAGCCCCAGTTGAAGGCGTCCTTCCCGGCCGCCTTCGCCACACAGGCCTGCTGTTCCTCGGAGTCGGGGGCGTAGACGGACAGGTCGCAGGCGGGCCTCTGCTGGTCCGCCCTCTTCTCGGGGATGGTGCCGATGTCGAACACGGGCAGCAGGTGGACGTAACTCGTGCCGGAGCCGGCGAGCCGCCTCAGGTGCTTCATGCCGTCCGAGCGGGTGTCGGTGAAGGCCAGGTACTCGCCGGGGTGACGTGAGGTGCGGTCCGCGACCGAGAAGTCGCGGACGTGCAGCTCCTGGATCTGGGCGTCACGCAGCGGGACGGCGGCGGGCTTCTTCAGTCCGGACCAGCCGCGCGGGGCCAGTGCCGGGTCGGCCAGGTCGATGACGAGGCTGCGGGCGGAGTCCGCGGTCAGCGCGGTGGAGTACGGGTCGGTGACCTTGTTGGTGACGGTCTTCTGGACGGTGGGCGCCCAGACCTTCACGACGTACCGGTAGGGCTTGCCGTACCAGCTCTTCTTCCCCGTGACGGACCAGACGCCGGTGCGGTCGTCGCGCCGCATGGGGACCGGGGAGCCGTCCAGTTCGAGCGACACCGTGCGGGCGGTGGGCGCCCAGACGGACAGGGTGGGCGTCCCGTGCCGGAAGACCGGGCCGAGCGAGGCGCTGCTCGCCCTCTTCCCGTACAGGTCGTCCAGCACACCGGCGGTCTGTACCCCGGTGGCGGCGAGCAGGGCGCCGTTCGCGGCGCGCTGGGTGGCGATCAGCTGGCCGCGCAGGGAGGCGCGGACCCTGTCCCGGTCGCGGACGTCGACGGTGAACGCCGGGTAGTCCTTGAGGTGCGGGTACTTCGCCTTCTGCGCGTCGGTGAGCGCCGAGGCGTTGAGCCGCAGCCACTGTCCCTCGTCGGAGAGCGCGCCGTCGACGACGGAGATCCCGCCGTTCTCGGCGTACACGAGCTGCTGGCTGGTGGCGTCGGTGGACTTCACCTTCCAGACGACGGTGTCGCCGTCGATCCACTGGGCCTCGGCCTTGGTGAGGTCCGGGGCGGGGGCGCCGCCTGTCTGCGGCAGGAGGTAGCCGGGCTTCCCGCCGAGCATCCAGACCTCGTACCCGTGGGACGCGATGTCCAGCGACTGGTCGCTGGGGAGGTCCTTCTCGTCACCCTTGTGGAGGATGTAGCTGAGCGAGGTGGCGCCTTCGGTGAGCGGGACCTCGAAGGTGACTCCGTAGGCGTCCTTCCTCACCGGCTGGAGGGGCTTGGCCCAGTCGGTGGGGTTCGCGGCCCCGGTCCAGGTGTGCAGTCCCCAGCCGTCGTAGTCGCCGTCGGCCCGGTGGTAGTTGAGGACCGCCCTGGTGGTGTCCTGCGGCGGGTTGGCGCCGTCGGGCGCCTCGGTGGCCTGGCCGTCCTTGCCCTGCTCGATCCAGACCTGGCCGGTCCTGGCGAGGTCGACGGTGCGCTGCGGTCCGTCGGCGGTACCGGCCTTCTCCACGGTGTACGGGACGGAGGACGCGCCCTCGTCGACCGCGACCCAGGCGAACGCCCCGTAGGCGTCCCGCCCGATGAAGTCGGCGGTCTTCTCACCGGCCTTCAGCTGCCAGCCGTCGTAGTCGCCGTCCGCGCGCTTGTAGTGGACGACGGCGTGGTCGCGCTCCACGGCGACGGGCTTCCCGGCGGGCGGGGCCTGGCCCGCTGTGGTCGAGGCGAGCGCACTGGAGGTACGCCCCGCGCGGTCGACCACGACGGCCTTGTACCGCAGGGCGGTTCCGGCCTTCACCGAATCGTCCAGGTACTGGGTCACCTTGTACGGGGCGTGGTCGGCGGAGCCGAGCGTGCGCCACGTGCCGTTGCCGGTCTGCGCGGCGAAGACGACGCGGTTGAGCTGTCCGCCGTCCACGTCGGCGGTGAGCTCCACGGTGCCGGTGGCTCCGGCGGCGGGTGCCTTCAGGGTGACGGAGGGCGTGGCCGCCGGGGCGCCCAGCGGCCGGTCGGCGCGCAGCACGATGCTGGAGAGCGCGGGCACGGTGACGCTGATCTTCTTGTCGCTGCCGCTGCGTACCGTGCCTGAACCCCCGTACAGAGTCCGGAAGTTCATGCCAGCGGACTCGGTGGCCAGCTCGACGGTCCTCGCCCCGGTGGCGTTGTTGGTGGCGACGACGTACTCGTACGGCCGCTTGGTGTCCGTACGGGAGAAGGCGTGGACGGACCCTTCCGCGTACCGCTCGGTCTGGGTGCCGTCGCGCAGGGCCGGGTGCTCCCTGGTGAGCTTGGACAGGGCGGCGATGGACCGGTAGACGGGGTGGTCGGTGTCGTACGCGTCGGAGGCGTGCGTACGGTCCGTGCCGAGCTGGTCGTCGTCGAGGTAGTCGGCGGTCTTCGAGGCGAACAGGGTCTGGCGGGCGTCCTTGTCGCCGCCCGCGCCGGTGAAGCCCTGCTCGTCGCCGTAGTAGATCACCGGGTTGCCGCGGCCGAGGAACATCAGCTCGTTGGCGAGGCGGGCCCGGCGGACCAGTTCGGCGTCGTCCGCGTCCGGGTTGTCCTGCTTGAGGAAGGTGCCGATGCGGCCCATGTCGTGGTTGCCGAGGAACGTGACCTGCTCGTAGGCGTTTGCCCTGTCCGTGGTGTAGCGGTAGTCGTCACCGTAGACGGCGGCGAGCTTCGAGGCCGGGGCGCCCTGGGAGGCGTACTGGCGGGCCGCTTCCTGGAAGGGGAAGTCGAGCGTGGAGTCCAGCCGGCCACGGGTGACGTAGGGCGAGGTGATCGCGGTGTCGGCGGAGTAGACCTCGCCGAACATGAAGAAGTCGTCCCGGCCGTGCTCGGCCGCGTAGTCGTCGAGGGCGGTCGCCCACCGGGTCCAGAAGTCGAGGTCGACGTGTTTGACCGTGTCGATGCGGAAGCCGTCGATGTCGAAGTCGCGGACCCACTTCTGGTAGATCTTCGCCATGCCGGAGACGACCTCGGGCCGCTCGGTCCACAGGTCGTCCAGGCCGGAGAAGTCGCCGTACTCGGTGGACTCGCCCGCGTAGGTCGAGTCGCCGCGGTTGTGGTACATCGTGGGGTCGTCGAGCCAGGCGGGCACCTTGGTCCCGGTGCTCTTCGGGGTGTACGGGAACGCGTCCTCGTCGACCTTCGCCATGCCCGCCGCGTCGTCGAACGGGCGGCCGTCCTCGTCGAGGTAGGGGAAGGCGCCCTTGGGCTTGTAGCCGTACTCCTTCTCGGCGTAGTCGACGGTGTCGGCGGTGTGGTTGGTGATGACGTCGAAGAAGACCTTCATGCCCTTGCCGTGGGCCTTGTCGATCAGCCTCGACAGGTCGGCGTTGGTCCCGAAGTGCGGGTCCACCTGCGTGAAGTCGGTGATCCAGTAGCCGTGGTAGCCGGCCGACGCGTCCTTGCCCGTGCCCTGGACGGGGCGGTTCTTGAAGATCGGGGCCAGCCAGATCGCGGTGGTGCCGAGGCCCTTGATGTAGTCGAGCCTGTTCGTGAGGCCCTTGAGGTCCCCGCCCTGGTAGAAGCCCTTGTCGGTGGGGTCGTACCCCGTCTCCAGCCGCGAGCCGGTCAGGCCGCCGCGGTCGTTGGAGGTGTCACCGTTGGCGAACCGGTCGGGCATCACGAAGTAGAACTGCTCGCGGGTCAGATCGTGCCGGGCCGGTGCGGCGGCCAGCTTCGCGTCCGACGGCGGGGCCTGCGTCCGGGCCGCCGCCGCGGGCAGCGCGGGCACGAGGGCCGCGCACAGGGCGGCCGCGACGACGGGCACCACTCTTCGCGCGGGCACGCGCGGGGACGGATGTATCACTCGGGTTCTCCTCGAAGGGGTACGGGAAGGAGGGCTTCATTTCAAGCCCGTCCGGCGATGGAGGGCCAGGGGGGGTGACCGGATGCCCGGGTGAGCCTTTCCGGTCACCGCACTAGCCGCGCCAGACGTCGTTCGTCAGCGTGACCTTGCCCGTGGCCGGCACCGTGGCCGTGCGGTTGGCGCCGCTCTCCCAGGTCACGTTGCCGCTCGCGTCCTTGCGGACGTACTTGTACTCGAACGAGGTCCCCGCGGGCAGGCTCACATCGAGCTTCCAGACGGGGTACGCGGCCGGGTCGAGCTTCGGCGCGCCGGCCGGGTTCCAGCTGCCCAGGGCGGGCTGGTTGCCGGTGACGTAGATGTTCTGGCCGGGCTGGGTGGTGGCGTTGACGCCGAAGGAGGCGCCGGACGTGCCCGTCCCGGGGTCCGTGGAGCCGCCGGAGCACGTACGGGCGTTGATGTGCAGGGCGATCGCCGTGTGCGCACCGAGGGTGGCGGTGAACTGGCCGGAGCCGTTCACCGTGACGCCCTTGCCGGACTGGACGTCGCAGTAGTCACCGGCGGGCAGCGACGTCTGGAACGTACGGGTCAGCGCGGAGCCCTCGTGGTTGATGGCGACGTACGCCTTGGTGCCCCGGCCGAACGCGATCTGGTCGCCTCCGTTGTCCCACCAGTTGGAGAGGGACTCGCCGCGGGCCGTGTTGCGGAAGCCCACCATGGAGGAGATCTCCCGCCAGGAGTGCTGGCACTTCCATCCGTCGGCGTAACAGGCGTTCACCGTGCCGCCGTTGGGCGGTCCGGCGTCCTTGTCGGTCCACTCGTAGCCGGAGTGGACGTCCGGGGAGCCGTACGGGTAGGCCAGCATGAAGACGCTCGCCAGGGTGTAGGTGGCGCCGTCCTTGTAGTTCAGGGTGTCGCCGCCCCGCTCGGTGTCGTGGTTGTCCACGAAGACGGCCGACCTGCCGGACTCCATGAAGCCCCAGCCGGCACCGAAGTTCTTCAGGTTGGCGAGGTTCTCGCTGGTGAAGACCTGCTTGAGGCTGCGGGCGTAGCGGAATTCCTGGACGTCGCCGCTGCCGAGGTACTCCGAGGGCGAGACGGCCTCGCCCGCACCGTGGATCGCCTCGTGCTTCCAGTACACGCCCGGGTTGCTCAGCCGGGACTTGATGTCGGCGAGGTCGGCGGCCGGCATGTGCTTGGCCGCGTCGATCCGGAAGCCGTCGACCCCGAGGGAGAGGAGGTCGTTGAGGTACGTGGCGATCCGGCCGCGTACGTAGTTCTCGCCGGTGTCCAGGTCGGCCAGGCCGACCAGTTCGCAGTTCTGGACGTTGGCGCGGTCGCCGTAGTTGCTGATCTGCGACTGGCAGTCGTTCAGGTCGCTGACCGAGTAGACGCCCGGGTAGTCGTACTTGCTGTACGCGCTGCCGCCGGTGCCGGTGCCCGAGCCCGCCGACATGTGGTTGATGACGGTGTCGGCGACGACCTTGACGCCCGCGCCGTGGCAGGCGGCGACCATGGCGGAGAAGGCGGCGCGGTCACCGAGCCGGCCGGCGATCTTGTAACTGACCGGCTGGTAGGAGGTCCACCACTGGCTGCCCTGGATGTGTTCCTGGGGCGGCGAGACCTGGACGAAGCCGTAGCCCGCCGGGCCCAGGGTGTCCTTGCACGCCTTGGCCACGGAGTCGAACTTCCACTCGAACATCACGGCGGTGACGTCCTTGTCGCCCGGGCCTGCGGCCTGGGCGGTTCCTGCCGTTCCGAGGCCGGTGGGGACGGCGAGGACGGCGGCGCCTGCCACGAGGGCGAGTGCGGCAGACAGAGATCTGCGTGCCATGTCTTTCCTCCTGCTGTGGGGGAAAAGCGGGGTGACGGGGCAGCCTCACGTGACAACGCGCCGTGCCCTCAAGGCTCATGAAGGTTCTTGCTGCAAGAATGCAAACCTTGCCGCGGAGCAGACCGTACGAGCCCGTTCACCCCTGGTCAACCCTTTGGACACCCCCCGCTTACATCCACGAAATCGTGCAGCTTTCTTCCTGCAAGCTCTTTCGCAAAATATTGCGGCCCTGTTAAGTTCGACCCGACTCCGGTCCGGTCGGCCGGGGGTCCCGGTCGCCTCGGCATCCGGGCCCCACGCGCCCGGCGGCCGGGCCGGTCACGACAGAGAGAGGCACCCGGAGTCGCTCAACTCCCCGCCGCCCATCCCGGGCCGACTCCGGTGCCTCTCCTGTGCGTTGCCGCCCGCCCCGCCTCCGGTCAGACCGTACGGACCGCCGCGGTGGACCCCCGTACGACCAGCTCCGGCTGGAACACGTACTCCGTGCGCTGCACCGGGCTCCCGCCGATCTCCTCCAGCAGGGCCCCCACCGCCGCAGCCGCCATGGCCTGCACGGGCTGGCGCACCGTCGTCAGCGGCGGGTCGGTGAACGCGATCAGCTGCGAGTCGTCGAAGCCGACGACCGAGACGTCGCGCGGTACGTCGAGCCCCCTCCCCCGGGCGGCACGCACCACGCCGAGGGCCATCAGGTCGCTGCCGCAGACGATGCCCGTGCAGCCCCGGTCGAGCAGCGCGCCCGCCGCGACCTGGCCGCCCTCGACACCGAACAGCGTCGAGCAGACCAGCAGTTCGGCTTCGGCAGCCGACACCCCGAGCAGGGAGACCGCCGACTCGATGAAGCCGTCCCGCTTGCGGCGGGACGGCACATAGCGCTGCGGTCCGATCGCCAGACCGATCCTGCGGTGGCCGAGCGCGGCGAGATGCCCGACCGCCATCCGTACGGCCGCGGCGTCGTCCGGGGATACGAACGGGGCGCTGATCCGTTCGTTGTAGCCGTTGATCAGGACGAACGGCACGCCTCGGTCGGTCAGTGCGGCGTAGCGCGCCGGGTCTGCCGACAGGTCGGCGTGCAGCCCGGAGAGGAAGACGATGCCGCCGACGCCGCGTTCGACGAGCTGCTCGACGAGCTCGTCCTCCGTGGCGCCGCCGGGCAGCTGGGTACAGAGCACCGGGGTGTAGCCGTGACCGGCCAGGACCTGTTCGACGGACTGCGCGAACGCCGGGAAGATCGGGTTGGTGAGCTCGGGAGTCACCAGACCGATCAGCCCGGCGCTGCGCCTGCGCAGCCGTACGGGACGTTCGTAGCCGAGGATGTCGAGCGCCGCGAGCACCCGCTGGCGCGTGGTGTCCGCGACGCCCGGCTTCCCGTTGAGCACCCGGCTGACGGTCGCCTCGCTGACCGCCGCCTGTCCGGCGATGTCGGAGAGCCGCAGCGCTCCACCGGTCCGGGGTGCGGGGACGGTCACACCGTCCACCACACCGTGGTCTCGGCGGGCAGCTCGAACTCGGCACCGTCCACGGTCACGGGCGCGCTGGCCAGCAGCACGCTGCCGCGGACGGGCATCCGCACCGGGCGGGCGGTGGTGTTGACGGTGCAGACGAAGCCGGGGCGGCCGAAGACGAGGACGCCTTCGGGGGCGTTCAGCCACTCCACGCCGGTCCCGGCGCCGAGTCCGGGGTGGGCGCGGCGGGCGGCGATCGCCGCGCGGTACAGCTCAAGGGTGGAACCCTCGACGCCGGTCTGCGCCTCGACGGAGAGCGCGCCCCAGCCGGTGGGCTGCGGGAGCCAGCTGCCGCCGGCCCCGAAGCCGTACGAGCTGCCGTCGCGGGTCCACGGGATCGGCACCCGGCAGCCGTCGCGGAAGCCGTCCTGGCCCTCGGCACGGAAGAACGACGGGTCCTGGCGGGCCTCGTCGGGCAGGTCGGTGACGTCGGGCAGGCCGAGCTCCTCGCCCTGGTAGACGTAGGCGGAGCCGGGCAGCGCCAGCATCAGCAGGGTGGCGGCGCGGGCGCGGCGCAGACCCATCTCGCGGTCACCGGCGGTACGGATCTGGGTGCCCAGACCCGGCGGGTTGGCGAAGCGGGTGGCGTGCCGGGTCACGTCGTGGTTGGAGAGCACCCAGGTGGTGGGCGCTCCGACGGGGCGCATCGCGTCGAGCGAGCTGTCGATGACCTCGCGCAGCTCGGCGGCGTCGAAGGCGGTGCCGAGGTACTGGAAGTTGAACGCCTGGTGCATCTCGTCACCGCGCACGTAGTTGGCGGTGCGCTCGACGGTGGGCGTCCACGCCTCGGCGACGGCGATGCGCTCACCGGGGTACTCGTCGAGGATGACGCGCCAGCTGCGGTAGATCTCGTGCACACCGTCCTGGTCGAAGAACGGCATGACGTCGTTGCCGAGCAGCTTGAGCTGGTCGTGCGCGCCGAGGTCCGGCAGGCCCTCGGCCTTGACGAGGCCGTGGGCGACGTCGACACGGAATCCGTCGACACCCATGTCGAGCCAGAAGCGCAGGATGGAGCGGAACTCGTCGGCGACGGCCGGGTGTTCCCAGTTGAAGTCGGGCTGCTCCGGGGCGAACAGGTGGAGGTACCAGTCGCCGGGCGTACCGTCCGGGTCGGTGGTCCGGGTCCAGGCGGGACCACCGAAGATGGACTCCCAGTCGTTGGGCGGGAGTTCGCCGTCGACGCCCTTGCCGGGGCGGAAGTGGTAGCGCTCACGCAGGGCCGATCCGGGGCCTTCGGCGAGGGCGCGCTTGAACCACTCGTGCTGGTCGGACGAGTGGTTGGGCACCAGGTCGACGATGATGCGCAGACCCAGCCCGTGGGCCTCGCGGATCAGGGCGTCGGCGTCCAGCAGCGTTCCGAACATCGGGTCGATGGCCCGGTAGTCGGCGACGTCGTAGCCTGCGTCGGCCTGCGGCGAGGCGTAGAAGGGGCTGAGCCAGACCGCGTCGACGCCGAGGCTCTTGAGGTACGGGAGGCGGGCGGTGACGCCGGGGAGATCGCCCATGCCGTCACCGTTGCCGTCGGCGAAACTCCGTGGATAGACCTGGTAGATCACCGCGTCCTGCCACCAGCCGGTGCGGTGGCCCTGGGCGCCGTCGGACGTGCCGGTGGAGGGGGCAGCGAGGTGCTGGGTCATGTCGTCCCTGGGGTGTCTGGGTGGGGAGCGGCGCCGTGACCGGGTCGGGGCCCCGGCGCCGCTGTGACTGGTGCGATCGGTCGTACGGTTCGTGCGTGCGGGTGCGTCAGCCCTTGACGGCTCCGGCGGACATGCCGGTCACCAGGTGACGCTGCGCGAAGAGGAAGACGAGCGCCGCCGGTATCGCGATGAGCACGGACGCGGCGGTCATCGGGCCCCACTGGGCTCCGTACTGGTTGACGAACTTCTGAAGTCCGCCGGCGAGTGTGAGGTTCTCGTCGCCGACCATGAAGGCGGAGGCGTACGCCACTTCGCCCCAGGCGGTGATGAACGAGTAGAAGGCGGTGACGGCGAGTCCGGGCTTGGCGAGCGGCAGGATGAGCCGCCAGAACGTGCCGAACGGGGTGAGGCCGTCGACCTGCCCCGACTCGTCGATCTCACGCGGGATGGTGTCGAAGAAGCCCTTCATCATCCAGGCGCAGAACGGCACCGAGATGGTGAGGTAGGTCAGGACGAGACCGGCGGGCTGATTGAGCAGTCCGATGTTCGACATGATGTTGTAGATCGGCACGATGAGGACGGCGACCGGGAACATCTGGGTGATCAGCAGCGTCCACATCAGCCCGCGCTTGCCGGGGAAACGGAAGCGGCTGACCGCGTAGCCCGTGGTGGCGGAGACGAAGACACCGATGACGGTGGAGAGCCCCGCGATGATCACGGAGTTGCCGAACCAGCTCAGGAACTCCGTGTCCTTGATCAGGTTCGTGTAGTTGACGAACGTCGTCTCCCTGAAGAAGTCCGTCGTCGTCGCGTACTTGGCGGGCTTCAGCGAGGTCAGCAGGACCCACAGCACCGGGAAGACCGCGACGACCGACGCGATGATCAGGGTGAGGTGCAGGCCCACGGAGGCGAGCGGGGAGCGGTCGCCGCGCTGCCGCGGCTTGCGGACGGCGTGCCGGGCGGAGGTTTCCGTGACGGTGGTCACCAGTTGTCTCCCTGCGTGCGGAGCACTCGCCGGTAGACCACGGCGAAGAGCATCAGGAGTACGAGGATCAGCACGCCCCACGTGGAGGACTGCGCGAAGTCGCGCGGGCTGATCTCGAAGGAGAATTTGTAGGCCTGGGTGACCAGGATCTGGGTGGCTTCGCCGGGTCCGCCGCGGGTCAGCAGGAAGATGACCGGGAACATGTTGAAGGTCCAGATGGTGGAGAGCAGGATCACCGTGGTCGAGACCGGGCGCAGTCCGGGGAGCGTGATGTGGCGGAACCGCTGCCAGGCGGTGGCGCCGTCCATCTCCGCGGCCTCGTACTGCTCCGAGGGTATGGACTGCAGCCCGCCGAGCAGGGCGACCATCATGAACGGGATGCCGAGCCAGACGTTGACGGCGATGACGGAGAACTTGGCCCAGGTGGGGTCGTTGAGCCACGGCACGCCGTCGATGCCCGCGCCGCCGAGGATCTTGTTGAGCAGCCCGCGGTCCTCGTTGTAGAGGAAGCGCCAGGCGAAGACCGAGACGAAGCCGGGGATGGCCCAGGGCAGGATGAGTGCCATCCGGTAGGCGGAGCGCCCGGCGAACCGGCGGTTGAGCATGTTGGCGAGGACCATGCCCAGGGAGAACGTGATGGCCACGCAGGAGACCGTCCACACCAGCGTCCAGCCGAGCGTGCCGAGGAACTGGGTACCCGTCAGCGCGTCGACGTAGTTGTCCAGGCCCACGAACTCGTAGGTCGCGGGCATTTCGTTGACGCCGATGGACCGCGCGACGTTGCGCTCGTTGGCGTCCGTCAGGGACAGGTAGATGCCGCGGACCAGCGGATAGCCGATGATCACGCCGATCACGAGGACGACGGGGGCGACCATCGTCCAGGCGTACCAGTGCGTCGACAGAGCCCGCCGGACCTTGCCCGGCGGCGGCGGGGGGTTACCAGTACCGCGGCTCCGGCCGCGGGCGACGTCGTCGCCCGCGGCCTTCGCCACCGACTGGCTGGTGTGGACAGCCATCAGCCGGCCTGCCTTCCTGGGTTACTTCCAGCCCTTGAGGAGCTTGCGGTAGGAGTCGCCGGTGGCCGACGCGGCCTTCTCCGGCGTGGTCTGGCCGGTGAGGACCTTGGTGTACTCGGTGACGAGCGGCGCGAAGAGGCTGCCGGTCTCCGGGATCCAGGGGCGCTCGACGGCGGTCTCGACGACCGGCTTGAAGAAGCCGACGATCTCGCTGTCCACGGCCTCCTGCTTGGCGTACGCGGAGGTGCGGGTCGGCAGCAGGTTCAGCTCACCGGCGGTCTGCGCCTGGGTCTCCACGGACGTCATGTACTCGACGAAGGCGTAGGAGGCGTCGAGGTTCTTGGAGCCCGCGTAGACGGCGAGGTTGTGGCCGCCCTGCGGAGCGCCCTGACCGGCGGAGCCGGCCGGGACCGGGGCGATGCCCAGGTTCGTCTTGTCCTTGAACTCATTGCCGGCGAGCGTGTCGGCCACGGCCCAGGGGCCGTTGATCATCATGGCGACCTTGCCGTCCTTGAACGACGACTGCATGTTCTCCCAGCCGTCGGTGGCGTCGGTCTTGGCCGCGCCGGAGTCGACGAGGTCCTTGACGACCTCGAAGGCCTTGACGCCCTCGGGCTGGTCGACGGTGACGGACTTGTCGGCCGCGCTGACCAGGTCGCCGCCCTCGCCGTACAGGAAGGACAGGAACCAGTACGCGTCGTCGCCGCGCAGGTAGAGGCCGGTCTTGCCGGTCTTGTCCTTGATCTTCTTCGAGACGGTCTTCAGGTCGTCGATCGACGCCGGGACCTCGACACCGGCCTCCTTGAAGATCTTCTTGTTGTAGAAGACGCCCATGGAGTCGATGACCTGCGGCACCGCGTACGTCTTGTCCTTGTACTGGGTGGACGCGGCGGCCTGCTTGAGGAAGTCGTCCTGGTCCTTCAGCGCGGTGGTGCCGTCGAGCGGAGCCAGGTAGCCGAGGTCGGCGAACTCCGGCGTCCAGGCGACCTCGGAGCGGATCACGTCGGGGGCGCCCGCGCCGGCCTGGGCCGCGTTCTTGAACTTGTTCTGCGCCTCACCGAACGGCACGTTGACGTACTTGACGTCGACCTTCGGGTGCTTCTTCTCGAAGCCCTCGGCCAGCTTCTTGAAGACCTTGTCCTCGCTGCCGACGGTGGAGGTGTCCCACCAGGTCACCGTGCCGGAGAGCTCTCCCGAGCTCTTGCTGCCGTCGGACTTGTCGTCGCTGCCGCAGGCGGTCGCCGCGAGCGCCAGGGCCGCAACCAGGGCGGTGGCCGTTATGCCACGTCGCATCTGAACTCCTTCAACTGCCGTACCGCTCCGTCGCGGCGCCGGGTCGACGTGAACGTAACAAGGATGAAAGACGACCGAAAGACCTTGCGGAAGATTTCTGCAAGGTCCGGGGATCGTTACATCCGCGTGTCCTCAAGGTTGCCGTCAGGGCCCTTGACGAGAGCGTCGTACCCCTGTCCATCCCAGGCCACACCCGGTGTGCGCACAGTGCGACTATCCGACTGCGATCTGCGAACGGTGCTCGCAAGACCTTGCAAGATATTGCTGCGGGAAGGCCGAATGCCCCCGATTCCACGGCCCCGGAACGGCCCGCGCGGCCGATTCCCGCACACGGTGGGCAATCCGACACAGGCCCGGTACAGTCCCCTTTCATGACCGCACGGCTTGCCGATATCGCAACTCAGGCGGGGGTCAGCGAAGCTACGGTCAGCCGTGTACTGAACGGCAAGCCCGGTGTTGCCGCTGGCACCCGCGAATCCGTCCTCGCCGCGCTCGACGTCCTGGGCTACGAACGCCCCGTGCGTCTGCGCAGGCGCAGCGCCGGTCTCGTCGGTCTCATCACGCCCGAGCTGGAGAACCCGATCTTCCCGGCGCTGGCCCAGGTCATCGGCCAGGCGCTGACGCGGCAGGGGTACACCCCCGTGCTGGCGACCCAGACTCCCGGCGGCTCCACCGAGGACGAACTGACGGAGATGCTCGTCGACCGGGGCGTCTCGGGCATCATCTTCGTCTCGGGACTGCACGCCGACACCTCGGCCGATATGCAGCGCTACGAACAACTGCGCGCACAGGGCGTCCCCTTCGTTCTCGTCAACGGTTTCTCGCCCAAGGTCCAGGCCCCGTTCATCTCCCCCGACGACCGGGCCGCGATGCGGCTCGCGGTGACGCACCTCGTCTCGCTGGGACACCAGCGGATCGGCCTGGCGGTGGGCCCCAAGCGCTTCGTCCCGGTACTCCGCAAGATCGAGGGTTTCCACGCCACGATGCGGGAGCAGCTCGGCCTCACCGCGGACGAGGTCGAGGAGTTGATCCAGCACTCTCTGTACACGCTGGAGGGCGGCCAGGCGGCCGCCTCGGCGCTGATGGAGCGCGGCTGCACCGCGGTGGTGTGCGCGAGCGACATGATGGCGCTCGGTGCGATCCGGGCGGCCCGCAGGCTGTCGCGGGAGGTGCCGCGCGATCTGTCGGTGGTGGGATACGACGATTCGCCGCTCATAGCGTTCACCGATCCGCCGCTGACCACGATCCGGCAGCCGGTCACGGCGATGGGCCAGGCCGCGGTGCGCACGCTGCTGGAAGAGATCGGCGGGACGCCCGCCCCGCACAGCGAGTTCGTCTTCATGCCTGAACTGGTGGTTCGCGGCTCGACGGCGTCCGGCCCCGGGCCCGATCCGGCCGCTCCGGCCCGCTCGTAAGGTGCAGGGTGTGCAACCGGGTCCCGACCGGAGGATGATCGGGGAGTGTGGGACGTATCTGGCAGACTCTGCGCCTATGGGTGAATCGCAAGTGAAAACACAGGAAGGCCGGACGGCGGCCACCGCGTCACCCATTGCCGACGAGGCAGCGCCCGAGGCGAAGCGGAACAGCGCGTCGACGAGACTGCGGTCGATGCGCTCACCCCGTCGGCCACGGCTCTGGTTCGAGATCCTGCTGATCGCCGTGAGTTACTGGCTGTACTCGCTGGTGCGCAACGCCGTACCGGAGCAGCGGGCCGCGGCCCTGCGCAACGCCGACTGGATCTGGTCGGCCGAGAAGGCCATGGGCATCGCCTTCGAGGAGACGGTCAACCGGACCGTCAACTCGGTGACATGGCTGATCGTGTCGATGAACTACTACTACGCGACACTGCACTTCGTCGTGACCATCGGTGTGCTCGTCTGGCTGTTCCGCAGGCATCCGGGGCGCTACGCCGCGACCAGACTGGTGCTCTTCGCGACCACGGGCGTCGCCCTGCTCGGTTACTACCTGTACCCCCTGGCACCGCCCCGCCTGATGAACGGCGGGAGTTTCATCGACACCGTGCTGCTGCACCAGACCTGGGGCTCGATGGCCTCGGGCAACTTCAAGAACATGTCGAACCAGTACGCGGCGATGCCGTCGATGCACATCGGCTGGTCGCTGTGGTGCGGTCTGACCATCTTCGCGCTGGCCTCGGCGCCCTGGGCGCGCATCCTGGGGCTGCTCTACCCGACGGCCACCCTGGTCGTGATCGTGGCGACGGCCAACCATTTCTGGCTGGACGCGGTGGGCGGCATGGCCTGCCTGGCGTTCGGTTACGCGGTGTCGTTCGCCTGGTACGGCTCGCTGCCGCACCGCCTCCCGAAGCTGGTGCCCACCGGCCGGGGACGGCTGGGGGCGTTGTCCACGAGGGCGGCGACGGCGAAGTCCGGCCCCTCCCGCGACTGAGGTCCGGCGCCGGGAGACCGGCGCCGGACACGGTCAGGAGCGGTGCGTGACGCGGCCACCGGTGACGGTCAGACGTACCGGTGCCTCCCCCAGCTCGTCGGCGGGCGCCTCCACCGGGTCCAGGCCGAAGGCGGTCAGGTCCGCCCGGTAGCCCGGGGCGATGCGGCCCGCGTACGACTGCTCCCCGGCGGCCACCGCCGCGTGCGAGGTGCTGCCCTCCAGGGCCATCAGCCCCGTGAGCGCCTGCTCCGCGGTGACCGGCTCGGTGTCGTACGCGCCGGGGAGCCGCCGCAGCCGCGCCGTGGCGAGCACCTGGCGAACGTCGTAGTGCGCGATCGGCCAGTCCGAGCCCAGCGCCGGGCGGCCAGGGCGTGCGGCACGGTCTCGATGTGCTCGATACGGTGCCGGAGCCTGCCGCTCTCCCCCAGCGCCTCGACGGTGTCCAGGACGTGCCGCACGGCCGCGTCGCCGATGGCGTGGGTGGCGGTGCCGACCCCGGCGCGGTGCAGGTGGTGGACGGCCTCGGTGTACGCCGCCGGGTCCGGCCAGAACGCCTCCAGGCCCTGACCGTGGCAGTCGGCGTGCTCCAGCCAGGCGGTACCGCCCTCGACGGTGCCGTCCATGAAGAACTGCACCCCGCCGACCCTCCAGAGCCGCCCGGCCTCGCTCTGGAGCCGCACCAGCTCGTCCAGGGCCTCCTTGTCCACGCCGGGCATGCACCAGGGGGCGAGCCTGAGCCGTACCGGCAGGTCCGTCACGTCCTCCACGGCGGTGAGCAGCGCCGGTACGGAGGCAGCAGCTCCGCCACCAGGTCCATCGCGGCGTGCTCGATCAGATGGCCGGTGGGGCGTCCGTCGAGGTCGCAGACGACGGTGGAGCGCTGGCTGAAGGCGCGCGGCCCGGTGACGCCGGCCTTCCGGGAACGGAGACCGTCGACCTGACCGGGGCCACCCTCACCCCTGGCCTGGCCGACGCCCACAGCCACCCGGTCATGAGCCTGGACATGGCCACCGGAGCCGACCTCACCGCCGTCCGCGACCTCGGCCAGCTCCGGGCCGCCACCGCGCAGCTCCCGCAGTCCCTCGGCGTCCCCGACCGCGGTGATCACCCCGTCCGTGACGGCCACCGCGGTGGCCTCCGGCCGGGCCGGGTCGAGGGTGCGGACGCGTGCTCCGGTGAGGAGGAGGTCGGCTGCGGGCACGGTGGGGCTCCTTAGACGGTGGTGGAGGGGGCGGGAACGGCGGGGGCGGGGTGCGGGGCCTCGTCGGGCTCGGCGGCGAAACCGGCGTACACCTGGGGTTTGGTGCGCCGCAGGCGGCGGGCGAGGACGAGGGCCTGGTGCTGGGATCGGCGCTGGACCTGGCGGCCCCGGAAGCGATGTGGGAGCCGTCGGACGTCCTGGCGACTCCTCGCCTGACGGAGGCACTGGCGGCGGTGGGGCCGGCACGGGCGGACGCGGCGTTCGACCTGGCCCTGGAGGCGTTCATGGCACACTGCCGGGCCGGACTCGCCGGACTCAGCGCCAGATCCAGCCCCTCCGACGCCTGAGGAGACCGGGGCCCGATTCCAGCCCCTCCGGCGTTTGAGGAGCCGGGTGCCCGGGGGCGGAGCCCCCGGCACGGGCCGAACCGGCCACAACCCTCACGCCCCGTAGAACCGCTCCTCCATCACCGCCCGAGCCCGCCGCGTAACGCGCCGATAGTCGTCCAGCATGTCGCCGACATGCCCCGGCTCGTACCCCAGGTACCGCCCCACCGCCGTGAGTTCCCGCGGGTTCGAGGGAAACGTGTCGCCCGGCCGCCCCCGCACCAGCATCACCGCGTTGCGCACCCGCGTCGCCAGCACCCACGCCTCGTCCAGCGTCTGGGCGTCCTCCGTCGGGATCAGCCCGGCCGCACACGCCGCGGCCAGCGCCTCCCGCGTACGCGTCGTCCGCAGCCCCGGCTCGACCCAGCCGTGCTGCATCTGCAACAGCTGCACGGTCCACTCCACGTCGCTGAGCCCGCCGCGCCCCAGCTTCGCGTGCAGCGTCGGATCGGCTCCGCGCGGCATGCGCTCGGACTCCATCCGGGCCTTGAGCCGGCGGATCTCACGGACGGCGTCGTCCCCCAGGCCCTCCATCGGATACCGCAGCTGATCGATCAGCTCGATGAAGTCGCGCCCCAACTCCGCGTCCCCCGCGACCGGTTCGGCCCGCAGCAGCGCCTGGCTCTCCCAGACCAGCGCCCATCGCCGGTAATACGCCTCGTACGACTTCAGGGTGCGCGCCATCGGTCCGCTCTTGCCCTCCGGCCGCAGATCGGCGTCGATCAGCAACGGCGGGTCAGCCGTGGGCAGTTGGAGCAGTCGGCGCATCTCGGATACGACGGTGTCGGCGGCCCGGGAGGCCTCCTGGTCGCTCACGCCCTCACGCGGTTGGTGGACGAACAGTACGTCGGCGTCGGAGCCGTACCCCAGCTCGTGCCCCCCGAAGCGGCCCATGCCGATCACCGCGAAACGGGTGGGCAGTGTGTCCCCCCAGCGCTCGCGCACGGCGGCCCGCAGAGCACCCGACAGGGTGGCGGCGTTCAGGTCGGAGACCGCGGAGCCGACCCGGTCCACGAGTGCCCCCAGGTCCTGTTCGGCGGGGCTCTCCTCCGTACCGTAGGACCGGATGATGTCGGCGGCGGTCGTCCGGAACAGCTCCCGGCGCCGTACGCCACGCACCACGGCGACGGCGGACTCGGCGCCTTCGGCCCGCCCCACCGCCGCCAGCACCTCCTGCTCCAGGTGGTCACGGGTGCGCGGCTTCAGGCCCTCCGGGTCACCGAGGATCGCGACGGCCTCCGGGGCGCGCAGCAGCAGGTCCGGGGCGAGGCGCCCGGCCGACAGGACGCGGGCGAGGTTCTCCGCCGCCGCCCCCTCGTCGCGCAGGAGCCGCAGGTACCAGGGGGTCTTGCCCAGCGCGTCCGAGACCTTGCGGAAGCCCAGCAGCCCGGCGTCCGGGTCGGCGGAGTCCGCGAACCAGCCGAGCAGCACCGGCAGCAGCGTGCGCTGGATCGCCGCCTTGCGCGACACCCCGGACGACAGCGCCTCCAGGTGGCGCAGGGCCGCGATCGGGTCGGCGTAACCGAGGGCTTCGAGCCGGATGCCGGCGGCCTTCGCGCTGAGCCGGGACTCAGCGGGTGCCAGCTGGGCCACGGCGTCCAGCAGTGGCCGGTAGAAGAGCTTCTCGTGCAGCCGGCGCACGACGGACGCGTGGCGCCGCCACGCCTTGTTGAGCTCGGCGACCGGGTCCGTACGCATCCCGAGGGAGCGGCCGAGCCTGCGCAGGTCCGCCTCGTCCTCGGGTACGAGATGGGTGCGGCGCAGCCGGTAGAGCTGGATGCGGTGCTCCATGGCGCGCAGGAAGCGGTACGCCTCGTCGAACTGTGCGGCGTCGACGCGCCCCACGTAGCCGCCTTCGGCGAGCGCCCGCAGGGCCTCCAGCGTCGAACCGCTGTGCAGGCTCGCGTCGCTGCGGCCGTGCACGAGCTGGAGCAGCTGGACGGCGAACTCGACGTCCCGCAATCCGCCGGGGCCGAGTTTGAGCTCACGGTCGACACGGTCGGCCGGGATGGTGGCGACGACACGGCGGCGCATCTTCTGCACGTCGGCGACGAAGTTGTCCCGGTCGGCGGCCTGCCACACCAGCGGCGAGACCGCCTCGACGTACTCGGCGCCCAGCTCCGGGTCACCGGCGACCGGCCGGGCCTTCAGCAGCGCCTGGAACTCCCAGGTCTTCGCCCAGCGCTGGTAGTACGCGAGGTGCGAGGAGAGCGTCCGGACGAGGGGGCCGTTGCGGCCCTCGGGGCGGAGGTTGGCATCGACCGGCCAGATGGTGCCCTCGACGGTCGTGTCGGAGCAGATCCGCATCATGTGCGCGGCCAGCCGGGTGGCGGCCGGCACCGCCCGGCTCTCCTCGACGCCGTCGACGGGCTCACCCACGAAGATCACGTCGACGTCGGAGACGTAGTTCAGTTCGTGGCCGCCGCACTTGCCCATCGCGATGACGGCGACCCGGCACAGGGCGGCGTCGGCGGGCGTGGCCGTACGGGCGATGGCGAGCGCCGCACGCAGGGTGGCCGTCGCCAGGTCGGCCAGTTCGGCGGCGGTCTCGGCGACATCGATGGTGCCGCACACGTCACGTGCCGCAATGGCCAGCAGGCAGCGGCGGTAGGCGACCCGCAGCGAGTCCGGGTCGACGGCGTCGGCGAGCCCGTGCTCGAATTCGGCCACCCCCGGGTGCAGGTCGGTGGCCTCGTACGTGACGAGCGCCTGCCAGTCGCGCGGGTGGCGCGCCAGGTGGTCCCCGAGCGCTTCCGAGGCACCGAGGACGCCGAGGAGCCGGTCGCGGAGGGGCTTGGCGGTGACCAGCGTGTCCAGCAGCCTCTGCCGCTCGTCGGCGTCCTCCGCCTCGACCAGCCGGACGAGGCCGCGCAGCGCCAGATCGGGGTCGGCGGTCGCGCCCAGCGCTTCGAAGAGGACGGGATCGGACCGTACGGAGGAGAGGGCGTCGAGCTCCAGCAGCCGTTCGGCGGCTGAGGGGTCGGTGAAACCGTGCCGCAGCAGTCGGGTGAACATACTGCTTCTGCGCCCCGGCACCGTCGTCATCCCGCGCTCTCCTGCCCGCCGACCGTCATGTACCCGCGGGTCGAGCCTAGCCGGGCACCGATGAATCCGGAGCGGCGGCGGAGTCCGCACTTCAGGGGCACGATGAAGGAAACAGGAGGTCCGCCATGCCCGAGAACGACCCGGTCACCGAGCTGGACGCCCGCTACAGCAGCGAGGGCGCCGAGGCCCGCACGTGGCAGGAAGCCGCCGCGCTGCTCGCGGAGGCCGAGCTGTACTGGCTGTCCACGGTCCGCCCGGACGGCCGCCCGCACGTCACCCCGCTGATCGGGGTCTGGGCGGACGGCGCCCTGCACTTCTGCACGGGCCCGGCCGAACGCAAGGCACAGAATCTGCTCGCCAACCCCGAGGTCGTGCTGACCACGGGTGCCAACGCACTGGGCGAGGGCTTCGACCTGGTGATCGAGGGCCGGGCGGACCAGGTGACGGACAAGGACGTCCTCACCCGGCTGGCCGCCGCCTGGGAGGCGAAATACGGCGCCGAGTGGCACTTCGAGGTCCGGGACGGGGCGTCCTTCACCGGGGCCGGCGGCCGGGCCGTGGTCTTCGCGGTGGCCCCGCGCACGGCCTTCGGCTTCGCGAAGGGCGAGCCGTACGGCCAGACGCGGTGGCGCTTCACCTGACTCCCGGCCGCCGGCCTGACACCTCAGGGGCGGACCGGGGGTCAGTGCGCCGGTCTGATGCCTCAGGGGCGGACCGGGGTCAGTGCGCCGGCCTGGTGCCGATCACGACCGTGGCGTACAGCTCCTCGGAGGTGACCACCCGGGGGATCAACCCGCCGCTTCCCACGGCCTCCTCCGCCCGCGCCGCCTGACGCTCGCTCGTCTCGACGAGCAGGCTGCCGCCAGGCGCCAGCCACCGCGGCGCCTCCGCGGCCACCCGGCGCATGATGTCGAGTCCGTCGCCGCCGCCGTCGAGTGCCACGCGCGGTTCGTGGACACGCGCCTCGGCGGGCAGCAGTTCGACGTCGCCGGTCGGTACGTACGGCACGTTCGCGAGCAGGACGTCGACGCGTCCGCGCAGGGAATCCGGCAGGGGTGCGAAGAGGTCGCCCTCGTAGACCTGGCCGAGATCGCCGACATTGCGCCGGGCGTACCGTACGGCCGCCGGTTCGACATCGGCGGCGTGCAGCTCGACCCCCTCCAGCGCCGCTGCCAGGGCGGCCCCGAGCGCCCCCGATCCGCAGCAGAGGTCGACGACCACGGACGGGGCCGGGGTGAGGCCCATGGCCTGCTGGACCAGGAACTCGGTGCGGCGGCGGGGCACGAAGACGCCCGGGCCGACGTGGACGCGCAGTCCGCAGAACTCGGCCCAGCCGAGGACGTGTTCCAGGGGCAGACCGGCGACACGGCGTTCGACCATGGCGGCCAGGACGGCCGGGGTGTCGGCGGTGGAGAGGAGAAGTGCGGCCTCGTCCTCGGCGAAGACACAGCCGGCGGCGCGGAGGGTGGTGACGATCGAGGAAAGCGAGAGCGGTGACACGGAAACCGACATGAAGCGGAGCCTTTCGGAAAAGCCGATGGGCGCTCCGCGATCGTCTATGTCGGGTCGACCACGCGATCGTCGGAAGGGAGCACCCAGCCTGATACAGCGGTAATGGGTCTCACCTCCTGAAGTACGTCCCCGTACGGGGTGGCCTCACCCTACCCCAGGGCCTGACGAGCGGTGCGGGCCCTGGGGCGGAGGGTCAGCGCCGGGGCGCCCGGTAGTCGCGGCCACCGTCGATGAAGCGGTTGTGGACCGCTATCGAGGTGTTGGCCGCCCGGGTCTCCCGGATCTCCGCGCTGTGGTGACGTTCGATCTCCAGGCCGTCGAAATTCTGTGTGCGGCGCCGCGTTCGAAGACTCACCTTGATGACCAGAAACACGATCAGTGCGAACAACGTGCCGAGAAGTGCGAGCACTTCGGTCATATGTATCCCCCGTCCGATAGGGCTCCATTGTCCGCGCCCGGTTCCGGCCCGTCCAGCGGGCCGCAACTGATCTGGCCCGCATCCTGCCCTGACATAATCTCCGCCTGGCTCTCTTGCGGGGGAAGGGGACTTGGGGGAATGCGCAACAGCAGAACCATGGGCACCGGTCAGCGGCGCGCGCTGCTCATCGCGGTGCCGGGCCAGCCCCGGCTGGAACGCGCGGCCCCGACGAAGGGCGAGTTCGTCCCGCTCGGATTCGCCCCGCGCGACACCGAACGGCTGCAGGCCGCCCTGACCGGCTCCGGGTACGCACACGACATGATCACCGTGCTCGACACCGAGGACGACACCACCAAGTCCAACATCGTCGACCGGCTCGGGCAGTTCCTCAGCTCCTGCGCGTCCGGCGACAGCTCTTCGGGAAGTTCACCAAGGCGCTGCCCGACCGGGGCTCAGGAGCGACCGATACCACCGAAAGACTACGGAACATCCTGCTCATCGAGTCGTTGGACGAGCGCCGGCCACTGGGCGAGCTGATGGAGCTGTGGAAGGAACTGAGCCTCATCGACCCCCGGGTTCCCCGCCCCCTCCCCCTGGGTGAACTGACGACGCACGTGGTGGAAGTCTCCGAGGTACGCGCACTGATCGGCAGCGCGAGCAGGAGGGGAGACGTGTACACCCGCCCCCTGCCCTCCCGAGTGACTCCCCAGGACATCGCCCGGCGCTCCTGGCAGTCGTCAATGGACCCGGCGGAGATCGAGGCGATAGTGCGCCGTTTCGCCCCGCTCGGGTTCCGGTCCACCGGCGGTCCGCTGCCCGCCCCTCTGAAGCAGTGGGACCTCGCGGGCCTCTCCACCGAGCTGAGGAGCGGTACCGCCTTCGTGGAACAGGTCACCCTCTTCCACCTGGCCCAGGTCTCGGCCATGCGCCAGGAGACGGTGGGCCGCGTCGCCGAGCAACTGTCGCCCGCGGCGTCCGAGCTGGGCCTGCCGATCGTCGAACCCGGGGAGCTGGCGTCCGTCGTAGCCCCCCGGTGGTTCGCCGCGCTGCCGCATCACCCGCGTACCGGTGCCTCGGCGTGGGAAGTGCTCACGGCGATCATCGAGACAGCGAGCCGCGAGGAACCGGAGACGGACACTTCCCCGGCGACGCTCCGGTTGTTCGCCGATCTGGGACTGCTGACCGCAGCGGGGCTGCGGGCGGCACGGCTCAGCCCCTCGGAGGTCCTCAGCGAGTTCCCGCGCGAACTGTCGACCAGACGACGGTCCATGTCCGGGCGCCACGGCAACAGCGCCGAGACGTTCCCCATCGCCCCGGACCGTCGGGCCGACCTCGTCTCGATACCCCATCTGATGAGCCTCGCGGCGCAGGCATCACGAAGTCTGGGCCGGACGGCGGACGAACTCCGCCTGGTCGTGGCCCCGTTCGGTCTGGAGGTCGCACAGGTGCCGGACGAGGCGGCCGATCTCAAGCCCGACCTGACCGTCTACGACGCCTTGATCCAGCGGCGCCAGGTGCGGTGGAAGCAGGCGTTCACCGGCACCGACCTCCGCATCTTCGCCCGCGACTGCCGGCTCCCCGTACACCGGGCCGCCGCAGCACTCCACGCCTACCGGCCGCTCGGCGCCCCCGGGCTGCCCGTCGCGGCGGACGCGATCCTCCCGGACGGGGACGAGGCACCCGAGCAGGAGGTGTGGGAGGCGTTGCCGCCCCAGGCGCTGCACCACTCCTGGACCCTGAGTCCGCTCTCCCTGGTGATCACGGCGGCCCGCCTCGACACCGACGTACGGACGGCGTACCGGCGGCTGCTGCGCTTCCGGGGCATCGGCGTGGACATCCCGTTCCCCGAACCCGCCACCACCCGGATGCCGGACTGGCGCGACGTCATCATCCTGACCACCCGGTTCACCGGCCGCGCACCCGCCCTGTGCGGCGACGTGTCCGAGGACCACCTCCTGCTGGCGCAGGAGGAGACGGAGCTGACGGCCGCGGAGGTACGTGACCGGCTCCAGGACTACGCGGAACTCTTCGGCCTCCGGCTGCCGCCGGAACCCGTGCCCACCACCGGAGAAGGAGCATCGGCCCATGCCGGATCATGACGCGAATGTGCGCTATCTGCGACGCAAGCACCCCACCAAGGTCACCGGCTTCGCCTGGGAGTTCACCGGCGAGAACCTGATCGTCCGCGGCGACTGCCCCCACTGCAAGGGCGAGACCAGCTACGAGCCTCCGGTCCAGATCCAGGTCGGCGTGACCAAAGGTCCCGGAGGCCCGGCGAAGGCCGACCGCATGGGCCCCGAGGAGACGTACATGGTGTGCCAGTGTCCGTACCCGCACCCCGGTGACGCCCAGGAGAAGGGCGGATGCGGCCGCTCCTGGACCGCGGTGCGCCCGCCGGCGGGTACCCCGTGAGCGGGGCCGACCGGTACACGACGGACCAGCTGGACCGTGCCGACGCGCGGCTCCACGAGATGGTGGACGTACAGCTGGACATCGCGCGCCGCCAGGCCGAGGGATGGCGCAACTTCCTCACCCTGGCCACGGGCCTGCTGACCGCGGTCCTGATCCTCAAGGGCCGTGACAACGTCACCGAGCTCACCTCGGGCTACCGCGTGGCGGTGACCGCCCTCCTGGTGTGCGCCTTCGTGGGCCTGCTGGCCGCCGCGTTCGCCGCGGTGTCCGCCGCGCACGGGAAGCCGGGGGACCATCTGGCGTACCCCGATGCCGTGCGCCTGCTCGACTGGGAGACGGAGGAACGCAAGCGCATCGTCCGCCACATCCGCTTCGTCTGCTGGGCGACCGCGATCGGCGTCATCGCGGTGGCGTCGGCCGTACTGCTCACCTGGACGGCGCCCGCCGCCGAGGAGAAGAAGCCGGACGTCCAGCTCGTGACCGTACGGACCCAGGCCGGCCCGGTCTGCGGGGAACTCGTCGCGGTGGACGCGAAGGGCGTCACGGTCCGGGTGGCACCCGCCACCGGAAACAGGAAGGCGAAGGACGAGAAGCCGGGCGGCGCGGAGAAGACCACGAAGCCCGGCGTCCTGCGCCATCTGCCCTGGGGCCCCGGGGCCACCGACGTGGCCCCGGCCCCCACCTGCTGAGCTGCGGTTACAGCACCGGCAGGAGGTTCTTCAGCTCGAAGGCCGTGACCTCGCTGCGGTACTCCTCCCACTCCTGCTTCTTGTTGCGGAGGAAGAAGTCGAAGACGTGCTCGCCGAGCGTCTCGGCGACCAGTTCGCTCTTCTCCATGAGGGCGATCGCCTCGCCGAGGTTCTGCGGGAGCGGTTCGATGCCCATGGCACGGCGCTCGGCGTCGGACAGGGCCCAGACGTCGTCGTCGGCGCCGGCCGGGAGTTCGTAGCCCTCCTCGATGCCCTTGAGGCCCGCGGCGAGCAGCACCGCGTACGTCAGGTAGGGGTTGGCGCCGGAGTCGATGGAGCGGACCTCGACGCGGGCCGAGCCGGTCTTGCCGGGCTTGTACATGGGGACGCGGATCAGGGCGGAGCGGTTGTTGTGGCCCCAGCAGATGTACGAGGGGGCCTCGCCGCCGGCGCCCGCGGCGCGCGAGGAGCCGCCCCAGATGCGCTTGTAGGAGTTGACCCACTGGTTGGTGACGGCGGAGATCTCGGCGGCGTGCTTCAGCAGGCCGGCGATGAAGGAGCGGCCCACCTTGGAGAGCTGGTACTCGGAGCCGGACTCGTAGAACGCGTTGCGGTCGCCCTCGAAGAGCGAGAGGTGGGTGTGCATGCCCGAGCCCGGGTAGTCCGAGAACGGCTTCGGCATGAAGGTCGCCTGCACGCCCTGCTCCAGCGCGACCTGCTTCATGACCAGGCGGAAGGTCATGATGTTGTCGGCGGTGGAGAGCGCGTCCGCGTAACGGAGGTCGATCTCCTGCTGGCCGGGGGCGCCCTCGTGGTGGCTGAACTCCACCGAGATGCCCATCGATTCGAGCATCGTGATCGCCTGGCGGCGGAAGTCCATGCCGACGTTCTGCGGGGTGTGGTCGAAGTAGCCGGAGTTGTCGGCGGGCGTGGGCCGGGTGCCGTCGAGCGGCTTGTTCTTCAGCAGGAAGAACTCGATCTCCGGGTGGGTGTAGAAGGTGAAGCCCAGGTCGGAGGTCTTGGCGAGGATGCGCTTGAGCACATAGCGCGGGTCGGCGAAGGACGGCGAACCGTCCGGCATGAGGATGTCGCAGAACATCCGGGCCGTGCCGGGTGCCTCCGCACGCCAGGGAAGGATCTGGAACGTGCCGGGGTCGGGCTTGGCGATCATGTCCGATTCGTACACCCGGGCGAATCCCTCGATGGCCGAGCCGTCGAAGCCGATGCCCTCGTCGAACGCCTGCTCCAGCTCCGCGGGGGCGACGGCGACGGACTTGAGGAACCCGAGGACATCGGTGAACCACAGCCGTACGAAGCGGATGTCGCGCTCCTCGAGTGTCCTGAGGACGAATTCCTGCTGCTTGTCCATAGCCACATCCTTGCAGTTCAGACGGTCTGTGCACCACCGCCCGGGGTAGGGGAGGAACTCCAGTATCACGACCCGGGATTTCACCCAGATTACGCACTCGGTGTGAGAGAGAGCACTCGGCCACCCACTACGATCGGCGCCCAAGGCGTGCAAGGGGGTCCGCGGCTTCGCGACGGTCCCCCGCATGCCCGTTTCTGGACCTGATTTCCTCCTCTCACCCCTTCGCAGAAGGACTGGCCGACATGAGCTTCGACCGCAGGACCCGCATCGATCAGATGCGCGACGCCGACCGCACGCGCGACCGCCGCAACCGGATCGTCGCCATAGCGCTGAGCACCCTGGTCGTCGCCGGTCTGGTGGGCTTCGGCTCGTACCTCGTGCTGGACAGGTCCGAGGCGCGGGAGAAGCCGTCGGGCGCGGTCGCGGAGGACGCCAAGCCGCCCGCGGAGGACAAGGCGGGACTGGCGGCCGAGCCCATCAAGGACGAGAAGTCCTGGGACGCGAAGAAGCTGACCCGCAACCACGTCGCGGGCGAGGTGGCGTACACGATGAAGCCGCCGGTCGGCGGTGACCACAACCAGGCGTGGCTGAACTGCGACGGCGTCGTATACGAGAAGGCCGTCCCCGACGTCAACGCGGTGCACTCCCTCGAACACGGTTCGGTCTGGGTGACGTACAACGGCAAGGCCGCCGACGCCGATGTGCGCAAGCTCGCGAGCCGCGTCGACAGCACCCCGTACTCGCTGATGAGTCCGTACGAGGGCCAGGCCGGGGCGATCATGCTGAGCGCCTGGGGCAAGCAGGTCACGGTGGACAGTGCCGACGACCGGCGGGTGGCCCAGTTCTTCGCGAAGTACGTCCAGGGCCCGCAGACACCCGAGCCCGGCGCCCCCTGCACGGGCGGGATCGGAGCCGCCGGGTGACGCGGGAACCCGGAACCGGCGCGGAGCCGGCGGACGAGAGCGCGCGGCGTACGCGGCGCACCCGGTGGGTGGCGGGCTCCGCCGTCGTTCTGGCCCTGCTGTTCGCGGGCGCGGCGACGGTCGCCTCCGCACGGGGCGACGGGGCGTCCGACGGGGCGTCCGAGGGGGCGGGCGTGGCCTCGCCACCCTCGGCGCTGTCGGCCGACGCCGGCTTCGCCCGCGACATGGCCGTCCACCATCAGCAGGCCGTGGAGATGTCCTTCATCGTGCGTGACCGTACGCGCGACGAGGACGTAAGGCGTCTCGCGTACGACATCGCCAACACCCAGGCCAATCAGCGGGGCATGCTGCTCGGCTGGCTGGATCTGTGGGAACTGCCGAAGACCGCCCCGGACGGGCAGCCGCCGATGCACTGGATGGCCGGTGGTCACGAAGGCCACGGCGGTCACGGCATGGGTGGCACGGCGGGGGCCGGGGGCCCGGGGTTCACCGCCCACGACGGGGCCCTCATGCCCGGTATGGCCACCAGGTCCGAGCTCGACCGGCTCCGCGCCGCCGACGGCAGGCAGGCCGAGGTCCTCTATCTCCAGCTGATGACCGACCACCACAAGGGCGGGGTCGACATGGCCCGCGGCTGCGCCGGCCTGTGCACGGTGAAGGTCGAGAAGCGGCTCGCCCAGGGCATGGCCGACGCCCAGCGGTCCGAGCTGGACCTGATGGCGGACATGCTGGCGGCCAGGGGAGCGAAGCCCCGCCCCTGAGGTGCGGGGCCGCCCACCCGAACGGGTCGCAGCGGTCGCGTGCCCCGGGCGCCCCCACGACGATGGGTGCGCTCGGGGCCGTACGCCAGTGCCCACCGGCACGCAGGAGGAAACCCTTCATGACGACCGCCAAAGACATCATGCACACCGGGGTCGAGTGGATCCCGGCCCACGAGACGCTCGACCGCGCGGCGCAGATGATGCGCCACCACAAGGTGGGCGCGCTGCCCATCTCGGCCAACGGTGAACAGGACCGCATGATCGGCATCCTCACCGACCGCGACATCGTGGTCGACTGTGTGGCGATGGGCCACGACCCGTCGAAGGTGACCGCGGGCGACCTCGCCCAGGGCACGCCGCGCTGGATCGACGCGGACGCGGGTGTCGAAGCGGTGCTGGAGGAGATGCAGCAGCACCAGATCCGCCGCCTCCCCGTGATCGAGAACAAGAAGCTGATCGGCATGATCAGCGAAGCCGATCTGGCGCTGCACCTCTCGGACGAACAGATCGCCGGCTGGGCGGAGAAGGTCTACTCGCGCGGCTGACGCGCCCCCGTGACAGCCGTGACCCGGCACCCCTGGCGAAGGGAATGTCGGGCCACGGCTCATATACCCGGTAGGGGTAAGCTGGCGGGCGTGGAGCGGCAGAGAAGCACGAGGTTCGGGCAGTGGCTGCTGTTCGTCGCGCTGCTGTTCGGGATCGCCACCATGCACACGGTCGGCCATCCCGCCGAGCACCCACCGCCCGGGGCCTCGGCGACGGCGCCGCACGGAGACCACGCGGCCCCGGACCCCACCCCCGTGCTCTCCTCCGCGCTCCCCCACACCGCTCCGGCCGCCGGTGCGGCGCCGATGAGCGGGATGGACCCGATGGCCGTCTGCCTCGCCGTGCTGAGCACCTGGGCCGTGGCCCTGCTCGCCGTCGGACTGCTCGGGCCGCGCCGCGGGGGTCCGCGCTCCGGCGGGGTGGCCGCGGTGCGGACGCCCCGGCTCCCCCGGCCGAATCCGCCGCCCCGCAAGACCGTTCTCGCCACGTTGTCGGTACTGCGCGTCTAGGAGCGGGCGTACACCTCCGCCCTCCTTCAGCACACCGACTTCCTTGAGGTGCACTCAGTCATGTCCGCACAGCACACCCGCCGCGCCGTGCTCGGCGCCGGAATCGCCCTGGCCGGTACGGGAGTTCTCGCCGCCTGTTTGGGGGACACGTCAGCCGGTACGGCCTCCGGCGCGAAGACCGGCGACCGTTTCGTCTCGCCCGACGGCAAGGAGGTCGCGGCGGCCGAGGCCGAGCGGGGCTCCGGTCCCGTACGGAAGGTCTCGCTCACCGCGACCCCGGCCCGCCTGGATCTGGGCGGCGGGCGCACGGTCTCCTCCTGGGCCTACGGGGACCGGCTGCCCGGCGCCGAGGTCCGGGTCACCGCCGGCGACACCCTGGCCCTCACCCTCGCCAACCATCTGCCCCGGCCGACCTCGCTGCACTGGCACGGCCTCGCCCTGCGCAACGACATGGACGGGGTCCCGGGGCTGACGCAGCGGGACATCGCGCCGGGGGCGGACTTCACGTACCGGTTCACGGTTCCGCACCCCGGGACCTACTGGTTCCATCCGCACTCGGGCGTCCAGCAGGACCGCGGACTGTACGCGCCGCTGATCGTCGAGGACCCGAAGGAGCCCCTCTCCTACGACAGCGAGTGGGTCGTCGTCCTCGACGACTGGGTCGACGGGGTGGACGGCTCGACACCCGACGCGGTCCTCGCCGAACTCGGCGAGGGCATGGGCGGTGGCGACGGGGGTGGTGACGCCGGCGGCATGGATCACGGCGGGCACGACATGTCGCAGATGTCGGCGCGGAGCGGGGGCGAGGGGCCCTCGCGCATGATGATGGGCGCCACCAGCGAACTGCTCGGCGGCGACGCGGGCGACGTCGCCTATCCGTACTACCTGGTCAACGGCCGTACCCCGCAGTCCCCTTCGTCCTTCACCGCCCGGCCCGGCGACCGCGTCCGGCTGCGTGTCGTCAACGCGGGCGGCGACACCGCTTTCCGGGTCGCGCTCGGCGGTCACCGGATGACCGTCACCCACACCGACGGTTTCCCGGTCCGGCACACGACGACCGACGCTCTGCTGGTGGGCATGGGCGAGCGGTACGACGTGCTGGTCACCGCCGGGGACGGGGTGTTCCCGCTGACCGCGCTCGCCGAGGGCAAGAAGGCGTCCGCGCTGGCCCTGCTGCGTACGGGAAGTGGTGCGGCGCCGGCCGCCTCCGTACAGCCGAAGGAGCTGGACGGGAAGCTGGTGACGGCCGACCGGCTGGTCCCGGACGCGTCCGTCGCGCTGGCCCCGCGCACACCGGACCGCACGGTGCGGATCAGGCTCACCGGTTCCATGGCGGCGTACGACTGGGCCTTCGACAACAAGCCGTACAGCGCGGATCAGCGCCATCCGGTGGAGGCCGGGGAGCGGGTCAGGCTGGAGTTCCACAACACCACGTCGATGTGGCATCCGCTGCATCTGCACGGCCACACCTTCGCGCTGGCGGGCGGGGCCGCCGGGGCCCGCAAGGACACCGCGGTGATCCTGCCGAAGCGCCCGCTGACGGTGGACTTCGACGCCGACAATCCGGGCCTGTGGATGCTGCACTGCCACAACGTCTACCACGCGGAGGCGGGCATGATGGCGGTCATCGGCTACCGGCGCTGACCGCCCGTCCTGGTGGGCCGGCCCCCGTTCCGCCGGTCCATCAGGACATCGCGTCAGAAAGACGATTAGACTGGGGGCGTGCCTCAACTACGCCTCGCACTAAATCAGATCGACTCGACGGTCGGCGATCTCGCCGGCAACGCCGAGTCGATCGTCCACTGGACCCGGCACGCCGCCGAGCAGGGCGCCCATCTTGTGGCGTTCCCCGAGATGGCGTTGACCGGCTACCCCGTCGAGGATCTGGCCCTGCGGTCGTCCTTCGTCGAGGCGTCGCGCGACGCGCTGAACGGGCTGGCGGCCCGTCTCCAGGCGGAGGGTTTCGGCGAGCTGCCGGTCGTCGTCGGTTATCTGGACCGGTCCGCGAAGGACCGCGCCCGGTACGGCCAGCCCGCCGGGTCCCCGCAGAACGCCGCCGCGGTGCTGCACCGGGGGCGGGTCGCGCTGAGCTTCGCCAAGCACCACCTGCCCAACTACGGCGTCTTCGACGAGTTCCGCTACTTCGTGCCGGGCGATTCGATGCCCGTCGTGCGGGTGCACGGCATCGATGTGGCGCTCGCGATCTGCGAGGACCTCTGGCAGGACGGCGGCCGGGTGCCGGCCGCGCGGTCCGCCGGGGCCGGGCTGCTCCTGTCGGTCAACGCCTCGCCGTACGAGCGGGACAAGGACGACACCCGGCTCGAACTGGTCCGCAGGCGCGCGCAGGAGGCCGGTTGCACCACGGCGTACCTCGCGATGATCGGCGGTCAGGACGAGCTGGTCTTCGACGGTGACTCGATCGTCGTCGACAAGCGGGGCGAGGTGATCGCCCGCGCCCCGCAGTTCGCCGAGGGCAGCATGATCCTCGACCTGGAATTGCCGGCCGCAGCGGCCGCGGCGCCGTCCGGGATCGTGGACGACGGGCTGCGCATCGATCATGTGGTGCTCTCCGGGGAGCCGCTCCCGGCGTACGAACCGGAGCTGATGGGCGGCTACGCGGAGCGGCTCGACGCCGACGAGGAGCTGTACTCGGCGCTGGTCGTGGGCCTGCGGGCGTACACCGCGAAGAACGGTTTCAGCAGTGTGCTGGTCGGGCTCTCGGGCGGCATCGACTCCGCGCTCGTCGCGGCCATCGCGTGCGATGCGCTGGGGGCGCAGAACGTGTACGGCATCTCGATGCCGTCGAAGTACTCCTCGGAGCACTCCAAGGGCGACGCGGCCGAGCTGGCCCGGCGTACCGGGCTGAACTTCCGCACCGTGCCGATCGAGCCGATGTTCGACGCGTACATGGGGTCGCTGGAGCTGACCGGGCTCGCCGAGGAGAACCTGCAGTCACGCCTGCGCGGCACGATGCTGATGGCCGTCTCCAACCAGGAGGGCCATATCGTCCTCGCACCGGGCAACAAGTCCGAGCTGGCGGTGGGGTACTCGACGCTGTACGGGGACTCCGTCGGTGCGTACGGTCCGATCAAGGACGTCTACAAGACGTCGGTCTTCCGGCTCGCGAAGTGGCGCAACCGGGCGGCCGAGGAGCGGGGGCAGACGCCGCCGATCCCCGAGGCGTCGATCACCAAGCCGCCGAGCGCCGAGCTGCGGCCGGGACAGGTCGACACGGACTCGCTGCCGGACTACGACGTACTGGACCGGCTCCTGGAGCTGTACGTGGACCGGGACCAGGGCCGGGAGGCGATCGTGGCGGCCGGGTTCGATGACGCGCTCGTGGTGAAGACGTTGCGGATGGTGGATACCGCGGAGTACAAGCGGCGGCAGTACCCGCCGGGTACGAAGATCTCGCCAAAGGGGTTCGGGAAGGACCGGCGGTTGCCGATCACGAACCGGTGGCGCGAGTCGGGGTGACGGGGTGGTCGCCGGGGGCCGCCCCGGCGGCCGGTTCGTCCTCGGTCGCCGGGCGAGCTGGCGGTCAGTGGGTCTCTGCCCGGGCCCCGGACTCCGCTTCGCGGGTGGCGCGGTCGCCGGCCGCCACGACCCGGGACGCGGACGCGGCCGCGCCCGGCGTACGGTCCAGCACGCCCGCCGTCACCGCGATCGCCAGGCCCACCACCGCCAGCACCGCTCCCACGAGTGCCGGTGAGGTCCAGCCCCAGCCCGCCGCGATCGCCACTCCGCCCAGCCACGCGCCGCCCGCGTTGGCGAGGTTGAAGGCCGAGTGGTTGGAGGCGGACGCGAGCGTGGGCGCGTCCTTGGCCTTGTTCATGACCAGCATCTGCAGCGGTGTGGTCGTCATGAACCCGACCCCGCCCAGCAGCACCACCATCACCAGCGCCGCCCACTGCACGTGGACGGTGAACGGGAAGACGACCAGGACGACGGCGAGGGCAGCCAGCGACCCGTACAGCGTGGGACGCAGGGCGCGGTCGGTGAGCGGTCCCGCCGCGAGTGCGCCCAGGGTCATCCCGATGCCGAACAGCGCCAGCACCAGCGTCACCGAGGACTCGCCGAAGCCCATCGCCTCGGTCGTCATGGCCGAGAGGTAGGAGTAGACGGCGAAGACCCCGGCGAAGCCGAAGACGGCGGTGAGCAGTCCGAGGAGCACCTGACGGTTGCCGAGCGCCCGCAGCTCGCGGCGGACGTTCTGCTGGGCGTCGAGCGGAATCTGCGGGACGAGCCGGGCGAGCGCGGCCATCGCGCACAGTCCGATCACCGCGACGACCAGGAAGGTCGCCCGCCACCCCAGATGCTGGCCGAGCAGCGTCGCCGCCGGTACGCCGATGATGTTGGCCACGGTGAGGCCGAGGAACATCGTCGCGACGGCCCGCGCCCGGCGCCCCTCCGCCACCAGCGTCGCGGCGACGACCGCGCCGACGCCGAAGAAGGCTCCGTGCGGCAGCCCGGCGAGCAGCCTGCCCACGAGCAGCCAGCCGAAGCCGGGGGCGAACGCCGAGGCCAGGTTGCCGACGGTGAACAGGGCCATCAGCAGCAGGAGCATCCGCTTGCGCGGGATCCGGGAGCCGAGGCCGGTGAGCAGCGGGGCGCCGAGGACCACGCCGATCGCGTACGCCGAGACGAGGTAGCCGGCGGTGGGCACGGACGTTCCCAGGTCGTCGGCGACATTGGGCAGCAGGCCCATCATCACGAACTCTGTCGTTCCGATGCCGAAGGCGCTCACAGCCAGCGCGAGCAGGGCCAGGGGCATGGTGAAGAACCTTTCGGAGCAGGGCGAGGCGGAGCGGGGCGGGGGCAGCCGGACGCAGCCCGGCCCGTGGGGCCCGGCGGTGGAGGCGTGCGGGAGGCGTGCGCCGGCTTCATTGCCGGTACGGGTTAAGTATGTTCCCGGAACAAAGTGTCGCAGACGTTTTATGCCCGGAGGTGAACGGGCCGTTGCGTCAGAGTTCGACGCGGGCGGCGATCGGGAGATGGTCGCTGTCCGTCGCCGGGAGCGTCCACGACGACAGGGGCTCGACGCCCTTCACCATGATCTGGTCGATGCGCGCCATCGGGAACGAGGCGGGCCAGCTGAAGCCGAAGCCGTCGCCGGCGGCGCCCTGCGTGGAGCGCAGCTGGGAGGTGACCGCGTTCAGCGAGCGGTCGTTCATCGTGCCGTTGAGATCGCCGAGCAGGACGACGCGGGCGAGCGGTTCGTCCGCGATGGCCTCGCCGAGTGCGTCGGCGCTGTTGTCGCGCTGGTTGGCCGTGAAGCCGGCGTTCACCTTCACCCGGACGGACGGCAGATGGGCCACGTACACCGCGACCCGGCCCTCCGGCGCGGCCACCGTGGTTCGCATCGCCCGGGTCCAGCCCATCTTGATGTCCACGGGACGGGTGTCACTGACCGGGAACTTGCTCCACACCCCCACGGTGCCCTGCACCGAGTGGTACGGATAGTGGGCGGCGAGCGACTTCTCGTACGTCGGCACCTGGTCGCCCGGCAGTTCCTGGAGGGCCACCACGTCCGCGCCCGAGCCCGCCACCTGCTGGGCCGTGCCCGCGGGGTCGGGGTTGTCGGCGTTGACGTTGTGGGTGGCGACGGTCAGGTCGCCGCCCCCGCCGGACTTGTCGGTGAGGAGGCCGCCGAAGACGTTGAGCCAGACCACGACCGGCAGCAGCAGGGCCACCAGCGCGGTGGCGGAGCGCCGCACGAGCCCCAGGACCAGCAGCAGCGGGATGAACACCGCGAGCCACGGCAGGAACGTCTCGGTGAGGCTGCCCAGGTTGCCGATGGTGTTCGGCATCTGCGCGTGGAAGATCATCAGAAGCGTGATGAGGACCGAGCAGGCGGCGAGCAGGATTCCGCGCCGCCAGATCCCGCGGTCCGACGTCCATCTCTCGCGCAGGCCCTGGAAGCGGCTTCCGGTGTGGGGCGGCTCCACGCTGCCGTTGCCGGTGTCCGCTCCGTACGCCTGCACCATCGCGCTGTCCTCACTGCCTTGCCCTACACATCGCCGCGCCCCACGACCCTAGGCGATGAACGGCGCTTTCCTGCCGTCGACGACGGCCGTACCCCTCACAGGACGACCGGAGCGGCGCCGCGGGTTCCGTTCAGGGCACGGCCGAGGGGCCTTGTGACAGAACGGGCACACTCGCGCGGACCTTCGGCGCGTCAGCTGTGACCTGCGGTTACGCGGGCCGGGCCGCGGAGTACGGCGTGGACGACGCGGCCGGCGGGGATCCCGGCAGACCTCGCCGTGGAAGGTCCCGCGCGGGGCCACTTCACGGGGACCGGCACGGGATGCCACCATGGAGGGGATCCGGGGACGCCGTCAGGGCGCCTCGAGATGACGAAGGAGCCGTTGGCAATGTCGCTTCAGGCTGCGCACAACCAGTCCGCCACTCCCGCCGCGGGGCCCGCCGACAGCAGCAAGGCGCTGTACGGAGGCACGTCCACCCGCCGCATCACCGTCCACGACATCGCCGCCGCCACCGAGCGCGGCGAGAAGTGGCCCATGCTCACCGCGTACGACGCGATGACCGCGTCCGTCTTCGACGAGGCCGGCATCCCGGTCATGCTCGTCGGCGACTCCATGGGCAACTGTCACCTCGGTTACGAGACCACCGTGCCCGTCACGATGGACGAGATCGCCATCCTCTCCGCCGCCGTCGTCCGGGGCACCAAGCGCGCCCTCGTCGTCGGCGACCTGCCTTTCGGCTCGTACCAGGAAGGGCCCGTCCAGGCCCTGCGCAACGCCACCAGGCTGGTCAAGGAGGCCGGCGTCGGCGCGGTCAAGCTGGAAGGCGGCGAACGCTCCCACGAGCAGATCCGTCTCCTGGTGGAGTCCGGCATCCCGGTCATGGGCCACATCGGCCTGACCCCGCAGTCCGTCAACGCGATGGGCTACCGCGTACAGGGCCGCGGCGAGGAGTCCGCCCAGCAGCTGCTGCGCGACGCCAAGGCCGTGCAGGACGCCGGGGCGTTCGCCGTCGTCCTGGAACTCGTACCGGCCGAGCTGGCCGCCGAGGTCACCCGCACCCTGCACATCCCGACCGTCGGCATCGGCGCCGGGCCGGACACGGACGCCCAGGTGCTCGTCTACACGGACATGGTCGGTCTGACCGGCGGCAAGGTGCCGCGCTTCACCAAGCAGTACGCGAACCTGCGCAAGGTGCTCGGCGACGCCGCGAAGGAGTTCGCGGACGAGGTCGTCGGCGGGACGTTCCCGCAGCCGGAGCACACGTTCCACTGATCCGCACGGACCACATCCCGCACCACCGACAGCCCGCCGGCTTCCCCCTCCGGCGGGCTGTCGGCCCGCTGTCGGAAAAATATCGGCGCGCTGTCAGTGGCGGGTGGTCCCATGGGGCCCATGACGCGAATCGACAAGAACCCCAGGCGCGGCGGGAACGCCGTAGAAGTGCGGGGCCTGGTCAAGCACTACGGGGAGACGAAAGCACTCGACGGAGTCGACCTGGACGTACGCGAGGGCACCGTCCTCGGTGTGCTCGGCCCCAACGGCGCGGGCAAGACCACCCTCGTGCGCTGCCTCTCCACCCTGGTCCTGCCGGACGCCGGACACGCCGTCGTCGCCGGCTTCGACGTGGTGAAGCAGCCGCGGCAGCTGCGCCGCACCATCGGCCTGACCGGTCAGTACGCCTCGGTCGACGAGAAGCTCTCCGGCTGGGAGAACCTCTACATGATCGGGCGGCTGCTCGACCTGCCCCGCAGGACCGCCCGCGCCCGCGCCGACGAGCTGCTGGAGCGGTTCTCGCTCACCGAAGCCGCCAAGCGCCCCGCGATGGACTACTCCGGCGGTATGCGGCGCAGGCTGGACCTGGCCGCCTCCATGATCGGCAGCCCGTCCGTCCTCTATCTCGACGAGCCGACCACGGGGCTCGACCCCCGCACCCGTAACGAGGTCTGGGACGAGGTGCAGCGGATGGTCGCGGAGGGGGCGACCGTCCTGCTCACCACCCAGTACATGGAAGAGGCGGAGCAGCTCGCCAACGAGCTGACCGTCATCGACAAGGGAAAGATCATCGCCAACGGCGGTGTCGACGAGCTCAAGGCGAAGGTCGGCGGACGCACTCTGCAGATCCGGCCGTCGGACCCGGCGGAGCTCGCCGCGATGGCGCAGGCGGTCCGGGAGGCCGGTCTCGACGGGATCGCGGGCGCGCAGGCCGTCCCCGACGAGGGCCTGCTGTACGTACCGATCCTGAGCGACGCGCAGCTGACCGCCGTCATCGGGCTGCTCGGCACCCGCGGCTTCTCGCTCGCCCATGTCGCCACCGCACTGCCCAGCCTGGACGAGGTGTTCCTCGCCATCACCGGCGAGAAGAGCTCGCAGACGACCGACACGATTCCCGAGGAGGTCGCGGCATGACCACAGCGACTCTGACGCCCACCCCCACCGGTTCCGCGCCGGTGAAGGCCGCGACCGACGAGGGGCGGATCGGGCTGCGTGGCAATCTGCGGCACATCAGCGCCCTGGCGCGGCGCAATCTGCTCCAGATCAAGAAGGATCCGGAGTCGATGTTCGATGTGCTCCTGATGCCGATCGTCTTCACACTGCTCTTCGTGTACGTCTTCGGCGGGTCCGTCGGCGGGAGCATGGGCGGCGGCCGGCAGGAGTACCTCAACTACCTGGTCCCCGGCCTGATGGCGATGATGGGGATGAACATCGCCTCGGCGGTCGGCACCGGAGTCAACGACGACTTCCGCAAGGGCGTCATGGACCGGTTCCGTACGATGCCGATCGCCCGCTCCTCGGTCCTCATCGCGAAGATCGTGGTCGAGCTGGGCCGGATGATGGTCGCCACCGTCATCCTGCTGTGCATGGGCTTCGCGCTCGGCATGGAGCTCGGGACCTCGGTGCCCGGCCTCCTCGCGGCCGTCGCACTGTCGGCGGTGTTCTCCGCCGCCATCATGTGGATCTTCATCCTGCTCGGGCTGGCCATGAAGACGGCCCAGGCGGTCCAGGGGACGGGGTTCCTGGTGCTGATGCCCCTGCAGTTCGGCTCCTCCATCTTCGCCCCGACGCAGACGATGCCCGGCTGGCTCCAGACGTTCACCGACTACAACCCGCTGTCCAACCTGGCGGACGCCGTGCGCGGGCTGATGATGGGCGGGCCCGTCGCCCACTCGGTGTGGGTGACGCTCGCCTGGGCCGTCGGTATCACCGTGGTGACGGCGCCGATCGCGGTCAGCAAGTTCCGCAAGAAGACCTGATCCGGACGGACTTGTGCGGACCCGGCCTAGCGGTACGCGTCGGCCAGGGCGGTGGCCTCATCCAGGGTGAGGTCACCGCCCTCAGCGTACGCCGCCGCGAAGGCCGCCTCACCGATCGCCGCGCGGGCGGTCTCCTCCGCCCGGACCAGGCTCTGCCGTTCTGTCGTCGTCAGCCGGTGCCCCTTCGGCGGCAGGATCGCCTGCAGCCCCAGCACCCGCGCCGCGTCGGCGGCGGCCTCCGCGCCACCCATTCCACCGATCGCCCAGGCGACCGAGATCAGGTGGGCGGAGGTCATCTGCGGCGCCACCATCAGGGACAGCCGGTCCCGGGACCGCTCCACCGCGCGCAGGGCCCGGTCCAGAGCCGTGGCGTGGTCGCCTTCGAGGTTGTCCAGCCAGGCGAGCGCCCCGAGCACGAACCCGTCGAACATCGCGACCGTCTCCGAACCGAACTCCTCGCGCAGCACGGCGAACTGCTCCCGCGCCTCGGCGATGCGGCCGGTGCGCCCCAGCCACAGCCCCAGGTGCATGCGCGCAGCCGGTAGCGCCTCGTGCCCCTGCTGCGGCCCGCCCTCCAGGATGTCCCGCAGGATGCGCTCCCCCTCCTCGCCGAAGCCGTTCTCGGTGAGCACGCCCGCGTACCGCGACCGCAACAGCGCGACTTGGGCGCGGGCGCCGAGCTGTTCGGCGTAGTCGATCGCGGCCCGGTAGTCCTCGGCGGCACGGGCGAACTCGCCGCCCCGCTCATTGGCCTCGCCCCGTGAGGCGAGCGCTTCCGCGGCTCCCCAGACATCTCCGAGCCGGACGAAGATCTCCAGGCTCTCGTCGGCGTCCGCGCGCGCCTCGCCCGCCCGGTCGGGGTGGTTGGCCAGGATGTTGGCCCGCATCTGAAGGGCGGACGCCAGCTCCCACTCGTAGCCGAACTCCCGGCAGGCGCGCACCGTTTCGTCCATCAGCTCGTGCAGCTGACCGACCTCGCCGGTGAGCAGGATCGCGAACATCCAGAGGGAGCCCGGCGACCGGCACGTCTGGGGCTGCCCCACCCGGTACGTGTCCACGATCACCCGCAGACGGGCCTGGCTCTCCTCGGTCATCCACACGTCCAGGTGGTGGTCCATGCTGACCAGCTGGACCAGCCGCACCCCGCGCCGCGCCTCCTGAAGCTGCTCGGGCACCCAGGGCGGCGGCCGGTCGGTGCACCGCTCCATGAGCGAGGGCGCCCGGCTGCCGGGCGGGGCGAACGGGTCCGGGCCCAGGCTCGCGGCGGCCTCGGCCCAGTGGCGGGCGTCGGCGCGCAGATCGCGCATCATCCAGTACCAGGACAGGGAGAGGACGAAGCAGAGCGCTTCCTGCTCGTCCCGGGCCGCCACGGCGTGGCGCAGCGCGGTGCGCAGATTCTCGTACTCGCGCTGGAACCGGTCGATCGCCGTCCGCTGACCGGCGCTGCGGAGGTCCGGACCGGTGGTCCGGGCCAGCTCGCGGAAGTACACGAGGTGCCGCCGCTCGACGACCGCCCGCTCCCCCGCCTCGTCCAGCCGTTCCGAGGCGTACTCACCAACGGTCTCCAACAACCGGTAGCGCATTTCGCCGTCGTCGCCCGGAGCCGCGACGACGAGGGACTTGTCGACAAGGAGACCCAGCAGAGAGGCGACGTCACGGACGTCGACCGCGTCGGCGGCGGCGCCGTCCGGCAGATCCTCGGCGGCGACGGAACAGACCTCTTCGGCGGCGTCAAGCGCGCAACCGCCCGCGAACACGGAGAGCCGGCGCAGCACCGCGCGTTCGTCCGTGTCCAGCAGGTCCCAGGACCAGTCGACGACGGCGCGCAGGGTCTGCTGACGCGGCAGCACGGTGCGGCTGCCGTTGGTGAGCAGCCGGAAGCGGTCGTCGAGGCGGTCGGCGATCTGGCGCGGACCGAGCATCCGCAGCCGGGCCGCGGCGAGTTCGATGGCGAGCGGCAGCCCGTCGAGCCGCTGACAGATCTCCGCGGCGGCGGCGGCCGTCGCGGGGTCCGCGTCGATCCGGAATCCGGGGCTCGCCGCGGCGCCCCGGTCCGCGAGCAGCCGCAGCGCCATCGGGTCGGGCAGCGGGCCGACGGGACGGACGAACTCCCCCGGGACACCGAGGGGTTCCCGGCTGGTCGCGAGGACCGTGAGCTCCGGACAGTGGGCGAGCAGGTGGTCCGCGAGCGAGGCGGCCGCGTCGATCACGTGCTCGCAGTTGTCCAGGAGCAGCAGCATCCGGCGCCGCGAGCAGTGCTCGGTGAGCCGTACGAGGGGGTCGCCCGCGTTCCGTTCGGCGGCCCGGAGCTCTTCGGCGCCCGCACCTCGCAGTACGGTCTCCCGGGCTCCGATCGCGCCGAGCACGGCCTCGGCCACGCTGTCGGGATCGTCGACGGGGGCGAGTTCCGCCAGCCAGACGCCGTCCGGCCAGGTCCCGGCGAGCGTCTCGGCGACCTCCTGGGACAGCCGTGTCTTGCCCGCGCCGCCGGGGCCGAGGAGGGTGACCAGGCGCGCCTGCGCGAGGTCCTGGCGCAGGGCGGCGATATCGCCTGTCCGCCCGACGAAGCTGGTGAGCCTGGCCCGCAGGTTTCCCCGGGGCGGCGCGACGGGGGCGGGCGTGGCCGGGGCGGGGGCAGTCGGGCCGGGCGGGGCGGGCGCAGGCCGGTCCACCTGGAGCAACTCCATGTGCAGGTCGCGGAGTTCGGGGCCGGGCGCGGCCCCCAGACGGTCCGCGAGCACGAGCCGGACCTCCTCGTACGCCGCCAGCGCCTGCGCCGTACGCCCGGCGTCGCGCAGCGCCCGGATGCGCAGCGCCTGGAAGGGTTCGTCGATCGGGTGGGCCGCGGCGAGCGCGGTGAGTTCCGGCAGGGCCTCTTCGGGGCGGCCGAGGGCCAGGACCGCGGCGAGCCGGGTGCGGCGGGCGTCCAGTCGCCGCGCCTCCAGGCCGGCCGCGGCGACGGCGCGGTCGGGGAGATCGGCGAGTACGGGCTCGCGCCACAGGCCGAGGGCGTCGTCGAGAGCGGCGAGGGCGTTCTCCGCCTCCCCCTCCGCCAGGGCGCGCGCCCCCTCCCCCACCAGCCGCTCGAACCGGTGCAGGTCCACGTCGTCCGCCTCGGCGGCGAGCCGGTAGCCGCCCTCGACGGATTCGACCGCCGCCCGGCCGAGTACCCGCCGCAGCCGTCCCACGAGTGCCTGGAGAGCGCCCACCGCGTCCGCGGGCGGATCACCGTCCCACACCTCGTCGACGAGTGCGGCGGCCCCGACCGTACGGCCCGGGCGCAGGGCGAGAACGGTCAGCAGGGCACGCAGCCGCGCCCCGCCGAGGGCGACGGCCGTGCCGTCGGGGCGGAGAGCCCGGGTGGTTCCGAGAATGCTGTAGCGCACCCGCCCATTGTCCGTGACCACGGCCGCTCGACCACACCGCACCCGTCACCACGCGTCCGCGCGTCCTTCCGGGGGCGCCGGGCACCGCCGACGGCCGGTCAGGAACCAACCTCCCGGCACGAGACGTTCTCGCCGTACTGTCGGGGCTCGCCGCCTTCCGTCCAGCCACCAGGAGTTCCACCGATGACCACCGCAGCCATTCGCAGCGACCGGAGGATCAGCCCGGTCTTCCTCGCGATCGTCGCCGTCATGGCGGTCTCGGGCTGGGCGGTGTGGACGGACTTCGCCGGACAGACCGGATTCGCCATCTTCCTGTTCGTCACGGCGGCCTGGATCGTCTCGCTCTGCCTGCACGAGTACGCCCACGCCCGTACCGCGCTGCACAGCGGGGACATCTCCGTCGGGGCGAAGGGCTATCTGACTCTCAACCCCCTGAAGTACACGCACGCCCTCCTGAGCATCGTGCTGCCCGTGCTCTTCGTGATCATGGGCGGGATCGGGCTGCCGGGCGGTGCGGTCTACATCGAGCGGGGCCGGATCACCGGCCGCTGGCGGCACAGCCTGATCTCCGCGGCCGGGCCGCTGACCAACGTGCTGTTCGCCGTCGTCTGCACGGCGCCGTTCTGGCTGGACGCCCTGGACGGGGTGCCGACCACCTTCCGGGACGCGCTGGCGTTCCTGGCCCTGCTCCAGGTCACGGCCGCGATCCTGAACTTCGTGCCGGTCCCGGGGCTGGACGGCTACGGGGTGATCGAGCCCTGGCTCTCGTACGGAATTCGCCGGCAGGTCGAGCCGTTCGCTCCGTTCGGCCTGATCGCGGTCTTCGGCATCCTGTGGATTCCCGAGGTGAACATCGCGTTCTTCGACGCGGTCGACGCGCTGCTGCGCGGGCTCGGCGTCAGCGAGATCGAGTCGTACTGCGGCCAGGACGCCTACCGCTTCTGGCAGGAGTTCTGGGGTGAGCAGAACCCGGTCTGCCCGGTGGGCCGCTAGAGGGCGTCCGGGGCCGCTGTCGCGCGGTGCCGGCGCAGGTAGAACCACGCCATGTTGGAGGAGAGCCCGGCCATCAGCACCCAGACGATCCCGAGCCAGCTGCCCTGGACGAAGGAGACCACGGCTGCGCCGACGGCGAGCACGCAGACGACGAGGGCGTAGAGGGCGAGGCGGGGCATGGGGGGCTCCTGTCCGGGGATGGTGCGCGATCCCGTCCAGTGTCCCTCATGCCCCATTCCGCTCGGTGTCCGGTCCGGGGCCGGCCGGCCCCGGGGCCGTCATACGTCGGTGGTGCGCAGTCCCGCGTGGGCCTTGTAGCGGCGGTTGACCGAGATCAGGTTGGCCACCAGCGACTCGACCTGGTGGGCGTTGCGCAGCCGGCCCGCGAAGACGCCGCGCATGCCGGGGATGCGGCCCGCGAGGGCCTGCACGAGGTCGGTGTCGGCGCGGGCCTCGCCCAGGACCATCACATCGGTGTCGATCTCGTCGATCGTCTCGTCCTGGAGCAGCACCGCCGAGAGGTGGTGGAAGGCCGCGGTGACCCGGGAGTCCGGCAGCAGGGCGGCGGCCTGCTCGGCGGCGCTGCCCTCCTCGGGCTTGAGGGCGTAGGCGCCCTTCTTGTCGAAGCCGAGCGGGTTGACGCAGTCGACGACGAGCTTCCCGGTCAGCTCCTCGCGCAGGGACTCCAGGGTCTTGGCGTGGCCGTCCCACGGCACGGCGACGATCACGATGTCGCTGCGCCGCGCGCAGTCCGCGTTGTCGGCGCCCTCGACGCCGAGGCCGAGCTCGGCGGCGGCCGTGCCGGCCCGTCCTGCGTCCCGGGAGCCGATGATCACCTTCTGGCCGGCGCGGGCGAGGCGGTAGGCGAGGCCGCGGCCCTGCGGGCCGGTCCCGCCGAGCACGCCTACGGTCAGTCCGGAGACGTCGGGAAGGTCCCAGGGGTCCTTGGCGGGGGGCTTGGGCGCGCTGCCGCTGTCGTGGGTAGTCATGGCCCCGACACTACTGCCAGGTAGGGCGTGGGACGCGGCGGCGCCGACCGGAGCCGCGGGGTGTCACGGCCGCTCTCGTTCGGGTGGATTCGGCGTCAACACCGGACGGAAAGGCGGGGTTTGGGGCATCATGCCGGACCATGGACGCCGTACGTGTCGCGCTGCTGCGTGAAGTGCTCGCCGGGACCGAGTGGCCCGCGGCGACCCGGCGTTTCGCCAGGACGCTCCGCTCGTCCGTGGTCCCGCACGGCGGCGGGCTGCTCCTGGTGGGGACCGAGGTGTACGAGCCGTGGCATCTGGCCGCGCATCTGGTCGACGAGTCCACCTGGTCCGGGCTGCCGGAACTGCGGCCGACCCTGGTGCGGCATCGGGTGGAGGCGGGCGACCCCGTGCATCTGGCGGTCGGTCTGGGCCGGATCGAGGCGGCGCGGCGGGGCGAGACACTGCTCGTGGTGGCCCCGGAGCGGCCGGACGGCGGACTGCTGGAGCGGGTGCACGACGCGCGGCGGGCCGGCGCGACCGTGCTGGCGCTGGACGGCGGCGATCCGGAGGTACGGGGGCTGGCCCATGAGGCGCTCTCGGTCACCGGCGAGGACGACGTGGACCTCGACACCGTGCAGCACCTGGTGAGCGCGGCGGCCGGGGAGAACAGCAGGCCCGCGCCGCGCGGTCGCCGTACGTTCCGCGACCGGCTCTCCCGGCTGGCGGACCAGCTGACCGCGCCGCCGCCCGCCCGCTGGTAAATCAGGTTGCGCGGGGCGCACGGGCCGCCGGACCATGACCCCTCGTGACGTCCCCGATTCCCTGGCGGGCCAGGCTTGCCGCGCTTCTTCCCGATCTTTCGCCCTGGCGTTCCTCGGCCGATTTCAGGCTGTTGTGGAGCCAGGGGCTGATCACGTACTTCGGCAGCTTCATGGCCCTGATCGCGCTGCCGTTGCAGATCAAGCACCTCACCGGTTCGCCGCTGGCCGTCGGCGCGATGGGCGCCGTGGAGCTGGTGCCGCTGATCGTGTTCGGGCTGTACGGCGGGGCGCTGGCCGACGCGGTGGACCGCCGCAAGGTCATCCTGGGCACGGAGGCGGGGCTCGGGCTGCTCGCCGTGATCCTGCTGGTGAACGCGCTGATGCCCGATCCGGCGCTCTGGCCGCTGTACGTGGTGGCCGCCGGGGTGTCCGCGCTGGCGGGGCTCCAGCGGCCCGCGCTGGACTCGCTGATCGCCCGGATCGTGCCGCACGGCCAGCAGACGGCCGCGGCGGCCCTGAACTCCTTGCGCTGGCAGATCGGCGCGATCGCCGGGCCGGCGCTGGCGGGCCTGGTGGTGGCCTGTGCGGGGCACGCCACCGCGTACGCCGTCACGGTGGTCACCTTCGCCGTCTCCGTCCTGCTCTGTCTGCGGCTCGCCCCCGCGCCCCCGGCCCACGACGCGCAGAAGCCGTCGCTGCGGGGGATCGCGGAGGGCGCGCGGTACGCGTGGAGCAGGCCGGTGCTGCTGGGGACGTACGCGATCGACCTGGCGGCGATGTTCTTCGCCTTCCCGAACACGATCTTCCCGTTCCTGGCGGACGAGCTGGACGCGGAGTGGTCGCTCGGCCTGATGTACGCGGCGGGGTCGGTCGGGTCCCTGGTGCTGGGGCTGACCAGCGGCTGGACCTCACGGGTGCGGCGGCACGGTCTCTTCGTGGTGTTCGGCGCGGCCGTCTGGGGTCTGGCGATCGCGGCGGCGGGCTGGTTCGCCGAGGTGTGGCTGGTGCTGGCGTGCCTGGCGGTGGCGGGCGCGGGCGACATGCTGAGCGGTCTGGGCCGCTCGACGATCTGGAACCAGACCATTCCGGAGGAGCTGCGGGGCCGGCTCGCGGGCATCGAGGTGCTGTCGTACAGCGTCGGCCCGCAGCTGGGCCAGGTCAGGGCCGGTGCGATGGCGGGCTGGACGGGGACGCGGCCGGCGATCTGGACCGGCGGGGTGGCGTGCGTGGCGTCGGTCGCTCTGCTGGCCGCGGCGCTGCCGAAGCTGCTGTCGTACGACTCCGAGACGGACGAGGACGCGGCCCTGCGCCGGGCGCAGCACGCGAACCCCTCCGGGGTGTGAGCAGGAGGGGTACGGGAGCCGGGCACCGGAGGGGCCGCTCCGCAGGCGTGACTCTCAGCGGCCGCGGGCGCGCAGGCCGCCGCGGGACTCGGCCGCCACAGGGGTCAGTCCGGGGTTTCGGGGGTCGACTTGTCGTGCCACTTCGGGTCGGTCTCCCACTCCAGATTCCGCTCCTGGGCGGTGTCCATGGCGTGCTGGGCCTCCTCCGGCGTCGTGTAGGGGCCGAAGCGGTCCTTCGCCGGGCACTCGGGGCCTTCCTCGACCTTCTTGTGCTCCAGGCAGTAGTACCACTCACCCGGCTTGCCGACGGTGCGCTTCTTGAACAGGGCCATCGTCCCTTCCTTTCCTTACGATCATGCTGCCCCGAGCCCGCTGGTTAAACTCGCTGGCATGTCTGGCCAGTCGCTGCTCGTACCAGGGGAGATCACTCCCATTCGTTCCGTCCCCGGAAACATCCGGCGCCCCGAGTATGTGGGCAAACCGGCTCCGGCGCCCTACACCGGCCCGGAGATCCAGGACGCCGAGACCATCGAACGGATGCGGATCGCGGGCCGCATCGCCGCGCAGGCGATGGAGGAGGCCGCGAAGCACATCGCTCCGGGTGTCACCACCGACGAGCTCGACCGGGTCGCCCACGCGTTCATGGTCGATCACGGCGCGTACCCGTCGACGCTCGGATACCGCGGTTTCCCGAAGTCGCTCTGCTCCTCGCTCAACGAGGTCATCTGTCACGGCATCCCGGACTCCACCGTGCTGCGGGACGGCGACATCGTGAACCTCGACGTCACCGCGTACATCAACGGGGTGCACGGCGACAACAACGCCACGTATCTCTGCGGCGACGTCGACGACGAGTCGCGGCTGCTCGTCGAGCGGACCCGGGAGGCCCTGAACCGGGCCATCAAGGCGGTCCGCCCGGGGCGCCAGATCAATGTGATCGGCCGGGTCATCGAGTCGTACGCGAAGCGCTTCGGTTACGGGGTGGTGCGCGACTTCACCGGACACGGGATCAATTCCTCGTTCCACTCCGGTCTCATCGTTCCCCATTACGACAGCCCGCATGCCACCACGGTGATGCAGCCCGGAATGACGTTCACGATCGAGCCGATGCTGACGCTCGGTACCCATGAGCACGACATGTGGGACGACGGCTGGACCGTGGTGACGAAGGACCGCAAGCGCAGCGCGCAGTTCGAGCACACGCTGGTGGTGACGGAGACGGGAGCGGAGATTCTCACCCTTCCGTAACCCTCCGCCCGGGAGCGTCCGGGGGTACGGTTTTACCGACAGGCAGTCGGGAACCAGTTGACTTAGGTAAGCCTAAGTACGAGATCGGTGCAACTGGACTTCCCGCCCCCTCGGTCTTCGGAGGCCCGCCTTGGACGCACCCGGCACCGCCACCCCCTTCTCCACGCTCATCCGCACGGCGTCGCACGAGCAGCACACCGAGGCGGAGACCTCGACGTTCATGGGCGATCTGCTCGGTGGACGCCTGGGGGTGGACGCGTACACGCGCTACACCGAGCAGCTGTGGTTCGTGTACCGGGCGCTGGAGGACGGCGCGGAGGCCCTGCGCGAGGACCCGGTCGCCGGGCCGTTCATACAGTCCGAGCTGATGCGCGCCACGGAGCTGGAGCGCGATCTGGCGCATCTGCGCGGTCCCGGCTGGCGCGAGGGCCTGGTACCGCTGCCCGCCACCGCCGCGTACGCGGAGCGGGTCACCGCGTGCGCCCGCACCTGGCCCGCCGGATACATAGCGCACCACTACACGCGCTACCTCGGGGACCTCTCCGGCGGCCAGATCATCAGGGACAAGGCGGAGAGGACCTGGGGCTTCGCGCGCAAGGGTGACGGGGTGCGGTTCTACGTCTTCGAGGAGATCGCCAACCCCGCCGCGTTCAAGCGGGGTTACCGGGAGCTGCTGGACGCGGTGAACGTGGACGATCTGGAGAAGCAGCGCATCATCGACGAGTGCAAGCGCGCCTTCGCGCTCAACACCGCCGTCTTCCGGGAGCTGGGCGAGGTCTTCCCGCTCAGCGCGTAACGCACACGGCCGGACGGGTATTCAGCCGGCCGGACTCGTACGCGTCAGAAGGACGCGGCCCCCCACCTCCACCGTGCCGTCCGGCGCGGGCGCCGTGAGGATCTGGGAGCCGCGCCCCTGCCTGATGTTCAGGGCACGGCCGAGCGCGGCGCTGAGCAGCAGCGCCGCCGCGCCGGTCGCCTCGTCCTCCACGATCCCCCCGGTGCCGGCCCCTCCGCCGGAGCGGCCGGCGCCGCGCTCGTCTCCGCGCCGCGGGAAGCCGCGCGCCCTGACGCGCCCCGCCGCCTCGTCCTCCCAGGCCCATACGTAGAGCCAGCCCTCGCCCGGCGGCGGCCCGGTCAGCGCCTCGACCTCGGCGGCCGACGCGTACCGCTCCAGCGTCCTGGGCGGCGCCCACTCGGGACGGGCCGTGATCCAGGTGAACTCGCCGTCCTGGCGGGCGAACACGTCCCCCACCGGCAGTTCCAGGACCTCCAGGTCGAGCAGCCAGGCCACGCCGACGAGCGGATGCCCGGCGAACGGCAGCCGCAGGCCCGGGGTGTAGATGTCGACGCTCCCCCGCTCCGGGTCGTCGACGAACACGGTCTCGCTGAAGCCGAGTGTGCGCGCGAGCTCCTGCCGTGACGCCTCGCCGGGGTACGCGGCCCCCTCGCGCACGACCCCCAGCGCGTTGCCGTGCCGGCCGTCCGGGCCGCAGAACACACGCAGTACGTCGATGCCGTCGGGTACGTCGAAGTCGTTCACGTGGGCATTCAAGCACCGCGCGACTCACCCGGCGCCACAGGCCCGCACCCGCGGACCGGGGCGCCTCCCGTCGTACCGGCAGGGGGTTCTTGACCGTCGCTTGACCGTCCCCTGGGTCGCTGGTGGGTCGACTGTGACCAGGCCGTTCTCCGGCGGGGGAGGTGAGAGGTGAATCACCGCACGAGGGGGTGCCGGTCAGGTAAGGCTCGGTTAAGTTAGGTCGGCCTCACCCGGCTTTGCCCGACTGTTCCCCGTTCCTCTCACCTCTTCTGTGGAGCCCGCATGCGAGCCGTTCGTCTCTCCGTCGTCACCGCTGCCGCGACCGTGGCCGCACTGACCGCCGTCACCGGCTGCGCCGAGAAGAGCGACGGCAAGGGCGACGGCGCTGTGCGGGTCGTCGCCAAGGACGACTCCTGCGAGGTCTCGCAGACGAAGATCCCCGCCGGCCATGTCGAACTGGCCGTCGAGAACAAGGGAACGAAGGTCACCGAGGTCTACGTCCTCTTCCCGGACGACCGCATCGTCACCGAGCGCGAGAACATCGGCCCCGGCACCAAGGCGAAGATCACCGCCGAGGTGAAGGCGGGTTCGTACGAGATCGCCTGCAAGCCCGGCATGAAGGGGCACGGCATCCGGCAGAAGATCGAGGTCACCGGTGGCTCGGCGGCCAAGCGCAGCCCCGAGATGGACAAGGCCGTCGCCGAGTACCGCACCTACGTGCAGGCGCAGGCCGACGAGACGCTGCCCAAGGTGAAGGTCTTCACCGACGCCGTCGCCGCCGGTGACATCGAGGCCGCGAAGAAGGCGTACGCCGACTCCCGTATCGGCTGGGAGCGCACCGAGCCGGTCGCCGAGTCCTTCGGCGACATCGACCCGAAGGTCGACGTCCGCGCGGACGGCCTGGAAGAGGGCCAGAAGTGGACCGGCTGGCACCGCCTGGAGAAGGCGCTGTGGGAGGACAAGAAGCTGGGCGCCGAGGAGAAGGCACTCGCGCCCGTCCTCTACAAGGACCTCGTCGACTGGCAGAACCGGGTCGGCAAGGCCGAGATCACCCCGACCTCGATGGCCAACGGCGCCAAGGAACTCCTCGACGAGGTCGCCACCGGCAAGGTCACCGGTGAGGAGGAGCGCTACAGCCACACCGACCTCGTCGACTTCAAGGCCAACGTCGAGGGCGCGGAGAAGTCGTACGCGCTGCTCAAGCCGATCGCCTCGAAGAACGACGCCGCGCTGACCGCCTCCCTGGACAAGCAGTTCGCCGCCCTGGACACGCTGCTGGACAAGTACCGCCAGGACAAGAACTCCTACGAGTTCACCTCGTACGACAAGGTCGGCAAGGCGGACCGCAAGGAGCTGTCGGACGCGGTCAACGCGCTCGCCGAGCCGCTGTCCAGGCTCGCCGCCGCGGTGACGAAGTAATCCAGGGCGAGGAGGTTCCGGTCATGACCGAGGACGCGCGGAGCGGTACCGCGGAAGAGGGCGGTTCAGGACCGTCACGCCGTGCCCTGCTCGGCTGGGGCGGCTCCGGGCTGGCGCTCGGTGCCGTGGCGGCGGGCGGCGCGGTCGCCGCGGTGCGGTCCGACGGGGGCACGGTGCCCGCCGGGCAGAGCGGGGCCGCGGTGCCCTTCCACGGTACCCACCAGGCCGGGATCGCCACCGCCGTACAGGACCGGCTGCACTTCGCCGCCTTCGACGTGACGACCGAGGACCGGGCCGAACTCGCCGCCCTGCTCCAGGAATGGACGCGGGCCGCGGAGCGGATGACGGCCGGGCGCCCGGTGGGCGACGGGGCGTACGGGGGCCTCCCCGAGGCGCCGCCCGACGACACGGGCGAGGCACTGGGCCTCAAGCCGTGCCGTCTGACCCTCACCATCGGCTTCGGCCCCTCCCTGTTCGCGAAGGGCCGGTTCGGTCTGGAGGACCGGCGTCCCGAAGCGCTCGTCGAGCTGCCGAAGTTCCCCTTCGACAACCTCGACGCCGCCCGCAGCGGCGGCGACCTGTGCGTCCAGGCGTGCGCGGACGACCCGCAGGTCGCGGTGCACGCCATCCGTAACCTCGCCAGGATCGGCATGGGACGTACGGCGATCCGCTGGTCCCAGCTGGGCTTCGGCAAGACCTCGTCGACGACGCCCGACGCGCAGACCCCGCGCAACATGATGGGCTTCAAGGACGGCACCCGGAACATCTCCGGTACCGACGCGGCAGCCCTCAAGAAGCACGTGTGGGTCGGCGAGAAGGACGGCTCCGGCTGGATGACCGGAGGGTCCTACCTCGTCGCACGGCGCATCCGGATGCACATCGAGACCTGGGACCGGGCCCCGCTCCAGGAGCAGGAGGACATCTTCGGCCGGGACAAGGGCGAGGGCGCCCCGGTGGGCAAGTCGAAGGAGCGCGACGAGCCGTTCCTGAAGGCGATGCTGCCGAGCGCGCACGTCCGTCTGGCGCACCCGGACAGCAACGACGGGGCGACGATCCTGCGCCGCGGCTACTCCTTCACCGACGGTACGGACGGTCTCGGCCGGCTCGACGCGGGCCTGTTCTTCCTCGCGTACCAGCGTGACGTCCGCAAGGGCTTCATCCCGGTGCAGCGCAGTCTGGCGGCGCACGACGCGCTCAACGAGTACATCCAGCACGTGGGTTCGGCCGTCTTCGCCGTCCCGCCGGGCGTCCGCGACGGGGACGACTGGTGGGGCCGGGCGCTGTTCTCATGACCTGCATCTGCACCGCGGAAGGACCGGCATGTTCGGCAACTATCTGATCGGCCTGCGCGAGGGCCTGGAGGCCAGTCTCGTCGTCTGCATCCTCGTCGCCTACCTGGTCAGGACGGAGCGCCGTGACGCGCTGCGCCCGGTGTGGGCGGGGATCGGGATCGCCTGTGCGATCTCGCTGGCCTTCGGTGCCGCGCTGGAGTTCGGCTCGCAGGAGATGACGTTCAAGGCCCAGGAGGCGCTGGGCGGTTCGCTGTCGATCGTCGCGGTCGGCCTGGTGACGTGGATGGTCTTCTGGATGCGGCGCACCGCGCGGCACCTCAAGGCGGAGCTGCACGGCAAGCTCGACGCGGCCCTCGCGATGGGCACCGGCGCGCTCGTGGCCACCGCCTTCCTGGCGGTGGGCCGTGAGGGCCTGGAGACCGCCCTGTTCGTGTGGGCGTCGGTGCGGGCGAGCGGGGAGGGTTCCTCGTCGCCGCTGATCGGTGTGCTGCTGGGTATCGCCACCGCCATCGTGCTGGGCTGGCTGTTCTACCGCGGGGCGCTGCGGATCAACCTCGCGAAGTTCTTCACCTGGACGGGCGGGATGCTGGTCGTCGTGGCGGCCGGCGTGCTGGCGTACGGCGTGCACGACCTCCAGGAGGCGGAGTTCCTGGGCGGTCTGCGGAACAAGGCGTTCGACATCAGCGCCACGATCCCGCCGGACAGCTGGTACGGCACCCTGCTGAAGGGCGTGTTCAACTTCCAGCCCGACCCGACCGTTCTTCAGGTCACGGTGTGGGCGCTGTATCTGATCCCCACGCTCGCGCTGTTCCTCGCCCCGGTAGGGTTCGGACGGTCAGTGCGGGGGACGGATCAGAAGGCGCAGAAGGCAACGGATGAGAAGGCTGGGGCGACTGGCGGCGGGGCTCGCGACGGCGACAGTGCTGAGCGTGACGGCGAGCGGCTGCGTGACGGTGCACGGCGAGCTGGAAGTCGTGCCGGGAGCGACGAAGTCTGAGGCCGCGCAGGCCCTGGAGGACTTCACGACCGCCTACAACAAGGCGGACAAGGCGTTCGATCCGACGCTCGACGCGGACCGGGTGACCGGTTCGCTCGGTGCGATCAACCAGGCGGGCCTCAAGGCGCGGCAGAAGAACAGCCCCGAAGGCAACAGGGCCCACCAGCCGCTGGAGCTGACGGACGCCTCGTTCACCATCCCGAAGAAGACCGGCTGGCCGCGCTGGTTCGTCGCGGACACCGATTCCAACCGTGACCAGGACGCCGGGAAGCTGGACACCCGCTGGCTGCTGGTCTTCGTGCGGACCGGTCCCGACGCGCTGTGGAAGGCCGCCTATCTGTCGGTCGTCACTCCCGCCCAGCTCCCCGGCTTCCGGGTGGACGACGACGGCTGGGCGGAGCCCGTGGCCCCCGGGTCCGGTGAACTGACCGTGGCACCTGAGGACTTGGGCACCACGTACACCGGGTATCTCAAGGACGGCGAGCCGGATGTGTTCGCTCCGGGGCCGTCCACGTCGGCCTGGCGGGACACGCGCAGGAACACCCGCGTCGCCGGTTTCTCGTACCAGTACGTCGACCAGCCCCTGGACACGGGGACGTTCGCGCCGCTCGGTCTCACGACGGAGGACGGCGGGGCCCTGGTCTTCTTCAGCAGCAAGCACTTCGAGCGGCAGACGGCGGCGAAGGGTCTGAAGCCGACGCTCAACTCGGACGTGGAAGCGCTGCTGTCGGGCGAGGTGAAGAGCACGCTCACCAAGGAGCGCGTCTCCAGCCAGCTCGTGTACGTCCCCGAGCGGGGCGCCGGGGACTCCGGCGGCAAGGTGCGCGTGCTGAACCGCCTGCCCGGCCTGACGGCCGCGCAGGGTTCGTAGTCCCCGTCGGCTCAGCGGCTGAGCGGCCAGGCCACCGAATCGTGGTCGAGGTCGCTCTGCTCCGCGGAGTCCGCGTACTGCGCGCACGCGTCGGTGAGCGTCTCCAGCAGGGTCAGCGGGTCGGGCAGCGGGTGCTCGGGACCGCGGAGCCAGTGCACGTCCAGCTCACCGGGGAGCCGTGCGGGCGGCAGGAGGACGTAGCTGCCGCGGCAGTGCCAGCGCAGCCCCGGGTGCTCGTCCATGGTCTCGGGGTGGCAGTCCAGCTCGCAGGGCCACCACTCGTCCTCGTCCTCGGGGGTGCCGCGGGTGGCGGTGAAGAAGAGCATCCGGTCCTGACCGGACCTGGCCACGGGGCCGACGTCGATCCCCGCCGCGAGGAGCCGCTCCAGGGCTCCCGCGCCCGCCGTCAGCGGGACGTCCAGGACGTCGTGGATCATGCCGGTCGCGGTGATGAAGTTGGCCAGCGGCTGGCCTTCGGCCCAGCGCTCGATCTGGGCGCGGTCGGTCGTCGACTGCGTCTGCCAGGCGAACGAGATGGGGTGGCGCGCGGGAGTGGGGCAGCCGATGCGTTCGCACGAACATCGGTAGCCGTTCGGATGCGCGGCGGGCGAGATCGGCATGCCCGCGTCGGCGACGGCCAGCAGCAGCTCCAGGCGGGCCGAGTCATCCGCTTCGGCCCGCTGCGGTTTGGGTCGTCGCCGCAGCCACTGGGAAATCCTGTTCTCTGTGCCGCGAAAACGGCCGGAATCGGCGCCCATCTATCCCCTCACCTCAGCGTTGCTTCTCCATCGTCCCACCATCCTGCGCCTCGGGTGGCCAGAGTTCTCAAGCGGGTACGGGGGCGGGCGCGCCAAGGTGAGTACCATCACGCCCGATGTCATGACATACCGGGTATGACTCAGTGCTCCGCCGAGAGGCCCCGGAGGGCGTAGTCGACCACCGAGTCGGCGTACGCGTGCGTCAGCGGGAGGGTGCGCAGCAGCCAGCGGTGGGTCAGGGGGGCGATCAGCAGCTCCAGGGCGATCCGGGGGTCGATGTCGGCGCGCAGCTGTCCGGCCTCCTGGGCGGCGCGCAGCCGTGTGACATAGAACTGGAGCTGGGGGTCGAGCAGTTTCTCGGTGAATTCGGCTCCCAGCTTCGGATCGACGATCCCTTCGGCGGTGAGTGCGCGGGTCGGCGCCTCGATCGCCGGGTCGTTCAGTTCGTCGACGGTGGCCCGCAGGACGAGCTTGAGGTCGGCCGCGAGATCGCCGGTGTCCGGAAGCCCGTGCACCTCCCCGGCGACCTCGGCCGCCCGCTCCCCGAGGTCGGTGAACGCCTCCAGCAGGACGGCCGCCTTCGAGGGCCACCAGCGGTAGATCGTCTGCTTGCCGACCCCGGCCCGGGCGGCGATTCCCTCGATGGTCGTCCTCCCGTAGCCCACCTCCACGACCAGGGCGAGGGCGGCGTCGTAGATGGCGCGGCGGGAGCGGTCGCTGCGGCGGCTGGAGTCGGGGATCTTGGTGGGTGCCATGTCCGTCAATCTAGCGCGGAGCCAGCCGATACGTCTCGTCTCGGTTCGCCGGGCCCTGGTCACGCGCGAACCACCCGATCGGTCCACTGCGGATCGGGCCCGCGCGGCGCACCATGAGCTCACGCACCGACCGTGCGTCCCACCGTTCCGCAGCCGAGGCTGCCGTTCGAGAGGAGCCCGCATTGACTCGTGACGCCACCCCTCGTCGCTATCTGATGTGCGCCCCCGACCACTTCAGGGTCACGTACTCCATCAACCCGTGGATGGACCCATCGAAACCGGTCGACCTGCCGCTGGCCCGGACCCAGTGGGAGGACCTGCGCGACCGGTACCGCACGCTCGGGCACACCGTCGACCTGCTCACGCCCCGGCCCGAGCTGCCGGACATGGTCTTCGCCGCCAACGGGGCCACCGTGATCGACGGACGCGTGCTGGGCGCCCTGTTCGCCTACCAGGAGCGGTACGCGGAGGCGGAGGCCCACCGGGACTGGTTCCGGGAAGCCGGCTTCACGGAGATCCGGGAGCCGGAGCACGTCAACGAGGGCGAGGGGGACTTCGCGGTCACCTCCTCGTACCTCCTGGCGGGCCGCGGATTCCGCTCCAGTCCGCTCTCGCACGACGAGGCCCAGGAGTTCTTCGGGCGGCCGGTCATCGGTCTCGATCTGGTGGACCCGCGCTACTACCACCTGGACACGGCCCTGTGCGTGCTCGACGAGGCGGGCGACGAGATCATGTACTACCCGGGCGCCTTCTCGCCGGGCAGCCGGTCCGTGCTGGCCCGGCTCTTCCCGGACGCGCTGATCGCCCAGGAGCCGGACGCCGCGGCGCTGGGGCTCAACGCGGTCAGCGACGGGCTCCACGTCCTGCTGCCGCAGGCCGCCACGGGGCTCTTCGACCCGCTGCGCGACCGCGGCTTCGATCCGGTGCCGATGGATCTGGGCGAACTCCTGAAGGGCGGTGGCAGCGTGAAGTGCTGCACCCAGGAGCTACGCCTGTGAGCTGCCGGGCGGCCAGGCGTCACCCCACGCGGTGTCCCTGGCCGCCCGGTACAGCTCGCCGTGCCGCTTGGTGACCGTGGAGCGCTGGAGGGCCTCGTCGCGGGTGCAGAGTTCGAGGAGCACCTGCCCCTTGCGGATCTGCGGCCTGCGGATGACCCGGGCCGCGGCCGGCGTCACGGGGAAACGGGTCGCCACGACGTAACTGAACTTCTCGTCCTCGTGGCTCAGCGAGCCGCCCTTCACCTGCCGGTGCAGCGAGGAACGGCTGACCCGGGCGGAGAAGTGGCACCAGTCGGTGCCCGGCTCGATGGGGCACGCGTCGTCGTGCGGGCAGGGCGCCGCGACGGTCAGACCGGCGGCGATCAGCCGGGTGCGGGCCTCGATGACGCGCTCGTATCCGTCGGGCGTGCCCGGCTCGACGATCACCACGGCCTGCGCGGCGCCCGCGGCGGCGTCGACCAGCCCCGCCCTGGCCGCCGGGGTGAGCTCCTTGAGCACGTACGAGACGGTCACCAGGTCCGCCGGCGCGAGCTCCAGCGCCGCCCCGATCCTGGCCTGCTGCCAGCGGGCGCCGCGCAGCCCGGGGAGGTCCGACGAGGCGGCCAGTTCGCGGCCCAGGACGAGCGCGGGCTCGGCCCAGTCCAGGACCGTGGTCGCCGGCCCCTGCCAGGCTCCGGCGACCGCCCAGCTCGCCGCGCCCGTGCCACCCCCCACGTCGGTGTGTGTGGCGGGCACCCAGTGCGGGGCGGCCTCGCGCAGGGCGGCGAGCGCGGACCGTACCGCTTCGAAGGTCGCGGGCATCCGGTACGCGGCGTACGCGACGACGTCGGACCGGTCGCGCAGGACCGGGGCGTCCGTGGGAGTGGTCCCGCGGTAGCTGGCGATCAGCCGCTCGACGGCCTGGGTGGCCTGCTTGGGCGGCAGCCCGTCGAGCAGCGCGGCCAGGGCCGTGCGCAGGGATTCCGCGGTGGGGGTGGAGGCGTTCACCGCCGAATTGTAGGCGCAGGCAACCGGCCGGCCGCCGTCCGTCCACCGGTACGGAACCGGGACGGAACGGCGACGGAACCGAACTGCTTTTCCCCTGCGGCCTGTTGCTACGCTGACCGGCGCGAGGTACGGGGAATGCTCATCGGGGGGACCATGAGACAGAGGATCGTGCGCCTGGCTCTGGCCGGGGGAGTGCTGGTCCTGGCCCTGCTGCTCCTGCTGGCGACCTGCGGGGGCGACGGCGGCGACAGGAGCGACACGAAACCGAAGAAGCCGGAGAAGACGAGCGCGGGTCCTTCGACGCGGCTCACCGTCCCGCCCGAGTACACGACGTCGCACGGCTGGGAGATCGTCGGGGCGGCCCCCGAGTACGCGGTCGCCCGCCCGACCGGCCGGCTGGCCTTCCTGGTGACGGCCTCCGGGAACCGCTACCGGCTGCGGACCATCGACGCGGCATCCGGAAAGCTGGCGTGGAGCGGCACGGCCTGGCGCCCGCCGGACCCCCTGCACTTCCCGAAGCTGCTCTCCGTGGCCACGGAGGACCGGCAGTTCTTCGTGACCTGGGCGTACGGGAAGGTCGGCGACGGCCTCTCCGCCACGGACACCTTCGTCTCCCTCGATGTGTACGACGCGGCCGACGGCACCCGGCGCCGCGTCGAGGTGCCGTGGAGCGGCGCGCCCAAGGTCACGGCCACCGGGCCCGACATCCTGATCAGTGACGGGCGCGCGAACAGCGCGGTGGTCGATCCGGCCACGGGTGAGGTGTCGCGGATCGCCGCGACCGCGCTGAAGTACCCGAAGGACTGCCCGGCCTGCAAGCAGCTCACGGAGGTGCGCGGCCAGACGGAGCAGGGGCTGCTGGTGAGCGGGAGACGGGAGTTCTGGGTGCGGGGCGGCTGGTTCAGCCGGAACGTGGCGCCCAAGGGCGCCGACCGGCGGAGCGGGGTGCCGACGTCCGTGGCGCCGGGGTGGATTCTGGCGAAGTGGCAGCTGGCCAAGGGCGCGAAGCGTGCCGCCAGCCATGAGCTGTGGGCGGTGCACGACGCGGCGACCGGGAAGCCGGTGGTCTCGGTGGAGTGCCACAAGCCGGCGATCGAGCCGGGGCGGTATCCCCAGGCCGTCGTGTCGCCGTCGGACGGCTATCTGGTCGCCGGGAACCTCGCCTTCGGCCTGGGCACGGCGAAGGGGTTCTGCCTGGAGGACGAGGACGGCTCGACGTCGGTGACGCTGGCCTCGGTGACGGACCGGGGCGTGGCCTACGGCGCGATGAACGTGCGCGACGCGTCGGACGCCCTGGAGGGGGGCGGTGCGCCGGTCGAGATGGCGCTCACGACCGGGGCGACCTCGCCGCTGTCACCGAATGTGCGACTGCCGGGGATGGAGACGGCGGGCGTCGGGCTGTTCCGCTGGACCGACCGCAGGGACCGGCTGCATCTGATCGGCTACCCCCGGACCGGCGGCTGACGAGGGTGCGGGGCCGGCGCGAGCGCCCGCCCCGCACTCAGATCAGAGCTCGCCCGCCGTACGGGCCTGCCGCTGCCACGGGCGGCACAGCAACAGGAAGCACGCCACCGCTCCCAGCGCGCACACCACCTGCACCACGGCCATGGGAACGGCCGTCCGCTCCCCCGCGATCCCGACGAGCGGCGAGGCGACCGCCCCGATCAGGAACGACGACGTGCCGAGCAGCGCCGAGGCCGAACCGGCCGCGTGCTTCGTACGCATCAGGGCCTGGGCGTTGGTGTTGGGCATCGCGAGGCCCATCGCCGACATCAGCACGAAGAGTCCGGCCGCCACCGGCACCAGACCGACCTCGCCCAAGGCGCCGGAGGTCATCAGCAGCAGTGCGACGGCGGCCAGCGAGATGACGCCGAGGCCGAAGCCGAGCGCCTTGTCCAGGCTGACCCGGCCCACCAGCACCTTGCCGTTGATCTGGCCGACGGCGATCAGGCCGATGGAGTTGATGCCGAAGAGCAGGCTGAACGTCTGCGGCGAGGCGCCGTAGATCTCCTGCACGACGAACGGCGAGGCGCTCACATAGGCGAAGAGCACGGCGAAGGCGAGACTGCCCGCGATCATGTAGCCGGTGAACACCCGGTCGGCGAGCAGGCCGCGCATGGTGCGCAGCGCCTCGCCGACGCCGCCGGTGTGGCGTTGCTCCGGCGGCAGTGTCTCGTGCAGCCACTTCCACACGACCAGGGTGAGCACGATGCCGACGCCGGTGAGCACGACGAAGATGCCGCGCCAGTCGGTGAACCGGAGCACCTGGCCGCCGATCACCGGGGCGATGACCGGGGCGACTCCGGAGATCAGCATCAGGGTGGAGAAGAACTTGGCCATCTCCACGCCGTCGTAGAGATCACGCACCACGGCCCGGGAGATCACGATGCCGGCGGCACCCGCCAGCCCCTGGAGGAGGCGGAAGCCGATGAGGAGTTCGGCGGTGGGCGCGAAGGCGCAGATCGCGGTGGCGACGACGTAGACGATCATGCCGAGGAGCAGCGGTGTGCGCCGGCCCCACCGGTCGCTCATCGGCCCGACGACGAGCTGTCCGAGCGCCATGCCGGCCAGGCAGGCGGTCAGCGTGAGCTGGATGGTGGAGGCGGGGGCGTGCAGGACGTCGGTGACCTCCGGCAGGGCCGGGAGGTACATGTCCATGGAGAGGGGCGGCAGCGCGGTCAGTCCGCCGAGGACCAGGGTGACCAGCAGTCCGGTCCGCCGGGCGGCGGGGGTGGACGTGATCGGGGCGGTGCCGGGTCCGGCGCCGGCCCCTGTCGTTGGTATGTGCTCTTTCTGGGCCCGGCTTCCGCCGCTGTCCGGCATTCTCATCTCCGCATCGTTGAATCCGCATCTATGCTCTCAGCTCAACCACGGTGGTCGGAACCGTTTATTTGTGGGGGCGGACATGAGCAGAACTGTGCGATGGGGCGTGCTGGCGACGGGCGGTATAGCCGCGCGGTTCACCGAGGATCTCCTCGGCCTGCCCGATGCCGAGGTGGTGGCGGTCGCTTCCCGTACGGACGCCTCCGCGAAGGCGTTCGCCGAACGGTTCGGGATCGGGCGGGCGTACGGGAGCTGGGCGGAGCTCGTCGCCGACGACGAGGTCGACGTGGTGTACGTGGCCACGCCGCACTCCGCGCACCGGGAGGCTGCCGGGCTCGCCCTCGAAGCCGGGAAGCACGTGCTGTGCGAGAAGGCGTTCACGCTCAACACCCCGCAGGCCGAGGAGCTCGTGGCCCTGGCCCGGGAGCGCGGGCTGTTCCTCATGGAAGCGATGTGGACGTACTGCAACCCCGTCATCCGGCGGATGACGGAGCTGGTGCGCGAGGGCGCCATCGGAGAGATCCGCACCGTCCAGGCCGACTTCGGGTTCGCGGGCGCGTTCGGCGCCGGGCACCGGCTGCTCGATCCGGCCCTGGGCGGCGGGGCGCTGCTGGACCTCGGCGTCTACCCGGTCTCGTTCGCCCAGCTGCTGCTGGGTGAGCCGGACCGGGTGCAGGCCGACGCGCTGCTCTCCCCCGAGGGCGTCGACGTGAACACCGGGATGCTGCTGGGCTGGTCGGGTTCGGGTGCCACCGCGCTGCTCGCCTGCTCGCTCGTCGGCGACCTCCCGACGACCGCGTCGGTCACCGGGACGGCCGGGCGGATCGACTTCCCGCACGGCTTCTTCCACCCGGAGCGGTTCGTGCTGCACCGGCCGGGCCGGGAGCCCGAGGAGTTCGTCTCGGGACCGGGCCCGCAGGGGCTCGCGGGACTCCAGTACGAGGCCGCGGAGGTGATGCGCGCGGTGCGCGCGGGCGAGACGGAGTCCCCGCTCGTGCCGCTGGACGGCTCGCTCGCGGTGATGCGGACGCTCGACGCGGTACGCGACCGCATCGGCGTCCGCTACCCGGCCGACGTGCGGGGCTGACGTTCTGCCCTAGGCCGGTGTGAGTCCCGGGTTGCCCGCCTCGGTCACGAAGGAGGCCGCCGTCGTCACCGGCGCACCGGGCGTCGTGACGGCGGACACCGTACGGAAGTCGGCGCGGGCCTCCTTCGTGCCGAGGGTGACGAGGGCGTACCCGCGGCGGCCGTTGTAGAACTTCATGTGCGGGTTGGCCTGCGTCAGGCTGGCCCAGTTCGCCGGCCGCTCGGCGCCGTCCTTGCCGCTGCTGATGGACGTGGCGACGATCTCCGTACCGATGGTGCGGGAGGAGGGGTCGTCGAAGTCCTTCTTGAGGTCGAGGCCGTAGCCGACGTGCACATCGCCGGTCAGCACCATCAGGTTGTCGACCCCGGCGGCCTCCGCGCCGTTCAGGAGCCGCTGCCGGGAGGCCGGGTAGCCGTCCCACGAGTCCATGGACAGCTTGTACGCGTCGGTCGGCACGTCACGCCGCTGGGCGAAGACGACCTGTTGCGGCACGACGTTCCACCGGGCCCGTGAGGCGTGCCAGCCGTCGATCAGCCAGCGCTCCTGCTCGGCGCCCGTCATGGTGCGCGCGGGGTCCTCGGATTCCGGTCCCGGCACCTTCCAGCCGTCGCCGAACGCCTGGTTGCTGCGGTACTGGCGGGTGTCGAGGATGTCGAACTGGGCGAGCCGGCCGAAGGTCAGCCGGCGGTAGAGCCGCATGTCGGGGCCGGCCGGCCGCTGCGGGGTGCGCAGCGGTTGGTTCTCCCAGTACGCGCGGTAGGCGGCGGCCCTGCGCAGCAGGAACTCCTCCGGCGGTACGTCGTTCTCGGGGGTGCCGCCCGCGTAGTTGTTCTCCGTCTCGTGGTCGTCCCAGGTGACGACGAAGGGGTGGGCGGCGTGGGCGGCCCGCAGGTCCGGGTCGGACTTGTAGAGGGCGTACCGCAGCCGGTAGTCCTCCAGGGTGACCGTCTCGCGGTTGAAGTGGGCCGGGAGCCTGCGGTCGGTGTAGGCGCGGGCGCCGCCGGTCGCGTTCACGGCGTACTCGTAGAGGTAGTCGCCGAGGTGGAAGACCACGTCGACGTCCTCCTCGGCCAGATGCTTGTACGGGGTGAAGTAGCCGTCGTGGTACGCCTGGCAGGAGACGGCGGCGATGCTCAGCGAGCTGTTGGCCGCGCCCGGGGCGGGGGCCGTACGGGTCCGGCCGGCCGGGCTGATCCAGGTGCCTGCGCGGAAGCGGTAGTAGAAGACGCGGTCGGAGCCGAGCCCGTCGACGTCGACGTGGACGCTGTGGGCGTACTCCGGGTGGGCGGTGGCCCATCCGCGCCGCACGATGCGGCTGAAGCGCTCGTCACGGGCGATCTCCCAGCGGACCCGGACGCGGGCGGCGGGCATGCCGCTGCCGGTCTCGTAGGGGCGCGGGGCGAGTCTCGTCCAGAGCAGGACGGAGCCGGGCAGGGGGTCGCCCGAGCCGACGCCGAGTGTGAAGGGGTCCTCGGTGATCTGCCGGGGATCGAGCTCGGCGGCGCCCGCGGCGCCCGCGGTGGGCAGGTTGACGGCGAAGGCGAGTGCGGCCGCGGCGCCGGTGACGGTGAGGAAGCGGCGGCGGCCGAGGCCGGCCCCGAGACGCTGGGCAGCGGCGCGGAGTTCGTTCGAGTGGCCCTGGTGTGCGGGCGTTCCGGCGATCTGTGCGGGTGTCATATGCCCCTCCCCTGACGGATGCTGTCAGGAGAATTGCAGTGCGGGGCGACGACCCCACGTTGTCACGTGCACAACATCCGGATGGCGGCTCGATGAGCACCGTGTGCCGCCGGTCGCCCCACCTCCCGTACGCTGCCGAGCCATGAACGCTGAGCAGAGAATCGCTGTCGTGACGGGGGCCGGGTCGGGCATCGGGAAGGCCGTGGCGCTGACCCTGGCCGGTGCCGGCTGGTCGGTCGCCCTCGCCGGGCGGCGGCTGGAGACGCTGGAGGCCACCGCGCGGGAGGCGGGGACCGAGGACGCTCTGTGCGTACGTACCGATGTGACCGGTCCGGACGAGGTGGACGCGCTCTTCGCCGCCGTGCGTGAGCGGTTCGGCCGACTGGACCTGCTCTTCAACAACGCGGGCACGTTCGGCCCGCGCGCGGTGCCGGTCGAGGACATCGCGTACGAGGACTGGCGCGCGGTCGTGGACGTGAACCTGACGGGCGCTTTCCTGTGCGCACAGGCGGCGTACCGGCAGATGAAGGAGCAGGACCCGCAGGGCGGCCGGATCATCAACAACGGTTCGGTCTCCGCGCACGCCCCGCGTCCGCACTCGGTCGCGTACACCGCGACGAAGCACGCCATGACCGGTCTGACGAAGTCGCTGTCCCTGGACGGGCGCCCTCACCGGATCGCCTGCGGGCAGATCGACGTCGGCAACGCGGCCACGGAGATGACCGAGCGGATGCAGACCGGAATCCTCCAGGCCAACGGCGAACTGGCGGCGGAGCCGGTGATGGCGGCGGCGGACGTGGCGCGGACGGTACTGCACATGGCGGAGCTGCCGCTGGAGGCTAACGTGCAGTTCGCGACGGTCCTCGCGACGACGATGCCGTACGTGGGCCGGGGCTAGGGCCGTGCAGACACGCCCGTCCGGCGATTGCGGACAGGCGGTGACCGGCAGCGGGAATGCCCCCGGCATCACCGGGGTTGAGCTGCGACATGAGTCAGCTCACCGGTGCCCCCGGCACCCCCGCGTCCGACATGCTCCGGTACACCGCCTTCTCGGCCGATCCGGAGGGCGGCAACCCCGCGGGGGTCGTCCTGGACGCCTCCGGCCTCGACGACGCGGCGATGCTCGCCGCGGCCGCCGAACTCGGCTACAGCGAGTCGGCCTTCCTCACCGAGTCGACCGGCCGGGCCTACACGATCCGCTACTTCAGCCCGAAGGCCGAAGTGCCGTTCTGCGGTCACGCCACCGTCGCGACGGCGATCGCCCTCGCCGAACGCGACGGCCCCGGTGACCTGGTGTTCTCCACCCGCGCGGGTACGGTCCCGGTCACCGTCACCCGCGAGGGCGACGAGCTGCGCGCCACGCTCACCAGCGTCGAGCCGCAGGTCATGGAGGTCTCACCCGACGATCTCGCGGAGGCCCTGGCCGCGCTGGACTGGCCGGCCGCCGACCTGGACCCGGCCCTCCCGCCCCGTATCTCGTACGCGGGCGCCCGCCATCTGGTGCTGGCCGCCGCGACCCGCGAGCGGCTCGCGGACCTGGCGTACGACTTCGCGCGCCTCGAAGCGTTCATGCACCGCCTCGACCTGACGACGGTCCAGCTCGTGTGGCGCGAGGGTCCGGCGGTCTTCCACGCGCGCGACCCGTTCCCGGTCGGCGGGGTCGTCGAGGACCCGGCGACGGGCGCCGCCGCGGCGGCCTTCGGCGCGTACGCACGCGAGCTGTCGCTCGTCCCGGAGGCGGCGGTCCTCACCCTGTACCAGGGCCAGGACATGGGCCGCCCCGGCACCCTGACCGTGGAACTGCGCCCGGACGACACGCGTGTCCGGGTGAGCGGTACGGGCACCCGGATCGGCTGACCCCGCGCGGCACCGCCCGCTCCCTCAGCTCACGTACACACCCGCCCTCGCCGCCACCGCGGCGGCTTCGGCCGCCCGGTCGGCGGCGGCTTCGTCGAGTGCGCCCCCGCCGGTCAGCAGCCGGTAGTAGAGCGGCGCCGAGACCGCCCGGATCACCTCGTACGCGTCCGTACCGGCGGGCAGTTCACCGCGTTCGACGGCCGCTTCCACGCAGCCCGCCCACTCCTTCACGCGCACCTCGTAGAAACGGTGCAGCGCCTCCGCCGTGCGGGCGTCGCAGGTCGCCGCCGCGATCACGGACGTGAAGAGTGCGCCCTGCCGGGGGTCGGTGAGCGTCCGGACGACCAGGCGGGCGTTGGCCGCGAGGTCCTGGTCGAGTGAACCGGAGTCCGTACGCGGCACGGACTGTTCGGCCATGTCCGCCAGCAGGTCGGCGACCAGTCCGGCCGGGGTGGACCAGCGCCGGTAGACGGTCGTCTTGCCGACCTCCGCGCGTCGCGCGACATCGGCGAGGTCGAGCCCGCCGAAGCCGTGTTCGGCCAGGGCGTCGCCCGCCGCCCGCAGGACCGCGTCCCGCACCCGGGCCGTACGCCCGCCGGGCCGGACCATGCCCGGCTCCCCACCCTCAGCATCCATAACGGGTCTCCAGTTCCATTAGCTTGCTTCTTCCTGCTACGGTGACTCATCTTAATGGAACCACAAGACCATTAAGGCATCCCGTCCCGTCCCGTCCCAGGAAAGGGCACCCATGTCCACCTCCAGCACGGCACCCCTCACACCTCTCGCACCCCCCGTCGCCGACCCTCGCATGACGGGACGGCAGAAGCTCGTTCTCACTCTCCTCCTCGGCGCCCAGTTCATGATCGCCGTGGACTTCTCGATCCTGAACGTCGCGCTTCCGGTCGTCGGCGAGGGGCTCGGCTTCTCCCTCTCCCACCTCCAGTGGATCGCCACCTCCTTCGCACTCGCCGCAGCGGGATTCACGCTCCTCTTCGGCCGTGTCGCCGACCTCGTCGGCCGCAAGCGCCTGTTCATCGGCGGCATGGTCGTCCTCGGCCTCTCCTCCGCGCTGGGCGGCCTCGCCACCTCGCCCGAAGTCCTTCTCACCGCCCGGGTGTTGCAGGGCCTCGCCACCGCGGCCGTCACTCCGGCCGGGCTCGCGCTGCTCACCACCGCCTTCAGGGAGGGCCGGCTGCGCGAACGGGCCCTCGGGCTCAACGGCGCCCTGATGTCCGCCGGGTTCACCGCCGGAGCGATCCTCGGCGGACTGCTCACCGATCTGCTCTCCTGGCGCTGGGCCTTCTTCATCAACGTGCCGGTCGCCGCGCTCGTCGTCGTCCTCGCCCCGTCCGTGATCACCGACTCCCGGCCCGCCGTACGCCCGAAGCTCGACGTGCCCGGCGCCGCCACCGTCACCGGAGGCCTGCTGCTCCTCGTGTACGGGCTGACGCAGGCGGGCGAGTCCGGCTGGACCACGCCCACCACCCTCGCCGCCCTGCTCGCGGGCGCCGCGCTCCTCATCGGCTTCTGGTTCATCGAGAAGCGGGCGGCGGCGCCCCTGGTCCCCGTACACATCCTCAAGCGCCGCAGCGTCATCTGGGGCAACGCCACCGGTCTGATCGCCTTCGTCACCGAGACCTCGCTGGTCTTCCTCCTCACCCTCTACCTCCAGGAGGTCCTCGGCTACTCGCCGCTCGCCACCGGCCTCGCCTTCGGCGTCCTGGGCATCGGCACGGTGATCGGCGGCACCCTCGGCGGCCGCGCGGTGGGCCGCTTCGGCAACCGGCGCACCATCGCCTTCGGCGGCATCGTCCAGGCCGCCGCCACCCTCTCCCTGGTGGCGCTCGGCACCTCGGGCGGCTGGATCCAGCTCGTCCTGGCCGCCACCTTCATCGGCGGCATCGGCAACATGCTGATGATCGTCGGCTTCATGGTCACCGCCACATCGGGCCTCCCCGACGAGGAGCAGGGCCTCGCGACCGGGCTGGCGACCATGACCCAGCAGGTCGGCATCACCATGGGCATCCCCGTCATGAGCGCCGTCGCCACCGCCCGTATGGGAGGGGCCACGGGACCGGACGCGGTGCTGTCCGGCGTCTCGCTCGCCGTCCTGGTGAACTCCGCGCTCGTCCTGGCGGGCGCCCTGGCCGCCTGGGCCTTCCTCGGACGGCGCGAGGTGCGGAGCCCGGCCGGGTGAGCCGGCTCCCGATCAGCCGGGGCGCGCCCACGTCGGGGCCGGGGCGCGGGGCGCGTCGCGGCAGGATACGGACATGGTGCAGCCGCTGACCGTTCCGAGCCTGACCGCGGGCCCCGACTTCGTACTGCGGCCGTGGGAGCTGAGCGACCTCCCGCTGGTACGGGAGGCCGCGGCGGACGACTACATCCCGCTGGTGACCACGGTCCCCTCCCCGTACTCGGACAACGCCGCCGAGGCCTTCGTCCGCCGGCAGTGGGACCGGGCGGCCACCGGCGCCGGGTATCCGTTCGTCGTCGCCCGCACCCGCGACCGGCGGCCGGTCGGCGCGATCGGTCTGTGGCTGCGGGACCTGCCCGAGGGCCGTGCGTCGGTCGGCTACTGGCTGGTGGCCGGGGCCCGCGGCCAGGGCGTGGCCGGGGCTGCCCTGCGCACGGTCAGCACCTGGGCGCTGCACGACCTGCGGGTCCCCCGCGTACAGCTCCTCGTCGAACCGTGGAACACCGCGTCGGTGCGGACCGCCGAGCAGGCAGGGTTCCGGCGCGAGGGGCTGATGAGGGGATGGCAGCAGGTGGGCGACCGGCGCCGGGACATGCTGATGTACGCGGCTCTGAACGACGAACACCTTTGCGATGACCGGGCGGCCACGGACAGGTGAACCACGAGACGTTACGATCACGCGCACCGCAGCCGAACCGCCGAACCCAGGAGTGCCGACCCTTGTCCGAACCACGCATCGGCGTATCCATCGTGACCATGGGAGACCGGCCGCAGCAGGTCGAAGCGCTCCTGGCGTCCGTGGCCATGCAGGACGTCCCGCCCACCCGGCTCGTCGTCGTGGGCAACGGCTCGCCCCTGCCGGACTTCAGCCGCTTCCCCGGCCTGTCCGACCTGGCGGGCGGTGTCACCACGATCGAGCTCGACGAGAACCTCGGGTGCCCCGGTGGGCGCAACGTGGCCCTGAGCCGGCTCGCCGAGCTCGGAGACGTGGACGTGGTCATCGAGCTGGACGACGACGGGCTGCTGGTCGACAGCGGGGTGTTCCGCAAGGTGCGGGAGCTGTACGCGGCCGACCCCCGGCTCGGCATCGTCGGATTCCGTATCGCGGACGAGCACGGCGAGACCCAGCGCCGCCACGTACCCCGGCTGCGGGCCACCGACCCGATGCGCGGCGGCCCGGTCACCGCGTTCCTCGGCGGCGGCCACGCCCTCTCCATGAAGATGCTCGCGGAGACCGGCCCGTGGCCCGCCGAGTTCTTCTTCACCCACGAGGAGACGGACCTGTCCTGGCGGGCGCTCGACGCGGGCTGGAAGATCCTCTACGAACCCGACCTGCTCCTCCAGCACCCGAAGACCTCCCCGGCCCGGCACGCGGTCTACTACCGGATGACGGCCCGCAACCGCGTCTGGCTCGCCCGCCGCAATCTGCCCCTGCCGCTGGTCCCCGCCTACCTCGGCACCTGGACCCTCCTCACGGTGGCCCGGACCCGCTCCCCCAAGGGCCTGCGGGCCTGGGCGGGCGGTTTCGCCGAGGGGGTACGGACCCCGTGCGGCCCCCGCAGCCCGATGCGCTGGCGCACGGTGTGGCGCATGACGATGCTGGGCCGCCCGCCGGTGATCTGACCGCACGGCCCCGGCCGGGCCGTCGCTGATCCGACCGGCCCGGCCCGGCCTCGCGCGGCCGTCCCATGGGCTCTCGCGGACGCTCCTACCGGTGCGCCGTGGCCTCCGGGCAGCCGTCCGGCCGGTCACTCGTGCGTACGGCTGTCGCGGGCCCCAGCGGGAGCGGCAGCGTGAACGTCCGGCACGCGGCCGACCCGCCGCCGCCGAAGCGCGCCACCACCCGGATCTCCTCCGGCCCCCGGTGCACGGCCCAGTACTTGGGGGCCACCCCGCCGATCTCGGTGTCCGTCAGCTCACCGTCCCGCGCGGCTGTTCCCAGTGCGGCCGCCGTGCTCTCGATCTGCCCGCGGACGTTGTCCCGTTCGTTGGCCCCGATCCGCTCCCGGTGACCGGGCAGGGCGAACCCGACGACGTAGATCACCAGTCCGGCCGCGGCGAGCACGGCGACGAGCGCGAGCAGGGCGGCGCCCCCGGACAGCCAGGCCGTCCGGGGGCGCCGCCGATCGCTGTTGTCGCAGGAGGTCACGTCAGGACCCTTGATACCCGATCTGGCCGAGCCGGGTCTGCATCACGCCCGCGTAGCCGGTGGTGCCGGCCGACTTCGGGTGGAACGACTCGCGGCTGAGGCAGTCGCCGCCCAGCCACGACCAGGTGCAGAAGGGGCTGGCTTCGTCGTCCTTGTGGAAGTCACCGTCGCCGTTGGGGCCGATGACTATCTTGTTGATCCACTCCGGGTCGTCGCAGCCCGCGTGTCCGATGAAGGCGCTGACCGGGTTGGCGTAGTCGATCTTCATGCCGCTCGACTTCAGGTCGTTGACGAGCGTCTCCTGCTTGCCGTCGGCGTAGTTGACGAGCTCGGCGAGCGCGTCCGCCTCCGTTCCGTCGATGTACCAGGAGCCCGTGCACTTCACGGTACGGCTGAGCAGTTCCGGATATCCCATCAGGACGATCTGGGCGTTCGGAGCCTTGTATCTGATGTCCGAGAGCGTGGTCCTGAGATTCGGGATCATGGTGTCGACCTTGCCCTTGTACTTGGGCAGGAAGTTGTCGTCGTTCGCGCAGTTGCCCAGATCCGAGCACTCGGTCATGGCGCCGGCGAACCCGCCGCCGTCGTTGCCGCCGAGTGTGAGCATGACGAGCGTGGTGTCGGCGGTGAGCACCCCGGACCGCGCCTGGGCCTGCTCGTGGAACTGGCCCTCCTTGTACGACTGCCAGTTGCTGCCCCAGGACGCGTCCCAGACGTTGTGGGTCATGGCGCCGGAGCAGGCCACGAAGCCCAGTTCGGCATCGTTGCTCCAGCCGTCGGACAGGGCACCCAGCGAACCCGACGTGTTCGGCAGGGTGATCTTGCGGCCCCAGGCGTTGTTGCTGCGGCGGCAGGCGTTCCAGCGCTCGGTCCCGTGGTCGTTGTCGCTCTCCGGCAGGTAGCTGCCGGCGCCCTCGCCCGAGGTGTACGAGTCACCGAGGACGGCGACGATGTGCTTGGGCTTGCCCGGCAGGGGCTGGAAGGCCACCGCGTCGAAGGCCACGTCGTCCTCGCCGACACCGTCGTCGGTCTGGGTGGTGAGCCGGACCCGGGGAACGCCGCTCATCTTGTAGACGCCGAGCGAGACCCAGTTGTTGGCGAACCGCTTCTGGTTGATGTAGCGCGTCTTGGTGAACGAGCCGCTGCCGGTGTCGATCTCGTACTTGGCCTGCTGGGTGTGTGCGCCGTGGTCGGGCAAATGGACCAGCACCCGCTGCCAGTCCGTGCGCGAGGCGCCCAGGCTCCAGGTCCCGTCGAACTCCAGCTTGGAGTCGGAGGAGGTGCGGCTGTGGCCGAAGTAGAAGTGGCCGTTGAACCCGGCGCCCAGCTGGTGGAGGTCCACCTTGGAGGTGTGGTTCCCACTGCTGTCGGAGGAGAAATTGAACGTGAAGCTACCGGTGGTGGCCACTCGGGAAGCGCAGTCGGCGGGTCTCGCCGACGCATGGGTGGTGTTGTCCACGACGAGCGCGTTCGAGGGCAGGGCATTGCCCGAAGCAGTCGCCGAGCGGCTGCAGTTGGGCTTGTACGGGTTGCCGTCGGCCTGTTCCGCGTACGTCGAGTCGAACCGTACGAGCTCGTTGCCGCAGCTGTAACTGCAGTCCGACTTCCAGGTGACGTCGGAGGTCCACCAGCACTTGAAGTCCAGGGTGCCCGAGGCGTCCTTGTGCGTGCACGGACCGCTGGCGTCGTTGCCGTTGGTGTTGTTGATCTTGCTGGGGTCGCACCAGTTGGCCGCGGTGCAGAAGGTGTCCTCGGGCGCCTTGACCCGGGTGCGGTTCATCGGCCCGGTGGTCGCGTCACCGTTCCACCACGCCGCCCGGAAGCCGGCGACCAGGGTGCCCGGCGACTCCATCAGCTCCGGCGGGTGACCCGCGAAGCCGAGGACCTTCTCGGTGTACGGCCAGTCCTGCGGGTGCGCGGCGTCGGCGTAGCTCCAGTCCATGAAGGACGGCCGGTCGGCCACGTAGTCCGGGTTGGCCGGGTTGTTCAGCCAGCCCACGCCCCAGGGCTCGCAGCAACCGACGTTGGGGTGGAAACCGGAGTTGTAGGCCCAGATGGCGAAGTACCAGTTCTCCAGCTTGGACCAGTCACCGTTGTTGACCTGCATCCCGGCGGCGGCGACCTCGTTCCACTTGTCGCTGAGCTTCTGCACACCGACCGCCACGTTCACGGTGTAGTCCAGGGCGATCGCACGCTGGGTGTTGTACGCGTAGGCCGTCTCGCCGGGCTTCTCGCGGCCGGCGAGACGCATGCCGTCGGTGATCTGGGTGACGCCGTAACCGCAGTCCGCGTCGGCCCAGTTGATGTCCCAGTCGTCGGCCTCGTTGCTGTTGTAGATGTCACGGCCGTAGAAGTTCCCGATCAGCGGATTGCCGGTGACACCGGGCACCGCGACGCGGGAGGTCTGCCACATGTTGGACTCCTGCGCGGTGATGCCGAGCATCACCTGCGCGGGCACGTGCCCGCCGCCGGCCAGCGTCCGCTTGGGGAAGAGCGTCTGCGGCTGGTACGCGGGCATGCCGAGGTTCTTCCAGCCCGCCGGGCGGCTGATGTGGTTGTTCAGGGTGCCCATGATGGCCTGGTCGACCGCCCATTCCACCTGCCGGGGCTTGGGCTGCATGGCCTGGTTGTGGGGGTCGTTGCGCGGCACCGAACAGTAGCGCTCGGCCTCCACCGGATCACTGGGGGAACCGGAGGCGGCGGCCGACAGCCTGCTGGGGGCCGGGGCGCCGATGGCGGGCGACAGGGCCCGGCTCTGCGCCTCGAACTTGGAGGTCCTGGCGCCCGGTTCGACGGTGAACGAGGCCTTCTTGCCCGTCGTGCGTACGGTGAGTCCCACCGCGACCGCCCGGTTGCCGGCCCGGTCGGGCTCGACGGCGCGGGCGTCCTTGCCGTCCGCCCACACGGTGCCCGCGACCACGGCCGCACCGCGGGTGGAGACCCGCGCGTCCTTGGGCGTGCCCGTCAGCCGCTCGACGGTTTCGGGGAGATCGGCGGAGACGGAGTCCGCGGAACCGGTGATGAAGCTGCGGCCCTGTCCGCCCCGTACGAGACCGAGTCCGCCCCACGTGCCGGAGGCGAGGGTGCGTGCCTTCTTCTCCCCCGCGGCGACCCGGGAGACCTTCGCCTTGCCGTCCTTGCCCCGGTCCATGAAGACGACGGCGCCGTCGGCGTCCTGGGTGAGGCGCAGCGGAATCCTGCCGGTCCGCGCGAGCGTGGACCGCGCGCCCTTGTCCGTGATCCGTACGACGCGGGCGGCGTCGGCGGCCGCGAAGCCGCCTTCCTTGAGCGGGATCGCGGAGGTGACCTGTCCGGCGAGCGCGACGGGCTTGGCGAGCTTGCCGGTCGCGGCGTCCAGCCGGATCAGCCGGGTCTGCTTCTTGTCCTCGACGCCGCCCTGGGTGAGCGCGGCACTCTCGCCGCTGCCACAGCCCGGGTTGTAGTACGCGAGGGAGGTCTGGACCGGCAGCTTGCGCACCGCGCCGGTGGTGAGGTCCACGACGGCGGAGAACCCGCCCCGGGTGAACAGTTCGCCCTTGTTCGTGAAGGTCCGCGGACCGTACACGACGACGGCCCGCCGACCCGAGCCGGTCACACAGGCGTTGCCGATCCACATGTCGGTGTCGAAACCGGGCTCGCTGAGCGAGGCCGCGGTGCGCCAGGCGTAGCCCGACTTGGCGTCGGCGACCAGGAGGTGGAAGCCCTCCGCGTCACTGGTGGTGGTCCACGCGCGGTCGCCCGAGGTCTTCCATTCCTTGCCGATGACCTTGGCGCGGTCCCGCTGCGGAATCGCCGAAGGGTCGTCGGCGGGCGTGTCCGCCGGTCCTGGCCGGACCGTGCCGATCGGTTTGCGGCCGTCCGGGTCCTGGGCGGCAGCGGGTTGCGCGAGTCCGAGAAGGGATGCGCACAGCGCGAGCGCCGTGCCAGTGACCAGGGCGGCGGGTCTGCGCCGCCCTGGTCGCTCGGTCGATGCCATGGGGAGACTCCTGTCGGAGAACGGAGAGTGGGCCGTGCGGTGGTCCCGGCTGCGCGTGTTGCCGCCCCGTCGCGGCATCGGGTCGCGCGCAGTGCCTGCCGTGCGGAGTACGGGAAGTGCGGGAGGTACCGGGAGTGCTGGAAGCGCCGGAGGAGCGGGGAGTGCTGGAAGCGCTGGAGGAGCGGGAGGAGCGGGAGGAGCGGGAGCACCGTGCCTGATGGGGACATGTCACCCAGAACCCGAAGACGTCCCGCGCCGGGGAAACCCGGAACCGGAACCCGCTGGGTGATTCACCGGCCCAGCCTGGGAGCACGCCCTCTCGACACGCTCTCGCACCCGTCTTCCCAGGTGCGCGGCCCCCTTCCCCCCGTCGACCGCCCCGCCCGCACCGGATGTTTGATTTTGCTCGCAACAGGGCCACTGCGAGCAGCTATTGACATGCGGCTGACATTCCGGCGAGAGTCATTGCCGCCAGTGATGCCGGTCACATGACAAGGAGCGTTGTCGCCATGTCTGAAATCCCCGCAGTCTCACGCCGCTTGGTCCTGGGAGGGACGCTGGCCACGGGCGCGCTCGCCGTCGGGATCGGCTCGGCCACCGGCGCCTCGGCGGCACCGGCCGGCGCCTCCAGCTTGGCGGACGCCGCCGTGCCGCGCCGCGCACCGGGCCAGAAGTCCATGATCAATGTGCCGTTCGAGCCGTACGCGACCGTCCGCGTCGGTGTGATCGGACTCGGCAACCGGGGCTCCGGGATGACGACGGGCTGGTCCGTCGTCCCCGGCTGCACCGTGGCCGCGGTGTGCGACATCCGCGCCGACCGCGTGAAGCGCACAGCCGACCAGCTGGTGGCCAAGGGCAAGTCGCGCCCGGCGGAGTTCGGCGGCTCCGCCGACTCGTACGCGAAGATGCTGGAACGCGACGACATCGACCTCGTATACATAGCGACGCCCTGGGAGTTCCACTACGAGCAGGGCAAGGCCGCGCTCCTGGCCGGCAAGCACGTGATCGTCGAACTCCCCATCGCCACCGAGCTGGACGAGCTGTGGGACCTCGTGAACACCTCCGAGCGCACCCGCAGGAACCTGATGCTCGCCGAGAACTGCAACTACGGCCGCAACGAGCTGGCCATGCTGAAGATGGCCCACGAGGGCCTGTTCGGCGACATCACCAACGGCCACGGCGGCTATCTGCACGACCTGCGCGACCTGCTCTTCTCGAACACGTACTACACCGACTCCTGGCGCAGGCTCTGGCACACCCGTTCCACCGCGTCCTTCTACGCCATGCACGGCCTGGCCCCGATCGCGGCGGCGATGGACATCAACCGGGGCGACCGGATGACCACGCTGAAGGCCACCGCCACGGCGCCGAAGGGCCTCGCCGACTACCGCGAGCGCTTCGTCCCCAAGTCGCACCCGTCGTGGAACGAGACGTACATCAACGGTGACCTGATCAGCTGCGCGATCGAGACGGCGAACGGCAGGACCATCCGGGCCGAGCACGATGTCAGCTCGCCCCGCCCGTACAGCCGGATCAACACCCTCGCCGGCAGCCGCGGCATCTTCGAGGACTACGCCGGCACCTCGACGACCGGCGGACGCGTCTACGTGGAGCCGGACCACGGCGGACACGCCTGGCGCGACTTCGACACGTACCGCAAGGAGTTCGACCACTGGCTGTGGAAGAAGATCGGTGACGACGCCGCGAACAACGGCGGTCATGGCGGCATGGACTACGTCCTGCAGTGGCGCACGATCCAGCTGATGCGGGCCGGGCTGGTCCCCGACATCGACGTGTACGACTCGGCCGTCTGGTGCTCCCCCGTACCCCTCAGCGTCAAGTCGCTCGCGGACAAGGGCCGTCCGGTCGCCATACCCGACTTCACCCGGGGCTCCTGGGTCAACCTGCGCACGGGCCTGGACTCGCGCGAGACGGACATGCCCCCCGTCGCCTAGCGGAAACCCACTGACGCGTCCCCGTCGAAGGAGCAGACCATGAGATCCACCCGACTGATGAACCCGCTCGGAGCCCTGGCCGTGGCGGCGGTCATGCTGGTCCCCGCCCAGGCGGCCACCGCCGCACCGGCCGTGCCGGCCGCACCGACGGCGTCCGAGGCGAGGACCGAGGTGACCATCTCCCCCGTCGACCTCGACGGTCCGGCGATCTCGACGGTCGACGTCACGGTCAGGAACACGGGCCCCCAGCGCCTGCGCTCGCTGAAGGTCACGTTCGCCGGACCCGCCGGATGGGCGGTCCAGCCGTCACTGCGCAGCGTGGACGGCTCCCTGTCCACCGGCGCCTCGGCCACGACGGCCTTCCGCATCCAGGTCCCGGAGAAGCGGGACGGTTTCGTGATCCGTACGTTCACGGCGACCGCCACGTACACGGGCGGGGACGGCCGGGGCACGGCCACCGGCACCCGCTCGGAGCGCAGCGGCTCGCCGCAGGCCGACCTCGCGGCCGCGTACAACAACGTGGCGATCACCGACGAGTCCGCCACGACGGCCGGGGACTACGACGGAGGGGGCAACAGCTTCTCGGCACAGAAGCTCGCCGCGGTCGGCCTGACCCCGGGAGCGACCGTCGACGCCCTCGGCGCCACCCTGACCTGGCCGGACGTACCGGCCGGCACGAAGGACAACGTGGCGAGCTCCGGACAGGCCATCACGCTCAGCGGCAAGGGCAGCAAGCTGGTGTTCCTCGGCTCGGGCGTCACGAGCGCCGCGACGGGCAGCGCGACCGTGTACTACACCGACGGCACGACCGGCACCGGCTCGTTCGGCTTCCCCAACTGGTCCTTCGACCCGGTCACCGCGCACGGCGCCACCCTGGTCAGGTCGACCGACGGCCGCAACCGTCCGGACGGCTACGGCAACGCCACCGTGAAGTACAGCGTCTTCGCGCACTCGGTCCCGCTGGACCCGGCGAAGACGGTGGAGTTCGTGGTCCTGCCCGCGAACGCCAACGTCCACATCTTCGACATGGCGATCGCTCCCTGACCCACGGAGCGCGGAAAGGGCCTCCGACACGGGTCGGAGGCCCTTTCCGGTAGAACCGCGAGTGGCGGCAGACGAGTCGGGCTGTACGCCGGGTTCTGTCACCCGGTCGCCTCGCGGCGGCCGGGGAGACGGCCATCCATCTAGGACCGGCATTGCTACCGGCCTCCTGCGGTCTACCCGTGAACTCGGGCGGGCAGCCCTCGAACGTTCACGCAGAGCCGTCGTGCGACGGCCCCTCTTGACCTTGCTCCGGGTGGGGTTTACCTAGCCGCCTGAGTCACCTCAGGCGCTGGTGGTCTCTTACACCACCGTTTCACCCTTACCCGGGACCGAGGTCCCGGGCGGTCTGTTTTCTGTGGCACTGTCCCGCGAGTCACCTCGGGTGGCCGTTAGCCACCACCCTGCCCTGTGGAGCCCGGACGTTCCTCGGGAGGATCCGAAGATCCCCACGCGGCCGTCCGCCCGGCTCGTCTGCCGTGCCGACCATGCTACCCGCCGGGCCCGGGGCCACCGGACGGGGCGCTCAGACGAACGCCGCGGACTCCAGATCGAAGGAGAAGGGAGCGGGAAGAGCGAGCGCCTTACCGAACGGAACCGTGCAGTGCTGGCGGTAGTCGTCCCCCTCGGGGTCGCTGAACAGGGTCAGCGAGGACTCCTCACGGTCGACGAGGAGATAGAGGGGGATCGGGCCGCGCGCGTAGCAGTGACGCTTGTCCGTGCGGTCGGCCCGGGGCTTGGACGAGGTGACCTCCACGACGAGCGCCACGCCCTCGCACGGCATCCAGGGCTCCGCTCCCCGGTACAGACGCAGATCGGCGGGGGCGAAGGTGCCGTCGGGGATGACGTGATTCTTGGGGCAGCCTCCGCCGCTCCTGAGTTTCAGCCCCTTGTTCCCCGAGAAGTCCATGTCGGTGCGGCCGAGCCTGATGACCTGCTTCAAGATCGGACTGATGTAGTCCTCGTGGTCCCCGTCCGGCGGCGGCGTCACGACGATCTCCCCCTCGATCAGCTCGGCCCGGAAGCCCTCCGGCGTATCCAGCGCCAGGAAGCCCTCCAGCAGGACGTCCGCCTGCGTGAGCGGTTCGTGCGGCATGGCACTCATGTCACGCCCCTTCCTCGGTCGCTCGCCAGATGGGGACATCGGTGGGCCCGCCGTCCGTGAGATGGGAGTTCTCCCCCCGATCGTGGCACAGGACCGTGCGAACTCGCCGGAGGACGGTGGCCCATCCGGAGCCGCTCGATGCCACAGGAGTCGGCAGCGAGATGTACGCGGCGCCGCGCCCGCTGGTCGACGATCCGGCCGTACCGGAGACGGTGAGCGGGTGGCCAGCAGTGTTCGCCGGTCGGGCGGTGGGCAGCCAGACCACCGCTTGCACTCCGACGGCCCGCCGGCCGCGGTCGCCGCTCTCACGCGGGTGCGAACAGCACCTTCGCCGAACCCGGCTCCGCCTGCATGAGCCGTACCCGCAGCCGCTCCCCCAGCGGGAGCCCGGCGGCGGTGCCCTCGATCCTGGCGACGATCGCCGGGTCCTCGATGTGGACGGTTCCGACGGCCGATCCGGGGTCCTTGACGTCGACCACGTATCCGTCGAAGACCTCGCCCACCCGGTCCTTGAGCAGTGCCGCTTCCACCAGGTCGACGGATTCGCGCTCCACCGTGTTGGCGCGGCGCGCGCCGGCGGCCATCTCCTTGGGCAGGGCGGGAAGCGCCTCCCGTACCCACTGCGGTGGCTCGCGTCCCGCGACCGCCGCGAGGCAGAGCTCAGCCGCGTACCGGTCGACGAGCCGGCGCAGCGGGGCCGTGCAGTGCGTGTAGAGGTCGGCGACGGCTGCGTGCACGGCGGGGGTGGGCAGTTCGCCGTGGTCGAAGACCGTGTACCCGGCCCCGCGCAGCAGCGTGGTGCACTCCTGGAGGAACGCCGCGTGGCTGCTCTTCTCCGGGTCGAGCGAACGGATCAGTTGCGCGTACGGGACATGGTGCGGCCAGTCGATGTGCAGGGCCTGCGCGGAGCGCCTCAGCAGGGCGACGGCGCCGTCCGGTGCGACGGGCAGCGTACGCAGGATGCCGGTGCCCGCGTCCGCCATCAGCCGGGCCGCGGCCATGCCGGTGAGCAGGGACATCTGGGCGTTCCAGCCGTCGGCGGGCAGGGGCACGCGGTATTCGAGTCCGTACGTGGAGTCGCGCTCGACGATCTCCTGTTCGGGCACGTTCAGCGAGATGCCGCCGCGGGCGGTCTCCTGCGCCTCCCGGAGCCTCCCGATGTCCCGGAGCAGGGCCAGGGGTTCTTCGGCCGTGCCCGCGTCGATCCGTCGCTGGACCCCTTCGTAGTCGAGCTTGGCCCGGCTGCGTACGAGGGCGCGGCGCACGTCCGTGGTGACCGCGCGGCCCTCCTCGTCGAGGTCGATCTGCCAGAGCACGGCCGGTCTGGTCTCGCCGGGGAGCAGGCTGGCGGCGCCCTCCGAGAGCAGGGGCGGGTGCAGCGGCACCCTGCCGTCGGGGAAGTAGAGCGTCATCACCCTGCGGTGGGCCTCGGCGTCCAGGGCCCCGCCGGGCCGGACGAAGGCGGCGACGTCGGCGATCGCGTACCGCACCCGGAAGCCGTTCGGGCGCCGCTCCAGGTGCATCGCCTGGTCCAGGTCCCTGGAGGTGGGCGGGTCGATGGTGAAGAACGGCAGCTCCGTCGCGTCCTCGTGGGCCGAGAGGTCCGGGGAACGGGCGGCTTGTTCCGCCTCGGCGAGTGCGGCGGGCGGGAACGCGTCCGGGGCGGGGCCGGAGCCGGAGTCCGGGCCGGGGCCCTCACCGGCGCCGGGTCCCTCACCGGCGTCGGGCAGCTTCAGCTCGGCGCGCAGGGCGCGGAGGGCTGCCCGCAGGGGGGTGTCCGCTGGGCCGGTCACGTGGATATGGCGGCGGGGCATGTCCCGAGCGTAGGGCGGGGGCGGGTGGGGGGCATCCCGGTCCGGGGTGAGGGGTCCGTCCTCAAGCGCCGGACGGGTCCACCGCCCAGGTGGGCGAACCGGGCGCCCCACCCGGAGCCCGTACCCTTGCAAGGCCCGTCTGCGTATGAAGGAGTCGCCGTGCTCGTGCTGTTGCCGCCCTCCGAAGGAAAGGCCGCCTCGGGGCGTGGTGCGCCCCTGAAGGCGGAGTCCCTTTCCCTGCCGGGTCTGGCCGCCGCGCGGGAGGCGATCCTCGACGAGCTCGTCGGGCTGTGCATGGCGGACGAGGAGAAGGCCCGCGACGTGCTCGGGCTGAGCGAAGGGCTGCGCGGTGAGATCGCGAAGAACGCCGAGCTCCGCACCGCGGGGACCCGGCCGGCCGGGGAGATCTACACCGGCGTGCTGTACGACGCGCTGGACCTGGCCTCGCTGGACACGGCGGCCCGTCGGCTGGCCAACAGGTCGCTGCTCGTCTTCTCCGGGCTCTGGGGCGCGGTACGGGTGGGCGACCGGATTCCTTCGTACCGCTGCTCGATGGGCGTGAAGCTGCCCGGTCTCGGCGCGCTCGGGGCGTACTGGCGCGAGCCCATGGCGGAGGTCATGCCGGAGGCCGCCGGGGACGGGCTCGTCCTGGATCTGCGGTCCTCGGCCTATACCGCCGCGTGGAAGCCGAAGGGTGCGGTCGCCGAGCGCACCGCGAGCGTGCGTGTCCTGCAGTCGCAGACGGTGAACGGGGTCGAGAAGCGGTCCGTGGTCAGCCACTTCAACAAGGCGACCAAGGGCCGGATGGTGCGCGAACTCCTCATGGCCGGGGCCCGGCCGAAGGATCCCGCCGAGCTGGTGGACGTGCTGCGGCAGCTCGGATTCGTGGTGGAGGCCAAGGCCCCGGAGCGGGCCGGACGGGCGTGGGCGCTCGACGTGGTGGTGACGGAGATCCACTGACGTTGCACCATGCGCAACGCTCGTTGCGTGGAGTGTGGCGGCGCGGCAGGATGAGGCCATGACCTCTCCTGTGCCCGTTGCCGCGCCCTCCGTCCTGGATCTCGCACCCGTCGTCCCCGTCGTCGTCCTGGAGGACGCGGCCGACGCGGTGCCGCTGGCACGGGCCCTGGTCGCGGGCGGGCTTCCGGCGATCGAGGTGACACTGCGGACCGCGGCGGCGCTCGACGCGATACGGGCGATCGCGGCGGAGGTGCCGGACGCGGTGGTGGGCGCGGGCACGGTGATCTCCGTACGGAACGTCACCGACACCGTGGGCGCGGGGGCCCGTTTCCTGGTGAGCCCCGGCTGGACGGATCTCCTGCTCGACGCGATGAAGGCGTCGGGTGTGCCGTTCCTGCCGGGCGTCTCCACGACCTCCGAGGTGGTCGCGCTGCTGGAGCGCGGAGTGACCGAGATGAAGTTCTTCCCGGCCGAGGCGGCGGGCGGTACCGCCTATCTCAAGGCGCTCTCCGCCCCGCTCCCCCAGGCCAGGTTCTGCCCCACCGGAGGCATCTCGCTCGCCTCGGCGCCGACGTATCTGGCCCTGCCGAACGTCGGCTGCGTGGGCGGCAGCTGGATGGTTCCGGGCGACGCGGTGGCGGCGAAGGACTGGGCCCGGGTAGAGCGGCTGGCGCGCGAGGCGTCGGCGTTGCGCGGCTGACGTTCAGCGCACGGCCTGGACCGCGTACAGCGCGCCGATGGCGAGGGCCAGGGTGCCGAGCATCAGCTTGAGCGCGGTTTCGGGCAGCCGGGGCTGGAGGCGGGCGCCGAGGTAGCCGCCGCAGAGTCCGCCGAGTCCGCAGGCCAGCCCCAGGGTCCAGTCGGGTGCGACGGCCGCGGTCGTCGTCAGGGACAGCAGCGCGTACGTGGCCGCGCCCACGACGGAGGTCACGAACGTGGCGGCGAGGGCCGCCGGGGCGACCTTCGCCACCGGGACCCCGCGTCCGACCAGGATCGGACCGAGCAGGGAGCCCCCGCCGATCCCGTAGATGCCCCCGGCGACGCCGACGGCCAGCGCGAGCGCGGTCGTGGTGCGGGGCGAGGGTCCGGCCGCCGCGGCGCGGGGCGCGGGGCGCAGGGTGCGGGCGCACAGCCAGGCGCCCAGGGGCAGCAGGAGTACGGCGATGAAGAGGCGGAAGACGGCCGGGCCGGGCACGGCGAAGACCCGGATCAGCGCTCCCACGACCACCCCGGGCACCGTGCCGAGGACGAGCAGCCGGGTCAGCGGGCCGCGCAGCCGGCCGGCCCGGTGGTGGCGCAGGAGCGCCCCGGGGCCGGCCACCACGTTGTACAGCAGGTTGGTCGGGGTCACCGCGGGACTCGGCACACCGAGCACGCTGACCTGGACCGGCAGCAGGAACACCGCACCCGACACCCCCACCGGGGCGGTCACCACGGAGATCAGCAGGCCCGCGGCGAAGCCCAGCGGTTCCGTCGGCCAGGTCACCGCTACCGCAGGTGCGAGGTGTCGTTCAGCAGCCGTACGGAGGCGTTGCCGTCCGCGTAGTAGGCCACGGCCGAGACGGACGCCGCAGAGAGCTCCATGCGGAACAGGGACTCCGGCGGGGCGCCCAGGGCCAGCCTGACCAGGGTCTTGATCGGGGTGACGTGGGTGACCAGGAGGACGGTGCGGCCCTGGTGGCGGGCGACGAGGCGGTCCCGCGCGGCCGAGACGCGGTCGGCCACCTCGGTGAAGCTCTCGCCGCCGCCCGTGGGGGCGACATCGGGTGAGGCAAGCCAGGCGTCCAGGTCGGAGCCGTACCGCTCACGTACCTCGGCGAACGTCAGGCCCTCCCAGGCACCGAAGTCCGTCTCGCGCAGGCCGTCGTCGACGCGGACGTCGAGACCGAGGCGCCCGGCCACCGCGGCCGCCGTCTCGCGACAGCGGCGCAGCGGTGAGCTGACGACGTCCTGGATGGTGCCCCGGTCGGCGAAGGCCCGTGCGGCGTGGTCCGCCTGGCCCCGGCCGACGGCCGAGAGTTCCGGGTCGGTGCCGCCGCTGCCGGAGAACCGCTTCTCGGGGGTGAGGACGGTTTCCCCGTGCCGCAGCAGGACGAACGTGGTGGGCGCGCCCAGGTCGGGCGCGGCCCCCCAGCCGGTCTGCGGAGCGGTGGAGGGGGCGGCCGTCGTACGGGAGGCCATGGCCGCACGGGCCCGCGCCGCGCCGGCCGCGGCGTCGCCGGGCGGGCCGGTGACGGGCGGGAGGGCCGGCGGGACCGCGCGGGGCGACGCGTCCAGGGCGGCCGTCGAGGACGAGGGCTCCCACTGCTTGCCCCGCTTGCCCGCGTCCATCGCCTCGTTGGCGAGCCGGTCCGCGTGCTTGTTCTCGGCGCGCGGAATCCACTCGTAGGTGACGGCGGCGGCGGGAAGGATCCGGGCGGCCTCCGCCGCCAGCGGCTTCATGTCGGGGTGCTTGATCTTCCAGCGGCCCGACATCTGCTCGACCACCAGCTTGGAGTCCATCCGGACGTGTACCCGCAGGGACGCGTCGGAGGGGAACAGCGCCTTCGCGGCCTTGAGGCCGGCGATGAGGCCCTTGTACTCGGCCACGTTGTTCGTCGCGACGCCGATGTACTCCGCCGCCTCGGCGAGCGGCTCGCCCGTCTCCGGATCGATGACGACGGCGCCGTAACCGGCGGGCCCCGGGTTTCCCCGGGAGCCGCCGTCGGCCTCGACGACCAGCTGGTGGGAAGCGGGCATTACAGGCCCGACTCCGAGGTGCGGACGAGGATGCGGTGGCAGTTCTCGCAGCGCAGCACGGTGTCCGGGGACGCCGCCTTCACATCGTTGACCTCGGTGATGTTCAGCTCCAGACGGCAGCCCTCGCAGCGCCGCTGGTACAGGCGCGCCGCGCCGACGCCGCCCTGCTGGGCGCGCAGCTTGTCGTACAGCTTGAGGAGGTCGGCGGGTACGGCGCCGGCGACGACCTCGCGGTCCTTGGTGAGGGTCGCGGCCTCGGCGTCCAGCTCGGCGATCGCCGCGTCGCGGCGGGTGAGGGCGTCGTCGAGCTTGGCCTGCAGGGAGGCGACCCGTGCGGTCAGCTCGGTGACCCGCTCCTGCGCGCCTTCGCGCCGCTCCATGATCTCGAGGACGACGTCCTCCAGGTCGCCCTGGCGCTTGGCCAGCGACACCAGCTCGCGCTGGAGGCTCTCCAGGTCCTTGGGCGAGGTGACGGCACCGGAGTCGAGCCGCTGCTGGTCGCGGACGGCGCGCTGGCGCACCTGGTCGACGTCCTGCTCCGCCTTGGTCTGCTCGCGGGTGGTGTCGCTCTCCTCGGTCTGGGAGGCGACCAGCAGGTCGCGCAGCTGGGCGAGGTCGTGGTTGAGCGCGTCGATCTCGGCGTGCTCGGGCAGCGACCTGGCCTTGTGGGACGCCTGCGACAGGCGTACGTCGAGGGCCTGGACTTCGAGGAGTCGGATCTGGTCGGCGGGCGCGGCGTTCAGTTGGGGGCTCCAGAAGAGTGGTGGGTGGTCCAGGGGTCGGTGACCTGCTTCGAGACATGGACCCGCAGGTCCCATCCGTGGCGGTCGGAAATCGCGTCGAGCTGTGCGGCGGCCTGCTCGCACCAGGGCCATTCGGTGGCCCAGTGTGCGGCGTCGACCAGGCCGAGCGGCGAGTGCTGGACGGCCTCGGAGGCCGGGTGGTGGCGCAGGTCCGCGGTGAGGAACGCGTCGACGCCTGCGGCGCGTACGGCGTCGAAGAGGCTGTCGCCGGATCCGCCGCTCACGGCGACGGTGCGGACGAGGGCGTCCGGGTCACCCGCGAGCCGGATGCCCTGCGCGGTGGCGGGCAGCCGGGCGGCGGCCCGTGCGGCGAACTCGCGGAGGGTCTCGGGGTGGTCCAGCTCGCAGATCCGGCCGAGCCCGCGGTGCCCCTTGGGGTCGGCCGGGTCCGGTACGAGGGGTCCGGTGACGCGCAGACCGAGTGCGCCGGCGAGGGCGTCGGAGACACCGGGGTCGGCGGTGTCGGCGTTGGTGTGCGCGACGTGCAGCGCGACGCCGTGGCTGATGAGGCGGTGGACGACCCGGCCCTTGAAGGTGGTGGCCGCGACCGTCGTCGTACCGCGCAGATAGAGCGGGTGGTGGGTGACGATCAGCTGGGCACCGAGGGTCAGGGCCTCGTCGGCGATGGCCTCGACGGGGTCCACCGCGAACAGGACCCGGTCGACGTGGGCGTCCGGGTCGCCGCAGACGGTGCCGACCGCGTCCCATCCTTCGGCCCGCTCGGGGGGCCAGAGGGCGTCGAGCTCGGCGATGACTTCAGACAGACGGGGCACGGAGGAAAGGCTACCTTCCGTCCGTGCCCCGTCGGCCATGGCTGCTCGTACCCGCGAAGGCGGACGGACAGCCAGTCACGAATCGTTACTTCACGAGGTCGGCGCGCAGGTCGTCGAGGACCAGGTCGGCGGAGGTGACCCCGAGGCCGAGGTACCAGGTCTCGTCGGAGACGTCCTTGGCCCGGCCTTCCTTGACCGCCTTCAGGTTCTTCCACAGCGGGTTGGCCTGGGCGGTGTCGCGCTTGGTGGCCTTCACGTCGCCGTAGACGCCGGTGAAGATCCAGTCGGCGTCGGCCTCGTCGATCCTCTCGGGGCTGATCTCGGCGGCGAGGTCGTTGATCTGCTGGTTCTTGGGCCGGGGGAGACCGGTGTCCTCAAGGATCGTGCCGATGAAGGACGCCTTGGCGTAGAGGCGGATCTTGTCCGGCAGGTAGCGGACCATGGAGATCGTCGGCTTGTCCGGGCCAATGTCCTCGCCCAGCTTCTTCGCCTTCGCCTCGTAGGCGGCCAGCTCGGACTTCGCCTTGGCGGTCCTGTCCAGCGCCGCGGCGTTGAGGAGGTAGTTCTCCTTCCAGGTGAAGCCCGGGCGGATGGAGAACACGGTCGGCGCGATCTTGGAGAGCTCGTCGTACTTGTCCGCGGCGCGCAGCTGGCTGCCGAGGATCAGGTCCGGCTTGAGGCCCGCGATGGCCTCCAGGTTGAGGTTGTTGATCGTGCCGACGTTCTTGGGGTCGCCCGCGTCCTTCTTCAGGTACGAGGGAATGGCCGCGTCGCCTTCGGAGGGCGCGAAGCCGACGGGCTTCACACCCAGCGACACCACGTTGTCGAACTCGCCGACGTCCAGGACGACGACCCGCTTGGGAGCGGACTTGAGTTCCGTGGTGCCCATGGCGTGGGTGACGGTACGGGGGAACGTCCCGGCCTTCGCGTCGGTGCCGTACTCCGCCGTCTTCTTCGCCGCGTCCCCGAAGTCCTCGCCGCCCACCGCTACTGCGGCCTTCTTGTCGCCGCCCGCCTCGGTCCCGGCCGAGTCGCCGGACGTGCCGTCGCCGCTCCCGCAGGCGGAGAGGGAAAGGGCGGCAGCCACTGCCAGACCGACTGCGGCGGTGCCGCGGCGTCGAAGGGACATCACTTGCTCCAGTTGTGGGTCACACAGGCATTGCTTAGGAATGCCTTACCTTAGCCGCGCCTCTCGCCCCCAGCACAGCCACCCCCTGACGCTCAGGCGAATACGGACATCGCCACCCTTATGTGTGAAGCGCGCGTTGTGGCGTTGTTCGGCAGGAAGTGCGAAAACTAGCTTCGGTTGCCGGAGGTGATGAGTGCATGACTGCCTGTGCCATCGAGGGTGAGACCGCCGGGGCCGCCGCCACGGTGGAGCCCCCGCCCGAGGACGCCGACGAGGCCGGAGAGCCAGAAGCCGCCGTCACGGGTGACGCGACCGGGCCCGGCGTGGCCGTGCCGCCCGTACCGGCCCATCCGCCCGTACCGGCCCGCCTCGCCGCGGCGCCGCCGTTCACGATCACCGCGGACGGCTCGTACGCGGCCCGGCTCACGGCCGCCGCGGCAGCGCCCGGGGAGGAGCGGGCCTGGTATCCGGAGCGGTGGACCCTGGACGGGCCCGAGCCGTACGCGGTACCCCTCCCGCTGGACCAGCCCGAGGAGCCGGACTCCGACGTGGTGCCGCTCGCCGACGGGCGGGTCCTCATCCGGCGGCTGGTCGCCGGCCGCCACGCCTTCTCGCTGCTCTACCCGACCGGCCCCGGCACGGGTGAACTCCCGCTGGGCGCCGTCGAATGCACCGGCCTGACGCTGCTTCCGCCCTCGCCGGACGGCGGCAGCGTCTTCGCCCTGGTCGCCGGGGAACGCTCCACCGCCCTCTGGCTGGTGGCGGGCGGCGCCTTCGGGCCCGAGCACGTCACCGAGATCCCGGGGCACTGTTCCGGCGGGGTGTGGCTGGACCGTGCGGGGCGGCTGCTGGCGCTGGACCGGCGGCTGCCGGGCGGCGGTCCGGTGAAGGCCGTCGCCGTCGATCTGGAACGGAACGGCGAGGTGACACCGCTGCTCCAGATCGCGCCGGGGAGCAACGACCGGCTGCTGCTGGCCGACGCGGACAGCGGGCTGCTGCTCATCCGCTCCGACGCGCCGGGCCACGACCGGCTCGGCTGGGGGGTGCTCGGCAGTTCGCTGCCGGTCCGGTTCCCGGAGTGCCTGCGCCCCGCCGATGTCGCGGTGACGCCCTTCGCCGTACAGCCCGGGCAGATGCTGATGCCCGAGAGCTGCGCGGTCGCGCTGCGGATCGACGGCGCCGCGGGCAGTTGGGTGGGGGTGTGGCGTCCGGCGGGCCGTCGGCTGCATCAGCTCGCGGCGCCCGAGGGGTGGCAGGCCGGTTCCGGTTTCTGGAGCAGGGACGGCGTCCTGCACCTCCCGTACGCGAACGGAGCGACCCCGTGCGCGGTGGCGCTGGTGGAGGCTCCGGCGGACGAGGAGGAGTGCGGCCGGGCCGCACCCGCGCACCCGGCCGGAAGTGGAGCGGAACCGTCCGCGGCCCCCGCGCTTCCTGGAGTGTGTAAGCCGGTTCCGCTGGGGCAGGCGCCTCTTCTGGGGCGCATGGCGCCTGGTTAAATTCTGGCTGGGCCACGCAGCTGTATGACCGCGCGGACACCGACGGTGACCGCGTCGGATGGCGGATGCAGGGCTTGTGACACACAAGTAAGCGATCACAACGGGGTGAACTTCCCACATGTCTGAAGCCCGAACCGACACGACCCAGACGCGTCCGCCGAGGGCGGAAGCGCAACGGGCCGAAGCCGGCGGCTCCGGAAGGCACCGAGGGGGTGCGTCGATGGAGAGCACGGCCGCGCAACCGCACGGCCGCCACCGCCGCCCCTCCGAAGGGGGTGGCAGAGCGGTCTGAGTCCGCGCTGCACAACGGAAAATCCGGCAGGAAACAAGGGAGGGCCGCCACAGCGCAACGGCTGTGGCGGCCCTCCCCCGTTCCGCTCTACTCCCTCTTCAGCCCGAGGACTTCCACCGCCGCGAAGGTCTCGCCCGACGGCCTGCCCTCGTAGTACGGAGTGATCAGCCCGTCCAGTTCCCCGAAGGTGAACGTCTCCTTCGACGAGTCGAACCTGGCCGCCACCCTGGGGCGTTCCACGATGGCGACCATGCCGCCGTGGACGACGAACAGCTGGCCGTTGACCTTGTCCGCCGCCGGGGACGCCAAGTAGCCGACGAGTGGGGAGACGTGCTCGGGGGCCAGTGCGTCGAGCGTGCCGTCGGCCGGTTCCTGGAAGCCGGCGAAGACGTCCTCCGTCATCCGGGTGCGGGCGCGCGGGCAGATGGCGTTGGCGGTGACGCCGTATCTGGCCAGCGCCTGGGCCGTGGAGGTGGTGAGGCCGACGATGCCGCCCTTGGCCGCCGCGTAGTTCGGCTGACCGGCCGATCCCGCGAGGAACGCCTCGGACGAGGTGTTGACGATCCGCCCGTGGACGGGGCAGCCCGCCTCCTTGGAGCGGGCACGCCAGTGGGATGCGGCGAAGTGTGTGGTGTTGAAGTGGCCCTTGAGGTGGACCCGGATGACGGAGTCCCATTCGTCCTCGGTCATCGAGAAGATCATCCGATCGCGGAGGATGCCCGCGTTGTTGACGAGGATGTCCAGCTTTCCGTAGGTGGTCACGGCCAGTTCGACCAGTGCGCGGGCCTGTTCGTGGTCGGAGACGTCGCCGAGGTGCGCGACCGCCCGGCCGCCCGCCGCCCGGATCTCCGCGGCGACCTCCTCGGCGGGCGCGGCCGACGCCTCGCCGGAGCCGTCACGGCCCGGCTGCCCGTAGTCGTTGACGACGACGGCCGCGCCGAGCCGCGCCAGCTCCAGCGCCTCGGCGCGTCCGAGGCCGCGGCCGGCGCCGGTGACGATCGCGGCCAGGCCCTCCAGCGGAAGGGAATGTGACATCGCAGTCCTCAGCGTCCTTCTCGGTAGATCGGTCGGTCTCGCAGATCGGTCGGTCTCGCAGATCGGTCAGGGAGGTCAAAGCTCGATGCACGTACGCAGTGACTCGCCGGTCCTCATCTGGTCCAGGGCGTCGTTGATGCCGTCGAGCCGCACCCGGTGGGTGATCATCGATTCGAGGTCGATGCGGCCCGCACGCCACAGGGCGATGGCCCGTTCGTAGGACCTGAGCACGTCCCCTCCGCCGTACATGGAGGGCAGAATCCGCTTCTCATCGAAGAACAGCTCGAACATGTTGACCTGGAAGGTGTCGTCCATGGCGCCCGCGCCGACGACGCAGAGCGTGCCGCCCCGCCGGGTGTTCTCGTACGCCGTGCGGGCCGTCACCGACTTTCCGACCACCTCGAAGACGTAGTCGAAGCCCTCGCCGCCGGTGATCCGCTGTCTGGCGTCGGCGAGTTCGTCCGGTGACACGGCCTCGGTCGCACCGAACCGCAGCGCCGCCTCACGCCGTGAGGCGACCGGGTCGACGGCGACGATCTGGGCGGCGCCCTGGACCCGAGCGCCCTGGATCGTGGAGATGCCGACGCCTCCGCAGCCGAGCACGGCGACCGACGAACCGGCCGACACCTGCGCGGTGTTGATGGCGGCGCCGAGCCCGGTGGTGACCCCGCAGCCGATCAGCGCGGCGATATCGAAGGGCACGTCGTCGGGGATCGGCACCGCGCAGCCCGCGCCGACGACGACCTCCTCGGTGAAGGTGCCGGTCCCAGCGAAGCCGAAGACGTCACCGCCGGGGCGCTTGAAGTTGGGGGTGCCCGCGTTCATGAAGCCGGCGAGGCAGAGGTGGGTCTGTCCGCGCCTGCACGACGGACAGGCACCGCAGGCGGGCAGCCAGCAGACCAGGACGCGGTCCCCCTGGGCGAGTCCGGTCACCCCGTCGCCGACGTCGATGACCTCGCCCGCGCCCTCGTGTCCGGGGATGAAGGGGGCGGGCTGCGGCAGCACTCCGCTCATCGCGGAGACGTCGGAGTGGCAGAGTCCGGTGGCCCGGATGCGGAGCCTGACCGTGCCGGGGCCGAAGCCCACCGCCTCGACGTCGTCGAGGACTTCCAGCTTGTCCTGGCCTATCTCGTGCAGTACGGCTGCGCGCATGGTGCGGCTCCCCTCATGGAGTGGGTTCAGGAGTATTCGACGAGCGTGCTGTCGAGGACCGGTGCGCCGCCGCGTTCGACGGCGCTCACCACCACCCGGGCGCCCTCGTCTCCGGTCCACATGTCGATACGGAGGGTTTCGCCGGGGAACGCGACTCCGGCGAAACGGGTGCCGCAGGCGCGAATCCTGGAGACGTCTCCGCCGAGCACGGTGTCGGTGACGGCCTTGAGCGTCATGCCGTAGGTGCACAGCCCGTGCAGGATCGGCCGGTCGAAGCCGGCCCGCGCGGCGAAGGCCGGGTCGGCGTGGAGCGGGTTCCAGTCCCCGCAGAGCCGGTACAGCAGCGCCTGGTCCTCGCGGACGTGCCGCTCCACCGTGTGGTCCGGGGCCACGGCCGGCAGGGCGGACTTCGTGGAGGGGCCGCGTTCGCCGCCGAAGCCGCCTTCGCCGCGTACGAAGATCTGGGCCTCGTTGGTCCACAGGGGGCCGTCGTCGTCCGCCGCCTCGGTCCGCAGCACGATGACGGCCGCGGTGCCCTTGTCGTACACGGCCGCGACCCTGGCGCTCTGTACGGCGCGGCCCCGGACCGGGATCGGCCGGTGCACGCGTACGGACTGGGCGCCGTGCAGGAGGGCGGCGAGCTCGATGTCGATGCCCGGCAGGGAGACCACGCCGGTCACGCCCTTTCCCGCGCCCGCGACGGTGGCGAAGGTGGGCAGCACGTGGAGCCGGGACTCCAGGGTGTAGCGCAGTTCGTCGGGGTCGGTGGCGGGGGTGCCCGCGCCGAGGCCGAGGTGGTAGAGCTGGACGTCCTTGTGGTCCCAGCGGATCTCGGCGGTCCGGGGTTCGGCGGCGACCGCCTTCACGGCATCAATGGGCATGGGAATTCTGCTCCTTGATGGTCGGTCCTGCTGGTTGGCCTGCTGGTTGGTCTGGCCGGCGGAGAGACCCCGGCACGGCCGTCCGCACCGTCGGCCGCACCGAGGTCGCGTGCGGACCGGCCCGGTCTTCTTCTAGAACGTGTTCTAGGGCCGATGGCCCTATGTATAACGCAAGCCCCAGCAGTTGTGAATACCGCTGACGTCACGTCAGATCAGGCTGCTGTCGGACCAGTACATTTGTCACCGCCGAGTCCGTACATCCGCATCTGCCGGGGGCTGTCGCCTCCTCCGTAACGTCGTCGGCATGACGCAGACACCGGACTTCGCACCCGCGGTGAGCTTCGACGGGGCGGTCAAGAACCACGGCGCCGTACGGGCCGTGGACGGCATCGACCTCGCCGTACGGCGCGGCGAGACCGTCGCCCTGCTCGGCCGCAACGGCGCCGGCAAGTCCTCCACCATCGGCCTCCTCCTCGGCCTGAACGAGCCCGACGCCGGACACGTGCGGCTCTTCGGTGACACCCCCGGGCGGGCGGTACGGGCCGGGCGGGTCGGGGCGATGCTCCAGGACGGGTCGGGGGTGGCCCGGGTCACCGTGCGGGAGCTGATCGCGTTCGTCGCCTCCACCTTTCCGCGGCCGATGCCGGTCGCCGAGGCGCTGGCGCTGGCCGGGCTGACCGCGTTCGCCGGGCGACGCGTCGACAAGCTCTCGGGCGGCCAGACCCAGCGGGTGCGCTTCGCCGTGGCGCTGGCGGGCAACCCCGAGCTGCTGGTCCTCGACGAGCCGACCGCCGCCCTCGACGTCGAGGCCCGCCGGGCGTTCTGGGGGTCGATGCGTTCGTACGCCGCCCGGGGCAACACCGTGCTCTTCTCGACGCACTACCTGACGGAGGCCGACGAGAACGCCGACCGCATCGTCGTGCTCGACCAGGGCCGGATCGTCGCGGACGGCAGCGGTGAGCACATCAGGCAGTCGGGCGGCAGCAGTCTGGTCGCCTTCGATCTCGCGGGAGACGGTACGGAGGGACTCGCCCGGCTGCCCGGCGTCACGTCCGTCGAGATCCGCGGGGACCGTGCCCGGCTCCGCACCGACGACCCGGACGCCACGGTCACGGCCCTGGTCGCGCGCGGCGCGATCCGGCGGCTGGAGGTCTCCCCCGCGAGCCTGGAGGACGCCTTCCTCTCGCTCACCGCACACGAGAGCGAGACGGTCTGATGCTGGAGTACATCAAGCTCGAAATGCGGCGCACGCTGCGCGACACGATGTTCGTGGTCTTCGGCATCGGTATGCCGGTGGTGATGTATCTGCTCTTCACGAACATCGGGGGCGGCGGCGAGGACTCCGAGCCGTGGAAGGTCACCGCCATGGTCGGCATGGCGGCGTACGGTGCGCTCGGTTCCGCCATGAGCGCCGGGATCGGGGTCTCCACCGACAGGTCGACCGGCTGGCTGCGGCAACTGCGCGTCACCCCGCTCGCACCCTCGCGGGTGGTGACGGGACGGGCCGTCAGCGGCTCGGTGACCGTACTGCCCGGCATCATCGCGGTGCTCGCCGCCGGAGCGCTGGTCAACGGCGTACGGCTGGAGGCCTGGCAGTGGGCGGCGCTGACCCTCCTGCTGTGGGCGGGGGCGCTCCCGTTCACCCTGCTCGGGCTCGGCAACGGCTACCGGCTGAGCGCCCAGACGATGGGCGTGGCCAACACCGTCGGCCTGATGGGACTTTCGGTCATCGGCGGTCTCTGGTTCCCCCTGGAACTGTTCCCCGGGTGGCTCGCCTCCGTCGCCGTGTACACCCCCGCCAACCGCTTCGCGGAGCTCGGCTGGGCGGTGACGGAGGGCTCGGCGCCGGACCCGGCCACGGTCGCCGTCCTCACCGGCTGGCTCGTGGTCTTCGGCTCGTACGCTGTGGCCTCCTACCGCAGGGCCGCGCGGACCGCGTGACAGGAGTGACGATGCCGGTGATGAGCAAGCAGTACGCCGCGTGGAAGGCCGCCTTCCTGACGAAGAGGGCGAGGGCGGACCGGACGGTGGCGAAGAGGACCGCCAGGGGGCCCGAACACATGGGGCCGCCGAACGGCTTCGCCCTCCTGCCGTGGCTGCTGATGGGGATGGGCGCCTTCTCCAACCTGCTCCAGGGCAAGACCCCCAACCCCTGGGTCGGCGGGATCGGCATCATCACCTTCAACTCGCCCTACATCTATGTGGTGTTCAGGGCCTTCGACAAGCGGGCACGGGAGGCTCCCCGCACCCGTTGGGCGCTGGTCGCCCTGGGCGCGGTGACCTGTGCGCTCGCCGTGACGTACGGCGGCAGCTGGCTGCTCTTCTTCATGCTGCTCGGCCTCGCCACCGGCTCGATCATGCGCGGCAGGTACCTCGGCCCGGTGGTCCTCGGGCTGAGCGCACTGGCCGGAGTGGTCGCGGGACTCCGGGACGGCTGGGGCGCGATCAATGTCGCGTACGGGACGTTCATCTCCGCGATGGTGACGGCCGCGATCCTCGCGCTCTCCGAGGCGGTCAAGGAACTCCGTGAGACCCGGGAGGAGCTGGCCCGCACAGCGGTGGAAAGGGAGCGCCTGCGCTTCTCCCGCGATCTGCACGATCTCCTCGGCCACACCCTCTCGGTGATCGTCGTGAAGTCGGAGGCGGCCCGCCGGCTCGCCCCGCGCGACCTGGACGCGGCGCTGGAACAGGTCTCCGACATCGAATCGGTCGGCCGCCAGGCCCTCACCGAGATCCGCGAGGCGGTCACCGGCTACCGCGAGGGCAGCCTGGCCACCGAACTGGACCGGGCCCGCTCGGCACTCTCCGCCGCCGGGATCGAGCCCGTCGTACGCCGGTCGGGGCCACCCCTCACCGCGGAGAGCGAGGCGCTGCTGGGCTGGGTGGTACGGGAATCGGTCACCAACGCCGTACGGCACAGCGGCGCGTCCCGCTGCGAGATCGATGTGGCGGGCTCGGCGGAACGCGTCCGCCTGCGGATCACCGACGACGGCCACGGCATACCCGCCGAGCCGGAAGACCGCACGGGCACCGGCCTCACGGGCCTGACGGAACGGCTCGCGGCAGCGGGCGGCTCACTGGAGGCGGGGCCGGCGGAGCGCGGCGGGTTCCGGGTGACGGCCGAACTGCCGGTGCCGGAGGCGGCGGAGTCCGGGGAGCGGGCTGTCGGCGTCGTCAGCCCCTGACCGCTCTCCGGCCATAACCTGCTCCCGTGAACGAGATGCCGCAGGACCACCGCCCCGCACGGTCTGTACGAGTCCTCCTCGCCGAGGACCAGGGCATGATGCGGGGTGCCCTCGCGCTGTTGCTGGGGATGGAGGAGGACATCGAGGTCGTCGCACAGGTGGGGGCCGGGGACGAGGTCGTGGCGGCGGCTCTGCTGGCGCGGCCCGATGTGGCGTTGCTCGATATCGAGATGCCGGGGATGAGCGGGCTGGACGCCGCCGCGCTGTTGCGGGAGGAGGTGCCGGAGTGCCGGGTGCTGATCCTCACGACCTTCGGGCGGCCCGGTTATCTGCGGCGTGCCATGGAGGCCGGTGCCGCGGGCTTTCTGGTCAAGGACGGGCCGGTCGAGGAACTCGCGCAGGCGATCCGGAAGGTGCTGCGCGGCGAGACCGTGATCGATCCGGCGCTCGCCGCGGCGGCCCTCGGAGCGGGGCCCAGTCCGCTGACGGCGCGTGAGCGCGACGCGCTGAACGCGTCCGTGGACGGGGCGACGGTCTCGGACATCGCGGTGAGGCTGCGGCTGTCCGAGTCGACCGTCCGTAACTACCTGTCGTCCGCCATCGGGAAGACCGGCACCCGTAACCGCATGGAGGCGATGCGGGCGGCTCGGCAGCAGGGCTGGCTGTAGGGCCCTGCGGCGGGTCAGCTCTTCTGGCGCGCGGGCCGGTGCGCCGGCAGCCAGAGCAGCATCAGCACCACGCCTGCCAGCAGCACCGCGCAGGCGGACCGGAAGGCCAGGGCGTAGCCGGCCGTGATCTCGGCCGCCGCCCCGGAGCCGCCTGTGCGGGCCGCCGCGACGGTGGAGAGGACGGCCAGCCCCAGCGCGCCGCCCATCGTGCGTGAGGTGTTGACCAGCCCCGAGACGAGTCCGGCGTCCCCGGGGTCGGCGCCCGATGTGGCGAGGGTGGCCAGTGGGGTGGAGGCGAGGCCCGCTCCGCCCATCATCAGGAGGCCGGGAAGGCAGATCGCGGTGAGGTACGAGCCGTCGACGCTCATCGTCGACTGCCAGCCGAAGCCCGCGGCGGTGATCAGCACCCCGATCACGGCCAGGCTCTTGGCTCCCGTGCGCGTCATGAGGCGTGGGGCGAGTGTGGAGCCGAGGATGACGGCGGCGGACGTGGGCATCAGGGCCAGGCCGGCCTGGAGCGGGCTGTACCCGAGCACGTTCTGCGCGTATATCGTGACGAAATACCACATGCAGAGCGTCGCGGATCCCATCATGAACATGGCCACGTTCGCCGACGACACCGCCCGTACGCCCAGCACCCGCAGAGGCATCAGCGGGGCCTCTGTCCGGGCCTCGACCAGGACGAACAGGGCGAGCAGCGCGAGCCCGGACAGCAGGGGGACGAGGGTGGCGGCGGCGGTCCAGCCCTCCGCTTCGGTCTGCGCGATGCCGTACGCGACCGTGGCGAGCCCCGCCGTGACGAGGACGGCGCCGGGCAGGTCGACGCGCCGCCGGACGCCCGCCCGGCCCTCGGCGAGCCGGAGCGCGGCGCCGATGAGGACGAGGGCGCCGATGGGCACGTTGATCAGCAGCACCCAGCGCCAGGAGAGGGCTTCCGTGAGCGTCCCGCCGATCAGCCCGCCGGCCGCGCCGCCGCCTGCGCCGACCGCCATCCAGGTGCCGATGGCCCTGGTCCTGGCGGGGCCGTCGGGGACGGCGGCGGTGAGGATGGTGAGGGTGGCCGGGGACAGCACGGCGGCGCCGAGTCCCTGTGCCGCACGGGCGGCGAGCAACTGCCAGCCCTCCTGGGCGAGTCCGCCGGCCAGCGAGGCGGCGGTGAACATGCCGAGCCCGACGAGGAACATCCGCTTGCGGCCGTATATGTCGGCCGCCCGTCCGCCGAGGAGCAGGAATCCGGCGAACGCGATCGCGTAGGCGTTGATGACCCACTGGAGCGCGGCGGCGCTCAGCGCCAGGTCGGTGCGCATGGACGGCAGGGCGACGTTGACGACGGACATGTCGAGGACGACGAGGAACTGGCCGGTGCAGGCTGCGAGCACCACCGCCCACGTGCTGGTCGTGCTTCGGGAGGGTATGCGCGTGGGTGTCGAGACGTCAGCCATGGGTGTCATGGTCCCAGGCGCCCCGTGGTCCGTACATCGGTTTGCGGGCCCGGCCGGGCCTCGGTCTAGCGGCGTAGGACCGTCACCACGGCGGCGCCGCCCAGTCCGATGTTGTGGGCGAGCCCGGTGCGCGCGCCGGGTACCTGGCGGGCGCCCGCCTCCCCCCGGAGCTGCCAGGTCAGTTCGGCGACCTGGGCGATGCCGGTGGCGCCCAGGGGGTGCCCCTTGGAGATCAGGCCGCCGGAGGGGTTGACGACCCATCGGCCGCCGTACGTGGTGGCCCCGGACTCGACGAGCTTGCCGGACTCGCCCTCACCGCACAGGCCGAGCGCCTCGTAGGTGAGGAGTTCGTTGATGGAGAAGCAGTCGTGCAGTTCGATGACGTCGAGGTCCTCGGCCGCGAGCCCGGAGGCCGCGTAGACCTGCTGGGCCGCTGCCCGGGACATGGGCACTCCGACGGCGTCGAGACAGGTGCCGGAGGCGAAGGATTCGCCGGTGTCGGTGGTCATGGCCTGGGCGGCGATCTCGACGGCCTTGTGCCACAGCCCGTGCCGCTCGACGAAGCGTTCCGATACGACGACGGCGGCGGCCGAGCCGTCCGACGTGGGTGAGCACTGGAGTCTGGTCAGGGGCCGGTGGACGGTCCTGGCCGCCAGGACCTCACCGACGGTGTACGGGTCCTGGAACTGGGCGTGGGGATTGTTCACCGAGTGCCGGTGGTTCTTGGCCCCGACCGCCGCGAGCTGCGCCTCCGTCGTCCCGTACCGCTCCATGTGTTCGCGGGCCGCGTTGCCGAAGATCTGGGCGGTCGGCGGGGACGTCTCGAAACCGTGGGCGGCGGCCATGATTCCGTAGTGCCGGGCGACGGGCGAGGCCCGGAAGTCCGCGGCGCCACCGTCGGCTCCCCCGCCGCCGAGCGAGCCGCGGGTCATCTTCTCGAAGCCGAGGGCGAGTACGCAGTCGGCGATGCCGCCCTCGACGAACTGGCGGGCCATCATGAGCGCGGTGGCGCCGGTGGCGCAGTTGTTGTTGACGTTGTAGACGGGCACTCCGGTCAGGCCCAGTTCGTACACGGCACGCTGCCCCGCGGTGGAGGGCTGGAAGCAGTAGCCGACGGGGACCTGCTCGACCTGTTCGTACCGGATGCCCGCGTCGTCGAGCGCCTTCGTACCGGCCTCCTCGGCCATGTCCCAGTACTGCCAGTCGCGGGTCTCGGGCTTCTCGAACTTCGTCATCCCGACGCCGACGATGTACGCCTTCGTGGTCATGGATACGCCCCTTCAGTCACGCGGGAGGCCGAGGATCCGCTCGGCGACGACATTGAGCTGGACCTGTGTGGTGCCGCCCGCGATGGTCAGGCAGCGCGACATCAGGAAGCCGTGCACGGCCCGTTCGGCCGCACCTTCCGTGGTCGCGCCCTCGGGCCCGAGGAGTTCGAGCGTGAGCTCGGCGACCTTCTGCTGGTGAGTGGTCTGCACGAGCTTGCGCACGGAGGCTCCGGCGCCCGGTTCCAGGCCCGAGACCTGCTGGAGCGTGGTCCGCAGTCCGATGCACGCCAGGGCGTGCGCCTCGGCGGCGAGTGCGCCGACGCGGGCGCGGGCCGCTCCGTCGAGCTCGCCGGAGCGGGCGATCAGCGCTTCGAGTCCGGTGTCGAACGTCATCTGGTCGGCCATGTGCACGCGTTCGTTGCCCAGCGTGTTGCGGGCCACCCGCCAGCCGTCGTCGACCTCGCCCACGACCGCGTCGGCCGGCAGGAGGACGTCGTCGAAGTACACCTCGTTGAAGAGCGCGTCCCCGGTGATCTCCTTCAGCGGCCGGATGTCGATGCCACGGGCGGTCCTCATGTCCACCAGGAAGTAGGTCAGGCCCCGGTGCTTGGGGGCGTCCGGGTCGGTTCTGGCGAGCAGGATGCCGTAGTCGGCGGACCGGGCGGCGCTCGTCCAGACCTTCTGGCCGGTGACGCGCCAGCCCTCGTCGGTCCGTACGGCCCTGGTGCGCAGCGAGGCGAGGTCGGACCCGGCGCCGGGCTCGGAGAAGAGCTGGCACCAGAGGAGTTCGCCCCGCAGGGTGGGCATCAGGAAGCGGTTCTGCTGCGCCTGGGTCCCGTACGCGAGGAGGGAGGGCACCACCCAGGTGCCGATCCCGAGGTCGCTCACCTTGATGCCCTGTGCCGTGAGTTCCTGTTGTACGGCCAGCTGGTGGACCGGGCCGGCGCCGAGTCCGTACGGGGCGGGGAGGTGCGGGGCCGCGTAGCCGGCCGGGGCCAGGGCGCGGCGGGCGGCCCGGGGGTCGAGGCCGCGGGCGGCGGCGACGGCCCGCCGGGCCTCGGCGCGGTGTGCGGCCGCCTCGGCGGGGAGTTCCAGGGTGAGTTCGCGGCGGGCGCCGCTCTCGGCGAGCCGGACGGCGCGCAGCCGGTGGGCGTCGCCGGCGCCGAGCAGCTGGCGGGCCACGACGGCCCGGCGCAGCTGGAGGTGGGCGTCGTGTTCCCAGGTGAAGCCGATGCCGCCGAGGATCTGGATGCAGTCCTTGGCGCAGCTGTACGCGGCGTCGAGTGCGGTGGCCGCGGCGAGGGCGGCACTCAGCCCCCGTACGCAGGAGGTCTCGTCGACGGCGCGGGCGGCGTCCCAGGTGAGGGCGCGGGCCTGTTCGAGCCGGACGAGCATGTCGGCGCAGAGGTGCTTGACCGCCTGGAACCGCCCGATGGGGCGGCCGAACTGTTCCCGGACCTTGGCGTGCGCGGTGGCCGTGTGCAGGGACCGCGCGGCGGTGCCGCAGGCGTCGGCGGCCAGGAGGACTGCGGCGAGGTCGCGGACGGATGCGGTGTCGGTGGCGATGGTCCGGTGCGCGGGGACGCGGACGCCTCCGGCGTGCACCTCGGCGGTGGGGCGTGTCGGGTCGACGCCGCGGTGCGGGCGTACGGTCAGCCCTTCCGTACCGGCGTCGACGGCGAACCAGAGGGTGCCGGTGGCCGAGGTCGCGGCGAGCAGGAGCAGGTCGGCGTCGGCGCCGCCGAGTACGGGCGGGGCGGTGCCGTCGAGGAGGTGGCCGCCCTCGCTCTCCACGGCGGTGAGGGTGCCCGCGCCGAGGGCGGCCGCTCCGACGCGGTCGCCGGTCGCGAGGGCCTTGACGAGACCGGCGAGGCCCCCACGGTCCAGGGCCCCCGCCCGGTGCAGGAGCGCCGAGGTGAGGACGGAGGCCGCGTACGGTCCCGGGAGCGAGGCGTACGCCGCCTCTTCCAGGACCACGGCGAGGTCGAGGAGCGCGCCGCCCCCGCCGCCGTACTCCTCGGGCAGATGGATGCCCAGGAGCCCCTGCGCGGCGAGCGCGTCCCAGTGCGAGGGGCGGGTGCGGGACGCGGGGGGGTGCTCCGCGTCCAGGAGCGCGCGTGCCTCCTGGGGCGGGACGGCGCGGGCCAGCCCGCCGCGTACGGCCTGCGCCAAGGCGCGATGCTCTTCGGTGATGCCGATGCCCATGCGGTTCCCTCACCGGTCGCGGCCACTGGAACGGCGCAAGAGTAGAACACGTTCCATTCTGACGGAAGGTCAGAGGACCGGTCGTTCTGATCCGCTCCGGGTTCGCGTCCCGTTCACCGGAATACCACGGGCGTACGGAAGCGTTCAGCATGCACACACTTGGGGGGAGCCCGGGTGGTGAGCGCTGCCCGGAGGCCGCACGTATGCGACGGACGACGAACGAACAGCTCGCCGGGGAGTTCCCCGGCCCGAGGAAGAGCCGGGCGGGCCGCGGAGTCGTCCCCGTCCTCGCCTTCGCGGGTATCACCGTCGCGGTGATGCAGACCCTCCTCGTCCCCGTGATCAAGGACCTGCCCGCACTCCTCGACACGACCCCGTCCAACGCCACCTGGGTGATGACGGCGACCCTGCTGGCGGGGGCGGTGTCCACCCCCATCATGGGGCGGCTCGGCGACCTCTACGGCAAGCGGCGCATGCTGCTCGCCAGCCTCGCCGTCATGGTGTTCGGCTCGCTGGTCTGCGCGTTCACCGACGACCTCGTCGTGATGATCGTCGGCCGTGCCCTCCAGGGCTTCGCCATGGGCGCCATTCCGCTCGGCATCGGCATCATGCGCGACGAGCTGCCGCGCGAGCGGCTCGGCTCGGCGATGGGCCTGATGAGTTCGTCGATCGGGGTGGGCGGCGGACTCGCCCTGCCCGCCGCGGCACTGGTCGCACAGCACGCCGACTGGCACACGCTCTTCCTCGGGGCGGCCGGGCTCGGCGTGGCCGCCATGGTGCTCACCGTCCTGGTCGTGCCCGAGCCGCCGCTGCGCGCCCCCGGGCGCTTCGACGTCGTCGGCGCACTGGGTCTCTCACTCGGCCTGGTCTGTCTGCTGCTGCCCATCACGAAGGGCAGCGACTGGGGCTGGACCTCCCCCACCACCCTCGGACTGATCGGCGCGTCCCTGCTGATCCTCGTCCTGTGGGGCCTGTTCGAGCTGCGCACCGCCGCGCCGCTGGTCGATCTGCGCACCACGGTCCGGCGCGAGGTGCTGCTCACCAACCTCGCCTCGATCATGGTGGGCGTCGCCTTCTACGCGGTCTCGCTGGTCCTTCCGCAGCTGCTCCAGCTGCCCACGTCGACCGGGTACGGGCTGGGCCAGTCGATGGTGACGGCCGGGCTGTGCGTGGCTCCGCTGGGCCTGACGATGATGTTCGTCGCCCCCGTGTACGCCCGCGTCTCGGCCCGTCGCGGACCGAAGGCGACCCTGATGCTCGGCCTGCTGATCATCGCGATCGGGTACGGCGCCGGGCTCGGCCTGATGGGCGCGGCCTGGCAGACCGTGGTGATCGCGGTGGTGCTCGGGGCCGGGATCGGGCTCGCGTACTCCTCGCTGCCCGCGCTGATCATCGGCGCGGTCGATCCGTCCGAGACGGGCGCGGCCAACGGACTCAACACCCTGATGCGGTCGATCGGCACCTCGGTGTCGAGTGCGGTGATCGGCATGGTGCTGGCGAACACCTCGGTGGCCATGGGCCCGGTCCAGGTGCCCAGCATGGAGGGGTTCCGGATCTCGTTCGTCATCGCCACGGGTGCCGTGCTGGCCGGCCTGGTGCTGGCGGCGTGCCTGCCCTCGCAGCGGCCGACGCGGCCGGTGCTGCTGGCGAGCAGCGCGGACGACGCGCTCGCCGCGGCCTCTTCGGAACCGGCCTCCGCACCCGCGCGGTCCTAGGACCCCGGGTCCGGGCGATGGCCCTGCCGGCCGGCTCACCCCCGCCGTCCTCGACGGCCGGCGCGTACGGCACGATGGGGCGCCGTCGATCGACCGACCCACCTGGAGGAACGCCGTGGCCGCCGAGCCCAAGCCGGAGATCCTTGCCGCGTTCGAGGCCGCCAAGGGCTTCATGCCGGTACGCGAAGGGCTCGCCCTGTACGCGGCGGCCGCCGACGCGGCCACGCTCGGGTTGCCGCTCCTGGAGGTGGGCACCTACTGCGGGCGCTCCACCATCCTGCTCGCCGACGCCGCCCGTTCGGCGGGGGTCACGGCGCTCACCGTCGACCACCACCGGGGCAGCGAGGAGCAGCAGCCGGGCTGGGAGTACCACGACCCGACGGTGGTGGACCCCGAGGTCGGCCTGATGGACACGCTCCCCACGTTCCGCCGCACCCTGCACCGGGCCGGTCTGGAGGAACACGTGGTGGCACTGGTCGGCAGGTCCCCGCAGGTCGCCGCCGTCTGGGGCGGGAAGCTCGGTCTCGTCTTCATCGACGGCGGCCACACCGACGAGCACGCGAACGGCGACTACGAGGGCTGGGCCCCGCATGTCGCCGAGGGCGGGCTCCTGGTGATCCACGACGTGTTCCCCGACCCGGCGGACGGTGGCCAGGCCCCGTACCGCGTACACCAGCGGGCGCTGGCCTCCGGCGCGTTCGCCGAGATCTCGGTGACGGACTCGCTGCGCGTCCTGCGGCGTACGGGGACGGGGATCTGAAGCCGCCCCGATAGGCTCGCCGCGTGCCGTACGACGACAGCGTTCCCCCCACCCGCCACGGCCGGCCCCTGCTCACCGCCGCCGTCCTGGCCACCCTCTGCCTGACCGTCGCCGGGTGCGGAGGGGACGGCGCCGGCGGTGTCACGACGCAGACGCATCCCCGCCCCGGCAGCAGCGCCGTGCCCCCCTCCGCCGCCTCCCCCTCCACGTCCGCGAAGCCCCTGTCGAAGGCGCCGCTGACGGGCAGGACCGTGGTGATCGACCCCGGCCACAACCCCCGCAACCGCGAACACACCAGCGAGATCAGCCGGCAGGTGGACATCGGCACGGGCCACAAGGAGTGCGACGCCACCGGCACCGCGACCAACGACGGTTACGCGGAAGCCCAGTTCACCCTCGACGTATCGCACCGGCTGCGCACCCTCCTGGAAGCGCAGGGCGCGAAAGTGGTCCTGACGCACGACAACGACCGCCCCTTCGGCCCGTGCGTCGACGAGCGGGCCCGGATCGGCAACAAGGCCGGGGCCGACGCGGTCGTCTCCGTCCACGCGGACGGTTCCGCGGCCGGCAACCGCGGCTTCCACGTGATCCTCCCCGCGCGGGTGCGCGGCGGCGCCGCGGACACCGCGAAGATCGTCGGACCCTCGCGAGAACTCGGCACCCGTATCGCGGCGCTGTTCCCCCGCGCCACCGGAAGCGAGCCTTCCAATTACATCGGCGGCTCCACCGGTCTCGACACCCGCGAGGATCTCGGCGGACTGAATCTGTCGACCGTGCCGAAGGTCTTCATCGAATGCGGCAATATGCGTGACCCGAAGGACGCGGCCCTGCTCACGGACGCGGAATGGCGCCAGAAAGCGGCCCGTGGCATTGCCGACGGCATCAGCAGCTACCTCAAGGGGTAGAACCGCGTAGGAATTGGGGGGATAACAGTCCAAGGTCCGGGGCGGGGCACAACCCGGCCGGGCAGACGATAGATTCATCCGTACGATGGGGAGCCGCCCCCGAGCTTCGCGCCGTACCCGCCGTACAGGCGGCAGCGACGACCGCCCCGACGAGACGACCGACTAAGGACCTTCACGTGAATATCCGCTCCCTCACTCGAGGCGACGGGGTGGTGATCGGAGCAGCGGTGGTGCTGTTCATCGCCTCTTTCCTCGACCTCACCGGCTTCGACTGCCCTGAAGGGGTCAACTGCTCCAGCTTCGAAAGCCCGAACGCCTGGGACTCGCTCTCGCTCCTGATGAGCATCTTCCTGGCCGGTGTCATCGGCGCGGCGCTGGTGATCGTGGGCCGTTCCATGCCGGGCCGCAAGGTCGTGGGGCTGGACCTCGGTCAGTTCGGTGTCGCGTTCACCGTCTTCTCGCTGTGGACGGCGTTCTGGACGATCATCGACGCCAGCGACGCGGGCGCGGGCATGATCCTCGGCCTTCTCGCGACCATCGTGCTGGCGGCCGGTGCGATCGCCACCCCGATGGTTCCGGCCCTCAAGGCCCCGCTGATGGGCACCCCGCGTCCGGCGCATCAGGGTGTGCAGGCGCCGTACGGGGCGCAGCAGCCCGGCCAGGGCTACGGCTACCCCGGCGCCCAGCAGCAGCCCTACGGCGCGCAGCCGGGTCAGCCCCAGCCGTACGGTGCGCAGCCGCAGCCCGCTCAGGCCGACCCGGCTCAGGCGCACGCCATGCAGGCCCCGCAGGCACAGCAGGCGCAGCAGGCCCCGCAGGACGGTGGAGCGCCGGCCGGCGACTTCACGCCGTTCTGGTTCGCGGTGCCGGTGGCCCGTCCGCTGTACGGCGAGGACGGTTCCCCGAACCCGATCGCCGAACTGGCGCCGGGCACCTGGTATCTCGCGGTCGAGCAGCGCGGTCCGGGCCTCATCGCCCAGACGCAGGACGGCCGTCGTGGGGTCCTCCAGGACACCACCGGCATCCAGCGCGGCTGATCACCGCACGCACGTCGCGGCCCCTCGCCCTTCCGGGCGGGGGGCCGTTGTCGTACAGTCCCTCCACGTCCGGCACCTGACGGCGCGTCATGGAAGACTGGAGGAGCCGGTATGCGGCTCGGACTCGCTCTCGGATACTGGGGCCGCGGCCCGAATCCGGACCATCTCTCCCTGGCCCGCAGTGCCGAGGAGCTGGGCTACGACTCGGTGTGGACGGCGGAGGCGTGGGGTTCGGACGCCTTCACGCCGTTGACGTGGATCGCCGCCCACACCTCTCGTATCCGGCTCGGTACGGCCATCGCGCAGATGGCGGCCCGTACGCCCACGGCGACGGCGATGCACGCCCTCACGCTCGACCATCTCTCGGGCGGCCGGATGATGCTGGGGCTCGGGCTGTCGGGGCCGCAGGTGGTGGAGGGGTGGTACGGGCGGCCGTTCCCGGCCAGTCCGCTGACCGCGACCCGTGAGTACGTCGAGGTGATCCGGCAGGTCCTCGCGCGGGAAGGGCCCGTCGAGCTCGCGGGGCGCTTCCACTCCCATCCGTACGGCGGTACGGACGGCACGGGCCTGGGCAAGCCGCTGAAGCCGATCACCCATCCCCTGCGCGCCGGGCTTCCCGTGCTGCTGGGCGCGGAGGGGCCGAAGAACGTCGCGCAGACGGCCAGGATCGCGGACGGATGGCTGCCGCTGTACTGGTCGCCCGAGCGCCCCGAGGTGTACGGAGTCACGGCGGCGGACCTCCCCGAGGGGTTCATGGTCGCGCCGATGGCGCGGGCGCGGGTGTGCGAGGACGTGGCCGAGGGGCTGCTGCCGGTGAAGGCGATGCTGGGGTTCTACATCGGGGGCATGGGGCACGCGGCCCGGAACTTCCACGCGGACCTGATGGGCAGGATGGGCTACGCGGAGGAGGCCCGGCGCGTCCAGCGGCTGTTCCTGGAGGGCCGCAAGGAGGAGGCGGTGCTCGCGGTGCCGGACGCCTTCGCCGACGAGATCTCACTGGTCGGCCCGCGTGAACGGATCGCCGAGCGGCTGGAGTTGTGGCGCGAGGGCCCGGTGACCGACCTCCTGGTCACGGCTCCGGACCCTCGTACGCTCCGCGTGCTGGCGGAGCTCAACGCGTAGGGGGTGCCGGCCGAACGACGAGTGGCGCCACCAGTTGGACGGGCCGTGCGGGTTTCACCCGGCGCAGAACGGCAATCCGCAGTCCATGTCTCCCAGAACAGGCACAGGAAGCAGTACCGCTGCACGTGTCATAGCCGTGGTGGCCGACATCATGGCCTTCATCATCGGTTTGTGGATTCTGATGTACCTGCTCGACGCCAACCCGGGCAACGACCTGGTCGAGTTCGTCCGGGACGCCGCCCGCTGGCTGGCGGGCTGGTCGCACGACCTGTTCACCTTCGACGCCGAGTGGGCACGGGTCGTCGCCGGATACGGCCTCGCAGCCCTCGTCTACCTCTTCATCGGCCACGCCGTGGCCGGCCGCGTCCGCCGCTTCTGAACGACGCCCGCTTCCGAGCGGTCAGCGGCAGCAGTCCGGCTCCAGCCCCCTGGGCAGCCGCTCCCCGCTGAAGACCGCGGTGGTCGCCTCGTCCCCGCCGAGTGCGGCCACCGCGAGCAGCAGGGAACCCGCCGTCCAGGTGGTGAGTTCCTCGGGCCAGAAGGCGCGGTTGCCCTCGAAGACGTACCCCGTCCAGTACAGGCCACCATCGGCGCGCAGGTGCTGGATGGACTGGAGGATCTCCAGGGCACGGTCGGACTCGCCCATCACCCAGAGCGCCAGGGCCAGTTCGCAGCTTTCGCCGCCGGTGACCCACGGGTTGGGGAGCACGCAGCGCACGCCGAGTCCCGGGACCACGAACCGGTCCCAGCCGTCGTCGATCCGCTTCTGCGCGGCGGCGCCGGTGACCGCGCCGCCGAGGACCGGGTAGTACCAGTCCATCGAGTAGTGGTCCTTGTCCAGGAAGCGTTCCGGGTGGTTGCGGATCGCGTGCCCGAGCGCTCCGGTCGCCAGCTCCCAGTCGGGCTGCGGCTCCTCGCGCTCCTCGGCGATGGCGAGCGCGCAGCGCAGGGCCTGGTGGATGGAGGAGGAGCCGGTCAGCAGGGCGTCGGTGACGGGGGTGCCGTCGGGTTCCCGCTTCCAGCCGATCTGCCCACCGGGCTGCTGGAGGCGCAGGACGAACTCGACGGCCGCGTAGACCGTCGGCCACATCCGGTCGACGAACGCGTCGTCGCCGGTGGCGAGGTAGTGGTGCCAGACGCCCACCGCGATGTAGGCGCAGAAGTTGGTCTCGCGGCTGCGGTCGGTCGGCTGCCCGGCGTCGCCGTCGTGGTAGGCGGCGTACCAGGAGCCGTCCTCGTTCTGATGGCGGGCCAGCCACGCGTAGGCGCGTTCCGCGGCCTCGTGCTCGCCGGAGGCGTCGAGCGCCATGGCGGCCTCGGTGTGGTCCCACGGGTCCAGGTGGTGGCCGCGGAACCAGGGCAGTGCCCCGTCCTCGCGCTGGACGGCGCGCAGCGCGGCGACGGTCTCGGCGGCCTGGTCGGCGGTGAGGACCCCGGGCAGGACGAGGTGTTCGGTGCGTTCGGGAGTGCTCACGCCTCGGCCTTGGGAAGGTGCGGCTTCGTCGCGTACGCCACGAAGCTCTTGCCGACGACCGGGTTGAGCAGCTGCTCGGCGACCCGGGTGAGGGCGGGCTTCTTCATGATGTCCCAGACCAGCAGCTTGTGGTAGGCACGCACCGGCAGCGCCTTGTCGTTGTCGACGCCGAAGGCACACTTCAGCCACCAGTACGGGCTGTGCAGTGCGTGCGCGTGGTGGGTGCCGTACGGCTTCAGTCCGGCCTCGCGGATCTTGCGTAGCAGTTCGTCGGCCTTGTAGATCCGGATGTGGCCGCCCTCGACCTCGTGGTACGCGTCGGAGAGCGACCAGCAGACCTTCTCGGGGCCGTAGCGCGGCACGGTGACCGCGATCCGGCCTCCGGGCCTGAGCACACGGACCATCTCGGCGAGCACGCCCTTGTCGTCCGGGATGTGCTCCATCACCTCGGAGATGATCACGACGTCGAAGGAGTCGTCGGGGAAGGGCAGGTTGAGGGCGTCGCCCTCCATCGCGGTGGCGGTGGCACCCTCGGGGGCCTCACCGGCCTCCTTCATCGCGGCGAACCACTTGGCGACTTCGCGGATCTCCTCGGCGTTCTGGTCCAGCGCCACGACCTGGGCGCCGCGCCGGTAACACTCGAAGGCGTGCCGGCCGGCACCGCAGCCCAGATCGAGCACTCGGTCGCCTGCGGCGAGCGGGAAGCGGGTGAAGTCGACGGTCAGCACGAGGGCCTGCCTTCGAGGTCGGAGGTACGGATTCCCTGGGTGGCGGGGGCAGTCACCTGCGGGCTCCCCGGGAGACGATCGCCTGACGGTACAGCTCGGCCGTACCGAGCGCCGCCCTGGCCCAGGTGAAGTTGGCGAGCACCCGGTCGCGGCCGGCCGCGCCGAGGCGGGCCCGCAGTTCCGGGTCGTCGAGCAGCCGGCCGAGGGCGGCGGCCAGCGCGCCCGCGTCGCCGGGCGGCACGGCGAGGCAGGTCTCCCCGTCGGGTCCCGCGACCTCGGGGATCGCGCCGCCGGTCGTCGCGACGAGCGGGGTGCCGGTGGCCATCGCCTCGGCCGCGGGGAGGGAGAAGCCCTCGTACAGCGAGGGGACGCAGGCGATCTGCGCGCCACGCACCAGGTCGACCAGCTCGGCGTCGCTGATGCCCTTGACGAACCGGACGGCGTCCTGGAGCGCGTACCGCTCGATGGCCTGCGCGACGGGTCCGTCCTCGGCCCGCTTGCCGACGACCACGAGGTGCGCCCGCGGGTTCTCGGTACGGAGCTTGGCCAGCGCCTCCACGAGGTGGACGAGGCCCTTGAGCGGGACGTCGGCGCTGGACGTGGTGACGATCCGGCCGGGCACCTCCGCGACGGACGGATCGGGCGACCAGAGGTCGGTGTCGGCTCCGATGTGCACCACGCTGACCCGGTCCTGGCGTACACCGAGGTGCTCGACGATCTCCTGCTGGGAGGAGCCGGAGACGGTGAGGACGGACGGCAGGCGGCGGGCGACCCGCTTCTGCATGCGGGTGAAGGCGTACCAGCGGCGTACGGAGGCGCGGCGGCGCCTGCTGCCCGCGGCGTCCAGGTCGAGCTGCCGGTCGACGGTGATGGGGTGGTGGATCGTGGTGACGAGCGGGGCGCCGAGGTCGCCGAGGAGCCCGTAGCCGAGGGTCTGGTTGTCGTGGATGACGTCGAACTCGCCCCGGCGGGCCTGGAGATGGCGCCGGGCCCGCAGGCTGAAAGTGAGCGGTTCGGGGAAGCCGCCGGTCCACATGGTGGCGACCTCGGCGAGGTCGATCCAGTCACGGAATTCGCCGCGTCCCGGCGTGCGGAACGGGTCGGGCTGGCGGTACAGGTCCAGGCTCGGCAGCTCGGTGAGCGGGACACCCTCGTCGAGCACCGGATAGGGCTGGGCGCCGATCACTTCGACGGTGTGGCCGAGGCGGGCCAGTTCGCGGCCGAGATGACGTACGTAGACGCCCTGACCACCGCAGAAGGGATTGCCCTTGTACGTCAGGAGTGCGATGCGCAACGGCCGGTCACCGGCGGCGGCGGGTGCTTCGGTGCCCGCCCGGGGGCCCGTCTCTATGGCCTCAGCGGTCACACTCGGCCCCCTTCTCACTGCGTGTTCGCCGGAGCGTAACCGCTCACGCTAATCTAGAACAAGTTTCAGACCGGATCGTTCAACAAGCACCGAATCTACCGGCAGGTAGCGTCGGAGTAACCGCCGGATCAGGTGATTCGCGCCACGGCAGGCACCCTGGCATGCTGTGCGCGCCCGGAATCTCGCTCCCCTTGTACCGGTTGCGGACAGAAGCCATGGATTGGGACACATGACAGCGGAAGCCAGACCCGCATCGCCTCCTCTGACGGAACGCCAGGAGGCCCGCCGCCGCCGCATCCTTCACGCCACCGCCCAGCTGGCCAGCAAGGGCGGTTTCGAGGCCGTGCAGATGCGCGAGGTCGCGGAGGCCGCCGGGGTCGCCCTGGGCACGCTCTACCGCTATTTCCCCTCCAAGATCCATCTGCTGGTCGCCACGATGCAGGACCAGCTCCAGCACATGCACAGCACGCTGCGCAAGCGCCCCCCGACCGGGGAGAGCGCCGCCGACCGGGTCGCCGAGACGCTGATGCGGGCGTTCCGGGCGCTCCAGCGGGAACCGCATCTGGCCGACGCCATGGTGCGCGCGCTGACCTTCGCCGACCGCAGTGTGAGCCCCGAGGTCGACACCGTCTCGCGGCTCACGACGAAGATCGTCCTGGACTCGATGGGGCTGGAGCACCCGACGCCGCAGCAGCTGTCGGCGGTCCGCGTCATCGAGCACACCTGGCACTCCGCGCTGATCACCTGGCTGTCGGGGCGGGCCTCGATCGCGCAGGTGAAGATAGACATCGAGACGGTGTGCAGGCTGATCGACCTGACGAGCGCGGAAGCCGGTCCGGCGGACGGCTGAGCGGGGCCGGTCCCGCCCCCATGTCGGGCACCCACATGAGGACCCGGCCAGGTGGGGGTTCCTGCACCATGTCGACGGCGCCACGGTGTTCATACGGTTCGGCCGACATCATCCGAACCACGCCGAGGAGCCGGTCACCATGCGCCGTCGCAGAGCCGTAGGCACCGTCCAGCACAGAACCCTGACCGCCGCCGCCCTCGGCACCGCCGCGCTGCTCCTGGCCGGCTGCACGGCCGCCGGACAGGCGGGCGGCTCCGGCTCGTCCGACGGCGGCGGCAAGGACGATCCCGTCAAGGTGGGACTGGTCTACTCGCGGACCGGACTGCTCGCCGCCTACGGCAAGCAGTACCGCGACGGGTTCATGGCGGGCCTCGACCACGCCACCAAGGGCACCGGCAAGGTCGCGGGCCACCGCATCGAGGTGACCGAGCAGGACGACGCGGGCGACCCCGGCAAGGCGGTCTCGGCCGCGAAGAACCTGATCGGCAAGGGCTACAAGGTGCTGGCCGGCACCACCGACTCCGGCGTCGCGCTCCAGATGGCCCCCCTCGCCGCCCAGAACAAGGTGCTGTACGTCAGTGGCCCGGCCGCCACCGACGCGGTGACCGGGATCAACGCGTACACCTTCCGCTCGGGCAGGCAGTCCTACCAGGACATCCTCACCGCGGGCACGATGCTCGGCGACGCCAAGGGCAAGAAGGTCACGGTGCTCGCCCAGGACTCCACCTTCGGCCAGGCCAACGTCGCCGCCGTCGAGGCGGTCCTCGGTTCCGGGGGCGCCGAGGTCGGCTCGGTGCTGGCGCCGCCCGGCGCGACGGACCTGACACCGTTCGCCCGGCAGGTGAAGGCCGCGGGAGCGGATCTGGTCTTCGTCGCCTGGGCCGGTTCCACCGCCCCGGCCCTGTGGACGGCACTGGACCAGCAGGGCGTGCTGGATGCCGGGAAGGTGGTCACGGGACTGGCCGGCACGGCCTCGTACCCGGTCTTCGGAGCGGCCGGTTCCAAGGTCTCGTTCCTGGCCCACTACTTCCCCGGCGCGGGCGGCGGCAACGCGGTGGAGCAGGCCATGCTGGACGCGGTCGGGAAGGCGGGCGGCACCCCCGACCTGTTCACCCCGGACGGTTTCACGGCCGCCCAGATGATCGTCCGTGCCGTGGAGGAGGGCAGCGCCACCGACACCGCGGCCATGGTGAAGGCCCTGGAGGGCTGGACCTTCGACGGGGTGAAGGGCAAGGAGCAGGTCCGCGCCGAGGACCACGCCCTGGTGCAGCCGATGTTCGTGGCCCGTCTGAAGGGGAAGGGCGCGGGTGCCGTCCCGGAGCTGGTGAGCACCGAGCCGATGGACGCGGTCGCCCCGCCGCTCAAGCCCTCGGCGGGCTGAGCGATGACGGCTCCGGACACCACCACGCACCGTGACGGCCCTCCCGTACGCACCTCCGCCCCCGTGCTGAGCCTCGACAGGATCGGCTGGAGCATCGGCGGGGCGACCATCGTCGAGGACATCACCCTGAACGTCCGCGAGGGCGAGTTCCTGGCCTTCATCGGCCCCAACGGGGCGGGCAAGACCTCCCTGTTCAACCTGATCAGCGGGCTGACCGCACCCACGGCCGGCACCCTGGCGCTGGACGGTACGGACATGACCGCGCAGCCCGCCCACGTCCGCGCACGCCGTGGGATCGGCCGGACGTTCCAGACGTCCAGCCTCTGGCCCGGCATGAGCGTCGCCGACCACGTCCGGCTGGCGGCCCAGGCGGCGCGGGGCGGTTCGTACCGCCTGTGGCGGCGCGCCTCCCCGTACACCTCCGACGTGCGCGGCGTCCTGGAGCGCACCGGGCTCGGGCACCGGGCGGAGGTGCCGGCCGCGGAGCTGTCCCACGGGGAGAAGCGCAAGCTCGAACTGGCGGTCCTGCTGGTCGGGGAGCCCCGGCTGATGCTGCTCGACGAGCCGATGGCCGGGGTCAGCGCGGAGGAGGTCCCCGCGCTCACCGAACTGATCCGCACCCTGCACCGCGACGAGGGCCGCACCGTCCTGATGGTCGAGCACCACATGGACGTCCTGCTGGGCCTCGCCGACCGGCTCGCCGTGATGCACCACGGACAGCTGCTGGCGCTGGACACCCCGCAGGCCGTGACCGCGGACCCGGAGGTCCAGCGGGCCTACCTCGGGGAGGGGCTGTGACACCGGACCCGGACGTCCTGCTCGCCGTACGGGACCTGCGGGTCCTGATCGGCGGGCGGCACATCCTGCACGGCGTGGACCTGGACGTGGCACGCCACGGGGTGACAGCGCTCCTGGGCCGCAACGGCGCCGGGAAGACCACGACCGTACGCGGCGTCCTCGGGCTCGTCCCACGCGCGGGCAGTGTGCTGCTCGACGGCGAGGAGACCGTGGCACTGCCCACCCACACCGTGGTCGGGCGGGGCATCGGATACGCCCCCGAGGACCGCGGGATCTTCGCCGGGCTCACCGTGGCGGAGAACCTGCGGCTCGCCGAGCGGCGCGGGGCGGGCGAACCGGCGTACGCGCTCGTCCACGAACTCTTTCCCGAACTGAGGCAGCGGGCACGGCAGTTGGCCGGGACGCTGTCCGGCGGACAGCAGCAGATGGTGGCCATCGGACGCACCCTGCTCAACCACAACCGGCTCGTCATCGCCGACGAGCCCACCAAGGGCCTCGCGCCCCGGGTCGTCACCGAGGTCGCCCAGGTGCTGGAACGGGCCGCCGAGGCGGTGCCGGTGCTGCTCGTGGAGCAGAACCTCGCCGTCGTACGGCGGCTGGCAGGACAGTGCGTCGTCCTCGCCGACGGGCGCACCGCGCACCGGGGACCGGCGGACGCGCTGCTGGGCGACCCGGAGGCGGCCCGCCGGCTGCTCGGCGTCGGGCACGGCCCGGCCGCCCGCGCCTCTTCCCCAGCCGCCCGTGCCTCTTCCCCGACCGCGGAGGCGCATTCCCCGACCGCGGAGGCGGATTCCTGATGTCCACCATCGTTCTGCTCACCATGACCGGCCTCGGTCTGGGAGCCCTCTACTTCCTGATCGCGTCCGGCCTCTCCCTGATCTTCGGCCTGATGGACGTACTGAACTTCGCGCACGGGGCGCTGCTCTCCATCGGCGCGTACGGCACCTGGTGGGCGGCGTCCGGGAATCTGCCCGGCGCGGGGCCGGGCGGTGCGGGCTTCGTCCTCGCCGTGCTGTTCGGTACGGCGGTGGGAACCGTCGCCGCCGTCCTCCTCGAACTCGCCGTGGTCCGCCCGCTCTACACCCGGCCGCGTGAGCAGGTGCTCGCCACGGTCGGGGTGGGGCTCGCCGTCCCCGCGCTCCTCTCGGGGATCTGGGGGCCGGACGCCCTGACGTTCCCCGGTCCACAGGCGCTGTCGGGCACCTTCGGGCTGCTGGGCGCACACGTCCCGGTCAACCGGCTGGTCCTGATCGCCGCGGCGGTCCTCGTCCTCGTGGCGCTGCGGCTGTTCCTCGGCCGGACGCGGCACGGACTCGTCGTACGGGCGGGGGTCGAGGACCGGGCGATGGTGACCGCGCTGGGCATCGACGTCCGCAGGGCGTTCACGCTCGTCTTCGCGATCGGCGGCTGTGTCGCCGCGCTCGGCGGGGCACTGGGCGGGCTGTACTTCGGCTCGGTCGACCCCCGGCAGGGCACCTCGCTGCTGATCTTCGCCTTCGTGGTGGTGGTCACCGGCGGCATGGGGTCGGTGACCGGGGCCGCCGTGGCGGCCGTCGTCATCGGCCTGGTCCAGCAGTTCGCCAACTACTACACCGCAGCGGGCCTCGGCGACCTGGCCGTCGTCGTCCTGCTCGGCGCGCTGCTGCTCGTCCGGCCGCGCGGACTGACCGGGAGGCTCGCGTGAGTACCGCCACCGAGACACACGACCGTACCGACGGGGCACCGGCCTCGGGGCCGCCGCGACCGGTGGCCGGGAGACCGGCCCGGGTGCTGCGCTGGTGGCCCGGCGCCGTCCTGCTCGCCCTGGTCGTCGCCCCGTTCAGCGCGCTGCCGCTCCCGGGCCTGCTGGACGGCCCGGTGGGCAGCCCCGGCTCGTTGCAACTCCTCGCCACCTGCCTGCTGTTCGGCGCCCTGGCGACCGGCTACGACCTGTTGCTCGGCCGGACCGGGCTGCTGTCCTTCGGGCACGCGCTGTACTTCGCGGCGGGCAGCTACGCCACGAACATGTTCCTGCTGGAGGCCGGACTGCCGTTCGTCCTCGCGGCCGTGCTCGGTCTCTGCTTCGGGACCGCCCTGGCCCTGGTGCTGGGTTCGGTGAGCCTGCGGGTCACGGGCATCGGCTTCTCCATGGTGACACTGGCCTTCGCGCAGGCGGGCTCGATCCTCGTCTCCCGCAACCCCGGTGGTCTCACCGGCGGCGAGGAGGGCCGGGCCGCGCCCGCCGAACTGCTGCCGTCCGGCCTCGTCGGCATCGACAACACGGCGAACCTGTACTGGATCGCGCTGGCCTACCTCGTCCTCACGCTCGGGGTCGTCCACCGGGCGGTCCGCTCCCCCACCGGCCGGGTCTGGGAGGGCATCAAGGAGAACGAGCGCCGGGTGGAGGTGCTGGGCCTGAAGCCGTACGGATTCAAGCTGACGGCCTTCGTGCTGGCGGGAGCGCTCGCCGCGGTCGGTGGACTCGTCCACCTCCTGCTCACCGGCGGGTCCACCCCGCAGACCACGTCATCGGACTTCACGCTGTCGCTGCTGGTGATGGTGGTCCTGGGCGGGTCCGGCACCCGGTGGGGGCCGATGGTCGGCGGCATCCTGTACACCTGGGCCGATCACCGGCTCGGCGACCTCGCCGGATCGGGAGCGGTGGCCGATCTGCCGGCGGTGCTGCGCGTACCTCTGTCCCAGCCGCTGTTCCTGCTCGGGGTGGTGTTCGTGGCCGTGGTGCATCTGCTGCCCGGCGGCCTCGCACGGCTTCCGTCGCGCCTGGGCGCGGGCCGCCGCGCCTCCGTGGACCCGCTGAAGGAGAACCGGACCTCATGACCCCTGTCCCGTACGAAGAACTGCGGGTCCCGGTGGCCGGGGGTGAACTGGCCGCCCTTCGCTGGCCGGCCCGCGAGACCGGCGCGCCGGTCGTGGTGGCCCTGCACGGCATCACCGCCAACGCCCTGTCCTGGGGCCCGGTGGCCCGGGCGCTGGCGGGCCGGGTCACGCTGATCGCGCCGGATCTGCGGGGCCGGGCGGCCAGCTCCGGCCTGCCGGGCCCGTACGGCATCGCGGCGCACGCGGACGACGCCGCGGCCCTGGCCGGGGCGCTGGGCCTCGGCCGGGTGGTGCTGGCCGGTCACTCGATGGGCGGGTTCGTGGCGGCCCTGGCCGCCGTACGGCACCCGGGGCGGTTCGGGCCGCTGCTGCTCGTCGACGGCGGAGTCGGCTTCCCCGCGCCCACCCATCTCTCCCCGGACGCGCTCCTGACCGCCGTCATCGGACCGGCGATGGACCGGCTGTCGATGACGTTCCGCGACCGGGCCGCGTACCGGTCCTTCTGGCAGGCGCATCCCGCGTTCGCCGGGGCCTGGTCGGCGGAGGTGGACGCGTACATCCAGCGCGACCTGACGGGCGAGGAGCCGGTGCTGCGCTCCACCTGCCGGATCGAGGCGGTACGCACCGACGGAGCCGGCCTCTTCACCGAGGAGGTGCTGTCCGCCGTACGGCGGCTGCCGTCCCCGCCAACGCTGCTCTGGGCCGAACGGGGCCTGATGGACGAGCCCCAGGGCCTGTACGACGAGTCCCGCCTCGCGGGGGCGGCGGTGCGGGCCGTACGGATACCGGACGTCAACCACTACACGGTGCTGACAGGCGAGAGAGGAGCAGAGGAAATCGCCCACCACCTGCTGAGCGCTTCGGAATCAAGCCCGGCGGGATCAGGCCCGTCCGGCGATTGAGGACATCCTTCGGCCCGGCCGGCGATCGAGGACATCCTTCGGCCGGGCAGGCGATCGGGGCCAGGACGGCACCCGGCCGCGCCGGGTCACCCCTCCCGGCCGCCACCCAACAAGTGCAGCCGCAACGCGAGTTGCAGCTCCAGCGCCCGCCCCGGCTCGTTCCAGTCCCGTCCCAGCAGCACCTGGATCCGGTCCAGCCGCTGCACCACCGTGTTCACATGCACGTGCAGCTCGTCCTTGGCCCGGATCAGGCTGCCCCCCGCCCCGAAGTACGCGCTCAACGTGCGCACCAGATGTGTGCCGCGCCGCTCGTCGTACCGCAGCAGCGGCCCCAGCGTGGCCGAGACGAAGCCGTCCACGTCCTGCGCGTTGCCCAGCACCACGCCCAGGAAGCCGAGTTCGTCCACACAGGCCCCCTCGCCCGCACGGCCGAGCACCCGCATCGCCCGGAGGCACCTGGCGGCCTCCGCGTACGCGGCGGCCAGTTCCCGCGGCCCGCCCGCCGGGCCCGCCGCCGCGACGGTGACGGGGGCCTGGACGAGGTGGCCGAGCTGGGCGGCGGCCGCCCTGGCCACCTCGCCGGGTGACCTGCCGGAGCCGGCCCCCGCGCCCGTACCGGCACCGACGCCGTCGTCGTGGTCGACCAGCAGCACGACCGTGCCCGCGTGTTCGGCGCTCACCCCGTGGATGTCCCCGCCGAACAGATACCGCAGCGCGGCCGCGCCGAGCCGTTCCCGGGCCCCGGACTCCGCGACCAGGAGCAGGCGGGGCCGGTCCAGGTCGATGCCCAGCCGGCGGCCGCGCTCGGCCAGGCCGGCCGGATCGCGTTCCGCGTCGGTCAGCAGGTCGCTGATCAGCTCGCCGCGTATCCGGTTCTCCGTCTCGGCCACCGTCCTGCGCAGCAGCAGGAGCAGCCCCGTGACCACGGCGGCGCGTTCGAACAGCCGGCGGTCGGAGTCGTCGAGGCGCCGGCGCTGGTGCAGCACCAGGCTGGCCAGCAGCTCCTGTCCGGCGAGCACGGCGCAGACCCACCGCCCGTCGCGGTGCACGGCGCGCCCCCCGGCCCGCGACTCCTCGGCGGTCTCGGCCAGCCACCCCGCGTCCGTGCTGTCGGCGGCGCGGGCCGTCCCGTCGGGCCGGACGGCCGCCAGCGGGCGGCCGGCCGGATCGTGGATGGTCAGCGGGCTGTCCAGCAGTCCCGCGACGGACGTGGCGACGTCCGTGACGTCGCCCCCGCGCAGCACCAGGTCGGTGAGCCGGTCGTGGGCCTCCTCGGCCCGTTGCATCGCGGCGGAGTGCTCGCGCACGGCGGCGTTGGCCTCGGCCAGTTCGGCGTTGGCCTGGGCCAGTTCCGCGAGGGCCGCCCCGGTGTCGGCGAGGGCGCGGGCGGTGTCGATGGCGATGGCGGCGTGCGCGGCGAGGGAGCAGAGCAGGGCGACCTCGTCGGGGCTGAAGACGCGCGGGGAGCGGTCGGCCGCGAAGAGGACGCCGATGACCTTCCCCGTACCGCCGCGGCTGGAACCGAGGAGGAGAGGGACGCCGAGGATCGCCACGAGCCCCTCGGCCAGCACCCCGGCGTTGATGTTGTCGGTGTGGCGGAAGCGTTCGTCGGTGCGGTAGTCGGGCGTCGCGTACGGGCTGGCGGTCTGCGCGACGAGACCGCCCAGCCCCTCACCGAGCTCCAGCCGCAGCCGCTGGAAGAGCACGGAGACGGAGCCGTCGGTCACCCGCATGTAGGTGTCCCCGGCCTCCTCGTCGGGGAGGGTGAGGTAGGCGGTGTCGGTGCCGAGCAGCATCCTGGCCCGCCGCACGATGGCCTTCAGCACGTCGTCCAGATCGCGGGAGGCGGCCAGGTCGCCCGCCGTGTCGAAGAGGGCGGTGAGCTGGAGTTCCCGGCGGCGGTGCTGGCGCAGGGCACCTCTGATGCGCAGGGCGGTGGCGACCGCCCCTTCCACCTCGGCCAGGTCCGCTGCGGGCACTCCGGCCGCTCGCGCCGCCGAGGAGACGGCGCCGAGCGCCTCGGCGGGGGCGTCGTCGGCCAGCAGCCCGAGGAGGCGTCGCAGGTGGGGCACGGCGGAGGGGGACGGTTCAGACATGAGCGGCCATCGTTCTTCGGGAGTGCGCGGGTGAGGTGGGTGGTTCAGTTGGCGGTCCAGCCGCCGTCCATGGAGAGCGAGGTGCCGGTGATGTGCCCGGCACGCGGACCGCACAGCCACAGGACGGCGTCGGCCACGTCATCGGGTTCGATCAGGCTCTTGATGGCGCTGCGTTCCAGCATGACCTGCCCCACCACCTCCTCCTCCGAGATGCCGTGGGTACGGGCCTGTGCCGCGATCTGGTTCTCGACCAGGGGCGTGCGCACGTAACCGGGGCTGACGCAGTTGCTCGTCACCCCGTGCTCCGCCGCTTCGAGCGCGACCACCTTGCTGAGTCCTTCCAGTGCGTGCTTGGCCGTGACATAGGCCGCTTTGTAGGGACTGGCGCGCAGTCCGTGGACGGAGGAGATGTTGACGACACGCCCCCAGCCGCGTTCGTACATGCCGGGCAGGGTCCGGCGCAAGATGCGGAACGGCGCCTCGACCATGACCCGCTGGATCAGCGCGAAGCGCTCGGGCGGGAACGCGTGCACGGGGGCGATGTGCTGGAGCCCCGCGTTGTTGACCACGATGTCCGCGTCGGCGGGCAGGGTGTCGACCGCCTCGGGGTCCGAGAGGTCGACGACCCACGCGGTCGAGCCGAGCTCGTCGGCCAGGCTCTTGGCGGCTTCGGCCGCCTTGTCCACGACGTACACATGGGCGCCCGCGGCGGCGAGTGTCCGTGCGCAGGCCAGGCCGATGCCGCTCGCCGCGCCGGTCACCAGGGCGGTGCGCCCGGCCAGGAACCGGTCGGCGGAGAGGGGCGCCACACCGTCGGCGGGGGAAGGGGCGGGCTCGTGGTCCGGTGTCCGGGAAGTCTGCATGGCCGTCACGGTAAGGAGGTCGCCGCCCGCATCACACGGGGTCGGTGCACACACCCTCGTACGCGTACATGGTGGCGGCGTACATGGTGCGGGGCGGTCGCCGGGCGACCGGCGGCACGGGGCGGCGGTGTCCCGGCGACCGCCCTGACCTGCGCAAGGGCCGTGCCGCACACTCCTGGCGGGCGCCGGTGGCCGCGCGCCACATGGGCAGTCCCCGTCGCCGCTCATAGGTTCCGGCAGCAGTCCGCACGTCCGATCAGGGAGGCCCCACCGTGCGCCCATCGATCCTGCGACGCCTGTTCCGGTGCGTCGCGTCCACGGCCGTTCTCGGCGTCCTGCTGGCGACGCCCGTCACCACCGCGGCCGCCCGGCCCGCCGCAGCCGCCGCCGACACTCTGCAACAGGTCACCGGTTTCGGCTCCAACCCCGGGAACCTCCAGATGTACGCGTACACCCCGGCGCACGTTCCGGCCGGCGCGCCCCTGGTGGTCGCCCTGCACGGCTGCACCCAGACCGCGAACGCCTACTACGCCAACTCCGGCTGGCCGAAGTTCGCCGACACCTGGGGCTTCGACGTCGTCTTCCCGCAGACCACGTCCGCGAACAACTCCCTGTCCTGCTTCAGCTGGTTCGATCCGGCGGAGGACACCCGTGGCCGGGGCGAGGCCGCGTCGGTCGTGCAGATGGTCGAGTACGCGAAGCGGACGTACGGCTCCGACGGCCGCCGGGTGTACGTCACCGGGCTCTCCGCGGGCGGCGGTATGACGGCGAATCTGCTCGCCGCCTACCCGGACGTGTTCGCGGGCGGCTCCGTGGCCTCCGGGCTGCCCGCCCAGTGCGCCACGAGCCAGGCGGCCGCCTCCGGCTGCCAGACGGGGCCGCAGAAGCTCACCCCGGCCCAGTGGGGCGACAAGGTCCGCGCCTCCTACCCGGGTTACGCGGGGCCGTGGCCCCGGGTGGCAATCTGGCAGGGCACGTCGGACTACACGGTCTACCCGGCCAACGCCACCGCGCTGCGCGACCAGTGGACCGACGTGTGGGGCATCGGCCAGACCCCGGACGGCACCAGCACCCTGCCCGGGAACACCACCCGTACCGTCTACAACGACGCGTCCGGGCAGCCCGCCGTCGAGACGTACTCCATGTCCGGCATGGGTCACGGTCTGGCCGTGAACCCCGGTACGGGCGCCGAGCAGTGCGGGTCGACGGCCGCGTACTTCCTGAACGTCATCTGCTCGACGTACTACACCGGCGTCTTCTGGGGGCTGGACCGGGGCGCACCGGGCGGCGGCGACGGGCTGCCGGCCCCGTCGGGTCTGCGCGTCACCGGTGTCACCGCCGACTCGGCGTCCCTGTCCTGGAGTCCGGTCCCGGGAGCCGCCTCGTACGTGGTGCACCGCGACGGCGCGAAGGTCGCCTCGCCCGCCGGGGCGTCCTTCACCGACACGGGGCTGTCCGCCGGGGTCACCTACCGCTACACGGTGGCGGCCGTCGACTCCGGGGGCACGGTCGGCGCCACCGCACCGGCGGTGACCGCCACCACCACGGGCGGTGTCCCCGTGCGGTGTTACACCGCGAACAACTACACGCATGTGACGGCGGGCCGGGCGCACACCTCGGGCGGCTATGTGTACGCGAACGGCTCCAACCAGAACATGGGGCTGTACAACACCTTCGTCACCCACACGCTCAAGGAGTCACCAGCGGGGTACTTCGTGCTCGCCGACTCGGGCTGCTAGGGCGTGTCCGCCGGGTCGTCGGAGAAGTCGCCCTGGACCTCGTCCGGCAGCGCGCAGCCGTCCTTCACGGCGGTGAACGAGACCGGCTGCCGGTCGCCGAAGCCCTCCATCGCGTAGTGCCGGGCGTACACCTTCCAGCCCTGCTTGGTGAGGGTACGGAAGGTGACCTGCTGGTCCTCGCGGCTCGTGGTGACCTTCCAGCCCAGCTTCCGCAGCCGCCCGACCGTGGCGGCGAACCCGTCGGCGGCGGACGCCTCGGGCGCGTCCGCCAGCCACGGGGCCACGCAGTTCCGCCACTCCCCCTCGGGCGTACCGGCCATCGAGTCGTCGCCCGGCGGAAGCCCCGAGGCGTCCGCGGCCGCGCCCACCTCGTTGGCCACGGTCTCCTTGGTGAACGGCGCGGCGGCCGTGGGTGATGCCTTCGCCGCCGAGTCCGCACTGCCGCCGTCGCCGAGGCCGCAGCCGGCGACGGCGGTCAGTATTCCGGTCACCGCTACGGCAACTGCTGCCGCTCTCTTCGTACCCACAGGTGGCTTCCCCGCCCGGTCGTCGTTCTCACGGGCGGGCGCCCGTGCGATCTCCGCCGGAGTCTCGCACGGGCTCTGAGCTGCCGGGAAGCCCTTTCTTTCTCACTCCTCCGGCGGGAAGACCAGCTCTCCGGAGGACAGGAGCGTGAGGGTGATGGCCTCGACGGGACATCCCTCGGCCGCCGCGAGAATCCTCTCGTCGGCGTCGCTCTCCGGAGCGGACGGACGGGACTGCCTGGCGGAGTCCAGCCGGAAGCCGTCAGGGGCGTGGTTCAGGCACATTCCGGAGCCGATGCAGACGCTCCGGTCGACCTCCACCTGCCAGCGGTCACCCATCACGCCCCCTGGTGCCCGGCGGGCAGATGGATCATCTTGTGCTCGAAGAACTCGCCGTAGCCCTCGGGGCCGAACTCCCGCCCCAGGCCCGAGTTCTTGTAGCCGCCGAAGGGGCCGAGCATGTCGAGACTGAAGGTGTTCACGCTGTACGTGCCCGTCCTGACCCGGCGGGCGATGTCGATGCCGCGCTCGGTGTCGGCGGTCCAGACGCTGCCGCTGAGCCCGTAATCGGAGTCGTTCGCGATCTTCACGGCCTCCTCCTCGTCCCCGTACGGGAGCAGGCAGATGACCGGGCCGAAGATCTCCTCGCGGGCGATGCGCATGGAGTTGTCGACGTCGCCGAAGAGGGTCGGCTCGACGTACCAGCCGCGTTCCTGCGAGGCCGGACGGCCGCCGCCGGTAAGGACCTTGGCGCCTTCCTCCTGGCCGATCCTGATGTAGTCGAGGGAGCGCTGCTGCTGGCGCCGCGCGACGAGCGGTCCGAGTTCGGTCGCCGGGTCGAGCGGGTCACCGACCTTCAGCGCCCCCGCCGCCGCGGCGAACGCCTCCGCGATCTCCTCGTAGCGGGAGCGGGGGGCGAGGATGCGGGTCTGGGCCACGCACGCCTGGCCGTTGATCATCCAGGCGAAGGGGACGATGCCCGCGACGGCCGTGTCCAGGTCGGCGTCGGGGAGGATGACCGCGGCGGATTTTCCGCCCAGTTCCAGGGTGACCCGGGTGAGGTTGCGGGAGGCGACCTCCATGACCCGGCGGCCGGCGGCGACGGACCCGGTGAACGACACCTTGTCGACGCCCGGGTGTCCGACCAGGTACTCGCTGACCTCGCGGTCGGCGGGCAGGATCGAGAGGACCCCCTCCGGGAGCCCGGCCCCGGCGGCGATCTCGGCCAGGATGTAGGCGTCCAGCGGGGTTTCGGGCGAGACCTTCAGGACGGCGGTGCAGCCCGCGAGGAGCGCGGGGGCCAGTTTGGCCGCCGCGGTGAACTGCGGGACGTTCCACGGCACGACGGCCGCGACGACCCCGACCGGTTCCCTGCGCACGAGCAGGGGCCCGAGGACTCCGTCGCGCCGCTCCTCGTAGGGGAAGGTGCGGGCGACCGTGATCGCCGAGTCCCAGACCATCATCGCGGCGAGCGCCTGCACCATCACGCCGGAGCTGTACGGGGTGCCGTTCTCGGAGCTGATGACCCGGGCGATCTCCTCGTACCGTACGGCGAAGGCGTCCTTGATCCGCGAGATCACCGCGATCCGCTCGTCCAGGGTGGCGCGCGGCCAGGGCCCCTCGTCGAACGCGCGGCGGGCCGCGGCGACGGCCCGGTCCACATCGGCCTCGCAGGCGTGCGGGACGCGGCCGATGACCTGTTCGGTGTGCGGGGAGACCACCTCGATGACGCCGTCGCCGAGCGGATCGGTCAACTCCCCGCCGATGAACAGTTTTCCGTGTTCCACAAGCTCGGTCATGGCTGCTGCCTCCCGCGGACCGGCACGTACCTGACTGTGTGTCAGAACTGATACCAGTTCCGCCGGCAGGAGTCCACGCATCGGCATCGATCCACGGCGGCAAGAGTGATTGACTGGGGCTACTACTGGAACGAGTTCTTGTCAGAGACGGGGAACCCATGAGCCAGGTGACCGACCACGGCGGAGGCGTCCACAGCATCGAGGTCCCCATTCCGGACAACCCGCTCGGTCACACCCTCGTCCACCTCGTCGACACCGACCGCGGCCCGGTCCTCGTCGACACCGGCTGGGACGACCCGGCGTCGTGGGACGTCCTGGTCGCGGGCCTGGGCTCGCTCGACGTCGCCGTCAACGACATCCACGGCGTGGTCATCACGCACCACCACCCCGACCACCACGGCCTCTCCGGCCAGGTCCGCGAGGCCTCCGGGGCCTGGATCGCGATGCACGCGGCGGACACCGAGGTCGTACGCCGCACACGCGCGTCCGAACCGGCGGCCTGGCTCGCCTACCTCACGGCGAAACTCGCCGCGGCCGGCGCCCCCGAGGACCATCTCGCCCCGCTCAGGGCCGCCCGCGCGAGCGGCCGGACGCGCACCCTGCCCGGACTGCGCGCCGCGATCCCGGACCGCGAGATCGTCCCGGGCGAGCTGCTGGACCTGGCGGGCCGCCGGCTGCGCGCCATCTGGACGCCCGGGCACACCCCGGGCCACGTCTGCCTCCACCTGGAGGAGGACCACCCGGCGCGGCTGCCGGGCCGCGGCCGGCTCTTCTCCGGGGACCACCTGCTGCCCGGGATCAGCCCGCACATCGGGCTGTACGAGGACCCGGACGACACGACGGTCACGGACCCCCTGGGCGACTACCTCGACTCGCTGGAACGCGTCGGCCGCCTCGGGGCCGCCGAGGTACTCCCCGCGCACCAGCACGCGTTCACGGACGCCGCCGGGCGCGTGCGGGAGCTCCTGGACCACCACGAGGAGCGGCTGACCGGACTGCTCGCCCTGCTCGCCGCGCCGCTCACCCCGTGGCAGCTGGCCGAGCGGATGGCCTGGAACCGGCCCTGGGAGCAGATCCCCCACGGCTCCCGGTCCATCGCCGTCTCCGAGGCCGAGGCCCATCTGCGGCGCCTGGTGAAGCTCGGACGCGCGGAGGCGACGGGCAGCGACCCGGTGACGTACGTCGCGGTCTGACAGGGCCGTCCGCCCGGGAGGGGCGCGAGGGGGGCCGGTAGAGTGAGCGGGTCGTCATCATGCCCGTACAGGGGACAGCCGGTGGAAGTCCGCACCGGCCGCTTCCCCGCCTCCCGGCTCCGCTGGAGCAGGGGATACCCCACTCCGCGAACCGCCCCGCGGCGGTGAAGCCGGAGTGCCCTGTACGCGGTCGTGACCGGCTCGTGCCACCGGAACCCCGGTGGCCGGCACCGTCGAGGTATACGGGGCCGGAGCCCGGTGCCTCAGTGCGCCTGCGCCCGGTCCCCGCAGGAGAGGCCCAGCCAGCCATGTCCGTACGCCGCAGCGCAGCCGCGCTCGCGACCACCGCCGTGCTCTGTGCGACCGCCGCCCCCGCCGCGGTCGCCGCCCCGAGCCCGACGCCGTCCCCGACCACCGCGCTTCCGCCCGGTCTCTACGGCACCTCGGACCCGACGTACGACGGTGTCTGGCGCCAGTCGCTCGCCCTGCTCGCCCAGAAGATCGAGTACGTGACGCCGTCCACGAAGGCGGTGGACTGGCTGGCGGGCCAGCAGTGCGCGAGCGGCGCGTTCCCCTCGTACCGCGACGCGTCGAAGAACTGCGACCCGAAGACGGTCGCGGACACCAACGCCACCGCCGCCGCGGTCCAGGCGCTCGTCGAGCTCGACCTCCACCGCGAGACCGTCGACAACGGGGTCAGGTGGCTGAAGTCCGTACAGAACGAGGACGGCGGCTGGGGCTACAACCCGGGCAGCCCGAGTGACGCCAACTCCACCGCGATCGTGATCGGCGCCCTCTCCAGGGCGGGCCAGAAGCTGGGCGACATCACCACGCCGGGCGGGAAGACGCCGTACGCGGCGCTCCAGACGTTCGCCATCCCGTGCGGCGGCGCCGGCGGCGGCGCGTTCGCGTACCAGCCGGACAAGGACGGCAAGCTCGCCGCCAATGGTGACGCCACGGCGGCCGGGGTGCTCGGCGCCATGGGCAAGGGCCTGGCCGCCGGCAACTCCAACGCGGTGAAGGAGCCCGTCTGCCAGAAGGGCACGGACCTCAGCCCCGAGCAGACCGCCCAGAACGGGGCCCACTACCTCGCCGGCGTACTCGCCGAGAAGCCGCACCTGGACCTGCCGCCGATGCCGGGCGCCGAGGACAGCGCGCCGCAGCCCGACTTCGGCAACACCGCGGACGCGGTCGTCGCGCTCGCCGCGTCCGGCCACAAGGACAAGGCGGCCGGCGCCGTGAAGTGGCTGGAGAAGAACTCCAAGAACTGGGCCGTGCAGGGCGGCCCCGCGGCCACCGCGCAGCTGGTGCTCGCCGCGCACGCCACCGGCACCGACGCCCGTGACTTCGGCGGCGTCGACCTCGTCGCCCAGCTCAACGCGACCGGCCCCGCGCCCGCGGCCACCGCCGCCCCGTCGCCGACCGTGACCGGGCAGCAGCCCGCGAAGGACACGAGCAGCGACGACGGCGGCATGGGCGTCTGGTGGCTCATCGGTGTCGGTCTCGCCTTCGGCGCGGGCATCGGCTTCCTGCTCAGCAGCCGCCGGAAGACCCAGCAGCTGTGAAGCGAGCGGGGGGCATCACACGGGGCGGGGCCCGGGCCGCGGTCCTGCTGCTGGTCATGGGCGGCCTCCTGGCCGTGCTGGGCGCGGGGAGCGCGCAGGCGGCCGGATACCGCTACTGGTCGTTCTGGGAGAGCGACGGCAAGAGCTGGACGTACGCCACCCAGGGGCCGTCCCTGACCCGGCCCGACGACGGCACGGTGGAGGGTTTCCGCTTCTCCGTCAGCGAGGACTCCCAGGACTCCGCACAGCCCCGCCACGCCCCGGACTTCGAGGAGATCTGCGCGGGCACTCCCGCGCGGGACGGCACGAAGCGGATCGGCGTCGTCATCGACCCCGGCACCGCGGCGGACGCCCCCGACGGTGAGACACCGCCCGCTCCGCGCGCCGCGTGCGCGCGGGTGGAGCCGGACGCGAGCGCCGCCGAGGCGCTCGCGTCGGTGGCGACGCCGCTGCGCTACAGCAGCGACGCGCTGCTGTGCGCGATCTCCGGCTATCCGGCGTCGGGCTGCGGGGACCAGGTCGCCGGGGACGGTGACGACACCTCCGAGCCCACCGCGTCCACCCCTGCCGCGAGTTCCTCCGCCACCGGCGACGGCGAGGGCGGTGGCCCGTCGGCCGGCGTGCTCGTCGGGCTCGGTGCCGTCCTGCTGCTCGGTATCGCCGCCGTCCTCCAGGCCCGCCGGCGCCGATGACCCGCTCCACCCGTGCCGCCCGGCTCCACCGCGCCCTGCGCGCGCCCGAGGCCACCCGCAGCAACGCGCTGCCGGCCGGGGCGTGGTGGCTGTGGGCGCTCGGCCTCGCCACCGCCGCCTCCCGGACCGCCAACCCGCTGCTGCTCGGGCTGCTGGTCGGGGTGGCGGGCTATGTGGTCGCGGCGCGGCGCACGGACGCGCCGTGGGCCCGCTCGTACGGGGCGTTCATCAAGCTCGGGCTGTTCGTCGTCGGCGTGCGGCTGGTGTTCTCGGTCCTTCTCGGCTCGCCGATCCCCGGCACGCACACCCTGTTCACCCTTCCCGAAGTGCCGTTGCCCGACTGGGCGCAGGGCGTCAGGATCGGCGGCCGGGTCACGGCCGAGCAGCTGGTCTTCGCCCTGTACGACGGGGCGAAACTGGCCACCCTGCTGATCTGCATCGGCGCGGCGAACTCGCTGGCCAACCCGGCACGGCTGCTGAAGTCGCTGCCGGGCGCGCTGTACGAGGCGGGGGTGGCCGTCGTCGTGGCGATGACCTTCGCGCCGAACATGGTCGCCGACGTGGTGCGGCTGCGCACGGCCCGGCGGCTGCGGGGGCGGCCGACGGGCGGGATCAGGGCCGTCCTCCAGATCGGGCTGCCGGTGCTGGAAGGTGCCCTGGAGCGCTCGGTGGCGGTGGCGGCCTCGATGGACGCGCGCGGATACGGGCGCACGGCGCAGGTGCCGCCCGCCGTCCGGCACACCACGAACGTCCTCACGCTGGGCGGCCTGCTGGGGGTGTGCGCGGGTACGTACGGGCTCCTGGCCTCGCAGGGCGCCGTGTACGGGCTGCCGCTGCTGCTCGCCGGTCTGGTCGCGGCGATGGCGGGGCTGCGGCTGGGCGGCCGCCGCTCGGTCCGTACCCGCTACCGGCCCGACCGGTGGGGGGCCAGGGCGTGGCTGGTGGCGGGCTCGGGCGCGGCGGTCGCCGCCGCGATGATCTGGGCGGGCAGCGCCGATCCGCAGGCGCTGCACCCCGGTGTCGTACCGCTGACCGCCCCGGTGCTGCCGCTGTGGCCCGCGGCCGCGGTCCTGATCGGTCTGCTGCCCGCGGCCGTGGCACCGCTGCCGCCCTCATCCACAGGTTCCAAGGAGCAGGCATGATCCGGTTCGAGCAGGTCTCGGTACGGTACGAGGGAACGGACCGGCCCACTCTCTCCGGGATCGATCTGACCGTCCCCGAGGGCGAGTTGGTCCTCCTCGTCGGGCCTTCGGGGGTGGGGAAGTCGACCTTGCTGGGCGCCGTGTCGGGGCTCGTACCGCACTTCACCGGGGGCACGCTGAGCGGGCGGGTCACGGTCGACGGCCGCGACACCCGTACCCACAAACCGCGTGAACTCGCCGACCTCGTCGGCACGGTGGGGCAGGACCCGCTCGCGCACTTCGTCACCGACACCGTCGAGGACGAGCTGGCGTACGGCATGGAGTCGCTGGGGCTCGCGCCGCACGTGATGCGGCGGCGCGTCGAGGAGACGCTCGACCTGCTGGGTCTGGCCGACCTGCGCGACCGGCCCATCGCCACGCTGTCGGGCGGCCAGCAGCAGCGGGTCGCGATCGGCTCGGTCCTGACCGCGCACCCGAAGGTGCTGGTCCTCGACGAGCCGACGTCCGCGCTGGACCCGGCGGCGGCCGAAGAGGTCCTGGCCGTGCTCCAGCGGCTCGTGCACGACCTGGGGACGACGGTCCTGATGGCCGAGCACCGCCTGGAACGGGTGGTGCAGTACGCGGACCAGGTCATCCTGCTGCCGTCGCCGGGCGCGGCCCCGGTGACCGGCACCCCGCAGGACGTGATGGCGATCTCCCCGGTCCACCCCCCGGTGGTCGCCCTGGGCCGCCTCGCGGGCTGGTCCCCGCTTCCCCTGTCGGTACGGGACGCGAGGCGCGGGGCGGGGGCGCTGCGGGCGCGGCTGGCGGGTGCGGAGCCGCACATTCCAGCCCCTCCGGCATGTGAGGAGCGGGGCCCGGCGCGGAGCCCCGGGTTCGGGAAGGGGCCGGGTGGGGGCACGTTCGCCCGGCTGCTGGGCCGCCGGACGGCCGCCGCCCCCGAGACCGCCGGCCCCGTCACCCGGGCAGAAGGGCTCGGCGTCCGCCGCGGCCGCGTTGAAGCACTGCGCCAGGTGACGCTCTCGGTCACCCCCGGCGAGACCATCGCCCTCATGGGCCGCAACGGCGCCGGCAAGTCCACTCTCCTGGCCACCCTCGTCGGCATGATCGAGCCCACGACGGGCAGCGTCACGGTCGGCGGCCACACCCCCCGCAGCACCCGCCCCCGTGACCTGATCCGCCAGGTCGGTCTGGTCCCGCAGGAACCGCGCGACCTGCTGTACGCCGACACCGTCGCCGCCGAGTGCGCGGCGGCGGACGCCGACGCGGACGCGGCCCCCGGTACGTGCCGCGCGCTGGTGGCCGGTCTCCTCCCCGGCATCCACGACGGCACGCACCCCCGCGACCTCTCCGAGGGCCAGCGCCTCGCGCTCGCTCTGGCGGTCGTCCTCACCGGCCGCCCCCCGCTGCTCCTCCTGGACGAGCCGACCCGGGGCCTGGACTACGCGGCCAAGGCCCGCCTGGTCGGCATCCTGCGCGGTCTCGCCGCCCAGGGGCACGCCATCGTCCTGGCTACGCACGACGTGGAGCTGGCGGCGGAACTGGCGCACCGGGTGGTGATCCTCGCGGACGGCGAGATCGTGGCGGACGGCCCGACCGCCGAGGTCGTCGTCTCCTCCCCCGCGTTCGCCCCGCAGACCTCGAAGATCCTGGCGCCGCAGGAGTGGCTGACCGTATCGCAGGTACGCGCCGCGCTGGAGGCCTCGCCATGAGCGAACCCACCGCCCACCTGTCCCGCCGGGCCCGCCCCATCCGTCTCGGCCCCAGGGCGATCGCCGCGCTGGTCCTCATCAGTGCCATCGGGGTGGCGGCCTTCAGCTGGCCGCTCTTCGCCGACCCGTCCTTCGGCGTCGCCCACGAGAAGGACGCGCCCTGGCTGTTCGCCGCGCTGCTGCCCCTGCTCGTCGCGGTGGTGGTGGCGACCATCTCCGACTCCGGGATGGACGCGAAGGCGGTGGCGATGCTGGGGGTCCTCGCGGCGGTCGGCGCCGCGCTGCGCCCGCTCGGAGCGGGCACGGCGGGCCTGGAGCCGATGTTCTTCCTGATGGTGCTGAGCGGCCGGGTGCTCGGCCCCGGCTTCGGCTTCGTACTCGGTTCGGTGACGATGTTCGCCTCCGCGCTGCTCACCGGCGGGGTGGGACCGTGGATGCCGTTCCAGATGCTCGCGATGGCCTGGTTCACGATGGGCGCGGGCCTGCTGCCGGGCCAGGACCGGCTGCGGGGCCGCGCGGAAGTGCTGATGCTCGCGGCGTACGGGTGTGTGGCGGCGTTCGCGTACGGCACGGTGATGAACCTGTACGGCTGGACCATCGTGCCGCCCTCCGGCTCGGGCATCTCGTTCGTGCCCGGCGACCCGGTGCACGAGAACCTGGTCCGCTTCGTCGCGTACTGCGTGGCGACCTCGCTCGGCTGGGACCTGGGCCGGGCCGTCCTCACCGTGGCCCTGACCTTCGCCGTGGGCCCCACCCTGCTCAAGGCACTGCGCCGGGCCACCCGCCGCGCGGCCTTCGAGGCCCAGGTCACATTCGAGGTCCCGAAGGGGTGAAGGACCCCACAGGCCCTTGGTCCCGCACGACCGGCCTTAGTAGTCCCGGGACCGCTCCTTTGCCGCCCGCGCCCGCCCCCGGCCCGGGACTTTGGTCCCTCCCTACCAGGCGAGGCCGTACCGGGCGTCGTTGCGTCGGCCGATCGGCGTCGCTCACCATGGATCACGTCGCCGGACACCGCAGGCCCCGCTCGACGGGCCGCGGTCGACGAGTACCGGTCCCGCACCACTCGGACCGGCCGCGACTCCCCCGTTCCCGACGTTAGGTCTCTACGTGTCGTTCGCCCGTCGCATCCTCGCCCAGCCCCGCAGGACCGCCGCCGCCGGCGCGACCGTACTGCTGGGTGCCACCGGTCTGGCCCTGGCCGTCACCCCGGCGATGGCCGCCCCGGCCGCCGCCCCGACGTCCGCCGCGAGTGCTCAGGCCACGGCGAAGAAGATGATCGACGACAACGCCCAGTACACGTGCTTCGACAAGATCGTCGACCACGAGAGCGACTGGGACGTCAACGCCTCGAACGCCTCCTCGGGCGCCTACGGCCTGGTCCAGGCCCTGCCCGGCTCGAAGATGGCCTCGGCCGGCTCCGACTGGCAGACGAACGCCAAGACCCAGATCGAGTGGGGCGTCGACTACATGGAGGACCGTTACGGCAGCCCGTGCGGCGCCTGGGACTTCTGGCAGTCCAACGGCTGGTACTGAGCCCCAGCCCTCTGAACACGCGGGCCCCCGGCCGGAGTTCTCCGGCCGGGGGCCTTCACGTGTCCCCTCAGAGCCGCTGGATGATCGTCCCGGTCGCCAGCGCCCCGCCCGCGCACATCGTGATGAGGGCGAACTCCTTGTCGCGGCGCTCCAGTTCGTGCAGGGCCGTGGTGATCAGCCGGGCGCCGGTGGCGCCGACCGGGTGGCCGAGCGCGATCGCTCCGCCGTTGACGTTGACCTTCTCCAGGTCCTGGCCGAATACCTGCGCCCAGCTCAGCACCACGGAGGCGAAGGCCTCGTTGATCTCGACGAGGTCGATGTCCTTCAGGGACATGCCCGCCTTGCCGAGCACCGCGCGTGTCGCGTCGATCGGGCCGTCGAGGTGGAAGTGCGGGTCGGAGCCGACCAGGGCCTGGGCGACGATGCGGGCGCGGGGCTTGAGCTTGAGGGCGCGTGCCATCCGCTTGGAGGCCCACATGATGGCGCAGGCCCCGTCGGATATCTGCGAGGAGTTGCCCGCGGTGTGGATCGCGGTGGGCATGACCGGCTTCAGGCCGCCGAGGCCCTCCATCGTGGTGTCGCGCAGTCCTTCGTCGCGGTCGACGAGCCGCCACATGCCCTGCCCGGCCGCCTGCTCCTCCTCGGTGGTGGGCACCTGGACCGCGTACGTCTCGCGTTTGAAGCGTTCCTCGGCCCAGGCCACGGCCGCCCGCTCCTGCGAGAGCAGTCCGAGCGCGTCGGCGTGTGCGCGGGTCAGGCCGCGCTTACGGGCGATGCGCTCGGCGGCCTCGAACTGGTTGGGCAGGTCCACGTTCCACTCGTCCGGCCAGGGCTTTCCCGGGCCGTGCTTGGAGCCGCTGCCCAGCGGTACGCGCGACATCGCCTCGACGCCGCAGCTGATGCCGACGTCGATCACCCCGGCCGCGACCATGTTGGCGACCATGTGGGACGCCTGTTGCGAGGAGCCGCACTGGCAGTCCACGGTGGTGGCGGCGGTCTCGTAGGGAAGGCCCACGGTCAGCCAGGCGTTGCGCGCCGGATTCATGGACTGTTCGCCGGCGTGGGTGACCGTGCCGCCGACGATCTGCTCCACGCAGTCGGCGTGGATGCCGGTACGGCCCAGGAGTTCACGGTAGGTCTCGCCCAGCAGATAGGCGGGGTGCAGATTGGCGAGTGCGCCCCCGCGCTTGCCGATGGGGGTGCGTACGGCTTCGACGATGACGGGTTCCGCGGCCATGAGCTCGTCCTCTCCTCGCGCTTCCGCTGGGGCGTCCCGGCACCCGCGGAAGGAACCAGGGGGCTGCCCGGCGGATCATGGCCGGGGTCACGACGCCCGGCACGGCACCACGCCGGACGCCGCGCCCCGTCCGACCCTGATCCGCCGGGCAGCCCCTAGTACACGTTCTAGTTCTGCAAGCAGTCTTATGACGCTTACCCCCGGTACGCAAGGGTCGTGCACGCACCTCGCGTACGCGGCACGCGCCCCGTTGCACGGGGCGCGCCGCCCAGGCAACAGATCCGGCCACGGCTCTTGCGACTTGTAGAACTCGTTACTACCTTTCGGTCAACTTCTGATGGGTCGTCAGACAGTTCGCTGCCAGACCCGGAGTGGAGAGGTGCCCATGCGCTGCCCCCATCTGCCCGAAGGGTTCGACTTCACCGATCCCGACCTGCTCCAAGCCCGGATACCCCACCCGGAGTTCGCCGAGATGCGGGAGACCGCACCGGTCTGGTGGTGCGCCCAGCCCGCCGGGATCTCCGGCTTCGACGACGAGGGCTACTGGGCCGTCACCCGTCACGCGGACGTCAAGTACGTCTCCACCCACCCCGAACTCTTCTCGTCGCACACCAACACGGCGGTCATCCGCTTCAACGAGACGATCAGCCGCGACCAGATCGAGGTCCAGAAGCTGATCATGCTGAACATGGACCCGCCCGAGCACACCCGGGTCCGCCAGATCGTCCAGCGCGGCTTCACCCCGCGCGCGATCCGGTCCCTGGAGCGGGCCCTGCACAGCCGCGCCCGTTCCATCGCCGAGACCGCCCTGGCCGCAGCCGACGAGAACGGCTCCTTCGACTTCGTGACGAACATCGCCGTCGAGCTCCCCCTCCAGGCCATCGCCGAGCTCATCGGCGTGCCCCAGGAGGACCGGTCCAAGATCTTCGACTGGTCCAACAAGATGGCCGCGTACGACGACCCCGAGTACGCCATCACCGAAGAGGTCGGCACCGAGGCGGCCATGGAGATCGTCTCGTACGCGATGAACCTGGCGGCGGCACGCAAGGAGTGCCCGGCCAAGGACATCGTGTCCCAGCTGGTCGCGGCCGAGGGCGAAGGGAACCTCTCCAGCGACGAGTTCGGCTTCTTCGTCATCCTGCTGGCCGTCGCGGGCAACGAGACCACCCGTAACGCCATCAGTCACGGGATGCACGCCTTCCTCACCCACCCCGAGCAGTGGGAGCTGTACAAGCGCGAGCGTCCGGCGACCACCGCCGAGGAGGTCGTCCGCTGGGCGACACCCGTGGTCTCCTTCCAGCGCACCGCCACCCAGGACGTCGAGCTCGGCGGGCAGCGGATCAGGAAGGGTGACCGGGTCGGGCTGTTCTACTCCTCCGCCAACAACGACCCCGAGGTCTTCGACCACCCGGAGACCTTCGACATCTCCCGCGACCCGAATCCGCACCTCGGATTCGGCGGCGGCGGCCCGCACTTCTGCCTCGGCAAGTCGCTGGCCGTGATGGAGATCAACCTGATCTTCAACGCCATCGCGGACGTGCTGCCGGATCTGCGGCTGGTGGACCCACCACGGCGGCTGCGCTCGGCCTGGCTCAACGGCATCAAGCAGTTGCAGGTCAGTACCGTCACCGGCTGACCGGCACCCGGGGCCCGGCCCGCCGCGGAGAGGGCCGGGGCGCCCGGGGATCATGGGGGCCATGCACGCCCTGCTCTCCGCCTTCACGCCCATCTGGGTGCTCACCGCCGCCGGTTACGCGGCCGGGCGCAGCGGCCTCCTCGGGGAGCAGGCGGAGGCGGTGCTCGGCCGGTTCGTCTTCCATGTGGCCATGCCCGCCGCCCTGTTCATGATGGTGTCCGACGCGCGGCTGGGCTCCTTCGTGAACCCGTCGATGATCGCGTTCGGCGCGGGCACGGTGGCCGTCTGCGCGCTGGGTTTCCTTGCGGCCGGGCGGTTCTTCGGCCGCAAGACCGCCGACCGCGCGATCAGCGGGATGGCGTCCGGTTACGTGAACTCCGCGAACCTCGGCATACCGGTGGCCGTGCAGGTGCTGGGCGATGCCGCGTTCGTCGCGCAGATCATCCTGTTCCAGGTGCTGCTGGTGTCCCCGGTGATCCTGACCCTGCTGGACACGGGCACGGACCGGGGCCGCGTCCACTGGCGGCCGGTTCTGCGGCGCATGCTGACCATGCCGGTCCGCAACCCGGTCATCATGGCCTCGATGCTCGGCGTGCTCGTCTCGGCGACGGGCCTGCGGGTGCCGTCCGCACTCGGTCACTCCTGCGATCTGCTCGGCGCCGCCGCCGTGCCCACCGCTCTGATCACCCTGGGCCTGTCCCTGCACGGCCGCCGGGACCGGGCGGAGGCCACCGAGGCGCCGGGGAGCCGGGGGGAGCTCGCCGTGGCGGTCGCCCTCAAGACCCTCGTACAGCCGCTGGTCGCCTTCGGTGTCGCGCTGCTGCTGGGCCTGCCGGAGCACCAGGTGCTCGCCGTGGTCCTGTGTTCCGCGCTGCCGACCGCCCAGAACGCGTTCCTCTACGCCCGTCAGTACGGGCTGGACACCGCCCTGGCCCGTAACTCCGTGGTGGTCTCCACCGTGGTCTCGATGGCCACCCTGTCGCTCGCCGCCTGGGCCCTGGGGGCGGCGGGCTGATTCCCCCGAGTGGCGTAGTGGACCGCGGGGGCGGATGCTGGTGAGCGCGGCGATCCATGCCGAAGGGGTGCCGGGGCGGTGAGGACCGCCCCGGCACCCCTTCGGCGAGACGTCTAGCGCTTGCCGCCCACCTTCTCGGCGAGGGGGCCGGGCCCGGGTGCCGTGCCGAGGTCGTCCGCCAGGGCGTCCTCCTCCGGCCGGAGTGCGCGGGGCCCCGACAGGGCGTACGTCAGGCCGAAGCCCACACCGACCACCACCGCGCCGCCGACGGCGTCCAGCACCCAGTGGTTTCCGGTGGCGACGATCGCGCAGACCGTGAAGAGCGGATGCAGCAGGCCGAGCGCCTTCATCCACAGCTTCGGGGCGAGCATCACGATGACCACACCGCACCACAGCGACCAGCCGAAGTGCAGCGAAGGCATCGCCGCGTACTGGTTGGTCATCGACGTCAGCGTCCCGTAGTCCGGCTTCGCGAAGTCCTGTACGCCGTGGACGGTGTCGATGAATCCGAGGCCCGGCATCAGACGCGGCGGGGCCAGCGGGTAGAGCCAGAAGCCGACGAGCGCGAGGAGCGTGGCGAAGCCGATGGCGCTGCGGACCCAGCGGTAGTCGGCGGGCCGCCGTACGTACAGCACGCCGAGGATCGCGAGCGGGACGATGAAGTGGAAGGTCGAGTAGTAGTAGTCGAAGAACTCGCGCAGCCAGTGGATCTCCACGACCGCGTGGTTGGCCCAGTGCTCGATGTCGATGTGCAGCCACTGCTCGATGGAGTGGATCTGGCGGCCGTGTTCCTCGGCGGTGGGCCGCCCGGCGGTCGCCAGCAGCCGGACCTTGGCGTACGCGGAGTAGACGACGCGGATGAGCAGGAGTTCCAGCAGCAGATTGGGGCGGCTGAGCACCCTGCGCCAGAACGGCAGGAGCGGCACCCGTCTCCAGCGCGCCGCGACCGGCTTCGCGTAGTCCGTGGGAATGGGCTGCTGCCAGTACGGCGAGGCGCGCGGCAGGAACGGCGCGACGCAGGCCGCGCCGAGGGCGGCGATCAGCAGCACGTTGTCCCGTACGGGGATGACGGCCCCGATGTTCGGCAGGAGCATCTTTCCGGGCAGCGTGAGGACGAGCACCACGACGGCCGGCCAGACCAGCCGGTCGGAGGCCCGCTTGCCGACGCGGCCGACCACGGAGAGGAGAACCCAGAGCACCTGGTGCTGCCAGGCGGTCGGCGAGACGGCGACGACGACGCATCCGGTCACCGCGACCGCGAGGAGGAGCTGACCGTCCTGCGCGTACCGCACGGCGCGCCGCAGTCCGAGGAAGCAGACGGCCGCGGCCAGGGCGAGGAAGACCACGATCTCGGCGGGGCCTTCGAGGCCGAGGCGCAGGAGTGCGCCGTGCAGCGACTGGTTGGCCAGACTGTCCGGCCGGTCGCCGAGGCCCGCGCCGGCGACGTGGTGCAGCCAGTAGGTCCAGGAGTCGTGCGGCATCGCGGCCCAGGCCAGCGCGGTGCAGCCGGCGAAGGCGGCGCCCGCACTCGCCGCTGCCCGGCGGCGGCCTGTCAGCCAGAGGAGCGCGGCGAAGAGCAGCACGGCCGGCTGGAGAGCCGCGGCGATGCCGATGAGCACGCCCGAGGTGCGTTCGCCCCGGGCCACGAACCAGCCGAGGAGCACCAGCAGGACCGGCAGGATGCTGGTCTGGCCGAGGTGGAGCGCGTTGCGGACGGGCAGCGACAGCATGAGCAGGCTGATCGCGACGGGGGCCGCCAGGAACATCGTGCGGCGGCTCACCGGGGCCGGCAGGGCCCGCGCCGCGACGACACCGAGTGCGGCGACGAGCAGCAGCGAACCGCAGGTCCACACGACGCCGAGTGCCTGTTCGGCCGAGGCCGTCAGGGGTTTCAGTACGAGCCCCGCGAAGGGGGTGCCGGTGAAGCGCCCGGTGTCGTACAGGGACCCCGGCACGTGGAGGACCCCGTTCGGGCCGATCCAGGTCTCCAGATCCGTGAGGCGTTCTCCGGGCGGCTGCCGCAGCAGCGCCACCATCTGCCGTACGGCGAGTGCCGCCACGACCAGCCAGAGCACCACCCGGGTCGCCCCGGCCCCCGTCTCCGAACCCGTCGTGTTCCCGCGCACGCCCTGCTCCACATTTGCCACCCGCGCCGACCCTCCCACCGTTCCGTGCACGGTCCCCTCGACGCGGGGCTGTGCGGATGAAGCCTCTCATTGCCTCATGAGCTGGACACAATCAACCTCCTGGACACCTTCGGCCCGTGCGACGGCGGTCATGGAGAGACTTCGTGAGCTGCGTAAAGGCTTTCGCGATCCGATCACGCGGAAGTCAGAATGCACCACATGACGTGGACCGTGGCCCCCGAACGCTTCGACTCCCCCGACGCGGCTCTGCTGCGGCGGGACTATTACGACGAGGTCGCCAGCCGCTACTGGGGGCGGCCCGCGACCGGCCAGGAGATCGACGACGGGCTCACCGACGACGGCGCGGAGCGGCTGGTCGCGCCCACCGGGGAGTTCGTCGTGGGCCGGTTCGGCGGCAGGCCGGCGAGCTGCGCCGGGCTGCTGCTGGTCGACGCCGAGCCACGGGTCGCGGAGCTGACCCGGGTGTTCGTGCGCCCGGACTTCCGGTCCACGGGCGGGGGCGGTCTGCTGCTCGCCGCGATCGAGAGCGCGGCGCGGGATCTCGGGATACGGCGCATCAGGCTCGACACCCGCAACGACCTGGTCGAGGCGCGCGGGCTCTACGCCAAGCACGGCTACCGGGAGGTCCCTGCCTTCCACCACCGCAACCAGTACGCGGAGCACTGGTTCGCGAAGGAGCTCTGAGGTCGCGCCGCGGTTCGGGGCCGTCCACACCTGGTGGTCGCGCCGCGGTTCGGGGCCGTCCACACCTGGTGGTCGCGCCGCGGTTCGGGGCCGTCTACGCCTGGTGGTCGCGCCGCGGTTCGGGCATGTGCGGCCGGTCCTTGGTCGACCCGCTCACCTCGGCGGTCAGCTCCGCGACCAGATGGACCAGGTCGGTCGGCCGTTCCGGCCCCCACCAGTCACCGAGCAGTTCCGCGAGCGAGTCCTCGCGGGCCTGCGAGAGGCGGACCACGGCCTCGGCGCCCCGGTCGGTCAGCACCATCTGGAGCCCCTCGCGGCGGACCAGGCCGCGCTCCTCGATCTGACGGGCCGCCTCGTTGATCACCCGCAGCGGTACGGGGGCGACGTCGGCGAGCCTGGCGGGTTCGACGGCACCGTGCCGCTTGATGCGCAGCAGCAGCCAACTGGCCGCGGGCAGCAGGTCGTAGCCCGCTCTGGCGGTGATCTTCACATAGATGTCGCGGCGGCCCTCCCGGGTGGCGAGCACCGAGAGAGCGCGGGCGCATTCGTCGTACGAGGAGCGCTCGACCGGGTTAGACGCGAGGGTCTGACTGGTGTCGGGGGCGGTCACCGAGCCGCGCAGCTTGTCCTCTTTGAGGAACCAGGCGAAGACGAAGGCGATGACGACGACGGGAACCGCGTACAGGAAGACGTCGGTGATCGACGTCGAGTAGGCGTTGAGGATCGACGGCTGCAGCTCTGGCGGGAGCGCGCCGATGGCGCGCGGGTCGGCGGCCAGGCGTTCGGCGTCGACTCCAGGGGGCAGGGGCCCGCCGGACAGGGCCGTTTCGAGTTTGCCGGTGAGCCGGTTGGTGAAGATGGTGCCGAAAATGGCCACACCGAACGAGGCGCCGATCGAGCGGAAGAAGGTGGCGCCCGACGTGGCGACGCCCAGGTCCTCGTAACCGACGGCGTTCTGCACGACCAGCACGAGGACCTGCATCACCAGTCCGAGCCCCGCGCCGAACACGAAGAAGTAGATGCTCATCTCCCAGGTGGAGCTGGTCTCGTCGAGCCGGTGGAGCAGCAGGAGACCGGCCGCGGTCAGGGCCGTGCCCACGATGGGGAAGACCTTCCAGCGGCCGGTGCGGCTGACCACCTGGCCGGACCCGGTCGAGGTGATGAGCATGCCGAAGACCATCGGCAGCATGTGCACACCGGACATGGTCGGCGAGATGCCGTGCACCACCTGGAGGAACGTCGGCAGATAGGTCATGGCGCCGAACATGGCGAAGCCGACGATGAAGCTGATCACGGCGACGAGGCTGAAGGTACGGATGTGGAACAGCTTGAGCGGCAGTACGGGTTCGACGGCCCGCCGCTCCACGGCGATGAACGCGATCAGCAGGACCACGGCGAGCACGGCCAGACCGATGATCTTCGCCGACCCCCAGGCCCAGGTGGTGCCGCCCAGGGAGGCGACGAGCACCAGGCAGGTGGCGACGGAGGCGATGAGGAAGGTGCCGAGGTAGTCGATCGTGTGCCTGGTCCTGCGCACGGGGATGTGCAGGACGGCGGCGATGACGAGGAGTGCCACGACACCGATCGGCAGGTTGATGTAGAAGACCCAGCGCCAGCTGAGGTGTTCGGTGAAGAAGCCGCCGAGGAGCGGTCCGAGGACGCTGGTGACACCGAAGACCGCACCGAAGAGGCCCTGGTACTTGCCCCGTTCGCGCGGCGGGACGATGTCTCCGACGATGGCCATCGACAGCACCATCAGACCGCCGCCGCCGAGCCCCTGGAGGGCGCGGAAGCCGATCAGCTGCGGCATGTTCTGGGCGACGCCGCAGAGGGCCGAGCCGATCAGGAAGATGACGATGGCGGCCTGGAAGAGCTTCTTGCGGCCGTACTGGTCACCGAGCTTGCCCCAGAGCGGGGTCGCCGCGGTGGCCGCCAGCATGTAGGCGGTGACCACCCAGGACAGATGGTCCATGCCGCCGAGCTCGCTGACGATCGTCGGCAGCGCGGTGGCCACGATGGTCTGATCGAGTGCCGCGAGCAGCATGCCGAGAAGCAGTGCGCCGATGGCGACGAGGACGGTCCGTGTGGACCGCCCCTCGCCGGGGGCCAGGGGCGGTGGGCTCAGCTGCTGGGCCATGGGCATCTCCTTGGGTCCGCTTCACCCCCATCCTGGCCTTTGCGCCCCGTTATGGCCTGCCGAGCGGCCGGACCCCGTTGGGCTTCACGGTGGCGGGCTGCATAATCGCAGGCAGTTCACAGGGGAGGGGACCCACAATGACGGGACATGTATGCCCGGCGTGCGGTATGGAGCGAGGCCCGGAGCAGCCGGGGGCGGGAACGGAGTTCGGAGCGGGGGCGGAAGGGGGGCCCGGCGCCGGGGCCGGCGGTCCCGGGATAAGACCCGGCTGCGCCTGCGGAGACCGTACGGCGCAGCCGAGCGTTGACCAGCAGCGCGCCGCCCGCGCGGCGGAGACGGCCGCGGAGGTCGCCGCGGCCGAGGATTTCGACCCGCTCCGCATCCGTCCGTACGTGACGCTGGGCGATGCCCACACCGACGACGCCCCCGAGCCGGAGGACGGCGGCCCGGGGGGCGCGGCCGTGACGATGCCGCTGTTCCTCGACGTTCCGGCGGCGCGCCCGCTGCCGGAGACCGGGGCGCCGGACGGGACCGGACGGTGGACCACAGGCGGGTACGCGGCGGACGAGGACCCCGTACAACCGCGCCGTCGCCGGCCGTTCGCGGTCATCGCCGCGGGGGCGGCCGTGGCCGCGGTCGTCGGGACGGCCGCCTTCGCCGGGGGGCTGTTCACCGGGGACGACGGTCACACGGAAGCACTGCCGTCGGCGTCGGCGAGCGCCGAGGACATGAGCACGGGGCCGGCCGCGGTCGTGTCGGAGTCGCCTTCCGCGTCCGCGTCGCCCTCCGCGTCGGAATCACCCTCGGCCTCCGCTTCGGCTTCCGCGTCCGCTTCCGCCTCACCGTCGAAGCGTGCGAAGGCTTCCCGTACCGCCTCGCCCACCGCATCCGCCACGACGGCGCCCGCACCCTCGTCCCCGAGCGCGCCGGCGCCCGGCGCCTCGACGGCGGCTCCGCCGGCTCTGAACGGTTCCACGCTGCAACCGGGCGACAGCGGGGCCGAGGTCGCCGAGCTCCAGCGGCGTCTGAAGGAGGTCTGGCTCTACCACGGGCCCGTCGACGGCACGTACTCGGGACGGGTCGAGGACGCCGTGGCGGTCTACCAGTCGTACAAGGCCATCCAGGGTGATCCGGAGGGCGTGTACGGACCGAACACCCGGCAGGCGCTGGAGGCGGAGACCACGGGCCGGGACCGGAACTGAGGGGCGCCGCGTGCGGCGGGCCGGCCGGATTCGCATTCCGCGGCAGCTTTTTGTATCGTGGAGGAACAAAGTAGCCTCCGCCCGTTCACCCTGACCGGCGGGCGGGGCTACTTGTTTCCTTTACCCGTACTGCCCCTCTGCCCGCGTTCCGCACCGCGTGGTTCGCACTCCCCCCGCGTTCTGGAGCCTGCCGATGTCGGCCACCGTCCTCACAGCCCGCGCCCTCCTTCTGGACATGGATGGCACCCTCGTGAACTCCGATGCGGTGGTCGAGCGCTGCTGGACCCGCTGGGCGCTGCGGCAGGGCCTCGACCCGGTCGCCGTACTCAAGGTGGTCCACGGGCGGCAGGGGTACGCCACCATGGCGGTCCTGCTCCCGGAGCGCCCCATGGAGCAGAACTACGCGGAGAACCGCGAGCTGCTCGCCGAGGAGACCGCCGACGTCGACGGCGTGGTGCCCATCGGCGGCGCCCCGGCCTTCATGGCGTCGATCGCCGGCCTCCCGCACGCCCTCGTGACCTCGGCCGACGAGGCACTCGCCCAGGCCCGGATGACGGCCGCGGCGCTGCCGATGCCGTCGGTCCGCGTCACCGCCGAGCAGGTGGGCGCCAGCAAGCCGGACCCGGAGGGCTTCCTCAAGGGCGCGGCCGAGCTGGGCTTCGACGCGGCGGACTGCGTCGTCTTCGAGGACTCGGAGGCGGGCATCGCGGCCGGCCGGGCAGCGGGCATGCGGGTCGTGGGCGTCGGACCGCGCGCCGCGGCGCTCTCCCCCGACGCCCATGTCGATGACCTGACGCGGCTCCGGGTGGAGGCGGCCGCCGACGGCTCGATCCGTCTGCACGTCGGGGCCTGACCGCACGGGCTCCGACGGGGCCGAGGCGCACGGCCCCCACCTGACCGCCCGGTCCCGACGGGACCGCACGGGCTCCGACGGGACCCGACACCGTACGGCGCCCGACCGCCCGGCCCGCCCCCTGCACATCAGGCGGCGCCCCCCTGTCACACCGGGTCGCGGCGGAGCAGGCCCCGCGCCACCAGTTCCAGTACCAGCGCGACGGCCACCGCCTGCACCGCCATCAGCGCCACCAGGACGAACAGCTGGACGGCTCCCGCCTCCACCGGTGACGCGCCGCCCAGCAGCATGCCCACGAAGGCCCCCGGCAGGGTGACGAGCCCCACCGTCCGGGTCTGGTCCAGCCCCGGCAGCAGCGCGTCCGCGGCCACCGGGCGCGCGATCTCCAGCCGGGCGTCCCGGTCGAGCAGCCCCAGCGCCATCCCCGCCTCGACCTCACCGTGCCGCACCGCGAGCTCGTCCAGCGCGCGGCGCCCCCCGAGCACGGTCGCGGTGAGCGCACCCCCGATCAGAATGCCCGTGACCGGGATCAAAGCGATGCCCCGGAGCGGGACGAGGCCGGTCAGCAGCAGCGCGACGACGACGGGCACGACCGCGGCCCCGATCGGCAGGGCGGCCCACCGCCAGGTGTGATTACCGGTGATCCGGCGCCCGGCGGTCCACACCGCGACGGCGAACATCAGCGCCACGAAGCCGAGCAGGGGCGCCAGGGAGTGGACCACCCAGCCGATGAGGGCGGAGACGGCGGCCAGTTGGACCGCCGCCCGCAGCCCGGCGACGACGATCTCCCGCGAGCGGCCGAGCGAGGCCCACGCGGCGACAGCGGCCGCGAACGCCAGGAGCACGGCGAGGACGATCCCGAGCGTCACATTCACCGGAAGCAGCACGCGGCCACCTTAAGACCGCCCACCCCTTGAGCCGTGCGCTCAACACCCCTCCCCTCCGCGGCTTCAGACCGACCATCAGGCGGTTCTGTCCAATCTCTTGATGTGACGTGCGCATGTCGTCACCCTGTTACCTGGCGCCCACCCCCCGGAAACCTGGCGCCGCCACGATGGCCGGGCCCCACAGGGACCCGCCAAATGCCCCCCACATCAAGGGAGTTCGCATGTCAGGTATCTACGCGCGTCGCGTTGCCGTCATCGCCGCGTCCGCCGCCCTCGCCGCCACCACGGGGCTCCTCAGTGCCCCGGCCGCCCAGGCCGCCATGCCCACCCCGGTCTCCGCATCCACCGCCCGCACCTATCTCGGCCAGCTCACGGTGAAGACCGAGGGCTCGTCGACCGGCTACAGCCGTGAGATGTTCCCGCACTGGATCACCCAGTCGGGCGCCTGCAACACCCGCGAAGTGGTCCTCAAGCGGGACGGCACCAACGTCCAGCAGGACTCCAGCTGCGCGGCGGTCAGCGGCAGCTGGTACTCGGAGTACGACGGAGCCACCTGGACCGTGGCGTCCGACCTCGACATCGACCACATGGTCCCGCTCGCCGAGGCCTGGCGCTCCGGAGCCAACAGCTGGTCCACGTCCCAGCGCCAGTCCTTCGCCAACGACCTGACGCGCCCGCAGCTGATCGCGGTCACGGACAACGTCAACCAGGCCAAGAGCGACCAGGACCCGGGCGAGTGGCTGCCCTCGCGCACCTCCTACCGCTGCACGTACGCACGCGCCTGGGTGCACGTGAAGCACTACTACGGCCTGAGTGTCGACTCCACCGAGAAGAGCGCCCTCCAGTCGGTCCTGAACGCCTGCTGACCCCTCCCCCACCAGTAGCCACCCCGCCCGGCCCCGAAAAAAGGCCGCGCCGAACCGCCCCGCCCCCCTCCGTCGTTCCGTACGGTACGAGCCATCTGTTACGGCGACGCGAGGGGGCGGCATGGCCAGGCTGCGACTGGGACCACTGCTGCGGTACGTCGACTGGGAGTCGGCTTCGTCGGCTACCGTCTGGATCGAGGCCGACCGGCCGTGCACGGCGGAAGTCCGGTGCGCGGACGGAGCCTTCGGCTCGTCCCCGACCTTCGCGGTCGCCGGGCATCACTACGCCCTGGTGGTCGTGACGGGACTGACGCCGGGCACGACGACGGCGTACGAGGTGCTGCTCGGCGGGCGGCGGGTGTGGCCGCTCGACGACTCCCCCTTCCCCGAGAGCACGATCACGACGCCCCCGCTCACCTCCGAGGAGGCACCGGAGCCGGTCCGGATCGCCTTCGGTTCCTGCCGCTGGGCGGCCCCTCCCGCGGACGGCCACGACCCCGTCGGCCCCGACGCCCTGGATACGCTCGCCGCCCGTCTGGCCGCCGACCCGGACGCCGTACGGCCCGACGCGCTGCTCCTCCTCGGCGATCAGGTGTACGCGGACGAGACCTCGGAGGCCACCGGGCGCAGACTCGGCGCGCGCCGGGAGCTGAGCGAGCCCCCCGGGGCGGAGGTCGCGGACTACGAGGAGTACACGTTCCTCTACGACGAGTCCTGGGGGGACCCCGAGGTGCGCTGGCTGCTGTCCACGGTCCCCAGCTGCATGATCTTCGACGATCACGACGTGATCGACGACTGGAACACCAGCGCGGCCTGGCTCGCGGAGATCCGCGCCACCCCCTGGTGGAACGAACGGATCGTCAGCGGCCTGATGTCGTACTGGGTCTACCAGCACCTCGGCAACGTCTCCCCCGCCGTACTGGCCGCCGATCCCCTCTACGCGGCGGTGCGCGCCGCACCGGACGGCACCGAACTCCTGCGCCGGTTCGCCGCCGAGACCGCGGCCGAGCCCTCCCGCACCCGCTGGAGCTACCGGCGCGTTTTCGGCCGAGTCCGGGTGCTGATGGTGGACACCAGGGCCGCCCGGGTCCTCGACGAACAGCAGCGCTCGATGCTCAGCGCCGAGGAGGCCCGCTGGATACACGAAGAGGCGCTCGGCGACCCCGGATCGTATGACCATCTTCTGATCGGCACCTCGCTGCCGTGGCTCCTGCCGCCTCTCATCCATGACGCGGAGAGCTGGAACGCCGCCCTGTGCCGCGGCGAGCGCGGCGGGCCCGACGGGCGCTGGGCGCGCTTCGGGGAGAAGCTGCGCCGCGCTTCCGACCTGGAGCACTGGGCAGCTTTTCCCGGTTCGTTCCGTCGACTGACGGAGCTGCTGCGGGAGGCGGGGAGCGGTCCGGACGCGCCGGCGACGGTATGTGTACTGTCGGGCGATGTGCACCATGCGTACATCGCGGAGTCCGAGTGGCCCGCGGCCACCCCCGATGAGGCTCCCGCCGCGCGCATCCTGCAGCTGACCTGCTCACCCCTCCACAACTCGATTCCCCGCCCCATGAGAGCCGGCTTCCGTTTCGGCTGGAGCCGGGCGGGACGGTGGCTCGGCGGGCTCCTGGCACGCCACGCACGGATGGGGACCCCGCCGGTGCGCTGGCAGAAGACGGGCGGACCGTGGTTCGGCAATCAGCTGATGACCCTGACGCTCCATGGCCGAAACGCTGCGCTGACTTTGGTTCAGGCCAAGGGGAAGTCGCGCGACGCGCAGTTGGAGACCGTTCTCGATCGAAATCTGACCATCGATGAATGAGTGATTTTCAGCCGCACGGTGAAATGTTGAACTTGCAAGTAACAGTGAGGTCTACCTAACCTGAGGCGCCCAGTCGGCAATCGGTTCACGTCCCCCACCCGACCGAAGGAGCCCTCCCCCATGTCCATACGCCTGACTCAGGCCCAGCCCTACGCGCTCGCGGCGTTCCGCGTCGTCGTCGGCTTCCTCTTCGCCTGCCACGGCGCCGCGTCGCTCTTCGGAGTGCTCGGCGGCACCAGCGTCCCGTCCGCCACCTGGCCCGGCTGGTACGCCGCGGTGATCCAGCTCGTGGGCGGAATCCTGGTCGCGCTCGGCCTCGGCACCCGGATCGCGGCCCTGATCGCCTCCGGCTCCATGGCGTACGCGTACTTCAAGGTCCACCAGGGCGAGGCCCTGTTCCCCCTGCAGAACGGCGGCGAGGCTTCCGCGATGTTCTGCTGGGCCTTCCTGCTGCTCGTCTTCACGGGCCCCGGGGCCCTGGCCGCAGACCAGCTCTTCTCCTCGCGCGGCAACTCCGCGCACGACGCCGGGCGCCCGCGCGAACAGGCGTCCGCCGTCACGGTCTGACCGCTCGACGAAAGCGTCCGGCTCCCCGCCGCCCCGGGGAGCCGGACGCTTCGCGTGGGGTGGAACGTGACCGCAGCCGCCTCACGCGCAACGCGGCCGGAGCCGTCTCACGCGCAACCAACGGGGCCGGAGGCGTCTCACGCGCTCCCGTACGACCCGAACGGCACGGTGAAGCACGCCAGCCGTTCACCGGTGCCGCCCCGCCCGTCATGGATCACCACCGAGCGGGCGCCCTCCTTCCGGAAGCCCCACGCGTGCCGGGCCGACGCGGAACCGTTTCCCTCGCCGTCGGTCGCGAAGTCGAGCCACACCTCGTTGGCCGGGTCGCCATGGCCCCCGGCGCGGTGCTGGTAGTGCGGCCCGGCCGCTTCCGGGTCGGCGCCGCAGGGCGAGGTGTGCACGTGCATGCCGTACGCGTGGTCCGGGAGCAGCCCGCCCAGCCGGGCCTTCACGGCCGTTCCCGACGTGTCCGAGCGCTGGGTGATCTCGATGGTGGCCGCCGCCGGGACACGGTCCATGTCGTACGTGATCGCGCTCGGCGGGACGAACGCGTTCGGCGGCGAGAAGGAAGCGTGCGACCGCATCCAGAACCCCCCACCGACGCCGTCGGCGCCACTGACACCACCGGCGAGCATCACCAGGGCCGTGGCTCCCGCCACTGCTCCCGCCGCCCGCATGACCGTCCATGCTGCCACCACGTCCTGCTCCCTGCTGTCGTCGGTCCCCTCCCTCTGCCGTTACGCACCCTCCCCAAGGTGCACGTGAGCTGCACAACATCACCCACCCGAGGTGATGTCCAGGTAAACCGCGGGCGTACGCTGTACAGCTGGCCCTGCCGCCCCTGCCGCTCCCCTGCGACGTCGCGGCGTTGACACGAATCGGGGAGTAGAAAGTGCTTGAGAGTGTGGGCGCGCTGACCGGCAGCCCATGGATCTACGCAGTGGTCGGCCTCTCGGTACTCCTCGACGTGTTCCTGCCCGTACTCCCCAGTGGAGTCCTGGTGATCATGGCGGCCACGGCCGCCGCCGCAGGGTCGACCACGGTCGCCGGCTCGGCCGGGGAAGCGACGCGGCAGGTGCCGTCGCTGCTCGCGCTGGTCCTGTGCGCGGCCACCGCCTCGGTGCTCGGTGACCTCGTCGCGTACCGCGTCGCCTGGCGCGGCGGCGACCGGCTGGACCGGGCCATCGCCCGCTCGCGCCGCCTCACCACCGCGCAGGAACGTCTCGGCGCGGCGCTCAGCCGGGGCGGTGGCGCCCTCGTCGTCATCGCGCGGTTCGCACCGGCCGGCCGCTCCGTGGTCTCCCTCGGCGCGGGCGCGGCACACCGCAAGGTGAAGGAATTCCTGCCCTGGTCGGCGCTGGCAGGTGTCGCCTGGGCGGGCTACAGCGTGGGCCTCGGCTACTTCGGCGGCCAGTGGATGGGCACCACCTGGCTGGGCACGGCGGTCTCGGTCGTGACTCTGGCTCTCGTCGGCGCCCTGGCAGCCTTGGTCGTACGCCGCCCCTCCGCGGCGGGAGCGGAAGCCGCGACAGCGGCGCAGTCCCCGGCCCCTGCGGTCGCCGCCGGTCCCTGACCGGCCGGCCGCTCACCCGGCCCGCGGTCCCTCAGCCCGCCTTGGCCGCGCCCCGTATCTCCAGGCTGTCGAGCAGCCGGTGGGTGGCCTCGGTGATCTCCTCGACGGCGCGGTCGAAGGCTTCGCGGTTGTGCGCGGCGGGCGCGCGGAAGCCGGACACCTTGCGCACGTACTGGAGGGCGGCGGCCCGCATGTCCTCCTCGGTGGCCTCTTCGGGGAGGGCGGGTGGGCGGAGGGTCTTGATACTGCGGCACATGAATCCAGTGTGTACCGGACCACTGACAACGGACAGGGGAACCACCCGCCCCGCCCCCGGCCACCTAGCGCCGCCCCGCCCGCCCCTGGCCACCTCAGCCGGCCAGGCCGCTGAGCGCGTCCCCTCACCCACGGTCCGCTTCCACCCGCTCGATGACCGGGATGACGTAACTTCCGTCGAGAACGGCCTGCTCAGGGGTGTAGAGCCGGAGCATGGGCCGGAAGTCCCCGTCCGGCGCGGGCAGCCAGTTGGCCGCCGCGTCCGCGTCCGCGGGCCGGTCCTTGGCCAGGTGCAGCGTCAGGGAGCCGTCGGCCGCGTACACGAGTCCGGGCGTACGGTCGCCGATCGAGTAGCGGCCCGCCGGGTTCTCGACGAGGTAGTAGTCGGGGACGTCGTACATGGTCACCGACCAGAACGACTCGACCGGCGGCGGCTCCTCGAAGCGCAGGACATAGGAGTGGGCCCCGTTGAGCGGCCTGCCCCCGGAGTCCTGGAAGGTGTGCGCGTAGACCGCCTCGTAGCCGTGGTTCCCCCACAGCCCGATCCGCGCCGCCGCCGCTCTGACCAGGTACGACGCCTCGCGGTCCGCGATCTTCCACTCCGGGGAGTCGATCGTTCCGACGCCGAGGTGGTCGAGGTTGTAATCGAAGAGGTGCGGATTGGTCTCCCAGGCCCCCGGGGCCGCCCGGTCCGCTTCCGGCGCCGGCCGGGTGGCCGCTTCCACCCGCGCCTTGCCCCGCGCCAGCCCCTCCGTCAGCGCCTGTACGAGGGCGGGGCCGGCGGGAACGTACGGCGAGGGCCCCTCCTCCAGAAGCCCCAGCGGCTGGAACCGGTCCTGGTAGGCCCGGTCCTCGGCGGACGGCGGGAAGTCGGCCATCCAGACCCGGAGCTGCTCGAAGAACCGCAGCTCTTCCGGTACGCCGGCGTCGGGTCGGGGCAGCCCGGTGCGGTGCGGCGCCGAGTCGAGGTGGCTGAGCGTGAACTGCCGCTGGAGCGCCTGGACCCGGGGCAGGTCCTCGGGCCCGTCGCAGGCGTTGCGGCCCACCACCGTCACGAGGGAGGTCGGCGCGTCGATCACCCCGCTCATGCCGTCGGGCACGGTGCCCGACCAGCCGGGCGGCACGATCAGCCAGTCGCCCTCGCCCGTACCGGTGGCACGGCGTCCGACGTAGGCGAAGTTGTTGCTCCACACGTCCACGAACTGGAGCACGTAGTACGCGCCGTCGGTGTCGGGAACATGGAGCGTGATCGGCCCGCCGGACAGGTCGAGTTGGGCGATCGAGTACACGGTGTCGTTGTTCACGGACACGAAGCGCGCGTCGGGCGCGGCGAGTTCGCCGGAGTGGGCGAACACGTTGAAGGGGGCGGGAGGCAGTGCGCCGAAGCCCTTGCGCAGGAAGGTCTCGACCATCGACAGATCGAAGACCAGCGGATAGCCGTAGACATAGGCCTCGGCGGCCAGCTCGACGAGCTCTTCGGGCGTCTCCACCACGGGTGTTCCTCTCGTCTCAGTCACGCACGGCGAGCGTCGGCATGGACCAGCTGCCGTCCAGTACGGCGGGCTCCGGACCGTAGACGCGAACGGCGACCGTGAAAGGACCGTCGGGCGCGGGCAGCCAGTTCGCCGCCTGCTCCGGGTCCTGCGGCATGTTCTTCTGTACGTACAGCGTCAGCCCGCCGTCCGCGTCATGGACCAGCCCGGGGGTACGGTCCCCGATCGAATAGCGGTCGACGGGGTTGTCGACGAGCAGCCGTTCGGGCAGCCGGTACATGGTGGCCGACCAGAAGAACCGGGCCGGCGGCAACTGTCCCGGGGGAAACCGGACGACGTAGTCGCGCGCGGACGCGTCCGGCGGGCGGTTGCCCCGGTCGTCCTGGAGCCAGCCCGCGTACCAGGCCTCCGCGGCCGGGAGCCCGTACAGCCCCTTGTCGACTCCGACGGCGCGCGTCAGATAGTCGTCGCCGTGCTCGGCCCGCGTACCGAACCAGCCGGTGGAGTCGGAGGCGTCGTTCTTCGCCGCCTCCAGCACGGCCCGCGCGTCGGCGATGCCCTGTTCCACCGCGGCCAGGATGTCCGGCTTCAGCGCGGAGGGCTCGAACTCCCCGCGGCCGTCGACACCCAGCGCGGCGAGTCGCTCGCGCAGCTCCCGTTCGCTCTCCAGGACCGGGAAGAACTGGAGCAGGAAGTCGAGGAGCGTGAAGAACTCCGCGGTGTCCAGGTCCTCTTCACGCCACACCGGCCACACGGGTTCCTCGACCGGGTGGGGCGCCGCCGAGTCGAGGAACTCCGACAACGGCCGCAGCCGGTACTGCTCCTGGACGGCCCGCAGCGCGGTCACGTCGCCGGGTCCCGCCAGATACGTACGCCCGAGAACGCCCACCACGAAGGTGTCCGCGCGCAGCACCCCGGCGACCTTGTCCGGCACGTCACCGCGCCAGCCGGGCCCGGCGACCAGGTAGTCCCCGGCTTCCCGCCCGGTGGTGCGGGCGCCGACGAACCCGACGTACGAGGTGTCGAGGTCGTGGAACGGCAGTACGTAGTACCGGTCGACGGCGGGCACGGACACCACCCACGGCTCGGCCCGCAGGTCGAGCCAGGCCCAGGAGTACGGGGTGTCGTTGTTCGGCGTCACCACGTCGGTGTCGGCCGGGGTGAACGGCTGGGAGTAGTGCCGGAAACGGCCGAAGCCACCGACGGAACGAGGATCGTCCGGGTCGATGGCCTGGGGGTACATCGTGCGGTAGTTCTCCAGGAGCGGGTATCCCCAGACCCAGGCCGAGGCGGCTGTACCGCGCGCCTCCTCGGCCGTCATGGGTCCCGCCGCGTGGTCCGCTGCCACGTCAGAGGGCCTGCTTCGAGCGGTCGGTGCACAGGGCCCAGATCACGAAGACGTCGATGGCGATCGAGACGATGGCCCAGACCGGCTGGTACGGCAGCCAGATGAAGTTGGCGATGATGCTGAGCGAGGCGAGCCCGACACCCACACCGCGGGCCCAGCCGGCGCCCTTCAGGATGCCCCAGCCGACGAACAGCAGGATCACGCCGAGGATCAGGTGGATCCAGCCCCAGGTGGTCACGTTGAACTCGAAGACGTAGTTGTTGATACGGGCGTACACGTCGTCGGTCGCGATGCCCGCGATGCCCTTGATGACCGCGAGAACACCGTCCACGAACAGCAGGACACCGGCGAACACCGTTCCGCCGGTGGCCCACGCGCTGCCGCCGCCGTCGCGGTTCGCCCGCGGTGCGTTTCCGGACGCGGGTGCTGACTGTGACATGGGGACTCCTTCGCCGTGCAGGCTCGTCGGCCTGCGGTTCTGGTTCGCCGCGCAGACTCGTCGGCCTGCGGTTCTGGCCTGCGTTCACGTCCTGCGGATTCAGAACCGACCCTGCGCGCCCCCCACCCGCCCGACCACTCGACGGCACCCGAACGGGTGAATCCTCACGGCGCGGTGACGGTCACGACGTGCCCCTGGACGTCGACGGTGAGCGCGACCCGCTCGACCCGGTTCGTCAGAGCCACCACCGCCCACACGGCACCCCACAGCAGGCACGAGAAGACGGTCAGAATGGCGTGCAGCACGTGGTTCACCGGCTGCCCGCGCACGAGAACGGCCTGAGTCGCGGACCGCGACTCCACCCGCCACCCGTCGGCGATGCGCTGGTTCACCACCCAGTCGAGGATCAGACCGCGCCGCAGGGCATCAAGCGGCGCGCCGTCGCCCTCGTAATACCCGGGCGGTGGCTCGACTGACATCAGGCCCTTGGGCCCACGACGGCGACGCATCACGGACTCACCCCCAGGTATCGAGATCCCCGCCGCGCCACTCGATCAACTCCGGCTGATCGAGATCGATCTCTTCGGCCCCGGCGGCCAGCCCGGCCCGGCGCAGCAGGGAAGCCACGTCCCCGCGCCCGTGCGCCAGCCCCACGATCTGACCGTGCACGGTCACTCGCCGCCCTCCGGTGGTCGAGGGCGGATACACGATGACGGGCGGGTGACCGGACATGTATCCACGGTGCGCCCGGCCGGGTCGGGACGCATCCCGGGCACGCTTTCCTGCGGCCGGCGGGGTTTACGCGGGCGAGTGAGGTCGGTCAGGGCGAAGGCAGGCGGTCCGGTCGAAGGCGGGCGGTCCGGTCGCCTTCCCCGAACCGCCCGGTGATCGAGTGATCAAGAACCCTCGGTGAAGGTCACGGACCAGGCGTAGCCGCTCAGACTGTCGTGCGGAACCCGCCGGACCTCTCTGACCTGGCAGCCGTCGTGGGCGTACTTGAGTGCGAACCGGTCGAGGCGCTCCGAGTCGGTGAGCTCTTCCATGGAGAGCGGCGCCCCGACGACCAGATCCTCGTGAAGGACCGAGCCGGGTGCACCGTCTGAACAGACCGAGCAATGATGCGTTCTGGGTAGGGCCATGTGTTCAGTGTGCTCCTGTCCCGGCCGCCCCGGAGCCACCGAGCCGCCACCCCGGCCCGCGCGGCCCCGCACCGGCCGCCCAGGAGGGTCCCGGCGCAGGTCACCTCACCGTGCCGGCGGGGCGTCCGTGGGGGGCCGTGCGCGGACGACGGCCTGGTCGCCCCGTGGTCCGAACAGGTGCAGGATCTCCACGGCGCTCGCGTTCGCCGGCCCGAACCAGTGCGGTTGCCCGGTGTCGAACTCGGCCAGCTCTCCCGGGCGCAGTACGAACTCGTCGTCGCCGAGCAGGAGCCGCAGCTCGCCCGCGAGGACGTAGAGCCACTCGTAGCCGTCGTGGGTCACCAGCTTCGGCTCGCGGGGAGCGAGCACCTGCTTGAACACCTGCACCCGCCCGGGGTACCGCGTCAGAGGTACGAGGGTGCTGCCGTGCGCCTTGCGCAGGGGTTCGAGGTGGACCCGGGGGTCACCGCTCGCCGGCGCGGCCACCAGCTGGTCGAGTGCGATGCGGTGCACGCGCGCGAGGGGGATGAGCAGGTCCAGGGTCGGACGCCGTTTGCCTGATTCCAGACGGGACAGCGTGCTCACCGAGATCCCGGAGGTGGCCGCCAGGGCCTCCAGCGTGAGTCCACGGCCGAGCCGCAGCACCCGCAGCCGGGGCCCGATGCCGCCAAGGATCTCTTCCAGTTCCGTGTCCACGTCCTCCATTTTGCGGCCTTCGCAAAAGTGCTGGGCCCCGGCCGTCGTACGGCCGGAGTCTTGCCGGGCAACCACTCCCGGACGTGAGAGGCAGACCGTGACCACGACGACGACCCATCCTGCTCCACCCCCTATGAGCGCGCGCAGACGCTGGACGGTGCTGGCCGTCTGCTGCCTGAGCATGTTTCTGGTGGGCCTGGACACCACCATCGTCAACGTGGGCCTGCCCGCGATCGGGCACGGTCTGGGCATCGGGACGCGTGGCCTCGAATGGACCGTGGACGCCTACACCCTCGTCCTGGCCGGCCTGCTGATCTCCTCCGGCGCCCTCGCGGACCGCTTCGGACGGCGACGGGTGTTCCGGATCGGCCTGCTCGTATTCGGCGCGGCCTCGCTGGCCTGCGCACTCGCCCCTTCCGTGGGCGCCCTTGTCGCGGCCCGCGCCGTCCAGGGAGTCGGCGCCTCGATGCTCAGCCCCGTGGCCCTCGCGATCGTGGTGAACGCGATGCCGGACCCGAGGGAACGAGCACAGGCGATCGGCATCTGGGCATCGGTCTTCGGGCTGAGCATGGCCGCCGGCCCTGTGACCGGCGGCTTCCTCATCGAGGCGCTGGGCTGGCGGTCCATGTTCTGGATCAACGCGCCGGTCGTCGTGGCCGCCCTCGTACTCACCGCGGTGTACGTACCGGAGTCCCGGGCACCGCGTGCGCAGCGGCTGGACCTCCCGGGCCAGGCCCTGCTGTCCCTCACCATCGCGCTCGCGGTCGGCACCCTCATCGAAGGCCCGCGCATCGGCTGGACCTCTCCGGCAGCACTGGCCCTGTACGCGTCCACCGCCGTGGCGACGGCCGCCTTCGTACGGGTCGAGTCCCGCCGGCACGAACCGCTGATGGACCCCCGCCTCTTCCGGAACCCGGCCTTCACCAGCGCGGTCCTGGCCGCCGTGGCGGTCTTCGTGGCCCTGAACGTCACGCTGCTGCTCAACACCCTCTACCTGCAACTCTCCCGAGGCTGGACGCCGTTGGCCGCCGGGACGGCGACCCTGCCCATGGCGCTCGGAGCAACCGTCTGCGCCCCCTTGTCCGGCCGTCTGGTCGGCCGCGTCGGGCCACGGCTGCCGCTCGCCCTGGCCGGCGGCTTCATCACGGCCGGCGGACTCACCCTGGTCGGGCTCGAAAAGGACACGAGCGTGCCGCTGCTCCTCCTGTCCTACCTGCTGATCGGCATCGGGTTCGGTTTCGCGAACGCCCCGATCACCAACACGGCGGTCAGCGCCCTGCCTCCCGCCCGAGCCGGCGTGGCCGGCGGAATCACCTCCACGGCCCGCCAGTTCGGCGCCGCGCTCGGCATCGCCCTCGCGGGCGCCCTGGTCACTTCGACCACCCCGGCAGACCTCGCCCACGCCTCCCGCCCGGGCTGGGTTCTGGTAGCCGCCTGCGGAGCCCTCCTCTTCCTCTTCGCACACGCCTCACGGCCGAAGAAGGCCCTCGCTCGCTCCACGCCCGCGCAAGCGCGGTGAGACCACCCCGGGTTGGCCCTCGCCCCTCTCGGGCGTCAGTCCGTCCCGGGCCGGGTGCGGCGGGCGTAGGCACGGGCCGCGCGGGCGCGGTCGCCGCACCGGGTGGAGCACCAGTGGCGGCGGCCGTGGCGGAGCAGGTAGCGGTTGCAGGGAGCGGAGCCGCAGGCGGTGAGGCGTTCCGCGTCGGGGCCGGTGAGGAGGTCGGCCGCGTCGGAGGCGAGGGCCGCCAGGGCGTGATCGACGATCGCGGTGGTGGGGTGAGGGGTCACACGGCACGGACCGCTTTTCGCGTCCCACTGCAGGAGCGGCGCTGTCGAGACACGGGTCATCGCGTCATTGATGGCGTCGACAGCGGCGGGGAGGGCGGGCAGCCCTGCGGCACGGGAGGCGAGCAGTGACCTGACCTGTTCGCGCATCGAGCGCAGCTGCGACGCGCACATGTCCCGCATGCCGGCCTCGGCCGGGGCGAGGCCGCGTTGCGTCAGCCAGTGATTCGCCTGCTCAGGGGTCCCCAGGAGGTCCACCGTGTGCCCGCCGGGCAGCGTGACGGAGCTGTTGGCGAGGGCGAGGGAGGGGTGCTCCTCCTCGCCCTGCACGGGCGGCACTGCGGGTTCTTCCCTCACGGACTCCTTCATGTTTCTCATGGTACGTCTTGCGTGCAGCCATGAGAAATGGCTACAGTCATCTCACGGTTCATCGGCAAGCTATCCGTGAGGTGCATACGTCGTGTCTTCTCTCCCCGCAACGACCGAACAGTTCCCGGTCCGCGTCTTCGGCGGCCCGACCGCCCTGTTCGAGTACGGCGGCCTGCGCATCCTGACCGACCCGACGTTCGACGGCCCCGGCGACTACCCCTCGGCCGGCCCGACCCTGACCAAGACCGAGCCGTCCATCGCCGACCCGGCAGACCTCGGCCCCATCGACGTCGTCCTGCTCTCGCACGACGAGCACTCCGACAACCTCGACCACTCCGGCCGCGCCCTGCTCGCCGACATCCCGCTCACCCTCACCACCCCCGGCGGCGCTCAGCGCCTCGGGGACAAGGCCACGGGCCTGGCCGACTGGGAGTCCGTCGAACTGAACCGCCCCGAAGGCGGCACGATCACCGTCACCGGCGTACCAGCGATCCACGGCCCCGGCACCCACGAGGAGATCGAACCGATCTCCGGCCAGGTCGTCGGCTTCGTCCTGACCGGGGACGGCCTGCCCACCGTCTACGTCAGCGGCGACAACGCCTCACTCGACGCGGTCAAGGAGATCGCCGAGCGCTTCCCCACGATCGACACCGCCCTCCTCTTCGCCGGAGCCCCCCGCTTCCCCATACTCTTCGACGGCGCACTGATCGTCCTGGACAGCACCCAGGCCGCCGAGGCCGCCCAACTCCTCGACGCCCGTCGCGTGGTACCCGTCCACTACGACAGCTGGGCCCACTTCACCGAGGGCCGCACCGAACTGACAGCCGCCTTCACGGCCGCGAACCTGACCGACCGCCTGGACTGGGGCCAACGCAACTGACCCGCCCACCGGAGCCCCGCACTGAGGCTTGCCACGGTCCGGGGCGTTCCGTCTCATCCCACCTGGTGGGCCCGGGCGGCTTCGAACCACCGACCTCTGCTCTTGATGGCGACCACGTCAGGTGCGGGCCCGGACCAGCAGAGTGCCGATGTGCCCTGGCTCGGGTGCATCGAGGACACGCGCCTCAACGTCTCGGAAGCCGCTCCGCTCCAGCAGGCCAGTCCAGCGACGGGGCGTGTAGCTGTAGCGGTAGGTGAACATCGCCTTCCCGGCTAAGCCGCCCTTGTACATGCCCTGCGGGCCGTAGGCGCCGGGGATGGCCAGCGGATGGGAGAACGCGAGGAGCGGAAAGAGCTTGGCCGGGTCGGTGAACCACACGGCCCCGAAGATGGAGTAGATGGCGTCGTAGCTCTGGGCGTTGTCGCGGAGGTGATCAAGCACCTCCGCGCGGATGAAGTCCACGCCGATGGGGCCCCAACGCTCCGTCGTCTTCTTCACCATGACGGACGAGAGGTCGACTCCGGTGGCCTTGACGCCACGCTGCGCGAGGTACGCCAGTGCGCGGCCGGTGCCACAACCGATCTCCAGTTGAACACCTGCTGCATGTCCTCCTTGAAGGCGCTGCCTGCGTAGGTGTCCCAAAGTTCGGTCTCGGCTGCGATGTCGTGTCGTGCGGGCACGGCACCCTCTTCGTGGACGGGAACAGGCGAAGCCCCTCCCCTCCTCGGGGGAGAAAGACAGGGGCAGCCTGAAGGCTGGTCAGTGGCTGCCGGGGACCTTGCTGTCGCACGGCGAGCAGTTCGCGCCGTCGACAGCCCACAGTTCGTCGTCGACGTCGAAGCCATTGGGCCGCAGGAAGCCCGCGCTCCTCAAACACATGCCGTCGCTGCGGCGTTCGATGAATGCGCTCGGCCATGTTGCGGGCCATGACGTTGTCGCGGACGAGGAGTGCGATCTCGCGCTCCCAGACGGTGCCGCCGTCGGTCGCCTCGGGGGGGTACTCAGGCCTGGGAAGGTCGCCGTAAGTGACGCCGGACGGCTCAATGCGCGAGCCGTCGGTGTAGACGAGCGCCCATGGGCACCGGTTCGCGCCGGATGTTCCCTTGGTGCTGCAGAGCTTCAGTTCGAGCGGGGCCCAGACATAGCCCTGGGTGCCGAACTCGTCGTCGGCGGTGGTGCTGGCCTTGATGCCCTGCTCGTAGCCGAGCCCTCTATCGCAGGCGGCGCACGCTTCGCTACCGTGCGTGTCCATGGGAAAAGCGATGCGTGCGTATTGGGGATATATAGCTGTTGCGGCTCTCATCGTCGCGTGGAGCCAGAAGTGGTCACTTCCTATCGTTGTCGCCCTGTCAGTTGCAGTCTCCGTGTACGCCTCATTTCAGGTGCCGGTTTGGTGTGGCGCGGTCAACCGGGATGGACGCACGTACTGCCGCAACAACGCCTACGGGGTTCTGATGGGGTGCCGGAATCGGCAGCATCGGTGGCAGAAACTCAAGCTGATTGTTCTGCGAAGCAAGGTAGGAAACGTGAGTCGTGCTGTCTTCCCAACGGCGAAAGAGAAGTTCAACGCTGTTTTGGCTGTCGGCGGCCTGCTATCGGCTATGGGAGCAGTGATTGTTCCCGCAGTGACAGGCAAGTGACCGCTCGCCTTAACCCACCAAGCACTTCAGCTCCCACCCCGTCCGCTTTCGACCTACACACCGTGAAGGGGGCGTGGTTCAGGGCGTCAAGTTGGAGCGCGCCACTGTACGAACGACCTTGACGCCTTGGGCCGCGACCTCGCGCCGGCCGATTCTCTTGGGCTGGGCCGCCGCCCGGCGGGGGCAGCCGGGGCGGAGACAGAGGCAGCCCCCGCCGGGGGCTGCGGCGCGCGCCACGCTTGCGTGGTGCCTTAGAACCATCTCATTTGGCGAGTCTGCGGTAGCAGATGAGGGTGCAGGCGATGCTGGTGAAGGCCAGGAAGTGGTCGCCGCCGGCGGAGCAGGTGGGCACGACAGCGGCGCGCCCGGGTTCCGGCCGCGCCGCTGTCGAGCTGTGGTCAGCCCTCGGGGGAGCCCCCGGGTCAGTGGAGCTTGTTGACGGCGGTCTTCGTCGTGGTGCGGAAGGCGGTCAGCGGGGCGTCCTCGAGGTCGCCCATCTGGCCCCAGCGGACGAGGGTGACGGTGCGGCCGTCGCGGCCGACGGAGAACAGGTGGATGTCGGAGATGCCGATCTGCGGGTCGGCGGTGTCCAGGCTGTAGACCCAGGCGCCCTCCTCGACGGCGAGCTTGCCGTGGGAGGCGCTGACGGCCTGCAGGCCCGGGTTCTGCTGCTCCAGCAGGGGGCCGCAGCCGGCGAGGGCCCCGCGGAGGGTGTCGACCAGCTTCACGGCGTCGGCCTCGGTACGGGCGACGGTGGTGACCTGGACGCCGTTGGTGTCGAGCTCGGTGCTGAACTCGCGGTAGCGGGTGTTCTGCGCCGGGATCTTGTACGGGGCGCAGAGGACGCCGCCGTTCTCCGGGACGCCGGTGAAGACCTGGGTGGCGGTCCACGGCGTCGACGACGGCGGCATCTGGGAGGCGGCGAGGAAGGCGGGCTGGGCAGCGGCCTGCGCCGGGGCTGTGGCGAGGGCCGCGAGGCCCAGTGCGGCAGCGGCTGCGGTGGCGAGTGCGGTGCGGAGCTTGTTCATGGTGGTGGATCCCCCGTCGGGTCGTTCGTTCGGTCAGTGCTCAACCAGCGTGGGGCCGGCGCCCGCCGGCTGCAACGATCACGCGCCCACCAGCCGTCCCGGAACCATTCCACCCCCGCTGACGTGCAAGGACGTGAAGGATGGGACGCAGGGTCGAGGGGGATGGAATGCCGAAGGACGCCGCCGTCGAGGAGTTCGCGGGGCTCGTGCGCGCGCTGAAGGCGCGGGACGGGAGGAGTTACGACGCGCTGGGCCGGCGGCTGAGCGTCAGCGCGTCCACCCTCCACCGCTACTGCTCGGGCGCGACCGTCCCGGAGGAGTTCGCCGTGGTCGACCGCCTCGCCCTGCTGTGCGGGGCGGACGAGGAGGAACGGCGGGCCCTGGAGGCGGCCTGGACGGAGGCGGACCGCGCCCGCCGCCGAGCGGCCTCGCCCGCGCCCACGCCTGTGCCGGCCGTGTCGGCCGCGCCGGAATCGAACCCGGAACCTTCCGCGCCGGAACCGGGCCCCGGCCCCGCCCCGGACCCGTCCGCCGCGCATCCGTCCGCGCCGGAGGCGCCCCGCGCCCGCCCCCGTCGTGGCGCCCCCGCTCCCCTCCTCGTCGCCGCCGCCGTCGCCCTCGTCGTGCTCGCCCTCGCCGCCGCCCTGCTCGGCCACCCCACCCGTACGGCTTCCGCCCCCGCTCCCGCTTCCACCGCTCCGGGGCGGACCGCGGCCCCCCTCCCCTTCACCTGGAGCATCGGTTCCCAGCTCTGGGAGGGCGGCTGCGGGCACACCTACCTCGTGGACCGGGCCCCCCGCGCGGTCGCCCCGCCGCCGGTCGCGGCCGACTCCGGGACGTGGGCCGGGACGCACGGTGCCGTGCACGGCGGGGAGGCGCTGGTGCGGATCACGGTCCAGGGCCGGTCGCCGTCCGACGCCGTCGTCCTCCATGCCCTGCACGTGCGCGTGGTCGACCGCGCCGCGCCGCTGCCGTGGAACGCGTACCGGATGGACAACGACTGTGGCGGCGCCGTCACCCCGCGCCACTTCGCCGTGGACCTCGACCGGCCGCGCCCGTTCGCGAGGCCCGTCGACGGCCTTGACGCCTCCGGCGCCGAGGTCCGGAAGATCCCGGCCGTCTCCCTCCCGTACAAGGTCACCTCCTCCGACCCCGAGGAGCTGCTGGTCTCCGCGCGGACGGCGGGCTGCGACTGCCGCTGGTACATGGAGCTGGAGTGGAGCGCCGGGGGCCGTACGGGGACGGTGCGGATCACGGACGGCGGGAAGCCGTTCCGCACGAGCGGGACCAGGGGGAGGCCGGCGTACGTGCACGACTCCGCCGAAGGGCACTGGATCACAGACTCGGACTCTGGACAGACCGGGTGACCGATGAGTAACTTCGACTGACATAGGCTGAGCAAGCGCTTAGAGACCATCTCATTTGGCGAGTCTGCGGTACCAGATGAGGGTGCAGGCGATGCTGGTGAAGGCCAGGAAGTGGTCGGCTTTGCGCTCGTAGCGGCGGTGGAGGCGGCGGCATCCAGCGAGCCATGCCATCGTGCGTTCCACGGTCCAGCGGTGGCGGCCCAGGCGTTGTGAGGACTCAACTCCCTTGCGGGAGGGAGATGCGGTGGGTAATGCCTCGCCCGCGTAACCATCGTCGCAGGTGGTTGTAGTCGTAGCCCTTGTCGGCGTGGAGCTTGCCAGGCTTGCGCCGCCGTCTGCCACGGCGCGAGCGGATCGGCGGGGGGCAGGCCGTTCTGTCGGAGGTGTACTCCCTGACGCAGTTCTTCGTGGCCTACCAGCCGGATGCCGCTCTGCTGTGGCGGGTTGCCGATCGGGGCATGGTCGCCGCGCAGGAATCCGAGGACCCTCATGCGGTCGGGGTCGCTGCGTGGCTCGCGGCGCAGGCGCACCGCGACGCCGGCATGGCGCACTTCGACGCAGCCGACGCAGTCACTACCGAGGCCCTGCGGTACCTCACGCCCTGGCTGCCGGACGCCGCGCCCGACATCCTCGCCATCACCGGGGCGCTGACCTTCGAGTCCGGGTACACGGCGGCACGACGAGGCGAGACGGGCACCGCCTGGCGTTACTGGGACGAGGCACGGGCCATCTCCAGCCGTCTGCCCGCCGACTACTTCCATCCGGTCACCAGCTTCAGCAGGGCCATCATGGGCGCGCACGCGGTCACCATCGCCGTCGAACTCCATGCGGGTGGGGAATCCGTACGGCAAGCGATCGCGGCCGACGCCACCACGATTCCGTCCCGGCCCCGGCGGGCCCGCCACCGTATCGAGGAAGCGCGCGGCTACCACCTCGACGGGCAGCCCGACATCGCCCTGGCCACGCTGGCGCAGGCGCACGAGGCCGCACCGGAGACGATTCAGTACAACGGGTACGCGAAGCGCATCGTGCTGGAGGAGACAGCGGCGCGGTCGCCGGAGCGCCGCCGTCGCGCCTCAGCGCTCGCGGTGAAGCTGGGAATGCTGGCCGCCTGAGCATGGGGGCGCGAAGTGCGCCCCTGATTCCCGCCATGTGGGCTGACCCTGGTGTGACCTGACCAGAGATCACATCGGGGTGGCTGATGACCAAAAGAGAGTGCGCCTATTGCCCGAAACCGGGTCCCGCCGTGTGCGTACGCATGCAGGTCACGTCGAGCGGGTTCCCGATTCCCGTCTACGCCCACGTAGCGTGCGCGCGGGAGCGTGGCATGCCGGTGCTCTACCGGCTGCTTCCGGATACGGTGGCGCCCCAGTGACGGGCAACCCGGCCGCAAGGACAGGGCAGAGCGGAGAGGCTGCGTACCGGGCGCTCGTCGACCACACCCTGGTCTGCGCCACGTGTCGTTCCGGGTCCGCGTGTCCAACGGCCGCCAGGCTCGGCCGCGCCTGGCGGGAGGCCCGTCGATGACCCAGTGCATCAAGGGCCCACACGAGTTCCCGGTCGAGGACGAGACCGGCGCCTACTGCGAAGAGGACGGGGTGACGATGTTGTGGCGCGGAGACCCCATCGTCGAGGGCGATCTCGTCCACGCCTGCCTGTCGTGTACAGACCGCCTGGAATTGCCGGTGGGCCGGGTCGCTCCGGGGTGACGTGGACTCTATGTGGATTCGATCATGGAAAGACCCCCCGGTCGGGCACGACCGGAGGGCCTGATCAGGCTCTCACCTGCATTGATACCTGGTGGGCGCGGACGGTTTCGAACCGCCGACATCTGCTTTGTAAGAGCAGCGCTCTACCCCTGAGCTACGCACCCGTGGATGAGGCAACAGATTACATGGCTCACGGCCCCTCATCGCAAACCGGTTCCCCGGTGCCCGTCTCCTCGCTGCGTGCCGAAGCCGTGCGGGGGATATCCCCACCACCGAGACGGTAGCCGTCCGGATGCCTCCGGGGTGGCGGGAGTACATACGGTTGGGGCACACCGGCGGGACTACTGGGGGACCGATCATCATGACCTTGCGTACGCGCACACTCACCGGCGCGCTCGGCGTCACCGGCGGGGTTCTCGTTCTGGTTGCTGCTCTCAGTGGGTGCGGGAGTACCGATGTCGAGGAGGCTCCGGTCGAGCGGAAGTCGTTCGCGCTCGGTGGGGAGGCGCTGACCATTGATTCCGAGGACTCCAGTGTGGAGCTCGTGCCGGCCGATGTGCGGCAGGTCGAGGTGACGCGGCGGTTCGACGGGTGGGTCGTGCTGGGGAACGGGCCCGAGGCCGTCTGGGAGATGGACAACGGAGTACTTCGCCTTGAGGTCAAGTGCGAGGCGATGATCAGCAACTGCGACGCGATCCACCAGGTGAAGGTGCCCCGCGGGGTGGCCGTGACCGTGAAGGGGAACAACGGGCGGGTCACCGCGTCCGGGTTCGATACGCGGCTCGACCTCAGGTCCGACAACGGTGGGGTGGTGGTCCGGGAGTCCAGTGGGCCACTGAAGCTGGAGAGCGACAACGGCGAGGTCGTGGCGGAACGGATCTCCGCTTCCTCCGTGAACGCCCACTCGGACAACGGTTCCGTGCGGCTGATGTTCAGCAGGGTGCCGACGCTGGTGGAGACCGTCAGCGACAACGGGGGGATCACCATCGAGCTGCCCCGGGGCGAGGCCGCGTACGCCGTGACCGCCGAGGCCGACAACGGGGACGTATCCGTGAAGGTGCCGCGCCACGACGACAGCCCGCACGTGGTCAAGGCGCGCAGCGACAACGGCGAAGTCACCGTCCGAAGCGCGAACTAACCGACCCGTGTGTTCGTCCTTACCTGGTGGGAGAATGAACCGGGCAGGGCGAAACGGCACGGGAGAGGCATGTGACGGCGACACACGCGCGGCCGCAGGCGAAAGCGGGTGGGGATTCCGTCGTCCGGGATGTCCTGGCACTGATGCTGTTGCCGGTCCCGCTGCTGGTCGCCGCGCTGCCGGCCGCCTTCGCGGGCGGAGGGACGCGCCGTTGGTTCGGTGGGCGTGGTGGTGAGAACCAGCGGGCCGACGCCCAGGCGGCCAAGGACGCCGCCGCAGCCGCCTTCTACGAGCTCGACACCGCTCAGCGCGATCTGCTGATCTCGATCGAGACGATCACCGCCGTGGACAGTTCGCCCCGGGCCCGTCAGGCCGTCGACGACTTCGCCGCGCTGGGCCGGCGGATCGACGAGGTGAGCCACGGGTACATCACCGCCGTCGACGCGCACGACCTCGACCGGCACGATCTGGAGCCGTCGGTCGCCGCCCACGCCCTGACCGAGCTGACGAAGGCGAAGGACGAGCTCGTACGGGTCAAGGGTGAGCTCGACCGGTTCACGCAAGGTCTCGGGCCGCTGCTCGGCAGCGCCGAGACGCAGCTCGCCCGGCTCGCGCCCGCCGTGGAGCGCGCACGGCAGGCACTGCTCGGTGCGAGCAACGCCCTCGATGCCGTACGCGCCTCCGGGCTCCGCGCCGACGACCTCGCGGCGCGGCTGGCGGCCCTCGCGCCGGAGCTGACCCGGCTCAACCAGGGCGCCGGCCGGCACGGCGTCCCGGATACCTTGCAGCGGGCCGACCAGGTGCTGCGGGACGCCGAGGCCATACGGGCGGAGGCGGAGCGGCTTCCGGAGCGGGCCGCGGAGATCGACCGGCGTCTGGTGTCGCTCCGTACCCGCGCCCAGGCGCTGACGACGCGTGCCGGGTCGGTCGAGCCGGTCCTGAGCGAGCTGCGGCGCCGGTTCTCGGCCGCGTGCTGGCAGGACCTCCAGCCCGTTCCCGAGCAGGCCACGGTGAACATCCGGCAGGCCGAGGAGAAGCTCGCCGAGGCCACGAAGGCCCGCGACGAGCAGCGGTGGGCCGATGCGACGGCGCAGCTGAGCACGGTCCGCGCCCTGCTGAACTCGACCGACGAGGCGGTCTCCGCCGCCGCTGACCGTTTGCATCGACTGGACGCGGTGGCCAAGGACCCGCAGCAGGAGATCCAGCGGACCCGTTTCGCGATCCGGGACGCCCAGCGGCTGGCCATGGCCGGGCGCAACACCCCCGATCCGCGCCATGCCCGGCCGCTGGACGGTGCCGTGTCCCGGCTGGACCGGGCCGTCGCGGGACTGGAGGGGCGCCACCCAGACTACTGGCACTTCCTGACCGAGGCCGAAGCCGTACGGCAGTCGGTGGCCCGCGTCGTCTCCGGCATCCGCGAGGAGCGCGGGGGCGGCGCCGCCTGACGCAGGCCGCCTGCCCGGGCCGCGCCTGACGCAGGACGTCTGCCCCGGGCCGCCTGAGCTGCGTGCTGGAGTAGGTAGGGAGCCCTGGGCGTGTGACCGGGTCGCGTCGTGGCGCCGGTAGTCGTGGTGCGGGTCCGGGGCGGGTGGGCCTCATCGCCCGCGGCGGCTCGTTTGTCCCCGGCCGCCCATGGGTCGATCCTTTAAGTAGGTGGTTCGACGCCACGCAGCAAGTAGGCGGTTCGACGCCACGCAGGTGGGTGCACGCCCCACACGTCCCGCCCGGTCGAAGGAGGCGCTCGTATGGCCGTCCACGCCCCTCGTCTACCGCACACGCCGGGCCGGCGCCCCCGGACCGTACGGCTCGATGAGCATCTGCCCGTCGATCACCGGCTCAGCCAGGTCTACCGGGTCGGCGCCGGGCTCACCGGGCTCGTGCTGCTCGTCTTCGGCATTCTGGGGCTCGTCGACCAGGTCGGGTTCTTCGACACCGGTGGTGACACCGTGGCGGGCCTCAACACCAACGGCACGCTCAGTGTCCTGTCCATCTGCGTCGGGCTGCTGCTCTTCGGCGGAATGGTGATCGGCGGCAATGTCGCCTCCACGCTGAACATGGTCCTGGGGGTCGCGTTCATCCTGAGCGGGTTCGTCAACCTCGCTCTGCTGGACTCCGATTTCAACTTCCTCGCCTTCCGCATGCAGAACGTCCTGTTCAGCTTCGTGGTAGGCCTGATGCTGATGTTCTTCGGCATGTACGGCAGGGTCACCGGCCGCCTTCCGCACGACAACCCGTACTGGCAGGCCCGCCACCCCGAGCAGGCCGCGCGCGAAGCGCGTCGGCGGCGGGCCCCCAGAATCCCGGAAGTTCGGCGGTAGCGGCGTGGGCGGCGCGCCTGGGCTCTACCCTGGGGTCATGCCTCGCTATGAGTACCGCTGCCGCCCCTGCGGAGACACGTTCGAAGTCAGCCGTCCGATGGCGGAGTCCGACGCCCCCACCCCCTGCCCCGCCGGGCACGAGGACACCGTGAAGCTGCTCTCCACCGTCGCCGTGGGCGGAGCCGGCGCCCAGTCCGCGCCCGCGCCGGCCGGTGACGGGGGCGGCGGCGGTTGCTGCGGGGGCGGCTGCTGCGGCTGACCGGCCTCCGGGCTGGGGCTACCGCTTGCGCGAGAGCGTCAGCCCGTCCGCCACCGTGAGCAGCACGCTGTCCATACGGGTGTCGGCCGCCACGTGCTCGTTGAACTCCTTGATCGCGGCCGCCGCCCCGGTCGCGTGCGGGTCGGTCACGCCTCCGTGGAACAGCACGTTGTCCGTCGCGATGAGCCCGCCCGGACGCATCCGGGGGACCAGCTCCTCCCAGTACGGGATGTAGTTGCCCTTGTCCGCGTCCAGGTAGGCGAGATCGATGTGCGGTGCGGACGGCATCGCGCGCAGGGTGTCGAGCGCGGGTGCGATCCGCAGGTCGATGCGGTCCGCGACGCCGGCCTTCTCCCAGGCCGCCCGGCCGATGGCCGTCCACTCCTCGGAGATGTCGCAGGCGATCAGCAGCCCGTCCGGCGGCAGCGCCTGGGCCATCGACAGCGCGGAGAAACCGGTGAAGGTGCCGACCTCCACGATGTGCGCGGCCCCCGTCAGGCGCACGAGGAAGGCGAGGAGCGGGCCCTGCTCCTGCGAGGACTGCATGCCCGCCTGTTCGGGGAAACGGGCGTACGTCGTCTCGACGAGCTCACGCTGCACCGCGTCCAGCGGTGGGTTGTGCGCCAGCATGTACGCGTACAGCTCGTCCGTGATCCTGGTTTCGTTGCCCTTGCTCATAGCGCGTTCCTCCGTGACGGGACATTTTGATATGTCCACAGTCCCAGCTGTCGGCGCGGGCTATCGGCGCCGCTCCGCACCCGCGGCCCCGATGAACCGGCGAAGGATCTCCTCCCCCGCCGCCACCCCCGTCTCGTCCAGTACCTCGACGTTCGGAGCGGTCCAGCCGCTCTCCGCGAGTTCGCCGTGGCCGGGACGCCAGGAGTGGTCCGCGGCGAGCAGCAGATCCGCGTCGAGGAGCGAATCACCGGCGGCGAGGGTCAGTGAGGCGCCGCTGCGGCGCGCGACCTCGTTCATCGCTGCGCTCTTGGTGAGCGGCCTGGGTACGGCGTAGATCTTGCGGCCCTGGAGCGAGACCGTCCAGCCCCGGCCGTCCGCCCAGTCCGCCAGCTCCTTCACCCAGCCTTCGGGCAGCAGCGAGCGCTCGACGACGAGGTACGCGAAGAGGTCCTCGGCGATCCGCTCCTTGAGGAGCCAGGCGGGGTCCGCGGCGGCGACGAGGTGGGCCCGGACCTCGGCGAGGGAGGCGCATTCGTCGGCGAGGCGGGCCGCGACCTGCCGCTGCCAGTCCCGGTCGGACACCCCGTCGACCAGGATGTGTCCGCCGTTGGCGCAGATGGCGTACCGCGCGGCGGGGCCGGGGAGGTGGATGCGCTGGTACTGCTCGCGGGTACGGGTGGTGGTGGGGACGAAGACCGTGCTGCCGCCCAGGGCTTCGAGCAGCGCCCCCGCCGTCTCGGTGACGTACGACAGCGGCTTGTGCCCGTAGATCTCGACACAGAGCAGCCGCGGGGCCTCCGCGTCCGGCATCGGCAGGTGGAGAGCCGCGGCCGAGTAGATGAGGGTGCGGTCGAGGTCGCTCGCGACCAGTGTCACCTGTGCGCTCACTTGCCCGCCACCGCCCTGCCGTCGGCGCCCGTGGCACCCCGGGTGAACTGTGGGTGGATCAACCCCACGCAGGTGTACGGGAGTTCGGCGACCTCCTCGACCGGTACGCCGCGCTGTTCGGCGAGCAGTCGTACGTGGTCGAGGTCGGCGCCCGCACCGCGCTTGGCGAGGATCTTCCACGGGACGCGGCGCAGGAGCACGCGTGTCGTCTCACCGACACCCGGCTTGACGAGGTTGACGTCGTGGATGCCGTACTCCTCGCTGATCCTCTCGACGGCGGCCCAGCCCTCCCAGGTCGGGGCGCGGTCGGCCGCGAGCAGTTCCTTGACGTCGGCGTCCACCGCGTCCACGACCTCGCCGAAGCGGTCGGCGACCGTGTCGATGAAGTGGCCGGACACATCGGTGCCGGCGAGCTCCCGGTAGAACTTCGCCCCGTGGAAGTCGTCCGGGCCGACCAGGTCGGCGCGCAGGACCGTACGGGAGATGAGGCCGGAGACCGTGGAGTTGAGGCAGGCGGAGGGGATGAGGAAGTCCTCGCGGGTGCCGTAGGTCCGGACGCAGCCGCCGGGGTCGGCCAGGACCACGATCTCGGGGTCGAAGCCCTCGAACTCCGCGAGGGCGGCGGCCAGTTCCCTGGTGATGGCACCCTTGCCCGTCCAGCCGTCGACGAAGACGACGTCGGCCGGGTCGTGGTGGTCCGCCAGCCAGCGCAGGGCGTTGGCGTCGATGCCCCGGCCGCGCACGATGGAGACGGCGTAGTGGGGCAGGTCGAGCCCGTAGCGGTACTGGGCCCAGCGGCGCATCAGCACGCCCACGGGAGTCCCGGCCCGCGCCAGGGAGACCAGTACGGGGCGGGGGGACCGTTCGGCGAGGACGGTCTCGGTGACGGTGCCGACGGCCCGGGCCACCCGGGCGGCAGAGGTGTCGAGCGCGGCCTTGAAGAGGTCCTGGTACTGCGGTGTGGGCTGGTATTCGACGGGAAGCGACTCGGCGTAGTGCGCGCCACCGCTCTGTATCGCTTCCTCGCGCTCCTCGGTGGGCGCTTCCAGCTCGGTGTCCGAGAGGTCCTGGAGCAGCCAGCCGACGTCGTCCGCCGCGTAGGAGGAGAAGGCGGGGCCTCGGAGGGGCTCGGGCAGCATGCGGGGCTCCTGCCGTTCGGCGGCCCGGGAAAGGGCGGTGGGGGAAGGTGCGGTGGAGAGAGGGGCCGCGGAGGAAAGGGCGGTGGGGGAAGGGGCGGCGGGCAAGGGAACAGCGGGGGAAGGTACGTACGAGGGGACCACGGCCAGCAGTACGTGGTCGGTGTGGGCGGCGAGCCGGGCCAGCAGTCCGTCGGGGGCGTGCAGTGCGGGGGTGTCCGCCACGGAGTCCACGACGGCCACGACGGCGTCGAAGCCGGCACCCGCGACGTTGTACGCGTACCGCTCCCCCGGGCCGTCGGCGGGATCGTCGTGGGCCGGGAAGACCAGCCGGCTGCGTATCGCGTACCCGGGGTCGTCCAGGGCGAGGACCGGGGAGCGGGTGGTGGTCGAATAGCGCACCTCGGCGGCGGAGACCGTCTCCAGGGCCGTGCCGAGGCGGAGCGGGGCGTACATCAGCTCCTCGAAGCCGAGGACGAGTACGCGCCGGGCGCCGCCCAGTGCCTCGTCCAGCCGGGCCGCCATGCCCGGCAGGGCCGCCTCCAGGGCGGCGCGGTGTGCCGGGGTGAAGCCGTGCCGTCCGCCGTCGGGGACACCGGCGGGCCACGCCAGCTCGATCCGGGCGGGGGTGGATCTCGCGGGCGCCTCGGGCGGCACTTCAGGAGCCTTCGCCTCCTGGGCCGCCACCAGGCTCTGCCCCCGCTCCAGCACACCCTCCGGCAGGAGCACCGTCCCGGCACTCCTGGCCACCAGGTCGACGCGGGCGCCGATCTCGTCGGCGAACCCGGCCAGTCGGCCCCGGTCCGCCGCCGAGCGCATGTCCGCCAGCGCCACGATGACGTACCGCTCACGGGGGTACAGCTCGTGCAGGGCGCGGATCGTGTTGAGCACGGTGTTGCCCGTGGAGAACTCGTCGTCCACCAGCACCAGCGGCGCACCGGAGGGGGCGGGCGCCAGCAGGTCCGGGTCCTCGGGCAGCAGCAGGTGCGAGGTGGCGTGCGAGTGGGACTCCTCGAATCCGCCCGCGCGGGCCACGCACTCGACGGGGCGGCGCGTCGAGTGGAGGTACGGCGCCACGCCGAGCCCGTCCGCCACCGCGTGGCCGAGGCCGGTCGCGGTTTCCGCGTACCCGAGGACGACGGCACGGCGGGCCTCCGCCTCACCGAGGAGGTCGCGCACCCGCTCCCCCAGCTCGAAACCGGCCCCGTAGACCACGGAAGGCTTCTGCGGCACGTGCTTGCCCAGCACGTTCGATACGAGCAGGTGTGCCCGCTTCGGGTTGCGGCGCAGGGCGAGACCCAGCAGATCCCTGAGCTCCCCGTCGCCGACGAGCTCGACTCCCAGCCGCTCGGCAACCCAGCTGCCCGTCCACACCACGTCTATGTCTCTTCCCTCGTTGCGCGCTCGCTCATCGATACGCGCTCAGTCCGCCAGACCCGCGGCCAGGAGCTCCACGAACCCGACGTCTTCCTTCGCCACACCGAAGACCTCGGCCCGCTGCACGGTGCGCTCGGCCCACGCGCGGTGCGGCTTCACTTCGTTCATCTTGTTCGTATACGCCGACCGGAGCACTCCGCCGCCTCCGCGCTCCGGCCGCAGGATGTCCTGCGCGTCGCTGAACTCCTCGTGGCTGACCACGAACAGCGCGTGCACGGGCACCACGTGGGACGGGTGGATGCAGGTCTTGCCGAGCAGCCCGTTGGCGCGGTCCAGCTCGATCTCGCGCAGCAGTCCGTCCAGGTCGTGCTGGATCAGGGCGGTACGCAGTTCCTCGGCGCGCCCGGCGAAGGGGCTGCGGCGCAGCTGCGGCTTGAACATGCGCTCCTGGAGCCGGAAGTACTCCCACACCGGCCCGGTGATCGTGAAGCCCGTGCCGTCCGCCCGGCCGAGCACGTTCACGACGTCGCCGATGACGGCACCGACGATCTGGACGTCGTACGCCGTCATGTCGGAGGCCCGGCGCAGACCGTACGCCGAGCAGAAGTCGGTGACGCCGAGCCGCAGCGCGAGCACCCGCTCGCGGTACTTGTTCACGGTGCGGGCGATCCCCTGGAGGACGTCCGCCCGGGTCTCCAGGTGCAGCAGCTCCGGCGACTCCAGGACCGGCATCGCGAAGAGCCGCCGGCCGGCCGCCGCCTCGGCGCTCGCGAGTGCCTCCAGGAAGAGGACGCCGCGCTCCTCCGTGAATTTCGGCAGTACGAATCCGGACAGCAGTCGGACCGAGCCGCCGAGCCGGCTCACCAGGTCGGTGATCTGCTCGGGCGCGCGGACCCGGATGAAGAGCAGGGGCGTCTCCGTGCCCCTCGCCGCGAGGTCGGCGAACTGTCTGACCAGGTTCGCCTCGCCGTCCGCCACCTCGGCGTCGTCGATCGAATCCTCCAGGCAGAGCACCATCGAGACGACTCCGCGACCGGCCTGCTTCATCACGTCGTCGGCCAGCCGCGGCCGCGTCGCGGGGCTGTAGAGCGTGGCTCCGAGGGCCGCCGAGAGCATACGGGCGGGAGAGTCGGCGTCGAACGCGCACGGCTCCTGGAAGAACAGGCTTTCCCGGACAGCGGGCGAGATATGCCCGAAATGACGCATGTGATCCCCCGTACTGCCTGATTGGCCCGGACAACGTATGGCCGGTAATAGTACGTACGGACGGGTGTCGCCAGTTCCCCAGAGGCATGAATTTCGGGTAACCCGTCCATTACACGCACTCGTCGCGAGGTAGCGCCACTCCACCCGTAACGCCGCCGCCGGAGCCGCCACCGAAACCCGTCGGGCCCCCGCGTTGTCCGTTGGGCCCGCCAGCAGGCAGGATGACGGGCATGACGCACGCGATGCTGAAGGGCTCGAACGTCCCCCTCGATGCCACGGCCGTACGGGCCGTGCTGCGCTGGACCCCGGGCGCCGGTGTCCCCGATGTGGATGCCTCCGCCCTGTTGCTCGGCGCCTCCGGCCGGGTGCGTTCCGACGAGGACTTCGTCTTCTACAACCAGCCCCGGCACCCCTCCGGCCTGGTACGACGCCTGCCCAAGCGCAGCGTCCCCGAGGGGCTCACCGACACGATCGAGGCGGACCTCTCCGCACTCGACCCCTCGGTGGACCAGGTGGTGATCGCCGCGTCCTCCGACGGGGCTGCGTTCGAACAGGTCAGGGACCTGCGCATCCTGCTGTACGACGCGGCGTCGGCGGACGGCGATCCGCTGGCCGTCTTCGACGTCAGGGCGGAGACCGGCGAGGAGACCGCCGTCATCTGCGGCGAGCTCTACCGGCGCGGTGAGGGCTGGAAGTTCCGGGCGGTCGGGCAGGGCTATCCGACGGGCCTCGTGGGGCTCGCGACGGCGTTCGGCATCTCGGTCGACGAGACGGCCACGGAGCCGGCGCCCGAGCCCGGCCAGGCATCCGCACCCGCTCAGGCCGCGGCCGCCCAGGCCGTGCCCGCGCCCCCGTTCCCGCCCGCGCCCGAGCACGCTCCCGATGCCCAGGCCACCGTGCAGCACCAGCAGCCCGCGTACGGATACCCGCAGCCCGGCGGGCAGCACACCGCCCCGCACCAGCCCGCGTACGGCTATCCGCAGCCGGCCGCCGCCCCGCCCGCGTACGGCTATCCCCAGCCCGCCGCAGCGGCGGCGCACGCTCCGGACCCGAATTTCGTACTGCCCCCGCAGGGCCCCCAGTTCGTGAGGTCCTGAGCCGCGCGGGGCGTCTGCGGACACCGTCACGCCCGGGTCTTGTAGCCGCGCCCCCACTGCATGCCGAAGCCGTACAGCCGGTCCAGCTCCGACTGGAATCCGTATACGAACTTCACCTCGCGCCGCACGATCAGCTCGTCCTTGATGTTCTCGACGGTGAAGACGGCGCAGGACCGGGCCTGCGGGGCCCTCTCGTCGAGCTCGATCTCGATCCGGGGTCCGTTTCCGGGGTAGAGCGTCACCTTGGCGTGCGTACGGTCGAAGGCCGGCGTCTGGTCGTAGATGTAGACGAAGAACAGCAGCCGCTTGATCTGGTCGCGCTGGTCGAGGTTGACGTACACGGTCTCCCCCGACGGCGCCCCGAAACGGTCGTCGCCGCTGAGCCGGATGTACGGCGGCCCGTTCAGATCACCGATCAGGTTGCCCAGGGGCTGCACCACGCCCCTGGTGCCGTCCTTCAGTTCGTACATGCAGCCCAGGTCCAGGTCGACGTTGACCACGCCCTGGGTGTGCGCCTGGACGACATCGGGCTGGAAGAGCTTCATGGGACGCAGCAGGCGTCCGCTCTGCCGTGACCTGCCCTCGATGTCCGAGCTGCGCATCCGCCAGGAGAGGTTGACGCGGAGATTTCCGGACAGGGCGCCCTGTTTGTTCAGTGAGACCGTGGCGTGCCGCTTGGAGAGCACGATGGAGTTCGTCGCGGAGTTGCCCGCCTCGAACACCGAATCCCGCCCCGGCCACAGGCTGTCCCAGAAGGCCATCCCAACCCCCCACATTCTCCGGTAGTGCCCGGGTGGAGCCACGGTCTGGGCCCCAGGCGTCCCGGGCGTCGTCAGTGCCCCCGTACGTCACTGCGGGGCGGCCCCGGGCCGGTTCCGGAGAACCGCCGCCGTGTGGGCCGCCCCGCAGAGAGCGTTCCTCATTCCCTACCGGGTCACACCCCGGAGGAGACTTCCGCCTTGGAACCGGAGCTGTCGCCCCCGTCGCCGCCCGCCGCGGCGATCGCCTTGTTGCGGCGCACCGAGGACCAGAAGGACCAGCCGATCAGCACGACACCGACGAGGCCGGTGATGAGCTCGTTGATCTCGTACTGGATGGTGACGAGCAGGATCACGGAGAGCGCGCCGATCGCGTAGTGCGCGCCGTGCTCCAGGTAGACGTAGTCGTCCAGCGTGCCCTGGCGGACAAGGTAGACGGTGAGCGAACGGACGTACATGGCACCGATACCGAGGCCGAGGGCCATCAGCACGATCTCGTTGGTGACGGCGAAGGCGCCGATGACACCGTCGAAGGAGAAGGACGCGTCGAGGACCTCGAGGTAGAGGAACATGAAGAACGCGGCCTTGCCCGCGAGAGCGACCGCGGAGGCCGGCTTGCCGGCCTTCTTGGCCTCTTCCTCGGCCTCGTGCTCGCGCTCCTCCTCCTCTTCGAGCTTGTTCTCGAAGAATCCGGAGAGCCCGCCGACGACGAGGTAGGTGATGAGGCCGGCGATGCCGGACAGCATGACCGTCTCCGCCTTGTCCGCGTGAGCGCCACCGTGCTGGTGGGCGTGGGTCGCGAAGGTCATGGCGGAGATCATCAGGATGATCAGCGCGACACAGACCGACAGCATGTCGACCTTGCCGAGCTTGGCGAGCGGGCGCTCGATCCAGCGCAGCCACTGGATGTCACGGTCCTCGAAAATGAAGTCGAGGAAGATCATGAGCAGGAACATGCCACCGAACGCGGCGATCGACGGATGCGCGTCCGTGACCAGTTCCTTGTACCTGTCGGGGTCGTTGAACGACAGGTCGATGGCCTCGATCGGCCCGAGCTTCGCGCTGATGGCGACGATCACGACGGGGAAGACCAGTCGCATACCGAAGACCGCGATGAGCACACCGATCGTGAGGAAGATCTTCTGCCAGAAGGCATTCATCTTCTTCAGGATTCCGGCGTTGATCACCGCGTTGTCGAAGGACAGCGAGATCTCCAGGATCGACAGGATCGCGACGATGCCGAACGCCTGCCACCCCCCGTAGAACACCGCTGCGACCAGGCCGAGCGCGGTAATCGCGAACGACCAGCCGAAGGTTTTCAGAATCACTGGCACCCCATCGTGTGTGGACGGACCTCCCCCGGTGACTGAGGGGCTCCCCCGCGTGTACGCGGCTTTACGAAACGTTGACCCCGAAGTCTAGAGCGATGCCCCGCAGCCCCGACGCGTACCCCTGCCCGACTGCACGGAATTTCCACTCCCCGCCGTACCGGTAGAGCTCGCCGAAGATCATCGCGGTCTCGGTCGAGGCGTCCTCGCTGAGGTCGTACCGTGCGAGCTCCTGGCCGTCCGCCTGGTTCACGACGCGGATGAAGGCGTTGCTGACCTGCCCGAACGTCTGCCCGCGGTTGTCCGCCTCATGGATGGACACCGGGAAGAGGATCTTGTCGCAGTGCGCGGGCACCTGGTCGAGGTGCACGATGACCGACTCGTCGTCGCCGTCGCCCTCCCCCGTGAGGTTGTCGCCCGTGTGTTCCACGGAGCCGTCCGGGCTCGTGAGGTTGTTGTAGAAGACGAACCATTCGTCACCGATCACCCGGCCCGACTGGCACAGCAGCGCGCTGGCGTCGAGGTCGAAGTCGGCCCCCGTGGTGGATCGTGCGTCCCAACCGAGCCCGACCAGCACCTGGGTGAGGTTGGGTGCGGCCTTGGAGAGGGAGACATTGCCTCCCTTGGCGAGCGTGACGCCCATGTGTGTCCTCCCCGTGTCGTTGGATGAGAACGTCCGGCGCCGCACATCGTGCGGCGCCGGACGGGAAAAGCTGGCGTGGCTCAGACGTTCACACCGAAGTCCTGCGCGATACCGCGCAGCCCCGAGGCGTAACCCTGGCCGATGGCGCGGAACTTCCACTCCGCGCCGTTGCGGTACAGCTCGCCGAAGACCATGGCGGTCTCCGTCGAGGCGTCCTCGCTCAGGTCGTAGCGCGCGAGCTCGGTGTTGTCGGCCTGGTTCACCACGCGGATGTACGCGTTGCGGACCTGGCCGAAGCTCTGCTGGCGGCTCTCGGCCTCGTAGATCGAGACCGGGAAGACGATCTTGTCCACGTCGGCCGGGACACCGGCCAGGTTCACCTTGACGACCTCGTCGTCACCCTCGCCCTCACCGGTGAGGTTGTCACCGGTGTGCTCGACGGAGCCGTCCGGGCTCTTGAGGTTGTTGAAGAAGACGAAATTGCCGTCGTTGCCCACCTTGCCGTCGACCCCCGTCAACAGCGCGCTGGCGTCGAGGTCGAAGTCACCGCCGGTGGTCGTACGGGCATCCCAGCCCAGACCGACGATGACCGCCGTCAGGTTGGGCGCGGCCTTGGTCAGCGAGACGTTGCCGCCCTTGCTGAGGCTGACTCCCACGAGTCCTCCCATAGTTTTCAGGGGCCGGCAGAACCAGCGTCCCCATCGTGCGTTGGCATCGGATCAACGACTGGATCCTAGTGACCGGTTCCCTGCCAAAACAGGCTTTTGGCAGGGAGCCGCCCGGAGATCTCCCGGATCGGGGCCGACCGGGGAGCGGGCGGGGATCAGATCGAGTCGAGGGCCTTGATGTAGTCCTTGAGGTCCCGCGCGTCCGGCAGGCCGTTGACGACGCTCCAGCGGACCGTGCCGTCCTTGTCGATGACGAAGGTGCCGCGCACCGCGCAGCCCTTCTCCTCGTCGAAGACGCCGTACGCCCGCGAGGTCTCGCCGTGCGGCCAGAAGTCCGAGAGCAGCGGGTACTCGAGCCCCTCCTGCTCGGCGAAGACGCGCAGGGTGTGGATGGAGTCGTTGGAGACCGCGAGCAGCTGGGTGTCGTCGTTCTCGAACCGGGGCAGCTCGTCACGCAGAGCGCAGAGCTCGCCCGTGCAGACGCCGGTGAAGGCGAACGGGTAGAAGAGGAGTACGACGTTCTTCTCGCCGCGGTAGTCGGAGAGCTTCACGGTCCGCCCGTGGTTGTCCTTCAGCTCGAATTCCGGTGCCTGGGTGCCGACCTCGATCGCCATGAAACGCGTCCCTTCCGTACTTCACCGCATGCCCGGACCGGTCCGTCCGGGAGCCCCACCCTATGCAGTGAGCCCGTGCGCACCTGTACGAAGGCCCCCGGCGGCATGATGCCGTCGGGGGCCCCGGGTGGTGGGAGAGGGGGTTCAGCGCTTGGCCTTGGCCCCCTTGGGGGTGACCAGACGGCTGCCCGTCCAGTCCTTACCCGCACTGATGCTCTTGGTCTGGGCGAGACCGGCTGTCTGGGCAGCCTCGTTGATGTCGCTCGGCTCGACGTATCCGTCACGGCCGGTCTTGGGCGTCATCAGCCAGACCGTACCGCCGTCCTCGAGCAGACCAATGGCATCCACCAGCGCGTCCGTAAGGTCGCCGTCCTCGTCGCGGAACCAGAGCAGGACAACGTCTGCGACGTCGTCGTACTCCTCATCGACGAGTTCCTGGCCGGTAGTGGCCTCAATGCCCTCACGGAGCTCCAGCTCGACGTCGTCGTCGTAGCCGATCTCCTGGACCACTTGTCCGGGCTCGAACCCCAGGCGTGCTGCCGGGTTGGTTCGCTCCTCCGCGTGGTCCGCGGTCGCGCTCACGGGTTGCCTCCTGATCATGTTTCGGAAAATGCTTCACCCACGCGCGTGCGCGGGGCGTTGGCCGTAGTCCACACGGGCTCGGCGAATCGCGCAAGTACCCAGCGTATGAGACCGCCTAAACGGTGACGTTCCCTGCCACGTCGCCGCAACCTCCGGCCGGTCTCCTGCGGGGCCTCCACCATCGCCCAGTCCGTTTACGTCCTTCCTCAGCTTATGCCGTTTCGATCCGCCAATCGGAGTCGAACAGCCTTTGGGAACGCTTGGACGGGTTGGGCGTATGGTTGCGGTTTGGCCCGGCCCATCCTCCGACGCCCATACTCGTGCCCCGGGAGCGAGGCTGCAGAACCTCGCGGTTACCCCACGGTAGAGATGACGTTTGCGCCCTCGCGGTACACGATGGAGGCGGCGCACAGCAGATGTCCCGGGGGTCCGTTCCCCGTAACAAGGCCCCGTAGAGCACCACCGAACAGCGAAGGAACAGCGTGGCTTCCGGATCCGATCGCAACCCGATCATCATTGGCGGCCTTCCGAGCCAGGTCCCGGACTTCGATCCCGAAGAGACCCAGGAATGGCTCGACTCCCTCGACGCCGCCGTCGACGAGCGGGGCCGTGAGCGTGCCCGCTACCTGATGCTCCGCCTCATCGAGCGCGCGCGCGAGAAGCGCGTCGCCGTGCCGGAGATGCGCAGTACGGACTACGTCAACACGATCGCCACGAAGGACGAGCCGTTCTTCCCCGGCGACGAGGAGATCGAGCGCAAGGTCCTCAACGCGACCCGCTGGAACGCGGCCGTGATGGTGTCGCGCGCCCAGCGTCCCGGGATCGGCGTCGGTGGCCACATCGCCACGTTCGCCTCCTCCGCGTCGCTGTACGACGTCGGTTTCAACCACTTCTTCCGCGGCAAGGACGAGGGCGACGGCGGCGACCAGATCTTCTTCCAGGGGCACGCCTCCCCCGGGATCTACGCACGCGCGTTCCTGCTCGACCGGCTGAGCGAGGCGCAGCTCGACGCGTTCCGCCAGGAGAAGTCGAAGGCGCCGAACGGTCTGTCCAGCTACCCGCACCCGCGGCTGATGCCGGACTTCTGGGAGTTCCCGACCGTCTCGATGGGCCTCGGCCCCCTCGGCGCGATCTACCAGGCCCGGATGAACCGCTACATGGAGGCGCGCGGCATCGCCGACACCTCCAAGTCGCACGTGTGGGCCTACCTGGGCGACGGCGAGATGGACGAGCCCGAGTCGCTGGGCCAGCTGTCCATCGCCGCCCGTGAGGGCCTGGACAACCTCACCTTCGTGGTGAACTGCAACCTCCAGCGCCTCGACGGCCCGGTCCGCGGCAACGGCAAGATCATCCAGGAGCTGGAGTCGCAGTTCCGCGGTGCCGGCTGGAACGTCATCAAGCTGGTCTGGGACCGCTCCTGGGACCCGCTGCTCGCGCAGGACCGCACGGGCATCCTGGTCAACAAGCTGAACACCACGCCGGACGGGCAGTTCCAGACGTACGCCACCGAGACGGGTGCGTACATCCGTGATCACTTCTTCGGCGACGACCCGCGGCTGCGCGACATGGTCAAGGACATGTCCGACCAGCAGATCCTGCACCTGGGGCGTGGCGGCCACGACCACCGCAAGGTCTACGCGGCGTACGCGGCGGCCAAGGCCCACAAGGGCCAGCCGACGGTGATCCTGGCGCAGACGGTCAAGGGCTGGACCCTGGGACCGAACTTCGAGGGCCGCAACGCGACCCACCAGATGAAGAAGCTCACGGTCGAGGACCTGAAGCGCTTCCGCGACCGGCTGCACATCCCGATCACGGACAAGCAGCTGGACGAGGGCTACCCGCCGTACTACCACCCGGGCCGCGACTCGGAAGAGATCCAGTACATGCACGACCGCCGCCAGGGTCTGGGCGGTTACGTCCCGACGCGCGTGGTGCGGGCGAAGCCGCTGGCCCTGCCCGACGAGAAGACGTACGCGACCGCGAAGAAGGGTTCGGGCACGCAGTCGATCGCCACGACCATGGCGTTCGTCCGCATCCTGAAGGACCTCATGCGGGACAAGGAGATCGGCAAGCGTTTCGTGCTGATCGCGCCCGACGAGTACCGCACCTTCGGCATGGACGCGTTCTTCCCGAGTGCGAAGATCTACAACCCGCTCGGTCAGCAGTACGAGGCCGTGGACCGCGAGCTGCTCCTCGCCTACAAGGAGTCCCCGACCGGGCAGATGCTGCACGACGGCATCTCCGAGGCCGGCTGCACGGCGTCGCTGATCGCCGCCGGATCGGCGTACGCCACGCACGGCGAGCCGCTGATCCCGGTCTACGTCTTCTACTCGATGTTCGGCTTCCAGCGCACCGGTGACCAGTTCTGGCAGATGGCCGACCAGCTCGCGCGCGGCTTCGTGCTGGGCGCGACCGCCGGCCGTACGACGCTGACCGGTGAGGGTCTCCAGCACGCGGACGGCCACTCGCAGCTCCTCGCCTCGACGAACCCGGGCTGTGTCGCGTACGACCCGGCCTTCGGTTACGAGATCGCGCACATCGTCAAGGACGGTCTGCGCCGGATGTACGGGGGGACGCCCGAGGAGAACGAGGACGTCTTCTACTACCTCACCGTCTACAACGAGCCGATCCAGCACCCGGCCGAGCCCGCGGACGTGGACGTCGAGGGCATCCTCAAGGGCGTGTACCGCTACAAGAGCGGCGACAAGGGCCAGATCCCGGCCCAGATCATGGCCTCCGGCGTGGCGGTCCCGTGGGCGGTCGAGGCGCAGCAGATCCTCGCCGACGAGTGGAACGTCAAGGCGGACGTCTGGTCGGCGACCTCCTGGAACGAGCTGCGCCGCGAGGCCGTGGACGTGGAGCGGTACAACCTGCTCCACCCCGAGGAGGAGCAGCGCGTCCCGTACGTCACCTCGAAGCTCTCCGGCTCCGAGGGCCCGTTCGTCGCGGTCTCGGACTGGATGCGTTCCGTACCGGACCAGATCTCCCGGTGGGTTCCCGGCGCGTACCAGTCGCTGGGCGCGGACGGCTTCGGCTTCGCCGACACCCGTGGCGCGGCCCGCCGCTTCTTCCACATCGACGCGCAGTCGATCGTCCTCGCGGTGCTCACCGAGCTCGCGAAGGAGGGCAGGATCGACCGGTCCGCCCTGAAGACGGCGGTCGACCGTTACGAGCTCCTGGATGTGGCCGCGGCCGATCCGGGTCCGGCCGGCGGCGACGCGTAGGCAGACGGAGAAGGGGCGGCGGGGCCGGAAGGCCGCGCCGCCCCTTCGCTGTGTCCGGGGTCAGCTCTCCCAGATCTTGAAGGCCCTGACCTGGTACGAGGACCTGGGCACCCAGGTGCCGCCGCCCGGGTAGGTCTCGAACTCCCCGGTCTCGGCGCACTCCGCCGACTGGTAGGTGGTGACGGGCCGCCCGGTGCGGTTGGCGAGCGCCTGGGCCTTGGTGCCCGCGGGGAGCGGGACGCAGCTGTCGACGTCGACCGTGGACAGCTCGTGGACCCGGCGGGCGCCGGTGAAGTCCGGTTTCTTCCAGAGGCACAGCTGCCCGGCGTCACAGGTGCCGAGCCGGACGGGTGCGGCCTGGACGCCGGTCGGCGGGATCAGTGCGGTGGCGGCCAGAGCGGCCGCAAGAACGGTGGTGCGCATGGTGGATCGTCCCCCGTGGTCGTGCGGATCAGTTGTCCGCACCCTGACCTGCGGGGCAGCGCCGGGGGAAGGGGTCTCGGGCGGCGCCACCCTGATAGGGGTTTCTGAGGCCGGGCGCAAGGAAATCGCCGGACAGGCCGTCAAGCCCGTCCGGCGATCGAGGACACCAGCCGGCCCGGAGGCCGGTCCACGCTAGATGTGTCCGGCTCCCGCGCCCGCCTCGGCGTTGTCACCGCGCTTGGTGAGGGTGGCGACCAGGGCCGCGCCCACGGCGACGGCGCCTGCGACCATGAACGCGGTGCTCATGCCCGACACGAACGTGTCGTGCGCGACGCCCGCGATCTTCGCGGCGATCTCCGGGGGCGTGCCGGGGGCGATCGGCGGCATGCCGACCTCGACGGCCGACGACGCCTTCTCCAGCTGCTCCGGGGAGACCGGCGGAAGCTCCGCGTCGGCCCAGTTGCCGGCGAGCTTCGCGTCGACCTGGGAGGCCATGATCGCGCCGAGGATCGCGGTGCCGAGGCTGCCACCGACCTGCATCGCGGCCTGCTGGAGGCCGCCCGCGACGCCGGAGAGCTCCATCGGCGCGTTGCCCACGATGACCTCGGTGGCGCCGACCATGACCGGTGCGAGACCGAGGCCGAGCAGACCGAACCAGATCGACATGGTCAGCGTGCCCGTACCGATGGTCAGCTGGGACATGCCGAAGCAGGCGACAGCGGTGCACACCATGCCGCCGACGAGCGGCACGCGGGGCCCGAACTTGGTGATGAGGCCGCCCGCGACGGGCGAGGCGACGATCATCATTCCGGTCAGCGGCAGCAGGTGCAGGCCGCTGTCGACGGGGCTCATGCCGTGCACGTTCTGCAGGTAGAAGGTGACGAAGAACAGCCCGCCCATGAAAGCGAAGGCCATCAGCACCATCAGGACAACGCCCGCCGACAGCGGCAGGGACTTGAACATCGCCAGCGGGATCAGCGGCTCGCGCACGTTCTTCTGGGAGAGCGCGAAGACGACGAACAGGACCAGCGCCGCGCCCAGGAAGCCGAGCGTCTTGTAGTCGCCCCAGCCCCACTCCGCGCCCTTGATGAGGGCCCAGATGAGGCAGAACATCGCCTGGGACAGCAGCACGATGCCGCCGATGTCGAAGGAGCGCGGGGCGTTCTCGGCGCGGTGGTCCTTGAGGATCACCAGGCCGAGGACGAGCGCGATCACACCGACGGGCACGTTGATGAAGAAGACGGACTGCCAGCTGACGTGCTCCACGAGCACGCCGCCCAGGATCGGGCCACCAGCGGTCGACGCGCCGATCACCATGCCCCAGATGCCGATCGCCATGTTCAGCTTCTCGGCCGGGAAGGTGGCGCGCAGCAGGCCGAGCGCGGCAGGCATCAGGAGGGCACCGAAGAGGCCCTGGAGCACGCGGAACGCGATCACCAGGGCGACGCCGTCGGAGAGGCCGATGGCGGCGGACGCGGCGGCGAAGCCGACGACGCCTATCAGGAAGGTCTGGCGGTGACCGAAGCGGTCACCGAGCTTGCCCGCGGTGATCAGCGACACCGCGAGTGCGAGCATGTAGCCATTGGTGATCCACTGGACGTCGGCCAGCGAGGCACCGAGATCCTTCTGGATGGCGGGATTGGCGATCGCGACGATCGTGCCGTCGAGCGCGACCATCATCACGCCGATGGCGACGGCGAACAGCGTCAGCCAGGGGTGGCCGCGAAGCCCCTTGGCCGGGGCTGGGGGAACGGTCTTGCCCGGTTCCCGCGCCGCCTTCTCAACGGTGGTCTGACTAGTCATGCGCTGGAGATTAGTGTCAGCGACTGACAGTTGACAAACCAATTCACAACTCGGTAACTGTCACGTAGCTCACAGGTGACACGAGCCGGTCGAAGCAGCAGAAAGAGAGCCACAAGGTGCCAGAAGGGCAGCAATCCGAACCTCCGGCCGGACTGCGCGAACGCAGGAAACAGCGCACCCGTGACGCCCTGCTGCACGTCGCCCTGGAGCTCTTCACCACCCAGGGGTACGAACGGACGACCGTCGACGAGATCGCCGAGGCGGTCGAGGTCTCCCAGCGGACGTTCTTCCGCTACTTCGCGAACAAGGAGGAGGCCGCCTTCGCCGTGCAGACGATGGTCGAGTCCCGCTTCCTCGCGGAGCTGCGTCGGCGCCCCGCGGCCGAAGCCCCTTTCGAGGCGATGCGCCAGGCCGTCCTGTGTGCCTGGAACAGCATCGGTGAGGCCATCGAGGCGCTCATCCCGATCGAGCTCCATATGCGGACGTACCGGATGATCGAGTCGACCCCCTCGCTGCTCGCCGCCCATATGCGCCGCGGGGTCGCCCTGGAGGACGAGATCGCCCGGCTGATCGCCCGGCGCGAGGGGCTCGACGGGGAGACCGACCCGCGCCCGCGGATCGCCGTCGCCGCGTTCTCCGGGGTGATGCGGGTGGCCGGTCAGCAGTGGGGGCACGGACAGGACATCAGTGTGGAATCGCTGCGGGCCCAGACCGAGGAGTACCTGGATCACCTCGGTCCCGCGCTCGCCGGGAACTGGCGGACCGGGGCCACCGCGCCGTAGGTCCGAGGGGGTGTGCCGCACATCTCAGGGCCTGCGCATGGCCGACCTCACACCCGGCCGGCCAGGGGTCCCGCATCCCGCCCGGACAGGGCGTCAGGCGCACCGGAGCGTACGCTCGGCGCACACGCAGCGTGAGGAACGGCGGCCGAATTCCTCGCCCTCGGGTGATGTGCGTCACCCCCTTCACGAGCTCGGGCGCACGTCTCCTAGGGTGAGGCGCAGTGACTTCCTTCGACTCCTCTCCCACGCTCACCGCATGGCGCGCGCTGCTCGCCGTCGCGGTCGTGTTCGTGATGCTGGCGACCACCGGGTGGACCGCCGTGCGTCAGCAACGCTCCGACGAGCCACGCGAGGTCGCGCTGACCTCCTGGGCCCACGGGCGGATAGCCGGTCACGCGCTGCCGGACATCGGTTCGCCGCCGTACCGGCTGGCCCATTTCTTCGCCACGCTGACCGACCGGCAGCAGACCGCGCTCGCCAACACGCACCCGTTCGTCGTGGGAAATCTGAACGGCGCTCCCGTCACTCTGCGCTACCACGCCAACCGGGTGGCTCTGAAGCAGGCGAGAGCGGTGGAGCAGCGGCGGATGCACGACGCGAGACTCTCCTCCGGCGGCCGGCACGAGGCGCGGCGCCGGATGGACCGCTTCCGTTCGATGCTCGCGAAGGACCGTCACATCCTGGCGTTCGATCCGTCGGGCAAGGGGCACGCCGCGGAGGTCTTCGGTGATCTCGAGCGGGCGAGCCGCGTCTCGGTCGTGGTCCCCGGCGTCGACACGAATCTGCTGACCCTGGAGCGTTCGGGCCGGAAGTACGCGGCCCCCGTCGGCATGGCGCAGTCGCTCTACGCGGCCGAGCGCGCCGCCGACCCCGGCACCCGTACCGCGGTCATCGCGTGGGCCGACTACACCTCCCCCGCCGGGATCGGTGTGGACGCGGCGCTGGGCAGGCTGGCGAAGGCCGGGGCGGTGCGGCTGAACGCCCTCGTCGACGTGTTGCCGGGCACCTCGCGCGTCTCGTTGTTCTGCCACAGTTACGGCTCCGTGCTGTGCGGGGTCGCCGCGGACGAACTGCCGTCACGGGTGACGGACATCGCGGTCGCGGGCAGTCCCGGCATGCGGGTGGAGCGTGCGGAGCAGCTGGACACCGGGGCCAGGGTGTGGGCGACGCGGGACCGCGACGACTGGATTCAGGACGTGCCGTATCTGGCGGTGGGCGGCATCGGTCACGGCGCCGATCCGGTCGATCCGGAGTTCGGTGCGCGGATCATGTCGGCGCGGGGCGCGATCGGGCACAGCGGCTATTTCACGCCGGGCACGGAGAGCCTCAGCAACTTCGCGGCGATCGGCGTGGGCGCCTACGACTCGGTCAGCTGCGCGAGCGGCGACGGCGCCTGCCACAGCGGGATTTCCGGCGAGACGAACACCTGACGCGCGTAGAGCGCGGTACCTCGGCCGCATTGCGGCTCGCATCGAGGGGGGACGTGGGAGCCGGTGCCGCATACGATGAGGCACATGGGTGATGTGCTGGCCGGAATTCATGCCACCTGGGAGTTCGACACCGACTCCGTGCTCATCCGCTTCGAACGGGGTATCCGCACGCCGAAGCTCTTCCAGAGCCTGCGTGAACGTCGCGTACCGCACGCGGCGTTGTCTTCGGTGACGCTGAACCCCGGCAAGCGGGGCACGGTGGTTCTGCGCGCGGTGCCGAGGCCCGGTGCCGATCCACTGCTGGAGGCCGCGGCCGGACAGCTGAAGGACGGCTGCGATCCGTACCGGCTGGTGCTTCCCGCCGAACGCGAGGTGCTCGCCGAGTACTACGCGGACGAGCTGCGCGCCCTGCTGGGGCCGGACGCGGCACGGCCCGCCGACCGGTTCATGGTCGCGGCGCCCGAGGCCCCCATGAACTTCAAGGCGTACGACGGCCGCGCGAGCTTCGACGGTGACCGGATCTCCTTCCGGTGGTTCTGGACCGGTGCGTCCAGCGCCAAGTGGAAGGCGGGCGATCAGACCTTTCCGGTCGGGGAGCTGAGCGGCGTCGAGTGGCGCTCGCCCGAGGCCTTCGACGGCTACCTGCGGCTCGTGCCGCGCACGGCGGCGGACTCCGTAGCGGTGGACGCGCCCGGTGCGGCGTACGGCGGGGCGGGCGGTGCGCAGGGTCTCCGGTCTGCCGTCCGTCCCACGCAGGCGGACCAGGACCCGGCGGCGGTCGTCTTCGGTCTCGGCTACGGCCCGGTGCACGAGTCGCTGCCGTTCGCCGCCGCCGTACTGGAGTCCGTACGCCGCCGTCAGGCGTCGCCCGCGACGGCGCCCGTCGCCCTGGTCGGCGCGGGGCGGCGCGATCCGGCGGACATCGCCGAGCGGATCAGGCACCTGGGAGAACTGCACCAGGCCGGCCTGGTCACCGATGACGAGTACGGCGCGAAGAAGGCGCAGCTGCTCGCGGAGCTGTAGCGGTACGGAGGTGCCGGATGCGGCACCCCGTACCCCGGTACGACCCGCGCGGCAGCGGATCGGCACTCCGGTATGACGTGGCCGGACGGGTTGGCTGCCTAGGGTGGGCAGGCCATGTCCACTGCACCCGCCGGGCCGCCGCCGCCCGCCGACGGCCTGCTGAGCGCCGCCCGCCGCAATCTGCGCGAGCTCGCCCACGGGCTGTCCCACGCGTCCCATCCGCCCACCCCGCTCCTCGCCGACGCCCCGAGACTGTGGCAACGGCTGCTTCCGTACGGTGTCGTCATCGCCCTGGCCGCCACCTTCGTCCCCGTCACCATCAACGTCCTGACCACGCAGTACGGGGTGGGCGGCGGTGTGGCGGGTGCGCTCGCCGTCGCACAGGCCGCGCCGCTGCTGATGCTGGCGCACCGGCCCCTGCAGGCCTGGTGGATCATCTTCCCCGCCGACATCGTGGGCGCCTGCGTCCTGCTGGCCCATCCGGTCGAGAAGTACGACGTCTGGCCATGGACGCCGCCGGTCATCATCGGCTACCTCTTCGTCCTGCTGGCGCTGGGCCTGCGCGAGACCCGCGGGACCGTGTTCTGCGTGTGGCTGGCGACGGGCGCCGCCGGGCTGGCCCTGCACACGGTCGACCCGGGGCGCAGCGACGGCAGCGCGCTGCTCCTGTTCACCCTCGGCGCGGTGGTGCTGGTGATCGGGACGGCCGTACGGGAACGGAGCGAGGCCCAGCGGCGGCTCGTCGAGCAGGAGACCATCAGCGAGGCCGAGCGGGCTCAGCGCACGCTCCTGGAGGAGCGGACCCGGATCGCGCGTGAGCTGCACGACGTGGTCGCGCACCACATGTCGGTGATCACGGTCCAGGCGGACTCCGCCCCGTACCGGATCAGCGGGCTCTCCGAGGAGGCGCGCGAGGAGTTCGGCTCCATCGCGGCGAGCGCCCGGGAGTCGCTGACCGAGATGCGGCGGCTGCTGTCGGTGCTGCGCAGCGACGGTACGCAGGGCGAGCGGGCGCCGCAGCCCGGGCTCGGCCGGGTGCAGGCGCTGGTGGAGGCGACGGTACGGGCGGGGCTGCCCGCCGAACTGTCGCTGGCCACCGAGGTGGTGGAGGCGGCGGGGCGCGGGGACGTACCGCAGGCGGTGGAGCTTTCGGCGTACCGCATCGTGCAGGAGGCGCTGGCGAACGTGGTGCGCCACGCGCCGGGGGCGCGGGCCCGGGTGTCGATCACATCGGGGGACGGTCATCTGACGGTGGTGGTCGTCAACGACCGTGCGGAGCAGCCAGGTTCGCCCCTGGAGACGGGCGGGACGGGACACGGGCTGGTCGGTATGCGCGAGCGCGTACGGTTGACCGGCGGCACGCTGGACACCGGTCCGCTGCCGGACGGCGGGTTCCGGGTGGCCGCACGGCTCCCCCTGGACGCGCCCCTGACCTCGGAGGACTCGTGACCATCCGCGTGATCATCGTCGACGACCAGGCCATGGTGCGCGCGGGCTTCGCGGCGCTGCTCGCGGCACAGAGCGACATCGACGTGGTGGGTGAGGCGGCGGACGGGCGCCAGGGCGTCGAGGTCAGCCGGAACCAGCATCCTGACGTGGTGCTCATGGATGTCCGGATGCCCGAGATGGACGGGCTGGCGGCGGCCCGGGAGCTGCTGAACCCGCCCGTGGGCGTGATCCACCGTCCGAAGGTGCTGATGCTCACCACCTTCGACGTGGACGACTACGTGTACGAGGCGCTGCGCGCCGGCGCGTCCGGCTTCCTGCTGAAGGACGCGCCGCCCGCCGACCTGATCGCGGCGGTACGGGTGGTGGCGGCGGGGGACGCGCTGCTCGCCCCGTCCGTGACCCGGCGGCTGATCGCCGACTTCGCGCTCCAGCGGCCGTCCGGTACCACCCGCAGCGGCCCCGCGCTCCGGCTGAACGGGCTGACGCCGCGTGAGACCGAGGTACTGGAGCTGATCGCCCGGGGCCTCTCCAACCAGGAGATCGCGGAACGGCTGGTGCTGGCCGAGCAGACGGTGAAGACGCACATCGGGCGGGTGCTGGCCAAGCTGGACCTGCGGGACCGGGCCCAGGCCGTGATCTTCGCGTACGAATCGGGGCTGGTGGCTCCGGGGGCGTAGGGACCCGTACACCCCCTACCCCGGTATCACTTCGCACATGGCTCCGTGGTGTGACGCCACCGCACCCACTCTCTTCCTACCTTCCTCTCCGGCACGCCGAGCGGCGTGCGACAGCCGGAGAGGGAGGGCGAGATGCGCCGTTACGCGAGGACCCTGGTCGCGGTCGCACTGGCGACCACCGTGGTCGCCGGAAGCGCGGGCTGGGTGTCGGGGGACGCCCAGCACGCCCTGACCGGGCCGCCGCCGGGAAGCGCGGCCTGGAGTGCGGACGGCGTTCTGGGGCGGGAGCTGCCCGATCCGGCGCGGGCGACGCCGGCCGAAGTCGGGCGGTTCTTCCGGGGGTTGACCGGAGCGGAGCAGCAGCAGCTGGTGAACCGGCATCCGCTGGTGGTCGGCAACCTGGACGGCGCTCCGGTGGAGCTGCGCTACCGGGCCAACTCCCTCGCGCTGAAGGCCGGTCACGACCCGCGGTACACGCATCTCCAGGGCGAAGGCCGGCAGATCCTCGCCTTCGATCCCCGGGGCCGCGGTCAAGTCGCCGAGGTGTTCGGGGACTTGAGGTCGGCGCGGCGGGTGTCCGTGGTGGTGCCGGGTTCGGACATCGACGCGGGGACCTTCGACCGTACGCATGATGTGTACGGCACTCCGTCGGGCATGGCGAAGTCGCTGTACGCCGAGACCGGGCCGGGCAGTGCGGTGATCGCCTGGGCCGGCTACACGACCCCCGTCGGTGTGGGCGTCGACGCCGCGAGCGGCAGGCTCGCCGAGGCCGGGGCCGGGCGGCTGACCCGGTTCGCCGACGGGCTCGCGGCCGACTCCGTGCCCGCGCCGGCCGTGTTCTGCCACAGCTACGGCTCCGTGGTGTGCGGCCTGGCCGCGCCGCGGCTGCGGGCCAGCGACCTGGTCGCCGTCGGGTCCCCCGGAATGCGCGCCGACAGCGTCGCCGAGCTGCACACCGATGCCCGGGTCTGGGCGGCCAAGGACGCCACCGACTGGATCGACGACGTACCGAACGTCGAGATCGCCGGTCTGGGGCACGGCACCGATCCCGCCGCTCCCGAGTTCGGCGCCCGGCCCGTACCCACGAAGGACGCCGAGGGGCACACCGGCTACTTCGCCCCGGGGACGGACTCGCTCAGCTCCTTCGCCGCCATCGCCGAAGGGGTGACCCGATGAGCGTCGAGCAGCTCGCGGCGCGGATCGACGCCCGCACCCCCTCCCACCGCGACCGCGCGATCGACGGTCTGCGCGCCCTGGCCCTGCTCGCCGTCCCCGCCGGGCACTGGCTGCTCGGCGGCCTCACGCTCGACAGCGGGGGCGCCCTGCACAACGCGAGCCCGCTCGCCACGTTCGGCTTCTTCGCCCCGCTCAGCTGGGTGCTCCAGATGCTCGGCATCTTCTTCCTGGTCGGCGGGTACGCCTCCGTGCTCTCGTACCGCCGCCGGAAGTCCACCACCGGTGACTGGCTGCGCGGGCGGCTGGCCCGGCTCGGCCGGCCGGTGCTCGGGGTGACCGCCGTCTGGGCGGCGATGATCCCCGTTCTGTACGGGCTCGGGGTGCCCGGCGACACCCTGCACACGGCGTCGACGCTGGTGATCCAGCCGCTCTGGTTCGTCGGGGTGTACACCGTGGTCACGGCCCTCACCCCGTACTGCGTACGCGTGGCGAAGAGACTCGGCGGCTGGGCGGCGGCGCCGCTGCTCGCCTCCGTCGCCGTCGTGGACTTCCTGCGGTACGGGCCGTACGCGGACGCCGTGCCGTCCTGGCTGAGCCTGCTGAACATCCTGCCGGGCTGGCTCTTCGCCTATCAGCTGGGGGTGTCCTGGGGCGAGGGACGGATCGGTAAGCGGGGCGGCCGGCTGCTGCTCGTCGGCGGAAGCGTCCTGTTCGCCGTGCTGCTGTTCGCCTTCCACTACCCGGCCTCGATGGTCGGCGTACCGGGCGAGGCGCGCACCAACTCGCATCCGCCGTCCCTGCTGGTCCTCGCCCTGGCGGCGGCGCAGAGCGGGGCGGCGATCCTGCTGCGGGACCGGATCGCGCGGTTCCTGCGCAAGCCGCTGGCGTGGGCGCCGGTGGTCGTCATCAACCTCTCCGCGATGACGATCCTGTGCTGGCACCAGACGGCGATGCTGGCCGCGGCCGTGCCGGCCTCGTTCGCCGGTGCGCTGCCGGGGCTGACGACCGGTCCGGACACGGTCGGCTGGATTCTGGCCCGGCTGGCCTGGATGCCGGTGTTCGCGGGGCTGCTGGTGCTGATCGCGCGGTACGCGCGGCGGTTCGAGGCGCCGTGGGAGACGGGCACGGGCGCCGCGGGTGCACGGCGGGTGGCCGCGGGGGCGCTGGCGGCGGGGTTCGCGGTGTTCGCGCTACGACTGGCGTGACCGGGAGACCGGGGCATCCCCGGCATCCCTGGGACTCCGCCCCGGACCCCGGTCCTCGATCGCCGGACGGGCTTGATCTCCGGCGATCGAGGACGAGCGAGCCGCAGTCCCTACTCGCGCGCCGCGGACGTGCTGCTCATGTCCAGGTAGCGATGCCCCGCCACCTGCTCCGCGATCGGCTCCAGCAGAGCCAGTTCCTCCCCCGTCAGCGTCAGCCGCGTCGCCCCGGCGTTCTCCAGCAGCCGGCTCCGCTTACGGGTCCCCGGGATCGGCACCACGGTCAGCCCGTGCACCTGCGCCCGCTGCTGCACCCACGCGAGGGCGACCTGCGCGGCCGTCGCCCCGTGCGCCGCCGCGATCTTGTGCACCGGTTCCAGGAGCGCCGCGTTCGTCTTCGCGTTCTCACCGGTGAAGCGGGGCTGGAACTTCCGGAAGTCGCCCTCCGCCAGATCCTTGCCCGCGTCCGCGAACGCCCCGGTCAGGAAGCCGCGGCCGAGCGGCGAGTACGGCACGACCGTGACCCCGAGCTCGACCGCCGCGCCGACCGCGCTGCGCTCCACGTCCCGGCTGAACAGCGACCACTCCGACTGGAGGGCGGCGATCGGGTGCACGGCGTGTGCCTCGCGGAGCTCGGCGCCGGTCACCTCGCTCAGGCCGAGCTGCTTGACCTTGCCCTGCCGGACCAGTTCGGCCATGGCGCCGACCGACTCGGCCAGCGGCACGGCCGGGTCGCGCCTGTGCATGTAGTACAGGTCGATGACCTCGGTGTTCAGCCGGCGCAGGCTGGCCTCGACGGACTGCCTGATGTACGCGGGGTCGTTGCGCACGCCGCGGTAGTGCGGGTCGTCGGTCCGCTCGATGGCGTACTTCGTGGCCAGCGTGATCTCGTCCCGGTGCGCCCCGACGAAGGGGGCGAGGAACTCCTCGTTGGCGCCGCGCCCGTAGACGTCGGCGGTGTCGAAGAGGGTGACCCCCGCCTCCAGCGCCGCTTCCAGGGTGTCGCGGGCGGCGGCCTCGTCGGTCTCGCCGTAGAACTCGCTCATGCCCATGCAGCCGAGTCCCTGCACGCCGACCTGCGGGCCGTCGCTGCCGAGCCGTACCGTGGCGATCTTGTTGTCCGTCATCAGGCACTGGGCCTTTCCGGCGCCCGGCGGGCGCCCGCATAGAAGTCGATCTTGAAGTCGAGTACGGCGAGCGTGTCCTGGAGCTCCGCGATCCGCGTCCGTACGTCGCGGCGGGTCGCCTCCAACAGCTCCTGCCGGGCCTCGAACGTGTGCTCGCCCTCGCGCAGCAGTTCCGCGTACCGGACCATGTCGGCGACCGGCATCCCGGTCATCCTGAGCTTGCCGACGAAGCCCAGCCAGTCCAGGTCCCGGTTGGTGAACCGGCGCTGACCGGTGTGCGAGCGGTCGACGTGCGACATCAGCCCGATCCGCTCGTACCACCTCAGGGTGTGTGCCGTGAGGCCGGTGAAGGCGGCGACCTCGCTGATCGTGTAGCGGTCCTGACCCTCGGGTCGCGGATACGCCTTGGGGGGCGCAGCGCAGACAGCCGTCCGTTCGGAAGTGCTCTCCATCGTCACCGTCATGCCCTCCACGCTAGAACCTTGGAGTGCACTCGAAGCAAGCACAATCGGTCACGAGTTTCGGATTAGGCTCACCACCATGCAGAGCCTGGAGATGATCGACAACTGGCCCGTCCCCACCGCGGCGGCAGCCGTCGTACGGGCGGACGGCACCGTACTCGGTACGCGCGGTCCGGTCGCACACCGCTTCCCGCTCGCCTCCGTCACCAAGCCGATCGCGGCGTACGCGGCGCTGGTGGCGTACGAGGAGGGGGCCGTCGAGCTGGACGAACCGGCCGGACCCGAGGGCTCCACCGTGCGGCACCTGCTCGCGCACACCAGCGGCCTCGCCTTCGACGAGCACCGGGTGACAGCCGCGCCCGGCACCCGCCGGCTGTACTCCAACGCGGGCTTCGAGGTGCTCGGGGACCACATCGCGAAGGCCACCGACATCCCGTTCCCGGAGTACGTGCGCCAGGCCGTCCTGGAGCCGCTGGGCATGACGTCGACCACCCTGGACGGCTCGCCCGCCCGGGACGGCGTCTCGACCGCCGAGGATCTGGTGCGGTTCGCCGCGGAGGTGCAGGCGCCCCGGCTGCTGGACCCGCGCACGGTGCTGGCCGCGCAGACGGTCGTCCACCCCGGCCTGAAGGGCGTCCTGCCGGGCTACGGCCACCAGAACCCCAACGACTGGGGCCTCGGCTTCGAGATCCGTGACTCCAAGTCGCCCCACTGGACGGGCGCCTCCTCGTCCCCGGGGACCTTCGGGCACTTCGGGCAGGCCGGTACGTTCCTGTGGATCGACCCGGTGGCCGGCGTGGCCTGCGTCGCGCTCACCGACCGGGCCTTCGGGCCGTGGGCGGCCGAGGTGTGGCCCGCGTTCACGGACGCGGTGCTCGCGGAGACCGCGGGGCGGTGAGCCGGGCGCCCCGGTGGCCGCCCCGGGCCGTCAGGCGGCGCTGAGCTCCCAGAGGAGCAGCTGGGCCGGCGTGGCGGCGAGCACGTCCAGGCCCTCCGAGCCGGTGATCCGCGCGGAGTCCCCCGGCCCCAGCTCCTCGCCCCCGATCCGTACATCACCCTTCACCACGTGCACGTACACCCCCACCGCGTCCGGCACGGCGGTGCGCTCCCCCTCGGCCAGCCTGCGGACGTGGAGCATCGCGCCGGCCGCGGGGAGTGCGTAGGGAGTGGAGTCGGCGATGCCGGGGACGATCGCGTACGAGGGTTCACCGCCCGGGGACAGGGGCGCCAGCCACATCTGAATGAACGTCAGCGGGTGTTCGGAGTCGTTGCGTTCGATGTGGCGGACGCCTGCCGCCGCGCTGAGGTGCTGGAGGTCACCGGCCCTGACGACGGTGGCGTGGCCCGCCGTGTCGCGGTGGGTCAGCTCGCCCTCCACCACCCAGGTGACGATCTCGGTGTGGCTGTGCGGATGCTCGCCGAAGCCCGCACCGGGCGCGAGGCGCTCCTCGTTGCAGGCCAGGACCGGCCCGAAGCGCAGATTGCCGGGGTCGTAGAAACGCCCGAAGGAGAAGGCGTGCAGGGTCTCGATCCCCGCGGAGACTCCCGGGGCCGGGTCCCCGCCGCGGAAGCGGTCGCCGGAGCGGCGTACGTCCATCACGTGCTCACGTTAGCCCGCCCCTCCGTCCCGCCGCCCTGATAAGGCAGTCTTGTGTCCGTGCCCCGACCCGATCCTGAGCAGCCCGCTGCGAACAAAGCCCATCTGCACGCCGCGACCCTGAAGCGGCTGGAGCAGTCCTCCGGCCGGCTGGCCGCGAACGCGATCGCCCGCATGGACGAGACGCTGCCGTGGTACCGGGCGATGCCACCGGAGAACCGGTCCTGGATCGGCCTGGTCGCCCAGGCGGGTATCGCGGCCTTCACCGAGTGGTTCCGGCACCCGGAGACCCCGCAGGCCATCTCCACCGATGTGTTCGGCACGGCCCCGCGCGAGCTGACCAGGGCGATCACCCTGCGGCAGACCGTCGAGATGGTGCGGACGACGATCGAGGTCATGGAGACCGCGATCGAGGAGGTTGCGGCCCCCGGCGACGAATCGGTCCTGCGCGAGGCCCTGCTCGTCTACGCCCGGGAGATCGCCTTCGCGACCGCCCAGGTGTACGCGCAGGCCGCGGAGGCGCGGGGCGCGTGGGACGCCCGGCTGGAATCGCTGGTGGTCAACGCGGTGCTGTCCGGCGAGGCCGACGAGGGCGCCGTGTCCCGGGCCGCCGCGCTGGGCTGGAGTTCCCCCGAACACGTCTGCGTGGTGCTGGGCACCGCGCCCGACGGGGACAGCGAGCTGACGGTCGAGGCGATCCGCCGGGCCGCCCGGCACGCGAAGCTCCAGGTCCTCACCGGGGTGCTCGGCAACCGCCTGGTCGTCATCGCGGGCGGCAGCGACAACCCGCTGCACGTCGCCAAGGCGCTGATCGGCCCCTACGCGGCCGGTCCCGTCGTCGCCGGGCCCGTGGTGCCGGACCTGCTGGCAGCCACCAGGTCCGCCCAGGCGGCGGCAGCGGGACTCAAGGCGTGTTCAGCCTGGCAGGACGCGCCGCGTCCCGTACTCTCGGACGATCTTCTTCCGGAACGCGCCATGGCGGGAGACCCTGCCGCGCGGGACCAGCTGGTGGAGGAGATCTACAGACCGCTCGAAGAAGCGGGTTCGGCCCTCCTGGAGACGCTGAGTGTGTATCTGGAACAGGCGAGCAGCCTCGAAGGCGCCGCCCGGATGCTGTTCGTGCACCCCAACACCGTGCGCTACCGGCTGCGACGTGTGACCGACGTCACCGGCTGGTCACCGTCCGACGTGCGGTCGGCGTTCACGCTGCGGATCGCCCTGATCCTGGGGCGCTTGGCCGCCGGAGATCTCCAGTCCTAGACTTTTGTCGGACTTCAACAATTCCCCCGACGGTTCTTCGTCCCTGTCCCCACGGGCGCCCGGGACCGTCCACAAGAGAGAGTGTGAGGGTGCTCGTACTCGTCGCTCCCGGCCAAGGCGCTCAGACGCCCGGCTTCCTGACTCCCTGGCTCGACCTCCCCGGTGCCACCGACCGCATCGCGGCCTGGTCCGACGCCATCGGGCTCGACCTTGCCCACTACGGCACGAAGGCCGACGCGGACGAGATCCGTGACACGGCGGTGGCTCAGCCGCTGCTGGTCGCCGCGGGTCTCCTGTCGGCCGCGGCACTCGACGCCTCGCCCGGTGTCGTCGCCGGTCACAGCGTCGGTGAGATCACCGCCGCCGCCCTCGCCGGTGTCATCGGCGACGAGGCCGCGCTCCGTTTCGTACGCACCCGCGGGCTCGGCATGGCCGAGGCCGCCGCGGTGACCGAGACGGGCATGGCCGCGCTCCTGGGCGGCGACCCTGCCGTAACGGTCCCGCACCTGGAGAAGCTGGGGCTGACCCCGGCCAACGTCAACGGTGGCGGCCAGATCGTCGCCGCGGGCACCGCCGCGCAGATCGCCGCGCTGGCCGAGGACAAGCCCGAAGGCGTACGGCGGGTCGTGCCGCTCAAGGTGGCCGGCGCGTTCCACACGCACCACATGGCTCCGGCCGTGGAGAAGCTGCGGGCGGCCGCCGTGGACCTGACCGTCGCCGACCCCACCGTGACGTACGTGTCGAACGCCGACGGCAAGACCGTCGCCACCGGCACCGAGGTCATCAGGCGGCTGGTCGGCCAGGTCGCCAACCCGGTCCGCTGGGACCTGTGCATGGAAACGTTCCAGCAGCTCGGTGTCACGGCACTGATCGAGGTCTGCCCCGGCGGAACCCTCACCGGTCTCGCCAAGCGTGCGCTGCCCGGCGTGGCGACCCTGGCGCTCAAGACCCCCGACGACCTCGACGCGGCCCGCGCGCTCATGCTTGAGCACGCAGGCGCCTAAGGAGCCCGAGAGCATGTCGAAGATCAAGCCCAGCAAGGGCGCCCCGTACGCACGCATCATGGGTGTCGGCGGCTACCGCCCCACCCGTGTCGTGCCCAACGAGGTGATCCTCGAGACGATCGACTCGTCCGACGAGTGGATTCGTTCGCGCTCCGGCATCGCCACCCGCCACTGGGCCTCCGACGAGGAGACCGTGTCCGCGATGTCCGTCGAGGCGGCGGGCAAGGCGATCGCCGACGCCGGGATCACTCCCGAGCAGATCGGCGGAGTGATCGTCTCCACCGTCTCGCACTTCAAGCAGACCCCGGCCGTCGCGACCGAGATCGCCCACAAGATCGGCGCGGGCAGGCCCGCCGCCTTCGACATCTCCGCCGGCTGCGCGGGCTTCGGCTACGGCCTGACGCTCGCCAAGGGCATGATCATCGAGGGCTCGGCGGAGTACGTGCTCGTCATCGGTGTCGAGCGGCTGAGCGACCTCACCGACCTGGAGGACCGCGCGACGGCCTTCCTGTTCGGTGACGGCGCCGGCGCGGTCGTCGTCGGCCCCTCGAAGGTACCGGCCATGGGGCCGACCGTCTGGGGCTCCGAGGGCGACAAGTCCGACACGATCAAGCAGACCGTGTCGTGGGACGAATTCCACACCGAGCGTCCGGAGAAGTTCCCCGCCATCACGCAGGAGGGCCAGGCGGTCTTCCGCTGGGCCGTCTTCGAGATGGCGAAGATCGCCCAGCAGGCGCTGGAAGCGGCCGGGATCACTCCGGAAGACCTGGACGTCTTCATTCCGCACCAGGCCAACATGCGGATCATCGACTCGATGGTGAAGACCCTGAAGCTGCCGGAGCACGTCACGGTCGCCCGTGACGTGGAGACCACCGGCAACACGTCCGCCGCCTCGATCCCGCTCGCAATGGAGCGGCTCCTGGCGACCGGTCAGGCGAAGAGCGGCGACACCGCGCTCGTCATCGGCTTCGGGGCGGGTCTCGTCTACGCCGCGACGGTCGTTACCCTCCCCTAGGCACACCGGACCTTCCGGTCCGTACGCCCGAACCCTGAAGAAAACCACCGAAGGAGCGCCACATGGCCGCCACTCTGGAAGAGATCGTCACCGGTCTCGCCGAGATCGTCAACGAGATCGCCGGTATCCCCGTCGAGGACGTCCAGCTGGACAAGTCCTTCACCGACGACCTGGACGTCGACTCGCTGTCCATGGTCGAGGTCGTCGTCGCCGCCGAAGAGCGCTTCGACGTCAAGATCCCCGACGACGACGTCAAGAACCTCAAGACCGTCGGCGACGCTGCCGACTACATCCTGAAGAACCAGGGCTGATCCAGCCCGGTTCGTGTGTCGCCACCCGGCGGTGGCGCCGCTGATTCACGACCCTCTACACGTGGAGAAGATTTTCCAGTGAGCCCGACCAATCGCACCGTGGTCGTCACCGGTATCGGCGCAACCACTCCGCTGGGTGGCGACACCGCATCGACCTGGGAAGGCCTGTTGGCCGGCCGTTCCGGCGTCAAGCCCCTGGAGGGCGAGCGCTTCGAGGAGCTGCCCGTCCGGATCGCCGCACTCGCGGCGGTCGACCCGGGCGATGTCCTGCCCCGCCCGCTCGCCCGCAAGCTGGACCGCTCGGCGCAGTTCGCGCTGATCGCGGCCCGCGAGGCGTGGGCCGACGCGGGTTACACCGGCAAGGCCGGTGAGGACGAGAAGATCCGTCCCGAGCGGCTCGGTTCGGTCATCGCCTCCGGTATCGGCGGCGTGATCACCCTGCTCGACCAGTACGACGTGCTGAAGGAGAAGGGCGTACGCCGCGTCTCCCCGCACACCGTTCCCATGCTCATGCCCAACGGCCCGGCGGCCAACGTCGGCCTGGAGGTCAACGCCCAGGCCGGTGTCCACACCCCCGTGTCCGCCTGCGCCTCGGGTGCCGAGGCCATCGGGTACGCCGTCGAGATGATCCGCACCGGCCGTGCCGACGTGGTCCTCGCCGGTGGTACCGAGGCGGCCATCCACCCGCTGCCGATCGCGGCGTTCGCCAACATGATGGCGATGTCCAAGAGCAACGACGAGCCCGAGAAGGCCTCGCGCCCGTACGACACGGGCCGTGACGGCTTCGTCCTCGGTGAGGGCGCGGGCGTCGTCGTCCTGGAGTCCGCGGAGCACGCCGCCGCGCGGGGCGCCAAGGTGTACTGCGAGGTGGTGGGCCAGGGTCTGTCCGCGGACGCGCACCACATCGCCCAGCCCGAGCCCACGGGGCGCGGGATCGCCGCCGCGATGCAGAACCTGCTCGACGCGACGGACCTCAAGCCGGCCGAGATCGTGCACCTCAACGCGCACGCCACGTCGACCCCGCAGGGTGACGTCGCCGAGATCAAGGCCCTGCGCAAGGTCCTGGGCGACGACCTCGACCATGTCGCGATCTCCGCGACGAAGTCGATGACGGGTCACCTGCTGGGTGGCGCGGGCGGTATCGAGACCGTCGCCACGGTGCTGGCACTCCACCACCGGATGGCGCCGCCGACGATCAACGTCGAGAACCTCGACGACGCGGTGGAGGCGGATGTCGTCCGCGACGAGCCGCGACCGCTGCCGGAGGGGTCGATCGCCGCGATCAACAACTCGTTCGGGTTCGGTGGGCACAACGTGGTGCTGGCGTTCCGGTCGGTCTGACCGGCGCGTACGAACGCTTTGCGGAGGCCCGCTTCCCCGGTACGGGGGGGCGGGCTTTTCGCGCTGCGCGGGCTCTCAGGCGCGGGGGCCCCGAAGGGTCACACCACCTGGTGCAGCCACCGCACCGGCGCGCCCTCGCCCGCGTGGCGGAAGGACTCCAGTTCGTCGTCCCACGGCTTGCCCAGCAGCTTGGCGACCTCCGCCTCCAGGTCCGTCTCACCGCGCACGGACCGGGCGAGCGCGGCCCGCAGCCGGTCCTCGGGGATCAGGATGTCGCCGTGCATGCCGGTCACCGCGTGGAAGATGCCCAGTCCGGGCGTGGAGCTGTAGCGCTCACCCTCGGCCGTCGCGGACGGCTCGGCCGTCACCTCGAAGCGCAGCAGATCCCAGCCCCGCAGCGCCGACGCCAGCTCCGATGCGGTGCCAGGCCGGGCCTGCCAGGAGAATTCGGACCGCCAGGTGCCGGGGGCGGCCGGCTGTCTGATCCAGTCGAGCTGGACCCGCAGACCGAGGACGCCCGCTACCGCCCATTCGACATGTGGGCACAGCGCGCGCGGTGCGGAGTGAACGTACAGAACTCCACGTGTCGTCACCGGGACCTCCAGTGTGGGACGAAGTTCGCCTTGCCCAGCGGCCTCGTGCCCGTACCGCCTCTTCCCGGTCGGCTCCCGAGGTTGTCATCAGTAAACAGCATCGGGAGTGAATCTCCTGAAAAGGGACAGTATGTGACGAGATGTAAATTACCGGAGCCACCCATATGTACGCGGTGAGCAGGGCTCCACTGGGCCGACGGGGAAAAGCTACCGTGCGCCGGGGCCGGGCGTGTGACGTACCGTCGGTCCCGGGCCCATGATTCGCACAGCTTTCACCCGGCAGGGCGCGCGGGCCCGCCACCTGCACCGCAGGGGTTTGCCGGAGGCATGACCAGCGGCATAACCAGGGGCTTCGACCGGAGAGGACCAAGGAATGCCGGACCGTTCGTCACGCCGTCGCGGGCGCACCGCCGTTGCCGCGGTGGCGGCGGTCCCGATCGCCGCGGGCCTCGCGCTCGCGGGGTGTTCCAGCGGCTCCGATGGTCCGGGGGCCCGTGGCTCGGACGGTCCGCGCCGGGCCTCCCCCGCGGCGGCGCCGCTCTGGGACCGCACGCCGGCCTCGCTCGCCGCCGTCGGGGACTCCATCACCCGTGGCTTCGACGCCTGCGCGGTGCTGGCCGACTGCCCGGAGGTCTCCTGGGCCACCGGTACGGACAGCGGGGTGCGCAGCCTCGCGGTCCGGCTGCTCGGGCCGTCGAGGGCGGCCTCGCACAGCTGGAACCACGCCGTTTCCGGTGCCCGGATGGCGCGGCTCCCGGAGCAGATGGCGCTGGCGGCGCAGGAGAAGCCGGACCTGGTGACCGTGATGATCGGCGCCAACGACGCGTGCCGGGACTCGGCGCGGCTCATGACCCCGGTGACGGACTTCCGGGCCTCGTTCGAGGCGTCGATGCGGCAGCTGCGGGCCGGCGCTCCGAAGGCGCAGGTGTACGTGTCGAGCGTGCCGGATCTGAAGCGCCTCTGGTCGACGGGGCGCACCAACGAGCTGGGCAAGCAGATCTGGAAGCTCGGGATCTGCCGGTCGATGCTGGGGGACGCGGACAACATGGACGCGGCGGCCGTGGCGCGGCGGGACACGGTACGGAAGCGGGTGATCGCGTACAACCGGGTCCTGGAGGACGTCTGCGCGAAGGACGCGCGCTGCCGGTACGACGGCGGGGCGGTCTTCGACTACCGGTTCACCGGGAAGCAGCTCAGCCAGTGGGACTGGTTCCACCCCGGCCGCGACGGCCAGGCCCGGCTGGCAGAAATCGCTTACCGCAATGTCACCTCCGCCCGGCCCCCCGCGTAGGGTCCCTGATCATGACGACGGGTACGACGGACACGCCGGGTGCGACCGGCACGCACATACACGCGGAGGACTACTCCGCCCTCGCCGACGGCACGGCCGTCCGGCGCTGGACCCTGGAGCGGGACGGCACGCGGGTGCGCGTGCTGACGTACGGCGGCATCGTCCAGTCGGTCGAGGTGCCCGGCCGGGACGGTGTCCGGGGGCCGGTGGCGCTGGCGCTGCCGGATCTCGCGGCGTACGAGGAGTTCTCCGGGCCCTACTTCGGGGCCCTGGTCGGGCGGTACGCGAACCGGATCGCGGGTGCCGGTTTCGTACTCGACGGCACGGCCCATCAGGTCACGCCGAACGAGGGCCGCAACCATGTGCACGGCGGGGCGCGGGGCTTCGACAAGCGGGTGTGGGAGGCCCGGGAGGTCCCGGACGGTGTGTGTCTCTCCCTGGTGGCCGAGGACGGCGAGGAGGGCTTCCCGGGGCGGCTCGCGGTCTCGGTGACGTACAGCCTGGACGCCGGCGGGGCGCTGCGGATCGCCTACCGGGCGACGACGGACGCGCCCACGGTGGTGAACCTGACGAACCACACGTACTGGAATCTGACCGGCGCGGACGGTACGAGCGCGCTCGGGCACGAGCTGCGGATCGCGGCCGGGCGGATCACCCCGGTGGACGGCGCGTCGCTGCCCACGGGCGAGCTCACCCCGGTGGACGGGACCCGTTTCGACTTCCGCGAGCCGCGGCCGGTGGGCCCGGGGTACGACCACAACTACGTGCTCGACGGGACCACGGACGACGGGGTCGCGGCCGAGCTGTACGAGCCGGGATCGGGGCGGGTGCTGACGGTCCGTACGACGGAGCCGGGGATGCAGCTGTACACCGCCGATCACTTCGAGGGGCGGCCGTTCGGGCCGTGTGCGGGCATCGCGCTGGAGACCCAGCACTTCCCGGACTCGCCGAACCGGCCGGAGTTCCCGAGCACGGTGCTGCGGCCGGGCGAGGAGTACGTGTCGACGACCGTGTACGGCTTCTCGGTGCGCTGATCCGTGTGCCGGTCCCGTGGGCGGAGGGGCTTCTCCGCCCACGGGAGGCCGGTGCCTACTCCTTGACCTCCACCGGGGCGGACAGCCGGATGTCGGCGACGGAACGGGCCGCCTGCACCTGGTAGGTGCCGGGGATCAGCCGCCATCCGCGGGCGGTCTCGTCCCAGATCTCGTACGCCCGCCGGTCCAGCGGGACCGTGACCTCGGCCGTCTCGCCCGGCGCCGCCTCGACACGGGCGAACCCGGCCAGCCGGCGGACCGGACGCCCTGCGGTCTCCGTCTCCGGTGCCAGATAGATCTGGACGGTCTCGGCGCCGGGGCGCGGTCCGGTGTTACGGAGGCGGACGGTCGCGAACTCGGGTGTCGTGTGCAGGGATTCGTAGGCCCAGGTGGTGTAGCCGAGGCCGTGGCCGAAGGGGTAGGCGGGGGCCGCGCCGGCGCGCTCCCAGGCCCGGTAGCCGATGAAGACGCCCTCGTCGTAGTGGAGTTCGCCGCCGGTGGGGGCGGTGCCCTGGACCGGGGCGTCGGCGAGGGTGGCCGGCCAGGTGGTGGGGAGCCGGCCGCCCGGTTCGGCGCCGTCCACGCCGAGCAGGACGTCCGCGAGCGCGTGCCCGGCCTCCTGGCCCGGGAACCAGCTGAGCAGCACGGCGGCGACGTCGTCCCGCCACGGAAGCTCCACCGGGGAGCCGGAGTTGACGACCACGACGGTCTTCGGGTTGGCGGCGGCGACCGCCCGCACGAGGTCGTCCTGGTGGCCGGGGAGCGCCAGGTCCGTACGGTCGAAGCCCTCCGACTCCACCTGTTCGGTGGTGCCCACGACCACGACCGCGGTGTCGGCGGCGCGGGCCGCCTCGACGGCTTCGGCGATCAGTTCGGAGGGGTCTCGGCGCGGACCGAGGTGGACGAACGAGAACGAGACGCCGGGGATCGGCGAGTCGGCGGCGAGTGTGTCGGGCACCTGCCGGAGCGAGACCTCGACGGGGACCCCTTCGGTGAGGGTGATCCGGCCGCGCTCCACGGGGTGTCCGAAGAACGCCTCGCCCGGGTCGGTGGAGCCGGTGACCCGGTGCACGCCGTCGTACAGGGTGTCGCCCGCGACCTTCAGGGTGAGGGCGCCGGTGCCACGGGTGCCGAAGACGTGCTCGCCGGTTTCGCGCGGGACGAAGGTGCCGGTCACCTCGACGCTGTGGAGCGTGTCGAGGGTGACACCGTCCGGCACGTCGGCGCCTACCCACTGGACGGTGCCGCTGCGCAGCGGGGCCGTGCCGAGGACGGCGCCGGACCGGTCGTAGCAGACGGCTCTGAGCTCGAAGCCCTGCTCGGCGGCGGTGAGTTCGTCGTTCGGATCGGCGCCGACGCGGTAGTCGATCACGTCTTCCGGGAGGGCGGCGGTCAGTCCGGCCAGCGGCGAGATGATGTGGTCGGGGAAGACCTGGGCCGAGCCTCCGCCGAGGACCCGGGCGTCCCGGGCCAGGGCGCCGATGAGCGCTACCTTGCGGACGACATCGGGACGGATGGGAAGCGCGGCGCCTTCGTTGCGTACGAGGACGAAGGAGCGGCGGGCGATCTCACGGGCCAGTGCCGCGCCGTCGATGCCCTTCGGGTGGTCGGCCGGGTCGACGACGGGCGGGGCGCCGTCGAGGACGCCGACGCGGGCGGCGAGCAGCAGGACGTTGCGTACGGCGCCGTCGACCACCGCCTCGTCGACCTGACCGGCCCTGACGGCGGCGGCGAGCGCGTCGCCGTAGACCGTCCTGGGCCCCGGCATCGCGACGTCGAGGCCGCCGGTGACGGCGCCGACGGTGGAGCGGGCGGCCAGCCAGTCGGAGACGATGAAGCCGTCGAAGCCCCATTCGCCGCGCAGCACCGCGTTCTGGAGGTAGTGGTGCTCGGTCATGGTGGAGCCGTTGACCTGGTTGTAGGCGGCCATGATGCCCCACGGGTGGGCATTCTTGACGATCCGTTCGAAGGGCGCGAGGTAGAGCTCGCGCAGGGGGCGCGGCGCGACGATGTTGTCGACGGTGAAGCGGTCCGTCTCGGCGTCGTTGGCGACGAAGTGCTTGACGGTGGTGCCGACTCCGCCCTCCTGCACACCGCGCACATAGCCGGTGCCGATCTCGCCCGTGAGGTAGGGGTCCTCGCTGTACGCCTCGAAGTGACGGCCGCCGAGCGGGGACCTGTGCAGGTTGACGGTGGGCGCCAGGAGGACGTGGACGCCCTTGCGGCGGGCCTCCTGGGCGAGCAGCCTGCCGGCCCGGCGGGCGAGTGCGGGGTCCCAGGCCGCGGCGAGGGCGGTGGGTGAGGGCAGGGCGACGGAGGGGTCGTCGGCGGTCGAGCGGACCCCGCGGACGCCGATCGGGCCGTCGGACATGACGAGCGACCGGAGTCCGATCGCGGGCAGCGCGGGCAGCGACCACATGTCCTGGCCGGCCAGGAGCCGCGCCTTGTCGTCGAGGCCGAGCGCGGCGAGCGCCGCTTCCACCGCGGCCGCGCGGACCGCCTCGGGCGTGCTGGATGTGGACGCGTCTGCCACGGCCGTACCTCCTCGTCGAGTTACTGCGAAGGTCTCCATAGTGACGTCGATCCAGGTAGGCCGGTAGTTTTAGTTACCATTCCGTTATCACACGAGCTCTGTGCGCCCTTGGGATGCCGTACGGTCCTGCTGACAGGGGCCGATGCGCACGGAAAGGGGCCGGCGATGGTACGGGCCAGGAGCGAGGAGCGGCGGGCGGAGATCCTCCGCGCCACGCTCGAAGTCATCGCCGAGCGCGGCTACCGGGGGGCCACCCTGAGCGCGGTGGCCGAACGGGTGGGCCTCAGCCAGCAGGGGCTCCTGCACTACTTCCCCACCAAGGAAGCGCTGCTCGTCGCCGTGCTGGAGGACCGCGACCGGTGGGACACCGGCGGCGGCGGAAGCCGCGGCGAGGGCCCGTGGCCGCTCGAACTGCTGGGCTCGCTCGTGGAGTACAACGCGATGCGCCCCGCCATCGTCCAGACGTTCTCGGCCCTGCTCGGCGAGAGCGTGACGGAGGAGCACCCGGCGCGGGAGTTCTTCACCCTGCGCTACACGCAGGTCCGCGCGGACATGGCGGCCTCGCTCCGGGCCGAGTACGGCGAGGAGCTGCCGGGCGGGCTGACTCCGGAGCGGGCGGCCACGCTGCTGGTGGCGGTGATGGACGGTTTGCAGTACCAGTGGCTGCTGGACCCGGACACGGTGGACATGCCGGGGGCGTTCCGGGACTTCCTGCGGCTGCTGCGGGGCGGGCGGGACGGCGTCAGCGGGCCAGACCCAGGGTGACGCCGAGGCCCACGAGCACGGAGCCGATGGTGCGGTTGAGGACCTTCTGCCAGCGCAGCATCGCGGTGCGCAGATGCGAGTGGGAGAAGAAGAGCGCTACCAGGCCGAACCAGCCGAAGTGCGCCACGGACATGAACAGTCCGTAGCCCGCCTGCTGCCAGACGGCCGTGTCCGGGCCGACGACCTGGGTGAACGTGGAGACGACGAAGAGCGTGGTCTTGGGGTTCAGCACATTGGTGAGGAAGCCGGCGCGCAGCGCGCCGAACGGGCTCAGCTCGGGCTTCGAGGCCAGGTCGACGGTGAGGTCGTCGCGGGCGAAGAACGTGCGGACCCCGATGTAGACGAGGTAGGCCGCTCCCGCCAGCTTGATCGCCGTGAACAGGGCAGTCGATGACGCGATCAGCAGGCCGACGCCGAGCATCGTGTACGTGACGTGGACGAGGACGCCCGCGGCGACTCCGGTGGCGGCCAGGAGGCCGGTCGTACGGCCGTACAGATAGCTGTTGCGTACGACCATCGCGAAGTCGGCGCCGGGGCTGATGACGGCGAGCACGGTGATGACGGCGACGGCGAATATCTCGGTCATGGGTACGGTCCGCTCTCAGTCCTTTTCGAGGGTGTACGGGGATCGCGCGGCGTTCGGGTCCACGCCCCCTGGCACCCCCGCCAGGTCCCGGACCAGGAGCGTGGCTCCGGCCACGGCGCCCGGCATCAGGAACACCGCGACGAACGGGACGAGGAAGGAGAGCGCGAGGGGGACGCCGAACCCGAGGACCAGCAGGCGCCGGCCGCGCAGCAGGGCGAGCCGGTCGGCCAGGACCATGCCCCGGCGCTGGAGGGCGACCGAGGTGAGTTCCTGGGCGAGGAAGTATCCGGAGACGCAGAAGCCGATCGCGGGGACCACGGTCTGCCCGGCGACCGGGATGAATCCGAGGGCGAAGAGCAGCACCCCGTACAGCGCGACTCGCAGCAGGATGCGGACGGAGTCGCTTGCGGAGATCCACAGTTCGCGCCAGAGCGGCAGCCCCGACTCGGGCACCTCGCCGCCCTCGCTGCGGTCGACCTCCTCGGAGAGCGACTCGTAGAAGGGCTGGCCGACCAGGAGCGTCACGGCGGTGAACGTGATCACGGCGAGGAACAGGCCGAAGACGAAGACCAGTACGACGAGGGTGTTGCGTAGGAGGCCCAGCCAGGGCGAGGACCAGTCGTCGGCGAACGGGGTCGCCCAGCCCACGAAGTCGTCGGCGCCGTAACCGAGTCCGATCAGCGCACCCGCGTATACGACCAGCGTGATCAGCCCGGGCAGCAGACCGAATCCGAACCACCGGCCATGCCGGGACACCCAGCGCTGACCCTTCATCAGATAGCCGAAGCCCACCCCGAGATCGCTCATGCGGGTCAGCGTACTTGCGCGAACCATTGACACGTGCCCGGGCCCGTCATTACGGTCACGCCAGCATTTCGAACGAGTGACGAAATATCGAACAGAGCGAGAGGCGTCTTCCGTGCGCATCACCGGAATCAGCACGCATGTCGTCGGCACACCATGGCGCAACCTCACCTACGTCCAGGTCCACACCGACGAGGGCCTCACCGGCGTCGGGGAGACCCGGATGCTCGGACGCACGGACGCGCTGGTGGGGTATCTGCACGAGGCGTCCGCGAACCACATCGCCGGCTCCGACCCGTTCGCGGTGGAGGATCTCGTACGCCGCATGAAGTACGGCGACTACGGGCGGGCCGGGGAGATCGTCATGTCCGGTATCGCGGTCGTCGAGATGGCGTGCTGGGACATCAAGGGCAAGGCGCTGGGCGTCCCGGTCTGGCAGTTGCTCGGCGGGAAGGTCACCGACCGGGTCAAGGCGTACGCGAACGGCTGGTACACCACCGAGCGGACTCCGGAGGCCTACCACAAGGCCGCGCAGGGCGTCGTGGAGCGCGGCTACCGCGCGCTGAAGATCGACCCGTTCGGCACGGGCCACTTCGAGCTGGGGCAGGAGGAGACCCGGTACGCGGTGTCCCTCATCGAGGCCGTGCGGGACGCCATCGGCCCCGACACCGAGCTGATGCTGGAGATGCACGGCCGGTTCAGCCCGTCGACCGCCGTGCGGATCGCCCGCGAGATGGCGCCGTTCCGGCCCGCGTGGCTGGAGGAGCCGGTGCCGCCGGAGAACCTCAAGGCGCTGAGCAAGGTCGCCGAGAAGGTCGATCTGCCGATCGCGACCGGCGAACGCATCCACGACCGGATCGAGTTCCGTGAGCTCTTCGAGTCGCAGGCCGCCGACATCATCCAGCCGGACCTCGGCCACATCGGCGGCATTTTGGAGGCCCGCAAGCTCGCCGCGACCGCCGAGACCCACTACACGCTGGTCGCCCCGCACAACGTGGGCGGCTCCGTGCTGACCGCCGCCAGTCTCCAGCTGGCCGGCTGCACGCCCAACTTCAAGATCCTCGAACACTTCAACGACTTCGCCGACGCCGACATCAAGAAGGTCGTGAAGGGCGCACCGCAGGTCGACCCCGCCACCGGCTGCTTCGAGCTGTCGCACGCCCCGGGGCTCGGCGTGGAGCTCGACGTGGACGCCGCGGCCGAATTCCCGCAGCAGCAGGCCAGGTTCGACCTGTGGGCGGACGGCTGGGAGAAGAGGCAGCCCAAGTGAGCCCCCTTTCGCGCTCGTTGGTCGTGGACCGGCCGGGGCAGCACCGGCTCGCCACGGGCCCCCTGCCCGAGCCGGGGCCCGGCGAGGTCAGGGTGCGGGTCGCCGCGGCCGGGATCTGCATGAGCGACCGCGAGGTGTACGACGGTCATCGCGACGCGGCCTATGTCCGCTATCCGGTGGTGCCGGGGCACGAGTGGTCCGGCACCGTCGACGCGGTGGGCCCGGGCGTCGATCCGGCGCTGACCGGCCGCCGGACGGTCGCGGAGGGATTCAGGGCGTGCGGGCGGTGCGAACGGTGCCGCTGCGGGGAGACCTCGCTGTGCACGGCCGGGTACGACGAGACGGGGTTCACCCGGCCCGGCGCCTTCGCCGACCATGTGGTGGTCCCGGCCCGGCTGCTGCACCCGCTGGCCGACGACGCCGATCTGCGGGCCGCCGCCCTGCTGGAGCCTGCCGCCGTGGTCGCCGCCGCGGTGCGGGCCGGGGCGCCCGAGCCGGGTGAGCGCGTCGCGGTGGTGGGCGCGGGGACGCTGGGGCTGCTCGCCGTGCAGCTGCTGGCGGCCGTGTCGCCCGGGGAGCTGACCGTGATCGATCCACGGGAGGAACGGGCCTCCCTGGCGCTGGAGTTCGGGGCGGGCGACACCCGTACCCCGAAGCGGTCCGAGGAGCTGCGCGGCCGCTACGACCTGGTCGTGGAGACCGCGGGGGCGGCGACCACCGCCGCCGACGCCTGTCTGCTGGCGCGGCGCGGCGGCCGCGTGGTGCTCACGGGCATGTTCGCCCCGGGGGCCGTCGGGATCGACCCGGTGCATCTGTCGCTGAGCCAGCTCACCGTGCGCAGCGTGTTCGGGGCGCCGTCGGCGGCCTGGTCGTACGCGGTGCGGGCGTTCACCGCCGGGCTCCTCGACCCGGCGCCGCTGATCACCCACGAGTTCCCGCTGGAACGGTTCGCGGAGGCCGTGGCCCTCGTCGGCGCCGGGGACCCGGAGACCGGGAAGGTGCTGCTGCGCCCGTGACGGCTCCGCCCTGATCCGTACGCCGGTACGGAGGCGGCCGACGGCCTCCGTACCGGCGTACATCCACCGTTTCGAACCATGTCCGAAATATCGAATATGAAGGACCAGCCGTGAACGACGCCACAGCTTCTCCCTCCGGCCCCCGCCGCCCCGGCGGCTCCGCGCTCACCGCGCTCGGCCTCGGCGCCGCGGCCCTGTCCCCCGCCGACGCCTCGCCCCACTCCTTCCCGGACGGGGGCAGCTGGCGTACCGAGATCCCGTCCGTGGAGGGACCGGAGGCGCTCTCCGTCGTCCTGAAGGAGGCCGCCGAACTCGACGTCCCCGTCCACCGGATCAGCCAGGGCAGCGGCATCTGGATGCTCACCGATGCCGAGATCACCGAGATGGTGGCGGGCTGCGCCGAACGCGGCATCGAGCTGTGCCTGTTCACCGGACCGCGCGGTACCTGGGACACCGGCGCGTCCACACGGACGGATTCCGGCGGCGCGGGCCTGCGGGCCCGTGGGCACGACGCCCTGGCCGGCTGTGTCGAGGATGCCGTGAGGGCGACCGAGCTGGGGGTGACGTGCCTGCTCGTCGCCGACGAAGGGGTCCTGTGGACCCTGCACCGGATGCGGGACGAAGGGCTGCTGCCCGCCGGCACCACGCTCAAGGTGTCCGCGCTGATCGGCGCGGTGAACCCGGCCGCCGTACAGGTCCAGGAACGGCTCGGCGCCGACTCGGTGAACGTGCCCTCCGACCTGACGCTCGCCCACTTCACGGAGATCCGGCGGGCCAGCCGCGTACCCCTCGACCTGTATGTCGAGGCGCCGGACGACCTCGGCGGGTACGTCCGGATGTACGAGGCCGCCGAGCTGATCCGGCGCGGCGCCCCGCTCTACCTGAAGTTCGGGCTCAGCAGGACGCCCGGCATCTACCCCTACGGCCGGCACCTGCGCGAGCTCGCGCTCGCCACCGCGCGGGAGCGGGTCCGCCGCGGCCGGCTCGTACTCGACCTGCTCGCCCGGCACGGCGCCGACGGCGGCATGTCGCCGCTCGGCTCCCGGCTGCCGGGCGAGCTGCACCGCTTCCCGACCAGCCCGGCCCTGCCCGGCACCACTGAGAGGCACTGAACACGATGCGTATACGCGGAGCCGCCGTAGCCGCAACCGCCGTCACCCTGGGGCTTGTTCTGACCGCCTGCGGCCAGGAGGCCAGGGGTGGCAGCCGGTACCGGGCCGATGACGCACAGGGCGGGACCATCGGTCTCGCCATGCCGACCAAAGCCTCGGAGCGCTGGATAGCCGACGGCCAGAACATGGCCGCGCAGTTCAAGAAGGCCGGTTACAAGACCGACCTCCAGTACGGCGACGACAAGGTGGAGAACCAGGTCGCCCAGCTGGAGAACATGATCACCAAGGGACACCGGCTGCTCGTCGTCGGAGCGATCGACGGTTCCGCCCTCTCCGACGTCCTCCAGAAGGCGCACGACGCGAAGATCCCCGTGATCTCCTACGACCGCCTCATCACGGGCACGAAGTACATCGACTACTACGCCTCCTTCGACAACGAGAAGGTCGGCGAGCTCCAGGGCCAGTACATCCTGGACCGTCTCGGGCTGAAGAAGCCGGAGAAGGACTCCGGCGAGACGTTCAACATCGAGTTCTTCGCCGGGTCGCCCGACGACAACAACACCAAGTACTTCTGGAACGGCGCCATGAAGGTGCTCACCCCGTACCTGGAGTCCGGGCAGCTCGTGGTCCGCAGCAAGCAGACGAAGCTGAACCAGGCCACCACGCTGCGCTGGGACGGCGGCACCGCGCAGAAGCGGATGGACGACCTGATCAGCAAGAGTTACGGCACCGAGAAGGTCGACGCGGTCCTCTCGCCGTACGACGGCATCTCGATCGGCATCATCTCGGCCCTGAAGAGCGCCGGGTACGGCGGCGGGGACCTGCCGGTCGTCACCGGCCAGGACGCCGAGCTCGCCTCCATCAAGTCGATCATCGCGGGCGAGCAGACGCAGACGGTCTTCAAGGACACCCGCGAGCTCGCCAAGCAGGCCGTACAGATGGGCGACGCGGTCCTCACCGGGAAGAAGCCCGAGGTCAACAACGTGACCGACTACAACAACGGCGTGAAGACCGTGCCGTCGTACCTGCTGAAGCCCGTCTCCATCGACAAGTCCAACACCCAGCTCCTCGTCGACGAGGGGTACTTCACCGCGGGACAGCTCAAGTGAGCCGCCCCGCCCTGGAGATGCGCTCCATCACCAAGACCTTTCCCGGGGTCACGGCACTCTCCGAGGTGAATCTGACCGTCCGCGCCGGGGAGATCCACGCGATCTGCGGGGAGAACGGCGCGGGCAAGTCCACCCTGATGAAGGTCCTCAGCGGAGTCCATCCGCACGGCAGTTACGAGGGCGAGATCCGCTTCGAGGGCGAGCCCGTCGCGTTCAAGGACATCCGGGCCAGCGAGCGGCACGGCATCGTGATCATCCACCAGGAGCTGGCGCTCGTCCCCCATCTGTCGATCGCCGAGAACATCTTCCTCGGCAACGAACAGCGGGGCAGGCGCGGGTTCATCGACTGGAACGGGACGCTGCGGGAGGCCTCGCGCCTGCTCAGACGGGTGGGCCTGCCGGAGAACCCGCAGACCCCGATCTCGGACATCGGCGTCGGCAAGCAGCAGCTGGTGGAGATCGCCAAGGCCCTGTCGAAGGAGGTGAAGCTGCTCATCCTGGACGAGCCGACCGCCGCGCTCAACGACGAGGACAGCGCCAAGCTCCTCACCCTCCTGCGGGGGCTGCGCGGGCAGGGCATCGCGAGCATCATCATCTCCCACAAACTGACCGAGATCCGGGAGATCGCCGACTCGGTGACGATCCTGCGCGACGGGCGGACCATCGAGACGCTGACGGTACGGGACACCGCGGAGGCGGAGCCGGAGCTGTCGGAGGACCGGATCATCCGCGGCATGGTCGGCCGCGACCTCGATCACCGCTTCCCCGAGCGGACGAGGTACGAGGGCGAGCACGCCACGGCGCTGAAGGTGAGCGGCTGGACCGTCCGGCATCCCGTCGACCACCAGCGCAAGGTCGTCGACGACGTCTCGCTGACCGTGCGCCGGGGCGAGATCGTCGGGATCGCGGGCCTGATGGGCGCGGGCCGTACCGAGCTGGCCATGTCGGTGTTCGGCCGGTCGTACGGGAGTTACGTCGCCGGGGACGTGGAGGTCAACGGCCGGGCGGTCCGTACGAAGACCGTGCCGGAGGCGGTCGCGGCGGGCATCGCGTACGTCACCGAGGACCGCAAGACGTACGGCCTGAACCTCATCGACAACATCAACCGCAACGTGTCGCTCGCCTCGCTGCCCGGCATGGCCAGGCGCGGCATCGTCGACGAGCACCACGAGCGCCGGGTCTCCGAGCGCTACCGCGCCTCGATGAACATCAAGGCGCCCACGGTCTTCGAGCAGGTGGGCCGGCTTTCCGGCGGCAACCAGCAGAAGGTCGTACTGAGCAAGTGGGTCCACGCCGACCCCGAGGTACTGATCCTCGACGAGCCGACCCGAGGGATCGACGTCGGGGCGAAGTTCGAGATCTACAGCGTCATCGACAGGCTCGCGGCCGACGGCAAGGCGGTGCTCTTCATCTCCTCGGAGCTGCCCGAACTCCTCGGCATGTGCGACCGGATCTACACGATGGCCGAAGGCCGGCTGACCGGTGAGATCGACCGGGCCAACGCCACCCAGGAAGCCCTGATGCGCCGGATGACGCGCCAGACGTCAGAGAACAGAAGCTGAGGCCGCCATGACCACCGCCACCCCGCCCAAGGACGCCACCCCGCCGTCCGTGACGCAGCCCGCCCTTCAGGTGCTCGCACGGAGCGTGCGGACGAACATGCGCCAGTACGGCATGCTCATCGCCCTCGTCTTCATCGTCGTGCTGTTCCAGATATGGACCGACGGCACGCTGCTGCTGCCGAACAACGTCTCCAACCTGATCCAGCAGAACGGCTACATCCTCATCCTGGCGATCGGGATGATGATCGTGATCATCTCCGGTCACATCGATCTGTCCGTCGGCTCGCTGGTGGCCTTCGTCGGCGCCATGTCGGCGGTGATGATGGTCAAACACGACATGCCCTGGGTCCTCGCGCTCGTCCTCTCGCTGCTGATCGGCGCGGCCGCCGGCGCGTGGCAGGGCTACTTCATCGCGTACCTCGGCATCCCCTCGTTCATCGTGACACTGGCCGGCATGCTGCTCTTCCGCGGCCTGACGCAGATCGTGCTCGGGGGCCAGTCCCTGTCGCCGTTCCCCGAGGGCTTCCAGAAGATCGCCAAGGGCTTCATCCCGGAGATGGGTCCGTACACGCAGTACCACAACCCCACACTCCTCATCGGCCTGGCCACGATCGCCTTCCTGCTGCTTCGCGAATGGCGGGACCGCAAGCGCCAGTTGGCGTACGAGCTGGAGGTGCTGCCGGCCGGCCTGTGGGCGGCGAAGTGCGTGGCGATGACCGCCGCGGTCGTCGCCTTCACGCTGACGCTCGCGAGCTTCCACGGGGTGCCCGTGGTCATGCTGATCATGTGCGCGCTGCTGCTCGGCCTCGGGTACGTCATGCGCAACGCGGTCGTCGGCCGTCATGTGTACGCGCTCGGCGGCAACAAGGCCGCGGCGATGCTCTCGGGGGTCAAGGACAAGAAGGTCACCTTCCTCGTCTTCGTCAACATGGGCGTCCTCGCGGCGCTCGCCGGCTGCGTCTACGCGGCCCGGCTGAACGCGGGCACCCCGCAGGCGGGCCTCAACTTCGAACTGGAGGCGATCGCGGCGGCCTTCATCGGCGGCGCCTCGATGAGCGGCGGTGTCGGCACGGTGATGGGGGCCGTGATCGGCGGCCTGGTCCTCGGCGTCCTCAACAACGGGATGTCGCTGGTCGGTATCGGAACCGACTACCAGCAGGTCATCAAGGGGCTCGTGCTGCTCGCCGCGGTCGGCTTCGACGTCTGGAACAAGCGCAAGGCCGGCGCGTAACGCACGGAGGGCCGCACCCCGTTCCAGGGTGCGGCCCTTCGCGCGTGGTGCGGGTCAGGCGGCCGAGAGCTCGACCCTGATGTTGCCGCGGGTCGCGCTCGAGTACGGGCAGACCTGGTGGGCCTTCTCGATCAGCGACTGGGCCGTGGCCCTGTCGACGTTCGGGATGGTCGCGGTGATCGCGACCTCCAGGCCGAAGCCGCCCGCCTCCGTCTTGCCGATGCCGACCGTAGCGGTCACGGTCGAGCCGGAGATGTCCGCCTTCTCCTGGCGGGCGACCACACCGAGGGCGCCCTGGAAGCAGGCGCTGTAGCCCGCCGCGAAGAGCTGCTCCGGGTTGGTACCCGCTCCGCTGCCGCCCATCTCCTTCGGCGGGTTGACGACGACGTCGAGCTTGCCGTCGTCGGTGGAGACACGGCCGTCGCGGCCGTTCTCCGCGGTGGCGACCGCGGTGTAGGCGACGTCTATCTGCTGAATGGTCATGCCGAGGATTCCTCCTGCTGATGCGCCGCGACTCGCGCCCACGATCGCGACGGCCTGCCGGAGAGCCTAACGGGTGGCCCGGAGCGGCCGGATGGCGGTCAGACCAGCGAGACGATCATCTTGCCGGTGTTCTCGCCGCGCATCAGCCCGAGGAACGCCTCGAAGCCGTTCTCGATGCCCTCGACGGTCGTCTCGCGGTACTTCAGCTCACCGGAGGCCAGCCAGCCGGCGACGTCCCGCACGAACTGCGGCTGGAGCGCGGCGTGGTCGCCCACCAGCATGCCCTGCAGGCGCAGCCGCTTGCCGATGACCAGCGCGAGGTTACGGGGGGCGGGGGTGGGCTCGGTGGCGTTGTACTGGGCGATCATTCCGCAGATGGTGGCGCGGCCGTGCACGTTGAACGAGGAGAGCGCCGCCTCCAGGTGCTCGCCGCCGACGTTGTCGAAGTAGACGTCGATCCCGTCCGGGGCGGCTTCGCGCAGCTGCTGGGCGACGGGGCCGTTCTTGTAGTTGAAGGCGGCGTCGAAGCCGTACTCCTCGACGAGGAGCTTGACCTTGTCGTCGGAGCCCGCAGAGCCGATGACCCGCGCGGCGCCCTTGATCTTCGCCAGCTGGCCGACCTGGCTGCCGACGGCACCGGCAGCGCCGGAGACGAAGACCGTGTCGCCCTCCTTGAAGGAGGCGACCTCGAACAGGCCCGCGTAGGCGGTGAGTCCGGTCATGCCGAGCACGCCGAGGTAGGCGGAGAGCGGGGCGAGCGAGGCGTCGACCTTCACCGCGTGCTTGGCGGGGACGTCGGCGTACTCCCGCCAGCCCAGGCCGTGCAGGACGTGGTCGCCCACGGCGAATCCCTCGGCGTTGGAGGCGATGACCTCGCCGACCGCGCCGCCCTCCATGGGCTGGTCGAGCTTGAAGGGCGGGGTGTACGACTTCACGTCGTTCATGCGTCCGCGCATGTAGGGGTCGACCGAGAAGTGCAGATTGCGGACGAGGACGCGGCCCTCGGCCGGGGCGGTGACGGGAGCCTCACGCAGCGCGAAGTCCTCGGCCACGGGCCAGCCGCTCGGGCGGGCGACGAGGTGCCATTCGCGGCTGGAGGTGGGAAGTGCTGCAGACATGGGCCGGGTCTCCTAGGTGCCTTCCGGGGGAAGCAGAAAATGCTTCATGATGTGAAACAACCATGCTCCTGAATATTTCACCTTGTCAAGCAAGTGGGTATCCTGTGTGTCATGGCCACCCCGCGCACAGACCCCGTGACCCTCGAAGTGGTCGAGCTGATCGGCACCGTAGTGGCGCGCTACTACGAGGAGTACGAGCGGGCAGCCGCCGCACACTCGCTCACCGGCGCGCAGGCCCGGGTGCTCGGACTGCTCTCCCTGGAACCCATGCCCATGCGGAAGGTCGCCCGGAAGCTGCGGTGCGAGCCGTCGAACATCACCGGCATAGTCGACCGGCTGGAGGCGCGGGGCCTCGTCGAGCGCCGGCCCGACCCCTCCGACCGGCGGGTGAAGCTGGCCGCCCCCACCGAGGAGGGCACCGGAACCGCGCGCCAGTTGCGCGAGGCCCTCGGCTTCGCCCGTGAGCCGCTCGCCGAGCTGTCGGACGAGGAACGGACCGTGCTGCGGGATCTGTTGCGCCGCATGCTGGGCGCGGACACGGGCTCCTAGTGCCGTGACCGGAGGGGTTCACCCGCCCGTCAGGTGCACCACCACAGGAACCAGTCGCACGTCTCGGTCGGCTCCGGATCCGGGGCCGGGGGCGAGGGCGAGGGCTCCTGGGGGGCGGGCGGGGCGGGCTCGCTCGCGGGGTCGGACGGGTCGGCCGGGGCGTCGCTGTCGTCGGGGGCGGGCGCCGCGGTCGTGGAGGCGGAGCCGGAGGGCGAGGGGGTGGCCGACGCGGTGAAGCTGCCGGGCTTCTCGGTGGGCTCCGCCGTGCCGGAGGGCTTCGCCGTGCCGCTCCCCGTGGTGCCGGCGGGGGTCGTGGGGCGCGCGGAAAGGCTCTCCACCGGTCCGGGGTGGTCGGGGGTGACGCCGGCCGAGAGCTCGGGGGCGGGTTCGACCGGCGCGGTGGCCTCGCGTACGTACTCCGCGGCGCCGCTGTCGCCCTCCGGTGCGGTGGCCAGCCGGGTCACGCCCAGCGCCCCGACCGCGAGCACGACCCCCAGCGCCGCGATCAGCGCCGTACGGCCGCGTCGCCGGTGGCCGCGCCCCTCGCTCCTGGCCCGCCCCCCGCGCTTCCCGGTGCCGCGCCCGGCGCTCCGGCCGCGTACGGGCTCCGCCGCACGGCGGCGGCGCCCCGGGGCCACCGAGGGCTCACGGGAATCACCCTGCGGCTCCGGTTCGTGGCCGGAGTACGCGGGGGTGGCGTAGGGGCCGAGCGCCTCGGCGGGGGTTCCGCACCCGGCGCACGCCAGAGCGCCGTTGAGGTGTCGTCGGCACGGGTGGCAGTAATCCATGGCGCCCGCAGAGTAGACGCGCGCGGATCAACGGAGGAAGCCGCTCAGGTGAGGATCGTGTGTGGAAGCCGCCCGTCCACGGCGTGGGAGTCCGATACGCGTGACACCGCTCCGATAAGCGGCACACGCGGGAGGATGGGCGTCATGACCGCTCCCGCCCCGTTCGGGCCGCTCGAATTCCAGCTCGTCCTGCTGCGCCGGATGGCCGATCACCAGCCGGAGCTGGTCGAGGACGCCCGCCACGAACTGAGCGCCTCACTCGCCGATATGCGGGAGGCCAACCGCCGCTGGCAGGCCATGGTGCGCGCGCCCCGGGGCCGGGGGACGCTGCGCCGCTACCGCTCCGTACTCGGGGAGCCCGAGCTCTCCGTACGCCGCAAGGTCGGCGACCTGGAATGCGACGCGCTGTTCTGGCCGGTGCCGCTCTGGCCCGCTCTGCGGTTCGAGGTGATGGCCGCGCCCGGCGGAGCCGTGTGGAACGAGTGGCTGGTCCGCGCGCCCGGGGCGGCCGGACCCGAGCTGCGGACCGTCGATGACCTGCGCCCCTGGTCGTGCACCGTGGACGAGGTGGCCAGGGCCTTCGCGCCGGCCAGGCCGATGGAGGGCAGCGCGCCGACCCGGTGGGCGCTGGCGATCACAGAGCCCGGCAGCGGGCGGCCTTACGTCGCGGAGTTCACCTGGGGACTGTTCCAGCGGCTGCTGCCCGGCTGATCTGTCACACCGTCAGCTCGATACCCCCCTACGGCTCATCCCAGCGCGCGCGACGCCTCCCCGGGGACGACGATGCAAGGAGAACCGGCTGCCGCCGGTGCCCCGTCCCAGCGTTCTCGGGAGAACCTGCCGTGACCGTCAGTCTTGAGCAGTTGCGCCGTTGCCACATCGCCGTCGATCTCGGGGCCGCGAGGACCCGTGTGTACGTCAAGGGGCTGGGGCTCGTCGTCGACGAGCCGAGTGTCGCCGCCGTGAACACCCGTACCGGCTCGCTCATCGCCGTCGGCGCGCTCGCCGAACAGATGACCGGCCGGACGCCCGCCTACATCCGGGTGGCCCGCCCGGTCTCCGGCGGAACCGTCGTCGACATCGAGATGGCCCAGCGCATGCTGCGCCATCTGCTCGGCGAGAAGCTGCGCCGCCAGTTGCGCCGCAAGCCCCGGCTGCGCGCCGCCGCCTGCACTCCGCACGACAGTGATCCGCTCGCCCAGCGCGCCGCCGTCGAGACCCTCGTCGGGCTCGGTGCACGGCGGGTCGAACTGGTCGACACCCTGATCGCCGCGGCCGTCGGCTGCGGCCTGCCCGTGGAGCAGCCGACCGCCACCATGATCATGGTGTGCGGGGCGGCCACCACCCAGATCGCCGTGCTCTCGCTCGGGTCGATCGTGACCGCCGTACGGATTCCGGTCGGGGGCAACGCGATCGACCACGCGATCATCCAGCACCTGCGCCAGCACCACGAGCTGATGCTTCCCAGCCAGTCCGTGCGCCCCCTGCAACTGGCGCTCAGCGGCAACGGCCTGACGCCCAAGGGCCCCGCCCTGACCGAGATCCACGGCCGCGACGTGGCCACCGGCCTGGCCCGCTCGGTGCAGGTCGACACCGCCGCCGTCCGGCAGGCCATCCACACCCCGCTCACCGCCGTGCTGGACGGGCTCGGCAAGGTGCTGCGCGACTGCCCGCCCGATCTGGTGGCCGACCTCGCGGACCGCGGCATCATGATGGTCGGCGGCAGCGCGCTGCTGCCCGGCCTCGACCAGATGCTGCGCGACGCGACGGGCATGCCGGTGCAGATCGCCGAGCGGCCGGACGTGTGCTCGGTGCTCGGCCTCGGTGCCATGCTGGAAGGCAAGATCCAGCCGATGGTCCTCGACCCGCTCGCCGGCTGACAGCCGGCGGCCCCGAAGGGGGAGCGCATGCCCCGGGAATGCACGGCACAGGGCACGGAGCAGGACCCACCCCAGGATTCACCCCAGGACCCGGCGCACGACACGGAGCAGGTCACGAAGCGAAACCCCGGGCGGGACGACGAGGCGGCGGGTGTGCGGCGTGCCGCACCGCCCCGGCTGCCCGAACTGCTGGAGGCGGTGCTCAGCGTCGGGTCCGAGCTCGACCAGCGCGCCACGCTCCAGCAGATCGTGGACACCGCCACCGCGCTGACCGAGGCGCGCTACGGGGCCCTCGGTGTCATCGACCCCGCGCGCGACCGCATCACCGAGCTGTACACGGCCGGTCTCACCGACGCGGAACGGCGGCGCATCGGCCGGCTTCCTGACGGCCACCGCGGTGTCATCGGTCTCCTCGCCGACGACCCGCGACCGCTGTTCTGCGACGACGTGAGCACCGATCCGCGCGCCTGCGGCGTGCCGCCGGGGCACCCCGCGATGCGCTCGTTCCTCGGGGTCGCGATCCGGGTGCACGACGAGGTGTTCGGCAACCTCTACCTCGCGGACAAGCGCACCGGGCGCTTCGACGACACGGATGCGGCGCTGCTGCGGGTCCTCGCCTCCCAGGCGGGCATCGCGCTCGGCAACGCCCGCCTCTACGAGACGGCACGCCGGCGGGAGCGCTGGATCGAGGGCTCCGCCGCCGTGACCACCGCCCTGCTGACCCGCACCGATGCCACGGACGCCCTGATGACCGTCGCGGAACAGGCCAGGGTGCTGGCCGGGGCCTCGGCCGGGGTGATCCTCCAGGCGACCGCGGAGGGCGGGATGGAGATCGTCACGGCGTCCACCCCCGGCGACCCGGCCGGCATCGTCGGTACGGTCATCGAGCCGGGCTCCCCCGTCCTCGCCCAGCTCCTGGGAGGCGAACCCGTCTTCATCGACGACTCGGCGTCCGACCCCCGGATGACGACGCCGGTACGGTCCCGGTTCGGCCCCAGCATGATGCTGCCGCTCCAGAGCGGGGGCCGGCTGATCGGCACCCTGGCCCTGCCCCGGGGCCGGGGCGAGCCCCCGTATTCGGCCGTGGAGCGGATGCTCGCCTCGCGGTTCGCCTCGCACGCCGCCCTGGCTCTGGTCCTCGCGGACTCCCAGCACCACAGGGAACAGCTCGCGGTCTACGAGGACCGCGACCGGATCGCCCGCGATCTGCACGATCTGGTGGTCCAGCGGCTGTTCGCGACCGAGATGATGCTGGAGTCGACCCGCCGCCGGGCCGCCTCCCCGGAAACCGACGACCTCCTCGGCAGGGCCGTCGACGAGCTGGACTCCACCATCCAGGAGGTCCGGACCACGATCTTCGCCCTTCAGCAGCCGCCCGCCGAGGCACCCACCACCTTCCGGGGCCGGGTCCTGCGCGAGACGGGGGGCGCGGCGGCCGTGCTCGGCTTCCAGCCGTCCGTGCACTTCACGGGCGCCGTCGACGCACTCGTCGGGGAGCCCGCGAGCACGGACCTCCTCGCCACGCTGCGCGGCGCCCTTGCCGCCGCGCACCGGCGGTCCGGGGTCTGTGCGATCGAGGTCGAGGTGGACGCGACGGTGCGTACGCCCACGGGTGCGGCGGTGCGTCTGGTGGTCGCGGACGACGGGCGCGAGGAGGACGGCACGCGGTCGCAGACCGTCACCTGGCAGGCGCCGCTCTGAGGGCGATCCGGGTGGTGGAGTGGGCGACGCCCGCCTCCCGTTTCAGCCGCCGCAGCAGCGTGTCCAGGGCGCCCGGGTCCGCCGCCGTCGCACGGACGAGGTAGTCGTGGCCGCCCGTCACGTGCACCACTTCCGTGATGCCCGGGAGCATCAGCACCGAGCGCTCGAACTCCTCGTTCGTCGTGTCGAGGCGCAGGGACACATCGATGAAGACGACCAGGCCGGAGCGGGTGTCGGCGGCCGGATCGACGATGACGGTGAATCCGCGGATCACTCCGTCGCGGCGCATGCGGCGTACCCGGTCGCCCGCGGCGTTGGCGCTGAGTCCCACGCGTACGCCCAGGTCTCGGTACGAGATCCGCGCATCCTCCTGGAGGACGGAGAGGATTTCTCTGTCGAGCCTGTCCATACTGCGATTGTCGCAGCATGGGCGGAAAAGCGACGGTATGGAGCCCGGAACCCGGGCCCGTGGGCGGCCCCGCCCCGTCCCCGGTCCACGGGTGGCCTCTGCCCCGCATGGCGCATCCCGACGGGCCCGCGCCGGGCCCGAGGCCTTGACTTGTGCCGTGGATACCGCCGTGAAGCAGCCGCCCGTCCCCGCAGCGCAGGCGTCCGCTGCCCCGTACCGCAACCTCGTGGTGGCCACGGTGGGCTTCGCGCTCACCTTCTGGGCCTGGAACCTCATCGCCCCGATGTCGGGGGACTACAAGGACAGGCTGGGGCTCAGCTCCTTCGAGCAGTCCTTCCTGGTCGCCGTCCCGGTGCTCGTCGGTTCGCTGGGACGTATCCCGGTGGGCGCGCTCACCGACAAGTACGGCGCCCGCCTGATGTTCCCGCTGGTCTCCGCGCTCACGGTCGTCCCGGTGCTCCTGCTGATCCCGGCGAGGAACTCCTACGTCGCGATGCTCGCGGTCGGCTTTCTGCTGGGGCTCGGCGGCACCACGTTCGCCATCGGTGTCCCGCTGGTCAACTCGTGGTTCGAACCGGCCAAGCGGGGCTTCGCCCTCGGGATCTTCGGTATGGGCATGGGCGGTGTGGCGCTGTCCGGCTACTTCACGCCCCGGATCGCCGACCACGGCGACAGTCTTCCGTTCCTGGTGGTCGGAGGGGCCCTCGTCGTCTACGCGCTCCTCTCGGCCGTACTGATCACCGACCGCCCCGGCCGGACGATCCCGTCCGACACCCTGTCCCACCGCCTGGGCGAGGCCGGGAAGCTGCGGGTGACCTGGGAACTGTCCGCCCTGTACGCGATCGGCTTCGGCGGCATCGTCGCGTTCGGGGTCTATCTGCCGACGTACCTGAAGACCTGGTACGAGCTCTCACCGACCGACGCGGGCACGCGTGCCGCCGGGTTCGCCCTGGTCACGGTCATCTTCCGGCCGATCGGCGGCTGGCTGTCCGACCGCGTCCACCCGGCGCTGGTCACCTCGGTGGCGCTGCTGGCCGCCGCGTTGATGGCGATCGTCCAGGCGTTCGACCCGCCGCTGGTGCCGGGCGGCACGATCGCGCTGCTCTGCATGGCGGCCGGTCTCGGCACCGCGAGCGGCAGCGTCTTCGCGCTGGTCTCGCAGGTGACACCGCAGCCCAAGGTGGGCAGCGTGACGGGCATCGTCGGCGCGATGGGCGGTCTCGGCGGCTTCGTACCGCCGCTGGTGATGGGCGCGATCTACAGCGCCAAGGACTCGTACTCGATCGGCTTCATGCTGCTGTCCGATCTGGCGCTGGCCGGCTGCGTGTACGCGTACGGCCGGATGCGGACCATCCAGCGCGACGGCTGACGGGCCGCCCCTGCACCGGCAGGCCCTAGGCTTCGCCGGGTGACGCCTCTTCTGCCTGCACTCCAGGACCTGTCCGGCCCCACGGCTTCCCGGGAAGCCGTCCGGTTCGGCGCGCACTCCCTGACGTACGCACAGCTGGCCGCCGCCTCGGACGCGCTCGCGGCCCGTATCGCGGGTGCGGGGCGGGTCGCCGTCTGGGCCACGCCGACGGCGCAGACCGTCGTCGCGGTGGCGGCGGCGCTGCGCGCGGGAGTGCCGGCCGTGCCGCTCAACCCGAGGACCGGCGAACGCGAGCTGGCGCACATCGTCGCCGACAGCGCGCCCTCGGTGGTGCTCGCCGGGCCCGCCGACGTGCTCCCGGCCGCGCTGGCGGGGCTCGAACGGGTGGACACCGACACGGGCGCCGCTCCCCCGGACGACGCCTCCTTCCCCGAGCCCTCCCCCGAGGCCCCCGCCCTGATCGTCTACACCTCCGGCACCACGGGTCCTCCGAAGGGCGCGATCCTGCCCCGCCGCGCGATCGCCACCTCGCTGGACGCGCTGGAGGACGCCTGGCGGTGGACGGGCGAGGACGTCCTCGTCCACGCCCTGCCGCTGTTCCATGTGCACGGTCTGATCCTGGGCGTGCTCGGCCCGCTGCGCCGGGGCGGTTCGGTGCGCCACCTCGGCCGCTTCTCCGTCGAGGGTGTGACCGGGGAGCTGCTGTCCGGGGGCACGATGCTCTTCGGTGTGCCGACGATGTACCACCGGCTGGCCGAGGCCCTCGGTGATCCGGCCGGCTCCCCCGGGCTCACCAAGGCGCTCGCGGGCGCGCGGCTGCTGGTCTCCGGCTCGGCGGCGCTGCCGGTCCACGACCACGAGCGGATCGCGGCGGCGACCGGCCGCCGGGTCATCGAGCGGTACGGCATGACGGAGACCCTGATGAACACGGGCGTACGGGCCGACGGGGAGGCGCGCCCGGGTACGGTCGGCCCGCCCCTGCGCGGCGTCGGGCTCCGGCTGGTCGAGGAGGACGGCACGGTGCTCGACGACCCGGCCGCCATCGGCGAGATCCAGGTGCGCGGACCGAACCTCTTCACCGGCTATCTCAACCGGCCCGACGCGACGGCCGCCGCCCTCACGGAGGACGGCTGGTTCCGTACGGGCGACATGGCCACGGTCGACGCCGACGGCTATGTGCGGATCGTCGGCCGCAAGGCCACCGATCTGATCAAGAGCGGGGGTTACAAGATCGGCGCGGGCGAGATCGAGAACGCCCTGCTCGACCACCCGGGTGTCCGCGAGGCCGCCGTCACCGGCGAGCCCGACCCGGACCTGGGCGAGCGGATCGTCGCCTGGGTGGTGCCGGCCGACCCCGGCTCACCGCCCCCGGCCGAGGAACTGGCCGGCCATGTCGCCGGCCTGCTGGCCCCGCACAAGCGCCCGCGCGTGGTCCGCTACCTGGACACCCTGCCCCGCAACGACCTGGGAAAGATCATGAAACGGTCGCTGGGTCGCTGACGTTCCGACGCGCATGGTGACGAATGGTTGGTTAGCGTGACAAACCGGTCCCATCGCCGAGCGAAGAGAGAACAGTGTCATGGCCGAAACACCTGAGGGCGCGCCGATCTGGGCGGATGCCACGTTCCCCGACATCGAAGCGGCCAAGAGCTTCTACGGGGACGTGCTGGGCTGGTCCTTCGGCGAGTCGTCGCCGGAGTTCGGTAACTACACCCAGGCGTACGCGAACGGGAAGGCGGTGGCAGCCGTCTCGCCCCCCATGCCCGGCCAGGACGCCCCGGCCGCGTGGTGCCTCTACCTCGCGACCTCCGACGCCTCCGCCACCGCGGGCAAGGTCCGCGACAGCGGCGGCCAGGTCCTGATGGAGCCGATGCGGGTCGGCGACTTCGGCACGATGGTGCTGGCCGCCGACCCGGGCGGCACGGTGTTCGGGATCTGGCAGCCGGACACGCACAAGGGGTTCGAGGCACAGGCCGTGCCCGGCGCGTTCTGCTGGGCCGAGGTCTTCACCCGTGACCCGGAGAAGTCGGACGCCTTCTTCCCCCGCCTCTTCCCGTACAAGGTGAGGGAGATGGAGGACGACGCGATCGACTTCGCCGTCTACAACCTGGGCCAGGACACCGTGCTCGGGCGGATGAAGATGACGGACGACTTCCCGCCCGAGGTGCCCGCGTACGTCAACGTGTACTTCACCGTCGAGGACTGCGACGCGGCGGTGGCGAAGGCGACGGAGCGCGGCGCGGTGCTGCGGTTCGGGCCGATGAGCAGCCCCTTCGGGCGGTTCGCGGCACTGTCCGATCCGCAGGGAGCGGCGTTCTCGGTCATCGACGTCACCACCACCGAGGGCGAGATGCCCGCACTGCGCGACGCGAGCTGACCGGCGGACGCCACCTCGTACGGGACCCCGGCCGCTTCCCCTGCGGCCGGGGTCCCGTACGTCGTGGGGGCGGAACCGCGGCGCCCGCGCACGCGACGAGCACGCGGGCCGCAGGAACAGATGATCGACCCTCACCTCTGCCGCGCCGCCGGACGGGTAGGGAAGCGGCCCGGATACGAGCGAGCCCCCGGTGCGCCGCGTTCGAAACGCGCGCCCTCGGGGGCATGCTGATTCCCTCAGCTCGAAACGATTCTGCTGGGAACAGCGAGGGTGGGGCGGGTGGGACTCGAACCCACGGCCGACGGATTATGAGTCGCCAGGTTGAAGCCTGGCCCACTCTGGTTGACTCCAAAAGCCCTGGTTATCAGGGGTGTTGCGGGCCCTTCACGCTGGCAGACTCCCGTAATTCTGGGACCCTGCGGGACCTCCGCTCACGCACCGCTCACGCAAACCCTGTGGGCTACGGATGGCCTGACCTGCACAGATCCCATTGTCTCCTACCCCGCCGTGCACGGCAATGGTGGCGGATCCCCGAGCCAAGTCAGCACTCCAGAGGTTCGCTCACCCTCTCGATTCCTACGGTTGTTAGCTGGCCCAATGTCACCGTTGTGGGGGAACGTAATTACCGGACTCGGCGTGCCGGCTGGCGCTGGCTTGGCTGGGCTACTGGGGTTGGCGAAGGGGCGACAGGAGGCTAGCGAGAAGCGTCGAGACCGCGCTGAGACTCGGCGCAGCGAGCGCTTGACTCACCGCCGCACGGCATACGCCGCCTTCTTGGAGCAAAGCCGCCAGGTCCTTGTAGCCATTGGCGAAGTCTCAGACATGCCCATGAACACTTCGGAAGACGAGCGTGAGACAACCTGGCACAGGTGCGGCGAGACCATTGACGGCATGTACGGGGTCTACGTGAACGTAGCGCTCAGCGGCCCGTCCAGGTTCGCGGACGAGGCGGAGAAGCTTTGGTGGCTCGCAGAACAGATTCACCAGCTGCTGGCCGACGTCCTTCGTCGCCGCGGGGCAGAAGCGAATGGTGACCTCATACACGCCCTGTTTACGGACGAGGACGAGCAGGCGGTACTTGACTTTGTCACGCATCAGAAGCGCGTGATCATAATGGCCCGCAAGCAGCTGGGCGGGGATGAAGAGGACATGACGTAGCCCCGACCGCACATGAGATCGGGGCTCTCCTTGTCCGCGCCCGACGTCTATGTCCGGGCACGGATCAGCAGTGTCCCGATGTGCCCGGGCTCGGGAGCGTCGATGATGGCGGCTTCAACGTCACGGAATCCGTGCCGCTCGAGGAGCCCGGTCCACCGGCGGGGCGTGTAGCTGTAGCGGTAAGTGAACATCGCCTTCCCGGCAAAGCCGCCCTTGTACATGCCCTGCGGACCGTAGGCGCCGGGAATGGCAGGCGGATGCGAGAACACCAGTACCCCGCCGGGCTTCAGCCGCTCGGCGAGGAGCGGGAACAGCTTGACCGGGTCCGTGAACCAGACCGCACCAAAGATCGAGTAGATCGCGTCATACGTCTCCTCGTCGCTGCGCAGATGATCGAGGACCTCGGCACACACGAACTCCACGCCGGACGGCCCCCACCTCTCCGTCGTCTTCTTCACCATCGCCGACGACAGGTCCACCCCGGTCGCCTTGACGCCGCGCTGAGCGAGGTATGCCAGGGCGCGGCCGGTTCCGCACCCGATCTCCAGCACAGACTGAGGCTCGCCGAGCAGCTCGGCCCCCGGGCCATGCCCGGCGTACTGGGTCCAGTTGAACACCGGCTGCATGTCCTCCTTGAAGGCACTGCCTGCGTAGGTGTCCCAGAGTTCGGTCTCGGCTGCGATGTCGTGTCGTGCGGGCACGGCACTCCCTTCGTGGACGGGAACAGGCGAAGCCCCTGCCCTCCTCGGGGGAAGAGGGCAGGGGCAGCCTAGGGGTGGTCAGTGACTGTCGGGGACCTTGCTGTCGCACGGCGAGCAGTTCGCGCCGTCGATGGCCCACAGTTCGTCGTCGATGTCGAAGCCGTTGGACCGCAGGAAGTCTGCGGTCCTCAGGCACAGGCCGTCGCTGCGGCGCTCGATGAACGGGGCGTGGTGCTTGTACTGGCCGCCGTTGTAGGCGTCGCACAGCGCGAAGTACACGGGCGTGTCGAGGATGAGCTGGTGCACGCCGATGTCCACGATCTTGCCGACGCCGAGGTGTACGTTCGGGTGCTCCATCGCGGTGATCGTGTACATCACGGCGTTCGCGAGAATGCGCTCGGCCATGTTGCGGACCATGACGTTGTCGCGGAGCAGGAGTGCGATTTCGCGCTCCCAGATGGTGCCGCCGTCGGTCACGTTGATGGTGAGGTGGCGGATGTGCGGCTGCACGTTGTTGAGGATGGTCTGCGGATCACGGGTCCGCGCCTGGGTCTGGGTCTGGGTCTGAACTACTGTGCTCATCGGCGCAATTCCTCCTGCACGTTGATGGTGCGACGGACTTGCTGACCCGTTCCAGCTGTCGACCTGTCCAGGGGCGTGGCAGCTGGAGCGGGAGTTAGTGGATGTGGCAGGGGCACGCGCAGCGCAGGCGCTCCGTCACGACCCCAGCCGCTTCGATCTGCTGATTGCCGGGGCAGAACTTGTGCCCCTCGATCCACGAGCCTTCCGCCCCTGTCCTGCACTCCGGAGACTTGTACGCGCTGCGCTGCGGGGCGGGTGCCGTCATGACTGCTGGGGCCGGCACTGGTCGCACTGGCAGGCCGGGAACGCGGAGCTCGGCTCCGCGGTATCCAGCGGGACGACCTCGGCCTCCGGGCGCACGATCCGCGTCCCGCCGTACCGGTCGACCTCATACACCTTGATCGTCATCGTCACGACGACGCCCCTTCCACTACCCTGTGTTGCCCGGCAATCACTGTGCCTACGACGGTAGGGAGCAGGGGCCGCCGCTTGAACTGACCGCGGGTACGGGTGCCCGGCCGCGGTCGACAGGCAAGGGGGACACCATGGACACCGGCTCACTCACCACCCTGACCGGCGGCCAGGGAACGGCGCCGCGCGGTCGCGGCGGCATAGTTTCCGGCTACGTTTTCCGCCTGATCCGTGAGCAGCTGGGCCACACCCAGGACACCCTCGCTGAACGGTTCCGAGTCTCGGCCGACACAGTGGCCGGGTGGGAATCAGGGCGCCGCCCCCTGACCGCTGTGCCGGTCGGGCAGATGCTCATGTACCGCCACCAGCTCCTGCAGTTGGGCAGCGCGCCCTCCCTCCTCTTAGCCCTGGAACGGGCCATGGAAGCGGACGTACTCCTGGCCAGCGCCCTCGACGAAGACGCTCCCGCCGACGACAGCCCGATCGGCGCATGGGTCATGCAACGCGACCTGGTCGAGGTCCTCTCCTGGCCGCTCAACGGCGTAACCCCCACCCCGCTGAGAACCCTGCCCGACCCGCCGCGACCGCGACGCGGACCCGTCCCGCGCGGGCCAGAGCTCCCGGCCGACGACCGCAAGCGCTTCTTCTCCCGCATGCGCCAGTCCGCCGAGCAGGCACGCGGCAGGGAACGCTTCCTCCTGCGCCGCCAAGCCCTCTACCTAGCCGGATACGACGACGCACCCGACACCTCCGAATGGCTGGCCCAACAGCAGCGGACCGAACGGCCCGACGGCTGGCTGACGGGCTGGCTCAACTCCCGCTCAGTCGCGGCCGTCGCCGCCCGGCAGGGCGATCAGGACCGGATGGGGCACTTCATCACCACGACTCTCGCCGACGACGACGCGGGCGAAGCCGCCAACCTGAACTACTGGGCCTACTGGATCGGCGAAGCACCTCACATCCAGCTGACCGACGACTTCATCGCGAGCCCGAACCCCGGCCCTTGGCCAGGCGACAAGCTCATGCGCCACCTCGTGCGCGGCCTGACCCCCCGCCATGGGTTCTTCGACCTCAACGTCCACACCCTGTGGACGCTGGTCGCCGCCCGCCCCAACCTGCTGCGCCCAGGCATGCCGGCCGGGCGCGACCTACGCCAGGCCCTCCCCGTGATGTTGGATAGCCGGGAGTTGTCGGCGCGTGCGCGCCGAGAACTGGAAGGCATCCGGTACGCAATCCGCCTCACGGAGGCGTGAGAGGAGACGGGCGTGGCTGACGACCTGTCCGCAGTAGGGCGCTTCTTGTACGAGGCCGGCACGCTCAAGAACACGCGCCGAACCGGCTGGTGGATGGCGGGGGTCAGCGATCCGGAGAGCGTGGCCGAGCACTCGTGGCGCACCTCGTTGATTGCGTCGATCATCGCCAAGCTGGAGGGCGCCGACCCAGCGCAGGCCGCGTTCCTCGCCGTGTGGCACGACACCCAGGAGACCCGCACCGGGGACGTGAACTACCTGGGGAAGAAGTACGCGCCCGCAGGCGACGCGCAGGAAGTCACCGCCGATCAGACAGCGGACATGCCCGAGGTCCTGCGATCCACCATCCGGGACTTGGTCGCCGAGTACGAGGCCAAGGAATCGCCCGAGGCGATCTGTGCCCGCGACGCGGACAAGCTTGAGTGCATGTTGCAAGGCATCGAGTACAAGGCGCAGGGCTACGAGAACGCCCAGAGGTGGATCGATAACAGCCGCGCCCGCCTGGTCACCGAGACCGGCCAGCGCCTCGCGGACGAGCTTCTCAGGCAGGGCTCCCTGGACTGGCTGCGAGCAGCACTCGGAGAGACGAAAGCCTGACCCCGGACGCACGAAAGCGCCCCCTGCTCGGCCGTAGCCGGAACAGGGGGCGAAGTCATGGGTACTGCCGTCGGGTCGGGTCGAGCGCGAGCGGGCCTGGTGACGGGTCAGGGTCGGGCTGTGCGGGCGCACCGTCGCGGCGGCACATCAGCCCGTCCGGGTCCCCCGGCGGCGGCTGCAGCGAATAGCCATCCGGGCAGTTTTGGCCGTCCTGGCCGTTCGTTCCGTCGCGGCCGTCCGTACCGTCCTTGCCTGCAGGGCCTGGTGGTCCGGCTTCGCCCTGTGGTCCGGGCGGGCCGACCACGGACTGGCCGTCGACGCCCGCAGGGTGCGGAGCGGGCCGAGTGCGAGGAGCGCCGTCTGCCGTGGACGGACACCGGTAACGGGACCTGCGCCACGTGGCAGCGACACTGATCCATGCCGGGGGCGGGGATCTCCACGCGATCAAGGAAACGCTTCGGCACGGGACGATCCAGCTGGCTGGTGACACGTACACGAGCCTGCTGCCCCAGGTCGATCAGGAAGTAGCGCGGAAAGCCGAGTCGGTGGTTCCCCGCGCCCGTCGTTCGGTGTCTACTGACACAGCCGCTCACGCACCGCTCACGCAGAAGCCCTAAAACGGCGAAGCGCCCCTGCTGGTCTAAACCAGCTTGGGGCGCTTGATTGCAGGTCGGAACGTTTCTGCCAACCTGCCTACTGGTGGGGCGGGTGGGACTCGAACCCACGGCCGACGGATTATGAGTCCGCTGCTCTAACCGGCTGAGCTACCGCCCCGTTTCGGCGTGGCGCGTACACGTGTGCGCGCCGTCTGCCGCAGCATAGCCGGTCATACGATCTCTCGCTTCGGATGCCCCGCTTCGCATGACCATGAGGACTGCGCTGCTGCATGCCCGGTTCCGGCCGCCGCGAAGTCCCCACGAAAGAGTCACCGCGGGGGTCCGCCCGAGAGGTGTGGGCGGACGGGCCGGGCACACGAAAAAGGACCCCGAGGGGTCCTCTTCCGGTTTGCTCCTCCGACTGGACTCGAACCAGTAACCTGCCGGTTAACAGCCGGCTGCTCTGCCAATTGAGCTACAGAGGATCGCGCTCCCCCGACTGGACTCGAACCAGTAACCTGCCGGTTAACAGCCGGCTGCTCTGCCAATTGAGCTACAGGGGATGGTGGCGTTGCCTCGAATCGTACCTACCTGGCGGCTGCCGGGCGGCGCGCGTTCGCTGCGACACATACATTAGCGCAAGCAGGGGGGTGCTCCGCCAATCGGTTCCGCCCGGGGTGATCTCGGGTGTCCACGGGTAGGCGGGCAAGCACACGTCGCACGGAGCGAAGGAAGGGTGGCAGCCATGCGGTACCGGCTCACATTCATCGCCGGACTGGCCCTCGGTTACGTGCTCGGCACGCGGGCCGGGCGCGAGCGGTACGAGCAACTGAAGAGGTCCGCGCAGCAGCTGGCCCAGAATCCCGCCGTCCGGAACGCCGCCGAGTCGGCGGCCCAGGGCGGCCGGGAATTCGCCGGCAAGGCGTACCACTCGGTGAGCGAGAAGGTCGGCGACACCGTCGGCGACCGGGTCCCCGCCTCGGTGGCCGACCGGGTGCGCTCGTTGCGGGAACGCAGCGCGCACAACGGCGGTGACGACTGGGGCACGACCAATACCTAGGGCCTGAGGCGCGGGCCCCGCACCCGGCTGCGGGGCCCGCGCCGGACGTCCGGTGCGGGAAACCTCCGCCGGTGCGGCAGAATCTTGGGTATGGGCATAGTCGCCGGCTTGGACAGTTCTTCCGCCTTCACTCACATCGTCGTCTGTGACACGGACACGGGCGCGGTGCTGCGGCAGGGGTATGCCGCACACCCCGTCGAGGCGAAGGCCACCGAGGTCGATCCGCAGGTATGGCTGCTCTCGCTCGGCGAGGCGGCCTCCGGCGGGCTGCTCGAAGGCGTGCAGGCCATCGGCGTCTCCGCCCAGCAGCACGGTCTCGTCCCCCTGGACCACCAGGGCAATCTCGTGCGTCCCGCGCTGCTCGGCAACGACCGGCGGGCGCAGGTCGCCGCGGCCGATCTGATCGACGGGCTCGGTGGCCGCCAGCCCTGGGCCGAGGCGGTCGGTGCCGTGCCGCAGGCCGCGCAGCCGGTGGCGAAGCTGCGCTGGCTCGCACGGACCGAGCCGGAGAACGCCCAGCGCGTCGCCGCCGTCATGCAGCCGCACGACTGGCTAGTGTGGCAGCTGCTGGGCCGCCCCGCCCGCCGCACGACCGACCGCGGCGCCGCCTCCGGCACGGGGTACTGGTCGGCGGGCTCCGCCTCCTACCGTCCCGATCTGGTCGAGCTCGCACTCGGCCACCAGGCCTCGCTGCCCGAGGTCCTCGGTCCGTCGGAGTCCGCCGGGACCACGCCCGAGGGGCTGCTGATCTCCGCGGGTACGGGCGAGACGATGGCCGCCGCCTTCGGGCTCGGGGTCGCGGTCGGCGACGCCGTGGTGTCGCTGGGGGCCTCCGGTTCCGTGATGGCCGTGCACCACGAGGCCCTGGCCGACCCGACCGGGATGATCACGTCGTTCGCCGACGCCACCGGGATGCATCTGCCGGTCGTCCACACCTCCAACGCGGTGCGGGCCCTGCGCGGTACCGCCGAGATGCTGGGCGTCGAGGGGCTCGACGAGCTGTCGGCGCTGGCGCTGAAGTCGACGCCGGGCGCCTCCGGGCTCGTACTCCTGCCGTATCTGGAGGGTGAGCGCACCCCCCGGCTGCCGCACACCGCCGGGACGCTGAGCGGGCTGCGGCGCGAGTCGATGAAGCCGGAGCATCTGGCGCGGGCGGCGTTCGAGGGGATGCTGTGCTCGCTGGCCGACGCGCTGGACGTGCTGCGCGGCCGCGGGGTCGAGGTGCGCCGGGTGTTCCTGCTGGGGGCCGCCGCCGAGCTGCCCGCCGTGCGGGCGCTGGCGCCCGCGGTGTTCGGTACGCAGGTGGTCGTGCCGCAGCCCGCCGAGTACGCGGCGCTGGGTGCCGCCCGGCAGGCGGCATGGGCCCTCGGGGTCTCGCAGGGGACGCTGGACCCGCGTACTCCCCCGGCCTGGCAGGGTGCCTCCGCGCAGGTGCTGGAGCCCGGTGAGGAGCTGGCGGTCGGGCGGTCGGTGCGGCAGCAGTACGGGGCCACCCGGGACCAGATCCACCCCGGGGCCTTCGGCGGCTCCGCCTGAGGCGCGGCAAGTGGCGTACGTGCGCGTGGATTTGACCGGGGTTTGAGGAAAAGCGTTCGCGGTCGCGGTGCGGAGTACCCGAAAATGGGTCGGCCTCTGCCCACGCCGACTCCGAGAGACACGCGTGCTCATAAAAATTCTGCGAACCTATCTCGGTCCTTACCGCAAACCCATCGCGCTGCTGGTCTTCCTCCAGCTGCTGCAGACCTGCGCCAGCCTCTATCTGCCCAGCCTCAACGCGGACATCATTGACAACGGTGTCGTGAAGGGGGACACGGGCTACATCTTGGAGTTCGGCGGCCTCATGATCGCCGTGAGCGTCCTCCAGGTGGTGTGCAACGTCGGGGCGGTCTACTACGGGGCGCGGACCGCGTCCGCGCTCGGGCGCGATGTGCGGGCCTCGGTCTTCGACCGGGTGCAGTCCTTCTCCGCACGCGAGCTCGGCCGCTTCGGCGCGCCGTCGCTGATCACCCGTACGACCAATGACGTGCAGCAGGTCCAGATGCTGGTCCTGATGGCGTTCACCCTGATGGTGTCCGCGCCGATCATGTGTATCGGCGGCATCATCATGGCGCTCGGGCAGGACGTGCCGCTCTCCGCCGTGCTGCTGGCCGTGGTGCCGGTCCTCGGGATCTCGGTGAGCCTCATCGTGAGGAAGATGCGCCCGCTGTTCCGCACGATGCAGGAGCGGCTCGACACGGTGAACCGGGTGCTGCGCGAGCAGATCACCGGCAACCGCGTCATCCGCGCCTTCGTCCGGGACGCGTACGAGGAGGAGCGTTTCCGTGGGGCCAACAACGGTCTGACGGACGTGTCCCTGTCCACGGGCCGGCTGATGGCGCTGATGTTCCCGACCGTGATGACCGTGGTGAACGTGTCGTCCATCGCCGTCGTCTGGTTCGGTGCGCACCGCATCGACAGCGGCGGGATGCAGATCGGCGCGCTGACCGCGTTCCTCGCGTATCTGATGCAGATCGTGATGGCCGTGATGATGGCCACCTTCATGTTCATGATGGTGCCGCGCGCCGAGGTCTGCGCGGAGCGCATCCAGGAGGTCCTGGAGACCGATTCGAGCGTGGTGCCGCCCCTCGCCCCGGTCACCGAGCTGCGCCGCCACGGCCATCTGGAGGTGCGGGGAGCGGAGTTCCGTTACCCGGGCGCCCAGGAGCCTGTACTGCGCGCGGTGGATCTGGTGGCGCGGCCCGGTGAGACGACCGCGATCATCGGGTCGACGGGCAGCGGGAAGTCGACGCTGCTCGGCCTCGTACCCCGGCTGTTCGACGCGACGGACGGCGAGGTGCTGGTCGACGGCGTGGATGTGCGGACGCTCGATCCGGTCCTGCTGGCGAAGACCGTGAGCCTGGTGCCGCAGAAGCCGTATCTGTTCTCCGGGACGGTGGCGACGAATCTGCGGTACGGGAATCCCGACGCGACCGACGAGGAGCTCTGGCACGCGCTGGAGGTCGCGCAGGCCAAGGAGTTCGTGGAGGGGCTGGAGAACGGGCTGAACGCGCCGATCGCGCAGGGCGGCACCAACGTCTCCGGTGGTCAGCGGCAGCGTCTGGCGATCGCCAGGACGCTGGTGCAGCGGCCGGAGATCTACCTCTTCGACGACTCGTTCTCGGCGCTGGACTACGCGACGGACGCCGCGCTGCGCGGGGCGCTCGCGCGGGAGACGGCCGGGGCGACGGTGCTGATCGTGGCGCAGCGGGTGTCCACCATCCGTGACGCTGACCGGATCCTGGTGCTGGACGAGGGCCGGGTCGTCGGGACCGGCACCCATCACGAGCTGATGGACGGCAATGAAACCTACCGGGAGATCGTGCTCTCCCAGCTGACGGAAGCGGAGGCCGCGTAATGGCCGGGCCTGGCGGACGCATGATGGCGGGCGGCGCTCCGACCGAGCGGTCCATGGATTTCAAGGGGTCCGGGAAGCGGCTGCTGAGGAGATTCAGTCAGGAGAAGTCCTCGCTGTACGCCATGCTCGTCGCCGTGGCGCTGAGCGTGGGGCTCTCGGTGGTCGGCCCCAAGATCCTCGGCAACGCGACCGACCTGATCTTCGCGGGCGTCGTCGGCCGCGGCATGCCGGAGGGGACCACGAAGGCGCAGGCCGTCGAGGACCTGCGGGAGAAGGGCAGCGACGGTCTCGCGGACATGCTCTCGGCCGTGGACTTCACCCCGGGCCAGGGCATCGACTTCGGCGCGGTGGGCAACGTCCTGCTGGTGGCTCTGGTGGTCTATCTGGGCGCCGGGCTGCTGATGCTGGTGTCCACGCGGCTGTCGATCCGGGTGATCAACCGGGTCGTGTTCCAGTTGCGCGAGGACCTCCAGACGAAGCTGGCACGGCTGCCGCTGTCGTACTTCGACCGGCAGAAGCGCGGCGAGGTGCTGAGCCGCGCGACGAACGACATCGACAACATCTCGCAGACGATGCAGCAGACGATGGGCCAGCTCATCAACTCCCTGCTGACCATCATCGGCGTGCTGATCATGATGTTCTGGATCTCCCCGCTGCTGGCGCTGGTCGCCCTGGTGACGATCCCGGTGTCGGTGCTCGTCGCGGCCCGGGTCGGCAAGCGCTCGCAGCCGCAGTTCGTGCAGCAGTGGAAGGTGACGGGCCGGCTCAACGCCCACATCGAGGAGATGTACACCGGCCACACGCTGGTGAAGGTCTTCGGCCGGCAGGAGGAGTCCGCGCGGGACTTCGCCGAGCAGAACGACGCGCTGTACGAGGCGGGCTTCAGGGCCCAGTTCAACAGCGGGATCATGCAGCCGCTGATGATGTTCGTGTCGAACCTGAACTATGTGCTGGTCGCGGTCGTCGGCGGGCTCCGGGTCGCGTCGGGCGCCCTGTCCATCGGTGATGTGCAGGCGTTCATCCAGTACTCGCGGCAGTTCTCGATGCCGCTGACCCAGGTCGCCTCGATGGCGAACCTGGTGCAGTCGGGTGTCGCGTCGGCCGAGCGGATCTTCGAGCTGCTGGACGCCGACGAGCAGGAGCCGGACCCGGACCCTGAACGGCGCGCCCGCCCCGGCAAGCCGCTGGGCAGTGTCTCGCTGGAGAAGGTCTCCTTCCGTTACGACCCGGAGAAGCCGCTCATCGAGGATCTGTCGCTGCGCGTGGAGCCCGGCCACACGGTCGCGATCGTCGGCCCGACCGGGGCCGGCAAGACGACCCTGGTCAATCTGCTGATGCGGTTCTACGAGGTGACGGGCGGCCGGATCGTCCTCGACGGCACCGACGTGTCGACGATGTCGCGCGACGAACTGCGGTCCGGGATAGGGATGGTCCTCCAGGACACCTGGCTGTTCGGCGGATCGATCGCGGACAACATCGCGTACGGCGCTTCGCGCGAGGTCGGCCGGGGAGAGATCGAGGAGGCGGCGAGGGCGGCCCACGCCGACCGCTTCATCCGTACCCTTCCGGACGGTTACGACACCGTGATCGACGACGAGGGCTCCGGGGTCAGCGCGGGCGAGAAGCAGCTGATCACCATCGCGCGGGCGTTCCTGTCCGACCCGGTGATCCTGGTGCTCGACGAGGCGACCAGCTCGGTGGACACCCGTACCGAGGTGCTGATCCAGAAGGCGATGGCCCGCCTCGCGCACGGCCGGACCAGCTTCGTGATCGCGCACCGGCTCTCCACGATCCGGGACGCGGACGTGATCCTGGTGATGGAGAACGGCTCCATCGTGGAACAGGGCACGCACGACGAGCTGCTGGCGGCCAAGGGCGCCTACGCCCGGCTGTACGCGGCACAGTTCGCCCAGGCGCTCGCCGAGGTGGACTAGCCGTTCAGTCCAGATAACCGCGGAGCTGGTCCGCGAAGGCGTGGTCCCGCAGCTTGTTGAGTGTCTTGGACTCGATCTGGCGGATGCGTTCGCGCGTCACGCCGAAGATCCGGCCGATCTCCTCAAGCGTGCGGGGCCGCCCGTCGGCCAGCCCGTACCGCAACTGGACCACCTTGCGCTCCCGCTCCCCCAGCGTGGAGAGCACCGCCTCCAGGTGCTCGCGCAGCAGCAGGAACGCGGCGGACTCGACGGGGGACGCGGCGTCGCCGTCCTCGATGAGGTCACCGAAGGCGACGTCGTCCTCCTCGCCGACCGGGGCGTGCAGCGAGACGGGTTCCTGGGCGAGGCGCAGCACCTCGCCGACGCGTTCCGGCGTCAGATCGAGCTGGGCGGCGACCTCTTCGGCGGTCGGCTCGTAGCCCCGCTCCTGGAGCAGGCGGCGCTGGACCCGCACGACGCGGTTGATCAGTTCGACGACATGGACCGGGACCCGTATGGTCCGTGCCTGGTCGGCGAGCGCGCGGGACATGGCCTGGCGTATCCACCAGGTCGCGTACGTGGAGAACTTGTAGCCCCGGGCGTAGTCGAATTTCTCGACGGCCCTGATCAGTCCGAGGTTTCCCTCCTGGACGAGATCGAGCATCGTCAGCCCCCGGCCGACGTACCGCTTGGCGACGGAGACGACGAGGCGGAGGTTGGCCTCGATGAGCCGGCGCTTCGCCATCCGTCCCATGACCACGAGACGGTCCAGGTCGACGGCGAGCCTGGTGTCCGGATCGGGGGTGCGGGCGAGCCGTTCCTCCGCGAAGAGCCCCGCTTCGACCCGGCGGGCGAGCTCCACCTCCTCGGCGGCCGTGAGCAGCGGAATCCTGCCGATCTCCCGCAGATACTGGCGGAAGAGGTCGGACGAGGTGCCACCGGCGTCCGGGCGGCTCCGCCGCTCCGGGGGTTCGGGCACCTCCGGGCTTTCTTCCATCACTGCGTCCGTCGCCTCCCCGGGTAGGGCCGCTGCGGCCTCCGGATGGCGCACGGCCCGGTTCTGCGCGGGGATCGCCGGGACATGCTCGGTCGGGCTCGTCATGGTCCGGGTCTGCACGGGGGCGACCTCCAGGTGATCGCGCTGCCGGACCGCGGCGGGTGTGGGGTCCGCCCTCGGTGGACCGACCGCGCTCCGATGACTCAGGCACCGCACCCAGTGTGGGGTACGACACATCGCTGCCACGAGGGGCGTGCGGTGACTTTCTGAGTCCTGTGCGTGACCGGTCGGTTACCGGACGCGGGCGGCGGCTGAGGCGGGGGTGGTTCGCCGCGGACGGTGCGCGGGCGCGTCAGAGCGCGTCTGCGCCGTTGCTCCGGAGGGACTGGGCGTACTGCTGGAGGACCCAGACCTCGTTCTGCGCGGCCGCCAGGTGCTCGGGGGCCACGTTGCTGCCGAGGCGGGCGAGGCTGCCCTGTACGTCGTTGATCCGGCGGTCGACAGCGCGCAGGCGGACCTGGACGAGCTGCATGCCCGCGTACGTCTCGTCGATGGACTTGCCGTGGAATACCTCGACGGCCAGCTCCGTGACGAGGTTGCGCACGGTGTCGTCGGGGGCGGCGTCCAGGACGTTGACCAGGTACTCGCGGGTCTCGGCCAGCCCCTGTTCGGCGCCGCCCGCCTCCGCGATGCACTGGCGCACCGCCGCGTACGGCGGGGCGGTGAACTCGTCGGTCCCGTAGGCGTCGAAGGCCGGTGAGACCAGGGCGGGCTTCTGGAGGGCGAGCTTGAGCAGTTCGCGCTCGGTGCGGTGGGCGGGGCTGCGGAGGTTGAGCGCGGGGCCCGAGATGCCCGCCGGCGGGGCGGTGGCCGTGGCGGGGTGCTGGGGGCCGCCCCGGGACGGGCCCTGCGCGGGGCCGCGGTCGCCCCGGTCCCGGGCCCAGCGGGCGATCTGTGCCACCCGGCGTACGACGAACTCCTGGTCGAGGATGCCGACGAAGCCGGCGAGCTGGACGGCGACCTCGCGCTGCACACTGCTCGTCTTGATCTTCGCGACGACGGGTGCGGCCTCGTCGAGCGCGGCGGCGCGGCCCGCCGGTGTCTCCAGGTCGTACCGGCCGACGATCTGGCGCAGCGCGAACTCGAAGAGCGGGGTGCGGGGTTCGACGAGGTCGCGGACGGCCTCGTCGCCCTTGGCCAGCCGCAGGTCGCACGGGTCCATGTTGTCCGGGGCGATCGCGATGTAGGTCTCGGCCGCGAACTTCTGGTCGTCCTCGAAGGCGCGCAGGGCCGCCTTCTGGCCTGCCGAGTCACCGTCGAAGGTGAAGATCACCCGGGCGCTGCCGTTGTCCATCAGGAGGCGGCGCAGAAGCTTGATGTGGTCGTTGCCGAAAGCCGTGCCGCAGGTGGCGATGGCGGTGGTGACCCCGGCGAGGTGGCAGGCCATGACGTCGGTGTAGCCCTCGACGACGACGGCCCGGCTGGCCTTGGCGATGTCCTTCTTGGCCAGGTCGATCCCGTACAGCACCTGGGACTTCTTGTAGATCGAGGTTTCCGGGGTGTTGAGGTACTTGGGTCCGTTGTCGTCGTCGCGCAGCTTGCGCGCTCCGAAGCCGACGATCTCTCCGGAGGTGTCGCTGATCGGCCACATGAGCCGGCCGCGGAAGCGGTCGATGGGGCCGCGGCGGCCGTCCTGGGAGAGGCCGGAGGTGATGAGTTCCCTGTCGCTGAAGCCCTGGCCGCGCAGATAGCGGGTGAGGTGGTCCCAGCCCGCGGGGCTGTAGCCGACACGGAAGTGGGCGGCGGCGGCCTGGTCGAAGCCGCGTTCCGCGAGGAACTTCCGGCCGATCTCGGCCTCGGGGCCGTCCAGCTGCTCCACATAGAACTGGGCGGCGGCCTTGTGCGCCTCGACCAGCCGGATCCGTTCGCCGCGCTGGTGGGAGGGGTTGTAGCCGCCCTCCTCGTACCGCAGGGTGATGCCCGCCTTCGCGGCGAGGCGCTCGACCGTCTCGGAGAAGGTGAGGTGGTCGATCTTCATCACGAAGGCGATCGTGTCGCCGCCCTCCTGGCAGCCGAAGCAGTGGAAGAGCCCCTTGCTGGGGCTGACCTGGAAGGAGGGGGACTTCTCGTCGTGGAAGGGGCAGAGTCCCTTGAGGTTCCCGCCGCCCGCGTTGCGCAGCTGGAGGTACTCGGAAACGACGGCGTCGATCGGGACCGCGTCCCGGACCGCCTTCACATCGTCGTCATTGATCCTGCCTGCCACCCGTGAAGTCTACGGGTGGGCCACGGCACCCGGACCGCACGACGGTGTGATCCGTGGAACGGGCCGGGGCGGCCGGGAGGCCGGACGGCTCCTCCCGGCCGCCCCCGCGCAGTCAGAGCAGGGACTCCAGCGGCACCGACGGGTCGGCGAGCGCGTCCGGATCGATCTGCCCGCCGGCCCGGATCAGCTGCTGGATGGCCTCGGTGACGTCCCAGACGTTGACGTTCATCCCGGCCAGGACCTTGCGGTCCTTGAGCCAGAAGGCGATGAACTCGCGCTTGCCCGCGTCGCCGCGGATGACGACCTGGTCGTAGCTGCCGGGCGGCGCCCAGCCCGAGTATTCGAGGCCGAGGTCGTACTGGTCGGAGAAGAAGTACGGCACCCGGTCGTAGGAGACCTCCTGGCCCAGCATGGCGCGGGCGGCGGCGGGGCCGCTGTTCAGGGCGTTCGCCCAGTGCTCCACCCGCAGCCGGGTGCCGAGCAGCGGGTGCTGCACGGCGGCCACGTCGCCCGCCGCGAAGATGTGCGGGTCGGAGGTCCGCAGCGAGGCGTCGACGGCGATGCCGCCGCCGTGCGCCCGGTCCGCCAGGTCGAGCCCCGCCGCCTCGGCGAGGGCGGAGCGCGGTGCGGCGCCGATCGCGGCGAGCACGTCGTGGGCGGGGTGCTCCTCGCCGTCGTCGGTGCGCGCGGCGAGGACCAGACCGTCCTGGCCGGTGATCTCGGTGAGGCGGGCACCGAAGTGGAAGCGGACGCCGTGCTCGCTGTGCAGATCGGTGAAGATCTGGCCGAGCTCGGGGCCGATGACCTGGTGCAGCGGGGTCTGCTCGGGTTCGACGACGGTGACCTCGGCGCCGTAGCCGCGGGCCGCCGACGCGACCTCCAGGCCGATCCAGCCGGCTCCGGCGATGACCAGGTGGCCGTTGTCCCGGCCCAGGGCGGCCAGGACGTTGCGCAGCCGGTCGGCGTGGGCGAGGCGGCGCAGATGGTGCACGCCGACCAGGTCGGTACCGGGGATGTCGAGCCTGCGGGGTTCCGCGCCGGTGGCCAGGAGCAGCTTGTCGTAGCGGATGACGGTGTTGTCACCGAGCTGCACGGAACGGGCGGCGCGGTCGATGGCCGTGACGGGCTGACCGAGGTGGAGTTCGACGTCCGCCCCGGCGTACCAGGCCGTCTCGTGGACGAAGACGCTGTCCCGTTCCTCCTTCCCGGCCAGATAGCCCTTGGAGAGCGGAGGCCGTTCGTACGGATGGTCACGCTCATCGCCGATCAGGATCACCCGGCCGCTGAACCCCTCGGCACGGAGTGTTTCCGCTGCCTTCGCTCCTGCCAGTCCTCCGCCGACGATGACGAACGTGCGATGTGCGTCGACCACTTGTGCCTCCTCGGTGCTGGGTGCTGTGCTCCGCCGCCACCCTGCGAGCGTCCCGCACACAGCGTGATGGCGAAAGGGGGTGTGCCCCGATCAGGTCACACCCCGTGGTCATGGGGCCAGTCTGCCGACCGGGGCCGGCGCCGCGTGGAGCAGGGTCCCCGGCGGAAGTCATGTGCCCCCAGCACACCACTTGAGGCGCGGTCGGCCGCCGCCGCCGCGCCCCACGGCAGCGGCCGGCTGGCGGGCCCCGCCAAAAACCCCTGGGCGGGGCCCGTCTGACGGGTATTCCGGTCTGCGCGCGAAGGGGCACCACCGACCTGGAGACCGGGATCGACCAGGTGCTCTCCACCCCGGCCTCCCGGATCGGCCGGGAGATCGCCCGGCTCTACGGGCCGGGCCGGATACCGTGCGGCGCGCGGCGGCTGGCGGCCGGTGACATCGGGGCGCTCGCCCGGCTCGGCGAGGGGCTGCGCCGCTACCACGCGGTGGCGGTGAAGCCGTGTCTCGCCACGATCGGGGCGGTGGTCGCGGCGGACCGTCCGGTACGCGCCGGGGCGGCGCTGGCCGCCGGTACGGACGGGCTGCTGGCCAGCTACGGGCCCGGGCTCTCCTGGCGGGCGGAGAGGCGGGTGCTGGAGGCCCCGTATCCCGTGCGGTGGGAGCTGCCGCTCGGCGGACGGGCGCTGACGGTGATCCCGGCGTTCTTCTGCGTACGCTTCCCCGTCGTCCTCGCCGATCCGCTGCTGCCGCCCGTGCTCGTCCATCGGCGCACCCGCCTGGGCGACGCCCTGATGAACGGTGGGGCCGGCGGGCGGACGGACGGGTCCCGTGGCGGGCGGGCGGTCGCGCTCAGGGGCGGTGCAGGGTGAGCGTCGTGTGCAGGGAGAGGGCCGAGGCGTCGGTGAGCGCGGCGATCTGGTCGACCAGGACTCTCTTGCGGGCCCGGTCGTCCGCCGCGGCCTCGTACTGCGCGCGGAACTGCGGCTCCAGCCCTTCGGGTGCGCGGGCCGTGAGGGCGGCGGCCAGTTCCGCGATGACGATGCGCTGCTCGGCGCGGATGACCTCCTGCTCGGCGCGCTGCATGACATAGCGGTCGGCGACGGCCTTGAGCACGGCGCATTCGTTGCGCGCCTCGCGGGGGACGACGAGCTCCGCGTCGTACCGGCTGAGGCGTCCGGGGCCGTGGTGCTCGAACGTGGCGGCTTCGGCGGCCTGGCAGAACCGGCCGATGAGCTGGCTCGTCGCGTCCTTCAGCCGGGCCTGGGCGACGGCCGAGCCGTCGTAGCCGTGCGGCCACCAGTCCTGGTCGACGAGCCGGTCGAGCGCCTCGGCGAGCTCCTGCGGATCGGTGTCCGCCGGTACGTACCGGCCGATGGCGACCGCCCAGATCTCGCGCCGCTCCGGCTCGGCGAAGAGGCAGTTGGGGTCGATGTGCCCGGCGTGCAGCCCGTCCTCGAAGTCGTGCACGGAGTAGGCGACGTCGTCGGCCCAGTCCATGACCTGGGCCTCGAAGCAGGTGCGGTCCGGCGGCGCGCCCTCCCGGACCCATGCGAAGACCGGCAGGTCGTCCTCGTACACCCCGAATTTCGGGGAGCCGGGGTCGGTGGGGTGGCCGCCGCGCGGCCAGGGGTACTTCGTGGCGGCGTCCAGGGCGGCGCGGGTCAGATTGAGCCCGACGCTGACGAGCTCGCCGCTGCGGGGCTCGCGCACGAATCTCTTGGGTTCGAGGCGGGTCAGCAGGCGCAGCGACTGGGCGTTGCCCTCGAAACCGCCGCAGTCCGACGCGAAGTCGTTGAGCGCCTGTTCCCCGTTGTGCCCGAACGGCGGGTGGCCCATGTCGTGGGAGAGGCACGCCGTCTCGACCAGGTCGGGGTCGCAGCCGAGCGCGGCGCCCAGTTCGCGGCCGACCTGGGCGCACTCCAGGGAGTGTGTGAGCCGGGTCCGGGGGCTGGCGTCCCAGGCACGGCTGCGTGTGCCGGGGGTGACCACCTGGGTCTTACCGGCGAGCCTGCGCAGGGCCGCCGAGTGCAGGACGCGGGCGCGGTCGCGCTGGAACGCGGTGCGGCCGGGCCGTTTGTCGGGCTCGGTGTCCCAGCGCTCGGTGTCCCGGGCCCCGTATGCGGCCGTGTGCGTGTCGTGGCTGCCGTGCGTACCGTCCATGGGTCCGACAGTAATCGGCGGGGCTGACAAACACGGGTCAGGCGGAGGTCAGGAGCCGCTCGTTCACCGGGGATTCGTATCCCAGTGCCCGGTCGTACCGGTGCAGGAGCAGCCGCGCCATCGCCGGGTGCGCGCCGAGCGGCGCGGCAGCGGCTCCGGGTGCGGCCGCGGCCGCCGCGGTGGCGAAGCGGCCGGGTGCGGTGAAGTACGAGGCGATGGCGACGCGGTGGTGGCCCCGGGCGGCGAGGGCGCGCACGGCGGCCGGGACGGTGGGTGCGGCGGCGGAGGCGTAGGCGGGCACGACGGGTACGCCGCCGAGCCGGTCGCTGAGCATCCGGGCCGTGCGGCGGGTGTCGGTGGCGGAGTCCGGGTCGCGCGAACCGGCGGCGGCGAGCACGACGGCGGCGCCGCGGCTCGTCCCGTCCTCCGGGTGCCAGCCGGTTTCGACGAGCCGGCCGTAAAGCGCCTCGACGAGCAGCGGATGCGGGCCGAGGGGTGCGGCGATCCGGCTCCGCAGGGCGGGTGCGGCGGCAGCGGCGGCGGGCAGGTCGTGCTTGACGTGGTGGCCCCGGCCGAGGAGCAGCGGTACGAGTACGGCGTCGCCCGCGCCCACGGCGGCCAGGGTCGTCGGCAGGAGGGGCTGGTTCAGCTCGATGTGGCCGAGGCGGACGTCGAGTCCGGGGCGGAGCTCCCTGACCCGGTCGAGGAGCTCCAGGACGGTGTGCAGGGCCCGGGGGTCCCGGCTGCCGTGCGCGACGGCGACCAGCGTCGGGGCGGGTACGCCGCCGGCCACGGGGGCGGGGCGGGCGGGCTGCCGGGTGCGGTGCATGGGCCTGCGGGTTCCGTTCAGGGAGACGAGGCTGAGCTGGGTGCCGAGCTGATCGGTGATGCGGGTCAGGAGTTGCGCGGTGCTGTCGAGGGACAGGGGCTCACGGGGATGTTCCGATGCCTGCGCCGTCATGAACCGATGGTGCCGGTCGGACGTTGCCGTGCCGTTGCGCGAGGGTGACGGGTGTTTGCCATGGGCTCACGGCGGATCGCGCGGACGAGTGAACTCTTTCGGCCTGTCGTTCGTCCGGTCATAGGGGACAGCAGAACGTGATGACGACGGACCACCAGGGGGGCTTGCGTGCCGAGGGGACGACTGCGATGGCCGGGAACGCCCGGATGGGCGGGACGGCTGGGACGACGGCGGGGGTGGCCGGTAGGGCTGAGGCCGTCGCTGCCGCGGACCCGCCGCGCGCAGCGGCTGGTCGTGCAGGGGCTCATGGTGGCCTGCGTGGTGGGCCTCGCCCCCGCCACCTGGATGCACGCCACGGCCGACGCGCGGGTACGGACGACGGCCGACGCGCCCGTGCGGAAGGTCGCCGTGGTGTTCGGGGCGGGTCTGTGGCGGGGCAGGCCCTCGGCGTATCTCGCGCACCGGCTCGACGCCGCCGCCGAGCTGTACCGGACGGGCAAGGTGAAGGTCGTGCTGGTCACCGGTGACAACAGCCGGGCGGAGTACGACGAGCCGGACGCGATGCGGACGTATCTGACCGGGCGCGGGGTGCCGGACGGGCGGATCGTCAGCGACTACGCCGGATTCGACACCTGGGACTCCTGTGTACGGGCCAAGAAGATCTTCGGGGTCGACCGGGCGGTCCTGGTGAGCCAGGGATTCCACATCCGGCGGGCGATCGCCCTGTGCCGTACCGCCGGGATCGACGCGTACGGGGTCGGGGTCGACGCCGTACACGACTCGACCTGGTACTACGGCGGCGCGCGGGAGATGTTCGCCTCGGGAAAGGCGGCGCTGGACGTCCTGTTCAGGCCGGACCCGCAGTTCCTGGGGCCGCGTGAGCGGGGGGTCACGGAGGCGCTCGCGGCGGACGGGGGGTAGGGCGGGAGGACCCGGAGGAAGGGCGGGAGGACCCGGACCTCACCGCCGGGTCCGGGACGGGCTGAGGTGGGTGTACCTGGGGCGTAACCGGAAGCGTCCGGCCTCGTAATACCCGGCTCGCACGCTGGGCGTATGGCCCGCACCGAGACTTCCACCCACTGTCCGTACTGCGCCCTGCAGTGCGGGATGAATCTGCGACCGGTCACCGATGGCGCGGTGGTCGAGGTCGTGGAGCGTACCGACTTCCCCGTCAACCGGGGAGCACTGTGCGGCAAGGGCCGGACCGCGCCCGCCCTGCTCTCCTCCGCGGTACGGCTGACCGGGCCGCTCGTACGGAACGCCGCGAGCGGCGAGCTGGAGCCGGCCGGCTGGGACGAGGCCCTGGAGCGGATCGCCGACGGGCTGCGCGGGACCCGGGCGGCGCACGGAGCGGACGCCGTGGGGGTGTTCGGCGGGGGTGGGCTGACCAACGAGAAGGCGTACACGCTCGGGAAGTTCGCCCGGGTGGTGCTCGCCACCTCGCAGATCGACTACAACGGCCGCTTCTGCATGTCGTCGGCGGCCGCCGCGCACCAGCGGGCCTTCGGCCTCGACCGCGGACTGCCGTTCCCCCTGGAGGACATCCCCCGCACCGGGTGCGTGATCCTCGTCGGGTCGAACCCCGCCGAGACGATGCCGCCCGCGCTGCGCTATCTGACCGAGCTGCGCGAGAACGGCGGCAAGCTGATCGTCATCGATCCGCGCCGTACGAGGACCGCGGAGCAGGCCGATCTCCATCTGGCGCCCAGGCCGGGCACCGATCTCGCGCTCGCGCTCGGCATGCTGCATCTGGTGGTGGCCGACGGCCGGGTGGACGAGGAGTTCATCGGCTCCCGTACGAGCGGGTGGGACGAGGCCAGGGCCGGGGTCATGGCGCACTGGCCGGAGCTGGTGGAGCGCATCACCGGGGTGCCGGTGCCGCAGCTGCGCGAGGCCGTGGAGATGTTCTGCGGTGCGGAGACCGGCATGGTGCTGACCGCCCGGGGCCCCGAGCAGCAGGCGAAGGGCACCGACACGGTCGGTGCCTGGATCAATCTCTGTCTGGCCACCGGCCGGGCCGGCCGTCCCTTGTCCGGCTACGGCTGTCTGACCGGTCAGGGCAATGGGCAGGGCGGCCGCGAGCACGGCCAGAAGGCCGACCAGCTGCCCGGTTACCGCAAGCTCACCGACCCGGCGGCGCGCCGCCATGTGGCCGGGGTGTGGGGCGTGGACCCCGATGCGCTGCCGGGACCCGGCCGCAGCGCCTACGAGCTGCTCGACGCGCTGGGGTCGGACGTGAAGGCGCTGCTCGTGATGGGCTCCAACCCCGTCGTCTCGGCGCCGCGCGCCGGACATGTCGAGGAGCGGCTGCGGTCGCTGGACTTCCTCGCGGTCGCGGACGTGGTGCTGTCCGAGACGGCGGCGCTGGCCGATGTGGTGCTGCCGGTGACGCAGTGGGCCGAGGAGAGCGGGACCACGACCAATCTGGAGGGCCGGGTCCTGCTGCGGCAGCAGGCGGTGACCGCTCCGCAGGGCGTACGCAGCGACCTGGAGGTGCTGAACGGTCTGGCCGCGCTCCTGGGGCACGGCAAGGGCTTCCCGACCGATCCGCGGGAGGTCTTCGACGAACTGCGGCGGGCCTCGGCGGGCGGCCCCGCCGACTACGCGGGCATCACCTACGAGCGGATCATGGCGGAGGACGGGGTGTTCTGGCCCTGCCCGGACGAGGGGCACTCCGGTACGCCCCGGCTGTTCCTCGACCGGTTCGCCACGGACGACGGGCGGGCCAGGTTCGTCCCGGTGACGCACCGCCCGGCGGCGGAGGAGACGGACGCGGAGTACCCGGTGGTGCTGACGACCGGGCGGGTCGTCTCCCAGTACCAGTCGGGGGCGCAGACCCGCCGGGTGACGGAGCTGAACGCGGCGGCGCCCGGCCCCTTCGTGGAGCTGCATCCGCGGCTCGCGGAGCGGATCGGAGTGGCCGATGGCGACCCGGTCGCGGTCACCTCGCGGCGGGGGCGGGCGGTGGCGCCCGCCCGGATCACCGTGGCGATCCGGCAGGACACCGTGTTCATGCCGTTCCACTGGGCCGGCGAGGGCCGGGCCAACACGCTGACGAACCCGGCCCTGGACCCGGTGTCGCGCATGCCGGAGTTCAAGGTGTGCGCGGTGCGGGTGGAGCCTGCCGGGTGAGACCGACCGGCGCCCAGGAGGTGGTGCCGCCCCTATGTGCCGGTCGGTCTCAGCCAGTTCCCGCCCGGGATTCCGGTGCCGCCCGTGCGCAGGGAGCGGGTGACGGCGGCGCCCGCGAGATAGACCCAGGCGGCGGTCGTGGCCGCTTCCACCTGGATGTCCCTGGCCGCCCGCTCGTACAGGTTGCGCGGGTGGCCGGGGCCCAGATACCCCTCCAGCTGGTCGAGCTGCCCGAGCAGTTCCCCGTACGCGCCTGGCGCCGGAGTGACGAGGGCGCCGTGGACGGTTCCGTGCCCCTCGATGGCGTACGGGTATCCGGGGCCCTCGTAGAGGAGCGCGCCCGGCAGCACGGCCGGTTCCTCCCGGGCGGTGCGGCCCAGGAGGAACCGGTCGTGGTTGCGCTGTCCGGGCAGCAGTGTGCCGTAGACGAAGAACGGCAGTTCGCCGACGGTCACAGCGCCACCACGGGTGCTGTCTGGGCCGTCACCCAGGAGAGGTAGCGGGCGCTGCCGCGCACCACGGGGGTCGCGATGATCTCCGGGGTGTCGTAGTCGTGCACCGCCTCGATGTGCGCCTCCAGCTCGTCGTACCGCTCGGCCGTCGTCTTGAACAGCACCTGCCACTCCTCGGTGGACTCGATGGCGTTCTCCCACCGGTAGACGGAGGTGACGGGCGCGGAGATCTGGGCGCAGGCGGCCAGCCGGGCTTCCACGGCGCCCCGGGCGAGGGAGCGGGCCTTCTCCTCGCTGTCCGTCGTGGTCAGTACGGTCAGCCATGCCGGCTCGGTCATCGTCGGGCTCCTCGGGAGTGCGTCCGAAAGGCGGTCTCCTCGCATTGTCGGCCGGGACGGGGTCAGGCGCCGTACGGGCGGCGCTTCTTGGCGTCGCGCAGCGCGTGGCCCCACCAGACCAGCTGGTCGAGCATGGCCTTGGCCGCCGCGTCGGGCGCCGCCGGGTCCTTGTGGCGGCCCTCGTCGTCGAAGTGGGTGCCCGCGTTGTGGAAGGAGACCGTGTCGCGCACCGAGACGGCGTGGAGCTCGGCGAAGACCTGCCGGAGCTGCTCGACGGCTCGGAGACCGCCGGAGATCCCTCCGTACGAGACGAAGGCGACGGGTTTGGCCTGCCATTCGGCGTGGTGCCAGTCGATCAGGTTCTTGAGCGGGGCCGGGAAGGAGTGGTTGTACTCGGGAGTGAGGACGACGAAGGCGTCGGCCTCGGCCAACCGGGGTGTGACGCGTGCGAGTTGGGCCTGGGCGGCAGCGTCGGGACGGTAGGAGAGGGCGAACGGGAGGTCCAGTTCGGCGACATCGATCAGTTCGGTCTCGATGTCGGGGTGGCCGGCCGCCCGGGAGAGGAACCAGTCGGCGACGACGGGGCCGAAGCGCCCTTCGCGGTTGCTGCCGAGGATGACCGCCACCTTCAACGGCGCGGTGGTGGCGGCGGAAACGGATGCGGATGCGGAAGCTGTGAGGTCCATGCCCAGAGGCTCGCGCCTCAACCAAGGTTGAGGTCAAGCCCGTCACGCATCGCGTGCCACGGCATACGGTGGACGGCATGACAACCACCCCACGGACGCCGTACGTCGAGGTCAACGGGCACCCGGCCACCGAGGACGATCTGCGCGTCGCCGCCTTCTTCGGTTACGGCCACTTCACGGCCATGCAGATCAGGGACGGAAAGGTACGCGGCCTGGATCTGCACCTCGCCCGGCTGGACGCCGGGAACCGGGAGCTGTTCGACCTGCCGCTGGACGGCGAGCGGGTGCGCGGGCTGATCGGGCACGCCCTGGAGGGTGCCGGGGTCCTGGACGGCTCCGTGCGGGTGCACGGCCTCCTGCCTCCGGGCGACACGGCGACGACGGTGATGGTGACGGTACGGGAGCCGGCCGCCGCGCCCGCCGCCCCGAAGAGCCTGATGTCCGTGCCGTACGCCCGCGCGGTGCCGCACATCAAGCGCGCCGGTGAGTTCGGGCAGACCTACTACGGGCGGCTGGCGGAACGGGCGGGGTTCGACGAGGCGCTGCTGACCGCGCCCGGCGGTGTGGTGACGGAGGGGTCCATCACCAACATCGCCTTCTGGGACGGCGGTTCGGTGGTCTGGCCGGACGCTCCCGCGCTGACCGGCATCACCATGGCGCTCCTGGAGCGGGGACTCGGCCCGGCCGGCTCGGTGCGGCGGCCCGTGACGCTGAAGGACCTGGGGGCGTACCGGTCCGCGTTCGTCACCAACTCGCAGGGCATCGCCCCGGTCAGCCGGATCGACGACCTCTCCTTCGAGGCCGACGAGGAACTGATGGGGCACATCGGGAAGGTGTACGAGGACGCGGCCCGGGACAGCGTCCGGTAGGCGAGCCGCGGAAGCCGCGGGCCCGGTCCGGACGTCGGGTCCGGGCGCCCGGGTCCGGTGCAGGAGCATGGGCCCATGCAGATCCACATCGAAGCCTCCGCACTCCCGGGCCGCGCCTGCGGGCCGGACTCCGACTTTCCCGGCTACGAGAACATCCACGTCGGCGTGCAGCGCAAGGACAGGCCGGGCGAGCTGCTCGGACTGCACCCCGGTGACGCTCCCTCCGCCACCTGGACGCTGGACTGCGTCACCGTGCCCACGGAGGAGGGCGTGGAGGTGTCGGGGCCGTACGTGCAGAACCGGCTCGGCGGGCGCTTCGTCTATCTGTCCTGGGGCACGGTCGACGACGCCGGGGTGTTCTCCATGTTCCGGCGGGCCAAGCTGATGTTCAGCGACATCGGTCCGGACGTCCTCGACGCGGCCGTACGGACCGGGCACCTCACCGCGCGGCTCCCGCTGACCGATGCGAAGGGGCAGCCCCTGTGCGGCCGCGTGCGCGCGCCGCACATCGTGTGGAGCGCCACGGGCGGCGCCTGAGCCGCTGGCACCCGGCGGACACGGCGCCGCCTCCACGGGCCCGAGGGGGGGAACGGGCCCGTGGAGGCGGTAGCCGTGGGGCGGCGGCGAGGGGGGATGCCGCGTCCCGTGGGGGGGATGTCCTTCGTGTGCCCCCGCCCTCCGAGGCCACACATGTGATCCGCGTCACACATCACTGGGGACTCTCACCCGATCGGCACGGGGTGCCCCGCAGCCGACCGAACAGCCCAGCCGTACCGCCACGACCTGCGTCGACTCCTCCGGGCAAGGGTGCCGCGCCGGTCCGTACGGGTGAAAGCTGACCTGCCGTCAGCAGGCGGGGGTCGCGCGGCGCCCGTTATCTCGGAGACAGGACACACCTGCTCGCGCCGTCTGCCCGGAGGAATCCCCCATGCGCAGTCCTGCCCGCCTCGTGACCGGTACCGCCGCCGCGGCGCTCACCGCCGCCGCGCTCGGCCTCACCCTCGCCACCCCGTCCGCGTACGCGGGAGACCTCGGCCGGCTGGAGATCACCCCGGCGACCGCCACCCCCGGCGCCACGGTCACCGTGAACACCACGGCGTGCGGGCCCGACGGCTCGGGCATCGGCGACGCGAACTCGCTGGACGCCGGTGACTTCGAGCTGAGCCCCGGCACCCACAAGGAGGTCGTGGTCGGCCGGTTCACCGTGCCGCACGACACCAAGCCCGGAACGTACGGCATCGGCGTCTCGTGCGACAACGGCAAGGAGGCCGGCGGCGACCTCGAAGTGACCGCGGGCGGTGGCCGCCCCACGCCCGACCCCTACAAGCCCGACCACAGCCAGCCCGCCGGGCACGTCAGGACCGGCGTCGGCGGCAGCGTCGGACCCGACACCACGCAGATCGCTGCGGGCGCCGGAGTCATCGCCGCGGCAGCCGTCGGCGGGGCGCTGCTGATGCGCCGCCGGGCCAACGGCACGCACGGCAACTGACGGGACACCACCGACGTGTCCCAGAAGGCCAAGGGCTGGCTGGTAGGCATCACCGTGCTGTGCGGCCTCTGGCTGATCCAGAACGGGTCCAACACCCTCCTGGTGCCACCCCAGCCGTCCGCCGCCGAGTCCTTCGCGGCCGGTCCGCAGCTCCAGCCGGGCTCCCCCGTCGCGGAACCGATGCGCCCGTCCGAACCGGTCCGCATCCGCATCCCCGGCATCGAGGTGGACGCGCCGATGATGCGGCTGGGACTGGGCGGGGACGGCAGCCTCGACGTGCCGCCGGACGGGAACCGCAACATCGCCGGCTGGTTCAAGAACGGCACCCCGCCCGGGGCCAAGGGCACCGCCCTCGTCGCCGGCCATGTCGACAACGCACAGGGCCCGTCCGTGTTCTACGCCCTGGGGGCGGCCAAGCGGGGCACCCGGGTCGAGATCGACCGCAAGGACGGGCGCACGGCCGTCTTCTCGATCGACGCGATCGAGGTGTACGACAACGAGGACTTCCCCGACCAGCGGGTGTACGGCGCCTCACCGCACGCCTCGCTGCGGCTCATCACCTGCGGCGGCGGATTCTCGGAGAAGACCGGCTACCAGGGCAACGTCGTGGCGTACGCCCATCTCACCGAGGTGCTCTGAGCGGCCAGGTCAGGCCGTCCACTGATCGAAGCCGAGCTTGGCGACTAGCGAGAACACCACGACCAGCAGCACCCCGCGAACGAACTCGCTGCCCTTGCTGAGCGCCATCCGCGCACCGAACATGCCGCCCGCCAGATTGAACACGGCCATCAGGGCGGCCAGTTGCCACAGCACCGTGCCCTGGTAGGCGAACATCGCCAGCGCCCCGCCGTTCGTGCAGACGTTGACGATCTTGGCGTTGGCGGACGCGGTCACCAGATCGAGGTGGAGCACGGCGGTGAGCGCGAGCACCAGGAAGGTGCCGGTGCCCGGTCCGAACAGCCCGTCGTAGAAGCCGATGCCGCCGCCCACCAGCACGATCGCGGTGACGGTACGGGCCCGGGTGACCTGCCGGCCCGTTCCGTCCCCGGCGGCCGCCGTGCCGAACGAGGGGCGCAGCAGTACGAAGGCCGCGACGCCGAGCAGCACCACCATGATCACCGGGCGCAGGACGTCGCTGCTGATCCCGGCGGCGAAGAACGCGCCGGCCATCGAGCCGGTCAGCGCCATGAGCCCGATCCGTACGGCCGTGCTCACCTGCACCGGCGCCTTGCGCAGATACGTCACGGCGGCGCCCGACGTCCCGACGATCGCGACCGCCTTGTTGGTGCCGAGGATGTGCGCGGCGGGCACCTGGGGCAGGCCCAGCAGCAGCGCGGGCAGAAGCAGCAGCCCTCCCCCGCCCACCACCGCGTCGATCCAGCCGGCCGCCGCGGCGGCGAGGCAGAGGAGTACGAGGGTGGTCAGGGTCATCTCAGGCATGTTCCCGACCCTAAGCTCACCGGCGGTCCGGCCGGCACGCCCCCTCACACACCTCCCGGCACCGCGCTGAGCGCAAGGTTCCTCCCGGGAAACAGCGGGGATGCGGTCGGGTAACACCCGCCGCGCACTCTCGTCGTCATGAGGACACAGACGGAGAACGCGGCACGTGTGGTGGTGATCGGCGCCGGGATGGCGGGCGCACGGCTCGCCGCCCGGGTCCCCGGTGTCACCGTCATCGGCGAGGAGGAGCACGCCCCGTACAACCGGGTGCTGCTCGCGGAGGTGCTGGCCGGACGGTACGCACCGGACGTGATCGCCCTGCCGCCCGCCGAGGTACGGCGCGGGGTCCGGGTGGTCCGTGTCGATCCGGCCGACCGGCTGGTGCACTGCGACGACGGCAGCGTCGTCCGGTACGGGCGCCTGGTGCTGGCCACCGGTTCCAATCCGGTGCTGCCGCCGCTGCGCGGTCTCGGGAACACGCTGCCCGACGGGGTGCATCCGTTCCGCACCCTCGACGACTGCCTGGCCCTGCGCGCGGCGGTACGTCCCGGTACGCGCGCCGTGGTCATCGGCGGCGGCCTCCTCGGGGTGTCCGCGGCCCGGGCGCTCGCCGAGTGCGGCGCCCAAGTGGTGCTGGCCCAGCAGGGCGAGCACCTCATGGAACGGCAGCTGGACGCCGAGTCGGCCGGGCTGCTGCGGCGCCACCTCGAAGCCCTCGGGGTCGAGGTCCACACCGAGTGCCGGGTCCGGGGCCTGCGCTGCTCGGACTCCGCGGTACGCGCCGTGGAGCTCGCCGACGGCTACGAGCTGGAGGCCGAGATCACGGTGCTGGCCTGCGGGGTCCGCCCCCGCACGGGTCTGGCCCACGCCGCCGGCCTCGACGTCCGCAAGGGCATCGTGGTCGACGACGAGCTGCGCACGTCCGACCCGTACATCCACGCGGTCGGCGACTGCGCCGAGCACCGCTCCACCGTCTACGGGCTCGCCGGGGCCGCGCTGGAACAGGCGGACGTCCTGGCCGAGGTACTGGCCGGCCGCCCCGCCCGCTACACCGGCACCCGGGCCCTGACCCGGCTGACCCTGCGCTCCCCCGCCCCGGAGCTCGTCGGCGCACTCCCCGCCGCCCCCGTCACCGGGGCGCTCGACCTGGCCGCGTTCGGCGACTCCCGGCCACTGCCGGGCGACGACGTGATCCGGCTGGCCGACGCCACCAAGGGCGCGTACCGCTCGGTCGTCGTCCGCGGCGACCGGCTGGCCGGCGGCGTGCTGTTCGGCGATCTGGGCGCGGTCGGCACCCTCGCCCGTACCTGGCAGAACGACGAAGCGCTGCCCGCCGACATGTCCCTGCTCCACCTGCTCACCAACGACGGAGGTCTCTGAGATGCCGGTGCCCACTTCCCCGAACGCTCCCGCCGCAGGAGTGCCGACGATCGTGGTCGTCGGGCACGGCATGGTCGGCCAGCGGTTCCTGGAGGCACTCGCCGACCGCGGCCTGACCGCGACGGCGGGCACCGCCCGGGTCGTCGTGCTCTGCGAGGAGCCCCGCCCGGCGTACGACCGGGTCCAGCTGACCTCGTACTTCTCCGGGAAGACCCCGGACGACCTGTCGCTCGTCGAGCCGGACTTCATGGCGCGGCACGGCATCGAGCTGCACCTCGGCGATCCGGCGGAGACCGTCGACCGCGAGGCGCGCCGGGTGGTCTCCCGCTCCGGGCTGGCCTTCACGTACGACACGCTGGTCCTGGCGACCGGCTCGTACCCCTTCGTGCCGCCGGTCCCCGGCAAGGACGCCGAGGGGTGCTTCGTCTACCGCACCATCGAGGACCTGCTCGCCATCGAGGAGTACGCGAAGACGGCGAAGACGGGCGCGGTGGTCGGCGGCGGGCTGCTCGGCCTGGAGGCGGCCGGAGCGCTCAAGGGCCTCGGGCTCGACACGCACGTGGTGGAGTTCGCGCCCCGGCTGATGCCGGTCCAGGTCGACGCGGGCGGCGGCGCCGCGCTGCTGCGCACCATCGAGAACATGGGCCTCACCGTCCACACGGGCGTCGGTACGCAGGAGGTCACCGCGGACGGGAACGGCGCGGTGAACGGCATGTCCCTCTCCGACGGCTCCTCCCTCGCCACGGACCTGGTGGTCTTCTCGGCGGGCGTACGGCCCCGGGACCAGCTGGCCCGCGACTGCGGTCTGGCGGTCGGCCAGCGCGGCGGCATCATCGTCGACGAGGAGTGCCGGACGTCCGACAGCGACGTCTTCGCGATCGGCGAGTGCGCCCTGGCCGCGGACGGCCGGGTGTACGGGCTGGTGGCGCCGGGATACGAGATGGCGCAGACGGTGGCCGGGGTGATCGCGGGCGAGCGGTCCTCGTTCACCGGCGCCGACCTGTCGACCAAGCTGAAGCTGCTCGGGGTCGACGTTGCCTCGTTCGGTGACGCGCACGGCGCGGCCGAGGGCTGCCTCGACGTCGTCTACTCGGACTCCCGCTCGGGCGTCTACAAGAAGCTGGTGATCGGCCAGGACGGCACCCTGCTCGGCGGGGTGCTCGTCGGGGACGCCGACCAGTACGGCACGCTGCGGCCGATGACCGGCACGGTCCTGCCCGTGGCGCCCGAGCAGCTGGTGCTGCCCGCGGGCGCGGGGGGCCCGGTCACGCTCGGCCCGTCCTCGCTGCCGGACGACGCGGTCATCTGCTCCTGCCACAACGTCACCAAGGGCGCGATCTGCGAGCACAGCACCCTGCCCGAGGTGAAGAAGTGCACCAAGGCCGGCACGGGCTGCGGGAGCTGCGTCAAGGTCATCGGCCAGCTGCTGCCGCAGAGCACCGACAAGGGCCTGTGCGGCTGCTTCTCGTACACCCGCAGTGAGCTGTACGAGATCGTCAGGACGCTGGGCACCACCTCGTACGCGGCGCTGCTCGACTCGCACGGCCGGCCCGAGGCACGCGGCGGGGACGGCTGCGAGATCTGCAAGCCGACGGTCGGCTCGATCATCGCCTCCCTGGCCCCCACGCTCGGCGCGAGCGGCTATGTGCTGGACGGCGAGCAGGCGGCCCTCCAGGACACCAACGACCACTTCCTGGCCAACCTCCAGCGCAACGGCTCGTACTCGATCGTGCCGCGCATCCCGGGCGGCGAGATCACCCCGGAGAAACTGATCGTGATCGGCGAGGTGGCCCGCGACTTCGGCCTCTACACGAAGATCACCGGTGGTCAGCGCATCGACATGTTCGGCGCCCGCGTCGACCAGCTGCCGCTGATCTGGACCCGGCTCGTGGACGCCGGCTTCGAGTCGGGGCACGCGTACGGGAAGTCGCTGCGGACGGTCAAGTCCTGTGTGGGGCAGACCTGGTGCCGCTACGGCGTGCAGGACTCGGTGAAGATGGCCATCGATCTGGAACTGCGCTACCGGGGCCTGCGCTCCCCGCACAAGCTGAAGTCGGCGGTCTCGGGCTGCGCCCGGGAGTGCGCCGAGGCGCGCGGCAAGGACTTCGGGATCATCGCCACCGCCAACGGCTGGAACCTGTACGTCGGCGGCAACGGCGGCGCCGAACCGCGCCACGCGGACCTGCTGGCCCAGGACCTGTCCGACGCCGAACTGGTCCGCCTCATCGACCGGTTCCTGATGTTCTACATCCGTACGGCGGACCGGCTGGAGCGCACCTCGACCTGGCTGGACCGGATCGAGGGCGGCCTCGACCACGTACGCGACGTCGTGGTCCATGACTCGCTCGGGATCTGCGCGGAGCTGGAACGGCTGATGACCGACCACGTGTCCGGCTACCGCGACGAGTGGGCCGAGACCATCAACGACCCCGAGCGGCTGCGCCGCTTCGTCACCTTCGTCAACGCACCCGACGCCCCCGACCCCTCGGTGAAGTTCGTCCCGGAGCGTGACCAGGTCAAGCCCGACCTGGACATCCTCGCGGGACCGGTGCTCGCCATCCGCACGCTTGAAGGGACCGCATCCTGATGACAGTACAGACGGCACGGACGACCGGGACGGCACAGGACCAGGACACCCGGGTGATCCAGCTCGCCCACGGGAACGGCTGGTTCACGGTATGCGACCGCTCGCTGCTGACCCCCGGGCGGGGCGTCGCGGCCCTGCTCCCGGACGGCCGGCAGGTCGCGCTCTTCGTGGACCGGTCGGGTCAGGCGTACGCGATCGACAACCGTGACCCGTTCACCGGGGCGTACGTGCTCTCGCGGGGCCTGGTCGGGTCCGCCGCGGGCCGGCCGTTCGTCGCCTCGCCCCTGCTGAAGCAGAGGTTCGATCTGGCGACGGGCACCTGCCTGGACGACGACGAGATCTCCGTACCGGTGTACGGGGTACGGGCGGACTGACCGCGTGCGCGGGCCGTTCACCGTCCGTTGACGCCCCGTCAACTGTGCCGCTCTACTGTCCTGACGCGCGACCCGCCGGCCGACCGGACGGCGGGCCCTCACGTCACCTGTGGAGTGATCGTGGAACGTCGGACCTTTCTGCGCACAGCGGTGATCGGCACCTCGGCGGCGGCCTTCGGCGGCACCTTGTGGCGGGGCGCCGCCTTCGCGGCCCCGGCCCAGCCGGGCCCCGGCCCGTACGGCGCACTGCAGCCGGCCAACGCCAACGGCATCCTGCTGCCCAGCGGTTTCACCAGCAGAATCATCGCCCGCTCGGGTCAGACCGTCGCCGGCACCTCGTACACCTGGCACAGCGCTCCCGACGGGGGCGCCACCTTCGCCGACGGCAGCGGCTGGATCTACGTCTCCAACGCCGAGGTCTCCTCGGGCAGCGGCGGCGGCGCGAGTGCCGTGCGTTTCAACTCCGCCGGCACCGTCACCTCCGCCTCCCGCATCCTGTCCGGCACCAACAACAACTGCGCCGGTGGCCGGACCCCGTGGGACACCTGGCTGTCCTGCGAGGAGGTCAGCCGCGGATTCGTGTACGAGACCGACCCGTGGGGCGTCGACGCGGCCGTGCAGCGTCCCGCGCTGGGCCGCTTCAAGCACGAGGCGGCGGCGGCCGACGCGGACCACGGCTACATCTACCTCACCGAGGACGAGACCGACGGCCGCTTCTACCGCTTCCGGCCCGCCACCTGGGGCAACCTGTCGAGCGGCACCCTTCAGGTGCTCGTGGCGGGTACCGGCACCTCGGGCCCGGTGACCTGGGCCGATGTCCCCGACCCGGACGGCTCGCCCACCCAGACCCGCTACCAGGTCTCCGGCGCCAAGGTCTTCAACGGCGGCGAGGGCTGCTTCTACGCGGCGGGCACCTGCTGGTTCACCACCAAGGGCGACAACCGGGTGTGGGCGTACGACGCCAACACGTCCTCGCTCTCCCTCGCCTACGACGACTCCCTCGTCACCAGCGGTACGGCCCCGCTGACGGGCGTCGACAACGTCACCCGGGCGGGCTCCGGCGACCTCTACGTCGCGGAGGACGGCGGCAACATGGAGATCTGCCTGATCACGCCGGCCGGCACCATCGCCCCGTTCCTGCGGATCAGCGGGCAGTCCGGTTCGGAGATCACCGGCCCGGCCTTCTCCCCCGACGGCCGGCGCCTCTACTTCTCCTCGCAGCGCGGCACGAGCGGGAGTTCGTCCGGTGGAATCACCTACGAGGTGACCGGGCCGTTCCGCAGCTAGTCCGTCGTCCGGCGGCTGTGGCGGGTCAGGACCGGCCCTCCACCGCCGCCGGGTCCATCCACATGACCTCCCACAGGTGGTGGTCGGGGTCCTGGAAGGAGCGGCCGTACATGAAGCCGTGGTCCATGGGCTCGTTGGCGGGGAATCCGCCGGAGGCGAGCGCGGTGTCGACGAGCTCGTCGACCTTCTCGCGGCTCTCCGCGCTCAGACAGAGGATGACCTCGGTCGACTTCGCGGAGTCGGCGATCTCCTTCTTGGTGAACTCCTTGAAGCGCGGCTCGGTGATGAGCATGGCGAAGATCGTGTCACTGATGACCAGACAGGCGGTCGTCTCGTCGCTGAACTGCGGGTTGAAGCCGTAGCCGAGCTTCCCGAAGAAGCCCTTCGTCGTCTCCAGGTCCTTGACCGGCAGGTTCACGAAGATCATCTGAGGCATGACGTCCCACTCTTCCGTATCGGTGCCGCGGTACTCGGTACTTCGCGGTGCTCTGTGGCGCTCTGTTCGGGCGCTTGCAATGGTTAGACGCCCGGGCCGCGCCGAACTCATCGCTCTGCGAACAGGGAATCCCGTCAGGACAGGGCGAGCGGGGCGCCGCCCCTGAGCAGTGACCCGCCCAGCGGGGTGAGGGTGTGCAGGACCGAGCTCCCGTTGCGCAGGGTGCGCACCAGGCCGGCTTCCCGCAGCACGCAGGCGTGCTGGCTCGCCGATGCCATGGACACCCCGGCCCTGCGGGCGAGTTCGCTGGTCGTGCAGCCGTTGCCGATGGCTCCGAGGACGGCCGAGCGGGTGTGCCCGAGGAGCCGGCCGAGCCAGGGGCCCGGTTCGGCGAAGACGGGGGCGCCGGGGTGGGTGACCGGATAGACGAGGACCGGCACGAGCCGTGGGTCGCGGTACACGACCGGGGTGCCGCGGCAGAAGAAGGAGGGCTGGAGCAGCAGCCCTCGGCCGTCCAGGCGCAGCTCGCGGTCGACGGGGTAGTCGGCCTCCAGCACGGGGGCCCGCCAGCGGATCATGGGCGGCAGGCCGGCCAGGAGTTCGTCGGCGCCCCCGTCGAGCAGGGCCCGGCCCCGGACGGCCCGGTCGGCCTCCACGCTCGCCTGGATGTGCGGCCAGTACGGCTCGACGGCGGCGCGGTGGTAGCCGCGCACGGCGGCGATGAGGCGGCCCAGCGGTTCGGCGCGCCCCTCGGAGAGCACGTCCAGCAGTGCCTCGGCCGAGCGGCCGCCCCGGCGCCCCTGCCCGGCGCGCAGGTGGGCCAGTTCGCTGTGCAGCCTGCCGACGGGGGTATCCCGGAGGGCTTCCATCCCGACGTCCAGCGCGAAGGGCTCGGCGCCCTGCTCGGAAGGCGTGAGAAAGTCCGGGAAATAGCCGCGCGGCGGTACCACCGCCGCCAGCAGACGTGTTTCACCATTCAACCGGGTGCGGGATTCTGTACGCCATTTCCCGAACAGCGTGGAAGCCCGCCGGTCCCTCAGTCGATGAAAACTGAGAATGGTTTCCCATAATGCGTCCGGCCGCGTGGCCATACGCACCTTGGAAAGGTCCATTCCGGACACATGGATACGCAGCACCGATCCCCCACCTGTTGCAACCGCAATCGCCCCGATTGAAGGGTATGCATACCGTCACACCACGTCACCACGGGGTTTCGGCCAGAGTTGAAACGTCTCGCTTGCATCCGCTTCACCCGAAAAGCTGTACGACGTCGGGCACGAAACCGGAGCCGCCGAAAGAACGAGTGAAGGCCGTGGGGGGCTTCGCCCGTTCGGCGGCGGTCGGCTCCGGTTACGGCTCCGTGTCCGGCGGGGGTAAGCCGGGTGCGGCCCATGGGTGGGGATCCATGGGCCGCACCCCGGTCCCCTTACCGCACGGAATTCGCACTCCGAACGGAAAAGGAACGGCGCTCAACCATCCGACTTTCAACGGAATCCGGGCGTGACCGCCGATTTACGCGGCGGTCCGGTGCACACCGGCCGTCTTCCGGATGGCCGGTGCGCTTATGCACCGGAAACCCGGCCTCACCGGAAACGCGGCCTCACCGGAAACACAGCGAAGCGGCGGCACCCCCGCACAGGGTGCCGCCGCTTCTTCGGAGCTCCGGAGCCGCCGTCGGTCCGGCGAGGGTCGGTACGGCCCGACGGCAGCCCAGGAGTCAGCCCGTCACCGCCGCGTCAGCGGCTGTCGCTCCCCTTGTCCGTCGAGCTCACGGCCGCCGCCCGGCCCGCCTCCAGGCGGGCCACCGGGATGCGGAACGGCGAGCAGGACACGTAGTCCAGGCCCACCTCGTGGAAGAAGTGCACCGACTCCGGGTCACCGCCGTGCTCGCCGCAGATCCCGAGCTTGAGGTCGGGACGGGTCGCGCGGCCGGCCTCGACGGCGCTGCGCACGAGCGCGCCGACACCGTCCCGGTCGATCGTCTCGAACGGCGACACCCCGAAGATGCCCTTCTCCAGGTACGCGGTGAAGAACGAGGCCTCCACGTCGTCACGGGAGAAGCCCCACACGGTCTGGGTCAGGTCGTTGGTGCCGAAGGAGAAGAACTGCGCGGCCTCGGCGATCTGTCCGGCGGTCAGCGCGGCGCGCGGCAGCTCGATCATCGTGCCGATGGTCAGCTTCAGCTCCGTGCCGGTGGCGGCCTCGACCTCGGCGATGACCTGGTCGGCCTCGTCCTTGACGATCTCCAGCTCCTGGACCGTGCCGACGAGCGGAATCATGATCTCGGGGCGCGGGTCGCCCTTGGCGTTCTTGCGCTGCGCCGCCGCTTCCGCGATGGCACGGACCTGCATCGCGAAGAGCCCGGGGATGACCAGACCGAGGCGTACCCCGCGCAGACCCAGCATCGGGTTCTGCTCGTGCAGCTTGTGCACGGCCTGGAGCAGGCGCAGATCGTTCTCGTTGGCGTCCTTGCGGGACTCGGCGAGAGCGACCCGTACCGACAGCTCGGTGATGTCGGGCAGGAACTCGTGCAGCGGCGGGTCGAGCAGCCGCACGGTGACGGGCAGCCCGTCCATCGACTCGAAGAGCTCGATGAAGTCGGCCTTCTGGAGCGGCAGCAGCTCGGCGAGCGCGGTGTCGCGCTCGTCGTCGGTGTCCGCGAGGATCAGCTTCTCGACCATCTCGCGGCGCTCACCGAGGAACATGTGCTCGGTGCGGCACAGGCCGATGCCCTGGGCTCCGAAACGGCGTGCCCGCAGGGCGTCCTCCGCGTTGTCCGCGTTGGCCCGAACCCGCAGCCGGCGTACCCGGTCCGCGTACGCCATGATCCGGTGCACGGCGGCGACGAGCTCGTCGGCGTCGTCGGCGCCCGCGTGCATCCGGCCCTCGAAGTACTCGACGACCGGCGACGGCACGACGGGGACCTCACCGAGGTACACCTTGCCGGTGGAACCGTCGATGGAGACGGTGTCGCCCTCCTCGATCACCCGGCCGCCCACCGTCATCCGGCGGCGCTTGGTGTCGACCTCCAGGTCCTCCGCGCCGCAGACACAGGTCTTGCCCATGCCGCGGGCCACGACGGCCGCGTGCGAGGTCTTGCCGCCGCGCGAGGTCAGGATGCCCTCGGCGGCGATCATGCCGTCGAGGTCGTCGGGGTTGGTCTCGCGGCGGATGAGGATGACCTTCTCGCCGGACCGGGACCACTTGACCGCGGTGTACGAGTCGAAGACGGCCTTGCCGACCGCCGCGCCCGGGGACGCGGCGATGCCGCGGCCCAGCAGCTCGGTCTTCGCCTGGTCGTCGAAGCGCGGGAACATCAGCTGCGCGAGCTGCGCGCCGTTGACGCGCTGGAGCGCCTCGGCCTCGTCGATGAGGCCCTGGTCGACGAGCTGGGTGGCGATACGGAAGGCGGCACCGGCGGTGCGCTTGCCGACCCGGGTCTGGAGCATCCAGAGCTGACCGCGCTCGATGGTGAACTCGATGTCGCAGAGATCCTTGTAGTGGGTCTCCAGCGTCTCCATGATCTTCATCAGCTGGTCGTACGACTTCTTGTCGATCGACTCCAGCTCGGCGAGCGGCACGGTGTTGCGGATACCCGCGACGACGTCCTCGCCCTGCGCGTTCTGGAGGTAGTCGCCGTAGACGCCCTGGTGGCCGCTGGCCGGGTCACGGGTGAAGGCCACGCCCGTACCGGAGTCGGGGCCGAGGTTGCCGAAGACCATCGAGCAGATGTTGACGGCCGTGCCGAGGTCGCCGGGGATGCGCTCCTGGCGGCGGTAGAGCTTGGCGCGGTCGGTGTTCCACGAGTCGAAGACCGCGTTTATGGCGAGGTCCATCTGCTCGCGCGGGTCCTGCGGGAAGTCGCGGCCGGCCTCCTGCTTGACGATCTTCTTGAAGTGCTTGACCAGCTTCTTCAGATCGTCGGCGCCGAGGTCGGTGTCGACGGTGACCTTCTTGGCGTGCTTGGCGGCCTCCAGGGCCTCCTCGAACAGCTCGCCGTCGACCCCGAGGACCGTCTTGCCGAACATCTGGATGAGGCGGCGGTAGGAGTCCCACGCGAAGCGCTCCTCACCGGCCTGGGTGGCGAGACCGACGACGGACGCGTCGGAGAGGCCGATGTTGAGGACCGTGTCCATCATGCCGGGCATCGAGAACTTGGCGCCGGAGCGGACGGAGACCAGCAGCGGGTCGTCGGCCTGGCCGAGCTTCTTGCCCATCTTGCGCTCAAGGGCGTCGAGGTGGGCGCTCACCTCCTCGCGCAGCTCGGTGGGCGCGTCACCACTGTCGAGGTAGACCTTGCACGCCTCGGTGGTGATGGTGAAGCCGGGAGGGACGGGCAGCCCGAGATTGGTCATCTCGGCGAGGTTGGCACCCTTGCCGCCCAGGAGATCTTTCAGATCCTTGTTGCCCTCGGTGAAGTCGTAGACGAACTTCTGGGGATCTTTGTTTTCCGACACGGGTCCGACTCCTCGAGGACGCGGTGGCTGCCCTGACGGCGAGGAACATACCCAGATCGAAGGTGTCTGGGTACGTCCACTTGCGCGTCATGCGGCCTCAACCACCCGTCCGCCAGCAGATCGAAAGTGATCCGGCACTCGGATGAGCATGAGTGGTTTGTTCACCTCTTGAAGACATAACCACTGGCTGCAACCAAAAACAGCAGCTCCACGCACGGTACGTAGTGGAAGCGTCGATCGATCAAAGTAAAGCCGCCTGGCACCCAGTGCCATCATTTGAGAAATGCATCGGCCCGTTCATTGCTCATCTGAGCAACTCGCGCCTCAGGGGTGGCGAGAATCACGCCCCCGAGCGCGCTCAGATGTCATCATCCGGACGCCATATGGGCACCACCTGGTCACCTATCGGAGAGGGGAACGGAGCAGAGCGTGAGCCCGGCGGCGAAATCTCGTCGGATCGCTTCGAAACAGCCGCTCAGATGAGCAATCGGATGCGGGGCACTCGGTGCCCGCCCCCGTACCCCTCTCCACGCGCGGGGAAAGGCTCAGCCGCCCGAGGTGTCGAGCTCGGCGTCCGCGCTCACTCCGGCACAGTCGTAGGGGTCCTTCAGCCAACCGTCCGGCAGCACCACCCGGTTGTTGCCCGAGGTCCGCCCGCGCGGCCCGTCAGCACCGTCCGGCCACGGCTGGTCCAGGTCCAGTTCGTGGAGCTGACCGGCGAGCTCCTCCAGCGAGGACGTGACGGCGAGCCTCTTGCGCATCTCCGAGCCCACGGCGAAGCCCTTGAGATACCAGGCCACGTGCTTACGGAAGTCGATCACGCCACGGGTCTCGTCGCCGATCCACTCCCCCAGCAGCGTCGCGTGCCGCACCATCACGTCCGCGACCTCCCGCAGGGCCGGCGCCCGTCGCGCCTCCGTGCCCTCGAAGGCGCTCACCAGGTCCCCGAAGAGCCAGGGCCGGCCCAGGCAGCCCCGGCCGACCACCACGCCGTCACAGCCGGTCTCCCGCATCATGCGCAGGGCGTCGTCCGCGCACCAGATGTCGCCGTTGCCGAGGACGGGGATCTCCGGCACGTGCTCCTTGAGGCGGGCGATGGCGTCCCAGTCGGCCGTACCGCCGTAGTGCTGGGCCGCGGTCCTGCCGTGCAGGGCGACGGCCGTCACGCCCTCCTCCACGGCGATCCGGCCCGCGTCCAGGAACGTGATGTGGTCGTCGTCGATGCCCTTGCGCATCTTGATGGTGACCGGGAGGTCACCGGCGTTCGAGACGGCCTGGTTGAGGATCGCGCGCAGCAGGGGCCGCTTGTACGGGAGTGCGGAGCCGCCGCCCTTGCGGGTGACCTTGGGGACCGGGCAGCCGAAGTTCAGGTCGATGTGGTCGGCGAGGTTCTCGTCGACGATCATGCGGACCGCCTTGCCGACGGTGACCGGGTCCACTCCGTACAGCTGAATGGAGCGAGGGGTCTCGCTCGCGTCGAAGTGGATGAGCTGCATGGTCTTCTCGTTGCGCTCGACCAGCGCCCGGGTCGTGATCATCTCGCTGACGAACAGACCCTTGCCCCCGGAGAACTCCCGGCACAGGGTGCGGAAGGGGGCGTTGGTGATGCCGGCCATGGGGGCGAGCACCACGGGCGGCTGCACGGTGTGCGGGCCGATCCGGAGCAGTGGGGGCGCGGGGGCGAGCGTGGTCATTCCCCCATTGTCGCGTACCGCGGACGTGGCCCCCGCGGCCGGACGGCGAGGCCGGCCGCGGCGGCGCTCAGGCCCCGGCGAGCGCGAGTGCGTGCAGCCGCTCCAGCCCCTCGCGGGAGGCGTCGTCGGCGGGGACGTACGCCACCAGGCGCGGACCCTGCGCGGGCCCGAGCCAGAGGTTGGTGTGGTCGAGCCGCAACAGGCCCACCTGGGGGTTGCGGAAGAGCTTGGTCTTGCCGCCCGGCCCGACCACCTCGTGCCGTGCCCAGATCTCCCGGAACTCCGCCGACTCGTTCAGCCGCTCCAGCAGCGCCTTCCAGGCGGGCTCGGCGAGGTGCTCCGCCATCGAGGCGCGGAACTTGGCCGCCATCACCCTGTTCATCTCGGGGAGGTCGACGACGGAGGAGCGCCAGTCCTCGTCGGTGTACGACAGGAGCATGCAGTTGCGGTCCTGGGGTGCGAGGGCGTCCAGGTCGCAGAGCAGACGGCCGTAGGTGCGGTTGTACGCCAGGATGTCGTACCGGCTGTTCTGGATACAGGCCGGGAACGGCTCCAGCTGCCGCAGCATCTCGCGCAGTGCGGGTGTGGCGCTCGGACAGTCCGTGCCGGGCGCCGGGTCGACGGCTCCGGCGAGGGAGAAGAGGTGGGTCCGCTCGCTGCGGTCGAGCAGCAGGGCGCGGGCCAGGGAGTCGAGGACCTGGGGCGACACCTGGATGTCGCGGGCCTGTTCGAGCCAGGTGTACCAGGTGACCCCGACGGCGGAGAGCTGGGCGACCTCCTCGCGGCGCAGCCCCGGGGTACGCCTGCGCCGGCCCCTGGGCAGACCGACCTGCTCGGGGGTGATCCGCTCCCGGCGGCTGCGCAGGAATCCCGCGAGTTCGTGCCGTCGGATCTCGGTCTCGGTCTCGGGAACCTCGGTCACCATGGTCGTCATACCCCCCAGCCTGCCGAACGCCCGGGCGGTCTGCCTGGTGCTCTGTGTACCAGGATAAAGAGACTCTGGTACCAGGCTGAGCGGGAGTCCATCGTCTGTGGGGTGAGTGAATCCCCTGTACTGACGACCACACCCGCCGTGGGCAGCCGCGTGGTGCGGCACGACCACGCCACCCCCGTGCTGGGCTCGCTCGGTCTGTTCACCGTGCTGCTCGGCGCGGCGCTGCCCCTCATCGACTTCTTCATCGTGAACGTCGCCCTGCCCACCATCGATCACGATCTCGCCGCGGGCCCCGCCCTGCTGGAACTCGTCGTCGCGGGCTACGGCCTCTCGTACGCCGTCCTGCTCGTCCTCGGCGGGCGGCTCGGCGACATGGCCGGGCGGCGCAGACTCTTCCTCGTCGGCATGGCGGCCTTCGGGCTCACCTCGCTCGCCTGCGGGCTCGCGCCGGACGCCTGGACCCTCGTCGGTGCGCGGGTCGCCCAGGGCGCGGCGGCGGCGCTGATGCTGCCGCAGGTGCTCGCCACCATCCAGGCGGCGACGGCCGGTCCCCGGCGGGCGCGGGCGATGAGTCTGTACGGGGCCACGGCTGGTCTCTCCATGGTGGCCGGCCAGATCCTCGGCGGGGTCCTGGTGGCCGCCGCGCCGCTGTCCTCGGTGTTCGGCGAGAGCGCGGGCTGGCGGTCCGTCTTCCTCGTGAACGTCCCGGTGGCGGTGGTGGGGCTGGTCCTGGCCGCCCGCTCGCTCCCGGAGACCCGCTCGGACCGGCCGGCGCCCGTCGACGTACCGGGCACGCTGCTGCTGGGCCTGTCCCTCGTCACCCTGCTGGCGCCGCTGACGGAGGGGCGGGCCGCGGGCTGGCCGCTGTGGACCTGGGTCTCGCTGGCGCTGTTCCCCTTCGCCGCCTTCGCCTTCTACCGGGTGGAGCGGCGGGCGGACCGGCTCGGGCGGACGCCTCTCGTACCCCCGAGCCTGCTGCGGCTCCACTCGCTGCGGCGCGGTCTCGCCCTCGTGGTGCCGTTCTCCATCGGCTTCGGCGGCTTCATGTTCGTGATCGCGGTGGCGCTCCAGCAGGGCCTGGAACTGGGCCCGGCCGCCGCGGGGCTCTCGCTGGCACCGATGGCGGTGGCCTTCTTCGGCGCCTCACTGGCCGGTCCCCGGCTGGTACGGCGCTTCGGCAGCCGGGTCGTGACGGCCGGCGGCCTGATCCAGGGCGTGGGCGTCACGGTGCTCGCGCTCACGGTGTGGACGCGCTGGCCGGACCTGGGGCTGCTCGGACTGCTCCCGGGCGTCGCGATCGCCGGGCTCGGCCAGGGGCTCCAGCTGCCCGTCCTGTTCCGCATCGTGCTCTCCGACGTACCGCCCGAGCGGGCCGGGGTGGGCGGCGGCGTGATGACGACGACGCAGCAGGCCGCGCTGGCACTGGGCGTGGCGACGCTCGGCTCGCTGTTCCTCTCCCTGGTCCCGGGCTCGGGGATGCGGGACGCGCTGGTCCTGACGCTGGTGGTGCAGCTGGCGGCGGTGGCGCTGACCACGCTGCTGAGCCTGCGGCTGCCGCGCGCGGTGGCCTGAGCCCGGACACGGGTGTGGGCCCGGATCACCAGGTGATCCGGGCCCACGGTCGTACGGGCGGGGCGGAGGCGTCAGCTCTGGGCCGAGGCGTCCTGGTCCGTGGAGTCCTCCGGGGAGGCGGCGGACTGGGCGCGCTCACGCATCTTGCGCACCAGCTCCTGCTTCTTCTCCTCGGCGGTCTGACGGTCGGCGTTGCGCGAGGGGCCCGCGCCCTGCTGCTCGGCGCGGGACAGCTTCTTGCGCTGTCCGCCCACACCGAGGAGGTTGTTACGGCTCTTTGCCACGGGGTTCTCCCATTCGTGGTGAGAAGTGAGGTCTGAAGTGATCTGGGATCGATCCGATGAGCGACGGGTGGTCAGTCCCGCCGCGCTCTCACTCGTAGATCTGGAAGAACGAATACATGCCGAAACGGTACCCCGGCTCCGGTGGCCCCGGCACCCGCTTTTCAGGCGGTCGGATCCACGGTCGCCTGGTGGACCTCCGCGAGGTGCTCCTGGGCCTTCAGCCACGGCAGGAACTGCGCGCTCTTGCGCCAGCCGCACGTCTCGCAGGTCAGCTGACGCTGCATCCCCGACTTGCTGACGTGGACGACGTGTTCACGGCCGTGGCCGTCCCATCGGCTGACCTTGCTGGTGGTCATGGACGGCATCCTGCCTCCTGAGGACGGGTGCGCCCAGTGTGCAACGAAGCCCCCGGTCCCGTACAAGGAACCAGGGGCTTCGCCGTTCATACGTACCAAATGTCAGCAGCCGAGCAGCCGGGCACCCAGGTACGCCTGGATCTGGTCCAGGGAGACGCGCTCCTGCTTCATGGTGTCGCGCTCGCGCACGGTCACCGCGTCGTCGTCGAGGGTGTCGAAGTCGACGGTGACGCAGAACGGCGTACCGATCTCGTCCTGACGGCGGTAGCGGCGGCCGATGGCACCCGCGTCGTCGAACTCGATGTTCCAGTTCTGCCGCAGGTCGGCCGCGAGGCCCTTGGCCTTCGGCGACAGCTGCGGGTTGCGGGACAGCGGCAGCACCGCGACCTTGACCGGCGCCAGGCGCGGGTCGAGGCGCATCACGGTGCGCTTCTCCATGACGCCCTTGGCGTTCGGGGCCTCGTCCTCGATGTACGCGTCGAGCATGAAGGCGAGCATGGCGCGGTTGACACCGGCCGCCGGCTCGATGACGTACGGAGTCCAGCGCTCGCCGGCCTCCTGGTCGAAGTACATGAGGTCCTGGCCCGAGGCCTTGGAGTGCGCCTTGAGGTCGAAGTCGGTGCGGTTGGCGACGCCTTCGAGCTCGGAGAACTCGTTGCCACCGAAGTTGAAGCGGTACTCGATGTCGGCGGTGCGCTTCGAGTAGTGCGACAGCTTGTCCTTGGGGTGGTCGTACCAGCGCATGTTCTCCTCGCGCAGGCCGAGACCCGTGTACCAGCTCCAGCGCTGGTCCATCCAGTACTGCTGCCACTCCTCGTCCTCGCCCGGCTTGACGAAGAACTCCATCTCCATCTGCTCGAACTCGCGGGTGCGGAAGATGAAGTTGCCCGGGGTGATCTCGTTCCGGAAGGACTTGCCGATCTGCGCGATGCCGAACGGCGGCTTCTTGCGCGAGGTCTGCAGCACCTGGGCGAAGTTGGTGAAGATGCCCTGGGCGGTCTCGGGACGGAGGTACGCGGCCGAACCGGCGTCCTGGGTCGGGCCGAGGTGCGTCTGCAGCATGCCGGAGAACTGCTTGGGCTCGGTGAACTGGCCCTTGTTGCCACAGTTCGGGCAGTTGATGTCGGCGAGACCGTTGGCGGGCGGACGGCCGTGCTTGGCCTCGTAGCCCTCCTCCAGGTGGTCCGCGCGGTAGCGCTTGTGGCAGGAGGTGCACTCGGTCAGCGGGTCGGAGAAGGTCGCCAGGTGGCCGGAGGCCTCCCAGACCTCGGAGGCCAGGATCACCGACGAGTCGAGACCGACGATGTCCTCGCGCGCGGTGACCATGGAGCGCCACCACTGACGCTTGATGTTCTCCTTGAGTTCGACACCCAGCGGCCCGTAGTCCCAGGCGGCCTTGGAGCCACCGTAGATCTCACTGCAGGGGTAGACGAAGCCACGGCGCTTGCTCAGGCTGACGATGGTGTCGATCTTGTCGGCGGCCACGGTGCTCTCTTCATTACGACGGTGACGAACGGCGAATGATTCAGATTACCGGCGGGCGCACCCTCCGGATCAAATCGGTGGGCGGGCCGGGCGGCCCGCTCTCCGGGTGGCGAGCATCTCATCCGTCTTGTTGACAATCGTTTCCACAATTGTTGAAAATGACTGTCATGAACGTACGTCGCCTGATACCCACCGCCGCCGTCGCGGGAGCAGTCACCCTCGGCCTCACCGCCCTCTCCGCCTGCTCCTCGTCCGACGCCGCCGACCGCGAGAACGGCGACAAGCTGAACGTGGTCACGTCCTTCTACCCGATGCAGTTCCTGGCCGAGGAGATAGGCGGGGACCACGTCTCCGTCGAGAGCCTCACCAAGCCGGGTACCGAGCCGCACGACCTGGAGCTCACCCCGCGGCAGATCGGCGGCCTCGGCGACGCCGACTACATCCTCTACCTCAAGGGCATCCAGCCCGCCGTCGACGACGCCGTCACCCAGGCCGGGGTCGAGAACACCGTCGACGCCGCGGAGCTGACCACGCTGGAGGACCACGGCGCCGAGGTCGGTGGCGACGAGCACGGCCACGAGCACGAGGGCGAGGAAGCCGGCGCCGACCCGCACATCTGGCTGGACCCCGTGAAGTACGCCGAGGTCGCCAAGGGTGTCGGCAAGTCCCTGGAGAAGGCCGACCCGGACCACGCCGCGGACTACGCGAAGAACACGGACGCCCTGGTCAACAAGTTGGACGCGCTGAACACGGCCTTCGAGACGGGCCTGAAGAACACCGCGACCAAGACGTTCATCACCACGCACTCCGCCTTCGGATACCTCGCCGAGCGCTACGGCCTGACCCAGGAGGGCATCGCCGGCATCGACCCCGAGGCCGAGCCCAGCCCGGCCCGGCTCAAGGAGATCCACACCGTCGCCAGGGAGAACAAGGCGACCACCGTGTTCTTCGAGACGCTCGCCAGCGACAAGACCGCGAAGACCGTCGCAGGGGACACCGGTCTGAAGACGGACGTCCTGGACCCGCTGGAGGGAATCACGGAGCAGTCCAAGGGCGCTGACTACATCGAGGTCATGCAGTCCAACCTGGCCGCGCTCCAGAAGGCCCTCGGCGCGAAGTGACCGACGTAACACCCGTACCGTCCTCAGCAGCACCGGAGGCGTTCATGCCGCAGCCCGAGAGCACCACCCCCGACCCCGTGATCCGCCTGAGCGGCGCCACGGCCACGCTCGGCGGGCGCCCCGTGCTGCGTGGGGTCGACGTCACCGTGCACCGCGGTGAGGTCGTGGCCCTCCTCGGGGCCAACGGTTCGGGCAAGTCCACGGCCGTGCGCTCCGTCATCGGGCAGGTCCCGCTCACCGGAGGCACCGTCGAGCTCTTCGGCACCGAGCTGCGCCGCTTCCGCCAGTGGGCCCGCGTCGGCTACGTACCCCAGCGCACGACGGCGGCCGGCGGCGTGCCCGCGACCGTCCGCGAGGTCGTCGCCTCCGGCCGTCTGTCCCGTACGAAGCTGGGGCTGCCCCGCAAGGCGGACCGGCAGGCCGTCGACCGGGCCATCGAGCTCGTCGGCCTCACCGACCGGGCCAAGGACTCCGTGAGCGCGCTCTCGGGCGGGCAGCACCAGCGGGTGCTGATCGCGCGGGCGCTCGCCGCCGAACCCGAACTGCTGATCATGGACGAGCCGATGGCCGGGGTCGACCTGGCCAGCCAGGAGATCCTGGCCCGCACGCTGCGCGAGCAGGTCGCGGTCGGAGCCTCCGTGCTGCTCGTCCTGCACGAGCTCGGCCCGCTGGAGCCGCTGATCGACCGCGCGATCGTGCTGCGCGACGGCTGCGTGATGCACGACGGCCCGCCCCCCGAGGCAGTGGGCCAGCACGCCCTGCCCGGCCACGACCACGTACACCCCCACGCGGCTTCCGAGCCCGTCCGGACCGGACTGCTGAGCTGATCACGATGGAATTCCTCGAACCCGCTTTCATGCAGCGCGCCCTGATCGCCGCCGTGCTCGTCGGCATCACCGCCCCGGCCATCGGCATCTTCCTGGTGCAGCGCCGTCAGGCCCTGATGGGCGACGGCATCGGGCACATCGCGATGACCGGCGTCGGCCTCGGCTTCCTGCTCTCCGCCAGCCCCGTGTGGATGGCCACGGCCGTCGCCGTCGCGGGCGCGGTCGTCATGGAACTGATCCGCTGGTACGGACACACCCGCGGCGACATCGCGCTGGCCATGCTCTTCTACGGCGGTATGGCGGGCGGTGTCCTGCTGATCAACATCTCCGACACCGGGTCCAACGCCAACCTCACCTCGTACCTCTTCGGCTCGCTGTCGACGGTCTCCGAGGAGGACGTCACCGCGATCTGCGTACTGGCCGCCTTCGTGGTGCTGGTGACGCTGGGGCTGCGGCGGCAGTTGTTCGCGGTCAGCCAGGACGAGGAGTTCGCGCGGGTCACCGGGCTGCCGGTGCGGATGCTGAACCTCCTGGTCGCGGTGACGGCGGCCGTGACGGTCACCGTCGCGATGCGGGTGGTCGGGCTGCTGCTCGTCAGCGCGCTCATGGTGGTGCCGGTCGCGGCGGCGCAGCAGATCTCCAAGTCCTTCAAGGTGACCTTCGTCCTGGCCGTGGTCATCGGTACGGCCGTGACGCTGGCCGGCACGGTGACCTCGTACTACCGCGACGTCCCGCCCGGCGCGACGATCGTGCTGCTGGCCATCGCCGTGTTCATCCTCCTCACCGCGCTCGCCGCACCGCTGGCACGGCGCCGGGCCCGGGCGGCCGAGGCGAACCGGGCGTGCACCCTGGAGGGGAAGACCGCCGTACCGCCCGGCCCCCGGGAGCCGGACGACGTGCGGGTGTGACCGTGAACCCGGGGCGGGCTGGCACAATGGCCCGACACATGTACGGGCGACACGAGGAGGCAGCTGTGACGGCGCCGATCAGTGGCACGAACGCAGCGCCGGTACGCGGCCGGTCGACCCGGCAGCGGGCGGCGGTCGCGGCGGCGCTCGACGAGGTGGACGAGTTCCGCAGCGCGCAGGAGCTGCACGACGTACTCAAGCACCGCGGCGACTCGGTCGGGCTGACCACGGTCTACCGCACCCTGCAGTCCCTCGCCGACGCGGGCGAGGTCGACGTGCTGCGCACGACGGAGGGCGAGGCGGTCTACCGCCGGTGCTCGACCGGCGACCACCACCACCATCTGGTGTGCCGGATGTGCGGCAAGGCCGTCGAGGTCGAGGGCCCCGCCGTGGAGCAGTGGGCGGAGACGATCGCCGCACAGCACGGCTATGTGAACGTGGCCCACACGGTGGAGATCTTCGGGACCTGCGCGGAGTGCGCGGCCGCCGCTGCCGCGAAGAGCTGACCCGCCACCCCCCGCCCCGCACATGTCCCGGGGCGGGAGCGCGGCGGCAGGGTCAGCCGGTCGGGCCCTCGGCGGTTCCCGCCTCCACCGCCCCGCCGAAGCGGCGGTCGCGCTGGGCGTACTCCAGGCAGGCCCGCCACAGGTCACGGCGGTCGAAGTCGGGCCACAGGACGTCCTGGAAGACCATCTCGGCGTACGCGCTCTGCCAGATCAGGTAGTTGGACGTGCGCTGCTCGCCGCTGGGACGCACGAAGAGGTCCACGTCCGGCATGTCCGGGTAGTAGATGTACTTCGCGAACGTCTTCTCGTTGACCTTCGCCGGGTCGAGCTTCCCGGCCGCGACGTCCTGCGCGATGCGCTGCGCGGCGTCGGCGATCTCGGCCCGGCCGCCGTAGTTGACGCAGAAGTACAGCGTCATCCTGTCGTTGTCCTTCGTCTGCTCCTGGGCGACCTGGAGCTCCTGGACGACGGACTTCCACAGCTTCGGCATCCGGCCCACCCAGCGGATGCGGATGCCCAGCTCGTCCATCTCGTCGCGGCGGCGGCGGATGACGTCCCGGTTGAAGTTCATCAGGAACTTCACCTCGTCCGGCGAGCGCTTCCAGTTCTCGGTGGAGAAGGCGTACAGCGAGAGGTTCTTGACACCCATCTCGATACAGCCCTTGAGGACGTCCATGACGACGCCCTCACCGACCTTGTGGCCCTCGGTGCGCGGGAGGCCCCGCTCCTTGGCCCAGCGGCCGTTGCCGTCCATCACGACGGCCACGTGCTTGGGCACCAGCTCCCCGGGGATCTTCGGGGGTGTGGCGCCGGAGGGGTGCGGCTCGGGGGTCTTGAAGGTGCGCCGGTTACGGCCGCCGAGAATCCCGCGTACTGCCATGAGCTTCTTCGTCTCCCTGTGTCACTTCTCTACGTACCGCAGCGAGCGCAGTCCCCGCTCCAGATGCCAGTGCAGATAGGCGGACACCAGCCCGCTCCCCTCCCTGACATGACGCGCCTCGCACGCGTCCGCCGTCTCCCAGTCGCCGGTGAGCAGCGCGCTCAGCAGGGTGACGGCCTCAGCAGAGGGTACGACGCTGCCGGGCACCCGGCAGTCGCCGCATATGACGCCGCCCGCCGCGACGGAGAAGAACCGGTTCGGACCGGGCATTCCGCACTTCGCGCAGTCGTCGAAGCTGGGTGCGTAGCCGTTCACGGCGAGGGAACGCAGCAGGAACGCGTCGAGGATCAGGTTGGGCGCGTGCTCCGCGCGGGAGAGGGTGCGCAGCCCGCCGACGAGCAGCAGGTACTGCTGGACCGCGGGCTCGCCCTCGTGGTCGGTGAACCGTTCGGCGGTCTCCAGCATCGCGGTGCCCGCGGTGTAGCGGGCGTAGTCGGCGACGATGCCTCCGCCGTACGGAGCGATCGTCTCGCTCTGGGTGCACAGAGGAAGACCGCGGCCGACCAGTTCGCTGCCGCGGGCGAAGAACTGCACGTCCACGTGGGAGAAGGGTTCGAGCCTGGCCCCGAATTTGGATTTGGTGCGGCGCACACCGCGCGCGACGGCACGCACCCGGCCGTGGCCGCGGGTCAGGATCGTGATGATCCGGTCGGCCTCGCCCAGTTTCTGCGTACGCAGCACGACGCCGTCGTCCCGGAACAAGCTCATGCGCCCATTGTCGCCCACCGGGGGTCCGGGCCGGCCCCGGTCATCGCTCTCCGCCGCTTCCGGGACCCGCGGCCGGCACGACGAGCCCTGACTCGTACGCCACGATGACCAGCTGGGCGCGGTCCCGGGCGCCCAGTTTGCCCATGATCCGGCTCACATGGGTCTTCGCGGTGAGCGGGCTGAGGCCCAGGGTCTCCGCGATCTCGGTGTTGTTCAGGCCCCGCGCGACGAGACCGAGCACCTGGCGTTCGCGGTCCGTGAGGCAGTCCGGGCCGCCCGCGAGACCCGGGGCCGGCGGCGTCGGGGCGCTCAGCACCCGGGCGATCAGCCGGGCCGTGGGACCGGGCGAGAGAAGGGCCTCGCCCGCGGCCACCGTGGTGATGGCCGCGAGGAGCTCGGCCGGTCTGGTGTCCTTGACCAGGAAGCCCGAAGCACCCGCGCGCAGCGCCTCGACGACGTGTTCGTCGGTGTCGTATGTCGTCAGCACCAGCACCTTCACCCCGGCCAGGTCCTCGTCGGCGGCGATGAGGCGGGTGGCTTCGATGCCGTCGAGGTCGGGCATCCGGATGTCCATGACGACGAGGTCGGCCCGTGCGCTGCGGGCCAGTGCGACCGCTTCCAGGCCGTTGCCCGCCTGACCGACGACCGTCATACCGGGGTCGGACTCGACGAGCATCGCGAAGGCGGCCCGGACGAGCGTCTGGTCGTCGGCGAGCAGGACCCGGATCACAGCGCCGCCCCCCGCACCGTCACGTCGGCGCCGACGGGGGCCTGCGCGTTCTCCCGGGCCCGCACCGTCACGTCGTCGGCGGGGGCCGCCGCGCTCTCCTGGATCGGCAGCACCGCCGCGACCTCGAACCCGCCACCGGGGCGCGGCCCCACGCGCAGCGTGCCGCCCGTACTGCGCGCCCGCTCGCGCATCCCCACGATGCCGAACCCGGGCCCCGCAGGGCCCTCCTGGGGGCCCGGGCCGTCGTCGGTGACCGTGACCCGCAGCGCGGGCTCCCCGGGCTCGGGTTCGACGGCCACCGTGATCCGTACGCCGGGCCCCGCATGCCGTACCGCGTTGGTCAGGGACTCCTGCACGATCCGGTAGGCGGCGGCCCCGGTCGCCGGGGCGAGCCGGCCCGGCGGGGTCCGTACCGAGAGGTCCACCCGCGCCCCGGCCGCCTCGGCGGCCCGTACGAGTCCCGGGAGTGCGGCCAGGTCCGGCAGCGGCCCGTCGCTCTCGCCGGACCCCGCACGCAGGACCTGGAGGGTGGTGCGCAGTTCGGCGCGGGCCTCGCGGCAGGTCTCGGCGATGTCGTCGAGGGACCTGGCGACCGCCGCCCGGTCCAGACGCTCCGGGTCGACGGTCAGGATGTGCGAGGCCACCGAGGTCTGCACGCCGATCACGGTGATGCTGTGGGCCAGCAGGTCGTGCAGATCACGGGCGATCCGCAGCCGCTCCTCGGCCACCCGGCGCGCGGCCTCCTCCTCGCGGGTGCGTTCGGCCCGTTCGGCGCGCTCCACCATCGAGGCGACGTACCGGCGGTAGAAGCGGACGTCGACGCCGAAGAACAGCACGGCGATGATCCAGCCGGAGATCCGCAGGAGTTCGAGTCCCCGGTGGGCGTCGATGCCGGTGACCACCGACACCATGGCACCGAGCACGACCACGCCGGTCAGGATCGTGCGCAGCGGCCTGCCGGTCACCGCGACGGTGTAGAGCGCGATGAAGGTCTGCGGCATCGGCCCCGAGTGCGCGTTGTCGAGTGCGTGGTACGCCATGAGGACCGGGACCATCGCCAGCAGGACGACGACCGGACTGGTGCGCCGCCACACCAGCGCCAGGGCGCTGCCCAGCAGCAGGACCCAGCCGAGCGCGTCCGGGACCCGCCCGGCGTCGGTGACGAGGGCGAGTACGACGGAGAGCGCACCGGCGCCCCCCGCGATGAGGGCGTCGGTGCGCAGCTTGTGCGGGGCGTCCATGGGGTCGCGGTTGACGACGGCCAGGACGCGCTCGCTGAGGCGCGCGGTTCGGGGTGCGGACACGCTGCCATCCTCCGGCATGGGTACGGACACCGTCAGCGGGTCACGACGAGTTCCGGTTCGCGGGGCGCGTCCGGTCCGGCGGCCGGGGGCTTTTGGCTGAGTGCGCCGGGCCACCACACCCTGCGCCCCAGGGCCACGCTCGCCGAGGTCACCAGATACGTGCGGACCAGGAAGGTGTCGAGCAGCACCCCGACCGCGATGACGAAGCCCAGTTCGGCCAGCGCCACCATCGGCATGCTCATCAGCACCCCGAAGGTCGCCGCGAGCACCAGTCCGGCCGAGGCGATCACCGCGCCCGTGGTCCGCAGCGCGGTGAGCGCGGCGTCCGTCGGTCCGGCACCGGAGAGGGACTCCTCCCGCATGCGGTGCATCAGGAAGATGCCGTAGTCGACGCCGAGTGCCACCAGGAAGACGAAGGAGAGCAGCGGCAGTCCCGGATCGGTGCCCTCGAACCCGAGAAGCGGTTCGAAGACCAGTCCGGCGATGCCGAGCGAGGCTCCCCAGACGGCGACGACGGCGGCGACGAGCATGAGCGGGGCGACGAGGCTGCGCAGCAGCACGACGAGGATCAGCAGGACGGAGAGGATCACGAGCGGCACGACGACCTTCAGGTCACGGGCGTTGGTCTCCTCCAGGTCCAGCTGCTGGGCGCTGGGCCCGCCCACGTGGCTGCCGGCCAGGGCGCCGCGCAGGGCCTCGATGGTGGCCCGCTCCCCGGCCGACTCGGGCCTGTCCCGGGGGACGACGGACAGTTCGGTCCATCCGCCGCCGCTCCGGCCGCGTTCGACGGAGGCGACGCCCTCGGTGCCGCGGGCCTCCGCGAGGGTCTCCTCGGCCCGGGCGGTGGGCGCGATCACGGTGATCGGCTGGGTTCCGCTGTCGGGGTAGGCACTGCCGAGCGTCTCCATGGCGGCGATCGAGTCCGGCGTGCTGGTGAAGAAGTCCTCCTGCTTGAGGTCACCGGGCAGGGCGAAGACGCCGAGGGACAGCGCGCCCAGCAGGACGCCCCCGGACACGAGCACGGCGACGGGCCTGCGCCCGGCGGAGCCGCCCATCGCGGCGAACAGCGAACGGCGCCGCCTGGGCACGCTCCCGTACGCGGGAACGACCGGCCAGAAGACGCGGCGGCCCAGCACCACCAGCAGGGCGGGCAGCAGGGTCAGCATGGCGAACAGGGCGCACAGCACCCCCACGGCCGCGATGGGGCCCATCCCCCGGCTGCTGTTGAGGTCGGCCGCCATCAGGCAGAGCAGCCCGGCGGCGACGGTCCCCGACGAGGCGACCACGGCGGGCCCGCAGCCGCGCAGGGCGGCGGCCATGGCGTCGTAGGGCCGGGTGAAGCGGCCCAGTTCCTCGCGGTACCTGGCGACGAGGAGCAGTGCGTAGTCGGTCCCCGCGCCGAAGACCAGGATGGTCATCACGCCGGAGCTCTGGCCGCTGACCGTGACGTCGAAGCCCCGGTTGAGTCCGTACGCCACGGCCATCGACAGGAAGTCGGCCATCCCGGCGACGACGAGGGGCACCAGCCAGAGGAACGGGCTGCGGTAGATCAGGATCAGCAGGATCGCGACGACGGCGACGGTCGTGTAGAGCAGCGGTCCACCGAGCGAGCCGTAGACCTCCTGGGCGTCGGCGGTCAGCGCCCCCGGGCCGCCGACCTCCACGCCCAGCCCGCCGCTCCCCCTGGCGGTCTCGCGGATCTCGCCGACGAACGCGGCTCTGACCTCCTCGTCCTGCCCGGGCTCGGTCGAGGAGACCGCGTACATCAGCGTCGTACCGTCCTCGGACGGCACGGCCCGGGGCACGGCACTCAGCTGATGGCTGCCGGCGATCGCGGCGGTCTGCTCGCTCGCCGTGGCCCGGTCGGCGGGGGTCAGCCCGCTGTCGCGGTGGTAGACGAGGACGAGGTCGGTGGACTCGCCCCCGGGCAGCGTGTCCTGGATCTTCGCGACCTGCGTGGAGTCGGCGTTCGCCGGCAGGTAGTCGACGGCACGGTCACGCTGTACGTCCCCGAGCTTGCCCGCGAACGGTCCGGCGACCGCGATCAGGGCGACCCAGAACGCGACGACGACCCAAGGCAACGCCCGCCGCACCCCCGGCCGTGTCCGCAGCCCACTCATTTCCGTATCGGCCCCCATGACGCGGGCCCTCCCCTCCTGGACGGTGTCCGGCTCACGTCCAGACTCCCGGCGGGGAAGGGCGCATGCGTCACACGAGGGACCGACTTCACGGCTACTGCCCGGGGTGACACGGAACCGGGACTACTCCCGGGGGAGTACACCCGTCCGGCGCTTGAGGACGCGCCCTAGGAGGGCGTGCGCGCCGCAGCAGCCAGCAACCGGGCCGTATCCTCCGCGCACAAGGACAACGCACTGCCCACCGTGGTCAGCACCTCGCGCTCCGCCGGACTGTACGGCCCGTCGGCCAGCGCGATCCGCGCCCCCTGGAGCAGCACCGACTCCCGCCCCGCCGCGGCCAGATGAGGAGCGAGCGGCTTCAGCACCTCGTGCAGCTCGATCGCGAGGGTCGCGCCGCACGCCTCCGCCGCCGGGTCGGAGCCGGGCCCGTGCCCGGTGTCGGCGGCGAGCACCTCGACGATGATGGAGAGCTGTTCCTGGGTGCAGTCCTCGACCCCGGCGTCGCGCACGGTGGCGACCGCGGTGTCCAGGACCGTGCGGGAGCCCGTACCGCCGGCCGCGAGGACACCCAGGGTGACGGTGTGCACGGCGTCCCGGAGCATCGCGGAGAACCGGGTGGTGGTGGGGTGGTCGAGGGCGTCCGTCGGGAAGTGGTCCCGGCACACAGCGCATTCGACGACCGGCCCGGCACTGCCGCGCCGCAGCAGCGGCACCCCGAGGACGGCGAAACGGCGACGCCCGGTGAGGCGCCGGTAGTTGCGGTCGCCCCCGCAGCCGGGGCAGAAGAACTCCCCGTCGCCCACGGTGTCCCAGACGGTGCGGATGCCATAGATACGCAGTCTTATGGCGCGTTGTCCTTGGGCTGACCGCACGTCGCACACCTCCGTAACGCTCCGGCAACATTGCCGTGTTGGACGTGATGTTAGCCACACCCGTGATGCGACGTCAGCATCTCGGATGTCACAACCCTCGGAGATGGCCGAACCCCGCCCACCCTGAGCAGGTGAGCGGGGTTCCGGAACCACGGGGTTACGCGGCTTTTCGCACGTTCGTCCGCAGGGGAGCCGAACGCCGGCCGGCCGTTATCGCGTCGCGCGGTTGACCGCGGAGACGACCGCCTTGAGCGAGGCACGCGTGGTGTTGGCGTCGATACCGATGCCCCACAGCACCCTGCCGTCGATCGCGCACTCGATGTACGAGGCGGCCTGGGCGCTCGCGCCCTCGCTCATCGTGTGCTCGGTGTAGTCCAGCAGGCGGGCGTCGATACCGACGGCCTGCAGCGCTTCGAAGAACGCGGAGATCGGACCGTTCCCGGTGCCGGTCAGCACGGTGTCCGTACCGTCCACGGTCGCCTCGACGGTCAGCGTGTCCTTGCCGTCGGTGTCGGTGGTGGTCTGGCCGGAGCGGATCTGTACGCGCCCCCAGGCGTTCTCGGGGTTGGGCAGGTACTCGTCCCGGAACGTCGACCAGATCTGCGTCGGCGTGACCTCGCCGCCCTCCGCGTCGGTCTTGGCCTGAATGATCCGGGAGAATTCGATCTGCATCCGGCGCGGCAGATCCAGCTTGTGGTCGTTCTTCAGGACGTAGGCGATCCCGCCCTTGCCGGACTGCGAGTTGACCCGGATGACGGCCTCGTAGGAGCGGCCGACGTCCTTCGGGTCGATCGGCAGGTACGGCACGGCCCACTCGAGATCGTCGACGGTCACGCCGTTGCCCCGGGCGGCCGCGTCGGCCTCCATGGCGTCGAAGCCCTTCTTGATGGCGTCCTGGTGGGAGCCGGAGAAGGCGGTGTAGACCAGGTCGCCCGCGTAGGGGTGGCGCGGGTGGACCTCCATCTGGTTGCAGTACTCGGACGTGCGGCGGATCTCGTCGATCTGCGAGAAGTCGATCTGCGGGTCGACGCCCTGCGAGAACAGGTTCATGCCCAGCGTGACCAGGTCGACGTTGCCGGTGCGCTCGCCCTGCCCGAACAGGCAGCCCTCGATCCGGTCCGCGCCCGCCATGATCGCCAGTTCGGCGGCGGCGACGGCGGTGCCGCGGTCGTTGTGCGGGTGGACCGACAGGCAGATGTACTCGCGGCGGGTCAGGTGGCGCGACATCCACTCGAAGCGGTCAGCGTGCGTCGACGGGGTCGAGCGCTCCACGGTGGCGGGCAGGTTCAGGATGATCTCCCGGCCCGCCTCCGGCTGCCAGACGTCACAGACGGCCTCGCAGACCTCCAGGGCGAAGTCCAGCTCGGTGTCGGTGAAGATCTCCGGGCTGTACTGGTAACCGAAGATCGTCTCCGGGCCGAGGATCTTCTCGGCGTACTCCATCACCAGACGGGTGCCGTCGACGGCGATCTGCTTGATGTCGTCCTTGGAACCGCGGAAGACGACCCGGCGGAAGGTCGGCGCCGTGGCGTTGTACAGGTGCACGGTGGCCCGGTGGGCGCCGCGCAGGGACTCCACGGTGCGCTCGATCAGGTCCTCGCGGGCCTGCGTCAGGACGGAGATCGTCACGTCCTCGGGGATCGCGCCCTCTTCGATGATGGAGCGCACGAAGTTGAAGTCGGTGTCGCCGGAGGACGGGAAACCGACCTCGATCTCCTTGTAGCCCATGCGTACGAGCAGATCGAACATCTCGCGCTTGCGGGCCGGGGACATCGGGTCGATCAGGGCCTGGTTGCCGTCGCGCAGATCGGTGGACAGCCAGCGGGGCGCCCGGGTGATCCGCTGCTCCGGCCACGTGCGGTCGGGGATGTCCACGGCCTCGTACTGGCCGTACTTGTGGACGGGCATCCCGGAGGGCTTCTGGAGCTGCGTGGCGTTGGTGACGGGCGTGGGCCGGCCGACGGCGTTCTCGACGGGGTTTACGGCGGTCATGGCGTAGGGCTCCTCGGGGTCCGGGCAAGGGGACGGCCGACTGTGTCGCTGCAACACCGGACTCCGCGGGGAGGGGGTCGGCCTACGACTACAGGCCCTCGCCGCGGCAGCTAAGGAGGAGCAGCCCGAAACGCATGATGCGGCGAGACTACCCGAGGGCGCCCGGGACGGCGGTGCCGTATCAGTATGCGGGATCACGCCGTCGGTAACGGGTGAACGGTGACTCATCACTCCATTTCGTCAATCGTCGTCGCAAGCAGTGACAGCGACATCACGGACTGCCACAGTTTTCCTCATGCAGCTTCGACCGCACCACGGGTTCAGCCCCGTCCTCTGCACCATCGTGCCGCCCCAGATCCTCGACAAGCTGTCCCAGTCGGACGACCCTCTCCTCGCCGGCCCCGCACGCCGGACCCTGGAGGCCGACGGCGCCAAGCGCGCCCACCGCCGACTGACCGCCCTGGCCACCGCTCCCACCGGCCGGGTCACCGCGGGCACTCCCCCCACCACACCGCACCGCACCCTGTACGACTGCCGGCACGGCACCGCCCTGCCGGGCCGCAAGGTCCGCGACGAGGGCGAGAAGGCCACCCGGGACGCGAGCGTCAACCGGGCGTACGCGGGGCTCGGCGCCACCTTCGAGCTGCTGCACAAGGAGTACGGCCGCAGTTCCATCGACGGGAACGGACTGCCGCTCATCGGCTCCGTGCACTACGGGGAGCAGTACAACAACGCGTTCTTCGACGGCGAGCAGATGGTCTTCGGCGACGGGGACGGTGAGATCTTCCTCGACTTCACCGTCGCCATCGATGTGATCGCCCACGAGCTGGCGCACGGACTGACCCAGTACACGGCCAACCTCGTCTACGAGGGCCAGCCGGGCGCGCTCAACGAGTCCGTCTCGGACGTCTTCGGCGCGCTGGTGAAGCAGTACTCGCTGGGCCAGAGCGCGCGGGAGGGTGACTGGCTGATCGGTGCGGGGCTGCTGGCGCCCCGGGTCAGCGGGGTCGCCCTGCGCTCGATGAAGGCACCGGGCACGGCGTACGACGACGACGTACTCGGCAAGGACCCGCAGCCCGCGACGATGGACGACTACATCGAGACGGAGGAGGACAACGGCGGGGTCCACCTCAACTCGGGCATCCCCAACCGCGCGTTCTACCTGCTGGCCACCGCGCTCGGCGGCAACGCGTGGGAGCGGGCGGGCCAGATCTGGTTCGACGTACTGACCGGCGGCGAACTGGCCTCGGACGCGGACTTCGCGGCCTTCGCGCGACTGACCGTGTCGGCGGCGAAGAGCCGGTTCGGCGCGGGCGACGAGGCGGAGGCGGTGACCAAGGCCTGGTCGGAGGTGGGCGTACCCACAGCCTCGAGCCCGTCAGGCGCTTGAGGACGTCCTTTTGAGCCGGCCCGGCGGTTGAGGGCATCTTTCGAGCCCGTCCTGCGTTGGAGGACACGGCACGCCCACCCACTCGCGCACCACCGGAAAAGGCAGGGGACTATGCGGATTCAGGTGAGCCGGACAGGCGGATTCGCCGGCATCGCACGCCACCGCGAGGTGAACACCTCGGACCTGCCCGACGCCGCGGAGTGGGAGGCCCTGGCCGAATCCGCCCTCACCACCGGCCGGAGCAAGCCCGCAGCGGTCCCGGACGGCTTCCGCTACCGGATCACGGTCGGCGACCGCATCGTCCACTGCGCGGACCCCGAACTGACCGAGGCCCAGCGCACACTGATCTCACGCGTCCTCAAGGAGGGCGCGTGAGACCGCCGGAACCCCGGACCCGCTAGAACCCCAGCTTGCGCAGCTGCTTCGGGTCGCGCTGCCAGTCCTTGGCGACCTTGACGTGCAGGTCCAGATAGACCGGCGTGCCGAGCAGCGCCTCGATGTGCTTGCGCGACTTCGTGCCGACTTCCTTCAGCCGCTTGCCCTGCGGGCCGATGATGATGCCCTTCTGGCTGGGCCGCTCGATGTAGACGTTCGCGTGGATGTCCAGCAGCGGCTTGTCCGCGGGCCGGTCCTCGCGCGGCAGCATCTCCTCGACGACCACCGCGATCGAGTGCGGCAGCTCGTCCCGTACGCCTTCCAGCGCGGCCTCGCGGATCAGTTCCGCGACCATGACCATCTCGGGCTCGTCGGTGAGGTCGCCCTCCGGGTAGAGCGGAGGGCTCTCCGGGAGCAGCGGGGCGATCAGATCGGCCAGCAGCTCCACCTGGTCGCCCTTGACCGCGGAGACCGGGATGATCTCGGCCCACTCGAAGCCGAGCTCCTCGCCGAGGCGGGAGACGGCCAGCAGCTGCTCGGCGAGCGCCTTGGAGTCGACGAGGTCGGTCTTGGTGATGATCGCGATCTTCGGAGTCTTCTTGATCCCCGCGAGTTCCTTGATGATGAACTTGTCGCCGGGGCCCAGCTTCTGGTCGGCGGGCAGGCAGAAGCCGATGACGTCGACCTCGGCCCAGGTCGTCCGCACGACGTCGTTCAGCCGCTCTCCGAGCAGCGTGCGCGGCTTGTGGAGGCCGGGGGTGTCGACCAGGATCAGCTGCGCGTCCTCACGGTGCACGATGCCGCGCACCGTGTGCCGGGTGGTCTGGGGGCGGTTCGAGGTGATCGCCACCTTCTGACCGACCAGAGCGTTCGTGAGGGTGGACTTGCCCGCGTTGGGGCGGCCCACGAAGCAGGCGAAGCCGGCCCGGTGGGGGGCGTTGTTCTCAAGGGTACGAGCGCTCATGGCGCCCATTCTCCCCGATCGCGGCGGCTGCGGCGTACAACGGGCCGCCGCGGACCTTGTCGCGGATGCCTCAGGAGGCTGGCGGACGGCGCCGACGTGCCCGTATCCACAGGCCCGTACCCGTCGCGACGATCACCAGCAGGACCGCCGCGAACGGCCAGGGCAGCGCGACGTACGAGACCGCCGCGGTCTCCCGGGTGTCCCGGGCGCCCGCGGTGAGCTCGATCCGGCCCCATTCCAGCTGGGGCGCGCCGGCCCAGGGTTCGGTCAGCCGGACCTTCTGGCGGGGCAGCAGTTCGGAGGGGATCTTCTTCAGGTCGCGGGCGAGGAGCGTCCGGCCGAAGAGGCCCTCGGCCTTCAGGGCGACCTTGGGGTTGAGTGTGACGTTGCCGCGGTTGTGGAGGGTGTACGAGATGACCGCCCGGCTCGGCCCGGTGCCCGGGATCAGGGGCCGGGTGTGCTCGACCGAGAGGTCGTCGACGGTGAGGGCGGGCATGGTCGGCCCGTTCACCCGCAGATGGATCCGGGCGCCGACCGCCCTCTGCACGCCGACGGCGACAGCGCCCTGTCCGCCGGCGCCGACGCGCTCGTCGAGGGCCACGATCGCGCCCGGGTGGTCGCCGGGCTCGGCGGTCTCGGGGACGGTGAGGGTGTACGGGACCGTGACCGAGGAGCGTGCGGGGACCGTGATCCGGTCGCGGGCCGGCTTCGCCCAGGCGCCGACGCCCCGCCGGGGCTCGTCGCGGGTGCGGACGGCGAAGCCGCCGTCACGTGCCGTGTTGTACGCGTCGGCGGCGTACAGCAGGAAGGTCATCGGGCGGGCGGTCCTGTTGGTCACGGTGACCCGGTCGGTGAGGGTGGTGCCGGAGCCGGTGGAGAGGTAGAAGTACGGGCGGCCGCCCCCGGAGGACGCGGGCTCGACGGACCACTCCCCGTTGTCGGCGGCCCGGGCGGCGCCCGGGGCGGCGTACAGGAACGCGATCACGGCCAGGAGCAGTGCGGACAGTCTGCGCACGGTGCGGAACCCCCGGGTTCGGGGCGGGCCGGACGGGTGCGCGTCCGGCCTGCCGTGGGTGTCAGGTGAGGGTGAGGGTCAGGACACCGGAGTAGGCGCCGGGGGCCGTGAACTCTGGTACGTCCAGCGAGAGTCCCGCGTCGACGGTGAACTCGCCGCCGGTGAACGCGGCGTTCGGGGTGGACGCCAGGGTGGCGCCCGCACTGCCGACCGTGCCCTCGGAGCCGGCGGCGCACGTGCTGGGGCTGCCCGCCTTGGTCGCGCAGGCCGGGGCCCAGCTCAGCTCCCCGGCGTCGATCGCCGCCCCGCCGGGACCGGTGAAGTCGGTGACTCTGCCGGTCAGGGACCAGCCCGCGGGTCCGCCGCGGAAGTCCTTGACCGTCACCGTGTTCAGGGCTCCGGTGGAGGCACCGCCCCGGCCGAAGTCGACAGCCGTCAGCCGCACGGTGTCACCGGCCTGGGTCATGGACAGGCTGCCGCCCTTCACCAGGGAGTCGATCCGCTGACTGAGCGGGGGCACGTCGCCGACGAGGGTGTACGCGGCGGGTCCAGCGCCCTTCGCCGGGTCCCAGCCCGCGCCCTCGAAGGCGACGATGCCGATCGTCGCCGGATCGGTGATCTTCGGCCGGAAGGTGAAGCCGCCGTTGGCAGCCGCCTTGGACGTGATCTTGTCGGCGGTCGGCGCGGAACCGTTCCAGCCTGCGACGGTCACCTCGGCGTCCGGGGTGAATCCGGTCCCGGTGACGGTCACCCGGTCGCCGGGCTTTCCGGAGGCCGCGCCGAGCGTGATGGCCCGTTCGTTGACCGGACCGCCGCCGCCGGTCGCGATGATCGTCTCGGAGACGGGTGCGGGCGGGCTCTTCACGGTGCAGGGGGTGTCCAGCTCCATGAGATAGCTGGTGTGGATGTTGTAGTCGCCCGGCGACAGCTTGATCGCGCCGGGGGCGGTGACCACGAAGGTGCCGGTCATCGCGAAGGCGGGGAACTCGCCCAGGCCGGGCACCGGTGCGTTCTTCTTCGGCCCGGTGACGGTGACGGAGCCGGTCTGGGCTCCGGTCAGGGTGAGCTTCCCGGTGGGCGTCATGATGTCGGCGGGCAGGGGCAGGTCCACGGGGTTGCTGGCCGCCGGCTTGACGACCTCGTAGGTCACCGTGACCGTGTCGCCCACCGCGGGAGCGGCGTTGTCGACGGTGATCCGTGCCGTGGTCGTGCCCTCGATCGGCGGGATACCGGCGATGGGCGGTGGCACGCAGCGGGTGGCGAAGTCCACCGCCACGGACGCCGTCGCCGTGGCACCGGCGGCCGGTGCCAGCAGCCCTCCCCCGGTGACCGCGAGTGCGGTCACCCCCACAACTGCCGCCCAACGGCGCCTTCGCCCGGCGGATCTTCGGCTCGGCGGTACCGGATTTGCCATGGTTCCTACCCCCTCCTGAGGGTGTGGGCGCAGCGGCTCTGCGGTACTTCTGCGCCTACGGGCGGCCATTGACGACCGGCCCGCGGAAGAAGTCAAGGGACTCGAAACGTCGCATCTGATGACCCATCAGGTGCTGACAGCTTCACCGAGGCCGCGGGAGGATCGGCACTCACCGGATGACAGAAACGCCGGTGGGCCGCTGCCGCCGATTGGTGCGGCGGCAGCGGCCGTGGGCGCCTCCCGGTCCGGTCAGTTGACGACGAACGGACCCGGGGTCTGCGAGGTGACCGCTTCGCAGGCGACCGTCGTACCGAAGATCTGGAGCGTGAGCGCGGTACCCGCGAAGTACGAGTCGAGGGTGTCGCCGGGAGCGAAAGCGGTGGCGCTGGTCAGCGGCCCGCTGCGGAACGCGCTGAACGCCGGGATGGACGGGTTGCTGCTGCCCGCGAAGGTGGCCGTCGCCGGACCGCCGTTACGGGTCAGCTTGAGCGTGGTGGTCGCGGCGCCCGCCCCGATGGGGAGAGGTGTGACGACCGAGGTGCTGACGGTGATGGTGATGCTGCTGCCCGACTGCACGGCACGGAGGTTGGCGCCGCCACCGCCGAAGCTCCCGCAGTCGTAGTCCGCCTTGGCGTCCGTCGGTGTCACCGCCGTCGCGGCCGGCGCGAGCGCCAGTCCGCTCACGGCGAGGGCGCCCGCGGCCAGCGCCGCACCGATGCCGAATCTGCTGCGTCTCATTCGGTTCCCCTTCCCTTGTCAGGGAGTTGTCGTCTGCCGCACGAGGGCGCACGGGTCCGCGCAGTGGAGTCCCACCGGGTCCGCGGTCCGGTCGTACGGCATGCGGGCACGGCGCTGCAGGGGTGCGTGGAGGGTGTGCGCGGACCGTCCGCGGGCGGGGAGCGCGCCGCGCGGAGGGGTGGACGGCCGAAGGCGGTACGGGGCTGCGGCTCGCGCCCCGGACCCAGCCGCCGGTGGATCTGACGGTCCGTCGGATGAACTGCTGTTCATTGATGCGCAGCGGGGCAGCGATTGCAAGGGAAAGTCCCTTGATTCTTCAGGGACTTGGGGAGGTTTCACTGCTGTCCGGCCGCCCGTACGGACTCCTCTGCGGAGCCCGTACGGACGGCGGGAGTGGTGTCAGCCGGCCTGAGTGGTGAGCCGCGGCGTGCCGTCGGGGCCCGCCAGCACGACGGGGGTCCGCGGGCCGCCCAGGTCGCGCACGGCCGCGCGGTCCGCATCCGGCGCCGTCTCGGCCTCGGTGACCACGGCCGCGGCCTCCAGGGACTTCGCGCCGCTCGCCACCGCCATCGCGACCGCGGTCTGCAGCGCGCTGAGCTTCAGCGAGCTCAGGTCGACGGTGCCCGCGACGTACGTACGCCCTGTCTCGTCACGGACTGCGGCGCCCTCGGGCACTCCGTTGCGCGCCCGTGTGGAGCGGGCCAGCGTGATGAGCTTGCGGTCCTCGGCGGCGAGTTCGGTGCTCTGGGGGTCGGTGCTCTCGGTCATGGCCCGAGCATAGGCCAGGGCCCTGACCGGCGGGCCCGCCGGTCAGGGCCGGTCGAGACGGAGCCGCTCCGCCTTCGGCATACCCGCCACCACCAGGTCGTAGGAGTCCTCGATCAGCTCGCGGACCATGGCGTCGGGGAGGCCGGAGACCGTCACGGTGTTCCAGTGGCGCTTGTTCATGTGCCAGCCGGGGGCGATCGCGGCGTGCTCCTCACGGAGCCGGATCGCGTCGTCCGGGTCGCACTTCAGATTCACGGTCAGCGGGCGTCCGTCCAGCACGCTGAGCGCGAACATCTTGCCGAGCACCTTGAAGACCGAGGCCTCCGGACCGAACGGGAACTCCTCCACGCTCGCGTTGAACTCCAGGCAGAACGCCCTCAGCTCCTGCGGCCTCACGCGACCTCCGCCTCCTCCGGCTCCTCCGGCTCCGCCAGCACCGTGACGATCTTGTTCCGGCGGCCCGCCGGGGACTCGGCGGTCAGCCGGAGCCTGCGCCCGTCCGGGAGGTCCACCACCGACGAGGCACCCGCGATCGGAACCCGGCCGAGGGCCTTGGCGAGGAGGCCGCCGACCGTCTCGACGTCCTCGTCGTCGTACTCGTCGAGGCCGAACAGCTCCCCGAGGTCACCGATGTCGAGCCTGGCCGTGACCCGGAAGCGGCCGTTCTCCAGCTCCTGGACCGGCGGCAGCTCGCGGTCGTACTCGTCGGTGATCTCGCCGACGATCTCCTCGAGGATGTCCTCGATGGTGACGATGCCGGCCGTGCCGCCGTACTCGTCGATGACGACCGCGACGTGGCTGCGGTCCTGCTGCATCTCGCGCAGCAGATCACCGGCGTTCTTCGTGTCCGGCACGAACGCGGCGGGCCGCATCGCCGTGGAGACCAGATCGGCCTCCGACTCCCGGTTGATGTGCGTCTTGCGGACCAGGTCCTTCAGATACACGATGCCGACGATGTCGTCCTCGTTCTCCCCGGTCACCGGGATACGCGAGAAACCCGAGCGCAGCGCCAGCGTCAGCGCCTGGCGGATCGTCTTGTGGCGCTCGATGCAGACCAGGTCCGTGCGCGGCACCATCACCTCGCGTACGAGCGTGTCGCCGAGCTCGAAGACCGAGTGCACCATGCGGCGTTCGTCGTCCTCGATCAGCGACTCCTGCTCGGCCAGGTCGACCATGGCGCGCAGCTCGGCCTCACTGGCGAACGGCCCCTTGCGGAAGCCCTTGCCGGGCGTCAGCGCGTTGCCGAGGAGGATCAGCAGCTGCGGGACCGGACCCATGATCCTGGCCAGCGGCAGCAGCACGTACGCCGCCGCCGTCGCCGTGTTCAGCGGGTGCTGGCGGCCGATGGTGCGCGGGGAGACCCCGATGGCGACGTACGAGACGAGGACCATGACACCCATCGCCACGGCCAGCGCCTCCCAGGTCTCCGGGAATTCCTTCAGGCAGGCGTACGTGACGAGCACCCCGGCCGACATCTCGCAGGCGACCCGCACCAGCAGGGCGACATTGAGATAACGGGTCGGGTCGGCCGCGACCTGTTCCAGCTTGGCGCTGCCGCGCCGCCCGGCCCGGACCGCTTCGGCGGCCCGGAAGCTCGACGTACGGGCTATACCGGCCTCGGCGCAGGCCGCGAGCCAGCCGACGACGACGAGCAGGACGGCGCCGGAGACGAGGGGCACGCTCACGAGACGGTGGGGGCCGGGGAGGGACCCGTCAGCCCGCGCTCACCGCGCCAGCCGTCGACGATCGCCGCCTGGAGGCCGAACATCTCGGCCTTCTCGTTCGGCTCCTCGTGGTCGTACCCCAGGAGGTGCAGCACACCGTGGACGGTGAGGAGCTGAAGCTCCTCGTCCATGGAGTGCCCCGTCTCGGCCTCCTCGCCCTGCCGCTTCGCGACCTCCGGGCAGAGCACGATGTCACCGAGGAGCCCCTGCGGGGGCTCCTCGTCGTCCTTGACCGGCGGACGCAGCTCGTCCATCGGGAAGGACATGACATCCGTCGGGCCGGGCAGGTCCATCCACTGGATGTGGAGCTGCTCCATGGCGTCGCTGTCCACCACGATCACCGAGAGCTCGGAGAGCGCGTGGATCCGCATCCGTGCCAGTGCGTAGCGGGCGATGTCGAGGATCGCCTGCTCGTCGACCTCGGTTCCGGACTCGTTGTTGACGTCGATCGACATGGTGCGCTGTGACTACTTCCCGTTGGGGCTTTCTCGGCTGTCGTACTTTTCGTACGCGTCGACGATACGGCCGACCAGCTTGTGCCGGACCACATCCTGGGACGTGAGCCGGGAGAAGTGGACGTCCTGGATGCCTTCCAGGATGTCCTGGACCTGCCGCAGACCGCTCTTCGTGCCGGTCGGCAGGTCCACCTGGGTCACGTCGCCGGTGACGACGATCTTCGAGTCGAAGCCGAGCCGGGTCAGGAACATCTTCATCTGCTCGGCGCTGGTGTTCTGCGCCTCGTCGAGAATGATGAAGGCGTCATTGAGGGTACGGCCCCTCATGTACGCCAGGGGCGCCACCTCGATCGTGCCCGCCGCCATCAGCCGCGGGATCGAGTCGGGGTCGAGCATGTCGTGCAGTGCGTCGTAGAGCGGGCGCAGATACGGGTCGATCTTGTCGAAGAGCGTGCCGGGCAGGAAGCCGAGCCGCTCTCCCGCCTCGACGGCGGGCCGGGTCAGGATGATCCGGCTGACCTGCTTGGACTGGAGCGCCTGGACCGCCTTCGCCATGGCGAGATAGGTCTTGCCGGTGCCCGCGGGCCCGATACCGAAGACGATGGTGTGCTTGTCGATCGCGTCGACGTACCGCTTCTGGTTGAGGGTCTTGGGGCGGATGGTGCGGCCGCGGCTGGACAGGATGTTCTGGGTGAGTACGTCAGCGGGGGTCTCGGGGCCGTCCCCTTCGCCGTTCCCGCTCGCCCTGAGCATGGCGATCGAGCGTTCCACTGCGTCCTCCGTCATCGGCAGACCGGTGCGGAGCACCAGCACCATCTCGTCGAACAGGCGCTGGATCAGGGCGACGTCCGCCGCATCCCCAGTAGCACTGATTTCGTTGCCCCGGACGTGGATGTCGACTTCCGGGAATGCCGTTTCGATCACGCGCAGCAGCGAGTCGCCCGATCCCAGGAGCATCACCATGGGGTGTGCGGCCGGAATCCTGATCTGGGCACGCGCCTGCGGCTGTGTGGGTGTCTGAGTCATGGGCCGGCCCTCGGGCCTGCACATACCTCCCGTTGCAGGGTTCTCGCTGCTCGACAACCTCTGGATCACCAAGCCTACGACTTGGTACTGACAACACCGAAGGATTTTCGCAGCCCGCGTTATTGGCGGAAGCCGATCGTCGGTACGGCCCGGCGCAGCGGCCAGGAGCGACTGGTGGCGGGGAGCAGTTCTTCCAGGAAGGCGTACCGCTCCAGGGCCGCCGGGTCCTGGTCGGCGTAGGTGCGCACCTGCTGCCACCAGGCGGCGACCTCCGACCAGCCGGGGGCGGACAGCGAGCCGCCGAACTCCTGCACGGAGAGCGCGGCGGTCAGCCCGGCGAAGGCGAGGCGGTCGTCCAGCGGCCAGCCCGCCAGGGTGCCGGTGACGAAGCCTGCGACGAAGACGTCGCCCGCCCCGGTCGGGTCGAGGGCCTCCACCTCGATGGCGGGCACCTCGGCGGTGGTCCCGGTCGCCCCGTCGACGGCGTAGGCACCTTCCGCGCCGAGGGTGACCACGGCGAGGGGCACACGCTCGGCCAGGGCGTGGGCCGCCGCCCGGGGGCAGTCGGTCCGGGTGTAGCGCATCGCCTCCTGTGCGTTGGGGAGGAAGGCCGCGCAGTGTTCGAGGCCGGGCAGGGCGTCCAGGTCCCAGCGGCCGGTCTCGTCCCAGCCGACGTCGGCGAAGATCAGGGCGCCGTTGCGCGCGGCGGTGGCCACCCAGGGTTCGCTGCGGCCGGGGACGAGCGAGGCGATGGCGGCGCGGGCGCGTGGCGGGCAGTGCGGGAAGGTCCGGCCGGGGACGGTGTGCGTCGCGGGGGCGGGGGCCTCGTGGCCGTGCGAGACCATGGTCCGTTCGCCCTCGTACGCCATGGAGACGGTGACGGGCGAGTGCCAGCCGGGCACGGTGTACGACATCGACAGATCGATGCCCTCGCCCTGTTCGAGCGCGTCCCGGCAGTACTCCCCGTAGTGGTCGTCCCCGAAGGCCGCGGCCATCGAGGTGCGCAGGCCGAGCCGGGCGAGCGCGGTGGCCATGTTGGCGATACCGCCGGGGCTCGAACCCATGCCGCGGGCCCAGGACTCCGTACCGCGCACGGGGGCGCTGTCCAGGCCGGTGAAGATGATGTCGAGGAAGACCGTGCCCGTCAGGAAGACGTCGCATGCCGGGTCCTGCGGGACCCGCAGCCCGACGAGCGGGTCGATGCCTGTGTTGCCTGTGCTCACCGTGCGCTCCCGGTCGTACGAGATAGGAACAGTGCAAGATCCGGCCAGTCTGCCCGATCCGCCTCCGTATCCGGGTGGTGCATGCCGCGCACACTTACCCTGACCTGCGCAAACGTGTGCGACTACCCGAGCTGCATCACCGTAAACGCAAAAGTGACCCAGATCACACCATGGCGACTTTCGGTCGGGTCTGCGCACTTGATACAAATTGCCCGCGAGCACCGTCGGGGACAGTTCCTGACGAGTGCCCCGACTCCCCCTTTCTTCATTTCGCCGTACCCTCCCCTGCCTTCTTCTGCCTCTTCTGGCATGTCTTCAGGAACGCCCATGTCCCCGCGCCCCCGCGCCGCGTGGCCCTTGGTCGCCGTGTTCACCGCCGGTTACCTCGCTGCCTATCTGCTCCCCACCATCGTCGGCCGGCTCAGCACCAGTCTGGGACTCGGTCCGGCCCAGGCCGGTCTGGTCGGCAGTGCCCTCCTGCTGAGTTCGGCCTCCGCGGGCTTCGCACTGGCGGGCCGCGTCGAGCGGTACGGGGCACGGAGACCGGCGCGTACCGGACTGGTGCTGGCCTTCGTGGGGTACGGCTGCGCCGCGTCGGCGGGGTCCGTACCGCTGGTGGTCCTGGGCGCGGTCATCGGCGGCCTCGGTTCCGGTACGGCGACCGCTGTCGCCGCCTCGGGCATCGCCTCCCAGAGCGATCCGCACCGGACCTCGTCCCTGGGACTGCTCAGCGTGTCCGCGACCGCGGGCGCCCTCTATCTGACGATCCCGCACCTCGGCGGCGGCCACCGGCTGCCGTTCGCCGCGATCGCGCTCGTCGCGCTGCTCGTCTGGCCCGCCACCTCGCGCCTCGGCGGCCTCGCGTCCGCGGAGTCGGCCGTCCCGGCGTCGGGGCGGCTTCCGCACCGCCGTTCCGGTCTGGTGCTGGCGGGCGGCATGCTCGTCTGGTCGATGTCCCAGAACGCCCTGTGGGGTGTGAGCAGCCGGATCGGTGTCGTGCAGGTGGGGCTCTCGGAGGTCACCATCGGCGCGGTGTTCGCCGCCGCGCTGGGCGCGGGGCTGCTCGGCGTGATGGGGGCCGGCCTGCTCGGGGCGCGGCTGGGACGGGCCGTGCCGATCGGCCTCGGCACGATGATCATCGCCGCGAGCATCGTGCTCAGCTCATCGGCCGGGAGCCTCGGTTCGTTCGCGACCGGGGAGATCATGTGGAACGCCTTCTACCCGGTGGTCCTGTCGTACCTGATCGGCCTGGCCGCGTCGCTCGACGTACGGGGCCGCTGGGCGGTCCTGGCGGGCTCCGCCTCGTCCGTCGGGGTGGCCTGCGGGCCGGTGCTCGGCAGTGTGCTGTCCGAGGCGGCGGGCTACGCGGTGATGGGCCTGATCCTGGGCGCCGCCACACTCCTGGTCGCCGCGCCCGTGACGGCCGTCGCCCTGCACACCGGTGGCCGCCCGCTGGTGCCCGGTTCGGTCCGCCGCAGGGGTGGCGCCCCCGCCGCCCTGCTCGCCGCCACCACCGGCTCCCTCCCGGGCGCCGTGCCCAAGCTGGGCTCACCGGAGCAGGCCGTCACGGAACTCGCCGTCCCCGCGCTGCGCCGCAGGCGCCTCGCCAGGAGCGCGTTCCGGACGGCCGGTCCGGCGGGCGGGCCCGGTCAGTCGAACGCGTACGCCTCGACCTCGGCGAGGTAACGCGCCCTGCGCTCCTCGTCGTGGTCGAGGAAGGCCGCCTCGAAGGAGTTGCGGGCCAGCGTGCGCAACTGTTCGTTGTCCAGGGCGAGCGCCTCGTGGACGGCGTGGAAGGTGTCTCCGACGTATCCGCCGAAGTAGGCCGGGTCGTCGGAGTTCACCGTGCAGAGCAGTCCGGCGTCCATCATGGCCCGCAGGGGGTGCTCCTCCAGGATGTCGATGGCGCGCAGCCGTACGTTGGACAGCGGGCAGAGCGTCAGCGGTACCCGGTCCGCGACCAGCCTCTTCACCAGGTCCTGGTCCTCCATGCAGCGCAGGCCGTGGTCGATGCGCTCGACGCCGAGGACGTCCAGGGCCTCCCGGATGTACGCGGGCGGGCCCTCCTCGCCCGCGTGGGCGACCTTGCGCAGTCCGAGGGCGCCGGCCGCCTCGTACACCTCCCGGAATTTCGCCGGCGGGTGGCCGACCTCGGCGGAGTCGAGGCCGACGGCGCTGATCCGGTGCAGATACGGCTTCGCGGCCTCCAGCGTCTCCAGCGCCGATTCGGCCGACTGGTCGCGCAGGAAGCACATGATCAGCTGGGTGGAGACGCCGTGCGTCTCCTCGCTGCGGTCCAGGGCACGGCCGAGCCCTTCGACGACGGTGCCGATGGGGACGCCGCGGGCGGTGTGCGCCTGCGGGTCGAAGAAGATCTCCGCGTGGCGGACGCCCTGGGCGGCGGCGCGGGCGAGGTAGGCGTCCGCGAGGTCCTCGAAGTCCTCCTCGGTGCGCAGCACGGCCATCAGCGCGTAGTAGAGGTCGAGGAAGCTCTGCAGATCGTCGAAGAGGTAGGCGGTGCGCAGCTCTTCGGTGCCGGCGAAGGGCAGGGTCACCCCGTTGCGTCCGGCGAGCGCGAAGGCCAGCTCGGGTTCGAGGGTGCCTTCGATGTGGAGGTGGAGTTCTGCCTTGGGGAGGTGCACGTTGTCTCGCTCACGAATGGTGGTGCTGATGTGATTCAGAGGTGCCTGGTGGGCACGGGGACCCGCATCAGGTCCTGGGCGACGGTCAGTTCGCCCGCGAACCCGGCGGCTCTGGCCTGGGCCTCGAAGAGCCCGGGGTCGTCGTACCGCTGGGAGAAGTGGGTGAGCACGAGGTGCCGTACGCCCGCTTCCGCGGCCACCCGGGCGGCCTGCCCGGCGGTCAGATGGCCGTGGTCGGTGGCGAGCCGCTCGTCCTCGTCGAGGAAGGTCGACTCGATGACCAGCATGTCGCAGCCCTCGGCGAGCGCGTACACGCCGTCACACAGTCTGGTGTCCATGACGAACGCGAACCGCTGTCCCCGCCGGCGCTCGGAGACCTCGTCGAGCGGGACACCGCCGAGGGAGCCCTCGCGCTGGATGCGGCCGACGTCCGGCCCGCTGATGCCGTGCTCGGCGAGTTTCGCGGGGAGCATGCGCCGCCCGTCGGGCTCGGTCAGCCGGTAGCCGTAGGACTCGACGGGGTGGGAGAGCCGGTGGCTGTCCAGGGTGTACGCGTCGGTGGTGGCGAGGGGCCCGTCGGCGGCGACGGGTGCCTCGGTCAGCCGCACGGACTCGCGGTACGCGGTCGCGTACCGCAGCCGCTCGAAGAAGTGCTGTCCGCTGGCCGGGTAGTGCGCGGTGACGGGGTGCGGGACCTGGTCGAGATTGATGCGCTGGATCACGCCTGCGAGTCCCAGCGAGTGGTCGCCGTGGAAGTGGGTGACGCAGATCCGGTTGATGTCGTGCGCGGCGACCCCGGCCCGCAGCATCTGGCGCTGGGTGCCCTCGCCGGGGTCGAAGAGGATGCCCTCGCCGTCCCACCGCAGCAGGTAGCCGTTGTGGTTACGGTGCCGGGTGGGGACCTGGCTGGCGGTGCCGAGGACGACCAGTTCGCGTACGGACATGGGTGGGGCCGCCCGCTAGCCGGGGGGCCACTGGAGGCCGCGGCCGCCCAGGACGTGGGCGTGCGCGTGGAAGACGGTCTGTCCCGCGCCGGAACCGGTGTTGAGGACGATGCGGTATCCGGAGTCGGTGATCTTCTCGTCGGCCGCGACGCGACCGGCCTCGCGCAGCACGTCGGCGGCGATCTCCGGCTCGGCGGCGGCGAGCGAGGCCGCGTCCCGGTAATGGGCCTTCGGGATGACCAGAACGTGGGTCGGCGCCTGCGGGTTGATGTCGCGGAAGGCGACGGTGGTGTCGCTCTCGCGGACGATGGTCGCCGGGATGTCTCCCGTGACGATCTTGCAGAACAGGCAGTCGGGCTGCGGCTCTCCCGCCATGGCACGGCCTCCTCGGTCGCTGGTGATCAGTACGTGGGCATGCTATCCGTGAAGCAGGGCGCCGGTGGGGCCCTTCCTCAGCCCCAGCGGCCCGTGCGGCCCAGCAGGAGGGCGGTCGCGGCGGTCCCGGCCGTGGAGGTGCGCAGCACGCTGCGCCCGAGCCGGTAGGGGCGGGCGCCGGCCTGTGCGAAGGCCGCGAGTTCGTCCGGGGAGACGCCGCCCTCCGGGCCGACGACCAGCACGATGTCGCCCCCGGTGGGCAGTTCGGCGGTGGCGAGGGCCTCGCTGTCGTGCGCGCGGTCCTCGTGCAGCACACCCGCGAAGTCGGCGGCGGCCAGAAGCGCGGCCACCTGCTTGGTCGTCATCGCCTCGGTCACCTCGGGGAAGCGCACCCGACGGGACTGTTTCCCCGCCTCCCGGGCCGTACTGCGCCACTTGGCCAGCGACTTGAGACCTCGGTCGCCCTTCCACTGGGTGATGCAGCGGGAAGCCTGCCACGGCACGATCGCGTCGACGCCGGTCTCCGTCATGGTCTCGACGGCGACCTCGCCGCGGTCGCCCTTGGGCAGGGCCTGGACGACGGTGATACGGGGCGTGGGCGCCGGTTCCTCGTGCACGGACTCCAGGTCCGTCACGACGAGCCGGTCCTTCCCCTCGGCGGCCCGTACGACACCTTCCGCCCAGCGTCCGCGCCCGTCCGTCAGGACTACGTCCTCACCGGCGTGCAGCCGCTTCACGGAGACGGCGTGCCGTCCCTCGGGGCCGTCCAGGACGAACTCGGCCCCGCCGGGGAGCTGTTCGACGACGAAGACCGGTGCCGTCACTGGGCACTCCTCACACTCAGGGCCGCGCGCGCGGCGTCCAGTTCGGCGGCGAGCAGGTCGATCAGTTCCCCGGCGGGCAGCTCGCGTGCCATCCGGTGCCCCTGGCCCGCCCACAGCGCCATGCCCTGGGCGTCCCCCGCCTTGGCGGCGGCCTTGCGCAGCCCGCTCGTCATCTGGTGCACCTGCGGGTAGGCGGCCGGGGCGTAGGGGCCGTGCTCGGTCACGAAGCGGTTGACGAGACCGCGCGCGGGGCGCCCGGAGAACGCCCGGGTCATCGCGGTCCGTACGAACAGCGGGTTGGTCAGTGCCTGCTTGTGCAGCAGGTGGGCCCCGGACTCGGGGGTGGCCAGGAAGGCGGTGCCGAGCTGCGCCGCGTCGGCGCCCGCCGCGAGCACGGCGGCGATCTGGGAGCCGCGCATCAGCCCGCCCGCCGCGATGAGCGGCACCTGCACGCTCTCGCGTACCTGGGCGAGGAGGGACAGCAGCCCTATGCCGGATTGGTCGGCCTGGGGGTCGTCGCGGTGCGTGGACCGGTGGCCGCCGGCCTCCACCCCCTGGACGCAGACGGCGTCGGCGCCCGCCCACTGCGCGGCCTGGGCCTCCTCGGCGGAGGTGACGGTCACGACGGTGTACGTGCCCGTCTGGGCGAACGCGTCGAGGATCTCGCGGGAGGGGCAGCCGAAGGTGAAGGAGACGACGGGCACCGGGTCCTCCAGGAGGATCGCGGTCTTGGCCTCGTAGCCGTCGTCGCCGCCGCCGTCCACCTCGCCGAGCGGGGTCTCGTACCAGAGCGCCTCACCGGCGAGCTGGTGCCGGTACACCTCGACGGAGCTCGGGTCGGCGTGGCCGGTCTGCGGCATGAAGAGGTTGACGCCGAAGGGCTGGGCGGTCAGTCCGCGTACCTGTTTGATCTCGTTGTACATGCCGTCCGCCGTCTTGTACCCGGCGGCGAGGAAACCGAGCCCACCGGCTTCGGCGACAGCGCCGACGAGCTGCGGGCCGGACACTCCGCCCGCCATGGGGGCCTGCACGATCGGATACCGGCAGAGATCGGTCAACGCGGAGGACATGAGCGCATCGTGCCACGTCCGGTGCACCGCACCGAATCAGCCATGGGGCGGCGCGGACGGTATACCACCGCAGCTCGCACCACACGCCGCACCGCCCGCCGGTACGGGACCGACGGGCGGTGCGGGGTAAGGCGACAAGCGGTGCGGCGAACGCGGTCAGCGCCCGTTGAACGCGTCCTTCAGCCGGGAGAAGAGCCCCTGCTGGCCTGGCTGGAACTGCCCGGTGGGCCGCTCCTCGCCGCGCAGCTTCGCGAGCTCCCGCAGGACCCGTTCCTGCTCCGCGTCCAGCTTCGACGGGGTCATGACCTCGACGTGCACGATCAGGTCGCCGCGCCCGCCACCGCGCAGGTGCGTGATGCCGCGCCCGTGCAGCGGGACCGACTGGCCGGACTGCGTGCCCGGCCTGATGTCGATCTCCTCCATGCCGTCCAGCGTCTCCAGCGGCACCTGGGTGCCGAGGGCCGCCGCCGTCATCGGGATGGTGACCGTGCAGTGCAGGTCGTCGCCGCGCCGCTGGAACACCGCGTGCGACAGCTCGTGGATCTCGACGTACAGATCGCCGGCCGGTCCGCCGCCGGGGCCGACCTCGCCCTCGCCCGCGAGCTGGATGCGGGTGCCGTTGTCGACACCTGCCGGGATCTTCACCGTCAGGGTGCGTCGCGAGCGGATGCGGCCGTCTCCGGCGCACTCGGGGCACGGGGTCGGCACGACCGTACCGAAGCCCTGGCACTGCGGGCAGGGCCGCGAGGTCATGACCTGGCCGAGGAAGGACCGGGTGACCTGCGAGACCTCACCGCGGCCGCGGCACATGTCACAGGTCTGCGCCGAGGTGCCGGGTGCGGCGCCCTCTCCGCTACAGGTCGTACAGACGACCGCCGTGTCGACCTGGATGTCCTTGGTCGTACCGAAGGCCGCCTCGGAGAGGTCGATCTCCAGCCGGATCATGGCGTCCTGGCCGCGCCGGGTCCGCGAACGGGGCCCGCGCTGGGACGCCGTACCGAAGAACGCGTCCATGATGTCGGAGAAGTTGCCGAAGCCACCCTGTCCGAATCCGCCCGCGCCACCGCCGCCCGAGGCGGACAGCGGGTCGCCGCCGAGGTCGTAGACCTGCTTCTTCTGCGGGTCCGACAACACCTCGTAAGCGGCGTTGATCTCCTTGAACCGCTCCTGGGTCTTCGGGTCCGGGTTGACATCCGGGTGCAGCTCGCGGGCGAGCCTGCGGAATGCCTTCTTGATCTCGTCCTGAGATGCGTCGCGGCGCACGCCGAGTACGGCGTAGTAGTCCGTGGCCACTTACGACTCCGCCAGGATCTGTCCGACGTAACGTGCCACTGCGCGTACCGCTCCCATCGTTCCGGGGTAGTCCATGCGGGTCGGTCCGACCACGCCGAGTTTGGCGACTGCCTCGTCGCCCGAACCGTAGCCGACCGCGACCACGGACGTGGAGTTGAGGCCCTCGTGGGCATTCTCGTGACCGATACGTACGGTCATGCCCGAGTCCTTGGCCTCACCGAGCAGCTTCAGCAGCACGACCTGCTCCTCCAATGCCTCCAGCACCGGCCGGATCATCACAGGGAAGTCGTGCCCGAAGCGGGTGAGGTTGGAGGTGCCGCCGATCATCAGCCGCTCCTCCGTCTCTTCCACCAGAGTTTCGAGAAGGATCGAGAGCACCGTGGAAACGGTTCCCCTGTCCTCGCCCTCGAAGGACTCCGGCAAGTCCTGCACCAGCTGCGGGACATCCGCGAAGCGGCGGCCCACGACACGGCTGTTGAGCCGCGCCCGGAGGTCCGCCAGGGATGTCTCACCGAACGGCGCAGGACAGTCGATCATACGCTGTTCGACCCGGCCGGTGTCCGTGATCAGTACCAGCATCAGCCGGGCCGGAGCCAGGAGAAGCAGCTCCACGTGCCGCACCGTCGAACGGGTCAGCGAGGGGTACTGCACGACGGCGACCTGACGGGTCAGCTGCGCGAGCAGCCGCACGGTCCGGCCCACGACGTCGTCGAGGTCGACCGCGCCGTCGAGGAAGTTCTGAATGGCCCTGCGCTCCGGCGACGACAGGGGCTTGACGCCCGCGAGCCGGTCGACGAAGAGCCGGTAGCCCTTGTCCGTCGGGATGCGCCCCGCGCTGGTGTGGGGCTGGGCGATGAAGCCCTCGTCCTCCAGCACCGCCATGTCGTTGCGGACCGTGGCCGGGGAGACCCCGAGGTTGTGCCGCTCGGTCAGCGCCTTGGAGCCGACCGGCTCCTCGGTGCCGACGTAGTCCTGGACGATGGCGCGCAGCACTTCGAGTCTGCGTTCGCTGAGCATCGCGCACACCTCCAGCTGTGGTTCTCGGTCTCTGCCTGGCACTCTGTACGTTCGAGTGCCAGCAATCCCCCCGGTCAGTGTACGGGGGTGGGGTGGCCCCCGGGCAAGGGCGACCGGCCACGCTACCGCGAGACTGCGCAGGTCGATGCCGATAGCGTCGTTGTATGGACGTCTCTTGGGAAGAGCTGGGCTGGGAGCGGTTGGGCAACGGTGTGGGCCGCCGACGCCTTCCGGTGTGGGATGCGACGGCAGGACTGGTGGCGGGAGCGGAGGGTGTCCTGCTCTTCGACACCGGTTCGTCGCTCCGTGAGGGCGCCGAGCTGCGGTCCCAGGCGCAGCGCCTGCTCGGCCGGAGGGTGACGCATATCGCACTGAGTCACCCGCACTTCGATCATGTTCTGGGCACGGCGGCGTTCGCCGGGGCCGAGGTGTACGGGGCGGTCGGCGTCGCCGGTCTGCTCAGGAACGCGGCGGACGAGCTGCACAGCTCGGCGGCGCACCACGGGGTCCCCGAGCACGATGCCGCGGAAGCGGTGGACGTGCTGGTCGCCCCGCATCACGAGGTGTGCGGGGAGTGGACGCTCGATCTGGGCGGCGGGCTCCAGGTGCTGCTGGCCAATGTGGGGCCGGGGCACAGCGGTCACGACCTGGCCGTCCTGGTGCCGGGCACGCCCGCGGTGGTGTTCTGCGGCGATCTGGTCGAGCAGTCCGGCGATCCGCAGGCCGGCGACGACGCCATCCCCTCCCGCTGGCCTGCCGCCCTGGACCGGCTGCTGGCGCTGGGCGGCGAGGAGGCGGTGTACGTACCGGGGCACGGGGCGGTGGTGGACGCGGCGTTCGTCCGGATGCAGCGTGATCAACTGGCGGCGCGGTTCGGCGTGTCGTGACCGTCGGCCGCCGTATCGTCGTGCGATGCGCAGCTATCAGCCGGACCTGACCCCGCCGTGGAAGAAGTCCGTACCGGCCCCCGAGGTCCCCGCCGAGCCCGATCTGGTCGTCGAGGAGGCCGCCACCGGCTTCTGCGGGGCGGTGATCCGCTGCGAGAAGACGGCGCAGGGGCCGACGGTCACCCTGGAGGACCGCTTCGGCAAGCACCGGGTGTTCCCGATGGAGCCGCGCGGCTTCCTGCTGGAGGGCCGGGTCGTCACGCTGGTCCGCCCCACGTCCGCCTCCGCCGCCCCCGCCCATCCCGCCCGTACGGCCTCCGGGTCGCTGGCGGTCCCCGGGGCGCGTGCGCGGGTGGCACGGGCGGGCCGGATCTATGTGGAGGGCCGCCACGACGCGGAACTGGTCGAGCGGGTCTGGGGCGACGACCTCCGGATCGAGGGCGTGGTCGTCGAGTACCTGGAGGGCATCGACGACCTCCCCGCGATCGTCCGCGACTTCTCCCCCGGCCCGGACGCGCGCCTGGGCGTGCTGGTCGACCACCTGGTCCCGGGCTCGAAGGAGTCCCGCATCGCCGCCCAGGTCTCGGATGGCCACGTCCTGGTGGTGGGCCACCCGTACATCGACGTCTGGGAAGCGGTGAAGCCGTCCTCCGTGGGCATCCCGTCCTGGCCGAGGGTCCCGCACGGCCAGGACTGGAAGACGGGCGTGTGCCGCGCCCTGTCCTGGCCGGAGAACACGGGGGCGGCCTGGCAGCGCATCCTCTCGACGGTCCACTCGTACCGCGACCTGGAACCGGAGCTGCTGGGCCGGGTGGAAGAACTGATCGACTTCGTGACGGCCCCGGAGTAGGCCCGCCTTCCCATTTTCAGCCCGTCCGGCGCTTGAGGACCGGGGCCCGGGGCAGAGCCCCGGTGCGCCCGCCGCGGGCGTCAGTCCACCAGGTCCCGGACCACCGCGTCCGCCAGCAACCGCCCCCGCAACGTCAGCACCGCCCGCCCCGAAGCGAACGCCCCCGCCTCCAGCAGCCCGTCCCCCACCGCGCGCCCCGCCGCCGCCAGCCCCGCGGGAGCCAGCAACGACAGCGGGCAGCCGTCCACCAGCCGCAGCTCCAGCAGAATCCGTTCCACCCGCCGGTCCTCCGCGGACAGGACCTCACGCCCCGCTCCCGGCGACCGTCCTTCGGCCAGGGCCTGCGCGTACGCTCCCGGGTGCTTCACGTTCCACCACCGCACACCCCCCACATGGCTGTGCGCCCCGGGCCCCGCGCCCCACCAGTCGGCCCCGCGCCAGTACAGCTCGTTGTGCAGGCAGCGTCCCTCCGGCGTCCGGGACCAGTTCGACACCTCGTACCAGGAGAAGCCCGCCGCGGCCATCGCCTCGTCCGCGATCAGATAACGGTCCGCGTGCGCGTCGTCATCGGTCATCGGGATCTCCCCGCGACGGATGCGCCGGGCCAGCTGGGTGCCTTCCTCGACGATCAGCGCGTACGCCGACACATGGTCGGGTCCGGCACCGATCGCCGCGTCGAGGGAGGCCCGCCAGTCGTCGTCGGACTCCCCCGGCGTGCCGTAGATCAGGTCGAGGTTGACGTGCTCGAAGCCCGCGTCCCGCGCCTCGGCGACGCAGGCCTCGGGCCGGCCGGGCGTATGCGTCCGGTCGAGGATCTTCAGCACGTGCTGCCGTGCGCTCTGCATCCCAAAGGAAACCCGGTTGAAGCCGCCTTCCCGCAGCGCCGCCAGGTACGCCGGATCGACGGACTCCGGATTCGCCTCCGTCGTCACCTCCGCGTCGTCCGCGAGCCCGAACTCGTCACGGATCGCCCCCAGCATCCGTACGAGATCGGCTGCGGGCAGCAGCGTCGGCGTCCCGCCCCCGACGAAGACCGTACGGACCGGCCGCGGGTCGTCGCCGAGCACCTTGCGGGCCTGGCGGACCTCTTCGACCAGGTGCGCCGCGTAGTTGTCCCGCGAGGCCAGCGCACCACCGGAACCACGCAGCTCGGTGGCGGTGTAGGTGTTGAAGTCGCAGTACCCGCAGCGCGTCGCGCAGTACGGGACGTGCAGATAGAAGCCGAGCGGTCGGTCGGCGGCGCCGTCCAGGGCGTGGCTGGGCAGCGCCCCGTCGTCGGGCACGGGCTCACCATCGGGCAGTACGGAAGGCATACCGTCCATTGTCACTCGCCGCCGGAGCTGCCCCGCCCACCCGCGTCCCGGTCGGCCTGGAGCACCAGAAGAGCGAGGTCGTCGTCGGGCGGCCGCTCGGCGAAGTCGTGGACGGCCCGCTTGATCCGGTCCGCGATCCCCTCGGCGGGCAGCCCCGCGCAGCCGGCCAGGGCCCGTGCCAGCCCGTCCCCGTCGTCGAACATGGCCGGCCCGGAACGCCGCTCCGTCACCCCGTCGGTGACGCACAGCAGACTCTCGCCCGGCGCCAGATCGAAGCTCTGGCTCTCGTACGCGACGTCCTCGACGACCCCGAGCAGCACCTGTGGCTCCGCGGCGGAGCGTACGGACCCGTCCGGGCGCAGCAGCAGGGGCAGCGGATGGCCGGCGCTGGCGACCGTGCAGCGCACCCCGCCGCCGGGGAGCGGTACCACCTCCCCGTACAGGAGGGAGAGGAAGCGGGACTGCGAGCCGTCCAGGATCTGCTGGCCGCCCGCCGCCGCGACCATCAGCGCGGCGGCCTCGGCCGCCTCCATCGCGTCGTCGAGGAGCAGCCGGTTGAGCCGGTCCAGGACCTTGCCGACGCCGAAGCCCTCACGGGACAGGAGCCGCAGCCAGGGGCGGGCGAGGCCGGTGACGACGGCGGCCTCGGGGCCGCTGCCCTGGACGTCGCCGAGGACGAAGCACCAGCGGTCGCCCGGGCACGGGAAGATGTCGTAGAAGTCACCCCCCACGACGCCGTCGTCGCCCGGTTCGTATACCAGGGCGCTGGTGACGCCGGGGATCTCCGCGACCTTGCTGGGCAGCAGCCCGCGCTGGAGGATGCGGCTGATCGTCGCCTGCCGGGTGTAGGCGCGGGCGGCGCCGACGGCGAGGCCGACGCGCCGTACGAAGTCCTCGATCAGCGAGGCGACGTCGTCGGGGACCCGGGGGACGCCTTCGCGGCCGACGAGCACGGTGCCGAGCGGGCGTCCGCCGGCGGTGATGCGGTAGGCGAGCGCGGCTCCGTCGCGGCCTCCGGGCAGCGGACCCGTGCCGTCGCCGCGCGCCCACTCCGCCCCGTGCTCCGGCCCCTGCTCCGGCCGGCTGTCCGGTGAGGCGTCTGCGGCACCCGCCCCGGGGTCGTCCCCGGGCCACGGCACGGGGACCGGGCCCGTACCGACGCTGCCGGGCAGTCTGAGCGGTTCCTTCTCCAGCACCGTACGCAGCTGTTCGGTCCCGGTCTCGTCGCTGTGCCAGACGCGGGCCAGCCGCGGGGCCGCCCCGGGCCCCGCCCCCTCGCTCTCCAGCCAGATCGCGCACCAGTCGGCGAGCCTCGGTACCAGCAGCTGTCCCGCTATGGCCGCCACCAGGTCCTCGTCGAGCTGGCCGGCCAGCAGGTCGGACGCCTCGGCGAGGAAGGAGAGCGCGGCCCGGCTGTCCCAGTCCGCGTCGTCGCGTTCGACGCGCCGGGTCGCGGGGGCGAGGATCTCCGCGGCGCGCAACCCGTGCTGGACCGCGTCCTCCTCCGACGGGCCGGGTGCCCCGCCCCAGTCGTCTATGCAGAGGCGGGCCCAGACGGTCTTGAGGCCGGTGCGGTAGGTGATGCCCCACGACTCGGCGAGGGTGGCGACGAGCTGTAACCCGCGGCCGTACTCCGAGGGGTCGGGGCCGGGTGCCGGCCCGGTCCCGGGCCCCTCGCCGCGTACGGCGCGGGCGGGGTGGTGGTCGGTGACTTCCATCACCAGGGCCGCCGTCTCGCCCGCGGACGCCTCGTCGAGGCGCAGGAGCAGTTCGACCGTCGTCCCGGCGTGCACGACCGCGTTGGTGACCAGTTCGTTGGCCACGGTCACCGCGTCGTCGGCGAGCCGGTCGCTGAACCCCACGGCGGCGGGCACGCCGAGCCCGGCCCAGTCGGCGAGGGCGGCGCGGACGAACCCTCGCGCCGCGGAGGGCGTGAGAGCGATTCCGGGCAGGCTCGTACGGACCACCGGACGCGGATCGTCGCGGTGACCTGCGACAACGGCGGCGGGACGGTGAACGATGTCCCGCTGCAAGGGAACTGGCCCCACGGTGCGGCTCCTACCGGGTCTCACGAGATGCGGCCGACGACACACGACAGAGTGACAGACCGGCCGCGCACATAAGCACCGAGTTACCGAAGTGGGTGCGGGAGCGGCGCGAACGAACGGCAGGCGAGCTCATGGAAACGCGGACGGGGCCGGTGGGTTACCAGCCCCACCGGCCCCGTCCACGTGCTTCCTCGCTCACACGCCGGAGCGCCCGCGCGTCACGCCTCGCGGGACCCCGCGTACATCTCCTCGATGAGCGCCTTGTACTCGCGCTCCACGACCGGCCGCTTCAGCTTCAGGCTCGGGGTCAGCTCGCCGTGCTCGATGTCGAGGTCACGCGGCAGCAGCCGGAACTGCTTGATGGTCTGCCAGCGCTGGAGACCCTCGTTCAGGCGCTTCACATAGCCGTCGATGAGCTCCACCGTCTGCGGCGCCGCCACGACCTGTGCGTACGACTTGCCGCCGAGGCCGTTCTCGGCGGCCCAGCCGAGGAGAGCCTGCTCGTCGAGGGCGATCAGGGCGGTGCAGAAGTTACGGTCCGCGCCGTGCACCAGGATGTTGGAGACGAACGGGCACACCGCCTTGAACTGGCCCTCGACCTCGGCCGGGGCGATGTACTTGCCGCCGGACGTCTTGATCAGGTCCTTCTTGCGGTCGGTGATCCGCAGGTAGCCGTCGGCGGAGAGCTCGCCGATGTCGCCCGTGTGGAACCAGCCGTCGGACTCCATCACCTCGGCGGTCTTCTCGGGCAGCCGGTGATAGCCCTCCATCAGGCCCGGGCCGCGCAGCAGGATCTCGCCGTCGTCCGCGATGCGGACCTCGGTGCCGGGGAACGGCTTGCCGACCGTGCCGGTGCGGTAGGCCTCGCCCGGGTTCACGAAGGAGGCGGCGCTGGTCTCGGTGAGGCCGTAGCCCTCCAGGATGTGGATGCCGGCGCCCGCGAAGAAGAAACCGATGTCGGGGGCGAGCGCCGCGGAGCCGGAGACGCAGGCACGGAGCCGGCCGCCGAACGCCTCGCGGATCTTGGCGAAGACGAGGGTGTCGGCGACCTTGTGCTGGGCGCCGAGCGCGAACGGCACGGAGGCCTTGCCGGTGCGGCGGAAGTTGTCCTGCGACACCTTCGCGTACTCCCGGGCGACCCCGGCGGCCCACTGGAAGATCTTGTACTTGGCGCCGCCTCCGGCCCGTGCCTTGGAGGCGACTCCGTTGTAGACCTTCTCGAAGATCCGGGGGACGGCCGCCATGTAGGTCGGCTGGACCACCGGGAGGTTCTCGATGATCTTGTCGACGCGGCCGTCGACCGCGGTGACGTGACCGATCTCGATCTGGCCGGAGGTGAGGACCTTGCCGAAGACGTGCGCGAGCGGCAGCCAGAGGTACTGGACGTCGTCCGTGGTGAGCTCGACGGCGGTGACGGTGGCCTTGGCCATGTACGACCAGTTGTCGTGCGGCAGCCGTACACCCTTGGGACGGCCGGTGGTACCCGAGGTGTAGATCAGGGTCGCCAGCTTGTCCGCGGTGATCGCCGAGACCCGGTCCGTGACGGCGTCCGGGTGCTTCTCCAGGTGCTCGGCGCCCTTGGCCTCCAGATCGGCCAGCGTGAGAATCCAGCCCTCGGGGTCGTCGTCGGCGGGCTCGACACCTGTCGGGTCGATGACGACGACGTGGGCCAGGTCCGTGAGCTCCGAGCGGCGCTCCCGTGCCTTGGCCAGCTGAACGGCGTCCTCCGCGATCAGGAAGCGGCTCTCGGAGTCGGTCAGGATGAAGGCGGACTCCTCGGCGTTCGTGGAGGGGTAGACCGTGGTCGTGGCGGCACCCGCGCACATCACGCCCAGGTCGGCCAGGATCCACTCGACACGGGTGGAGGAGGCGAGCGCGACTCGCTCCTCCGGCTGGATGCCCAGGGCGATCAGGCCGGCCGCGATGGCGTAGACCCGTTCGGCGGCCTGCCCCCAGCTGAGCGACTTCCAGTCGTCGGGGCCTTGGCCGGAGGCGGCGGGCACCGGATAGCGGTACGCCTCTCCGTCCGGGGTGGCGGCCACGCGCTCGATGAAGAGATGCGCCACGGAGGGCGGTCGGTTATCGATCAGGGTCATTGTGTCGCTCACGACGTCCTCCGGGCCTGCGGCATTGCTACGACCGGCTACTTGATGCTGCTTCAGATGCCTGCTTCTGTCCTGCTCTGTACCTGCTGTGTTCGTGCTGCGCGTTCCCGCTCGATGACGCTTGTTTAACTGGCGAGTAACCAACGAGCCGTGATCAGGGTAGAGGGCACACGTCCGCCGCGTAAGAGGCAACAGGCCGTGGTTTTCATAACGAACGGGCCCCTGCGCCGCAGGGTGCTGCGGCGCAGGGGCCCGTATGCCTACTCCTCGGTACCAGCGGGGCTACTCCTCGGTACGGGCGGGGCTACTTCTTGGCCTTGCCCTCGCCGGCCGACTCGTCCGTCGACAGCACGGAGATGAAGGCGTCCTGCGGAACTTCCACGTTGCCGACCATCTTCATGCGCTTCTTGCCTTCCTTCTGCTTCTCCAGCAGCTTCCGCTTACGGGAGATGTCACCGCCGTAACACTTGGCGAGGACGTCCTTGCGGATGGCGCGGACGGTCTCACGGGCGATCACCCGGGAGCCGATGGCGGCCTGGATCGGCACCTCGAAGTTCTGCCGCGGAATGAGCTTCTGCAGCTTGGCGACGAGCCGGACGCCGTACGCGTACGCCTTGTCCTTGTGCGTGACCGCGGAGAACGCGTCGACCTTGTCGCCGTGCAGCAGGATGTCGACCTTGACGAGCTGCGCCGACTGCTCACCCGTGGGCTCGTAGTCGAGCGAGGCGTAGCCCCGGGTCTTGGACTTCAGCTGGTCGAAGAAGTCGAAGACGATCTCGGCGAGCGGCAGGGTGTAGCGGATCTCGACCCGGTCCTCGGAGAGGTAGTCCATGCCGAGCAGGGTTCCGCGGCGCTGCTGGCAGAGCTCCATGATCGCGCCGATGAACTCGCTGGGCGCCAGGACCGTGGCGCGCACGACGGGCTCGTGCACCGCGTCGATCTTGCCCTCGGGGAACTCGCTCGGGTTGGTGACGATGTGCTCGCTGCCGTCCTCCATCTCGACGCGGTAGACCACGTTCGGGGCGGTGGCGATGAGCTCCAGGCCGAATTCGCGCTCCAGGCGCTCACGGACCACGTCGAGGTGGAGCAGTCCGAGGAAGCCGACACGGAAGCCGAAGCCGAGGGCCGCCGAGGTCTCCGGCTCGTACACCAGGGCGGCGTCGTTGAGCTGGAGCTTGTCGAGGGCCTCGCGCAGGTCGGGGTAGTCCGAGCCGTCCAGCGGATAGAGACCGGAGAACACCATCGGCTTGGGGTCCTTGTAACCGCCCAGCGCCTCGGTCGCCCCGTTGTGCAGGGAGGTGATGGTGTCACCGACCTTGGACTGCCGGACGTCCTTCACTCCGGTGATGATGTAGCCCACCTCACCGACGCCGATGCCGTCGGCCGGGGTCATCTCCGGGGAGGAGACACCGATCTCCAGCAGCTCGTGGGTGGCGCCCGTGGACATCATCCGGATGCGCTCGCGCTTGTTGAGCTGGCCGTCGATGACACGGACATAGGTGACGACACCGCGGTACGGGTCGTAGACCGAGTCGAAGATCATCGCGCGGGCCGCTTCGTCCGCCTGGCCGACCGGGGCCGGGACATCCCTGACCACCCGGTTGAGCAGGGCGTCCACACCGACACCGGTCTTGGCGGAGACCTTGAGCACGTCCTCCGGCTGGCAGCCGATGAGGTTGGCCAGCTCCTCGGAGAACTTCTCGGGCTGCGCGGCCGGCAGGTCGATCTTGTTGAGCACCGGGACGATGGTGAGGTCGTTCTCCATCGCGAGGTAGAGGTTGGCGAGCGTCTGGGCCTCGATGCCCTGCGCCGCGTCCACCAGCAGGACCGTGCCCTCGCAGGCGGCGAGCGAGCGGGAGACCTCGTACGTGAAGTCCACGTGGCCCGGGGTGTCGATCATGTTGAGGACGTGGGTGGTGCCCTGGTCCTCACCCACAGTGGGTGCCCACGGCAGACGTACCGCCTGGGACTTGATGGTGATGCCGCGCTCGCGCTCGATGTCCATCCGGTCGAGGTACTGAGCACGCATCTGCCGCACGTCGACCACGCCGGTCAGCTGAAGCATCCGGTCGGCAAGCGTCGACTTGCCGTGGTCGATGTGGGCGATGATGCAGAAGTTGCGGATCAGCGCCGGGTCGGTACGGCTCGGCTCGGGCACGTTGGTAGGAGTCGCGGGCACGCAGGGTCCTGATTCTTGAGACGCCGAACGCCGTGTCTCGGGTCGATGTCGGGTCGGTCGGATCGATACGTAAGCTCCATCGTCCCACGCCTGCGGAGCAGCGACCGGTTTGGGCCGGTCGGACGGCGGCTGCTACCGTGGGGAGCTGTGCCTCGTGGCCCTCAGAAGCGGCGTGGCGCACATAGAAGATCCAACGAACCTGAAAAGGCTCTATCTCGTGGCGAACATCAAGTCCCAGATCAAGCGGAACAAGACGAACGAGAAGGCGCGCCTGCGCAACAAGGCCGTCAAGTCCGCGCTCAAGACCTCGATCCGCAAGGCTCGTGAGGCTGCCGCTGCCGGTGACGTCGAGAAGGCCACTGTGGCCGTCCGTGAGGCGTCGCGTCAGCTCGACAAGGCTGTCTCGAAGAACGTCATCCACAAGAACGCTGCCGCCAACAAGAAGTCGGCGCTCGCGCTCAAGGTTGCCGCCCTTCAGGGCTGAGCTACTGATGTGATCGCCGGAACGGACTCAGCGGGCCCTCTCTCCCGCTCCTGACCGGCACCCCGCGCCGCACACCGAACCTGCGTTCGCCACGCGGGTGCGGCGCACCAAGCGTGAACCGAAAGCCCCGGCACCGCCCTCCCCAGGGCGTGGACCGGGGCTTTCGGTATGCATGCGCGTATCGGCTGTCGGTTATCGGTTGCCGTGTGGCCTCAGGCTCCGGACGGGCCCGGCTCCCGGTCCCGATCCGCCGCGCTACCGGCCTACCGGCCCGCCCGCGCCGCCCGCGCCACCGCGACCACGGCCTTCTCCAGGGCGTATTCCGGGTCGTCCCCGCCGCCCTTCACACCCGCGTCCGCCGCCGCGACCGCCCGCAGCGCGACCGAGACCCCGTCGGGCGTCCAGCCACGCATCTGCTGGCGCACCCGGTCGATCTTCCACGGCGGCATCCCGAGCTCGCGGGCCAGGTCCGCGGGCCGCCCGCCCCGGGCGGAGGAGAGCTTCCCGATCGCCCGGACCCCCTGCGCGAGGGCGCTGGTGATCAGGACGGGGGCGACGCCGGTCGAAAGCGACCAGCGCAGGGCCTCCAGGGCCTCGGCCGCCCGGCCCTCGACCGCGCGGTCGGCGACGGCGAAGGAGGAGGCTTCCGCGCGCCCCGTGTAGTACCGCCCGACGACCACCTCGTCGATGGTGCCCTCGACGTCCGCCACCAGCTGGGAGACCGCGCTCGCCAGCTCCCGCAGATCGCTGCCGATGGAGTCGACGAGGGCCTGGCACGCCTCAGGGGTCGCCGAGCGGCCGAGCGCCCGGAACTCCGACCGTACGAAGGAGAGCCGCTCCGCCGGCTTGGTGGTCTTGGGGCAGGCGACCTCGCGGGCGCCGGCCTTCCGGACCGCGTCCAGCAGGCCCTTGCCCTTGGCCCCGCCCGCGTGCAGCAGGACGAGGGTGATCTCCTCGGCCGGCGCGCTCGCGTACGCCTTGACGTCCTTGACCGTGTCGGCGGAGAGATCGTGTGCGTTGCGCACGATCACCACCTTGCGCTCGGCGAAGAGCGAGGGACTGGTCAGCTCGGCGAGGGTGCCCGGCTGCAACTGGTCCGACGTGAGGTCGCGGACGTCCGTGTCGGCGTCGGAGGCGCGGGCCGCCGCCACCACCTGCTGCACGGCACGGTCGAGGAGGAGGTCCTCCTGGCCCACGGCGAGGGTGATGGGGGCGAGCACGTCGTCGGTGGAATTCCTTCTGGTGGCCATCGCGCTCCAGCATCCCACGGCCCACTGACAACGGGCCCCGCGGTCGGGGCCGGTCCCGTACGTACCCGAGAATGGGCAGGTGAGCGATGTGAGACACGTACTGGTGCTGCCCGACCGCGATACGGCGGAGGAGGTGGCCGGAGAGCTTCCGGACCGCTTCGGCGTCGCCGAGGAACCCCAGCTCGTACGCGACGCCCTGGCCGGCGAGGACGATGCCGAGGACGCCCAGTGGCTGGTGGTCGTGGAGGACCCTGCCGGACGGCTCGATCCCGCGGCGCTCGACGCGTTCGCCGCGGAGTACGAGGGCTGGCTGGAGCGGCCTTAGGGGGTGAGCGGGTCGGTCCTCGCCCTCAGCCCTTGGGGACGATCTGGATGTCCATGTCGATGGTGATGCTCGGGCCCACGACCGCGATCCCGCGGGCCAGCATCGTCTGCCAGGTGAGGGTGAAGTCCTCGCGGTGCAGTTCGGTGGTGGCACGGCAGGCGGCGCGCGTCTCGCCCTCCAGGCCGTTGCCCTGGCCCAGGTACTGGGTGTCCAGCGTCACCGAACGGCTCACGCCGTGCAGGGTGAGCGCACCGTGCACACTCCAGCGGCTGCCGCCGCGGTGCACGAAGCGGTCACTGTAGAACTCCAGCGTGGGGTAGCGCCCGACGTCGAGGAAGTCGGCGGAGCGCAGATGGTCGTCGCGCATCTGGACGTTGGTGTCGATCGACGCGGCGTCGATGACCACGTGCATGGCGGAGTCCTCCATGCGATCGGCGATCCGGACCGCACCGGCGAAGGTGTTGAACCTGCCGTGGATGCGCGCCAGCCCGATGTGCCGCGCGGTGAAGCCGATCTGCGTGTGGTTCGGCTCGATCTCCCAGTCACCCGGGACCGGCAGCTGCGGCGGGGCCGCCACCTGGAGGATCACATCGCCGATGCCCGCGTGACCGCTCTCGGACACGACGGCCGCACCGTGGAAGGGCGTGAAGCCCTCGGCGGTGACACCCAGCCGGTAGTCCCCGGCCGGGACGGTGGCGAGGACGCGCCCGTACGGGTCGGTCTCACCGCCGAAGACCTTGCGGCCCCGACCGTCGCTGATGACGAACTCCGCCTGCCGAACCGGTTCGTTGACGGGGTCCAGGACCCGGCAACTGAGCACGCCCGCGCGGGGAGGCAGGGAGAGTCCGGCGAAGGCCCCGCCGCGCGCGGTGCCCGGCCTTCCCTTGCTGCCCATCGCGCCTAGCCAACGGCCGAACATGCGTGCGTACCCCCATGGGCATATCTCACCTCGGGACCACTGCGGGCTGAACGTCGTTGTCTGCGCAGCGGCCCGCCGACGAGTATGCATTCGATCACTGATGCGCTGTTCGAGGCAAACAGGGGCGCTCGGAAGGGGTTGCGCAGAAGTGTTACCGAAGGTCCGAATTGACGGCTCTGCTTGTGTGCGTCACTCGCCTCGCGTGCGTCACTCGTCCCGGACGCGGAGAGCCCCCCGTACCTCCGGGACCCGTTCGAGCAGCAGCCCGAAATGGTCGCGGTAGGCGGCCAGCACCTCGGCGTCGGTCGCGAGCGGCGTCTCGTGGCGTACGCCCCCCACGGTCGTGACCAGCTTCCGGCCGCTGAGCGTGATCCGGCCGTCGTCCATGACCCGGGAACAGACGACGGACCGGAGGAAGTGGGAGTCGGGCGAGGTGCGGTGGTACCAGGCTCCCACCCGGAATTCGGCCAGAGACCTCGGTCGCAGGTCGAGACGGAACTCCCGTGAGCCGTCGCGCAGAAGATCCACGTCGCCTTGCGGAGCCTCCCGGAACCGGAACACACCGCGAGGGTCCTCCTGCTCGGTCCGGTCGTCGAGCACCAGCGGCCGCTGGGCGTGGTCACCGAAACCGACATCGGCCAGCCACGGCCCCGTACCGTCGTCGGTCTCGACGCGCAGAGCCATGTGGTCGTACGGGATACCGAGCCGTCCTCCGTCGCCGAAGACCCGCGCCTGGAGCAGCGTGACGCGGAAGCCGAGGGCGCGCAGCAGGAAGGCGAAGGCTCCGTTCAGCTCGTAACAGAAGCCACCGCGGCGGGCACCCACCACCTTGTCGAGGAGGGCGCCCTCCTCCAGGACGATGTCCTCGCCGGAGTGGACCGAGAGGTTCTCGAACGGGACCGCTGTCAGGTGCCGGAACTGCAGTTCGCGCAGGGCCGCCGCGTCGGCACGCGCCGGGCGGGCGGCGCCGATGCGTTCCAGGTAGGCCCCGGCCCTGGCATCCGCCGGTGTTCCGGTGTGCGAGGGAGCATCGGTCGTCTGCGGGGCATCCGGATTCATGACGAGAGTCTGTCCCGGCGGCCCGCCCCCGCGCCAGCGCCTTTGGTCCTACGCCACGACGCGCCGCGCTCATGAGCTGCCGACCGCGGTCAGCGCCGCGCCCGCCCCCGTCACCGCGATCGCACCGTCCCTGTCCGTACGCAGCACCCTCGCTCCCCCGCCGGTCAGCGCCTCGACCGTACGGGCCGATGGATGCCCGTACGGGTTGTCCGTACCGCAGGAGATGAGGGCGAACCTCGGCCGCACGCCACGCAGCAACGCGGCGTCCTGGTACGCGGAGCCGTGGTGTGCCACCTTCAGGACGTCCACCCGGGGCAGCGCCGGGTGCCTGCGCAAGAGCCCTCGCTGGGCCGGAGGTTCGAGATCACCGAGGAGCAGCAGGGTCAGCCTTCCCGACCGCACGAGGAGCGTGACGCTGGAGTCGTTCGGCTCCTCCGCCACGAAACCGGGCCCGGCCCCCCGCCCTTCGTCCCCCGGCCACAGGATCCGCCAGTCGAGCGGGCCGATCCTGCGGCGCTCCCCCGGGACCGTACGCACCAGGGGCACCCCGGCCGCGGCCGCCGTTCTCCGTACGAACTCCGCCTGCTCGGGCGGCTCGTCGAGACTCGTCGTCTGGATCGCCCCCACCGCCCGGCCGCGCAGCACCCCGGTAAGTCCCCTGACGTGGTCGGCATGGAAATGGGTGAGGAGCAGCAACGGCACCCGGGTGACGCCCAGATCGCGCAGGCACCGGTCGACGAGCCGGGGCTCGGGGCCCGTGTCGACGACCACTCCCGTGCCGTCGCCGGCCGCGAGGACCATCGCGTCCCCCTGCCCCACGTCGCACAGGGCGAAGGCCCAGTGGGGCGGCGGCCATCCGGTCATGATCCGGGTGAGCGGCACCGGCCGGAGCACCGCGAGGACCAGGAGCAGCGCGGCGGCCGAGCAGACCCAGGGCCGCCGGGCCAGTCGCCGGGCGAGGAGCACGAGCACGACGGTGAGAGCGGCGAGCAGCGCCGCACCCCGCCAGCCGCCGGGCCAGTCGGCCTCCGCCCCGGGAAGCGCCGCCCCGGTACGGGCCACGGACGCGATCCACCCGACCGGCCATCCCGCGACCCGGGCCAGCAGTTCGGCCACGGGCAGGGCGAACGGGGCGACCGCGAGCGCGGCGAACCCGAGGACCGTGGCGGGCGCCACCGCGAACTCCGCCAGCAGATTGCACGGAATCGCCACCAGACTCACGCGCGAGGCCAGGACGACCACGACGGGTGCGCACACCGCTTGGGCGGCGGCTGCCGCGGCCACCACTTCGGCGATCCGAGGCGGGACCCGGCGTCCGCGCAGCGCGGCGCTCCATCGGGGCGCGAGGGTGAGAAGCGCCCCGGTGGCCAGGACCGAGAGCAGGAATCCGTAACTGCGGGCCAGCCACGGGTCGTACAGCACCAGCAACAGAACGGCGGCGGCCAGTGCGGGAATCAGGGATCTGCGACGGCCCGTTCCGATGGCGAGCAGGGTGATCAGCCCGCAGGCCGCCGCGCGCAGAACACTCGGTTCGGGGCGGCAGACGACGATGAAGGCGAGTGTGAGCCCGCCGCCGATGAGGGCGGTCGTCCGCAGGGAGATGCCCAACCGGGGCGCCAGTCCCCGGCGTTCGGTGCGCAGGGCTGTGCCGGGTGGACCGATGAGCAGAAAGAGGAGGATCGATAGATTCGCCCCGGAAACGGACAACAGGTGGGTGAGATCGGTGGCCTTGAAGGCCTCCTGCAGTTCGGGGGTGACTCGCGAGGTGTCGCCGACGACTAGCCCCGGCAGCAACGCCCGCGCGTCCGTGTCGAGTCCGTCGGTCGCCGCACGCAGGCCGGAGCGCAGTCCCCCCGCCGTGCGTTGGATGAAGGTGGGACGGCCGGTGATCCGTGGTGGGTCGTCCGCGTCGGTGCGCAGGACTGCGGCGATACGTTCCCCGTCGTGCCGCGGCGGCGCGAGTCCGCCCTCCAGACGGACGCGGGTGGAGGGCAGGAGCCGTTGCCAGCTCGCCGCCGCGTCGCCGGGCGAGACCATGACGAGTACCGGCGTACGGAGCCGGGTCACGGCTCCGTCGGAGGTGGTCAGCCGCTCGACCTCGGCCTCCAGGAGCAGGGAGACCGGTGTGCTGTGGTCGCCCTGGACGCCCGGCCGCGTCTGCCGCGGGTCCGAGGTGACCGTGGCCTCCACCACGACCCGGCTGTAGGCGTCCGCCAGACCGGGGAGGGGCCCCTGCCTGACATCGGCGCCGTGCAGCCCGGCAGCCGCCGCCCCTGCCGCCGCGGACAACAGCACGGCGGCGAGCGCGGTGGCCCGCAGCCGGCGATCCCGGGGTGCGGCCCAGGCGGGGGCCCCGGTGGCCACTGCCCGCGCCCCGGCCACCCCAGAGGCCCCCGACCGCGCCCAGGCCACAAGGCCCGCAGCCACGAAGACACAGGCCACCACTCCTGCGGCCACCCACCACGCCGGCGCCCCGAGCGCGAGAGCCGCGGCGGCCCAGACCGCCAGCGCGGGAGGGACCAGGCGCAGATCGGCGGGCCCTTCCTGGCGCGGGTCGGACGCGCCCAGCCTTCCGCCCGATGCCGTATGGACGTCGGGGGCGCTCATGGACGGACCAGTGGCTCAAGGTCCTCGAACCGGCGGTCGCCGATCCCGTTGACCTCGCGGAGTTCGTCGACGGACCGGTAGCCACCGTGTTCGGCGCGGTAGTCGACGATGTGCTGGGCGAGTACCGGCCCCACTCCGGGCAGGGTTTCGAGCTGTTCGACGGTCGCCGTACTGAGACTCAGCGGCGCCGCGGGAACCGCTGGCCCTCCCCCCGGCCCGCCGCCGCCCGAGCCACCTGTGGACCAGGGCCCGGCGGGCACGCCCACCACCACCTGCTCCCCGTCCGTCAGGACCCTCGCCCGGTTGAGGCCCGTGACATCCGTACCGTCACGCACCCCACCGGCGGCACGCAGCGCATCCGCCACCCTCGATCCGGTCGGCAGGTGCTGGATGCCCGGTCGCCGCACCTTGCCACTCACATCGACGACGATCTGCCCGACCGCCGCAGCGGTGGGCGGCGGACCGGCTGACGGCTGGGGCTGCGGCCCCGAGCCCTCGGGGAGCGGAAGCCCTGGCGCCGCCGGGGCGGCGGCACCGTCCTTCACCGGTTCGGGGGCGCTGACGGCCTGCGGCCGGCCCGACCAGAAGTGCACCGCCGCCAGGATCGCGGCCACGGCCATCACCACACCGAGCGCCGCCAGGGTCCTCGGCTCCAGGCCGCAGCGCAGTTGCAGCCACAACGGCAGTCGCTCCCGCAGCGCGGGAACAGCCCGGTCCCACCGGCCCGGCGCGCCAGGGTCAGGGCCGGCAGCGGAGACGGGAGGGGAGGACGGCACGGCGGCAACGCCGTGCGCCCCCACCATCAGCTCGTCCGCCCGCTGCCGCGAAGCCGCCGCTACAGCCGCTGCCCGCCCCCGCGCCGACCGCCGTCGCCCATGACGAGCAGCGCTGCGAGCACCGTGGCGAACGCCGGGCCCCACGCTCGCCCCGGCCGCCCCGCGACCGGGCCCGCGACCGGCGCCACCGGGCGGCCTGCGCCCCGGCCCCGCGAGGGGACGCTCGCCCGAGGGCGCGTCAGAGGACGGGGCCGGGCCCGCGTGCGGGTCCGGAGACGGATCATGGGACAGAGAGCCGGAACGGGCTGCGTGAAGTGATCGGAGGGCCATGCCTCATGACGTTAGGCACATCCGCCCGAACCTGCCGAGCACCCTCAATTCCAGTGGATAACCAGGCAGTTGTGGATAACTTGCCCACCCGTCCGAGTGAGATCAGCACGGTGAGATCAGCGCGATGAGATCAACACGGCGAAAGCACCGCGACGAGATCAGCGCGGCGAGATCACCGCACCGAGCAGCCCCGGCCCGGTGTGCGCCCCGATCACCGCACCCACCTCGCTGACATGCAGGTCCACCAGGCCCGGCACCCGCTCACGCAGCCGCTCGGCCAGCCGTTCCGCCCGGTCAGGAGCGGTCAGATGATGCACGGCGATGTCCACGGCACCCGCACCCGCCCGCTCCACCACGAGCTCCTCCAGCCGGGCGATCGCCTTCGAGGCCGTCCGTACCTTCTCCAGCAGCTCGATCCGGCCGCCGTCCAGCTGAAGCAGCGGCTTCACGGCGAGCGCTGACCCCAGCAGCGCCTGCGCGGCGCCGATGCGACCGCCCCGGCGCAGGTAGTCCAGCGTGTCGACATAGAAATAAGCGGATGTGGCCGCCGCACGCTTCTCCGCGGCGACGACCGCCTCGTCCAGGCTGCCGCCGGCCTCAGCGGTTTCCGCCGCGGAGAGCGCGCAGAACCCCAGGGCCATGGCGACCATGCCGGTGTCCACCACCCGTACGGGCACGGGCGCGCCCTTGGAGGCCAGCAGCGCGGAGTCGTACGTCCCCGAGATCTCCGCCGACAGGTGCAGAGAGACGACGGCCGTCGCGCCGGCCTCGGCCGCCGCGCGGTACGCGGCGGCGAACACCTCGGGACTGGGCCGGGACGTCGTCACGGAGTGGCGCTTCTGCAGCGCGGCGGCCAGCGAGCGGGCCGAGATCTCCGTGCCCTCCTCCAGAGCCCGGTCCCCCAGGACGACGGTCAGCGGCACCGTGGTGATGCCGTGCCGTTCCATCATCTCGGGCGGCAGGTAGGCCGTTGAATCGGTGACGATCGCGACATGGCGGGACATGAGCCGGAGGTTACCTTCCGGGGTGGGGGTACAGCAGCCCGGCCCCGTTCAGTTGGTCGTTTCCGGCCTGGCCGACTTCTGCCACGGGTAGCCGGTCGCACGCCTCGGGTCCGCGGCCGTGATCGCCTGCGGCGCGCCACCCCCGGTCCTGCCGGCCTCACCGGCCCCACCGCCCGCACCCGCCCTACCCGTCGGGCCGGGCCGGCCATCGCGGTGCTGGTCAGGCCCCTGTGCCCGCGTCGGCGTCTGCTTCTGCGCGTGCGTCTGCACCGGCGGCTCCTCCACCGTCCAGTGCCGCAGCGCCCCCGCCTCCACGTCGATCTGCGCGTTCAGTGCTTCCAAGTCGTCGTCGGCGAACTGCCTGGCCCGGTCGCGCGCCGCCCAGCGCAGAGACTCCGCCGAGTGCGTGATCCGTTCGGTGCGTTCCTTCAGGCCCGGCAGCAGCGAAGCCACCGTCGCCCGGTCCGGTTCGCGCTCCAGCCGCTTCAGCTCGTCGTCCAGTTCACGGCCGTGCACACTCAGCCGCTCGAACAGCCCCAGCGACTCCGAGAGGGAGGCGTCCTCCGCCACCCCCGCGTGCAGCGCGTCCTGAGTGGCCCGCATCGACGTACGCAGCGTGAGCCGCAGCTGTGCCAGCTCACCCGGCTGCCCGTAGCTCTTGGCCCGCAGCGTGGTCTCCTCCACGGTGCGGCGCGCCTGTGTGATCGTGCGGTCCACCCCGCGCCGCGCGGCGCCGACGACCTTGATGCCCGCGTACACGCCCAACGCCACGAACGCGACGAAGAGCAGCGCCAGAATCGTGATCACGACTTCCATGAGCGCCCCTCGATGTCCGATTCGGCTGCCGGTGTGCCGGTCGCCGCTTCTACCGTAAACGGAACAGGCAGGCCAGGGGTTCCAATGGAACCCCCAACCTGCCCGTAGGGGAAAGCCCCGACCGTCACGCAGGGACGATGTTGACCAGCTTCGGCGCGCGCACGATCACCTTGCGGATGCCCGCCCCGCCCAGTGCCGCGACGACGCCTTCGTCGGCCAGCGCCAGCGCTTCCAGTTCCTCGTCCGTGATCGACGGCGAGACCTCCAGGCGCGCCCTGACCTTGCCCTTGATCTGCACGACGCAGGTCACGGTCTCGTCCACGACGTACGCCGGGTCCGCGACCGGGAAGTCCTGGTGCACGACGGACTCCGTGTGGCCCAGCCTGCGCCACAGCTCCTCCGCGACGTGCGGCGCCAGCGGCGCCACCAGCAGCACCAGCGACTCGGCGACGGAACGCGACAGCGGACCGCCGGCCTTGGTCAGGTGGTTGTTCAGCTCGGTGACCTTGGCGATGGCGGTGTTGAACCGCATGCCCGCCATGTCCTGACCGACCCCGTCGATGGCCTTGTGCAGGGCCCTCAGCGTGTCCTCGCCCGGCTCCGTGTCCACGACGGTGACCTCGCCGGTCTCCTCGTCCACGATGTTGCGCCACAGGCGCTGCAGCAGGCGGTACTGGCCGACCACGGCACGCGTGTCCCACGGTCGCGAGACGTCCAGGGGACCCATCGCCATCTCGTACAGACGCAGCGTGTCCGCTCCGTACTCGCCGCAGATCTCGTCGGGCGTCACGGCGTTCTTCAGGGACTTGCCCATCTTGCCCAGGACGCGGCTGACCTTCTCACCCTGGTAGTAGTACGCCCCGTCGCGCTCCTCGACCTCGGCCGCCGGGACCGCGATCCCACGGCTGTCGCGGTAGACGAACGCCTGGATCATGCCCTGGTTGTACAGCTTGTGGAACGGCTCGGCGGACGAGATGTGCCCCAGGTCGTGCAGCACCTTGGACCAGAAGCGGGCGTACAGCAGGTGCAGCACGGCGTGCTCGGCGCCGCCGACGTACAGGTCGACGCCGCCGGTCGGCTGGCCCTCGCGCGGGCCCATCCAGTACTGCTCGATCGCGGGGTCGACCAGCTTCTCGCCGTTGTTCGGGTCCAGGTAACGCAGCTCGTACCAGCAGGAGCCCGCCCAGTTGGGCATGGTGTTGGTCTCGCGGCGGTACTTCTTCGGGCCGTTGCCGTCGCCCAGGTCCAGGGTGACGTTGACCCAGTCGGCGTTGCGGGACAGCGGGGTCTCGGGCTGGGTGTCGGCGTCCTCCGGGTCGAAGGTGCGCGGCGAGTAGTCCTCGACCTCCGGCAGCTCCAGGGGCAGCATCGACTCGGGCAGCGGGTGGGCGATGCCCTCCTCGTCGTACACGATCGGGAAGGGCTCGCCCCAGTAGCGCTGGCGGCTGAACAGCCAGTCGCGCAGCCGGAAGTTCACGGTGCCCTCGCCGACGCCGTGCTCCTTCAGCCACTCGGTGATCCTCGCCTTGGCGTCGACCACGCCCAGGCCGTCCAGCGAGATCTCGTCGTTCGCCGAGTTGACCAGCTTCGCCTCGTACGAGGAGAAGGCGTCGTCCCACGTAGTGGTGTCCGTGCCGCGGTCGTCCGAGGGCTCGACGACACAGCGCATCGGCAGCTCGAAGGCGCGCGCGAAGGCGAAGTCGCGCGCGTCGTGCGCCGGTACGGCCATGATCGCGCCGGTGCCGTAGCCCATCAGGACGTAGTCGGCGATGAAGACGGGCACCTTTTCGCCGCTGACCGGGTTGGTCGCGTAGGCGCCGGTGAAGACGCCGGTCTTGTCCTTGGCCTCGGCCTGCCGCTCCACGTCCGACTTGGCGGCGGCCTGCTTGCGGTACGCGGTGACGGCCTCGGCCGGGTTCGCGTGGCCCCCGGTCCACACCGGGTGCGTGCCCTCGGGCCACGCGGCCGGGATGATCCGCTCGATCAGCTCGTGCTCGGGCGCCAGCACCATGTAGGTCGCACCGAACAGCGTGTCCTGGCGGGTGGTGAACACGGTGACGGCACCGGCTCCGTCGACCGGGAAGTCGACCCGCGCACCCTCCGAGCGGCCGATCCAGTTGCGCTGCTGCAGCTTGATGGCCTCGGGCCAGTCCAGCCCGTCCAGGTCGTCCAGCAGCCGGTCGGCGTAGGCGGTGATGCGCATGTTCCACTGGCGCAGCTTCGCCTTGAAGACCGGGAAGTTGCCGCGCTCGGAGCGGCCGTCCGCCGTGACCTCTTCGTTGGCCAGTACGGTGCCCAGTCCCGGAGACCAGTTGACGGGCGCGTCCGAGGCGTACGCCAGGCGGTAGTCGCCCAGGACGTCGGCGCGCTCGGCGGCGCTCAGCGCACTCCAGTCACGCCCGTCCGGCGTGGCACGCGAACCGCTCTCGAACTGCGCGACCAGCTCGGCGATCGGGCGGGCCCTGCCGGCCTCGGTGTCGTACCAGGAGTTGAAGATCTGCAGGAAGATCCACTGCGTCCACTTGTAGTACTCCGCCTCGATCGTCGCGAACGAACGGCGGTTGTCGTGCCCCAGGCCCAGCCTGCGCAGCTGGACCTTCATGTTCTCCATGTTGGCCTCGGTGGAGGCCCGCGGGTGCGTCCCGGTCTGCACGGCGTACTGCTCCGCGGGCAGGCCGAAGGCGTCGAAGCCCAGGGTGTGCAGGACGTTGTGGCCGGTCATGCGCTGGTGGCGGGCGTAGACATCGGTGGCGATGTAACCCAGCGGGTGACCCACGTGCAGACCCGCACCCGAGGGGTACGGGAACATGTCCATGATGAACTTCTTCGGCCTGGCGACCAGGTCCGCATCGCCCGCCAGGTCACCGGTCGGGTTCGGCGCCTCGTACGTCCCCTCGGCGTCCCAGAAGTCCTGCCAGCGTGCCTCGATGTCGGCGGCCATCGCCGCCGTGTAGCGGTGCGGCGCAGCCGTCTCGGCTGCGGTATTCGTCTCGCTCATGATCCTCAAAGCTCCATCGATCGTCATCTGCCGGCGCCCACGTCTACGGACACACGTCTACGGAAACGAAAAATCCCCTCGCACAGGAGGGGACGCCGCGCCGATTCCGACCAGGCATTCTCACCGGTCGGGAGTGATCAGCGCGGCTCGCTAAGCAGAAGGCGTACGGCACGCATGGCGTCAGGGTACCGCACGGCGCCGGAACCCGGCCGGGGGTCGCCGGCCCCTGGACGGCGCGTGCGGACGGAACGTCCGGGAAGCGGGGGTTACTCCGCGTACCGACCTCTATCGGGGCAACCGCGCAATCCCCGTACTGGCTGGTATGGAGCGACTTAGCATGCCGCAACGGGACCGCATTGCCGAACCATTCGGAGTCGCCCCAATGAACCCTCATCGCAAGATCCGCTCATCCCCCACCATGAGCCCCGGTATGAGCCGGCCCATGCAGGGCGGACTGGCCGTCGCCCTGCTGGTTCTCATCCCGCTGCTCGCCGTCGCAGGGAGCGACGACTTGCGCGCCGCGCTCGACTTCACCACCGGCGTCCTTTCCCTGGTGTCGCTCACCGCGACCGTCGCCTGGGGCCTGCTGGCAACCGACCGGCTGTTCCTCTCCACCCGCCAGCGGCTGCTCGCCCAGGGCATCCACCGGGCCACCGCCGTGGCCTCGCTCGGCTTCCTCCTGCTGCACGTCACCGTGAAAGTGGCGCTCGGTCATGTGGCGCTCATCGGCGCCCTCATACCCTTCGGCCTCGGCGTACGCGGCACAGCCGGCCTCATCGGCTTCGGCTCGCTGGCGGGTCTCCTGATGATCGTCACCGCCGCGACCGGCGCCCTGCGCAGCGCCTTCGCCCACCCGTCCCCCGTCACCACCGTGCTGGGGAGTTCGCTGCGCTCCCCCCTCGCCGGAGGCCGGTTCGCGAGCCGCTGGCGCGCCCTGCACGGGCTGGCCTACCCCGCGTGGTGCTCGGCACTGATCCACGGCCTGTACGCCGGCCGGGCCGCCGCGACCTGGGTCGTCGTGATGTACGGCCTGTGCCTGCTCGCGGTGGCCGCAGCGCTGTGCCTGCGGCTGCTCCCGCAGCCCGAGAAGCGCCGGATCGCCGCCCGGATCACCTCGCTGATCAGCCCCGACACGGTGCCGGCCGAGCTGGTCCCGGACGGGCCCGCCGCCCCGCCGCCCCCCGCTTACGAACCGTTCGAGGCGGCGTGGGCCGGCCCCGACCGGGAGGTGCGGGGCGCTCCCATCCGCCCCCGGACCCTCGCGGCACCCTCCCCGCCGCTGTACGAGGCCCCGCCGCGCAGCTCCGAGCGGCTCGGCGGGGGTCCTGCGGCTACGGGGGCGCCGCCCAGGGGGGCCGGGATCGCAGCCGGCTACCGGGCCGTCTCCCTCTCCGCGGACCCGCCCCCGGCGCAGCCGGGCGGCCGCTGGCCCACCCCGTCCCCCGCACCGCCCGCACAGGCGGCCCGGACCCCGCAGGACCCAGGGCACGGCCACCCCGCCCCGCACGACCCCGGCCACGCCTACGCCCCCGCGCAGGAAGGCCCCTACAACGCCTCCCCGCACACCGCGCCCCCGTACGACGCCACCCCGCACCCCGCCGCCCCGTACGACACCACCCCGGGCAGCGCTCCCCCGTACGACACCGCCCCGTACAGCACTCCCCCGTACCCGGCCTCCCCGTACGCCCCCGCGTCCGAGGCGCCGACCGGCCCGCTCCCCGCCGTCGGCGAAACCGCTCACCTCGCCGGGCCACCGCCGGGGCCGCTCTATCCGCCACCCGCCGGTGAACCCTGGCACGCACCCGCTGGAGACCGACCGTGAACGTCCCCCTCCCCGATGTCCCCGAAGTACGCGTCGTCGGCCTTCCCCAGCTGACCAGCGGCTTCGACCTGGTGGAGCGACTGGACCTCTCCATGCACCTGAAGGTGCACGGACCGCTCGAACCGATGACCGGCGAGCGCCTCGCCGAGCTGGCCGAGGCCATCTCCCTGTGCGGCCGCGGCGGGGCAGGCTTCCCGTTCGGGAGGAAGCTGCGCGCGGTCGCGAAGGCGTCCATCCGGCGCGGGGTCCGGCCGGTCGTCGTGATCAACGGAAGCGAGGGCGAGCCCGCCTGCCGCAAGGACACCGTCCTGCTCAACCGCGCCCCGCACCTCATCCTGGACGGCGCCCTGCTGGCCGCCGAGGCCCTCGGTGCCCGCACGCTGATCGTCGCCGTCACCCGTAACTCGACGGAGATATCCGTCCGGGCGGCCCTGGCCGAGCGCGGACTGTCCGACAGGCGCGGGCAGCCGCTGCGCGCCCGGGTGGTGCGCACCCCGGAACGGATGGTCTCGGGCGAGGCTTCGGCGGTCATCCGGGCGGCGAGCGGTGGCCCCGCGCTGCCGCCGGGCCGCCGGGAGCGGGCCGCCGAGTCCGGCGTCGGCGGCGCCCCGACGCTGCTGTCCAACGCGGAGACGTACGCCCAGCTCGCCGTCGCCGCCCGGCTCGGTCCCCGCCGCTACGGGCACACCGGCCTGGCCGACGAGCCCGGCACTGTCCTGCTCACCGTCTCCGGTTCCGTATCGCGCCCCATGGTCATCGAGGTGCCGACCGGCGTACCCCTGCGGTACGTCCTTCAGCTGGCCGGCGCGCCGCCGCTGCCCCAGGGCGTGCTGACCGGCGGCTATCACGGCAACTGGATCGACGCCGAGGCCGCGCACGACGCCGTCGTCTCCGTCAGGTCCCTCGCCGCTGTGGGCGGGGCGCTCGGGGCAGGCGCCATCCTGCCGATCGCGCCCGGGACCTGTCCGCTCGGGGAGTCGCTGCGCATCGCGAACTGGCTGGCCGCGGAGACCGCCGGCCAGTGCGGGCCGTGCAAGCTCGGGCTCCCCGCCGCCGCCGGCGGCCTCTCCGACGTACTGAACGGCGGCGGGCCCGCGGCGCTGGAGGCGCTGCGCGAGGTGACCCAGGCGGTGAAGGGCCGGGGGGCGTGCAAGCACCCGGACGGGTCGGCGCGTTTCCTGTCCTCGACGCTGTCCGCGTTCACCGACGACCTCGCCGCGCATGTCCTGGGCGGCGGCTGCGGCCGGGACACCCTCGGGGTGCTACCCCTGCCCGCACCCGGCTACCAGGACCTGGAGGAATCCATTCCGAGCGGCGGGAGACTGGAGGTCGACTGGACGCTCTGTCAGGGCCACGGCCTGTGCGCCGACATCGTGCCCGAGCTGATCAGACTGGGCCCCGACGGCTATCCGGCGCTCGCGGACGCCGCTGTCCCGATGCATCTGCGAGGGCGCGCCCAGCGGGCCGTACGGCGCTGCCCGGCACTGGCGCTCCGTATCGAGCAGGCACCGGCGGAACGTCCCGCACTGCCGAGCGCCGACCGCAAGGCCCTGGGCAGCGGACGCAGTTGAACGTGAACGACGAAGAGCGGGTCATCCGATTCGGATGACCCGCTCTTTCACTGTGGAGCTAAGGAGAATTGAACTCCTGACCTCCTGCATGCCATGCAGGCGCTCTACCAACTGAGCTATAGCCCCTCGCTGCTTGCCGCCCGGTTTCCCTTGGCGACATCGAGAACATTACACGGTCCCCCCGGTGCTCCACCAAATCGTTTCCGATCTGGACCGGTTTGCCCGAATTGCCGGTCAGGCGGTGGCGAAGGAGTAGAACCGCTTGAGGGTGCAGTGCTCCTCCAGGAGCCTCCCGTAGATCGGCTCCCCCTCCAGCTCCCGGTAGGTCTCGATGGGGTCGCCTTTTATGATCAGCGCCCGCGCGCACTCCTCGCACCAGTACTGGTACTCCGGGTTGACCGGGTCCATGTCCCTGACGATGGGCGTACCGCTGCCGCACCAGTCGCACTTACGCCTGTGTGCACCCATCAGTCAGCTCCAGCCGTGGCCGCGGGCCGTGCACACGCAGGGCACCCCGCCGCCGTCACCCAGGACCTGGGCCACGTGGGGCGAACCGCAGAACGGACGCGACTCGCAGGCATCGCGCTCCCTCCCGATCGGTCCGTCGCCCCCTCCGGCGCTCCGATTCTGCCATGGCACCGCAAGGGGGTCAGCCCGCCGTGGAGGAGGCCCTTCCGGGCAACGAAAAGATCCCGCCCCCAGTGGGGACGGGATCTTGATTGTGGAGCTAAGGAGAATTGAACTCCTGACCTCCTGCATGCCATGCAGGCGCTCTACCAACTGAGCTATAGCCCCGCTGTCCGCTTTGTTTCCCGCGTTTCCGCGCTGCGAACAAGAAGAACTTTAGCCTGCGACCAGCCAGAAAGTGAAATCCGGCCGACGTCGCCCGGAGGTGGCCTCCGGGCAGCCGTCAGTCGTCGTCGCCCAGCACCGGTTCCGGCAGGGTCCCCGCGTTGTGTTCGAGCAGACGCCAGCCGCGCGCGCCCTCGCCGAGGACGGACCAGCAGCAGTTGGACAGGCCGCCGAGTCCTTCCCAGTGGTGCGCTTCCAGGCCGAGCAGACGGCCGATGGTCGTCCGGATCGTGCCGCCGTGGCTGGCCACGACGAGCGTGCCGCCGTCGGGCAGCTTGTCGGCGTGCCCGAGCACCACGGGGGCGGCCCGGTCGGCGACCTCGGTCTCCAGCTCTCCGCCGCCCCGGCGCACGGGCTCGCCGCGCTTCCAGGCGGCGTACTGCCCGGCGTACCGCTCGACGATCTCCTCGTGCGTGAGCCCCTGCCAGGCGCCCGCGTACGTCTCCCGCAGGCCGCCGTCGTGCGCGACCGGCAGGCCGGTGACCGCGGCGAGCTCAGCCGCTGTGGCCGATGCCCTCCGCAGGTCCGAGGCGACGATGGCGTCCGGCTTCAGCGAGGCGAGCAGCCGGGCGGCCCGACGGGCCTGCCCGATGCCCTCTTCGGTCAGCTCGATGTCCGTGGAGCCCTGAAAACGCCGCTCCAGATTCCACGCCGTCTGGCCGTGACGCCAGAGGACGATCCTGCGGCCCCTGCCGCTGCTGCTGCCGTTCAGTGCTGTTCACCTTCCGGGACACCGTTGAGCTGGGCGTGCTCGGCCGCCTTGCCGCGGGTCTTGAGCGCGTCCTCGGGGAGACCGATCTCGGGGCAGTCCTTCCACAGGCGTTCGAGCGCGTAGAAGACACGCTCCTCGCTGTGCTGGACGTGGATGACGATGTCGACGTAGTCGAGGAGGATCCAGCGGGCGTCGCGGTCTCCCTCGCGGCGCACCGGCTTGGCACCGAGCTCCTTCTGCAGCCGCTCCTCGATCTCGTCGACGATCGACTTGACCTGGCGGTCGTTGGGGGCCGAGGCCAGCAGGAAGGCGTCGGTGATCGACAGCACGTCGCTGACGTCGTAGGCGATGATGTCGTGCGCGAGCCGGTCGGCGGCCGCCTGAGCGGCGGCGTTGATGAGCTCGATGGAGCGGTCCGTGGCGGTCACATGCAGGCTTTCGTCGGCGGTCAGATCAACCTCTAGGGTCTCACGGACCGCCGACAGCCCCTACGACGATCGTTCGATGGCGTCGTTTCGCTATCCGAGCCGGTAATTCTGGCCGAGCACGACGGACACATCGGCGTTCGCGGCGGGCTCGCCCTTCTGTACCGAGCTCGCCGGAAGTCCGAGCGTCTTGGCGACCTCCACCGCCCTGGCCTTGTCCTCGGGTGACCGATAGAGCACCGCGGACGAAGCCACCGGATCGCTCTTCCCGCCGCCGACGACGGCATAGCCACCGTTGACCAGCTGCACGCGGGCCTTGGCGGGAGCGTCCGGGTTCCCGGTGGCGTTCTTGATGCCCACCCGGATGGCCGCGTCCTTGGCCGGCGCCTTCACCGTCCCGCCGAGCACGTCCTTGACCACACTGGCCGTGGCCTTGTCCGTGAGCGTGCCGTCGGGCTGGACCGGCAGCAGCGCCGTCTTGTAGTCGCCGACCTTGGCGCGCCCGGCGAGCTTCGCGAGGGATGCTCCGAGATCCCGCGCGGGCAGCGACGGGTCGAGGATCTGGCCCAGCGTCTCCACGGTGACCGTCGCGGCCTTGGGGTCCTCCGACAGCTTCCGCAGGACACTGCGCATGACCTGGCCGAACCGGAGCAGTTGCTTCGCCTCGGGCTCGTCCGGACCACGGTAGGTGGCGTACGCGACGGCCATCTGGCCGCTCAGCGTCTGTGCCTCGCCCTTGCGCACCAGCGGCGACGCGCCCTTCCGGGCGTCGGGCACATCGGTATCGGTGTCGACCTCGATGTTGCCGACCAGCTCGACGAGATTTTCCAGGTACGGGGTGTCGAGCCGCCAGGTACCGCTGATGCTGGTGCCCAGCAAGGTGTCGATCGACTCGCTCGTGGCGGTGGACCCGTCGTCGTCGACGGACTTGCCGAGCGTGGTGGTCTCGCCGTCGTCGTTGGCGACGGCGAGCGAGTTCGGCAGGAGCACGGTGGTGCCCTGCTTGGTCGTCACGTTGTCGACCAGCAGCGCCGTGGAGGTGCCGCCCTGCTTGGTGTTGTGGAGGTGGAGCACGATGACGTCCCGCTGCTGCGCGCCCGCCTCGGTGGTCCTCCGCTCGTCCTGTCCGGAGAGACCGGGGATGTTGTCGGTGGCCCAGAGGTAACCGGCGCCGCCGATCACCACGAGCACCGCGACGACGATCAGGGCGACGATCCGGTTGCGGCCGCGGCGCCGTGCCTCTTCGCGCCGCTCGCTGCGGCTCTCGGTGAACTTCAGCCAGTCGATGACGTCTTCGGAGTCCTCGTCGGGCTCCTCGATGAACGAGAACTGTTCGGTGCGGTAGTCGGGAGCGGCGCGGCGCTGTCCGGGGACGACCGGTTCCGGGTCGGGTTCGATCGGCCGCTCGGGCTCCGGCGGGGCCACTGCCGGAGCGGTGCCCTGCTGGGACATGCTCCACTGCTGGGTGGTGTCGGCCGCCGCGGGCTGCTGACCGCCCTGGTCGTAGCCGTAGTCGCCGTAGCCGCTGTCGTAGCCGTACCCCTGGGGCTGCGAGGGCTGCCCGGGCTGGTGCTGCGGAGCGGTCTGCGGCTGCTGGGGAGCGTAGGGGTCGTACTGCTGGGGCTGCTGCGCGTACGGGTCGTATCCGTAACCCTGGTCGCCGCCCTGGGGCTGCTGGGGCTGCTGGTTCTGTTCCGCGTACGGGTCGTACGGCTCCTGCGCCTGCTGCTGTCCCTGCTGCTGATACACCGGCTGCCCGTACGCGTCGTAGCCGACGATCTGCGGCTGCTGGTAGTACGGGTCGTACGGGTTCTGTCGGTCGTTCACCGGTGCCCCTCTCCGTGGCTCATTCGCCGCGGTACAGCTGGCGCTTGTCGATGTACCGGACCACTCCGTCCGGCACCAAATACCAGACCGGGTCCCCCTGCGCGACTCTCGCGCGGCAGTCCGTGGACGAGATGGCCAGCGCCGGAACCTCCACGAGGGAGACGCCGCCCTCGGGCAGTCCGTCGTCCGTGAGCACATGCCCCGGGCGGGTCACTCCGATGAAATGGGAGAGCGAGAACAGCTCCTCCGCATCCCGCCAGGTGAGGATCTGGGAAAGCGCGTCGGCGCCGGTGATGAAGAAGAGGTCCGCGTCGCCGTGGATCGCGCGCAGGTCCCGCAGCGTATCGATGGTGTACGTCGGTCCGCCCCGGTCGATCTCCAGGCGGCTCACGGAGAACTGCGGGTTCGAGGCCGTGGCGATGACCGTCATCAGATAGCGGTCCTCGGCCGGCGAGACCTGCTTGTGGCTCTTCTGCCAAGGCTGCCCGGTCGGGACGAAGATGACCTCGTCGAGGTGGAACTGGGCGGCCACTTCACTGGCCGCCACCAGGTGTCCATGATGGATCGGGTCAAACGTCCCGCCCATCACGCCGAGTCGGCGTTTGCCGCGGCCGGTAGGCACTTCCTGCTCTCCCATGCGTGCAGACCCTACTGGCACGGCCGTACGCCTCTGTCTCAGCGGTCGCGGTTGAAGCGGGTGGTGATCCACAGCAGGAGCAGCAGCGCGAGGAGCGCACCACCGCCGGTGAGGTACGGGTTGAGGCTTTCGTGGTTACCACCGGACTCGCCGCCTTCGGAGGCGAGAGTGACCAGCTGGTGCGCGGTGCTCGTGAGGCTCATCTTCGGCGGGACCTTTTCGTCGGGAGTCGGAAGGAAGACGTCGCCGACATCGTATGCGGGCGCCTCGGGCACGCTCACGCCGACTCAGTCGTTGGTGTCGTCGTTGCCGTATCCACGCAGCAGGAACCAGGCGAGCAGGGCAGCGCCGACGATCGAGGCGAGCAGCACGATCCGCAGCGTGTCGCCCGGCCCCTGTTCCTCGGACGCGGCGGCGAGCAGTGCGACGGTGTACGGCATTTCGGGCGCTCCTCAAAGTTATCCACAGCCCCCCGCACACCGTAGCGCCAGCACCTACGCTGGGATTTGTCAGGGGGACGAGCGACGTCTCGTACGAACAGGGGGCCTTCCATGACCGAAAGCAGCCACGAGAACGTGCCGAGCAGGCAGCGCAGGCGATTCCCGGGAATCTCGTCCCGGGCGTACGAGCATCCGGCGGACCGCTCCGCCCTGGTGGCACTGCGCAAGCTGACCGGATTCGACACGGTCTTCAAGGCGCTCAGCGGGCTTCTTCCCGAGCGCAGTCTGAGGCTGCTCTTCCTCTCCGACTCCGTCCGGGTGAGCGATGCCCAGTTCACCCATCTCAACGCGATGCTGCGGGACGCCTGTTACATCCTGGACCTGGAGAAGGTCCCTCCGATGTACGTCACCCAGGACCCTCGGCCGAACGCGATGTGCATCGGTCTCGACGAGCCGCTCATCGTGGTGACGACGGGTCTGGTCGAGCTGCTGGACGAGGAGGAGATGCGGGCCGTCGTGGGCCACGAGGTGGGCCACGCGCTCTCCGGCCACTCGGTGTACCGCACGATATTGCTCTTCCTCACGAATCTGGCCCTCAAGGTCGCCTGGATTCCTCTGGGACACGTCGCGATCATGACGATCGTGACGGCGCTGCGCGAGTGGTTCCGCAAGTCCGAGCTCTCGGCCGACCGGGCGGGGCTGCTGGTCGGGCAGGATCTGCAGGCGTCGATGCGCGGTCTGATGAAGATCGCCGGTGGCAACCATCTGCACGAGATGAACGTGGACGCGTTCCTCGCCCAGGCCGACGAGTACGAGAAGGGCGGCGACCTGCGCGACTCCGTGCTGAAGATCCTCAATGTGCTGCCCCGGTCGCACCCGTTCACCACCGTGCGGGCCGCCGAGCTGAAGAAGTGGTCCGAGACCCGCGACTACCAGCGGATCATGGACGGCCACTACCCGCGGCGGGACGAGGACAAGGACACCTCGGTCACGGACTCGTTCAGGGAGTCGGCCTCGCACTACGCGGACACGGTGCGCACCAGCAAGGACCCGCTGATGAAGCTCGTGGGTGACATCGCCGGCGGTGCCGGGGACCTGGGCGGCAAGCTCCGGGACAAGTTCACGGGAGCCGGCAGCGGCGCTACGGGCGGGGCGGGGAGCCGTCGGCCGCCGCAGGACCCGCAGGAGGGTTCTGGGCCGGAGCGGAGCTGACCGCCAGCGTTCCGCACAGCGCCGCCGTGTGCGGGCCCGTGGCGTACGGGTCGGTGCCGGCCGGCCCCCTGCCGTCGGCCCGCTCCCCGGCGAGCAGCGGTACGAGCGCGCCGGCCGCGCCCGCCGAGCACGACTGGGGTCCGGCCTGCACATGGGCGGTCCGGACCTCCAGCCGGTGGAGCCGCAGGTCCTCCCGGTCGAACTGGAAGTGCAGCTCCCGCCGTACGGTGAACAACGAGGCGCCGCCCTCCTGCTGAGGGCCGGACACCACCGGGCGCAGGGCGTACGTGAACGTGTGGTCGGACACCACTTCCAGGGTGTCCGCTCCCACCTCCGCGTAGGTGAGCGTTCCCTGGACCCTGGCCTTCGGGTCGGCGAGCTCCACGGCGTCCGGATCGAACCGCACCAGCCAGCCGGTGGCGGAGTGCTGACCGTCGTCGGCCGGTGCGTGCACACTCCGGTCGAACTGGGCCGTCTGGTCGGGGTCCAGCAGGCGCTCGACCGGCCGGGTGGACGTTCCGGTGAGCACATCGGGGTCGAGCGAGGACTCCACGAGGTAGTCCTTGGCCGTGGTCAGGGCGGCCGTCACCTGACTGTCGGAGAAGCTGTGCGTGCGCCGGACCGCCGGGAGGTTGATCCCTTCGGCGCCGCTCCGGAATTCCGCTGCCGGGCTCGCCGCGTAGAGAGCGGCGGGGGTGCCGCCCGGCACGGCGCCCCGGGGGGCGAGGGGTACGACGGTCGTCTTGAGCGGCCCGGCGTGTCTGACCGTGGGCTGCGGATAGGGGTTGCGGAAGCCGATGTACACGGCGGTGGCGAAGGCCAGGGCGATGAGCACGACGAGGGCGATGGCCGCCTTGGAGCCGTTGCGGGCGGCGCGGCCGGGGAGTGAGCGGACGGCGAGGGCGTGGTCGCCCATGCGTTCCTGCGCGGAGAACTCCTGAAGCCGGGCAGCGCGGACGAACGATTCGTCGAAGACGAGCGAGCGGTACTCGTCCTCGCCACCCGCGGGGTTCTCGGGTGGGTCTTCCGGCGGTTCTCCGCGGCCAGTCATGACTTCTCCCGATCTTCGCGTCACCGGCCGGGGAGCCGGGGAGCGCGACGGTCCGCCGGGGCCGGAAGGCGCCGGGCAGGTCCTGCCCGGCACGTACGCGGGCGCACGTCCGGACAAGTGAGAAGCCCTCTCCGGAAGAGGGGTCACCTCTTCAGGGTAGGTCGATCGGGAGGAAGGTAAACGCGGGAGAGGCCAGAAGAAGGAAGGCGGCCCGCCGGGGGCCGCCGTCAGGGGGTGCGGGGGACGGCGGAGACGGCAGGACGGGAATGGCCGGCCGGGACCGAGGGGCCGCCACGCGGCTTGTCGACGCCGCTCGTCACCGGCTGCGGGATCTGGTCCTGGCGGTTGCCCGCGGCGCCCCGATACACGGCGGAGAAGGCCAGCGCGACCATGCCGACGCCCATCAGCAGGGCCAGCAGCCAGGCCACCGGCCGGTGCCAGCGCGCCGCGCCGCGGTAGGGGCGCAGGACGCCGCCGTGCCGCCCGTAGGGGCCGCTGTAGTCGTCCTCGTCCCCGTCCAGGCCGTCGAGGTGGCCGGAGCCCCCGAAGGACCGCCTGCGGCCGTACACGCCGTCCGTGCCGTAGCCGTCGTCGTAGAGGTCGTCGTCCAGGGGTCCGCCGCCGGAGCGCGCCCGGGCCGCCTCGGCCTCGGCTCGCGCCTGTGCTGCGGAGAGCAGCCGCTCCACCGCGGTGGGTTCATGGACCTCTGCGGCCCGTACGAAGTCCTCGTCGAACACCACGGAGGCGAAGTCCTCGTCCGCGCCCCCGCGGTCGTCGTCGGGCTCCCAGCCGTCAGGAAACGGCCTGCCTCCCACGTCGTCCGGCACAACTTCAGCGTAGCCGCGCCGTGTCGTTTTGGGCAGGGACCGCACGAACTCGGCCCACCGGCCGCTACCGGATGTGGCCGTCGCCGGTGACGATGTACTTCGTGGACGTCAGCTCCGGAAGTCCCATGGGGCCCCTGGCGTGCAGCTTCTGCGTCGAGATGCCGATCTCGGCGCCGAACCCGAACTGGCCGCCGTCCGTGAAGCGCGTGGAGGCGTTCACCGTGACCGTCGTGGAATCGACCAGCTGGGTGAAGCGCCGGGCCGCCGCCTGCGAGGTGGTCACGATCGCCTCGGTGTGGCCCGAGGACCAGAGCCGGATGTGCGCGACGGCGGCGTCCAGCGATTCGACGACGGCCGCCGCGATGTCGTACGAGAGGTACTCGGTCTCCCAGTCCTCCGGCGTCGCCTCGACCAGGGTGGCCTTCGAGCCTTCCGCGTACTCCATGACCCGTTCGTCGCCGTGGACCGTCACTCCGGCCTCGGCGAGGGCGTCCAGGGCCAGGGGGAGGAACTCGGCGGCGACGTCCTTGTGGACGAGCAGGGTCTCGGCGGCGTTGCACACGCTCGGGCGCTGTGCCTTGGAGTTGATGAGGATGTCGACGGCCATCGCGAGGTCGGTCTGCGCGTCCACGTAGACGTGGCAGTTGCCGGTCCCGGTCTCGATCACGGGCACCGTGGACTCCTCCACGACCGTGCGGATCAGGGAGGCGCCGCCGCGCGGGATCAGTACGTCGACCAGGCCCCGGGCCCGCATCAGCTCCCGTACCGACTCGCGGCTCTCCCCCGGCACCAGCTGGACGGCGTCGGCGGGGAGCCCGGACCCTCCGACCGCGTCGCGGAGCACCCGTACGAGGGCGACGTTCGAGGCGTACGCGGACGAGGAGCCCCGCAGGAGTACGGCGTTGCCCGACTTGAGGCAGAGGGCTGCGGCGTCCACCGTCACATTGGGCCGGGCCTCGTAGATGATCCCGACCACGCCGAGCGGCACCCGGATCTGGCGCAGGTCGATGCCGTTGGGCAGGGTGGAGCCGCGCACCACTTCGCCGACAGGGTCGGGCAGCGCCGCCACGTCGCGCACGTCGGCGGCGATGGCGCGGATGCGCTCGGGGGTGAGGGTGAGCCGGTCGACGATCGACTCGCTGGTCCCGGCCTCGCGGGCGCGGGCGACGTCCTGCGCGTTCGCCGCGACGATCTCGCCGGTGCGCACTTCGAGCGCGTCCGCGATCGCCAGCAGCGCGTCGTCCTTCGCCGAGCGCGGGAGTGGCGCGATGTCAGCGGCGGCGGCGCGTGCCCGGTAGGCGGTCTGGGCGACCGGGGACATGTTGTCGTACGGCGAAAGCGTGGTCATGCCCGCAGAGTAATGCGCACACTGCGGGCATCCATCACGTATCCCGTGATGCGAGACGGCCGTCCCGAATGGACCGCCGGCCCGCTCAGTACGGGTGCACCCCGACCGGGGCGGCGGGCGGTGGGCCGTACCCCTCGGCGATGCGCAGGTGGTACGTCTCCCGGTCGATGACCTCCAGGCCGACGATCTCCCAGGGCGGGAGCCCGGCGCTGGAGCGGTGCTCTCCCCACAGCCGCAGCGCGACCGCCGCGGCGTCGTGGAGGTCGCGGGCCTCTTCCCAGTAGCGGATCTCCGCGTGGTCGTTGGCGTACCGGCTGGTCAGCAGGAACGGGTGGTCGTGCGCCAGCTGTTCGAGGCCGCGCCTGACCTCCTTCAGCGGAATCTCCGAACCCGACACGCTGAGGGTGATGTGCCACAGCTTCGACTGGGTCCGTTCCTCCCGCGCCGCCATCGGTTCCTGCTCGGTGGCGCGGTCCCTGGTGCTGTCCGCGGGCAGCCCAGCGCCGAAGTCGGAACCCGCCCCGACACTGGTCAGGGCGCGGCTTCCCGTCCCTCGGGGCGGCGCCCCCGGGCGCGCTCGTCTCACCGGCGGCCTCCTGTGAATACGTTGCTGTGCTGTACGCCTTGTGTCCCCGCTACAAAGTTGACCAGTCCGAGGCCGGGCGTGGGGCGCTTTTGGTGAAGGTCTCTGCCGAATGTCCGGACTTTCAACCGATTCGGGGGGTGAGCCGGGGCGCCAGGATGACCAGATCGTCCCTGTGTACGACCTCGCGTTCGTAGGCGGGGCCGAGTTCGCGTGCCAGGTCGCGGGTGGACCGGCCGAGCAGCTGGGGGATTTCCTTGGCGTCGAAGTTGACGAGTCCGCGGGCGACGGCCCGGCCGGAGAGGTCGCGCAGCTCCACCGGGTCGCCCGCGGTGAACTCGCCCTCGACCGCCGAGATCCCGGCGGGCAGGAGGGAAGTGCGGCGGTCCACCACGGCCCGCACGGCACCGTCGTCGAGGGTCAGGGCGCCGCGCGGGGTCGACGCGTGGGCGAGCCAGAGCAGCCGGTCGGCGGAACGGCGTCCGGTCGGGTGGAAGTACGTGCCGGTGTCGCGTCCCGCGAGGGCGTCGGCGGCGTGGCTCGCGGAGGTGAGGACGACGGGGATGCCTGCGGCGCTGGCGATCCGGGCGGCTTCGACCTTGGTCACCATCCCGCCGGTGCCGACGCCCGCCTTCCCGGCGCTGCCGATCGTGACACCTTCCAGGTCGGCGGGTCCGTTGACCTCCACGACGCGTGAGGCGCCGGGGGTCCGGGGGTCGCCGTCGTACAGACCGTCGACGTCGGAGAGGAGGACCAGGAGGTCGGCGTGGACGAGATGGGCGACGAGCGCGGCGAGCCGGTCGTTGTCGCCGAACCGGATCTCGTCGGTGGCCACGGTGTCGTTCTCGTTGACGACGGGCAGGGCGCCCATGTCGAGGAGCTGGTCGAGCGTGCGGTAGGCGTTGCGGTAGTGGGCGCGCCTGCTGGTGTCGTCGGAGGTGAGGAGCACCTGTCCGACGCGTACGCCGTAGCGGGCGAACGAGGCGGTGTAGCGGGCGACCAGGAGCCCCTGGCCGACGCTGGCGGCGGCCTGCTGGCGGGCCAGGTCCTTGGGTCTGCGGACCAGGCCGAGCGGGGCGAGTCCGGCGGCGATCGCACCGCTGGAGACGAGGACGATCTCCTTCTCCCCGCCGCTCCTGACGTTGGACAGCACATCGACGAGGGCGTCGACGCGGTCGGCGTCGAGGCCGCCCGCCGCCGTCGTGAGAGAGGAGGAACCGACCTTGACCACGATCCTGCGGGCGCCGGTCACGCCCGGCCTGGCAGCTGACACGTACTTCCTCACTCTGGCTGGCCCGGCGCTCGGCTGAGGGGCCGTCGCGGGCCCCCGCGGCCCGGGCTTGCGGGGGCCGTCCCCGAGCAGCACAGTACGCGAGCGGCCGCGCCCCGCGCCTTCCCGTTCCGCTCGATGGACAGCGGTGGGAGGAGCCGGACGCGGCCGCTCGGAACAGCGTCAGTCGTTGTTGACCGTCAGCATCCGGTCGACGACCCGCGCCGCGGCGAGACCGTCGGAGGGCTCGCAGAAGTCCACCCGGAACTGGGCGTACTTCTCCTTGTACTCCTCCGTCACGGCGTCGATGTTGCGGATGGCGTCGACGAGTTCGGCGGACGTCTTGATCAGCGGTCCCGGGGCGCGCTCCGTGAAGTCGAAGTAGAAGCCGCGCAGGGTGTCCCGGTAGTGCTCCAGGTCGTACGTGAAGAACAGCATCGGACGCCCGGAGTGCGCGAAGTCGAACAGCACCGAGGAGTAGTCCGTGATCAGCACGTCGGCGATCAGGTAGAGGTCGGCGATGTCCGGGTAGTACGTCACGTCCCAGACGAAGCCCTGGCCCGCGCCGGGGATGCTGTCGAGGACCTTGTGGTGCTTGCGGTAGAGCAGCACGTGGTCGTCGCCGAGCTGTTCCTGGGCCGCGGTCACGTCGATCTGGTTGTCGAGCTTGAAGCGCCGGCCGCCGTACCGCTGGTCGTCGCGCCAGGTCGGTGCGTACAGGACGACCTTCTTGCCCGCGGGGATGCCGAGCTTCTCCCGTACGGCCGCCGCGCGCTTGACCCGGTCGGGGGCGTGGAAGACGTCGTTGCGGGGATAACCGGCCTCCAGGACCTCGCACTGGAGGCGGAAGGCGTTGGTCATGATCGGCGTCGTGAAGGCGTTCGGCGTGATGAAGAGGCTGTACTGGCGCGAGCGCTGCGGCAGGCTGGAGATGTAGGCGAGGTTGGCCTGCGGCGTGCCGAGCAGGTCGGCGCCGATGCGCTTGAGGGGCGTGCCGTGCCAGGTCTGGACGACGACCTGGCCCTCACGGCGGACGAACCACTCACGGATGCCGCCGTTGGTGACGATGTAGCGGCTGCGGGCCAGGGCCTCGTACCACTCCCTGCTGCCCCACAGCACTCCGCGGACACCCGGCGGCAGCACGACCTGCTCGTCGTGGACCATCGCGATGTGCTCGACCTCGGTGCCGCGGCGTACGAGCTCCTCGTAGACGGCGCGGGGCGAGTCGGAGAACTGCTTGCCGCCGAAGCTGTTGTAGAGCACGGCCTCGCGCAGCGGCAGCTTGCGCTGCTCGGGGGTGTACACGTCGCGCATGAGGCGCTGGCGGTACGCGCCGCGGAGCTCGGGCTCCAGGACCGGCCCGGACTCCAGGAAGATCCGGTCGTAGTCCAGCCGTTCCAGGGTGTACGTCCGGCGGGCGCCGTCGTGGGACGACGGCAGCGTGGAGACCAGGTCGGGGCGGATCGTCACGGGGATGTCGTGGCGGTGGTTCCACTCGTCGCGGGCGCGCAGGAACGGGAGCCAGCGGCCGGCCCGGAGCGGGAGCGTCCCGTCGTACGCGGGCATGGCGTCGGGCGTGAGGCGGGCGGTGAAGCGCCCGTTCTCGAACTCGGCGGGCAGCGGCTTGTCCTCGTTGCGGCCGCTGTGGCGCAGGACGAACTTCATCTTCTCGGCCGGGCCCGTGTACGTACCGGACAGCAGCAGTTCGCCGTTCGCGGACCATTCGGTCCGGTCGACGACGGGCTGGGTGGTGCGCAGCTGCGGGGTGAAGTTGCCCGCGCCGTCGGTGACCACGGCGAATTCGAGGTTGCCGGGCAGCTGCTGCACGCCGGTGCGCAGGGACTGCCCGATGGTGGCGCGACGGGTCTTGCCGTCGGCGAACACGATCAGCGCGCGGTACTTCCTGGCCTTGCCGGGGACGACCCCCGCGACGGCCAGGTCGCCGAAGGGCAGGCGCGCGGTGTACCGGTTCCAGCCGTCGGTGCCGGGGCCGCCGGCGTCCAGCGGGAGGTCGATCGCGAAGTCGGTGCCCTCGTGGTCGATGCGCAGCGCCGTCGGCGTCCTGCCCGGGGCGGACGTGCCACGCGAGCGGAGCGTCACCGTGAGGCCGTTGTCGTCCGTCTCCTGGGACTCGACCTCGGCCGGCACGACGTCCACGGAGAGCTTCAGCCGGTTGCGGTCGTAGCCCGCGACGAGCCGCACACCGTCGTCCAGCACGTGCACCTGGCTGTGCCCCGCGGCGCCGCTGTTGCTCTTGAGGATGCTGCCGACGGACATGCCGCCGGGTCGCGGGATACCGATGCCCAGACGCCAGGTGCCCGACTGCCACTGGCCGCGGGTCCGCAGGCGCGACGGGTCGATGCCGATCTCGAAGCCCGACCAGTCGTAGCAGTGCAGGGCGCCCTTGGCCTCCGCGGTCGCCCTGGGCTCCAGGACGGTGCGCAGCCGGAGCGGGATGGTGCTCCTGCTGCCCTGGCGGCGCAGGACGGCGACGCGCAGCGAACGCTTGCCGGTCGCCGAGGGGACGTTGGGGATGTAGGCGTAGCCGCGGACGATCAGTCGCCCGTCCTGCCAGGCCAGGTCCGTCAGCTTGCCGCGTACGGGGAGCTCGCTGCGCGTGAAGTTGCGCACGGTGGGGGGCAGCGAGGAGCTCTCGACGCCGGGCAGCTCGATGCGGGCGCGCCGCAGGCCCTTGACCGCGAAGACGCCGGGGTTCTCGCGCTCGTAGTGCAGGACGTCGACCAGCTCGTCCCCCCGCCCGCTGGCCGCCAGATGCCACTTGACCCGGGCCATCGGCGAGAACTGCCGGACCAGCTTGGGTGCAGCGGCCGCCAGGAAGTCCTTGGCGGCCGTATGGAAGGCGGTGCGCTCCTCGACCGGTGTCTCGGGGAAGTACTTCATGAGACGGCTGAGCTCTTCGGGAATGGTTTCGACAGGTCGGGACGCCACGGCGAGAGGGCCTTTCCGGGGGGACTTTCAGACGTGAACCCCAGGAAGACGGGGCGTGAATGAGACTCTCACCAAGGTCTCATGGTTGCCCAACCGCATGGAGTGACGCCCGTCACAATTCCCTTCGCCCCGCGCGTATTTCGCCACACTCAGGCCCGGGTGCGCGCCCCCTTCCGCATCCGGCGCGTCCGTGGCGCCCGAAGCGTCCGGAGTGCCGTCCGGCGGATCTTGCGCACCACGCGGCGGGCGAAGGAGACGTAGGGCCTCGGCTCCGGCGCCTCGATCCGCCGGCCGCCGATCCATTCGGTGACGGTCACCTCGTACGTCGAGTCCGGCAGTCCCGAACCGTCCCTGAAGTGCGGATACGCAAGGTACAGCCGGGATGGGCGCTCTTCGCGGACGAGTGCGGGCTCGCTCTTGGCCTTCATGAACCGCACGACGTCGAGGAGCAGATCGAGCCGGTCCCGCGCGACACAGGCGAGCCGGAGCCGTTCGTTCACCTTGAGCCGGCGAGCCAGTCCGGGCGTCCAGTGCTCCGCGAGCAGCGGCGCCGCGAGCGCCATCTTCTTCGCGCGGACGGTCTTGGACTGCTTCAGCAGATTGGGTCCGAATTGTGGCAGCAATGTGATGACGAACGGGCGGACCATCAGGGAGTCCCGCCGGGGTCCCGGGGGCACGTGGGTGGCGATGAGCCGCATCAGCGCACGCGCCGAATCGAACCGCAGTACGTAGCCGCCGCTCTTGGTCACGTGCTTGCCGTCGTCCCGGCCCACGAGGTAGTAGCAGGTGTAGTCCGCCACGACGGAGACCCCGTTGCCCCGCAGGTACGCCTCCATGGTGAAGAGCGCGTCCTCGCCGGTCCTGAGCTTCTCGTCGAAGGACATCCCGAGCCGGTCGAGAAGCGCGCGACGGAAGAGCTTCTGGGCGCTCAGCGTGAACTTGATGTTGGAGCTGTACAGGTCGGCGCGCTCGACCGTCTCCTTCCACATCGACTTCGCCGCGCCCCGGTTGACGCCGACGACCTTGCCGAGGACCACGTCCGTACCGGCGCGGTCGCCCATGGCGACCATCCGCTCCAGCGCTTCCGGGCCGAAGTAGTCGTCCGCGTCGAGGAAGAATACGTACCGCCCCCGGGCCAGACCGAGGCCGACGTTGCGCGGCCCGCTGGGCCCGCCGGAGTTGGCCTGGTGGACGACCCGTACGGGGATCGCGGTGCGGGTGGCGAAGGCGTCCAGGTACTCCCCCGTACCGTCCGTGGAGCCGTCGTCGACAGCGACGATCTCCATGCGCCCGGCCGCGAGCGTCTGTTCCTCGACGGACTCCAGGCAGCGGATCAGGTAGGGCATGGCCTGGTAGGCCCCGATGACGACGCTGACGTCCGGTTCGACGGCCCCGGGCTCCGCGGCACCGGGGCCGTCGGTCTCGGTCTCGTTGCTCCCCATGGTCATCCCGGTGTTACCCATCCCGTCAATTTTCGTCACAAATGAGACAGAATGCCGATCACATCTACCTTGCGCGCATCAACACGCAGAACGGCCCGTACATCCCTCTCCTGGAGAGACGTACGGGCCGTCTAATGGGTTGCCTGGCCGTCGCGACGACCGGATGCCGGGACGGTCAGTGGACCGCCGAGGGTCCGGTGCCGATCTCGGCGTCCGCGCCGGAGGCCGCCACGGCATCGGCGACGATCTGCTCCTCGCCGTCCCCCGCACCGCTGGACTCGTCCTCGAGGTCGGGCGCCGCCACGATCTGCTCACCGATGCGCTGCCTGACCCCGGCGTTGCGCGCCTCGGCCTTGGCCGCGAGCGCGCGCACCGCGGCGTTGAACTGCTCCAGGGAGGTCGGCTCGTCCGGGCCGAGCAGGTAGCTCTTCAGCTCGTGCCTGGCGTGGGCCAGCGGGTCGGCCGCGCTGTCGGCGACCGCGTCCAGCAGCTCGCCGATCTCCTCGGCACTGTTGGAGAGGATGACCGCGGCCCGTACGGCGGTGTTCTGCCGCTTGAACTCCTCGGCACCCAGCTCCGCGGAGTCGGTGACCGCGTACGGCTTACCGCTCGCGATGAAGTCGGACACCACGCTGGAGATGTCCGAGACCATGGCGTCGGACTCGTTGAAGCAGTCGTACAGCTTGGGCTGCGCGCCCGTCACCGTCTTGTGCTCCCACCAGCCGAAGGAACGCCAGTAGGCGTCGTTCCATTCGGCCCGCAGGGCCTCGACCCGGTCCTGGCGCGACGGGTCGGCGAGCGAGACGCGCGACTCCTCGGCGTCGTCGCCACCGGCCCGGCCGGACTTCGCCAGGTCGGCGAGCGCCGCCTCGATCCTCACCAGCTCGGCCTTCGCCGCGTTCTGCCCGGCTGCGGCAGCGGCGGCCTGCTCGGCCCAGCGCGGCTCGGCGGCACGCTGGGCGGCCGCCTCGCTCAGCATGTTCTGAATCCGCGCGTGGACGGCCTTGGCCTTGGCGCTGCGGATACCGGTGAAGGGGTGCGGCTTGTAGATGACCCGCACCGGCTTCTCGGCCTTCAGCAGGCGGCGCACGATGTTCTCGCCCGCGAGCAGCAGGGAGGTGTTGCCGGGGCTGTCGTCCCAGCCCTCCCAGGTGGGGGCGTACAGCACGGTGGGGATGGGGTTCTTCGCGGTGCCGGTCCAGGTCTTGATCGGCGCGAGCTGCGGCCGTCCCACCTCGACGATGTCCTCGTCACGGATACCGACGTCGGCCAGGGCGTAGCGGTCGCGTCCCGCACGGCCGGCCGTCCACACCTCGTCGTACACCTTGGAGTACGGGTTGACGCTGGCGAGCTTGTCGCTGTCGCCGTGCCCGATGAAGACGTGCTTCATCGTCGGGACGCGCAGCATGTGGATGTTCTTGCCGACGTTGGCGGGGTAGAGGCAGACCCGGACGCTGGAGAGGTCCAGGTTCATCAGGTGGGTACCCGCCGGGACGCAGAGCACCGGCACGGAGGTCTCGGCGAGCTGGGGCACGAGACCGCGCTCACGCATGATGATCAGCGGGCGGCCGTCGATCTTCGCCATGGTGTCGAGCCACATGTTGCCCTGGTACGCCGACTCGTTGGAGCCGGAGAAGTAGAGCACCACGGTCGGCTGGTACTCGCGCAGCCAGCCGTCCACGGCCTTGAGCACGGCGGTCGCCGGGGGGACCAGCCGGCCGCGGCGCAGATACGGGACGAGCACGGCGTTGAAGGCGAGCGCCAGCAGCAGGGTGAGCGCGGCACCTGCGTAGCCGATGGCGTTCACGCCGGTCCCGGCGGCGAGCAGGATGCCGACGACCGCGGGGATGTCGAGGTGGAGCATCTTCTCGGCCGAGCGGTGCAGCATCACGCGCGGCGGCGCGTCGGGGATGCGTACGGCGTGCAGGTCCACGTTGCGGGTGACGACCGGCATGGTGCGGCGCATCCGGACCAGGGTCGTCATCGCGCCGTGCGGGGCCTGGAGACCGTAGAAGAGCAGGAAGCAGGCGACCGCCGTGTAGAAGAGCGGTTCCGACGCGAGATCCAGCCGCGCCAGCAGGAGGATGACCATCAGCTGGCGGAGCAGGAAGCGGATGGAGAGTCCCGCCCGCACCTTGCCGAGCCGGTTGATGAGATAACTGCCGCGCTGATGGAGATACCAGTCCGCGATATACGTGACAGCCGCGGCCGCCGCGAAGAACCAGATATTGGGCAGAAGCGCGGCAAACATGATGAAGGGATATCCCAGCATCATCAGTACGGCTGCGGCCAGTTCTGACCGGCTGCCCACACGGGCCAGGCGAATGGCTGTCGAAATCACGAAGAACCTGCTCCAGGGGGGTGCCGGTTTGATTCACGTATTGAGGGAAATGTGAAGGCGCCGCTTCACGCATTCGGGCCTCTGCGTTCGCAGAATGCGATCACAGAGGCCCGAAAAAGAACATTTGCGAAGAATTATTACACATCTTCCTGACGGTCGAGCACAGAGGCCAGGGCCTGCTCGAAGCCGGAGGATTCGGCGACGTCGCTGGTCGGGTCCTGCTGCCGGACGTCGATGACATGGCCGGTCATCGCGGACAGCAGCACGTCCAGCGAGGTACGGGCCACGGCCTCCGAGGAGAGCAGCGAACCCTCCGGCTCCTGACCGAACGCCTTGGTACGCATCGGCGTCGCCGTGCGCTCCGGGTTGACGCAGTTCACGCGGATACCCTCGCCCGCCCACTCGTCGGCGAGCGCCTGGGTGAGGTTCACCATCGCCGCCTTGGTGGAGGAGTAGAGGCTGTACTCGGCGCGGCCGCGGGTGTAGCTGCTGGAGGTGTAGAGCAGCAACTGGCCCTTGGTCTCCGCGAGGTACTTGTACGAGGCGCGGGCGATCTGGACCGGCGCCAGGTAGTTGACGTTCAGCGCCTCCTGGATCGTCGTGTTGTCCGTCTCCGCCAGCTTGCCGATGCGCAGCACGCCCGCGGTGTTGATGACGTAGTCGACGCGCCCGGTCTCCGCGTACGCCTTGGACAGTGCGTCGTCGACGTGCTCCGGGTTCTCGACGTGCGTACCGGTGGTGGAGCGGCCCAGCGCGTAGACACTCGCGCCGTACTGCTCGGCCAGCGTCGCGATGTCGGCGCCGATGCCGTACGAACCCCCGAAGACGACCAGCGTCTTGCCCGAGAGCAGCTCGCGGTAGGCGGCCTCGTCGGCTTGGCGGGGGGCCGCGGTGGAGGCCAGCTGGAAGAGCTTGTCGGTGATGAAGACGTCGACCGGCTGGGTCACCTTCATGTTGTACTCGTCGCCCGCGACCACGTAGATCGGCACGTCGGGGAGGTACTTCAGGACCACCGAACAGTCGTCCGTGGCCTGGAAGTTGGGGTCGCCCACCGCGATCTTGTAGGCCTTGCGGATCGTCGACAGCTTGAACGCCTGCGGCGTCTGGCCGCGGCGCAGCCGGGACCTGTCCGGGACGTCGGTGATGAACTCGCCGTCCCCGCCGTGCGTACGCGTCACGATGATCGTGTCCGCGGAGGGGATGGCGACGTCGACGGCCTGGTACCGGTCGAGGGCGTCGACGCAGTCCTTGATGACGCGCTGTGACAGCAGGGGGCGGACCGCGTCATGGAAGAGGACGTTGCGGTCCTCGCCCTCGGCAAGGCCCTCACCCAGGGCCGCGATGGCGCGCTCAGTGGTCTCGTTACGGGTGCTGCCACCCTCGATGATCTTGACGACCTTGGTCAGTCCGGCCTTGGCGACGATCTTCTCGACGTCGGGCACGAAGCCGGGCGCCATCAGCACGATCACATCGTCGATGCCCTCGGCGTTCTGGAAGATGGTCAGCGTGTGCTCGATGACTGCCTTGCCGGCGATCTTCAGCAGCTGCTTGGGGATCGACAGTCCAACGCGCTGACCGGTACCACCGGCGAGCACGACAGCAGTGGTCCGGGGCTTGGCGTGGTGCGGCACAGACACAGACGACCTACCTTGCGATGACGAGGGAACAGTGTGATGGTCGCACTCTCCGTGACCGTCTCGCAAGGCGGACGTCGGTCGGCGCATGCCCTCCGGAAACCCGCAGTTCACCGCCTGGCCAGGGAGGTTGGGCCCCAGAGGGGCCTTACGGGGGGTGACCGACTCCACAGACGTGTTACCCAATCACCACACCCGGGGCGCCGAACACCGGCCGCCACCAGGCAATTGTGGCGAAGGTGACGGTGAGTGCCCGTTCCGACACGGGAATTCGGGCCCGCCCCCGAGCGTGTGAGGCCCGCCGCGCACCGCTTGCGGCGGTGCTGCGACGGGCCTCACACGTACCAGAAATCCTTCTGCGCTCTGGGCTCAGAACGGGGTCGAACCGCGCGCTGGGCTTAGAAGGGGTCGAACTCGTCGTACTCGCGCTGCGGGTCGTCGCGCTCGCCCTCACGGTCCCGGCGACGCTGCGCGGCGGGCCGCGGCGCCTCCAGCCGGTGGTCCTCACCACGACGGCCCAGCATCTCGGCGCCGGCCATCATGGTCGGCTCCCAGTCGAAGACGACCGCGTTCTCCGCGGAGCCGATGGCCACGGCGTCGCCGGCCTGGGCACCCGCCTTGCGCAGCGCGTCCTCGACGCCGAGGCGGTTGAGCCGGTCGGCGAGGTAGCCGACGGCCTCGTCGTTGTTGAAGTCGGTCTGCTGGATCCAGCGTTCGGGCTTCTCGCCGCGCACCCGGTAGATGCCCTCGTCGTCGAGCTTGACGGTGAAGCCGGCGTCGTCGACGGCCTTCGGGCGGATGACCACCCGGGTCGACTCCTCGGCCGGCTTGGCGGCGCGCGCCTCGGCGATGATCCCGCCGAGGGCGTACGAGAGCTCGTTCAGGCCCTTGTGCGCGATGGCCGAGACCTCGAAGACGCGGTATCCGCGGGCCTCCAGGTCGGGGCGGATGATGTCGGCGAGGTCCTGGCCGTCCGGGATGTCGACCTTGTTGAGGGCGACGATGCGCGGCCGGTCCTCCAGACCGCCGTACAGCCGGAGCTCCTCCTCGATCATGTCGAGGTCGGAGAGCGGGTCGCGGTCGGACTCCAGCGTCGCGGTGTCCAGGACGTGGACGAGCACCGAGCACCGCTCGACGTGACGCAGGAACTCCAGGCCGAGGCCCTTGCCCTGGCTGGCGCCGGGGATGAGGCCGGGGACGTCCGCGACGGTGTAGACGGTCGATCCGGCGGTGACGACGCCCAGGTTCGGGACGAGGGTCGTGAACGGGTAGTCCGCGATCTTCGGCTTGGCCGCCGAGAGCACCGAGATCAGCGAGGACTTGCCGGCGCTCGGGTATCCCACGAGTGCGACGTCCGCGACGGTCTTGAGCTCCAGGACGATGTCCCGGCTCACGCCCGCCTCGCCCAGCAGCGCGAAGCCGGGGGCCTTGCGGCGGGCGGAGGCCAGCGCGGCGTTGCCGAGGCCGCCGCGGCCGCCCTGGCCCGCGATGAAGGTGGTCCCCTGGCCGACCATGTCGGCCAGCACGTTGCCCTCCGTGTCGAGGACGACCGTGCCGTCGGGCACCGGCAGCACGAGGTCCTGACCGTCCTTGCCGGAACGGTTGTCACCCGCGCCGGGCTGGCCGTTGGTGGCCTTGCGGTGGGGGCTGTGGTGATAGTCCAGCAGCGTGGTGACGGCCTGCTCGACGACCAGGATCACGTCGCCGCCACGGCCGCCGTTGCCCCCGTCGGGGCCTCCCAGCGGCTTGAACTTCTCACGGTGGACGGAGGCGCAGCCGTGGCCCCCGTTACCCGCGGCGGCATGCAGCTCGACGCGGTCCACGAAGGTGGTCATGGTTGGTGCCTCCAGGTAAATACGGGAATGTCTCTTTACGTAACGCGCCGAGGGCGGACCCGCTTCCCCGATTACCGGGAAAGCTGAGATCCGCCCTCGGAAGGTGCTGTGTGTCGTTCTGCGTGCGCCTGAATCAGACGGCGAGCGGAACGATGTTCACGACCTTGCGGCCACGGTGCGTACCGAACTCCACCGCACCGGCGGTCAGCGCGAACAGCGTGTCGTCGCCGCCACGGCCGACGCCCGTGCCCGGGTGGAAGTGGGTACCGCGCTGGCGGACCAGGATCTCACCGGCGTTGACGGCCTGACCGCCGAAGCGCTTCACGCCGAGCCGCTGAGCATTGGAATCGCGCCCGTTCCGAGTGGACGATGCGCCCTTCTTATGTGCCATGTCTCCTCAGTCCCTTACTTCGCAGCCGCGGGGATACCGGTGACCTTGATCGCCGTGTACTGCTGGCGGTGACCCTGGCGACGGCGGTAGCCGGTCTTGTTCTTGTAGCGAAGGATGTCGATCTTCGCGCCCTTGTGGTGGTCCACGATCTCGGCCTGAACCTTGATCCCGGCCAGCACCCACGGGTCGCTGGTGACGGCGTCGCCGTCGACCACGAGCAGCGTAGAGAGCTCTACGGTGTCGCCGACCTTGGCGGTGGGAATCTTGTCAACCTCAACGATGTCGCCGACAGCTACCTTGTGCTGGCGACCACCGCTGCGCACGATGGCGTACACGCGGATCTCTCTTTCGCTCGGAACGGATCCCCTGATGCCAGCCGCTCGCGCAGGCCGAAGCCCACGACGATCCGGAAGGATGAGCGGCCTCTCCGTGACGTATGGCGCGAACGCCGTGGCCAGGAGGGATGTGCTCAGGGGTAGGCGCAACGTAAACACGCCGAGGGTCAAGGCTACGGGGCGGGGTGCGGGGGGTCAAACCGGGTCCCTACAGGTCGTCCGGGAGGACCCGGAACGCCTTGTGCGCGGTGAGCGGCCGGACAGTCCGAAAGTCCCGTCGATCAAAGGTCAGCACGGCATCCGTACGAAATTCTGAGGCAAGTACGACGTTAACAGCGTCCGCCAGATCAAGATCGAGCGCGGCATATCGACGCATGACACCCCGGGCCGTAGCGAGCATGCCCCCGGTGACCTGCGGAAACTGAACCCTGCCACGCCGCTCCTCCTCGACCAGGCCGTCCAAAAACCCGTCCCGCACAGTCGCGCCGCCGATCCGGCGCAGAAGATGGTCTGCTTCAGCCAGGACCAGCGGCGAGAGGACGATGAGGCCGGCTCGCTCAAGGACTCCTCTGCTCGCCTTCATGTCCGGGTGGCTCTCATCCACGGAGGCCAGCAACGCCGACGTGTCCGCCACGATGACGATCACGTACGAGGCCGCCCCTTCGTCTCCTCATAAGCCCGCGCCTTCTCGTCCCAGATCCGGTCGAGCTCCGCCCCGGCATGCTCAGCAGTCTCCGGATCATCACTACGGAACGTGGGGAACGCCAGCGGCGCATCCCATGTCCGCTTGGACAGCGCAGCCAGGTGAATGGCCTCGCGGATGATCTCCGCCTCCGCGACACCTTCACGCCCTGCCGCTTCCTTGATTATGGCGAGGTCTTCCGCGTCGGCGTAGACCGTCGTTCGCTTGAGTCCCATGAACGTATGGTACTCGTTGTATATGTCCGATGCGGGCGCGAGCATTTAGGCAGGCCCGGGCCCTTCGAAGGACCCCGCGACCACAGCACCCAGGAAGCGGTGCAGGGCCTGGGGCGTCGTGGCGACGACGGTCGTGGGCACCTTGCTGTCGCGGAGGCGGATGGTTCCGTCGGGGGCTACGGCTAGGCAGACGCAGTTCGCTGCCTCGGCGCTGTGGGACGACTTCTGCCAGACAAGTATCGGCACGGAGGACTCCGTCTCAGGTGTCTCGGGCAATGCGTCGGATGAGCTCTCGGGACTTCTCAGGAGAGAGTGCGCGCGCTTCCATACGGTCCAGCACGGACCGGTAGCGCTCCAGCTGGGCCTGGGCATCGTGGAACTCGCAGCCATGGTCGGTATCGAGGACCACGGTGTCGAGCTGAGGCACCGCCCCGGAGGCGTACGTGACTCCCTGCCCGGATGCAGGAAAGGACGCCTCACCGAACGGGACGACCAGGACCGTCACATTGTCCCCCTCCCCCTCGGTCAGCAGGAAGTCCAGTTGTTCACGAGCAACCTCCGAGCCTCCGTAACCCATACGCAGGGCCGCTTCATGGACCATGGCCGTGAATGGGGTGGGGGAGGCTCCGTACAACACGGCTTGCCGTTTGACGCGATACGAGACGCGGTGCTCGATCTCATAGGGCCGCAGCGACGGGACGCTCTCCGCCATTACGGCGCGGGCACGAGCGGCGGTCTGGAGCAGGCCGGGAACGTGAATGACCACTGCGACACGCAGAGCGGTGGCGTGGTGCTCCATTTCAGCAAGGTCGACGAGACCAGGGGCCAGCAGATCCTGATACTCGAGCCACCACCCACGAGAGCGCGCGCCGGTCATGGAGGCGAGAGCCTCCACGTACGCCTCATCCACGCAGGCGTAGTTCCGCGTCATGGTCCGCACACGATCCGCGCCGACTGCGTACCGGCCGGCCTCGATGTTGCTGATCCGGGACTGCGGACCCCCCAGGAGTGCCGCCGCAACGGTGGAGGTGAGCCCTGCCCGCTCGCGGAGTTTGCGCAGCTCGGCCCCAAGGACGTCTGGGCGCTCGCCCTGCGCCTCGATGTTCCCCGCCCATCGCACCGCTGATCGCGCCCATGGTGGATCTGTCCGTCGTCGGGCTCCTGGTCGCGCTGCGGTTCCTGGCCTTGCGCGGGGTGCCCAAGCGGAGTTGCGGGCCGGTACCCGGCTGCTGCACCTGTGCGGGCTGCTAACGCTCGCTCTGAACACCGCCGAACCGCTGCTGACCGGACGCTACGGCCGCGCCTGCCTGGACACCGTCGCCCCGCTCCTGCTCCTGGGCTGGGGTCACGTCGGCCCCGCCTTCCTCGCCCACTTCCACACCCTCACCCGTCCCACCCCGCACCTGGAGGACACTCCCGCTTCTGGCTCCGACCTGGTGCCCGACGAAGCGCCCGCCCTCGAATCAGCACCCCCGACCTTCGTCCCGGACGTCGTTGCCGCCCCAGCCGAGGAACCGCAGCCCGCCCCGGCTCCGGCCGCTGCTCTCCCCCTCACCGTCGCGAAGACGGCTCGACCCGCCTCCGGCCCGGCCCTGCCGGCCGCCCTGCTGGACGCGGCCCGGCGTATCGCGGACACCCACCACGCCGATCAGGAAGCGCCGATCACAGCGGCCCAGTTGGGGACTCGTATGGGCGTCGCCCTGTCGGTGGCAACCGCCGCCCTCGCTCAGCTCTGAGCCCCGGTCCCTCACCGGCCGCATCCCCCTCGCTCAACCCCACGCCCGCCCTTGGGCCTGGTTCGCCATGCCCCGAGCAGCATCAACACGCCTTCCCTCCTGGCTGGTTGCTGCTCGGGGCCACCCACCCGAACAGAAGGGTCACTCCCCGAATGGTCACCCTGGACCTGCGCCACGCGGCAAGCCCCGCCGTACGGGACCTGCTCCACCTCGTCAACCACCCCGACTTCGACCGCACACAGCAACAGATCGAACACATCGGCGGCTGCACCGAACCCGTCCGCCTGACCGGCCACACCACCGCCGTGGATTCGGCGACGGGTGAGGTGCTGCGCTCCTACGCCACCTCCGAGGAGCCCGCGGGCAGTCTGCTGACCGCGTGCGGCAACCGCCGCGCCTCGCGCTGCCCGGCCTGCTCCCGCCTCTACGCCGCCGACACCTACCACCTCATCCGCGCCGGCCTCTCCGGTGGCAAGTCCATGCCCGACACCGTCCGCACCCACCCCCGCGTGTTCGCCACCCTCACCGCCCCCTCCTTCGGCCCCGTCCACAACGCCTCGACGCCCGGCCTTGCCGCTGCGGCACCCGCCACGAACCCACAGACGCGCTGCTCGGTACGCCGCTCAATCCGGCGACGTACGACTACGCGGGCGCGGTCCTCTTCAACGCCCACGCCGGAGCCTTGTAGGCCCGCTTCGCGATCTACCTTCGCCGCGAACTCGCCACTCGGCTCGGTATGACTCAGAAGGCCGCCCGCGCCGTACTGCGGGTGTCCTTCGCGAAGGTCGCCGAGTACCAGAAGCGTGGCCTGGTCCACTTCCACGCTGTGATCCGGCTCGACGGCCCCGACGGCAACACCACGCCCCCGCCCCCGTCTGCCGCCGTCACCGTGCTCACTGGCGCCATCCCGGCCGCCGCCCTCCGGGTCCGAGTGGCCGTCGCATCCGACGCGATCGGGGAGCGCGAACTCACCTGGGGCGAACAGCTCGACGTGCGCGAGATTGCCGCCTTCGGCACCGATGCCGAACTCACCGATCAGGCCGTGGCCGCCTACGTGGCCAAGTACGCCACCAAGTCCGCCGACGCCTCCGGCACCCTCGACCATGCCCTGTTCTGCCGCCCCTGTCAGGGACGCGGCGCCACCCTCCTGCCCCACGGCACCCCGCTCCCCTGCACCGCCTGCGACGGCACCGGACAGGCCCGTCCCCTGCCCCGGCTCGCCGTCGCCCGCCACGTCCGGCAGATGATCCGCACCTGCTGGGACCTGGGCAGTCTGCCGGAATTCACCGGCCTCAAGCTCCGGAAGTGGGCGCACATGCTCCCGCCTGCGTCCGCCTCCATCTCAACCCCGGCCTCGGGGCCAAGAAGCTCGCCCCTCACCGCCCGCGACGTCCGCACCTTCCTCGACCGCCTCCGCCTCACCTGCCAGTGCTGCGCCCAAGGACGCGACACCGACCGGCACTCCTGCTGCGCCATCGGCGAGTGCTGCAACAAGCGGCTCTCCCCGCTGACCGTGACCTACGTCCACTCGGTCCTCAAGTCCGCCCTGGAGCACGCCGTACGCGAAGACGACCTGCCCCGCAACGTCGCCCGCAACGTCAAGACCCCAGCACCCCGCCCCTGGCGCTTCAAGCCCTTCACCGCGAGCGAGGCCCGGCAGTTTCTCCACGCCGCCAGCAGCGACCGGCTCCACGCCCTGTACGAACTCGCCCTGCGCACCGGCCTCCGCAAGGGCGAACTCCTTGGGCTGCACTGGGAAGACCTCGACCTCAACACAGGAACCGCCACCATCCACCGTTCCCTCCAGCGCACCCGCACCGGCGGCCTGGCTGTCCTGCACACCAAGACCCGCGCCTCCGCACGCCGCATCGTCCTCCCCACCGAATGCGTCAACTCCTGAAGACCCACCGGGAACAACAGGAGGAAGCACGCCAGACCGCGGGAATGGACTGGTCGGACAACGGCCTCGTGTTCACCACCCCCACCGGTAGTCCTCTCGAACCCGCCAACCTCACCCGCAGCTTCAGCCGACTCCTCCACCGGGCCGGGCTCCGCCGCATCCGGTTCCACGACCTCCGACACTCGACCGCCACCCTGCTCCTGGAACAGGGCGTCGACCTCGTCATAATCAAGGAACTGCTCGGCCACGCCCACATCGGCGTCACCGTCGGCGTCTACGCCCACGTCCGACTCCGCCTCCAACGCCAAGCCATCGACACCCTCGGCAACGCCCTCGCTGCCCAGGACGACGACCCTGACGACCCGCCCGCAGCAGCCGTCGTCCGCTGACGTTGCCGTCAGACGCCCAAGAAGCCCCGCCGGAACGAATCCGGCGGGGCTTCTTGCACTCCGAGAGGGGGCGATTCACCGCTACGCCAATCCGAAAGGCGTCACGCAGAGATGAGAACTTATCGTGACGTCCGACTTGCCGGACAGATCCCCTCCGTCAGAGGTTGTGGATCACCACGACTCATCGCCCGTCAGAACGATGATTACCTCATCAGGCTCATCGGTTCCGTCTCCGTAGATGTCGACCCGATTATCTACATTCGGAACGGGAATCAGCAGTCTCACCGATTCATTCGGATCCGAAATTTCGAGGGATGCCTTGGGGAGAGTCAGATTCCCTGAGTACACAAGGACCTTTCCACTCGGCTGGTAAGGACCCTGCACACATTGGACTGACGCCGGACCACTGGCGGCTTGCTGCACCGCGATGAACAAGGAGTCCGGACCACCGTGCACTACATCAGCAGCCGCGTCCCAGCCAGCATGGTTGTCGACACTCCCAGGCGCGGCAGCAACAACCAGACCGTGGGCGAATCTTGTCGTGCATGAGGCGAAGAGCATCATTAAATCCACCTACAGTCATGGTTTCCACACCGGGAAGTCATAGTACTCCTTGATTAGCGTGCGCACGATCCCGCCCTGCTGTTTGGAACATGCCTTGCAGTGCGGATACAGAGTCCACGGACCGTTGGGCGCGAGCTTATTCGGCGGATTGTGGTCACCAGTCCAGTGACCGTCTTTGTATCCCGATTTGGCCGCCCCACATGAAGCGCAGCCATTTCGGTCACCGAACTCGTTCATGATCCGCTTCTCGTGAGCGAGGACAGTGTCACCGCGTTCAGCGGTCACTCCTTCTGCTTTCGGGCCCTTTATTGCCGGCCCAAGAGTCACATTGCAGAGCGAATCTTCGTTGACGTTGTGCACGAGTACTGATGTGGCCCCCGCCAGCACATAGTACGTGTGCAGGTCACTGACCGTGAGGTTATGAACCGTGGCCTGTGCAGTCCACCGCTGAACCCCAGTGATCTGCACCAGGGTGCCAGCGCCAGTCCGGAGCCACTCGCCCGACTTCAGGTCCGTCGCGTCGATCCAGTCCCCGAGTTCCGGGACCCAGAATGGGTGGCCGTCCGTTGCAGTGACCGAGGCCGTCTTCTTGCCCTTGTCACCGTCCGTGTCGATCGTGACCTTGACGAGCCTCTTGGCGCCCTTCCCCTTGATTTCGGCAGTGACGGTCTCGATCTTCGTCCTGCCGGTTTCAGGTTCAGTGGCTATCACCTCGTCCCCGATATCGACGTCCTTGATCGCCTTTGTGCTTCCATCGGCCATCAAGACTTTTTCTTCAGGGACAAAGCTATTAGATATTGAACATGAGCCACCGGCGTTCGCCAGCGCCGCCTCGGCCTCGTCCGCCTTCTTGCCCAGCTTGAACCAGCCCTTCAGGCTGGATGTGAGCTTCCCAACGAGTCCCCAGATGCGTTTACCCAAGGCAACCGCCTTGCTCCACCTCCAGGGTGCTCCGTACTTCGCCGCAAGTTTCCCGACAATTCCGCCGGCGAAACTTGTGGCCACGTTCACGATCGTCGCGCCACATGCGCCCAGGGCGCCTGTGGTGAAGCAGTCCAGCGCGTCCGTTATGCCGAGCTCCTCCATGGCGATGGAGGCGAGTTCCTTCGCCACCTGTATCGCCTTGCGCTTTGCTCCATCGGCCTGGGAGCGAGCCTTTACTGCCTTTTTCTCGGCCGGGGTCGGCGCGACGTACGGCTTGTAGTACTCGTTCTTCGATATGTCGTAGCCGCCACCGGTCTTCGGCTTGCAATTTACGCCGCGCATGAGGCAGTCATCGGGCTTCATGCCACTTGGGTCAGAGAGCGATACTGGGTTGTGGTTCGCATACGCGTAGCCGTTCATCTGCACCGGGTCGGTGTAATCGATGATCGGGTCGAGTGAGATGAAGCGGCCGTTGGCCGGTTCGTACTCGCGTGCGCCTACGTTGACCAGGCCCGTCGAGTCATCGACGGTCTTTCCGAGGAAGCCCTTGTCGTTGACCCAGGGGCTCGTGCCACTGCCGCGCTCCTGGCCGAAGGGGTCCATCCGGCGGCGAGTGACCGCGCCTGTCACCGCGTCGACCGCGATCTCGGCTGTGCCGTGGTGGTCGGCCGCCAGGTGCTGTACACCCTTGGCCGTACGCATCGCGACTGTCTTACCTGCGAAGTCGTAGTAGCGCGTGGCGGTTACGGCCTTCGTCGCCGGGTCCAGGCGCAGTTCCATGCCCGGTAGGTAGAGCGTCTTCTCGCCGACCACGTTGCGCAGCAGCCGCGCGCCGCTCCCGTCGTAGATGTAGTCCGTCGTCTTGGCGCCGGTGACCTTGGACAGCTTGCCTTGAGAGTTCCAGGTCAGTGCCTGGGTGTTTCCCTGGACGAGCCGCTCCGTTGTGTTGCCAGTCTTGTCGTACTTGTACGTGTCCTGGGACTTGACCTCTGGGGAACCGTTGAACGCCGGGGTTAGCTGTTCGACCTTGGTGAGGGCGTGCGGGCCGCCGTCATCGGCCTCGCCCACGATTCCGTCCTGGTCAGCGTCTCCGTAGCTGTACGTGCGGGTGGTGTTGGGCGCGCCGCCGGTCCCGTGGGAAGTCTCCGTCTTGCGGTTGCCCGTTACGTCGTCGAAGGAGTACGAGCGCCAGTACGGCGCCGGTCCACCGACTGTGGAGGCGGTCGGCGATGCGGTGCAGGCGGCGTTCGTGCTGCCGGTGCCGATCGCGGTGTTCGGGGTGGTCGAGCTGGTCCAGCTCTGTGTCATCCTGCGCTGCCAGTCGTACTGGAAGCACTGGCTGTCCGACACTCCGCCGGTTGCCTGATCGCTGATCGATGTGACGTTGCCGGTGACGTCGTAGGTGTAGCGGGCTTCGTAGAGAGGCGCCGCCCCTTGGCGCACGACGGTCGACTTGGTCGGTCGTCCGGTTCCCAGCTCGTAAGCGAACATCTGCGTGGTCGCCTTGGCGTCGGCAGCCCCGTTGCTCAGGTCGATCTGCGTCAGATCACCCAGGCCGTTGTAAGCGGCCTTCTGGACATACGTGTAGTTCGCACCAGGCCCGGACGAGTTGTAGATGCTCTGCATTGCCGTCGGGCGCTGCAGGTTGTCATACGTCATCTGGAGCGCCTCAGTCGGGAGGTCACCCGCCGCGGGGAAACTGGTCGACTGAACCGTTCCGTCGTGGTTGTACGCGGTCTTGTACTCGTAGGTACCGCCCAGTTCGGGCTCTGCCGTCTTGGAGATCGAGTAACGGGTGGTCAACGGCTGGTAGTTCGTGTCGAACGACATGACGAAACTCGCCGCATATACCGTGCCATTGGCATAGGTGTAGGAGCCGTACGGCTGCCCCTTGGCGACGACATCGTAAGTAGCCGCTGTCAGCTGCTTACCATCGACCGGCTCGCCCTCCCACGTGGACGTGGGCCGGCCGAGTCTGTCGTAGACCGTTGAAATCTTCTTCTGCTCGAAATTGGTGGTGGACTTGAGGCGGTCCAGCGCGTCGTATTCGTAGCTGCTGGTTCCGGCGTCAGGGTCAGTGGATGTGAGCTTTCTGCCGCGCTTGTCGTAGGTGTACGACCAGGTGTTGTTGTTCTGGTCCTTGACCGAATCAAGCTGTCCGGCCTGCGTGTACGTATATCTGGTGGCTACGTAGTCGGCAGCAGTTCCGATGGGCAGTGGAGTGTCGCCCTTGTACTGGCGGACCTCTGTCGTCTGCCCACGGGCATCAGTGATCGTTGTGGTGGGCGCCTGGCCGTTCGGCGGGTCTGTGTGGACGCGGTCTCCGCCGTACGTGTAGGTGGTACGCCACTTCTCCTGCTCGGCAACCGCGAAGATTTCCGCTGTCTTGCGGCCTGCCCCGTCGAACTCCGACAGACTCTGACCATTAATTCCCGCGGTGACGTCGAAGCGCGTACCCGACGGGGCCTCGGTCGTTACGTAGTCAGAGTTTGTTTTTACTACCTGGCCGAGACCGTTGTAGAAAGTGTCGGCAATCTTCCGCCTGCCGTCGGCGGCTTCCGTCTGGACCTGCACCGGGCGCAGATTTCCGTCGTACAGGGCGTACTCGGGAACCCCGTAAGTGCCGTTGTCCTGAAGCCTCTCAGTCATGACGGCGGACGTGTCATTCGTGCGCACCAGGTATCCGTACCTGATGCTCGGGATGTTCGTTGCTTTCGGTTGCCGGTCGGCGAGCCACACACCCGTCAGCCGTCCGAGCGCGTCGTAGCCCAGATCTGTACGTCGTGTGTTGGGGTCGGTCTGGGCGGAGGGCACGCCCCAGGCCGGGTTGTACTCGGTGGTCGTCTGCCAGCCGAGATAGTTCGTCTCGACCTTCTTGGTCGTCAGGCCGTCGGTTTCCGAGTACTGCATCGTGGTCGCGGTGCCATCTGCGTCCTTGACCCGCAGCGGGCGGCCGAAGGCATCGAAGTCCGTCGGCGTCAGCTCGGTGACGGTCTCGTACACAGGAGTGGTGCCACTGAGCGACGCGAAGCGCTGGATCTTGGTCGGGTCGCCCTTCACCGGGCCGACGCCGACGGCCTGCCCGTCGTAGGAGGTGAGGGCGTCGGAGAGGGTGAACTTGGCGTGGTTCGCCGTGTCGGCGCAGGTCGTCGCGGTCTTCAGCACTCTGGAGGGAAAGTCCAGCATGTGCTTGGTCGCGTTGTCGGCGTACGACGTGATCGTGCACTGATTGTCTGTGCTGTCGCCGTCGAGGCCGAAGTCGTCGACCTTGGTGGCCCGGCCGGTGGCGGTGTCATAGGCGGTGCTGCTCTTCACCACCTGCCACTTCGGTACCGCCGGGGTGTGCCCCGTCAGCGTGGTGTAACTGGCGTTCGTGGCAGGGCGGATGTAGCGGGACTCGGTCGTCACGCCCTGGGTACGAGTCCCCGTAACGTAGGTCCACGGCGTGCTGATGGACTTGGAGACCAGTTTGTCGGCAGTGAAAGCACCGTTGTAGGTGGCGGTTTCCAGCTCGAACCCCGACAGATAGTCGGAGTCCTTGCGCACGGTGCCGGCCGAGTCGGTGATCGACACCGACCGCGTGCCACCGTCCGGATTCACGTCGCCGTCGAGGCCACGGAAGAATGTGTGCTCGGTACGAAGGTTCGTGGCTGCGGCCACCCCGCCCTCGGAGTTGGTGACCCGCACCTTGCCGTAACCGCGCCAGTCACCCCAGGTGACGAACTTGCCCTCGGTTATGCCGTCCGGCCGGCTTTTGCGCCAACCTGCGTCTCCCACGTACTCGTACGAGGTGGTCATGTCCGGCGTCCCGCCGACCAGGTCCTCCTGCGAGACGTGGTCGACCACGTACTTCTGGAACCAGTCAGTGATCGGTTCCTCAATGCCGGGCGGGTTCCACTTCACCGGGTAGCAGCGCTTGGTCGACTTGCCCTCCGCCGGGAGGGTGGTGGCCGAGCAGTCAGTATCTGCGTACACGACGCTGAGGTGTCCACCGGTCTCGTTGGTCACCCCGCCCAGGCGGAGCCGGTTCATCGCCTGAATGTTGTCGTTGGGAATGTCGATGCGGTTGGGTAGCTGCGTTCCATGCAGTTCGACGGAGGGCATGGATGCCGTGCCCGCCACCTTGCCGGTGTGGTCGATGTACTTCAGCCAGAGGGCTTTGGAGCCGTCACCGTTATCCGTGAACTCGTGGGTGAGCTTCCAGGAGTCGACGTCCTGATAACCGGTGCCGGAGCGGATCTGGGTGGTGATCGCGGAGAGCTTCTTGCGGGTCCAGAACGTCGGAGAGTTCTGCCCCTCGCACTTCGTGGACACCGGGCAGTTGCGGTCCCAGGGGACATCCGGCCAGCGAGTCGCCGTGGCATCGGTCAAGTCGCCCGGCTCGCAGTCGGTCGCGGCGGCAAGGCAGCGTTCGTCGGTGGTGAAGACGACTCGCCCCGGTGCCGGCGTCGTGTAGACCTTGGTGTCACGCTGGCCGTAGTCGACACGCTTGAGGTAGCCGCCGCGGGTGTACGGCTTGCCGTTCTCCAGGTACTTGAGGTTCTGCGTGTAGTAGTTGGTCTCCTTGCCGTAGTGGTACGACATCACGTTGCCGTGCGCGTCCTTCACGTACGACAGATTCCAACGCCAGGCCTGGTTGCAGAACGACGTGTCGAAGGTCCCTGTGGTGCACGGCTCGTCGGCATCGTCCCCATTGACCGGCACGGTCCAGGTGGAGTTGGTCGTGGGATCGGGGTCGGTAACCGTCGTCGTAGCCGGATCGTCCGCGCGCCATCCGGGGAGGCGGTCCAGACCGAAGTAGTACTCCAGGCCACCTGTGGTCGTCAGCCGCCAGTACTCGCCGTCGTTGTCACCATTGACTGTGCCGGTGAGCCGCTCGATCTTCGAGTTGGTGTCGTTGCTCAGCCGCCACCGCCCTGCCGAGCCCGCAGGGGTGTCGAGCTTGATGATTTCACCGGACGTACCGTCGGCGAGTTGGATGGTCGCGTTGTCGAAGGCCCAGCACTGGTCGCCGTTGGCCTTGTCGTGGCCGTCCTGGGCGCATCCCTTGTAGCGGCGCTCGATGAATCCGGGTTCATAGCCGAAGCCCTGACCGACCCAGGAGCCCTGGGCGTTGGTCGTGGCCGTCTGGCCATCGACGGACTGCGAGGTGTACGCCAGTGTCACCCCCGGTGCGAGTCCGCCGGGCACCGGTGGCGTGCGCATGGGGTAGGTCCAGTTGAAGGCACCCGAGGAGTTGGAGACGCTCCAGTCGGACGACGGCTGCAACGACGTCGCGCCGTAGCTGCCCTGGTCGCCGGAGGCAGCCGCGGCCGCGGCAAGCAGAGTGACACCGCTGCCCGTCGAAGCGGCGCTGATCGGCTGGGTGGACAGGCCGGTCTGCTCGGGTGCGGCGTCGACCGTGACCGCCAGAGTCTTCTTCGCCGTGGCGTTGGTGCTCTTCAATTCGCGCGGTGTGGAGCAACCCTTCTTCTCCGGCGTCGTAAGCAGGCACTCCGGATACTGCACGAAGCGGAGTCGGGAGCCGTAGCCGCCGCCGTACGCTTCGGCGAACCCGGAGTAGTCCAGCTCGACCCTTACCTTGCCGGGCTCGGCAGCCCCGTCGGTGCGGGCCACCTTGAGCAGGACACCGTCGACACCGGCGGACTGTGCCGCCTTGCGGTCGAGAACTCCGACCTCTACCGAGTCGGGGCCGGAAGCGGATGCTGCGGCCCTGAGCGGGAGCCCCTCGGCCTTCGCGGGCTTGGTGGTGACCGCCAAGTCGTCGCTGCCGGGTTTGGGCCAGCTGACCTTCGCCGGCCGGGTGACCTCGAGGGCGTCGACCGGATTCGCCTTGCGCTTCTCCGCGACTCCGTCCTTGCCGCGCGCCGGGTCACGTTCCGCCTGGGCCGCTGGGAATGACGCTTCCTTGGCGTCCGCCTGGGGCACGTACTGAGGCAGCAATCCGAGGGCCACGGCCATACCTAGGGCTGCGGCTGCTCGCCGTCGCGCCGGCCGTTTCCACAGCCCTGGTCTGGTCCGATACCACAAAAGCGAAGACATCACTGCTCCCGGTTGGGGTGTGGATGTGCTGAGCACGGGTGCGAAATGCAAGTGCATGGCGCGGTTCGTGGTGGGTGGACGTATCTGCCCACCCACCACGAACCGCGTGGTCAGGCGGTGGGGTCGGTGCTCCGGAGGCCGGCCGCCATGGACTCGTTCACGACCCCCTGGAAGGCGCGTACGTCATCGAGTGCGCCCGAGAAATAGTCGCTGCCAGTGGTCCCCGTGAGGGAGCGGCCGATCTGGATGCTGACCGTGGAAAAGTCCCAGACGTTCGGCCACAGGCTCTCCGCGCCGGCCAACTGTCCGTCGACATAGAGCCGCACGGTGCCGAATACCGCGTCGTAGGCGAGGACCAGGTGATTGCCCGCGTTCTCTGATGTCGGCATGGCCATCGTGTCGTGCACGGAGGTAACCGTCGCGCCGCCCGCAGGGGCGTCCTTGTCCGTCACCACCAGCTGCCAGCGGTCAAGTGCCTGGGAGTACTTGACGACAGCTGCTGCACCGTTGGGGCCCGACAGCGAGAGGGCGGTCTCATCGCGCCCCGGCGCGGCAGTGGCGATCCTGGCCCGAACGGTGACGGCGAAGCTGCCGCTCTCGGCGAAGAGTCCGGCCTCACGAGTCGCGTATCCCGTTGCCCCGTCCAGCTCCAAGTGCCCGTCGCCGTTGAGCGGCTGCTTTGGAATCGTCGTGCAGGTCGGGTCCAACTCGTCACAGATCAAGTCGCTGACCTGGAAAATGGAAGCGGAGCCGGAAACGCTGAGCCCGGTGCCTCCCTCGACGTCCGGAGAGACGCCTTCACTGAGCTCGTCGAGCGGCCAGGCACCCAGCCGCGTGGGAGCCACGCCGATGACCGTGCCCAGTTCCGCGGGAGTGAGCAGCCTGTCGTAGAGCTGAACCTCGGAAAGCGTCCCCTTGAGCTGATTCGTGTAGCCGGCCAGCGACAGAGAACGTCCCAGCTGGAGGCCGCCCGTGGCGTTCCAGGTCGTGCGACGCGCCACGGGAGTGCTCGCGACGGCGACACCCTGCTTGTACATCTGCATCGTCTGCTTCTCGGCGTCGTACACACCCACCAGGTGGGTCCACTGCTTGACGGCGGCGACACCGCTGTCAAGGACGCGCGAATCGCCGAACGCATCCATGCCGGAGTCCGGCGAGCGGAACACCCACCGCTTGGTGCGGCTGTCGTACCCGAGCGAGAATCCCGGCTCCGCCGTCCCGTCCTGGCTGACGATCGACATGTCGTGCGTGGGGAGTTCGGGCAGGTACACCCAGGCCGCCACTGAGAACGTCTTCGCGGTATCGACGACCGGCCCCGCCGTTGCGAGGTACGCATCGGACGTGCCGTTGAGGGCGACACCGGAGCGTGTGCTCTGCTCACCCGGGTGGGTGGTGCCGAAGACCGCAGCGGAACCCTTGGATGCCGTCGGGTCGCCCGGCCGGCCGGCCGCTTCGGTCGCGGAGGACGGATCGTCCAGCTTCCATGCTGCGGCGGGGCTTCGCCCCTTGTCGACCATGAACGTGTAGCCCTCGGGGGTGACCTGTGACCTGCCGGAAGCATCGACCGCGGTGACCGTCAAGGTGTACGCACCAGCAGCTGGAGGCGTCCAGCGCAGCTTCCCCGGTCGGCCCGTACTGGTAGCGGCCGACACCGTTCCCGAGGTGCCGTCGTGGAACTCGTACCGGTACGAGACGACATCGGTCGACGTTGTGGTGAAGGTGAATGTGCCGTAGTCGCCCACTCCGGGGCGCCACACGTCATCGTCCTTGTACTCATTGGACGCCACGGTGGGCGCTGCGGGGCTGGTCTTGTCATAGATGAACTGGCAAGCCGCAGGAGGTGGAACGCTCCATGCCCCCCATGATTGCCCGTCACTGCCGCGCACCTGCCAGGAGATGACCGTGTTCTCCGGAATGGTGTACGCGACAGGGTTTTTGGCGGTTCCCGAAATTCCCACTTTCGCTCTGAATGTAGCGATACCTACTTGATTGTTCTCCGGGTCGCTCAGGGTTGTCTTCGTGTCGGTGACGAATGACTTGTGGACAACGGTGGTCGTGCCGGGCGTGGTCCACGAGACGTAGAACTCTGCCTGCAGCGTCTCGGCGTTGCCACCGAGGTCGTTGTGGTCGGAATCTCGGATGACAGCATTCATCGTCGGCACCATGAATGTGTAGGGACGCGTCGAGCCGACAGCGCACTTGCCGCCCGGAGACGTGCTCATGGTGGACAGAGACGGCTGCGAGGGTGGCCGGTTGTACGTGACCTCCAGTTGTCCGTTCCCACAGAAGCGGTTCCAGTAGGCGTAGCTCGACTCGTCGGACGCCGCGAGGCGGAAGGTCGTCGTCGCCCAGCTCTTGTCGGCGGCCTCCTGAGCCGCGGACTTCACGTTGAACCGCAGATTCTGGTTGGTCGACGTGCAGGACCCTGCGCGGGCGGACGTGGAAGCGGAATCGATCGTCTTCTTCACCGTGGGCTGGTTGCCCCAATTCGTGGAGGAACTGATGGCGCTTCCACTGCCGCTGTTGACCCTGGACAGCACAACCGATCTGGCGGTGGCGTTGTAAGCGTCGGCCAGCGTGATCGCGAACTCGGCGGAAAGGATGTCCTTGCCGACAAGACCGGAGGTCGGGAGTGCGTAGAACTGACGCTTCCGGTCGTCGCTGCTCGCGCACAGCGCGGAAACGTCCGCCGGGCACCTCCCGACGCCCTCGTTACCGGAGAACTTCCAGAATTCCGCGCTCGCGTAGTGCGAGGACACCATCGTCCAGCCGGAACGTGTGTAGGTCTTGGAGACCGGGTCTATGTAGAGCGGCAGCGTCCCGGTCTTGAGCAGGTCCATATCGGGGGCCAGGGTCATCGAGTTCCCGCGCAGGCCAACCTTCACGTTAGACACCTTGGAGCCCTCGCCTGGGCCCTTGGTGAGGTCCTCGGCCGGGTCTGCCGCAGGATCGTCTGTGGCGTCCGTGCTCATCTCCGAGCCCGCCACGCGGAGCGTCTTCGCAACGGAAGCGGCCTGCCGGGCTGGGCTGGAATCCCACATCTGTGGCTGAGGTGCCTCGAACACAGGGCCGTCCGACCCCGTATCGACGGCCACGACGCCGCCTTCGGCGCCTGCCTCGAGACGAACGCCATCGGTCTCCACCGGCAGCTCGATCGACGCGAGTTCGGGATTGTTCGCCCCCTCGGCGGTCTTCACCACCAGGAGGTGCGAGAACCCGTCGTCCTCAGCTGTCACAGTCAGGTCGACGCCGGGCAGCACGTCCACGAACTTCGCCGTACTGCCCTCGACGGTGGGCTTGGGCAGGGTGCCCGGCCAGCTCACCGACATCGTCTTACCGGCTCGCTCCAGCGACGCGAACGGACCCTTCCCACCGCCCGAAACAGTCATGGCGACCGTAGAAGCCTTCGGCGTCCAAGACCCGTCGGCCTGCTGGACAAGAGTGGAGTCGAGGTCAACCCACTTCCCGCCCTTGAAAGCGCGCACGGGCTGGACGTGCTCCCGACGTGTGAACGTCCCGTCGGGGTTGGCCAGCGTCTCGCTCCGCTCGGTGCGGAGATTAAGTGCTTCCACACGCTTGCCCGACGCGGCGGCTTCCGCACGAGCCGCGTTCTCGGAACCCGCCGTGGCGTCGCTATCGCCTTCCGCCGCGGCTGCCGGCCGAGCAGCGGTCGGCCCGGTCTCCGGGATACCCGTGATCACCGCAGCCAAGACCGCTGCCGATGTCACAGCAACGACCGCACCCCGCGCCAGTCCCCGATTTTGCGTACGCCTGAACACGCCTGTACTCCCCACCCCTGTTGTTCGTTGCTGTCTGCGGAAGAGCTGCGTTATCGGACTGTCGCGCCGAAGGCTGCGTTCGCTGCGGGGAACCCGCCCTGCCCCGGCTTCCAGGACTGTGAAGGCGCTCCGCCGTCAGGCGTGTTCCAGGGGAAGGCATAGACCGCCCGCCCACCGACCGGGCCGTACGGGACTCCCACGTAGAGCGCGCTCTGTGCGGCTCCGAGGCTGATACCCGTGTACATGCGAGGTGCGCCCGGTGACGGAATGCCGCTCCCGGGGCTGATCCAGCTGTCGGAGGTTCCCGGGTCGCCCAGCATCGAGAACAGCTGTACGCCGCCCTCGTCCTGGCGCTGCGCGTCTGATTCCTCACCCGGTACACCGACAGCAAGTCGCATGCCTGCCGCGGTACTGACGACATTGGTGGCCGTATTCACCGCCGCCAGCCGCTGGCCGAAGAAGTCACTCTGCTCGGCATCGCCTGCGACGCCCGTCGTGTTCTGGTCGAGCCACTGGGTCTGCACGACCGTGCGGTCGGCCTTGATGTGGTAGAGCTGCACGGCGCCGGCGTCGGAGATGCCCCCCAGGTCCTCATTCGGTACGCCGACAGCGAGCATCGAGTCCGTTACGGTCGCCGCTCCTGCGGGACGGTAGGGAGCCATTGCCAAGGAGGACGCGTACTGATCTCCGCTCTCGCCAGTTGCATCATTTGTCCCGGTGAGCGACTGCCCCATTCCGAACAACGGGAGCGGGATGCCGTCAGTGTTGATTGAGGGTACGAACACATGAACCCCACCGGCCTGCTGCACCGCTTCGCGGGATTCCCCGGGTACGCCGACCGCAAAATGTCGATTCGTCGCGGCCAACGCCGCACCGAAGCGGTCATAGGGTTCGGGGTCGTCCCACACACTCATGGAATCCTGAGACACGTTCGCCACGCTGCTGAACGCGGTACCGGCGACATAGTGAATCATCCCCATGTCGACGACTCCCTCGTAGTCCTCACCGGGAGCGCCAATCACCAGAAACGTCACCCCGGTCGTAGACTGCCCGGCTGCCAGCGCATAACCCAGCATGTCTCCGTGCTCCTCCGAGGAGCTGCCCAAATTGGAGCCTTGGGCAAATCCCTTGCTCGCTAGTCCCTTACCAAGCCCGGCTGGCGAGCCGTAGACGATCTGCACGTACCCCGCATCGTTCACCGTGCCAACATCCTCGAACGGGATACCCACAGCCAGATCGCTGCAGCCGTCCTTGTTGGCGTCGTACACCGCAAGCGAGAAGCCGAACTGATCGCCATCTTCCGGACCGTCCGCCACGTTCACCGTCGCCTGGGAGATCTCGTCGACCTGACCGCCTTCGTACGCGATCCGGACAAGCCCCGCCTTCGCCAGTCCATTGACTGTTGCTGAAGGATCGGCAATGGCGACATCGCGCGCCCCATCACCATTGAAATCGGGCTCGGCCCCGCCCGCACACACAGCCGTCGCCTCTGCGTACGACGCGACGGCCACACCGCTCATGCCGACCGCAAGCAGAGCTGCCGCAAGAACACTGGCAGCTTGATGTCGCCGACCTCTGCGCACCTCAGACATGAAGCCTTCCCCACCCCGATCGCAAATGAATGGTGCAGAGCTTCCGCCAAAGCAGTTTGAAGGCACAAGTACTTATGTCCGACATCCACACCTTCGTGCGGTCACATTTTCATCACGTCGCCTTTACATGGAATACAGCTCGGGGACTCGCATTGTGGCTGGTTAGCCGCTTGTGGGATGGGCGTTGGGCTTACAGGTGAACTGCGCGCGACTCACCCGCACACCCGAACATCGGGGCAGAGATCGCACGCTCTGCAGCGGACAAATCCTTACGCCAGGACACCGGGATCGGTGAGGGCAACAACGCCGGGGCACTGGCGCAAATTAGCGAGCGAGCCCGACTGGCAAGGGATGCGCGTTCGGTCGCGGTTCTCATGTCGCCACTGGCGTACAGATCGGCGACCCCTCTCGTCGTCCGCGAGAGCGACCACTGGTTCTGGGCTGGGACGGGCCTGCGCGACAACGACGAGATACCGGAACTTGTCGCGGTGGAGGCCGACGGATTCGATCCGTCGATGCCGCGCCAGGAGAACGTCACGCAAACGCTGCTGTCCGCGTCGTCGTACAACGACAGCATGGGCGGCCGGCGCCGGACCCAGAACGCCAGTCTCTGTGAGAACGACGAGGGAACACTGGTCTTCGCCGCCGGGACCTTCCACTGGCCGCTTGCCTCAACGCGCCCGAGCACCTGAATCCCCAGATCCGGCGCGCCACCGGCAACCTCATGGCCCGGATGCTGGAGCAGCGCAGCCGGTAGGGGCGGGGGGCGGTGTGCACAGCCTGACTGGCAGGGATCGTAAGCTCTCCGGGCAAGTCCGCTCTTCGGAAGGCGCACCACGTGAACTACAGAGTCCAGCCCACCGCCCAGGTCGACGAGAGCGCCGCGATCGGCGACGGCAGCAGCGTCTGGGAGCTCGCCCAGATCCGCGAAGGTGCCCGGCTCGGCGAGGGCTGTGTGGTCGGCCGCGGTGCGTACGTGGGCACCGGGGTGCAGATCGGCGACAACGTCAAGATCCAGAACTACGCCCTCGTGTACGAGCCGGCCGAGCTCGGTGACGGCGTCTTCATCGGCCCGGCCGTGGTGCTCACCAACGACCACAACCCGCGCTCGGTGGACCCCGAGGGCAAGCAGAAGCGCGGCGGCGACTGGGAGGCCGTCGGTGTGAAGGTCGCGGAGGGCGCCTCGCTCGGTGCCCGTTCCGTGTGCGTCGCGCCGGTGCGGATCGGCCGCTGGGCCATGGTCGCCGCGGGCGCCGTGGTCACCAAGGACGTGCCGGACTTCGGTCTGGTCGTCGGCGTCCCGGCCCGGCGGATCGGTTGGGTGGGGCGCGCCGGCGTGAAGCTCGTCGAGCGCGAGGGCGAGCCCGGGGTGTGGGAGTGTCCGCAGACGGGTGCCGTGTACGAGGAGCAGGACGGGGTTCTCGCCGAGCGCGCGGTGTGACTCGATCGCCGTTTGATCTCGATCCAGGGCGTTCACCGGTGATTCCGGCCCCCATGATCCGTACCTTGTACGGACGCCTCGGCCCCTGGCCGACGCTGACGGTGACCGTGATGACCCTGCTGGTGCTGTCCTGCCTGGTGCATCGCTACTGGGAGCGGCCCGCGGTCCGCTGGTCGCGCACGAAGCTGTGAGCGGTCTGGTCGCATGCGGCGGGGGGGGGGGGGGGGGGGGGGGGGGGGGGGGGGGGGGGGGGGGGGGGGGGGGGGGGGGGGGGGGGGGGGGGGGGGGGGGGGGTGGGGGGGGGAGGGGGGGGGGGGGGGGGGGCCTGGGCGATGCTCCCGGAGGACGCGGGCGGGG
>NZ_JBWKLF010000001.1:419648-466107 GCF_056430475.1 Streptomyces sp. NPDC045968 | reverse complement strand
ATTGCTGTTTTGGCTTGGTGAGAGACGGGGAGGTGTTCCCCCCCCCCCCCCTGCCCCCCCCCCCCCCCCCCCCCCCCCCCCCCCCCCCCCCCCCCCCCCCCCCCGCCGAGGGCTCAGGCGTGGGCGTCCGTCTTGGCTTCCGAGGCCGACGCGGGGACCTTGGGACGGTCCGGCAGCAGGCGGCTGTAGATGCCGTCGAGAATCTCGGCCTGCGCCTCCCAGGTCCACTTCTCCAGCAGACCCGGCTTCTCGTACGCGGCCCTGTAACGCTCGGGATCGGCCAGCACGGCCTTGACCGCCCGGACGTAGTCCTCGGTGTCCTGGGCCCGGAACACCTCGCCCTGGCCGGTGGACTTGACCATCTCGGACATCGTGCGGATGTCACTGACGATCTGGGGCAACCTGGCCTGCGAGTACTCGAAGAACTTGTTGCTCAGTGCCAGCTCATGATTGGCCAGGTGGTGCAGGGGGCTGACGGCGGCATCGGCCGGCGCCACGAAATCGGCCACCTGCCAGTGCGGGACGAACGGCAGGAAGTGCACACGGTCGCCGACGCCGAGCTCCTTGACGAGCTTGCGGATCGTGGCCGTCGCGGCGTACGGCTTCCCCGGAGGTACGGAGACCATCGCCACGTGTACGTCGGGCAGCAGGGCGAGGCCCTCGATGATCGTCTCCACACCGCGGACCGGGTTGATGCCACCGACGTACGCGAGCAGCGGGGTGTCCGGGCCGATGCCGCACAGGGCGCGCAGGTCCGGTACCGGTTCCGCGCCCGCCACCTCGTCGGGGTCCGGGGAGAGCACCGGGGCGTTCAGCACGACTGTCGGCAGCTCTGCCAGTTCGTGGCCTTCCTTGAGCAGCTCGGCCAGGGCCGGTGAGACCGTGATCACCGCGTCGGCGAACACGGCGTGCTCCTTCTCCCACGCCACGTGCGCGGGCAGCCAGCGGCCGTGGCGCGGGGGGAGCCCGGGGACGTACTCGTGGGCGTCCCAGACGAGCTTCACGGGTCGGCCCGCGGCACGAGCGCGCACGGCGGCACGGGCTCCGACTCCCAGCATCTTGAAGTCGTGGGCGTGGATGAGGTCGGGCTTGAGCGCGTCGATGTGCTTGGCGAATGCCAGCTCGAAGTCCCACAGATTGGGGCTGAGGCGGCGCCACGAGCGCTGCTTCATCAGCTTCTGCCACATGGCGGTCGTCGTGCGGTCCAGCGGGGCGTCGAGCATCGAGCGGCGCTCTTGCAGGGTGGTCGTCTCGCGAGCACGCAGCGCGACCCACTTGCTGTAGATCTTGGCGCTCACGCGGGGCACCAGGAGGCGGCCCTTCGAGCCACTGGCGCTGCGGCCCGGGTACCCGGCCTCGGCCGCCTTCGAGGCAGCCTGCCGGAAACGGAGGTCCGATCGCCATGCCTTGGCCGCCTGCACCCGGTAGCGGGCCACCTGGGGTGAGCGGTAGGCCAGCGGGCGGCGCAGGAAGGGGCGGCGCATGTCGTGGCGGCGCGGGTTGAGCGGGGTGGGCTTGGGGATCAGCCGCACCTGGGCACTGCCGACCTTCCAGGACTGCTTCTCACTGGTGGGCGAGACTCCGAAGAGCACGACGTCCCAGCCCGCGTCCGCCGCGGACCGGGCTGCTTTCTGGACCCGGGAGTCACCCTTGACCCCGTTGTCGACGAGCATGACGACCCGTCCCCGGGTCTTCTGCCGCGTGGTGCTGTCCGGCTCCATGTACGCGCCTTTCCCTATAGCCGCCGTCACGGCCTTCTAACGCCGCAGACATACCGCAACGAGCGAGCATACCGGCCCCCTCGGAACCCTTCGATGACGGTGTCCGGCAAGGGGCCACGTACCATCGGACGCGGCCCGGTACGGGCCCGGCAGCCCCTCAAGGAGAACAGCAACGTGAAGGTCCTCAGCGTCGTCGGGGCCCGGCCCCAGCTCGTGAAGCTCGCGCCCATCGCCGCAGCGTTCGCGGGCACCCCGCACCAGCACGTCATCGTGCACACCGGCCAGCACTACGACGCCGATCTGTCCGATGTGTTCTTCGACGGGCTCGGCATCCCGGCCCCGGACGTGCACCTCGGTGTGGGCTCCGGCAGCCACGGTGTGCAGACCGGAGCGGTTCTCGCCGCCATGGACAAGGTGCTGGAAGCCGAGCGGCCCGACTGGGTCCTGGTCTACGGGGACACCAACTCCACCGTCGCCGGCGCGCTGTCCGCTGTGAAGATGCACCTGCCGGTGGCCCACCTCGAAGCGGGCCTGCGGTCCTTCAACCGCCGGATGCCGGAGGAGCACAACCGCGTCCTCACCGACCACTGCGCAGACCTACTGCTCGCCCCCACCGAGGAGGCAATGCGCCACCTGGCCAACGAGGGGCTCGCGGAGCGGTCCCGGCTCGCGGGCGACGTGATGGTCGACATCTGCCTGCGCATCCGTGACGCGGTCCTGGCCGGCGAGCACCCGAAGCCTGCGCTCCCGGAGGGCATCGACCCTTCGCAGCCGTTCCTGCTCGCCACCCTGCACCGCCCGGACAACACCGACGACCCGGAGCGGCTGTCGGCCATCCTGGCCTCGCTGGCCGCGCTGCCCGTGCCGGTCGCGCTGCTCGCCCACCCGCGCCTGGTGGCCCGCGCCGAAGAGCACGGCATCAAGCTGGAACAGGGCAACCTGCACGTCGGCCGTCCGCTGCCGTACGCCGGCCTGGTGGCCGCCGTCCTGGCCTCGTCCGGTGTCGTCACCGACTCCGGCGGTCTGCAGAAGGAAGCGTTCCTGCTCGGCCGCGCCTGCACCACGGTGCGCCCGGAGACCGAGTGGATCGAGACCCTCGAAGGCGGCTGGAACGTCCTCGTGCCCGACCCGCACGAGCTGCCCTCCACCGAGTTCGCGGCGCTGGCCACCCGCCCCGCCCCCGAGACCGAGCGCGGCACGCCGTACGGCGAGGGCACGGCGGCCGTACGCGTGCTGGAGCTGATGGAAGAAGCGCTGCGCGGCTGATCCCGGCCGCATGCGATACGGAAGAGGCTCCCCCGACCGCATCGGTCCGGGGAGCCTCTTCCGTATCGCCCGTGAGCTTCAGGGCTAACGCCTCAGGAAGCCGTCCAGAGCGCGGGCGGTGGCAGTGCCGTCGTGGTACTCCCGCGCGAATCGGGCGGACTCGACACCGAGCTGCGCCGTGCCCTCACGATCCGCGAGCAGGGCTTCCATGACGGAGTCCAGCGTCTCCGGTGTGGCATTGACGATCGGCGGGGTCACTCCGCACGCCGCGATGGACTCCTTGTCGAGGTACGCGACCACCGGCTTGCCTGCCGCCATGCCCTCGCAGGCGAACGTGCCGTACGTACCGATGGCGAACTGGTCGATGATGATGTCTGCCTCCATCACCATCTCTCGCACGGTGGACCAGGCGACCTTCTCCGCCAGCTGGAACTCGATCAGGCCACGGTCGTGAAGGTCCTGGAGTACCGGTAGCACCCGGTCGGTGCCCTTGGTCCACCGTGCCGAAGGAGCGTGCAGGACCACAGGGCGCTCGCGCTTCATGACCGGCCGGTCACAGGCCCATGCGTCCACATCCACGACCAGCGGAGCCCAGGTCGCCATCGGCAGGTCGAGCAGCAGGTCGGGGGTGGTCACGAAGACCGGAAGACCGCTCTCCTCCGCGACGCGCCGGTTCCGCTCCGCGATGGCGGTCAGCGTCTCCTCGTATCCCTCGGGAGCGTCGAGGAACAGCGAGTAGGGGTTGCGCTTCTTGTGCAGCGCGGGGTGGCGGACCTCGCTGCCGTGGGCGAGCAGCGCGACCTTGAGTCCACCGTTGAGGAGCGCGGGCAGATCACCCTCGATGCTGTCGCCGTTCAGTCCGCCGAAGACGGGCCGGAAGGCGTCGGCGATGAGGTGCGTGTAGCGCGGCACGATCCGCTGCACCTGTTCGAGCTGTACGTCGAGGTTCTTGAGTGCCTTGCCGTCGACGTAGACATCGGCGGGGTAGTCGTGCGTCTGCGCGGTGCGGTGCTTGACCACTTCCGCCGATACGTCGGACCGCACCCGGGTGACCGCCTGCGCGAAGGCGGCGAGCTGCCCGGCGTAATTGGCGGGGCCCAGACCGAGCTTGATCGGGGTCTTGCCGAGGGGGGTCCAGCCCCGCTTCAGCTCCTCGGCCGGTTCGTCGCCCTCGTCGTCGGCGGCGACCGCACGCTCGACGGCGCCCCAGGAGAAGTCCGCCAGAGCTCCTGGCGGTGTCAGGCCCGAGATCTCGCTGTACAGCGCGACCAGTCGCTCGGACTGATGCTCCCAGGAGAGCTCGGCGAGGATGGGTTCGGTGATGTGACCCTTCATCGCCTCGACGTTGGAGATGCCCCGGTCAACGGCCTCGACGAACGAGGCGACATCACCGGAGACATACACCTCGCCGACGCCGTGCTCGCGTACGAACGCGCTGAGGGTCTTCACATCACTGGCGATGATCGGCAGCCCCGCATGCAGGTACTCGGCCGTCTTGGTCGGCAGCGACAGCTCGTAGTTGATCGTCCGCTGAGAACAGATCAGCCCGAGGTCAGCAGTGGAAAGATAGTCGGCCACCTCGTGCTGGGCCACGTAGGGCACTACATGAATGCGTTCACGTACGCCGGTCTCCTCGGCGAGCGCGAGCAGCCTCACCAGCTCCGCGCTGCGCTTGCCCGCGACGATCGCCAGGTGGTACTCGGGAAGCTGAGCCAGACCCTCCACAGCGGTGCCGAGACCGCGCTCGGAGGAGATCCAGCCGGAGTAGACGAGCAACGGAACGCCGTCCTCCAGGCCGCATGCCTGACGGACCGACACCCGGCCGACAGCCCCGCCGATCGTCTCGCGAATCGGGGTGTTGCGGACCACGAGAGGCGTCTTCAGCAGACCGTAGTCCTTGCGGATGACCTCGGCGATCTCCGGGGAGACCGTCACCACCGCGTCCGCCTTGTGGATGAACTCCTTCTCCACGGCGGGGAAAGCGGTGGTCATCAGCGGCTGGGGCCATTCGACACCCGCGACGTACTCGTGCGCGTCGTACAACCAGACGCACGCGCGGCCGCTCGCCCGCAGCCGGGCGGCCGCCATGGCCCCCAGGTTGATCGCGGTGATGTCGTTGGCGTGGATGACGTCGGGCGCGAGCTTCTCGATGACGGGACCGAAGGCCAGGTCCAGGTCGAGCAGACTCGGCCAGTCCTTGCGCCAGTCACCGGTGGGCTTCTGCTCCGGCTTGCGCCGCTGTTCCCACTTGTACGCCTTGAGCCGCAGCTTGTGGGCGCTGCGACGAGCCCGTACCACGGCCTTGAGTCCCGCGGCAGCTGGAGCCCCGATCACCGTGGACTGGCTCAACCATCCGATTCTGGCGGTCTTTTCACGCACCCAGGCGCCGTGCGCGGCACGCAGTTGATCCAGTGCGGCGCGGTCCTTGATGCCGAACTGTGTCAGGTGGGCACGGGGCCCGCCCTGAACGGCCTGCGCAGCCACTCGTCGCTTCATATGGGCGGCGACAGGCACCCGCACGACCTTGACCGGTCCGAACCAGGAGTGCTCGGTGTGCTTGGAAGAACTACGGCCGATGAGTGTGACATCCCAGCCGGCGCGCGCTGCGGCGAGCGCTGTCTTCTGCACCCGGGAGTCCCCGCTGATGCCGTTGGCGACGATGACGGCAAGTTTGGGGCGGGCGACAGATGGTGACATGCTTCAATCCTTACACGACAAGCTGGGCAATCTCGGACATATTCGATCAACCACCGATGACCACCCGCCGCACGCCGGCCCAGTTCGCCGGGTCCGTGGTCCGGCGCCCGTCCACCAGGACGCGGACGTCCGGCAGGTCGGCGGCGGACAGCTCGCGGTACTCGGCGTGGTCCGCCTGGAGGATGGCCGCGGTGACGGCCTGGGCCTCGTGCGGGACGAGTCCGTGCGCGGTCAGTTCTTCGGGGGTGTACATCGGGTCCGAGACGAACGGCACCGCGCCGCGCGCCTTCAGGGCTTCGACGACGCCGAAGACGCCGGAGAAGGCCGTCTCCTTGACGCCGCCGCGGTAGGCGGCGCCGAGCACCAGCACGCCGACGCCGTCCAGGTCGCCGTAGGCGGCGGCCAGCAGGTCCACGGCGTACTCGGGCATCGCGGCGTTGGCCTCGCGTGCCGAGCGGACGACCGTTGCCTCCGGGTCGTTCCACAGGTACATCCGCGGGTAGATCGGGATGCAGTGGCCGCCGACGGCGATGCCGGGCTGGTGGATGTGGCTGTAGGGCTGGCTGTTGCAGGCCTCGATGACCTTCTTGACGTCGATGTCGTTCTTGTCGGCGAACCGGGCGAACTGGTTGGCCAGACCGATGTTGACGTCGCGGTAGGTCGTCTCGGCGAGCTTGGCGAGCTCCGAGGCCTCGGCCGTGCCGAGGTCCCATACGCCGTTCGGCCGCGGCAGGTCCTCGCGGTCGTCGAAGTCGAGGACGGCCTCGTAGAACTCGACACCGCGCTGCGCCGACGCCTCGTCGATGCCGCCGACGAGCTTCGGGTAGCGGCGCAGGTCCGCGAAGACGCGGCCCGTGAGCACCCGCTCCGGGGAGAAGACGAGGTGGAAGTCCTCGCCCGGGGTGAGGCCGGAGCCCTCGGCGAGCATCGGTGCCCAGCGGGTGCGGGTCGTGCCGACGGGCAGGGTGGTCTCGTACGAAACGAGGGTGCCGGGCTTCAGGCCCGCGGCGATGGCCTTCGTCGCCGAGTCCATCCAGCCGAAGTCCGGGGTGCCCTCGGCGTCCACGAAGAGCGGGACGACGACCACGACGGCGTCGGACGCGGCGACAGCGGCGGTCGTGTCCGTCGTCGCGGACAGCAGGCCCGCGCTCACCGTCTCCTTGAGTTTGACGTCGAGGTCGTACTCGCCGGGGAACGGCTCGGTGGCCGCGTTGACCAGCTCGACGACCTTCTCGTTGACGTCCGCGCCGATGACCTTGTGGCCCTTGGCGGCGAACTGCACGGCGAGCGGAAGACCGATCTTGCCGAGCGCGACTACACAGATGTTCATCGGGTTTACTTCCTCTTCAGCCTGGACAGCATGCGGCGCAGCCGCGGGCCCGCGCCGGACTTGCTCTCCCACAGCGGAGCCGTGGTGATCACGAGCCGGCCCTTGGTGTTCGGGTTCGCCGATACCCGGTACGGGTTCGTCCGACCCCACCGGCGTGCCAGCGGCATCGGCAGCCCGTCGGTCCGCACGGGAATCTCATACGTCGAGCCTGCCAGGTCCACGTAGACGCGGACGCCTCGCTTGGCCTTGGCGGGCGGGATCGGGATACGGGCGGTCAGCCGCGTACGGGCCCCGTCGCGCACCGTCTCCCTGGTGAACTCGCCGACGACACGCGGGCGTCGCGCGTCGGCCGGCAGCTTGCGGGCTCCGGCCTTGTCGGCGCTCTTGGGCATCGCGCCCTGCGCCAGGGCGACCACCGCCGTGTCCGTGTCGCCGATGACGCCGAGCCGCAGGCGCAGGACGAGGGAAAGCTCCTCGCCGTCCTGCTCCCAGTCGGCCGACTCCAGTTCCGTGCTGGCCGAGAGCCGGCCGGCGACCGCTTCGCGCACCTCGTAGAAGTGGTCGGGCAGGCCGACGGCCGGATCACGGAAGCCCGGGTAGGCGGCGAAGGCCCGGTCGCCCTCCAGCAGGAAGGGCGGTGCTCCGTGCTCGGTCTCGTCCTGGATGGCACGGGTGAGCTCGTCGACGGCACCGCGCTGGGCGAGGCCGAAGCGTACCCGCCGCTTCACGCCCGTACCCTCGCGCAGGGTGTCGGTGTAGTAGGCGTCGACCAGGGCGGCGATGCCCTCGCACACCTGACGCCTGGTGTCGGCGTCGAGAGCGGGGAAGTCCTTCAGGAGAAGCTTGGAGAGCTCCCAGTCGAAGTGCCGCTTGAAGACGGCGTCGCGCTGCGGACCGGGCTCGATGAGACCGGCCGTGTGCTCCATGATCCTCGCGGTGCAGCGCAGCCGTGCCAGGTGGTTGGCGCGGTAGGTGATGTTGCTCGCGTCACCGCGCTTGACCGCGTAGTAGTACGTGTAGTCGGAGAGCACCGAGATCTTGCGGGCCCGGACGCACGCCTCGATGGTGAACGGCTGGTCGCTGCCGACCGGCAGGTCCTCGGGGAAGCGCAGCCCGTGCTTCTCGACGAGCGCCCGGCGGAACAGCTTGGTGTTCGCCAGGGTGAAGGGGAGCACCGAGTCGTAGAGGCTGATGTCGGGGTTGTTCCCGGTGTACAGCTTCTGGTGGACGTAACGGCCGTTCGTCCCGACCATCTTGCCGATGACCACGTCGGAATCGTGCTCGTCGGCGCAGGCCACCATCCGTTCCAGCGCCTCTTCACCGAGGTAGTCGTCGGACCCGATGAAATAGACGAAACGTCCGGTGGCGATCTCCAGAGCGCGGTTGCTGGGGGCCGCGGGGCCACCCGAATTCGCCTGGTGAATCACCTTGACGGTGCCGGGGTACTTCGCCGCGAAGCGGTCCAGTTCCTTGCCGCTTTCGTCGGTCGAACCGTCGTCCACTGCGATGACTTCGAGCCGTTCGAGACCGATGCTCTGCCCCACGAGCGAATTCAGGCACTCGGTGAGATACGGCATCGTGTTGTAGACGGCGACGACGACGGTGACATCGGGTGCGGTCAACTGGCCACACCCTCGGGCGAGATGCCTTGGTCCTCCAGCGAAACGGCGAGACCTGTCGAGGCGGACCTGAGTACGGCCGCCGCCACCTCGACCGTACGCAGCCCCTGCCGCAAGGTGCAGATGTCGGCCGGCTCGCCCAGCACCGCGTCCCGGAAGAGCTCGTGCTCGACGAGCAGCGGCTCGCGCTTCGGGATCGCGTAGCGGACCATGTCGCCCTCGGAGACACCGCGGAACGCGCGGAGCGCCTCCCACTCGGTGGTCACCGCGGCGTTGGAGTGGAACGTCAGGTCGGCGGTGAGGGTGTCGGCGATGTAGCAGCCGCGCTCGCCGGTGACCGAGGTGAAGCGCTCCTTGAGCGGGCTCAGCCAGTTGACCAGGTGGTTCACCATCGTGCCGTCGGAGAGCTTGCCGACGGCGGAGACCATGTCCTCGTGCGGGCGGCCGGACTTCGACACGGTGTGCGCGGCGATCGAGGTGTACGTCTGGCCGGTCACCCAGCCCGTCAGGTCGATGTCGTGCGTGGCCAGGTCCTTCACCACGCCGACGTCGGCGATGCGGTGCGGGAAGGGGCCCTGGCGGCGGGTGACGACCTGGTACACGTCGCCGAGCTCACCGGCCTCCAGGCGGCTGCGCAGCGAGAGCAGGGCCGGGTTGCAGCGCTCGATGTGACCGACACCGGCCACCAGACCACGCGACTCGAAGGCGTCCACGAGACGGCGGGCACCCTCGACGGTGTCCGCGAGCGGCTTCTCGATCAGGGCGCAGATTCCGGCGTCGGCCAGTTGCAGACCGACTTCCTCGTGCAGGCCCGTGGGGCACGCCACGACGGCGTAGTCGATGCCGAGGGCGATGAGCTCCTCGACCGTGGACAGGACGGGAGCGCCCTGCGCCCAGCCGTTCTTGTCCCCCATCGGGTCGACGACGCCGACCAGCGTCACGCCGTCGAGCGCGGTGAGCACCCGGGCGTGGTGGCGCCCCATGGAGCCCAGGCCGATCAGTCCGGCCCTGAGTGCGACGGTCACAGCTCCGCTCCCAGCGTGTTCACGGCGTTGGCGATGCGCTCCAGCTCGCTCTCGGAGAGCGAGGGGTGGACGGGCAGCGAGACGACCTCGGCGGCGGCGCGCTCGGTCTCCGGCAGGTCCCAGGTGCGGCCGGCCTTCTGGTCCGGCTCCCAGTAGGGCTTGAGCCGGTGGATCGGCGTCGGGTAGTAGACGGCGTTGCCGACGCCGGCCTCGGTGAGCGCGGCCATCGCGGCGTCGCGGTCGCCGCGCACCCGGATCGTGTACTGGTGGTAGACGTGGCGCGCGCCCTCGGCGACCGGCGGGGTGACCACGGCAGGGTTGCTGATGTGCGCGTCGAGGTACGCAGCGTTGGCGCGGCGCTGCTCGGTCCAGCCGTCGAGCTTCGTCAGCTGTACGCGGCCGACAGCGGCGGCCACGTCCGTCATGCGCATGTTGGCGCCGACGATCTCGTTGGCGTACCGCTGCTCCATGCCCTGGTTGCGCAGGAGGCGCAGGGTGCGCGCGAGTTCGGCGTCGGCCGTGGTGACCATGCCGCCTTCGAGGGAGTGCATGTTCTTGGTCGGGTAGAAGCTGAACGTTCCGCCCGCTCCGAAGGCACCCACCGGGGTGCCGTTCAGCGCCGCGGCGTGCGCCTGGCAGGCGTCCTCGACGACGGCCAGCTTGTGCTTCTCGGCGATGGGCATGAGCTTGTCCATGGCCGCCGGGTGACCGTAGAGGTGCACCGGCATGATCGCGGCGGTGCGCGGCGTGATCGCCGCCTCGACGGCTGCCGGGTCCAGGCCGAAGCTGCCGGGCTCGATGTCGGCGAAGACGACGTCGGCGCCGACGAGGCGGACCGCGTTCGCGGACGCGGCGAAGGAGAACGAGGGGACGATCACCTCGTCGCCCGGACCGATGCCCAGGGCGAGCAGCAGGAGGTGCAGCGCGGAGGTGCCCGAGTTGACGGCGACACAGTGACGGCCGTCGACCAGCTCCGAGAAGCCCTCCTCGAACGCCGCTACTTCCGGCCCTTGTACGACGCGTCCGCTGCGCAGAACGCGTACGGCGGCCTCGATCTCTTCTTCACCGATGACCGGGCGGGCAGCAGGAATCGGCTGCTCGTTGATGATCGTCATGGACGTCCTCCTTGAACACCGCAAGAGCTCTTTACTGGCAGAGATCTGGGGTGCGGGACGTCTTACGAGGCCGCGCTTAACCCCACCGGCGGAATGCCGACGCCCTGCCGAGGAATCCGGGGCCGGTCTGTCCTCCACCGGCTCCCGGTCACTGTCCGTAGTTTCCTTGAACAGGACCCTGACAGCACAGCAACCGCCGTCACATTATCAGGGATTTCTTGTGCCATTTCGGGCCGGTTAACCGGCCGGTGCATCAGTTCTGGAACAAAGCACGTGTCCCGCCCCGAGAGCCTCGGGGCGGGACACGTGTTGTCGCACGACCGGTTACGGGGTGCTCAGTTCGCCGACTGCGCCGAATCCGAGGACCCGGTCGAAGCCGTCACGGAGGGCGACGACTGCTCGGCGGCCACCGTCTTCTTCGTGGCGGTCTTCTTGGCGGTCGTCTTCTTCGCGGCGGTCTTCTTGGCGACCGTCTTCTTGGCGGCGGCCTTCTTGGCCGGCGCCTTCTTGGCGGCGGCCTTGCGGGCCGTCTTCTTGGCCGGTGCCTCCGCCTCCGTCTCGGCCTCCGTGGTCTCGGAAGCCGGTTCGGTCACGGGCGTGGCGGTCACCACGACGACCTCGGCCTCTTCGGCACCTGCGGGCGAGCCCGCAGGGGCGGTGGCCTTGCGGGTCGCCCGGCGACGCGCGCGGGGCGCCGTGACCGGAGCCGGGGCCTCGGTCCCGGCCTCGGGCGTCTCGACGACGGGAGTCTCGACAGCGGGCGCCTCGGCGTCCGGCACCGAGACGACAGGCGACCCGACGACCGGGTCCTCCTCGGCGACCGGCTCCACCGTCTCGGCGGACTTCGGCGAACCCGCCGGGGCGGTCGCCTTACGGGTCGCCCGGCGACGCGTACGGCCCTGGACGGGCGCCTCGGCCTCGGGGGCCGGAGCGGCCACCGGGGTCTCGACGACCGGCTCGGGCTGCGGCTCGGGCTCCGGCTCGACGACCGGAGCGGCCTCGGCCACCGGCTCGGGTGCCGTCACTCGCTCGGCCGCGGCCCTCGGGGCGCCGGCCGGAGCCGACACCTTGCGGGTCGCACGCCGACGGCCACGACCGCGCCCGGCGGCTGCCTCGGCCTCGGCCGGGCTGCTGTACAGCTCCTCGTCGGGGACGAACTCCGGCTCGGGCAGCGCGATCGGAGCGGCGATCTCCGCCGCCACCTCGGCCTCGCTCTCGATCTCGTGCTCGTGCTCGTCGGCCTGCTCGTGGTCGTGCTCGTGGACCTGGTCCTGGCCCACGCCGCCGCGGCCACGCTTCTTGGCGCGCTTGCCGCCACCGCCACCGCCGCCGACCGAGGCCGGCTGCTCCATGTGGACGATGACGCCGCGCCCGTTGCAGTGGACACAGGTCTCGGAGAAGGACTCCAGCAGACCCTGGCCGACCCGCTTACGGGTCATCTGGACCAGGCCGAGCGAGGTGACCTCGGCGACCTGGTGCTTCGTACGGTCACGGCCCAGGCACTCCAGCAGACGCCGCAGTACGAGGTCCCGGTTGGACTCCAGCACCATGTCGATGAAGTCGACGACGACGATGCCACCGAGGTCGCGCAGCCGCAGCTGACGCACGATCTCCTCGGCCGCCTCCAGGTTGTTCTTGGTGACGGTCTCCTCGAGGTTTCCGCCCTGACCGGTGAACTTGCCGGTGTTGACGTCGACGACGACCATCGCCTCGGTCTTGTCGATCACCAGCGAGCCGCCGCTCGGCAGATAGACCTTGCGGTCCAGCGCCTTCATCAGCTGCTCGTCGATCCGGTACGTCGCGAAGACGTCGACCTCGGAGGTCCAGCGGGACAGCCGGTCCGTCAGGTCCGGTGCCACCTGCGAGACATAGCCGTAGATCGTCTCCCAGGCGTCGTCACCACTGACGATGACCTTCGAGAAGTCCTCGTTGAAGATGTCGCGGACCACGCGGACGGTCATGTCCGGCTCGCCGTAGAGGAGCGTCGGCGCATTGGAGCTGCCGCTGCTCTTCGACTTCTTCTGGATGTCCTCCCACTGCTCCTGCAGCCGCTCGACGTCGCGGCGCAGCTCGTCCTCGCTCGCTCCCTCGGCCGCGGTGCGCACGATGACGCCCGCGTCCTCGGGAACGATCTTCTTGAGGATGGTCTTCAGCCGGGACCGCTCGGTGTCGGGCAGCTTGCGGCTGATCCCGGTCATCGAGCCCTCGGGCACGTAGACCAGGTAGCGGCCGGGCAGCGAGACCTGGCTGGTCAGGCGGGCGCCCTTGTGTCCGATCGGGTCCTTCGTCACCTGGACGAGGACCGACTGGCCGGACTTCAGCGCGGACTCGATGCGACGCGGCCCGTGAGCCATGCCGAGCGCCTCGAAGTTCACTTCACCGGCGTACAGGACGGCGTTGCGGCCCTTGCCGATGTCGACGAACGCGGCCTCCATGGACGGCAGTACGTTCTGCACCTTGCCCAGGTAGACGTTGCCGACGTAGCTGGTGGCCTGCTCCTTGTTGACGTAGTGCTCGACGAGCACGTTGTCTTCCAGGACGCCGATCTGGGTGCGCTCGCCGCTCTGACGGACGACCATCACGCGCTCGACGGCCTCGCGGCGCGCGAGGAACTCCGCCTCGGTGATGATCGGCACCCGGCGGCGGCCCTGCTCGCGGCCTTCGCGGCGACGCTGCTTCTTGGCCTCCATACGGGTCGAGCCCTTGATGGACTGGACCTCGTCGAAACCGGTGCCGGGCTCGCGCTCGACTTCCTTCTTGCGGGGCTCGCGGACCTTGACGACCGTACGCTCCGGGTCGTCCGTGCCGTTGTCGGCCTCGGCCGCGGCCTCACCGCTGCGACGGCGACGGCGACGGCGGCGACGGCTGCTGCTGGAGCCGGCGGCCGACTCGTTGTCGTCCTCGTCCTCGTCGTCGTGCTCCTGGGCGCGCTCGGCCTCGTCATCGGAGTGATCCGCGGGGGCCTCGTCGCCGTGCTCGGCGTCGTCCAGTTCGTTGTTCTCGCCGCGACGGCGGCGACGGCCACCACGACGGCGACGGCGCGAAGGCCGGTCCCCGTACTCGTCCGTCTCCTCGCCCTCGTGCTCGGCGTCCGTCTCGGCCTCGGCCTCGTGCTCGTCCTCCACGGCCTCCTCCACCGGAGCGGCGACGGGGGCGGCGACGGGCTCGGCCTCGGCGGCCTCACCACGGCGGCGGCGACGGCGGCGCGAGCCACCCTGCGGCGCGGCCTCGGCGGGCTCCGCCTGCGTCTCCACGACCTCGGCCGCGGGCTCGGCGACGGGGGCCTGCTCGGCCTCCTCGACCTCGTCCTGCTCCGCCACGGGACCGGCAGCGGCAGCCGCGGCAGCGGCGGTCTCCGGGGTCTGGAACATCGGCTCGGCGAAGACCGGGGCCTGGAAGACGGCCACGGCCGGGCGCGTCGCGCGACGGCTCTTGCGGGCGGGCTCCTCGACCTTGCCGGTGAACTCCGGCCGGCCGGCCGCCGCGGTGGCCCGGCGGCGCTGGCGGCCGCGCGGGGCGGCCTCCTCGACCTGCTCGGGCTCGGCGGCGAGCTCCTCGGCCACGGCCGCGGGAAGGCTCTCACCGGTCTCGGCGACGTCCTCCGCGACAGCGGGGGTCTCGGCGGGCTGGGGGGCGCCCGCCGGAGCGGTCGCCTTGCGTACGGCACGGCGGCGGGCACGCGCCGGAGGCGCGGCCTCGGCCGGGGCCTCTTCGACTGCCTCGGCCGTCGCGGTGACCTCGGCGGCCGGCTCGACGACCACCTCGGGCTCGGCGGCGGTCTCGGCCTGCGGCGTGCCGGCCGGGGCCGACGCACGGCGACGGGTACGGCCACGGGGGGCCGCCTCGGCGACCGGTGCGGCTGCCGGCTCCTCGGCAGGAGCGGCGGACGCCGCGGGTGCCACAGGTGCCACGGGCTCAGCGGCGATGTCCTCGGTGGGCTGCGGGGCGCCCGCCGGAGCGGTCGCCTTGCGCACCGCACGGCGACGGCCACGCGGAGCCTCGGGTGCCTCGGTGACGTCCGCGACGGGCTCGGCGGCCGGCTCGGCCACGGGCTCGGTCACGGATTCGGCGGCCTGCGGCGCACCGGCCGGAGCCGTGGCCTTACGGACCGCCCGGCGGCGCGCACGCGGCGGGGCGGCGGGCGCCTCGGCCTCCGCGGGCTCAGCGGCCTCCGCGACGACAGGGGCTTCGGCAGGGGGCTCAGCAGCGGCCTCGGCAGGGGCGCCCGCCGGAGCGGTCGCCTTGCGGACCGCACGACGGCGGGTACGTGCCGGAGGCGCGGCGTCCGCCGTGCCGGTGGTTGCGGTCTGCGCGCTGTCATCGGCCGGTATGGCCGGCGTGGCGTCCTCGGCGACAGCCGCTCCCTGCGTACCCGCCGACGGCGGTCCCGCGGGGCGCGAAGCCGCGCGGCGCCTGCGGCGCGGCGGCAGCTTGTCGCCGGGGCTGTTGTTGTCTTCAGTGTTCCCGTTGGTTCCGGGTTCGGTCGGCTCAAGCATGCGGGCGGTTCTCCCGTCACGCTCCCGGGCGCCGCGCCTGATTCCGGTCCGGCACGGTTCGCGTGATGTGCGCGATACCGCCGTCCGGGGCGCGGGCGCCGCACGGGAGCTGATGTCTGGCTCGCCGGTTCCGTACGCGGTATGCGGACGGCCTGGCGAAAGTCTTCTGGTCAGTTCGCGGCCCGACCCAGGTGGCTCCCGAGTCGAAGGGCCGCGCTACAACGACCGCCTTACGCGGAACCTGCACCTTCCGGCGCCGTCGCGACGGCGGCCGGGGCGACCGCTGATGAAGCGGTCGGGGCTGCCTCGCGGTCGGGCGCGAGCGGGTCGGTCACCGTGCCGGACTCCTCGTCGAAGAGCCCCTGCGCCAGCCTGGTCACCGCTGCGGGGACCGGCGGCGCGAGGTCGGCCACAACGCGGAGACCGGACAGGACGTCGTCGGGTCGCACGGCAGGCGTCACGTGCCGAACAACCAGCCGCAGTATCGCACAGGGCTTGTCCCCCGGCCTATCAGCCGGTGGATCAAGGGCCTGCAGGTCGGCGACGGCGGCGCGGGCGTCGAAGGTACGCATCCCGTTCTTGGCACGGCGCTGGACCTCGACGGTCTCGGCGGCCATGAAGGCGGAGACGGCCTTCGCCGTGTCCTCGACGGACACGCCGTCGAGACGCATCTCCCATACGGAGGCGGTCAGCCGGTCGGCGAGACCCGAGGTACGGGCCTCCACCGCGTCGGTGACGTCCAGGCCGTCCGGCAGCGACTCGTTGAGCAGTTCCCGCAGGGTGTCCGGGTCACGCGCCTCGGTGAGGGCGATCTCCAGGAACTCGGCCTCGCTGCCCGTGCCGGTGGGAGCGGCATTGGCGTACGAGACCTTCGGGTGGGGGGTGAAGCCCGCCGAGTAGGCCATGGGCACCTCGGAGCGGCGCAGCGCCCGCTCGAAGGCACGCTGGAAGTCTCGGTGACTGGTGAACCGGAGGCGGCCGCGCTTCGTGTAGCGCAGTCGGATGCGCTGCACTGCCGGTGCGGGCGGCGGGCCTTCGGGCTGTCGCTTGCCCAGTGGTTCTTCTCCTCGGTGCGGGGCGGACGCGGTGGCGTACCGCCCACGAAGTATGGGGGTGCCCCGGGGTGTCCGCTCCGGCTCACCCCCGCTTGACGGCTTGTGCTGTCAGCGGGGAGATCTCGGGTGCGGGCGCCGCGCTGGGGTCAGTCGTTGCATGGTGCTCACTACCCAGCCTACGCGCAGCGGACCCATCGAGTTCCCGGGGCTCGGCCACCCGGTGCTCCCCGGCCAGCGCCCTCCACGCGTCACGGCGGGCCCTGCGCACGGTTTCCCGTGCCGTGCGCAGGGCTCCTCGCGCCGCGCTTCCCGCCTCCAGAGCCGCCCGCCTGGCGGGTGCCCAGACCTGGTCCCGTACGAAATGTCCGACCGGAGTGCACACCGTGCGGTAGGCCCAGGTGACCGGTGCGCCGACCAGGTGCCAGGCCAGCCAGGCCAGGGCCCGGCCGACGGCGCGCGAGAGGAACCCGGCGATCCGCCACGCCACGGCGAGCGCGTCGACGATCTCGCGGCCGAGGGGCGCGAGGACCGCGCGGTACACCCAGGCGACGGGGACGACGAGGAGCGCGGTGAGCAGCAGGACGGCGCCGTGGCCGAGCGGGGTCAGCAGCCGCCGGTACGCCCAGGTCAGCGGCAGCACGACGAGGTTCCGCGCCATCCAGGCCAGGGCGTGGCCGAGCGGTGTCAGGACGTAGGTCCACACGCCCACCACCGGCCACACGAACAGCGCGGTCAGCACCCATCCCACCGCGAGCGCGATCCCTCGTCCGGCGGGTGCGAGCAGCGTGCGGCCGACCCACCCGAAGCCGTGCCCCAGCGGGGTGAGGAGGGCCGCGTAGAACCAGCTGAGCGGGACGACGACGCCGTAGTGGACCACGGGGACGACGACGTGGCGCCACAGGCCCACCCAGGGCCGGACGAGGACGGCTGCCGCGAGCCAGAGCAGCGCGTGGCCCAGCGGGGTGAGGACGGAGCCGTACAGCCATACCGCCGGGATCGCGATGAGTACGTCGAAGAGCCAGGTCAGCGCCCTGCCGAGGGGGCGCAGCAGGATGCGGTCGGCGGCGCGGCCACCGGCGACGAGGACGTCCCAGACCATGCGTACGGGAAGGACGACCACCAGCACCACGATCCGTACCGGAATCCTGACGAGGGTGGTCAGGCAGCCGTCACCCGGTTCGTACCGCGCGGGCGCCTGGTGCTTTCCGTAGGGGCTGGGCTGCGCTTCCTGGTCCATGACCGACATGACGCGAAGGCCCGGTCCGTGGTTTACGGGACCGGGCCTTCGTCACCGAGTCGTGTCACTCGGACGCGGTGTGCGTCTACTTCACGACCGTGAGCGGCAGCAGCGTCTTGCCGGTCGGGCCGATCTGAATGCTCGTGTCCATCTGAGGGCACACCCCGCAGTCGAAGCACGGTGTCCAGCGGCAGTCCTCGACCTCGGTCTCGTCGAGCGAGTCCTGCCAGTCCTCCCAGAGCCAGTCCTTGTCGAGACCGGAGTCCAGGTGGTCCCAGGGCAGGACCTCCTCGTACGTGCGCTCGCGGGTGGTGTACCAGTCGACGTCCACGCCGAACCCGGGCAGCGTCTTCTCGGCGCTGGTCATCCACAGGTCGTAGCTGAAGTGCTCGCGCCAGCCGTCGAAGCGGCCGCCGGCCTCGTAGACCGCGCGGATGACGGAGCCGACCCGGCGGTCGCCGCGGGAGAGCAGGCCCTCGACGATGCCCGGCTTGCCGTCGTGGTAGCGGAAACCGATCGAGCGGCCGTACTTCTTGTCGTCGCGGATCTTGTCCCGGAGCTTCTTCAGCCGGGCGTCGGTCTCCTCGGCGCCGAGCTGCGGGGCCCACTGGAACGGGGTGTGGGGCTTGGGTACGAAGCCGCCGATGGAGACGGTGCAGCGGATGTCGTTCTGCCCGGACACCTCGCGGCCCTTGGCGATCACCTTGACCGCCATGTCGGCGATCTGGAGGACGTCCTCGTCGGTCTCGGTGGGCAGGCCGCACATGAAGTACAGCTTCACCTGGCGCCAGCCGTTGCCGTACGCGGTGGAGACCGTACGGATCAGGTCCTCCTCCGAGACCATCTTGTTGATGACCTTGCGCAGCCGCTCGGAACCGCCCTCGGGGGCGAACGTGAGACCGGAACGACGGCCGTTGCGGGTCAGCTCGTTGGCCAGGTCGACGTTGAAGGCGTCCACCCGGGTCGAGGGCAGCGAGAGGCCGATCTTGTCCTCGGTGTACCGGTCGGCGAGGCCCTTGGCGATCTCGCCGATCTCCGTGTGGTCCGCGGAGGAGAGCGAGAGCAGTCCGACCTCTTCGAAGCCGGTCGCCTTGAGGCCCTTCTCGACCATGTCGCCGATGCCGGTGATGCTTCGCTCCCGCACAGGGCGCGTGATCATGCCGGCCTGGCAGAAACGGCAGCCGCGGGTGCAGCCGCGGAAGATCTCGACGGACATCCGCTCGTGGACGGTCTCGGCGAGGGGGACGAGGGGCTGCTTCGGGTACGGCCATTCGTCGAGGTCCATGACGGTGTGCTTGGACACCCGCCACGGCACGCCCGACTTGTTGGGCACGACGCGGCCGATGCGGCCGTCGGGGAGGTACTCGACGTCGTAGAAGCGGGGTACGTAGACGCCGCCGGTCTTGGAGAGGCGGAACAGCACCTCGTCGCGGCCGCCGGGGCGGCCCTCGGCCTTCCAGGCGCGGACGATCTCGGTGATCTCCAGGACCGCCTGCTCGCCGTCGCCGATGACCGCGCAGTCGATGAACTCCGCGATCGGCTCGGGGTTGAAGGCCGCGTGGCCGCCCGCGAGCACGATCGGGTCGTCGACCGTACGGTCCTTGGACTCCAGCGGGATGCCCGCGAGGTCCAGGGCGGTGAGCATGTTGGTGTAGCCGAGCTCGGTGGAGAAGCTCAGCCCGAAGACGTCGAACGCGCCGACGGGCCGGTGGCTGTCCACGGTGAACTGCGGCACCTCGTGCTCGCGCATCAGCGCTTCGAGGTCCGGCCAGACGCTGTACGTGCGCTCGGCGAGGACGCCTTCGCGCTCGTTGAGCACCTCGTACAGGATCATGACGCCCTGGTTGGGGAGTCCGACCTCGTACGCGTCGGGGTACATCAGGGCCCAGCGGACGTCGCATTCGTCCCACGGCTTGACGGTGGAGTTGAGCTCACCGCCGACGTACTGGATGGGCTTCTGCACATGCGGGAGCAGAGCTTCGAGCTGTGGGAAGACCGACTCGGCAGACATCTGGGGACCTTCGTGAGCTGGCAGGGGTGACCATCCAGCGTAACCCTTCGCTCAGCCCTTCAACGCCGTCCGCAATTCCGGCGCCGCCGCTCCGGCCCACACCTCCGGCAGTTCCCGCTCCCTCTCGGCGGCCGCCGCCTGCTCGTGTCCGTACAGCAGTCCCCAGGTGAACGCGGTCTCCCCCGCCGCGTGCGCCTGGACCGCCAGGCCCCGCAGCGCGTCGCGGGCGACCACGCTGTCCTGGTGGTCGCCGAGGACCTTCTGCACGGCCTTCATCCGTTTGGCGAACCTCTTGGCGGGTTTGCCGAGTGCGGGCCGGGCCAGTTCGGCCGCGTACCGTGCGCGCTTCGCCGCCTTGCGCGCCTCGTGCATCGCCAGGTCCCGGTCCTGGCCTGCGGGCCGCTCCAGGGCGTGGCCGACGCGGGTGGCGAGGCGCCTGTAGTCCTTCAGTACGGCGCGGGGCAGCGCGTCGCCGGGCTCCCGGGCGGCGGCGGGCAGCAGGGGCGGGTCGGCGAGGAGCGCGTCGAGGGAGTCCAGGAGGGCCAGGTAGCGCTTTCCGTCGAGTACGGCCAGGACGCGGCGCCTGGAGCCGGTGCGCCGGCCCACCGACCAGACGCGCAGCCGGCTCTCGACGGGGCCCAGGAGCAGGGTTGCGGGCAGAGCGGCGGTGCGGGCGTGGAGGCGGGCGTCGAGGACTTCCTGGTCCCGGTCGACGCCGAGTTCGGCGGCCAGCCACTTCAGTTCGTCGGCGAGGGGGTCGGTGACCGTCCGGTCGAGGATCTTCCGGTACGACGTGAAGGCGCTGCGCATCCGGCGGGTGGCGACGCGCATCCGGTGTACGGAGTCGGGAAGGTCGCGGCGGACGGCGGGGTCGAGGGCGATGACGGCCTCGACCTGGGTGCGCACGTAGGCGAGGACGTGGTCACCGGCGGCCTGGGGCTGCCGCTTGCCTTCCTTCTTCGTCTTCTTCGCCTTGTTCGCCTTCTTCACCAGGTGCTGTTTCTCCGGGGGGCCCGTCTCGGCGAGGGCCCTGGCGAGTTTGGAGGCGGACGCGGAGGGCCGCACACCGGCCTTGCGCAGTCGGCGTTCGACGGCGTCGAGGAAGGCCGGGTCGCCGTCGTCCGCGAGTTCCACCTCGATCTCGGTCCAGGCGGCGGTGGTGCCGCGGCCCTCCTCGGTGAGCCGTTCGGCGAGGACCTCGTCGACGCTCAGTTCGGCCAGGAGGGTGCCGTCCGCGTCGACGAGGTGGTGGACGTCCCGGGCGGAGAGCAGCCGGACGACGGGTGCCACCTCGGCTTCCCGGACCCTGGAGCGGAGCAGTACGGCGAGGCTCTGCGGCAGGGTGTCGGCGAGCGGGGCCCGGATCTCGTCACGGACACCGGAGGAGACGGGGAGCTTGAGGTGCCAGCCCTCGTCGGCCCCGCCGGTCCTGCGCCGCAGGGTGAGGGAGCCGGCCGCGAGCCGGAAGTCCGCGGTGTCGTAGTAGACGGCGTCGAGTTCGGTGACGCCGTGGTGGGTGACAGCCGAGACCCCGGCCACCCTGGTCAGGTCGGGCAGCCGGGTATCGGGGGTCGCTTCGTACTTCCGCTCGATCTCGCGCTTCGAGTCCGCCATGTAACGAATCTAGACGCGTTGGGCGTGGGCGGGCAGGGGGCGGCGGCCGATCGGCCGTGGATCAGGCGGTTATCGGCCGCTGAACCCGGATCGACTGGAGCAGTCCGACCGCCACCCAGACGGCGAACATCGATGATCCTCCGTACGAGACGAACGGCAGTGGTAGCCCGGCGACCGGCATGATGCCGAGGGTCATGCCGATGTTCTCGAAGGACTGGAAGGCGAACCAGGCGATGATTCCGGCGGCGACGACCGTGCCGTACAGCTCGGTCGTCTCGCGGGCGATCCGGCAGGCGCGCCACAGGACGACGCCGAGCAGGACGATGATCAGTCCGGCGCCGAGGAAGCCCAGTTCCTCGCCCGCGACGGTGAAGACGAAGTCGGTCTGCTGCTCGGGGACGAACTGGCCGGTGGTCTGGGAGCCCTTGAACAGACCGGTTCCCGCGAGGCCGCCGGAACCGATCGCGATGCGGGCCTGGTTGGTGTTGTAGCCGACGCCGGCCGGGTCCAGCGCCGGGTTGGCGAAGGCCGCGAACCGGGCGATCTGGTAGTCGTCGAGGAGCCCGAGCTGCCAGATCGAGACGGCGCCGGCGGTGCCCGCGCCGAGCAGTCCGAAGACCCAGCGGTTCGATGCCCCGGAGGCGAGGAGCACCCCGAGGACGATGACGGCCATGACCATGACCGAGCCGAGGTCGGGCATCAGCATGACGACCGCTATCGGGATGAGCGCCAGACCGAGCGACTTGGCGACGGTCCGGTGGTCGGGGTGCAGCTGGTCGCCCGCGTCGACGCGGGCGGCGAGCAGCATCGCCATCCCGAGAATGATCGTGATCTTGGTGAACTCGGAGGGCTGGAGGGAGAAACCGCCACCGATGATGATCCAGGCGTGCGCCCCGTTCACCGTGGCGCCGAGCGGTGTGAGGACCGCGAGCACCAGGAGCACCGAGAGGCCGTACAGGACCGGGACCGCGCCGCGCAGGGTGCGGTGGCCGAGCCAGATCGTGCCGATCATCAGGGCGACGCCGATGCCGGTGTTGAGGGCGTGCCGGAACAGGAAGTAGTACGGGTCGCCGTGGGTGAGCGTGTCGCGGTTGCGGGTCGCCGACCAGACGAGCAGCGAGCCGATGAGGGACAGCGCGAGCGCCGAGCCGAGCAGCGGCCAGTCGAGCCGCCGTACGAGCGAGTCGCGGGCGGTGAGCCTGGCCCAGGAGGTCCGCTCGGGGGCGTACCGGGAGACGGAGAAGCCGGCCATCAGTCCCGCCTTCCCGGGGCTCCGGCGAGTGCCTGCTCCACCTCACCGGCGGGCTTCTGCGAGTCGGGGTCGTAGGGCTTGATCTTCGGCGCGTCGATCGAGCCGTCGGGCTGGATCTTGGGCAGGGCCTTCTGCGGCGTGGGCAGGAGGGCCTTCTTCAGGTTCTGCTTGCCCTCGGCGTCGAGACCGTAGAGCGCGTTGTAGATGTTGCGCACGGCGGGCCCGGACGCGCCGGAACCCGTACCGCCCTGGGAGATCGTCATGACGATCGAGTAGTCCTTGGTGTACGTGGCGAACCAGGAGGTCGTCTGCTTGCCGTAGACCTCGGCCGTGCCCGTCTTGGCGTGCATCGCGATCTTGTCCTGGGGCCAGCCGCCGAATCGCCAGGCAGCGCTGCCCCGGGTCGCGACACCCGCCAGGGCTTCGTCTATGACGTCGCGGGTGTTTCCCTTGAAGGGCAGCTTGCCGTGCGACTTCGGCTTGATCTCGCGGACGGTCTTGCCGTCGCCGCTGACGATGGCCTTGCCGACGGTCGGGTTGTAGAGCGTGCCGCCGTTGGAGATGGCCGCGTAGATCGTCGCCATCTGGATCGGGGTGACGAGGGTGTCTCCCTGGCCGATCGAGTAGTTGACGGAGTCACCGGCGCGCATCTTGTCGCCTTCGAGGCAGTTCTCGTACGCGATCTTCTCGACGTACGTGCCGTCCTTCTTGCCCTGCTTGCACCAGCCGTCCTTGTTGGCCCGGAAGAAGTTCTCCTTCCACTGGCGGTCGGGGACACGGCCGGTGACCTCGTTGGGGAGGTCGATTCCGGTCTCCTTGCCGAGACCGAACTGGTGGGCCGTCTTGTAGAACCAGTCGTTGGTCTTCTTCTTCGGCTGGATGCCGCCGTCGCGCTGCCACTCCCTGTGCGCGAGGCCGTAGTAGACGGTGTCGCAGGAGACCTCCAGGGCGCGGCCGAGGCTGATGCTGCCGTAGCCCTGGGACTCGAAGTTCTTGAAGACCTGACCGCCGATGGAGTACGAGCTGGGGCAGGGGTAGTTGCCGTCGAAGGGGTATCCGGCGTTGACCGCTGCGGTCGAGGAGACGACCTTGAAGATGGACCCGGGGGCGGCCTGCCCCTGGATGGCCCGGTTCAGCAGCGGGAAGTTGGACTTCTTGCCGGTGAGCTCGGCGTAGTCCTTGCCGGAGATGCCACCGACCCAGGCGTTGGGGTCGTAGGTGGGCAGGGAGGCCATCGAGACGATGCGTCCGGTCTTGGACTCCATGACGACGACAGCGCCGGAGTCGGCCTTGTAGAGCTCGTTGGTGTTGCGGTCCATCTCCTTGCGGGCCGTCTCCATGGCCTTGTTCAGCTCGTACTCGGCGACGGCCTGGACCCGTGCGTCGATGGAGGTGACGACACTCGCGCCGGGCTCCGCCTTGTCGTTCTCGGCCTGCCCGATGACACGGCCGAGGTTGTCGACCTCGTAGCGGGTGACGCCGGCCTTGCCGCGCAGTTCCTTGTCGTACGTGCGCTCCAGGCCGGAGCGGCCGACCTGGTCGGAGCGGAGGTACGGGGAGTCGGTGTCCTGGGCCTTGGTGAGCTCTTCGTCGGTGACCGGTGAGAGGTAGCCGAGCACCTGGGCGGTGTTGGCCTTGCCGGGTGCGGCGTAGCGGCGTACGGCCGTGGGTTCGGCGGTGATGCCGGGGAAGTCCTCGGCACGCTCACGGATCTGGAGGGCCTGCTGGGTGGTGGCCTCGTCCGTCACCGGGATGGGCTGGTAGGGCGAGCCGTTCCAGCAGGGCTGCGGTGTCTTGGAGTCGCAGAGCCGGACCTTGTCGAGGACGTCCTTGGGTTCCATGTCCAGGACTTCGGCCAGCCGGGTGAGGACGCCTTGGCCGTCGTCCTTCATCTTCATCAGCTCGGTGCGGCTGGCGGAGACGACGAGCCGGGTCTCGTTGTCGGCGAGGGGCACGCCCCGCGCGTCGAGGATGGCGCCGCGGACGGCGGGCTGGACGACCTGCTGGACGTGGTTGTTCTTCGCCTCGTCCGTGTACTCCTGGCCGTTGCGGATCTGGAGGTACCAGAGACGGCCGCCGAGCGTCAGCAGCAGGGAGAAGACAAGGACCTGAATGACGATGAGACGGATCTGGACCCGCTGGGTCCGGCCCGTCTCGGGAATGTTGCTCATGCGGCGCCCCCGGTGGTGGTCCGGCCGGGGGTTCGGGGGTTGTGGTTGCCCCCCGGGAAGCAGAGCCTCATGCGGCGCCCCCGGTGGTGATCAGGTACTGGTCCGGCCTCACAGTCGTTTGACCCCCTTGATCCTTCCCGCGCGTGCGGCGCGGTTCCGGGCTGCCTTGACGCGCAGTCCGCCGCGCTGGCTGCCGATGCGAAGTCCTGTGCCCGAGGAGAGCCAGCCCGCGGCGACGTCGCCGCCGTTCGAACTCTCGGCGAGCGGGTCGTTCTCGGTACGTCTGGCGAGCGCCATGATGAGCGGCACGGTGAACGGCGCGAGGAGCAGGTCGTAGACCGCGGCGGTGAACAGCAGACTGGCCAGGCCCACGTGGCGGGCGGCCGTGTCACCGACGAGGGCGCCGACTCCCGCGTACAGCAAGGTCGATCCGACGGCCGCGGCGACGACGACGGCCATCGGGACGAACGCCGACTTGAGCTGCCCGTTCTCCGGTCTGGCCAGGCCCACGAGGTAGCCGATGACGCAGAGCACCAGGGCGTAGCGCCCGGCGGCGTGGTCGGCGGGGGGTGCCAGGTCGGCGAGGAGGCCCGCGCCGAAGCCGATGAGGGCTCCGCTGACGTGGCCGTAGACGAGGGCGAGCGCGACCACGACGAGCAGCAGGAGGTCGGGGACGGCGCCGGGGAGCTGGAGCCGGGCGAGTACGGAGACCTGGACGACGAGGGCGACCACGACCAGGGCGACGGAGAGCAGTGTCCGGTTGAGGCGCATGGGGGTCAGCTCTACTCCTGGTCGTTTGCGGTGTCGCCGGCGGGATCGGCGTTGCCCGCCGGGTCGGCGGGATCGGCGTTCCCCGGCTGGCCGGCGGCGTCGTTCTCCGTGGGCCCGCCGCTCTCGTTGACGTTCCCGACGACCTTTCCGGCGCCGTCGACGAGGTCGCCGTTCGGCTGGAGGGTGACCGTGACCGTCGGGGTGGGCTTCGGCTTCTCGGGTTTCTTGGGCTGCTTGGGCAGGACCATGTCGCGGGGGTCCTCGCGCGGTGCCTGGACGACGATGCCGACGATGTCGAGCTTGGTGAAGCCGACGTACGGCTTGACGTAGACCGTCCGGGTGAGGGCGCCGCCGGACGGGTCAACGCGGACGACTTCGCCGACGGGGACTCCGGGGACGAACGGCTTGTCCTTGCTGGAGCCGAAGGTGACGAGACGATCGCCGCTCTTCACCTTGGCCTTGCCGTTGAGGAACTGGACCGAGAGCGGCCGGGAGCCCTGGCCGGTGGCGAAGCCGAGCTCGTCGGTCTTCTCCATCCGGGTGCCGACGGTGAAGTCGGGGTCGTTGGCCAGCAGGACGGTCGCGGTGTTCGGTCCGACGGTGGTGACCCGGCCGACCAGTCCCTCACCGTTGAGGACGGTCATGTCGCGCTTGAGGCCGTCGTGGGCGCCCGCGTCGATGGTGATCGTCCAGGAGAAGCCCTGGGCCGCTCCTATGGCGATGACCTCGGCGGCCTTGATGCCGTACTGTCCGGCGCCCGCGTTCTTCATCATCATGTCGAGCTGGCGGACCCGGCTGCGGTTGCGGTCGTCGCTGCCGAGCTTCGCCTTCAGTGCCGCGTTCTCGTGTTCGAGGGCCGCGATCCGGTCATGCCGGTCTCCGGAGTCCCGTACGGCTCCTATGGCGTTGCCCACCGGGTCCACCGCTGCCGCGACGCCGTTCTCGACCGGCCCGAAGACCGTTGCGGCGGCCTGCCTGGCGCCGTCGACCGGCGACTCCTCGCCGCCACGGATGTCCACCGTGATCAGTGCGAACGCGGTGGCAACCAGCAGCACCAGGAGCAGCCGGCTCTCTCGTGTGTCCCTCACGTGCGGCGGCCGTGCCTTCCTCGTCGGAATGTTCGTGCCTGTATATCAACGATCTGTTCTACGGGGCGGCTGCGTCCGCCGGGCCCCCCGCACCCGTACGGGTGCGGGGGCCGACCGAGGGACCGTCACCTGCGCGGCTGGGCGTCCAGCACCTGCTGGAGCGCCTCGAACTCCTCGACGCACTTGCCGGAACCGAGTGCCACGGAGTCCAGCGGGTCCTCGGCGATGTGGATCGGCATGCCGGTCTCCATGCGGAGCCGCTCGTCGAGACCGCGCAGCAGCGCGCCGCCGCCGGTGAGGACGATGCCCCGGTCCATGACGTCGCCGGAGAGCTCCGGCGGGCACTTGTCGAGGGTCGTCTTCACCGCGTCGACGATCGCGTTGACCGGCTCCTCGATGGCCTTGCGGACCTCGGCTGCCGAGATGACGACGGTCTTGGGGAGCCCGGACACGAGGTCGCGGCCCCGGATCTCGGTGTGCTCGTCCTTGTCCAGGTCGTACGCGGAACCGATCGTGATCTTGATCTGTTCGGCGGTCCGCTCACCGAGGAGGAGCGAGTACTCCTTCTTGATGTGCTGGATGATCGCGTTGTCCAGTTCGTCACCGGCGACCCGGATCGACTGGGCAGTGACGATTCCGCCGAGCGAGATCACCGCGACCTCGGTGGTGCCGCCACCGATGTCGACGACCATGTTCCCGGTGGCCTCGTGGACCGGCAGGCCGGCGCCGATGGCCGCCGCCATGGGCTCCTCGATGATGTGCACCTGACGCGCGCCGGCCTGCGTCGATGCCTCGATGACGGCGCGTCGCTCGACCCCTGTGATGCCGGAGGGCACACAGACGACGACCCGCGGACGGGCCAGGTAGCGGCGCTTGTGGATCTTGAGGATGAAGTAGCGGAGCATGCGCTCCGTGATCTCGAAGTCGGCGATCACGCCGTCCTTCAGTGGCCGCACGGCGACGATGTTGCCCGGTGTGCGGCCGATCATCTTCTTGGCCTCGGAACCGACCGCGAGAATGCCACCCGTGTTGGTGTTGATGGCCACGACGGACGGCTCGTTCAGAACGATGCCGCGCCCCCTGACGTACACCAGCGTGTTGGCAGTCCCGAGGTCGATAGCCATGTCACGGCCGATGAACGACATTGAGTTCCCCTTGTTCCCCATGAGGATGCGTCGGGCCTTCCCAATTGAAGCGATTGGCTTGTTTTTGGTAGGCGAGGTTGGCGCTGTGGGCGTGGAAGCTTCCATCGTAGTGCCGTGAGCACGGACACAGCGCGACGGTCCTGCGCCATTGTGGGCGGAACGGGTGTCCGTTCCACTCATGGTGACGATACGTCGGAGGGATGCGTTCCCGCGATCGCAGACCCTATGCGGAGGGGCGACCGAATTACTTCGGTCGCCCCAGGTCATGAGCGCTGTTTGGCTGATCCGGGGTCAGGAAAGTCCGGGAAAGAACAGCTTCAGTTCTCGCTCTGCGGACTCCTCGGAGTCCGAGGCGTGGATGAGGTTCTCACGGGTGATCGTGCCGAAGTCGCCACGGATCGAGCCGGGCGCGGCGGCGATCGGGTCGGTCGGTCCCGCGAGGGCGCGGACGCCCTCGATGACCCGCTCGCCTTCGGCCACCAGAGCGACGACGGGGCCGGATGCCATGAACTCGACGAGCGGCTCGTAGAACGGGCGGCCCTTGTGCTCGCCGTAGTGCTGCTCCAGCGTCTCCTGGTCGAGCGTGCGCAGCTCCAGCGCGGTGATCTGCCAGCCGGCCTTGCGCTCGATGCGGCCGACGATCTCGCCGATCAGCCCACGCCGGACGGCGTCGGGCTTGAGAAGGACGAGGGTGCGCTGAGTCATGTACGGCTCCTTGCAGGCATACGGGTGCGGTGAAGCGAGATTACAGGGGCGCGTGAACGGACCGACGGGCGGGTTTACGTGCCGCCGGTGCGCCCGGCGGCACGGTGGACGTCAGCTCGCGGCCGGTGTCCGCGCGGCCTCCTGCGCCGCCCATCTGGCCTTCGCCTCGTCGATCTTGCGCCCGTAGTGCAGAGAGGCCCACCACAGGCCGCCGAAGGCCAGGCCGAGGACGAACATCATCGGGACGACGAAGCCGCTCAGCACCAGCGCGACCTGGAGCGCCCAACCCAGCTGGATGCCGCCCGGACGGGTGATGAGACCGCAGAGGACCACGGACAGCAGCATGCCGATACCGCAGACGGTCCACACCGTGGCCGTCGACAGGTCGTCGGACTTCATGGCCACCAGACCGGCGAAGCCGATGACGAAGAACTCGCCGAGCAGCGTCGACGCGCAGAGCATACGCACAGGTCAGCCCTTTCCCAGAAGCAGCCGGGCCTCGCCGACCGTGATCACCGAGCCGGTCACGAGGACTCCCGCCCCCGCGTACTCGTCCTCCTCCTCGGCCAGGGTGATCGCCGCCTCCAGCGCGTCGTCGAGGCGCGGCTCGACCTGGACGCGGTCGTTGCCGAAGACCTCGACGGCGATGGCGGCCAGTTCGTCCGCGTCCATCGCCCGCCCGCTGGAGTTCTGCGTGATGACGACCTCGGCGAAGATCGGCTCGAAGGCTTCGAGGAGCCCGCGCACGTCCTTGTCACCGCTCGTGCCGACCACGCCGATGAGCCGGGAGAAGCTGAACGCCTCCGACAGCCCGTCCGCGGTGGCGCGCGCGCCGGCCGGGTTGTGGGCCGCGTCCAGGACGACGGTCGGACTGCTGCGCACGACTTCGAGGCGGCCCGGCGAGACGACGGAGGCGAACGCCTTGCGGACCGCCTCGATGTCCAGCGAGCCGCTCTGCTCGGCGCCGATGCCGAAGAACGCCTCGACCGCGGAGAGCGCGACCGCCGCGTTGTGCGCCTGGTGGGCTCCGTACAGCGGGAGGAAGATCCCGTCGTACTCACCGCCCAGCCCGCGCAGGGTCAGGAACTGGCCGCCGACCGCGATCTCCCGGGAGACGATGCCGAACTCCATGCCCTCGCGGGCCACGGTGGCGTCCACCTCGACGGCCTTCTTCAGCATCACCTGAGCGGCGTCCACGGGCTGCTGCGCCAGGATGACCGTCGCGCCCTGCTTGATGACGCCGGCCTTCTCCCCCGCGATCTCCGCGGGCGTGTTGCCGAGGCGGTCCGTGTGGTCCAGCGAGATGGGGGTGACGACCGCGACCGAGGCGTCGATGACGTTGGTCGCGTCCCAGGTGCCGCCCATGCCGACCTCGACGACCGCGACATCGACCGGCGCGTCGGCGAAGGCCGCGTACGCCATGCCCGTCAGCACCTCGAAGAACGACAGCCGGATGTCCTGCTGGGCGTCGACCATCTCGACGTACGCCTTGATGTCCTCGTACGTCTCGACGAAGCGCTCGGCCTCGATCGGGACGCCGTCCAGGCTGATCCGCTCGGTGATCGACTGGACGTGCGGCGAGGTGTAGCGGCCGGTGCGCAGGTCGAAGGCGTTCAGCAGGGCCTCGATCATGCGGGCCGTGCTGGTCTTGCCGTTGGTCCCGGTGATGTGGATGGAGGGGTACGCGCGCTGCGGCTCACCGAGCACGTCCATCAGTGCCGCGATGCGCGTCACCGAAGGTTCGAGCTTGGTCTCGCCCCAGCGGCCGGCGAGCTCCTGCTCCACGGCGCGCAGTGCCTTGTCGATCTCCGGGTCGGTGGGGCGGGCGGGAACCTCGGCGCCCTGCGGCGGTCCCGAATGGGTGCGCAGTGTGCGGCTCCCGGCCTCGATCACCGCCAGGTCGGGGTCGCGCTGGGTCTCGGCGTCGACGATCTCGTCGAAGCTGTTGTCGCTGGGGTCGGGCTGCTCGGTCACGGGTCCAGTCTACGGAGGACCACCGACACGGCCTCCCCGGCTCTCCCCCGCGGGACGCGCAAGGCCCCGGACCGTGGGGTCCGGGGCCTTGCGCGGGTGGTCAGGCCGCGCGGGTGGTCAGGCCGCGGGCAGGCTGTCCAGCTGTCCCTGGATTCGCGCGATGTCCGCCTCGGCCTTGGTCAGGCGGCCACGGATCTTGTCGACGACGTGGTCCGGGGCCTTCGCCACGAACGCCTCGTTGCCGAGCTTGCCGTTGGCCTGAGCGACCTCCGACCGGGCCGCGTCGAGGTCCTTCGTCAGGCGCTTGCGCTCGGCCGCGACATCGATGGTGCCGGAGAGGTCGAGCGCCACCGTGGCGCCCGCGACCGGCAGCGTCGCCGTGGCCTGGAAGCCGTCCTCGGCGGGCTGGAGACGCAGCAGCTGGCGGATGGCCGCCTCGTGCGGGGCGAGCGCCGTGCCGGTCAGGGTCAGCCGCGCCGGAACCTTCTGGCCCGGCTGGAGCCCCTGGTCGGAACGGAACCTGCGGACCTCGGTGACGACCTGCTGGACCAGCTCGATCTCCTGCTCAGCGGCGTCGTCGCGGAAGCCGGAGTCGGTGGGCCAGTCGGCGATGACGACGGACTCACGGCCGGTGAGCGCCGTCCACAGCGTCTCCGTGACGAACGGGACGACGGGGTGCAGCAGGCGCAGCATCACGTCGAGGACCTCTCCGAGGACGCGGCCCGAGACCTCGGCGGGCTTGCCGCCCGCGAAGAACGTGGTCTTGGACAGCTCGACGTACCAGTCGAAGACCTCGTCCCAGGCGAAGTGCCGGAGCGCCTCGCTGAGCTTGGAGAACTGGAAGTCGTCGTAGAACGCGTCGACTTCGGCGACCGTCTTGTTGAGCCGCGAGAGAATCCAGCGGTCCGTCACCGACATCTCGTCGGCGGACGGGAGTTCGCCCTCGATCGTGGCGCCGTTCATAAGCGCGAAGCGCGTGGCGTTCCAGATCTTGTTGGCGAACTTCGCCGAACCCTGGACCCACTCCTCGCCGATCGGGACGTCGACGCCCGGGTTGGCGCCGCGCGCCAGCGTGAAGCGCAGGGCGTCGGAGCCGTACTTGTCCATCCAGTCCAGCGGGTTGACCACGTTGCCGAAGGACTTCGACATCTTCTTGCCGTGCTCGTCGCGGACCATGCCGTGCAGGACGATCGTCTCGAACGGCGGGACGCCGTCGTTGACGTACAGGCCGAACATCATCATCCGGGCGACCCAGAAGAAGAGGATGTCGTAGCCGGTGACCAGGACGGAGTTCGGGTAGAACTTCGCGAGGCTGTCGGTCTGTTCGGGCCAGCCCAGCGTCGAGAAGGGCCACAGGCCCGAGGAGAACCAGGTGTCCAGGACATCGCTGTCCTGCGTCCAGCCCTCGCCCGTGGGGGCCTCGTCGTCCGGTCCGACACAGACGACCTCACCGTTCGGGCCGTACCAGACGGGGATGCGGTGGCCCCACCAGAGCTGGCGCGAGATCGTCCAGTCGTGGAGGTTGTCGACCCAGTCGAAGTACCGCTTCTCCATCTCCTGCGGGTGGATCTTGACGCTGCCGTCGCGGACGGCGTCACCGGCCGCCTTGGCGAGCGGGGCGACCTTGACCCACCACTGGAGGGAGAGGCGCGGCTCGATCGTGGTCTTGCAGCGCGAGCAGTGGCCGACGGAGTGGACGTACGGCCGCTTCTCGGCGACGATCCGGCCCTCGGCGCGCAGGGCGGCGACGATGGCGGAGCGGGCCTCCAGGCGGTCGAGTCCCTCGAAGGGGCCGGGGACCGTGATGACGGCGCGCTCGTCCATGACCGTGAGGAACGGCAGGTCGTGGCGCTTGCCGATCTCGAAGTCGTTCGGGTCGTGGGCCGGGGTCACCTTGACGGCGCCGGTACCGAACTCCGGGTCGACGTGGTGGTCGGCGACGACCGGGATGGTGCGCTCGGTGAGCGGCAGCTTGATCTGCCTGCCGACGAGGTGCTTGTAGCGCTCGTCGTCGGGGTGGACGGCGACGGCTGTGTCACCGAGCATCGTCTCGGCCCGCGTCGTGGCGACGACGATGGTCTCGTCGCCCTCGCCGTACGTCATGGAGACGAGCTCGCCGTCGTCCTCCTGGTACTCGACCTCGATGTCGGAGATCGCGGTGAGGCAGCGGGGGCACCAGTTGATGATGCGCTCGGCGCGGTAGATCAGGCCGTCGTCGTACATGCGCTTGAAGACGGTCTGGACGGCCTTGGAGAGGCCCTCGTCCATCGTGAAGCGCTCACGGGACCAGTCGACGCCCTCGCCGAGGCGGCGCATCTGACCGGAGATCTGACCGCCGGACTCGTCCTTCCACTGCCAGACGCGCTCGACGAACGCCTCGCGGCCCAGGTCGTGGCGGGACTTGCCCTCCTTGCCGAGCTCGCGCTCGACGACGTTCTGGGTGGCGATGCCGGCGTGGTCCATGCCGGGCTGGTAGAGCGCCTCGAAGCCCTGCATCCGCTTGCGGCGGACGAGGGCGTCGATCAGCGTGTGCTCGAAGGCGTGCCCCAGGTGGAGGCTTCCGGTGACGTTCGGCGGGGGGATGACGATGCTGTACGCGGGCTTGTCGCTGTGCTCGTCGGCTTCGAAATACCCACGTTCTACCCAGCGCTCATACAGCTTCCCCTCTACCTCGGCCGGCGCGTACTGGGTCGGCAGTTCGGGGTTGCTGGCTGTCTGCTGCTGAGTGTTCTCGGTCACGAGGGACAGTTTAGGGCCGTCACAGTCCTGCACTGAAACCGGTTGGTTCAGTAACGGTGTGCCGCCCGGTGCCCCACGTCAGGGCCGTGTCCGCGAGGATGTCGGGAACGCATAAGCATTCTGGAGGGGACAGCAGCATGAGCTACAACCAGCCGGGCCCGTACGGTGGGCAGCAGCCGCAGGGCCAGCCCGGACCGTACGGACAGCAGCCGGGCCCGTACGGCGGCCAGCCGCCGCAGGGTCCGCCGCAGGGCCAGCCCGGTTACGGGTACCCGCAGCAGGCCCCTCAGGGTGTCCCGCCGCAGCAGCAGCCCCCGCAGGGCTACGGCTACCCGCAGGGCCAGCAGCCGGGCCCGTACGGCCAGCAGCCGCCCACGCCCCCGTACGGCGGCCAGCCGGCCTACGGCGGCCAGATGCCGCCGGCGGCGCCCAAGAAGAAGACCGGTCTGATCGTGGCGGGCGTCGTCGTGGCGCTGGCCGTCATCGGCGGCGGCGTGTACTTCGCGACGTCGGGGGGCGGCGCGAGCAACAGTGACGTCTCGGACTCCACCAAGGGCTACAAGCTGACGCCCGCGGCCTCCGTGGACGACTACAAGAAGGACGGCGCGGGCCAGGCGGCGTCGGGTCCGCTGACCGGCAAGGACAAGACCGAGGCGGAGGCCATGGGGATCAAGAACCCCCAGCAGGCGGGCGCTTCGTACAACTCCGGCGCCGAGCTCTCCGGGAAGGTCCTCACCCTCAGCGGCATCTGGGGCGATGTCACCGACCCGGCGAAGGTCATCGACGGCTCCTTCGACAACGCCGGTGAGGACTTCAACGGAGGCTCCGGGATGGAGGTCTCGCTGATCGGCAGTCCCAAGGCCGTCACACCGGCCGGATTCAAGGGCGCACTGATGAAGTGCCAGGACATGAAGATGGTCAACAAGGAGGGCGACGGCAGCGCCGCGAAGGGCCCCAAGGAGTTCCAGGTCCCCATCTGCGTCTGGGCCGACTACAGCACCGTCGGCGTGCTCGTCGGTGTGGACGTGGCCCTCTCCATGAGCGGCAAGGGCATGGCTCAGGACGACGTGGCCGCGCTGGCCGCGAAGCTCTACAACACCTCTCGCACCAAGATCTGATCCCGGTACGACGCCGAAGGGGCGCCCAGCCGTTCAACCGGCCGGGCGCCCCTTCGGCGTACGTGTGAGAACCGCTGCCGCTACGCGGACTTCTCGTGGCGGCCGCCGTCGTTCTTGCCGATCGTGCGCGGCTCGCGCGGGACCAGCGTCGGGTTGACGTTGTTGCGGACGACATCCGGTGTGATGACCACGCGGGCGACGTCCTTGCGGGACGGCACCTCGTACATCACGGACTGGAGGACTTCCTCCATGATGGCGCGCAGACCGCGGGCGCCCGTCTGGCGCAGGATCGCCTGGTCGGCGATGGCCTCCAGCGCCTCACGCTCGAACTCCAGCTCCACGCCGTCGAGTTCGAACAGCTTCTGGTACTGCTTCACCAGGGCGTTGCGCGGCTCGATCAGGATCTGGAGCAGTGCCTCGCGGTCCAGGTTGTGGACCGAGGTCAGCACGGGAAGACGGCCGATGAACTCCGGGATCATCCCGAACTTCACCAGGTCCTCCGGCATGACCTCCTGGAACTGGTCGCTCGCCTGGATCTCCAGCTTCGAGCGGATCGTCGCGCCGAAGCCGATGCCCTTGGCGCCGGCCCGCGACTCGATGATCTTCTCCAGACCGGAGAAGGCGCCGCCCACGATGAACAGCACGTTCGTCGTGTCGATCTGGATGAACTCCTGGTGCGGGTGCTTCCGGCCGCCCTGCGGCGGTACGGAGGCGGTGGTGCCCTCCAGGATCTTCAGCAGGGCCTGCTGGACGCCCTCGCCGGAGACATCGCGGGTGATCGACGGGTTCTCGCTCTTGCGGGCGACCTTGTCGATCTCGTCGATGTAGATGATCCCGGTCTCGGCCTTCTTGACGTCGTAGTCGGCGGCCTGGATCAGCTTCAGCAGGATGTTCTCGACGTCCTCGCCGACATAGCCGGCCTCCGTCAGCGCCGTCGCGTCCGCGATGGCGAACGGGACGTTGAGCATGCGGGCCAGCGTCTGCGCGAGGAGCGTCTTGCCCGAGCCCGTGGGGCCCAGCAGCAGGATGTTGGACTTCGCGAGCTCGATCGCGTCGTCGCGGTTGGCCCCGCTGCTGTTCTCGCCGGCCTGGACCCGCTTGTAGTGGTTGTACACAGCGACCGAGAGGGCCTTCTTCGCGGGCTCCTGCCCTACGACGTACCCCTCGAGGAACTCGTAGATCTCGCGCGGTTTGGGAAGCTCCTCCCACCGCACCTCGGAGGTCTCCGCGAGCTCCTCCTCGATGATCTCGTTGCAGAGATCGATGCACTCATCGCAGATGTACACACCGGGTCCCGCGATGAGCTTCTTCACCTGCTTCTGGCTCTTTCCGCAGAACGAGCACTTGAGCAAGTCGCCGCCATCACCGATGCGTGCCACGAGGTGCTTCCCCTTCGCCTGGGAGACGCCTGGTTCAGCGGCTCCTGGTGCCTCTATCCGACGGTACCTTGCCTGACCCCCCGTACGGGCCCCCCTTGGCACGGTTCACACGGCCGAGACCGTGCAAACGGAACGTGCCAAGGGGAAAGACCGACTCAGACGGAAGCGCCTGCTGTGGTCTTACGGGTGGAGACGATCTGGTCCACCAGACCGTACGCGAGAGCGTCCTCCGCGGTAAGGATCTTGTCGCGCTCGATGTCCTCGCTGATCTTCTCCAGCGGGGTGGTGGAGTGCTTGGCCAGCATCTCCTCCAGCTGCGTGCGCATCCGGAGGATCTCGTTGGCCGCGATCTCCAGGTCGGAGAGCTGCTCACGGCCGGTCTGCGAGGACGGCTGGTGGATCAGCACACGGGCGTGCGGGAGCGCCATGCGCTTGCCCGGCGTGCCCGCCGCCAGCAGGACGGCGGCGGCGGAGGCCGCCTGGCCCATGCAGACCGTCTGGATGTCCGGCTTCACGAACTGCATCGTGTCGTAGATCGCGGTGAGCGCGGTGAACGAGCCGCCGGGGCTGTTGATGTAGATCGAGATGTCGCGGTCCGGGTCCATCGACTCCAGGCACAGGAGCTGCGCCATGACGTCGTTGGCCGAGGCGTCGTCGATCTGGACGCCGAGGAAGATCACGCGCTCCTCGAAGAGCTTCGCGTACGGGTCGTACTCACGCACACCCTGCGAGGTGCGCTCCACGAAGCGCGGGACGACGTAGCGGTTGTCCACCTGCGGGCCGGTGTAGAGGCCGCTCGCGGAGGCGCCGGGGAAGTTGTTCATGTGGGTGTTCACCATCCTGGTGGCGTTCTGTGGGCTGGGTTCTCGGCGTACGAGAGGTGCGGAAGGTGGTGCCGGTCCGGTGGAAGCCGGATCAGGCGCCGGTGCCGCCGCCGCCCGGGATGCCCGACGCGGCCGAGATGATCTCGTCGATGAGGCCGTACTCCTTGGCCTCCTCCGCGGTGTACCAGCGGTCACGGTCGCCGTCGCGGATGATCGTCTCCACGGTCTGACCGGAGTGGCGGGCGGTGATCTCCGCCATACGCGTCTTCGTCCGGAGCAGGTACTGGGCCTGGATCTTGATGTCCGAGGCGGTGCCGCCGATGCCGGCCGAACCCTGGTGCATGAGGATGTCGGTGTTCGGGAGCGCGAAGCGCTTGCCCGCCGCGCCACCGGTCAGCAGGAACTGGCCCATCGAGGCCGCCATGCCCATACCGATCGTGACGACGTCGTTCGGGATGTACTGCATGGTGTCGTAGACCGCCATGCCTGCGGTCACCGAGCCACCGGGGCTGTTGATGTAGAGGTAGATGTCCTTGTCCGGCTCGGCGGCAAGGAGCAGCAGCTGTGCGGTGATCTTGTTGGCGATGTCATCGTCGACCTGCTGTCCGAGGAAGATGATGCGCTCGCCGAGCAGTCGGCTGTAGACCTGGTCGCCGAGGCCACCACCGAGGGACGGCTCTCCGGCGGCGTAGGGCATCAGATTCGTCACGTATCCACCTGCTCGTCTCTGACGGCTCCGGCCGTCTCAGCGTCTTCGTACCGGGTGGGCGGGGACTCCCCCACCCTTCCTTCATGGACCCTAACGCGCAGGTAGGACAACGCCATCCCGCTTCCCCAACTGTTCGCTGGGAGCGCAAGGTAAGCAGTCCGCACAAGGGTTCCGACGGTCGCACGCCGATACGACGACGGGCCCCGGACGCACAGCGTCCGGAGCCCGTCGAACGGATCGGTACGAGGCTCAGCCCTGGGGCTTGTCCTCGGCGTTCTCGGTGTCGCCCTCGGCGGCCTCGACGGCCTCCGTGGTCTCTTCCTCGTCGTCCTCGAGGTCGACGATCTCACCGTTGGTGTCGACGACCTTGGCGGCCTCGACGACGACGGCGAGCGCCTTGCCGCGGGCGACCTCGCCGACGAGCATCGGCACCTGGCCACCCTCGACGACGGCCTGGGCGAACTGGTCGGGGCTCATGCCGGAGGAAGCAGCGCGCCGCATGAGGTGCTCGGTGAGCTCCTCCTGGTTGACGTTCAGCTTCTCCTTGTTGACGAGCTCGTCGAGGATGAACTGGGTCTTGATGCCCTTGATCGCCTGCTCGGCGGTCTCGGCCTCGAACTCCTCGAGCGTCTTGCCCTGGATCTCCAGGTACTTCTCGAGGTCGAGACCCATCTGACCGAGCTGGTGGTGCTCGAGGTTGTGCTTGCGGGTCTGGACCTCGTCCGCGAGAAGCTTCTCGGGGATCGGGACCTCGGCCAGCTTCAGCAGCTCGTCCAGGACGCGCTCCTGGGCCTGGGTGGCCTGGTCGTACTGCTTGGTGTTCTCGAGGCGCTTGCGGCTGTCCGCCTTGAGCTCGTCGAGCGTGTCGAACTCGCTCGCCATCTGGGCGAACTCGTCGTCCAGCTCGGGAAGCTCACGGGCGGCGACGGAGGTGACCTTGACGGTGACCTCCGCGTCCTTGCCCTCGGCGGAGCCGCCCTTCAGCTGAGAGGTGAAGGTGGCCTCGCCACCGGCCTCCAGGCCGGTCACGGCCTCGTCGATGCCTTCGAGGAGCTCGCCGGAACCGATGGTGTACGAGACACCGGCGGCCACGCCGTCCTCAAGGACCTCTCCCTCGACCTTGGCCTCCAGGTCGATCGTGACGACGTCGCCTTCGGCGGCGGCGCGCTCGACCGGGTTGGTGGAGGCGAAGCGCTCGCGGAGCTGCTCCACGGCCTTCTCGACGTCCTCGTCGGTGACCTCGAGGGCGTCCACGGTGACCTCGATGCCGGAGTAGTCCGGGATCTCGATCTCGGGGCGCACGTCAACCTCGGCAGTGAAGGACAGCAGCTCGCCGTCCTTCAGCTCGGTGATGTCGACCTCGGGCTGGCCCAGAACGTTGAGCTCACCCTCGTTGACAGCCTCGGTGTAGAACTTCGGGAGGGCGTCGTTGACGGCCTCCTCCAGCACAGCACCACGGCCGAACCGCTGGTCGATGACCCGGTTGGGGATCTTGCCCTTACGGAAGCCCTTCACCGTGACCTGCTGGTTGATCTTCTTGTACGCCGCGTCGAGGCTGTCCTTGAGCTCCTCGAAGGGCACCTCAATGCTGAGCCGAACCCGGGTCGGGTTCAGGGTCTCCACGGCGCTCTTCACGGTTCGGTCTCCTTGGGGGCTGACTTCTTGGGGTTCTGCTGGACCGCCAGCGGCGGCTTCGCGGATCGGGCCCGGTTCATCGGACACACGGGCACGCAATTTGCATAGTAACGGCAAGGGGGATGACTCCCCCAATGCGATCTTGCCTGTGGTCGGGGTGGCCGGATTCGAACCGACGACCTTCCGCTCCCAAAGCGGACGCGCTACCAAGCTGCGCCACACCCCGTCGGTGCGACACGTAGGGTACATGCAGTCGGGCAGTGCATCGCACGCTTTGCACCGGACGCTTCACAGCGGGTGTCCGCCGACTCGGCCGGCCGGTCCCGCAACGGGTGTGCGGAGCACACCGCGGACCCGCTACGATGCTGTTCGTGCCGAGGTCCACGGACCTGCGGTGCGGTCTGTGCGGGCGTAGCTCAATGGTAGAGCCCTAGTCTTCCAAACTAGCTACGCGGGTTCGATTCCCGTCGCCCGCTCCATGCGAAGGCCCGGTTCGGCAGTGACTGCCGAACCGGGCCTTCCGCGTTGACCCCGGACCCTCGGAGGACCCTCGGACCGTACGGATCAGAAGCTGATCTGGTTGATGGTGTCCGCGAGCGAGTTCATGAACCTGTTGATCGACGGCGCCATGCCGGTCGATGCCAGGAAGAAGCCGAAGAGCACCGCGACGATCGCGGGCCCGGCCTTGATGGACCCACCACGGATCAGCACCACCAGGATGATCGCCAACAGAAGCACCACAGACAGTGAAATGGCCACGACTGATCACACCCTTGGTCGGTCCGCCTTGCCGGCCCGGCTGCGTGCGTTGCGGCACGCCCCGTCGCATCCATCGTGCCACCAACTCCCCTGTGGTTGCTGCCAGGTGACGAATCAACCTGTCCGAATCGCGCCATACTCGCGCCCGCGCGCACTCCGGGGCGGATGGCTCCCGGCGGGCGCCCCGGCGGCCCCGGGCCGTGCGGGGCAAGGGCTGCGGGACGGGCCGCGCGGAAGCTGTGAGCTTTCTGTGCGCCGGATAAGTGGAATTTAAATGAGTGTGATCGTTTCCATACCCCCACACTTCGTTCACAGCCCATTCCCAGCGAAGAGTGGGACGAAATTCACGTGCCCCAACTACCCTCCGCTATGCACTATTTAAGGGGGATTAAATGGTGCATAGCGGTCAGATGTCGGTGGTTTCACTTCCGAATGAGCGGGAACACGCGATATCTGATGAGGGTTTTACGAATTGCAATCGCCGGGTCTAGGGTGCCTTAGATGTTCCAAGCTCCGAGCGTATTTCAGAGGGCCCCACTCCCCCCTGCGACCCGGGAGTCGGAGCCCAGACACGTGCAGACCCTGACGGCCCCCGGCACTCCCCCCACCCCCGTGCCGAGCCGTCCCGCCGCCACCGCACCGGCCAAAAAGCGTGATGCCTACTTCGACAACGTGAAGTTCCTCGCGATCGTGCTCGTCGCCGTCGCGCACGCCTGGGAACCGGTGATGGACGGCAGCCGGGCCGCCCGGGCGCTGTACATGGTCGTGTACGCGTTCCACATGCCGGCCTTCATCCTCATCTCCGGTTATTTCTCACGCTCGTTCGAGATGACCCCGGGCAAGGTGAAGCGCCTGATCACCGGTGTCGCCGTGCCCTACGTGCTGTTCGAGACCGCCTATTCGCTGTTCAAGCGGTACGCCGGCGGGGCGCCCGAGCAGGAGATCAGCCTGCTCGACCCGATGTTCCTCACCTGGTTCCTGATCGCGCTGTTCGTCTGGCGGGTCACCACTCCGGTGTGGAAGGCCCTGCGCCACCCGCTGCCGGTGGCGCTCGCGATCGCCGTGCTCGCCTCCGTGACACCGGCGATCGGTGACGACCTCGATCTCCAGCGCGTCCTGCAGTTCCTGCCCTTCTTCGTGCTCGGACTGGTCCTGAAGCCCGAGCACTTCCAGCTGGTCCGACGGCGCGAGGTCAGGCTGCTGAGCCTGCCGTTGCTCGCCGGGGCCCTGCTCTTCGCCTACTGGGCCGCGCCGCGTATGCAGCTCGGCTGGTTCTACCGCAGCAACAGCGCGCAGGAGATGGGCGCGCCGTGGTGGTCGGGGGCCGTGATGTCACTGGCGATGTTCGGCTGCGCACTGGTCCTGACCGCCGCGTTCCTGGCCTGGGTGCCGCGTCGGCACCTGTGGTTCACGGTGCTGGGCGCCGGGACGATCTGCGGTTACCTGCTGCACGGCTTCCTGGTGAAGGGCGCCGGATACGCCGGGCTGTTCGACCGCTTCGAGTGGCTGGGTTCGCCCGGCGGGCTCGTGCTCGTCTCGCTGGTCGCGGCGGCGGCCGTCACTCTGTTCTGCACGCCTCCGGTACGCCGCATCCTGCGCTTCGCCACGGAACCGGACATGAACTGGGCGTTCCGCCGGGATGCCGCCAGGCTCTGAGTCAGGGCGACGACGGGTTGGCTTGAACCCGCTGTTCGGTGGGCGGTTCGCCGTCCATGAGCCCCAACAGCCTTCGTACCTGCGCATATTTCGCGGTCAGACGGGTACGCGTGGCCGGTTCCAGCACCGCGAGCCGGGCCGGGTCGGCGTTGTGGGCGAGATCGGACTCCTTGACGAGCAGGGCGCCAGGAGTCGCGAGAATCCTCGCGGTGTACGAGGAGAGGTCCTCGCCGTCCCGTCTGGTGACGGCGAGGACCATGTCTTTGACGGGCCGCGGCAGGGCCGCCCCGTCCAGCCAGTCGCGGGTGAGCGCGTCGTCCTCGACCGCGTCGTGCAGCCAGGCGGCGGCGATCTGTTCGTCGCTGCCGCCCCGCTTCCGTACACCCTCGGCGACCGCCGCGAGATGGTCGGCGTACGGGCGTCCTGCCTTGTCGGTCTGGTTTGCGTGGGCCTCGCGGGCGATCGCCTCGACTTCGGCCAGGGTCAGTTGGGGAGTGGTCACGGTGCCGACTCTACGGACGGACTGTGAGGTGGGGGCGGGGTTCGGCGGGGTCCGGACCGTACGGAGAGTTGCAACGTCAATCGTTCGGTAAACTAATTACTGACGATTCCTTGACGCTCTCTTGACCGACCGGAGGATCAGGCTCATCGGACACGCAGACACCCTCATCGCCATGGGCGGCGCCTTCCTCGCCGCCGCAGTCCTCGCCCGCGTCGGCGGCCGGATCGGCCTGCCGACCATTCCCCTGTTCATCCTGGCCGGGATCCTGCTCGGCCCGCACACCCCCGGCATCGTCCTCGTCGACGACCCGCACGACCTGGAGATGCTGTCCGCGCTCGGTCTGGTGCTGCTGCTCTTCTACCTGGGGCTCGAGTTCCACCTCGACGACCTCAAGGAGGGCGGGCGCAGGATGGCGCTCGCCGGGGGCGCGTACCTCGCCCTGAACGTCGGCGCGGGGCTCGGCTTCGGCTTCGCGCTGGGCTGGGGCACCTCGGAGGCGCTGGTGCTCGCCGGTGTCCTCGGCATCTCGTCGTCGGCCATCGTCACCAAGGTCCTGGTCGACCTCGGACGCATCGGCAATCCGGAGACCAAGCCGATCCTCGGCATCATCGTCGTGGAGGACGTCTTCCTCGCCCTCTACCTCGCCGCTCTCCAGCCGGTCCTGTCCGGTGCGGACAGTCTCGGCGCGGCGGTCCTGGACGGGGGCAAGGCGTTCGGCTTCCTGCTGCTGCTCGCCCTGGTCGCCCGCTTCGGCACCAAGGCCGTCTCCCGGCTGATCGACACCAAGGACGACGAACTCCTCGTCATCTCCTTCCTCGGGGCCGCGGTCTTCGTCGCCGGTGTCTCGGAGTGGTTCGGTGTCGCCGACGCGATCGGCGCCTTCATGGTCGGTCTGATGCTCGGGAGCACGACCTCGGGCGCACGCATCCTCAAGCTGGTCCACCCGTTGCGGGACGCCTTCGGCGCGATCTTCTTCTTCGCCTTCGGGCTCTCGATCAACCCGGGCGACCTGCCCAGCGTGGTGTGGCCCGTGCTGGCGGCGGTCGCGGTGACCGTCGCGATGAACGTGTGCGCGGGACTGGCCGCCGCCAAGGTGTACGCCTTCGGGCCGAAGGCCACGGCCAACATCTCCACGACGCTGCTGGCGCGCGGCGAGTTCGCCCTGATCCTCGCCACGATGGCGGCGGGCGCGGGGCTGGACGAACGGCTTTCCCCGTTCATCGCCGGATACGTACTCGTCCTCGCGGTCCTCGCACCGCTGGCCGCCGGGCGCTCGCACGTACTGGCCCGGATTCTGCCCGGCGGGCGCGACAAGGAGTACGGGGCCCTGCCCGGTTGACGGGCGGGGTGTATCAACCGCTTCCGTAGGGTTCGGGGGCGGTTGAGGTACGGCGGGACAGCAGGAGCAGCGCGCGGTCGTCGTTGACGTCCTTCGCGCACGCTTCGATCAGGTGCCAGGCGGCGCCCTCGAAGCCCGTGGCGACATAGCGGTCGGCCTCGCCCGTCAGCCGGTCGATGCCTTCGGCGATGTCCCGGTCCGAGGTCTCCACGAGGCCGTCGGTGAAGAGCATCAGGACGTCGCCGGGTGCGAGATGGCCCTTGACCGCGTCGAACTCCGCGCCGTCGTAGACACCGAGCAGGGGGCCTTCCGCCGCCATCTCCTCCCACACCCCGCTGCCCGCGTGGAGCTGGAGGGCCGGCGGGTGGCCCGCGGAGAGGAGTTCGTAGTCGCCCGACTCCAGGTCCAGGACCAGGTGGATCGATGTGGCGAAGCCCTCGTCCCAGTCCTGGCGCAGCAGATAGCCGTTGGCGGCGGGCAGGAAGCCGTGCGGGGGCAGCGAGCCGAGGAGACCGCCGAAGGCTCCGGACAGCAGCAGGGCCCGGGAGCCTGCGTCCATGCCCTTGCCCGAGACGTCGGTGAGGACGGCTTCCAGGGTCCGGCCGCCGTTGGTGCGGGCGGCGACGACGAAGTCACCGGAGAAGGACTGGCCGCCCGCGGGGCGCAGGGCCATCTCGCGGTGCCAGCCCTGGGGCAGCCTCGGCAGGGCGCTCTGGACGCGGATGCGTTCGCGCAGGTCGAAGAGCATGGTGCCGCCGCGGCGCCACGGGACGCCGACTCGTGCCCTGAACTGGGCGAGGACCAGGCCGAAGAAGCCGCAGGCCGCGACCACCAGGACGGTGCCGGGGGTGACGCGGACCGGCTCCGCGCCGTACGGGCCGAGGGCGATGGACTCCACGATCAGCGCGGCGGCGGCCGTCGCGTACAGGCCGAGCAGGCTGGCCGGCCGCAGCAGCAGGCCGCCCGCGACGATCGGGAGGACGAGCGCGGCGGGGGCGCACCACAGGGGGTTGAGGAGGGTGGCGCAGGTGATGGCGGGAACGGTGAGCAGCAGGCCGACGAGGGCGATCCAGTCGGAGCCGTCGCCGCGGAAGTAGTCCACGCCGGACTTGCGCAGCGCGATGCGGGCCCGGTGCGCCGATCTTCGCCACCGGGCCGCGTACGAGTCTGGTCCTCCGCGACGTGCCATTGCGGGGACCTTATCCACCCTGGGGGCTCCAGTGCAGGGGGACCCCGGCGACAATGCGTTCGAAATCGGGTAGCTCGTCCGGCGCACCGCTGGTAGGGATGGCATATGACGACACAACTTCGCGTGCTGCGGCCTTCCGAATGGGACACCTGGTTCGGGAAGCTGGAGCGGGCGTTCGGCGCGGTGCCGACGTCACCGGAGGCCCGTGAGCTCTGGGCCGCGCTGACCGAGCCCGAGCGGTCCCTCGGGATCTGGGACGGCGAGGAGTGCGTGGGGACGGCCGGGGCGTTCAGCTTCCGGGTGACCGTGCCCGGCGGGGCGGCCGTGCCCGCCGCCGGGGTGACGATGGTGAGCGTGGCCGCGACGCACAGGCGGCGCGGTCTGCTGACGTCGATGATGCGGCGCCAACTGGACGATGTGCGGGCCCTGGGTGAACCGCTGGCCGTCCTGACGGCCTCCGAGCCCGCGATCTACGGGCGCTTCGGCTACGGGGTGGCCAGCCGGGAGATGGGGCTGGAGATCGACACCACGCGGGTGCGGCTCCGGGCGCCTGCCGGCTCCGCCGAGGTCCGCCTGCGGTTCGCGGACCCGGTGGAGGCACTCGACGCCTGCGAGGCGGTGTACGCGCGGTTGGCTCCGGGCCGGCCGGGAACGCCGGTGCGCAGGCCCGGGTGGGAGCGCAACGCGGTGCTCGATCCCGAGTCCGCCCGGGGCGGCGGCTCTCCGTTGCAGTGCGTGCTCGCGGAGCGGGGCGGGGAGGTCGTCGGGTACGCGACGTTCCACATCAGGCCCGCGTGGGACCGGTCGGGACCCAAGGGCACGATCGCGGTACGTGATCTGGCGGCACTGGACCCGGCCTCGTACGCGGCGCTGTGGCAGTTCCTGTTCGACATCGACCTGACCTCCACGGTCGAGTGCCCCAACCGGCCGGCGGACGACGCGCTGCTGCACCTCGTCTCGGACGTACGGCGCTGCGGTGTGCGGCTGCGGGACGGGCTGTACGTGCGTCTGGTGGACGTGGGGGCCGCGCTGGAGGCGCGTGCGTACCGGGCGCCGGTGGACGTGGTGCTGGAGGTGGAGGACGCCTTCTGCCCGTGGAACGCGGGGCGTTGGCGGCTCCAGGCCGACGCGAAGGGCGGCGCGAGCTGCCGGCGGACCGAGGACGAGGCGGATCTGGCGCTCTCTGTCCGGGAACTGGGGTCCGTGTACCTGGGGGGTGTGCCGCTCGTCCCGCTGGCGGCGGCGGGCCGGGTGCGGGAGCTTCGGGCGGGTGCGCTGGGCGTGGCGGCGACGGCGTTCTCGTCGGACGTCGAGCCGTGGCTGCCGCACGGGTTCTAGAGCGGGTGGTCCGTGGGGCTCAGCCCGCTTGGCAGGTGGGGCACCAGAAGAGGTTGCGGGCGGCCAGGTCGGCCGTGCGGATCTCCGTCGCGCAGATGTGGCACGGCTGGTGCGTGCGGCGGTAGACGTAGACCTCGCCGCCGTGGTCGTCGACGCGCGGGGGGCGGCCCATCGCCTCGGGGAGGTGCTCGGGGCGGACCGTGTCGATGCGGTTGTTGCGGACGCCTTCGCGCATCAGCAGCACGAGGTCGGCCCAGATCGCGTCCCACTCGGCGCGCCTGAGGTCCTTGCCGGGGCGGTACGGGTCGATGCCGTGCCGGAACAGGACCTCGGCCCGGTAGACGTTGCCCACGCCCGCGACGACCTTCTGGTCCATCAGGAGCGCCGCGATGGTGACGCGGCTGCTGGAGACGCGCCGCCAGGCCCGCTCGCCGTCCTCGTCCGTGCGCAGCGGGTCCGGGCCGAGGCGGTCGTGTATCGCCTGCTTCTCGGCCTGGGTGATCAGAGCGCAGGTGGTGGGGCCGCGCAGATCCGCGTGGTGGTCCGCGTTCACCAGGCGCAGCCGGACCGTGTCGGTGGGTGGCGGGGCCGGGGCCGTACCGAAGCCGAGCTTTCCGAAGAGGCCCAGGTGGATGTGGACCCAGCCGATGTCCCCGAAGCCGAGGAAGAGGTGCTTGCCGTGGGCGTCCACGCCCGTGAAGGTGCGGCCGTCGAGCAGGGCTGCGCTGCCGGAGAACTTGCCCTGAGGGCTGCTGACCCGTACCGGGGCACCCGAGAACCGCTCGCTGTGGTCCGCGGCGAGGCGGTGGATCGTGTGTCCCTCGGGCACGTCGGCTCCCGTACAGGTGTGGAGGTTGCTGTGACACGACCGTGGGGGGGGGGGGGGGGGGGGGGGGGGGGGAGGGGGGGGGGGGGGGGGGGGGGGGGGTGGTGGGGGGGGGGGGGGGGGGGGGGGGGGGGGGGGGGGGGGGGATGGGTAT
>NZ_JBWKLF010000001.1:202689-419638 GCF_056430475.1 Streptomyces sp. NPDC045968 | reverse complement strand
TTGTTCAGCGGGGAGGGGGGGGCTTGTGTTCCCTTTGGGCACGTCGTCTCCCGGACGGGGGTGGGGGTTGTTGCAACACGCCCGTGCCGCCGGGACGGCCCCGGCGCCCCGGGACAAGGGGGGTGCGGGCTGGTTCAGCCCTGCTGCGGGTGGTGCGCCGGGATCGGGGGGAGCTCGCCGGTCGCCTCGTACGCCGCGAGCATCTCGATGCGCCGGGTGTGGCGCTCCTCACCCGAGTACGGGGTGCTGAGGAAGATCTCGACGAACTTGGTGGACTCCTCCACCGAGTGCATCCGGCCACCGATGGCCACCACGTTGGCGTCGTTGTGCTCGCGGCCGAGCGCGGCGGTCTGCTCGCTCCAGGCGAGCGCGGCGCGGACGCCCTTGACCTTGTTCGCGGCGATCTGCTCGCCGTTGCCGGAACCGCCGATGACGATGCCCAGGCTGTCCGGGTCCGCTGCCGTCTTCTCGGCGGCGCGGAGGCAGAACGGCGGGTAGTCGTCCTGGGCGTCATAGATGTGGGGACCACAGTCGACGGCCTCGTGGCCGTGGGCCGTCAGCCACTCGACGAGGTGGTTCTTGAGTTCGTAGCCGGCATGGTCGGAGCCGAGGTACACGCGCATGTTCCGAGTGTGGCACGAACCCGACGGGGTATCCGTCAGCGGGGTCGGGCGGCCCGGGGCAGGTTCCTGGGCGTTGCGCACGCCGTGTGCGCAACGCCACAGCGGCAACGATCCGGTGAACGAATCGGAATAGGGGGTTCCAATTCCGGTACTTCTCGGGCTTGAATGCGTGACTTGCCGCCCCTTCACCCCCACGTCCCCCACCGCGGCAACGCCCACAAGGCGCGATCAGAACACGTAAGGACTCGATCCATGACGTCGCAGACGACTCTGGTGGAGCCGGGCGAACAGCCCGGAACGCCGGACAGCCCCGGCTCGCCGGACGGACTCCAGGCCGGACTCAAGAACCGTCATCTCTCGATGATCGCGATCGGCGGTGTCATCGGTGCGGGCCTCTTCGTGGGGTCGAGCGCCGGTATCGCCGCCGCGGGCCCCGCCATCCTCCTGTCCTACGCGCTGGTCGGCCTCATGGTCGTCTTCGTCATGCGGATGCTGGGCGAGATGGCCGTCGCCCGCCCGAGCTCCGGTTCCTTCTCCGCCTACGCCGACCAGGCGCTGGGCCGGTGGGCCGGCTTCTCGATCGGCTGGCTGTACTGGTTCTTCTGGGTCGTGGTGCTCGCCGTCGAGGCGACCGCCGGAGCCAAGATCCTGGAGGGCTGGATCCCCGGCGTTCCGCAGTGGGCCTGGGCGCTCATCGTGATGGTGGTGCTGACGGCGACGAACCTGGTCTCCGTCGGCTCGTACGGCGAGTTCGAGTTCTGGTTCGCCGGGATCAAGGTCGTGGCGATCGGCGCCTTCGTCGTCGTCGGCTTCCTCGCCGTCTTCGGCTTCCTGCCGGGATCGGACAACCCCGGTTCGGGGATCGCTCATCTCACCGACAGCGGCGGGTTCTTCCCCGAAGGTCCGGGAGCCATCCTCACCGGTGTGCTGATGGTCGTCTTCTCCTTCATGGGCAGCGAGATCGTCACCCTGGCGGCCGGTGAGTCCGAGGACCCGCAGCGTGCCGTGTCCAAGGCCACCAACAGCGTGATCTGGCGTATCGCCATCTTCTACCTCGGCTCGATCTTCGTCGTCCTGACGCTGCTGCCGTGGAACGACCCGTCGATCGTCGCGGACGGCTCGTACGTCGCCGCGCTCAACTCCATCGGCATCCCGCACGCCGGCCAGGTCATGGACGTCATCGTGCTGACCGCGGTGCTGTCCTGCCTCAACTCGGGCCTCTACACGGCCTCGCGGATGGCGTTCTCGCTCGGACAGCGTGGTGACGCGCCGAAGGCGTTCGCCAAGGTGAACAAGCGCGGCGTGCCGACGGCGGCCATCCTGTCCTCGGTGGTCTTCGGCTTCGTCGCCGTCTTCTTCAACTACCAGTGGCCCGACACCGTGTTCGCGTTCCTGCTGAACTCCTCCGGTGCGGTCGCGCTGTTCGTCTGGCTCGTCATCTGCTTCACCCAGCTGCGGATGCGCGGCATCATCCTGCGCGAGTCGCCGGAGAAGCTGGTCGTACGGATGTGGCTCTTCCCGTATCTGACCTGGGCGACGATCGCGATGATCTCGTTCGTGCTGGTCTACATGCTGACCGACGACACCGGGCGCGAGCAGGTCATCCTCTCGCTGCTGGTCGCGGCGCTGGTGGTGGCGATCTCGCTGGTACGCGAGTTCCGCGGCCGGAGGTCCGGCGCCGTGGACGGCACGGAGCCCGCCGAGTCCGTGGAGTCCCGGAAGAAGTAGGTAATACCTGACAGGCGATGTCAGGTAAGTGGGAAAGGCTCTCCTTCGCAAGCCCCCAGCGAGCGAAGGAGAGCCTTTCCATGTCTGCCACCACCTTCCGTCCCGGTGACGACGGCTATGTGACGGGGACGGCCGGCTTCCAGACCGGCTTCGCGCTCACGCCCGCGCGCGTCGTGGCCGCCACGGACGCCGGTGACGTGCGGGCCGCCGTGGCGTACGCCGCCGAGCGCGGACTGTCCGTGGGCGTCGAGGCGACCGGTCACGGGCGGCCCGGCACGAGCGTGGGCGGGGTGCTGATCAGTACGCGCCGGATGGACTCCGTCCAGATCGATCCGGAGCGGCGCACCGCGCGCATCGGGGCGGGGGCCACCTGGGGCCAGGTGATCGAGGCCGCCGCCCCGCACGGGCTCGCCCCGCTCAACGGTTCGTCACCGGGCGTCGGCGCCGTCTCGTACACGCTGGGCGGCGGACTGGGCGTACTGGCCAGGGAGTTCGGGTACGCCGCCGACCATGTGCGCTCCCTCGACCTCGTGACCGCGGACGGCGTCCCGCGCCATGTCACCCCGGACACCGAGCCCGAGCTCTTCTGGGCGCTGCGCGGCGGCGGCCACCGCCTCGGTGCGGTCACGGCACTGGAGACCGGCCTGGTCGCCGTGGAGCGGCTGTACGGGGGCTCGATCGCCTTCGACGGCGGGAGCGGCGACACCGCCGCCGACGTACTGCGCCGCTATCTGGAGTGGACACGGACCGTGCCCGAAGCGCTGACGTCCTCGCTCTCCGCGCTGACGCTCCCCGACCTCCCGCAGGTGCCGGAGCCGATGCGCGGCCGGTACGTCGTCTCGGTACGGGTCGCGTACACGGGGAGCGCGGCGGAGGGTGCGCGGCTGGTCGCTCCACTGCGGGAGGCGGCGCCCGCCCTCGCCGATTCGCTGCGGGAGATGCCGTACACCGACAGCCACACCATTCACAGCGATCCGCCGTTCCCGCACGCGTATTACGGGGACAGCGCGATGCTCGGCGAGCTGGAGGCGCAGGCGGCTGTCCGGGTGCTGGAGCTGACGGGCCCGAAGGCGCCGATGATGACGGTCGTCCAGCTCAACCACCTGGGCGGGGCCCTGGGCCGGCAGCCCGCCGTTCCGAACGCGGTGCCGTACCGGGACGCCGGGTTCCTGCTGCGGCTGCTGTCCCCGCTGGACGGGACGGACGTGGCGTCGGTGCGGGCCCTGTACGCGGAGGTGGCCTGCGTCCTGGGAAGTACGGCCCTGGGGCGTTCGCTGAACTTCTCCTTCGGCGGCGGGGACCGTACCGACGGCTTCCACGGGCCGCGGACACGCGAGAGGCTCGCCGGTCTGGTGTCGCGTCACGACCCGGCGAGCCTCTTCGGTGGGGCGTACGGCGTCAGCCGCGACGCCCGATGAGCTTCCAGGACGCGGGCAGCGCGCCCATGGCCAGGGCCGCCTTCAGTGCGTCCCCGATCAGGAAGGGCGTCAGGCCCGCCGCGACGGCCGCGCTCATCGACATGCCGGTGGAGAGCGCCAGGTACGGCACGCCGACCGCGTAGATGATGACGGAGCCGACCGCCATCGTGCCCGCGGTGCGCAGCACCGAACGGTCGCCGCCGCGACGGGCCAGACCGCCGGCCACGGTGGCGGCGAGGAGCATGCCCAGCACATAGCCGAACGAGGCGCCGCCCGCGCCGGAGGTGCCGCCCGCGAACCACGGCATGCCGGCCATGCCGATCAGCGCGTACACCGCCAGGGAGAGGAAGCCGCGGCGGGCGCCGAGCGCCGTGCCGACGAGGAGCGCCGCGAAGGTCTGGCCGGTGACGGGGACCGGGGAGCCGGGGACCGGGACGGCTATCTGGGCCGCGATGCCGGTGAGGGCGGCGCCGCCCATGACGAGGGCCGTGTCGACGGCGTAACGGTGCCGGGCCGCGGGCAGCAGGTCGGCGAGGACCGCTCCGGAGCGGATGGGGGTGGCGGCGAGACTCATCGGGACTCCGCGGGTGAGGGCAGCAGGACAGGTGACTCCGGCCGACGTTAGCCCACGGGTGAACGCTCGATCACCATCAGCCGTCCACAAAGCGGGGGTTGAGGAATTGGTCGGGTTCGAACAAAGCGCGGAACGCAATCGCGCCCGGGCGTGATGCTCGTCACTGAGGTGGGGGCGGGGCTGGGCCCTTCGCCGGGGCAGGCGATACGGCGTGAGACTGTAGGTTCCCCATAAATGATCCGAGAGTGACCCGCACCCCATGCACGACTCACCGCCCCCCACGCAGTCCGAGCCGTTGTCCCACGGTCTGAAGCAGCGCCATCTGACGATGCTCGGGCTGGGCGGGGTGATCGGCGCCGGGCTGTTCGTCGGTTCCGGGGCCGGGATCGCGGTCGCGGGCCCCGCCATCGTCATCTCGTACCTGATCGCCGGCGCGCTCGCGATGCTGGTGATGCGGATGCTCGGCGAGATGTCCTCGGCGATGCCCGCGTCCGGCTCCTTCTCCGTCCACGCGGAACGGGCGCTTGGCCGGTGGGCCGGTTTCAGTGCGGGCTGGCTCTACTGGTTCCTGCTGGTGGTCGTGCTCGCCGTGGAGGCGACGGCCGCCGCGCAGATCGCGCACGGCTGGGTGCCCGGGGTGGAGCCGTGGGCCTGGGTGCTGGTCTTCATGGTGGTGTTCACCGCGGCCAATCTGACGGCGGTGAAGAACTTCGGCGAGTTCGAGTTCTGGTTCGCCGCCCTCAAGGTCACCGCGATCGTGGTCTTCCTGGTGCTCGGCCTGCTGGCGGTCTTCGGAGTGCTCCCGGACACCGATCCGGTCGGGCTGACCAACCTCACCGGACAGGGCGGCTTCCTGCCGAACGGCTGGGACGGAGTGGTCTCCGGCGTACTGACGGTGGTGTTCGCCTTCGGCGGCCTGGAGGTCGTCACCATCGCGGCGGCCGAGACCGACGATCCCGCGCGGGCGGTGGGGCGGGCGGTGCGCAGCGCGGTGGTGCGCATCCTCTTCTTCTACGTCGGTTCCATGCTGGTGATCGTGACCGTGCTGCCGTGGACCGCGCAGCAGGCGGGACTCAGCCCCTATGTGAAGGTCCTGGACGCGGTCGGGGTGCCCTCCGCCGGACAGATCATGAACATCGTGGTCTTCGTGGCACTGCTCTCCGCGCTCAACGCCAATCTGTACGGCTCGTCCCGCATGATCTTCTCGCTGGCCGAGCGCGGCGAGGCACCGCGCTCGCTGCTGAAGGTGTCCGGCGGCGGGGAGGAGGGCGGCGGCCCGGACGGGGGTGTGCCGCGGCGGGCGGTGCTGGCCTCCGTCGCCTTCGGTTTCGTCTCCGTCCTGCTCAATCTGAAGTGGCCCGACTCGGTCTTCCTCTACATGCTCAACTCGGTCGGCGCGGTCCTGCTGTTCGTCTGGGCCCTGATCGCGGCGTCCCAGTTGCGGCTGCGCGGCCGGATCGAACGCGAGGCGCCCGAGGCGCTGACGCTGAAGATGTGGTGCTTCCCCTATCTGACCTGGCTGACGCTGGCCGGACTGCTCGGGGTGCTGGTGCTGATGCTGACCGATGACGCGGCGCGCCCCCAGGTGCTGTGGTCGGCCGGGGCGACGGGGCTGGTGCTGTTGGTCGCGGTGGGGCGGGAGTTCAGGGGCCGCCGGAGGAGTGCCGGGGCGTCGCCTCGTACGTAGCCGGGTGTGCACGATGTGTGAGCCTGGTGACCGTATAGCGGACAGCCGTTCCCCCTGGGCGGGGTGTTGCCCAGACTGTGGGCCTTCCCTGTCCCGGCTACCGAACTGAGCTCGTCCATGTCCCGGACCTCCGCGCCGCCCCCCACCGCCGGACCGCACTCCCCCGGCACCGTCACGGTCGACTCCGCACTCACCCACGGACTCAAGCAGCGCCATCTGTCGATGATCGCCCTCGGTGGTGTCATCGGCGCCGGGCTGTTCGTCGGCTCCGGCGCCGGTATCGCGGCGGCCGGCCCCTCGATCGTCATCGCCTACGGCATCTCCGGACTGCTCGTCATGTTCGTGATGCGCATGCTCGGTGAGATGTCGGCGGCGAACCCCGCGTCCGGCTCCTTCTCCGTGCACGCCGAGCGGGCGATCGGCCCCTGGGCGGGCTTCACCGCCGGGTGGGCGTTCTGGGTGCTGCTCTGTGTCGCGGTGGGCCTTGAGGGCATCGGCGCCGCGAAGATCGTCACCGGCTGGCTGCCCGGGACCCCCGAGTGGGCCTGGGTCGCGCTGTTCATGGTGATGTTCCTCGGCACGAACCTGGCCGCCGTGAAGAACTTCGGCGAGTTCGAGTTCTGGTTCGCCTCGCTCAAGGTCGTCGCCATCACCCTCTTCCTGGTGCTCGGCGTCCTGGCGATCCTCGGTGTCCTGCCGGGCACGGACGCGCCGGGCACGTCCAACCTCACGGGTGACGGCGGATTCCTGCCCAACGGTTCCAACGGCTTCATCATCGGACTGCTCGCCTCGGTCTTCGCGTACGGCGGTCTGGAGACCGTGACCATCGCGGCGGCCGAGTCGGAGAACCCGGTGCAGGGTGTCGCGAAGGCCGTGCGGACGGCCATGTGGCGGATCGCGCTGTTCTACGTCGGCTCGATGGCGGTCATCGTGACCCTCGTCCCGTGGGACGACCCGAAGGTCGCCGCGGTCGGTCCGTTCTACGCGACCCTGGACCATCTCGGCATTGGCGGCGCCGCCGAGATCATGAACGTGGTCATCCTGATCGCGCTGCTCTCCGCGATGAACGCCAACATCTACGGCGCTTCGCGCATGGCCTGCTCGCTGGTGGCGCGGGGCCAGGGACCGGCGCGGCTCGGCACGATCAGCTCGGGTGTTCCCCGCCGGGCGGTTCTCGTCTCCTCCGTCTTCGGTTTCCTGTGCGTGCTGCTCAGCTACTGGCGGCCCGACGACGTCTTCCCCTGGCTGCTCAACATGATCGGGGCGGTGATCCTCGTGGTGTGGATCTTCATCGCGGTCTCGCAGCTGATCCTGCGCGGGCGGCTGGAGCGGGAGGCTCCGGAGAAGCTCGTCGTACGGATGTGGCTCTTCCCGGTGGGGACGATCGTGGCGCTGGCCGCCATGGCCGGGATCTTCCTGCTGATGCTGCGACAGCCCGACACGCGGGACCAGTTGCTGGCCACGGGCGCGCTGACGCTGGTGCTGGCGGGGATCGGTCTGGTGCGCCAGAGGAAGGGTGCCGGGGCCGCCCGGTAGCCGTTTTCGCCCTCAATCGCCGGACGGGCCTCACGGGTCGCCGTACGGGCACCGCCGTACATGAGGACGCAGTTCTGCGTCCGCCGCGCCGTAACCCGCCGTCGCTTATGTGGTTCCTCCGTCCCACGCGAGGAGTCCCGCATGAACCACGCCCCGAGACGACGCTCGGTCCTCCTGGCCACGGCCGCGCTGACGACGGCGGCGGCGAGCCCCGCCGTCGCCGCCGCCTCGTCCGGGAAGAGGGACCACCGGCCCGGACGTCCGCTGGTCATCGGCCACCGGGGTGCGGCCGGCTGGCGGCCCGAACACACCGCCGCCGCCTACGCCTTCGGGGTACGGGCCGGGGCCGACTGGATCGAGCCGGACCTCGTCCCGACGAAGGACAACGTCCTGGTAGTGCGGCACGAGAACGAGATATCGGGCACCACCGATGTCGCCGCGCACCCGGAGTTCGCCGGCCGCCGCACCACGAAGACGGTCGACGGCAGGGCGGTCACCGGCTGGTTCACGGAGGACTTCACGCTCGCCGAGCTGAAGACCCTGCGGGCGGTCGAGCGGCTGCCACTGGTCCGCAACCGCAACACCGTCTTCGACGGCCGCCAGGACGTCATGACGTTCCAGGAGGTCATCGACCTGGCCCGCGCCCTGTCCACGGAACACGGCCGCCGGATCGCGGTCTTCCCGGAGACGAAGCACCCCACGTACTTCCGGTCGGTCGGGCTGCCGCTGGAGCCCGAACTGATCCGCGTCGTCCGCCGCAACCGGCTGAGCGCCCGCGACTGCGTCGTCCAGTCCTTCGAACCGTCCAGCCTGCACCGGATCGCCGAGGCCCGGCTCGGGCTGCCGCTCTGGCAGGCGCTCGGCACGAGCGGTGGTCCGTACGGCCACCCGGTCACGTACAAGGAGATGATGACGCCGGCCGGGCTGCGCGAGATCGCCCGTTACGCGGACTGGATCGGCCCGGACAAGTCCTCGCTCGTTCCGCCGCTCACCCTGCTGGCGGACGCGCACGCGGCGGGCCTGAAGGTCGGCGCGTACACCTTCCGTGCGGAGAACCAGTACCTGCCGGCCGCGTACCGGCGGGGCACCGTGCCCACCGAGTTCGGCGACGCCTTCGCCGAGTACGCCTTCCACTACGCGCAGGGGGTGGACGCCGTCGTGACGGACTTCCCGGACATCGCCGCGAGCGCGCGGGAGGAGCTGCGGGCCTGATCGCGTGTGCGGCGGCCGCACGGAAATCGGCGTGCGGCCGCCGGGAGCCTGCTGCCATCATGACTGCTCGTCCGTAGTCGAGCCCCGTCGGAAGCAGCGCGCATGAGCCTCGTACCCGCCGATCCCACCGTGCTGCACCCCATGCCGGGCCAGCCACGGGTGGTGCAGCTGAAGCCGCTCGTGACCTCGCCGCTGATCGAGGTCGGGGAGTTCTCGTACTACGACGACCCGGACGACGCGACCGGGTTCGAGACGCGCAACGTGCTGTACCACTACGGGCCGGAGAAGCTCGTCATCGGGAAGTTCTGCGCGATCGGGACGGGGGTGCGGTTCATCATGAACGGCGCCAACCACCGTATGGACGGCCCTTCCACGTTCCCTTTCCCCACGATGGGCGGCTCCTGGGCCGACCACTTCGACCTGCTGACCGGCCTGCCCGGACGGGGCGACACGGTCGTCGGCAACGACGTCTGGTTCGGCTACCGCACGACGGTGATGCCCGGAGTGCGGATCGGGCACGGCGCGATCATCGGTTCCGGCTCGGTGGTCGTCTCCGACGTCCCCGACTACGGCATCGTCGGCGGCAACCCCGCCAAGCTGATCCGGACCCGGTACGCGGACGAGGACGTCGCCCGCCTCCTCGCCGTCGCCTGGTGGGACTGGCCGGCCGAACACATCACGGAGCACGTACGCACGATCATGTCCGGCAGCGTCGACGAGCTGGAAGCGGCCGCGCCCGTCACGAGGAGCCCCCGTTGACCTTCGATCCCCGCCCCATCGACCGGGAGCCCGCGCCCTGTGCCGTCCTGCTGACCGGCATCCCCGGCAGCGGGAAGTCCACGGTGGCCGCCGCGCTCGCCGCGCGGCTGCGGCGGTCGGCGCACATCGACGTGGACGCGCTCCAGGACATGATCGTCAGCGGGAACGAGTGGCCCACCATGGAGGGGAACGCGGAAGCGGACCGGCAGATCTTCCTGCGGGCCCGTCACGCCTGTCTGCTGGCGGACAGTTTCGTGGCGGCGGGCTTCGTCCCCGTACTCGCCGATGTCGTCGTGCGCCGCACCCATCTCGACTTCTACCGGGAGACGCTGACGACCGCTCGGTTCCACGTCGTCGTCCTGGCACCGGGCCCCGACGTCGCCCGCGAGCGCAACCGGACCCGGGACAAGGTGCTGACCACCGACTGGTCGCCCCTGGACCACGCGATGCGCGCCGAACTCGGCCGGTCGGGGACGTGGATCGACAACGCGGGGCAGACGGTGGAGGAGACGGTCGACGCGGTCCTGTCCGCGACCGGCCTCGGGGCCGCCCCGCGGGGTCAGGCCACCGCGTAGTCGGCGAGCGCCGGTTCGAGCAGACCGAACGCGCGGGTGACCTCGTCCCCGAGGACGGCCGCGATCTCGGGGTTGGTACGCCCGGCGAGGGTGAGGTCCTGGATGCGCTGGAACAGGGTGCGGTGCACCGCACCGAGCAGGGCCGCCGCCGTACGCACAGTGATCTCGTCGCCTGAGGAACCGGTCGTTTCGGCGAGGACGTCGGCCAGCGCGTCCTCGCGCCGGTCGTGCAGGCCGCGGAGGCAGGCCGAGAGGGTGGGGCTGTCGGCGATCATGCGGGAGAACTCGGGGCCCGCGAATCCGGCTACCGGGTCCTGGGCCGCGACGGCCGCCTGAAGAGCGCGGCGCAGCGCGGCGATGACGGATTCACCGGCCGGCCGGGCGGCGGCGGTGCGCGCCAGACCCGCGACGAACTCCTCCTGGTGGTCCAGGGCCAGGTCCTCCTTGCGCGGGAAGTAGTTGGTGACGGTCTTCTTGGCCACGCGCGCGGCTGCGGCGATCTCCGCGATCGTCGTCCGCTCGAAGCCCTGCTCGATGAAGAGTCTGGTCGCGTGGTCGGAGATCAGCTGACGCGTCTCGCGCTTCTTGGACTCCCGCAGACCCATCGCGGCGTCCTCGGCGTTCGTTTCGATACCCATGGGCGAATCTTACATCCGTAGTAAATTTATGTTGACACCCCTTGCCGTCCGACCTAAAGTTACGTCCATCGTAAGTTTGCCTCGAACGGAAGAAGTTGGCCTTGCAGATCTCCACCTCCACCGTCTCGCTCACCGTCGACGACGTCGCCGCCTCCCAGGCGTTCTTCACCGCGCACCTCGGATACAAGGAGACGGCCGCAGCCGACGGCTTCGCCTCGCTCAGCCGTGAGGACGCGGCCGTCGACATCGTCCTGCTGCGCCGGGGCATCGAGATCCTGCCGGTCGAGCAGCGCGATCAGCACGCCTCCGGCCTGATCCTCGCCTTCACCCTCACCGGCCTCGAAGCCGAGGAGAAGCGGCTGCGGGCCGAGGGCGTGGCGATCACCATGCCGCTGCGGGAGGAGCCCTGGGGCGAGCGCCTCTTCCAGATCACCGACCCGAACGGCGTGATCATCCAGTTCGTCGAATGGGCCGCCCCGGCCGGCGTCTGACACCGGCCGGCCTCACGTGAACATGAAAAGGGGGCGGGCCCCGGATGTCGTCCGGAACCCGCCCCCTGTCCTCGGTCAGTCGAAGACCGGGCCCTGGGTCCGGGTCCGCTTGATCTCGTAGAAGCCGGGGATCGACGCCACCAGCAGGGTGCCGTCCCACAGCTTCGCCGCGTCCTCGCCCTTCGGGGCGGGGGTCACGACCGGGCCGAAGAAGGCGATCTGCTCGCCGTCGGCGCCCGGGACGGCTATGACCGGCGTGCCGACCTCCTGGCCGACCTTGTCGATGCCCTCCTTGTGGGAGGCGCGGAGCTCGGCGTCGTACGTGTCGGAGTCCGCGTACGACGCGAGTTCGGCCGGGAGGCCGACGTCCGCCAGGGCCGCCGCGACCGCCTCGGGCGTGGGGCCCTCGCCCTTGTTGTGGAAGCGGGTGCCGAGCGCCGTGTACAGGGGGCCGACGACCTCGTCGCCGTGCTCCTGCTGGGCGGCGACGACGACGCGGACCGGGCCCCACGCCTTGTTCTCCAGGAGGTCGCGGTACTCCTCGGGAAGCTGGTCGAGCTTGTCCTCGTTGAGGACGGCCAGGCTCATCACGTGCCAGCGGACCTCGACGTCACGGACCTTCTCCACCTCCAGCATCCAGCGGGAGGTCATCCACGCCCAGGGGCAGAGCGGGTCGAACCAGAAGTCGACCGGAGTCCTGCCGTTCGCCGTGCTGTTGTCAGACATGTCTCTCCTCAGAAGGGCCCGTCCACTGAGCGAGCACAACACCACCGGGCCGCCCGTCCATTCCCGGATACCGGGGCCAGGACCGGCATGCGAGGATCGAGGCCGTTCGAATGAGACACGAAGGAGTGCCCGTGCCCGGTGAGAACCTGTCCCGCGACGAGGCCCGCGAGCGGGCCGAGCTGCTGAGCGTCGACGGTTACGAGGTCGCCCTCGACCTGCGTTCCGCCGTCGGCGAGCCCGGCGGGGACGAAGGGGAGGCCGGCCCGCGCACCTTCCGCTCGCAGACCACCATCCGGTTCCGCGCCGCGCGTGCGGGGGCCTCGACCTTCGCCGATCTGCTGGCGCCGAGCGTGAGCGCGGTGACGCTGAACGGGAAGCCGCTGGACCCCGCGGTCGTCTTCGACGGGACCCGGGTCGCGCTCGACGGCCTCGCCGAGGGCGAGAACGTCCTGGTGGTCGACGCGCAGTGCGCGTACAGCCGGACCGGCGAAGGTCTGCACCGCTTCGTCGACCCGGAGGACGGCGAGGTCTACCTGTACACGCAGTACGAACCGGCCGACGCCCGGCGCGTCTTCGCCAACTTCGAGCAGCCCGACCTGAAGGCACCCTTCCGCTTCGAGGTGACGGCCCCCGACGGCTGGACGGTCTGGAGCAACGGCGCCGAGGCGTCCCGCGACGGCGAGGTGCGGCGCTTCGCCGAGACCAAGCCGATCTCCACGTACATCACGGCGGTCGTGGCCGGTCCGTACCACTACGAGACCGACCTCTACACCCGGGTGCTCGACGACGGCTCGACGCTGGAGATCCCGCTCGGCGCGATGTGCCGCAAGGGCCTCGCCCGCCACTTCGACGCGGACGACATCTTCCTCGTCACCAAGCAGGGCCTGGACTTCTTCCACGACAACTTCGACTACCCGTACCCGTTCGGGAAGTACGACCAGGCGTTCGTGCCCGAGTACAACATCGGCGCGATGGAGAACCCGGGCTGTGTCACGTTCCGCGAGGAGTACATCTACCGCGGCAAGGTGACCTCCGCGTCGTACGAGCGCCGGGCCAACGTCATCCTGCACGAGATGGCGCACATGTGGTTCGGCGACCTGGTCACCATGCAGTGGTGGGACGACCTCTGGCTGAAGGAGTCCTTCGCCGACTTCATGGGCTCGTTCTCCCAGGTGGAGGCGACCCGCTTCACCAACGGCTGGGTCACCTTCGCCAACAACCGCAAGGCGTGGGCCTACCGCGCCGACCAGCTGCCGTCCACGCACCCGGTCACCGCCGACATCCGTGACCTGGAGGACGCCAAGCTCAACTTCGACGGCATCACGTACGCCAAGGGCGCGTCGGTGCTGAAGCAGCTGGTGGCGTACGTCGGACGGGACGCGTTCCTCGAAGGCGCCCGGCGCTACTTCAAGCGGCACGCGTACGGCAACACGCAGCTCGGCGACCTGCTCTCCACGCTCGCCGAGACGTCCGGGCGCGATATGACGGCCTGGTCGCGTGCGTGGCTTCAGACGGCGGGCGTCAACGTGCTCACACCGGACGTGACGTACGACGTGGCCGGCCGGATCACGGAGCTGGCCGTCCTCCAGGACGCCGCCGCCTCCCACCCCGAGCTGCGCCCGCACCGGATCGCGGTCGGCCTCTACCGGCTGGACGCCGACGGCGCCCTGGTCCGGTACGCCCGCGCCGAGGTGGACGTCGCCGGCCCGCGCACGGTGGTCGGGGAGCTGGCCGGGGCGGAGCAGCCCGCACTCATCCTCGTCAACGACGACGACCTCACGTACTGCAAGGTCCGCTTCGACGCGGGCTCCCTCGCCACTCTGGGGGCCCACCTCGGTGACATCACCGACCCGCTGGCGCGTGCGGTCTGCTGGTCGGCCCTGTGGAACCTGACGCGGGACGCGCTGCTGCCGGCCCGCGACTTCATCGCACTCGTCCTGGCCTTCTCCGGCCGCGAGTCGGACATCGGCGTGCTCCAGATGCTGCACAACTGGACGCAGTCGGCGCTCGTGCACTACGCCGCGCCCGGGTGGCGCGAGGTGGGCGGCCGGCTGCTGGCCGAGGGCGCACTGCGTGAGCTGCGCGGCGCGGAGCCGGGCAGCCAGCATCAGCTGACCTGGGCGCGGTTCTTCGCGGCCGTCGCCTCGTCGGACGCGGACTTCCAGCTACTGGCCGGGCTGCTCGACGGGTCCGCGCGCATCGACGGCCTGGACGTCGACCAGGAGCTGCGCTGGGCGTTCCTGTCTCCGCTCGCCTCGCACGGCCTGGCCGACGAGTCGGTCATCGACGCCGAGCTGGCGCGCGACGACACGGCGTCGGGCAAGCGGCACCAGGTGCGGTGCCTGGCGTCGCGTCCGTCCGCGGCGGTGAAGGCGCAGGCGTGGGCGGCGGTGGTGGAGTCGGACAAGCTGTCCAACGCGTTGGTCACGGCGACGATTTCGGGCTTCGTGCAGTCGTCGCAGCGGGAGCTGCTGGCGCCGTACGCGGGCGCGTACTTCGACGCGATCGAGCGGGTGTGGGCCGAGCGGTCGATCCAGATCGGCATGGACGTGGTGTCGGGGCTGTTCCCCGGGCTCCAGGACAGTCCGGAGACGCTGGCGGCGACGGACGCGTGGCTGACCTCGCACGAGGATGCGGCGCCGGCGCTGCGGCGGCTGGTTCTGGAGGCGCGGGACGATCTGGCACGGGCGTTGCGGGGGCAGGCGTGCGACGGGGCGTGAGCCGGGTCGCGGGCTGAGGGGTCCGTCCTCAAGCGTCGGACGGCTGTGTGTGGTGCCCCGGACCGGGGCGCCACACACAGCCCGGGCCGACGAACCGTACGCGCGACGTTCGTACACGCACGCGGACGGCCCCCGTGCCATTTCCGGCGGGACGACCGTTTTCGGCAGTCGAACTCCCGTACTTTAGGACGGCGTTGTCCCGGAATGTCGACGGGCGCGTAACAGGGGTTAGGGCCCCCTGCGCGAGCGGGAACCCCGGGGTCATGACGCACAACACCCCTCTCTCCCTCCGCCCCCACGAGGTGCCGCACCGCGTGCAGTCCGCCGCCCAGCTGCGGGCGCGGGGCGTGTCCGCCGCGCAGACCGCCGCGCAGTGCCTGCCCGGTGGCCCGTGGCAGCAACTGCTGCCCGGCGTATACCTCCTGCACTCCGGTCCGCCCACGGGTGAGGAACGCCTGCACGGCGCCCTGCTCTACGCCGGGCGCCCGCCCGTGTCCGCGCGGCGCCCGGCGCCCGCGCCGGGCGGGTCCTGGTACGGGGAGGCCATGGCGACGGGGATGGCCGCGCTCACGCTGTACGGGTTCTCCTCCGCGCCGCCGGTGGGCGCGCTGCACCGGATCGACGTACTGGTGCCCCGCACCCGGCGGCTGCGCTCGACCCGCTTCGTACAGGTGCTGCGGGGCGCCGCGACGCCCAGGCCCGTACGCGTGGCCGGGGTGCCGCTGGCCCCCGTGGAGCGGGCCCTCGCGGATGCCGTGGCCGGGATCACGGACGGCTCCGTGGCGCGCCGGCTGCTGACGGAGGCCGTGCGGAGCGGGCACTGCGAACCGGCGGCGGTGGTACGGGAGCTGACCGCGGCCAAGCTGCTGGGGCGGGCCCACGTGAGGGAGGCCGTCGACTCCCTGCTGGCCGAGGGCCGGGCGATCGCGGAGGACAGGCTGTACGAGATGGTCCGTACGCAGGGGCTGCCGGCCCCCCTGTGGAACGTGGACCTGCGGTTGCCGGGCGGCCCGCATCTGGGCGGGATCGACGCGTACTGGCCCGACCAGGCGGTGGCCGTCCAGATCGACTGGCGCACCCCGGGAGACAGCGGGCGCCCGGAGGACGACGAGGGGCACCGGTGCGACCACGCCGCCAAGCGTGACCATCTCGAACGGCTCGGGATCACCGTCGTCCACGTCACACCGGGGAAGCTGCGCGAGACCCTGGCGCAGCAGGGGACCGTGGTGCGCACGGCGCTGATGGCGGCGAACGACCGCGAACCGGCCGCGTACGTGGTGATCCTGCCTCGATGAAACCACCTATCAACCCATTCGTCCCACGTGACGCTTTGACCTCACTGGCGGATCTACGCCATGTCCCATACTCGCCCCCGTCAACTCTCCACAAACCCCTGTCATTTACGACAGGGTGAGCGGTCATCGGGTACCGAATTCCGGACTCTCTTTCACATACAGGGATGCTGATGACCAAGGAATCCCCCAGCTTCATACCCGGCGCGAGACGTGCGGCCCGGATCGCCGCCGCCGCCGGTCTGGTGGCCGCGCTGGCCGCCTCCGGCGCCGCCCCGGTCTTCGCCGCCGACGACCCCTCCACCGCACCGGTCAAGCCCGCCGCCGCAGGCGGCAAGAGCGACAAGCTCGGCAGCGCCGACGCCGACGTGCTGGCGAAGGCCGAGGCCAAGGGCGAGAAGAACATCACCCTGATGGTCGCCACGGCCCCCGGTGCGACCGAGGAGGTCACCCGGCAGCTGGACGCCGTCAAGGGGTCCGTGCTCGGGCAGACGTACGACAAGCTCGGCTACGTCCGCGCGACCGTGCCGACCGCCACCGCCGACGCCACGCTCAAGGCGGCGCAGAAGCTGTCGTCGGTGTACGGCATCGATCTCAAGCAGGAGATCAAGCTCGACGACCCGACTCCCGCGGGCGACCGGGCGAGCGGCGCCTCGACGAAGGCCTCGGGCTCCTACCCGGCGCCCGGCAAGCGGACCCCGGCGAAGAACCCGTACAACCCGTCCTTCGAGACGGGCGCGGTCGACTTCGTCGCGCAGAACCCGAAGGCCGACGGCCGCGGCATCACCATCGGTGTCCTGGACTCCGGCGTCGACCTCGGTCACCCCGCGCTCCAGAAGACCACCACTGGCGAGCGCAAGATCGTCGACTGGGTGACGGCCACCGACCCGGTCAGCGACGGCGACCGTACGTGGCTGCGGATGACGGCCTCCGTGGCCGGTCCCACCTTCACCATCGGCGGACGCACCTACTCGGCTCCCGAGGGCGCGTACAAGATCCAGCTCTTCTCCGAGGCCGCCACCCGTGGTGGCGACATGGCGGGAGACCTGAACCGGGACGGCGACACCACCGATGTGTGGGCCGTCCTCTACGACGCGGTCACCGGCACCACGCGCGTCGACCTGAACAACGACGCCGACTTCACCAACGACGCCGTCATGAAGCCGTACAAGGACGGCCACCAGGTCGGCTACTTCGGTACGGACAACCCGGCGACCGACGTCGTCGAGCGGATTCCGTTCGTCGTCGAGACCCGCAAGGACGTCGTCTACGACGCGGCCGGCGCCAAGGCCGACTTCGTCAACATCGGTGTCATCGAGTCCGAGCACGGCACGCACGTCGCGGGTATCACCGCGGCCAACGGCCTGTTCGGCGGCAAGATGAACGGTGCGGCGCCCGGCGCCAAGGTCGTCTCCTCGCGTGCCTGCACCTGGTCCGGCGGCTGCACCAACATCGCGCTGACCGAGGGCATGATCGACCTCGTCGTCAACCGCGGTGTCGACATCGTCAACATGTCGATCGGTGGCCTGCCGCCGCTGAACGACGGCAACAACGCCCGCGCCGAGCTCTACAAGCGGCTCATCGACATCTACGGCGTGCAGCTGGTCATCTCGGCCGGCAACGACGGCCCCGGTGTGAACACCATCGGTGACCCCGGTCTCGCCGACCACGTCATCTCGGTGGGCGCGTCGATCTCCAAGGAGACGTGGGCCGCCAACTACGGCTCGAACGTGGCCAAGAAGTACAACATGCTGCCCTTCTCCTCGCGCGGTCCGCGTGAGGACGGCGGCTTCGCGCCGATCCTGACGGCCCCGGGTGCGTCCATCAACACCACCCAGACCTGGCTGCCCGGCGGCCCGGTCAAGGAGGCGGGCTACAGCCTGCCGGCCGGCTACTCCATGCTGCAGGGCACCTCGATGTCCTCGCCGCAGGCCGCCGGTGCCGCCGCGCTGCTGCTCTCGGCCGCGAAGCAGAAGCACATCGAGCTGCCCCCGGCCGACCTGCGCACCGCGCTGACCAGCACCGCCACCCACATCAAGGGTGTGCCCGCGCACGCCCAGGGCGCCGGTCTGATGAACATCGTCGGTGCCTGGAAGTCCATCAAGGCGGGTGCCACGGCGCACGAGTACTCGGTGAAGGCCCCGGTCGACACCGCGATCGACTTCGCGCTGAAGACCCCGGGCTTCGGCACCGGTCTGTACGACCGCGAGGGCGGCCTCAAGGCCGGTCAGACCAAGACGTACGACATCACGGTCACCCGCACCACGGGCCCCGACCGCAAGGTCGCGCACTCGCTGTCCTGGAAGAACAACGACGGCACCTTCTCGCTGGCCGGTTCGAGCACGGTCTCGCTGCCGCTCGGCAAGCCCGTGACCGTCAAGGTCAAGGCGCGCCCCGGCAGCGCCGGTGTGCACAGCGCGATCCTGAAGGTGAACGACTCGAAGACCGTCGGCGTGGACCACCAGATCCTCGCCACTGTCGTCGTCGCCAAGCCGCTGGTGGCGCCCGGTTACGCGTACACGGCGTCCGGTTCGGTGCAGCGCAACGACCACAAGTCGTACTTCGTGAACGTGCCGGAGGGCGCACAGACCCTTGAGGTCGCCCTCAGCGCGCTCCGTTCGGGCAGCCAGACGCGGTTCATCTCCATCCACCCCTACGGGGTCGCGGTGGAGGACAGCTCCACGATCTTCTGCTACCCGAACTACGAGAACCCGGCCAACACCTGCCGCCCGGACGTGCGTTCCTACAAGGACCCGCAGCCCGGCGTCTGGGAGATCGAGGTCGAGTCGCGGCGTACGTCGTCGCTGCTGGACAACCCGTACAAGCTGGATGTCTCGCTGCTCGGCGCCTCCTTCGACCCGGCGGTGCAGACCATCGCCGAGGCGAAGGTCGGCACCCCGGCCGCGGTGAACTGGACGGTCACGAACAACGCGGGCGACCTGGAGGGCACGCTCAAGGGCGGCTCGCTGGGTTCGGCCAAGGTCGAGCGTCCGTCGATCTCCACGGGTGAGACGTACGAGACCACCGTCACCATCGGCGAGGGAGTCGAGAAGCTCGACTTCGCCATCGGTGGCACCTCGGACGCCAACGCCGACATCGACCTGTACGTCTACAACGGCGACACCGAGGTCGGTGCGTCCACGACGGCCGGTTCCGAGGAGTCGGTCAGCCTGGTGAAGCCCGCAGCCGGTACGTACACCGTCGTCGTCGACGGCTACGCGGTTCCGGCGGGGACCACCGAGTACGACTACCGCGACGTGTACTACGCGCCTTCGCTCGGCGCGATCACGGTCGACGAGTCGAAGACGGTGAACCTGGCCAACGGCGCCTCGGCCCAGCTCGGCGCCGAGGTCCTGGTCGCCGGCGCGGCCCCCGAGGGACGTCAGTTCTTCGGTGAGGTCCAGCTGGTGAACGCCCGCGGCACCGCGGCGGGCACCGGCAGCGTCGTGATCGAGAAGGTCACGCCGTAACGGCCGGCAGTACCTGAACAGCGGGGCGGGCGCTCTTCCGGGAGCTCCCGCCCCGCTGTGCGTCATCCGGGGTCCGTGCATTCCAGGGTGCGCGAGGCGGGCAGCGCGGCCTCCATCCACTGCCGGGCGGCGGCGCGGTCGTCACCGGTGTAGGACTCGACCACCTCACCGGGGAAGCGCGAGACGACCACGAGCATGGGCGTGCCGGGCCGGAAGTAGTCCTCCTCCTCGCCCGTGACGACGAACGAGGTCTCCCGGGGCCCCTTGCCGGGCTTGAGGTACCGGTCGACCGAGAGCACGACCCGTACGAGGCCGTCGGCCCGCTCCGTCCGGCTGACCGTGCCGTCCGCGACGACGCGGGCGCACGCCATCCGGCCCTCCTCGGTCAGTTTGGCGTCGCCGTGCTCCCCGGACGGCTGCGCGACCGACCAGAGGATTCCGGTCCCGGCCAGACAGGCGGCGATCACCACCGAGGCCGCCAGCGCGAGCGGTCCCTTCCGGGTCCACCGCGGGCGGGCGGGCGCGTGGGCCACCGGAAGCGGTTCCGGGGCGGCCAGCCGGTCCCCGACGACGTGCAGCTGCGCGCCGAGCACCGCCATGTCGCGGGCCGCCGCCTCGTACCGGGCACGAGCGGGAGCGTCAGCCGCGGAGGGCGCCGGCTCCCCCAGCAGTACCGCCATCAGCTCGTCCTGTGCGTCCGTGTCCACCGTCACACCACCTCGTCCGTGTGCAGTCGCGCCAGCCGTTCACGCATCGCTCCCGCCGCCGTGTGCAGGCGGCTCTTCACCGTGCCCTCGGGAACACCCAGTGCCGCCGCGATCTGCGGTACGGAGAGATCGGCGTAGAACCGCAGCACCAGCGCCTGGCGCTGGACCGCGGGCAGCTCGTCGAGCCCCTCCGCGACGGTGAGGGCGAGCAGCCGTGCCTCCTGACCGCCCTCGGTCAGCGGGTCCGCCGGGCTCAGCGCGGCGAGCCGGGCACTGATCCGCTCCTGTCTGCTGCGGCCCCGGTGCCAGTCGGCGGCCAGCCGGGAGGCCACCACGGCCGCCCAGGCGCCGATCTCGCGGGGCGCATCCCGGCCGCTCGCCGAGCGCTCCAGGAGGCGCAGCCGTACCTGCTGCACCCCGTCCTGAAGGTCGGAGTACGGCACTCCGCCCAGTGAGAGAACCGCACGCACCCGGTTCACCTGTGCCGGACCGAGGGGATCTTCCCCCGCGCCGGCCACCTTCCTCCTCAGCAAGGACTGCCTCCCCCTGATGTGTTTCCCCTATGACGCGGAAGTGCGGTGGAACGTTCACCGCCGTCGGTTTCCGCCGTCCGAGGAACGGACAATGGATTGGACAAGGTGGGCGGGGACATACGCATCATGGAGCGACAAGCGGGTCGCACACACGTACAGAGGAGTCTCCGTGAAGGTCGGAATCGTCGGCGCCACCGGTCAGGTCGGCACAGTCATGCGCAGCATCCTGGCCGAGCGGAAGTTCCCCGTCGCCGAGCTGCGGCTCTTCGCCTCCGCCCGTTCCGCGGGCTCCACCCTCGCCTGGGAGGGCAAGGAGATCACCGTCGAGGACGCCTCCACGGCCGACTACACGGGCCTGGACATCGTGCTGTTCTCGGCCGGTGGCGCGACGTCGAGGGCGCTCGCCGAGAAGGTCGCGTCCCAGGGTGCCGTCGTGATCGACAACTCCTCGGCCTTCCGGATGGACCCCGAGGTGCCGCTGGTCGTCTCCGAGGTCAACCCGCACGCGGCGAAGGTCCGTCCCAAGGGCATCATCGCCAACCCGAACTGCACGACGATGGCCGCCATGCCCGTGCTGCGCCCGCTGCACACCGAGGCCGGCCTGGAGACGCTGACGGTCGCTTCGTACCAGGCCGTGTCGGGCTCCGGCGTCGCCGGTGTGGCCGAGCTGCACGGCCAGGCGCTGAAGGTCGTGGGCGAGGCCGACAAGCTGGCCCACGACGGTGAGTCCGTCGACTTCCCCGCGCCTGCCGTCTACAAGCGTCCGATCGCGTTCAACGTGGTGCCGCTGGCCGGTTCGATCGTGGACGACGGTTCGTTCGAGACGGACGAGGAGCAGAAGCTCCGTAACGAGTCCCGCAAGATCCTGGAGATCCCGGAGCTCAAGGTGTCCGGCACCTGTGTCCGCGTCCCGGTCTTCTCGGGCCACTCGCTCCAGATCAACGCCCGGTTCGCCGGTCCGATCAGTGTCGAGCGCGCGTACGAGCTGCTGAAGGACGCCGAGGGCGTCGAGCTCTCCGAGATCCCGACCCCGCTCCAGGCGGCCGGCAAGGACGCCTCGTACGTGGGCCGCATCCGGGTCGACGAGACCGTCGAACACGGTCTGGCGCTGTTCGTCTCCAACGACAACCTCCGCAAGGGCGCGGCGCTGAACGCCGTGCAGATCGCGGAGCTGGTGGCGGACGAGCTGAACGGCTGACCGGCGTACGGCGAAGGGGCGGCCACCGGGTTCCGGTGGCCGCCCCTTCCGTCTGCCCGCGGTCAGAGGGCGAGGTGCCTGCGCAGAGCCGTGTCGATCTCGGTCATGCGCCGGCGGGGGACGGTGCCGACGCGGCGGAGGAACCGCTCGTGCGCCATGGCGCGTACCTGCTCGCACTGCACTTTGGAGTCCCTGGGCAGACCGGCCTCGTCTGCGGGCAGCAACACCTGGAACGGATAGATCCGCGTGGTGTTCGAGGTCAGCGGCACCACCGTGACCACGCCCCGTCCGGTCCGGTCCACCACGGCATTCGCACCGTCGTTCGAGACGATCACGGAAGGGCGCGCTTTGTTGGCCTCGCTGCCTCGCACCGGCTCGTACTCGACCAGGTAGATGTCACCGCGCTTCATCGGTCAGCCCGTCCGCTGAGAACTGATCCCAGAACGCGGCATCCTCGCTCGCGTCCCACTCCGCGAAAGCCGCCTCGTAGTCGGCCTCCAGGTTGGAGGCACGCAGAGCCTCGATCGCGGCATGGATCACCGCCGACCGCGAATCCGCCTCGGTCTTCGCGGCGTACTCGTCGAGGAAGGCGACATCCTCCTGCGGCAAGCTCACACTGATCTTCATGCTCGCCATCCTACCGAAGGTAGGAACGATATGGCTACCACAGGTATCAGCCCCTGCGTACCTCGAAGTGGAAGCATCCGTACTCCACGGCCCGTACGTGTACGAGCGCCACCTCCGGATCGGCGAACGCCTCCGAGAGGGCCGTGTCGAAGCCCCGCTCCTCCTCCGCCGGGATCTCCAGCAGCCGGCCGCCGACGATCCGGCCCTCCGCGCTGTAGCGCCGCAGGACCCGCAGCGCACCCGCCCGCGAGAACGGGTAACCGGACCGGTCCGCCGCCGGCCCCTCGCACTCGTCGGCGTGGATGAAGACCGGACCCTGCTCGTCGTACGCGCCCGGCTTCGCCCAGCTCGCGGCCGCCCAGCGCCGCAGCGGGGCGTAGGAGACGAGGGCGATCCGCTCCCCCGGCTCCGCCCCCCGCAGACAGCAGCGCAACGGGTCGCCGCCTTCCGTGGCCGTGTAGGGGACACAGGGGCGCCCCGCGTCGTCGGTCTCCCGGAGTTCCTTGAGTGCGGTCGGTTCGATGGGACGTGCCTCGTAGCCGTTCATGGTTCGAGGGTCGCGCGGCCCTCGGCGGGAGTCCGGCGGAAAACGGACATCGCGCTGCGCGCGTCTCCCATGGAAGGATGACCGAAAACTCGCATATCAAGGAGATGACCGCGTGCCTGGCACGAATCTGACCCGCGAAGAGGCACAGGAGCGGGCGCGCCTGCTGACCGTGGACGCGTACGAGATCGATCTCGACCTCTCCGGAGCGCAGGAGGGCGGCACCTACCGGTCCGTCACCACCGTGCGCTTCGACTCCGCCGAAGCCGGTGCGGAGACCTTCATCGACCTGGTCGCCCCGGCCGTGCACGAGGTCGTGCTGAACGGCAAGGCGCAGGACGTCGCCGCCGTCTTCCGTGACTCGCGCATCGCGCTGAAGCACCTGCACGCCGGCACCAACGAGCTGAAGGTCGTCGCCGACTGCGCGTACACCAACACCGGCGAGGGCCTGCACCGCTTCGTCGACCCGGTCGACGAGCAGGCGTACCTGTACACCCAGTTCGAGGTCCCGGACGCCCGCCGGGTGTTCGCGAGCTTCGAGCAGCCCGACCTGAAGGCGGCCTTCAGCTTCACCGTGAAGGCCCCGGCCGGCTGGACCGTGATCTCCAACTCGCCGACGCCGGAGCCCAAGGACGATCTCTGGGTCTTCGAGCCGACGCCCCGCATCTCGACGTACATCACGGCTCTGATCGCCGGTCCGTACCACGCGGTGCACAGCAGTTACGAGAAGGACGGCCAGTCCGTCCCGCTCGGCATCTACTGCCGTCCGTCGCTCGCCGAGTACCTCGACGCGGACGAGATCTTCGCGGTCACGCGGCAGGGCTTCGACTGGTTCCAGGAGAAGTTCGACTACGCGTACCCCTTCGCCAAGTACGACCAGCTCTTCGTCCCGGAGTTCAACGCGGGCGCGATGGAGAACGCGGGCGCGGTGACGATCCGCGACCAGTACGTGTTCCGTTCGAAGGTGACGGACGCGGCGTACGAGGTCCGTGCGGAGACCATCCTGCACGAGCTGGCCCACATGTGGTTCGGCGACCTCGTCACCATGGAGTGGTGGAACGACCTGTGGCTGAACGAGTCGTTCGCCACGTACACCTCGATCGCCTGCCAGGCGTACGCCGAGGGGTCCAAGTGGCCGCACTCCTGGACCACGTTCGCCAACTCCATGAAGACGTGGGCGTACCGCCAGGACCAGCTGCCGTCCACGCACCCGATCATGGCGGACATCAGCGACCTCGACGACGTCCTCGTCAACTTCGACGGGATCACGTACGCGAAGGGCGCGTCGGTCCTGAAGCAGCTCGTGGCGTACGTCGGCATGGACGCGTTCTTCCAGGGCGTCCAGGCGTACTTCAAGGCGCACGCCTTCGGGAACACCCGCCTTTCGGACCTGCTGGGCGCGCTGGAGGAGACCTCCGGCCGTGACCTGAAGACCTGGTCGAAGGCGTGGCTGGAGACGGCGGGGATCAACATCCTGCGCCCGGAGATCGAGACGGACGAGAACGGCCACGTCACGTCCTTCACGGTCCTCCAGGAGGCCCCGGCGCTCCCCGCGGGCGCGAAGGGCGAGCCCACCCTGCGTCCGCACCGGATCGCGGTCGGCTGCTACGACCTCGACGAGGCCGGGAAGCTGGTCCGTACGAGCCGGATCGAGCTGGACGTCGACGGCGAGCGCACGACCGTGCCGTTCCCGGCGGACACCGCCCGCCCGGCGGTCGTCCTCCTCAACGACGACGACCTCTCGTACGCGAAGGTCCGCCTCGACGAGGAGTCGCTGCGGGTCGTCACCGCCCACCTCGGCGACTTCGCCGAGTCCCTGCCGCGCGCCCTGAGCTGGGCCTCGGCGTGGGACATGACCCGCGACGGCGAGCTGGCGACGCGCGACTACCTCTCCCTCGTCCTCTCGGGCATCGGCAAGGAGTCGGACATCGGCGTCGTCCAGTCGCTGCACCGCCAGGTGAAGCTGGCCCTGGACCTGTACGCGGCACCGGAGGCCCGTGAGGCGGCTCTGACGCAGTGGACGGACGCCACGCTGGCCCATCTGCGTGCGGCGGAGCCGGGCAGCGACCACCAGCTGGCCTGGGCCCGCGCCTTCGCGGCGACGGCCCGCACGCCGGTCCAGCTGGACCTGCTCCAGGCCCTGCTGGCCGGTACGGAGACGGTCGAGGGCCTGGCCGTCGACACCGAGCTGCGCTGGGCGTTCGTGGAGCGGCTGGCCGCGACCGGGCTGCTCGACGAGGAGGAGATCGCGGCCGAGTACGAGCGCGACAAGACGGCGGCGGGCGAGCGCCACGCGGCGTCCGCGCGTGCGGCGCAGCCGAGGGCGGAGGCGAAGGCCGCGGCCTGGGCCTCGGTCGTCGAGTCCGACAAGTTGCCGAACTCCCTCCAGGAGGCGGTGATCAGCGGCTTCGTCCAGACGGACCAGCGCGAGCTGCTGGCCCCGTACACGGAGAAGTTCTTCACGGCGGTCAAGGACGTCTGGGACTCGCGGAGCCACGAGATGGCCCAGCAGATCGCGGTCGGCCTGTACCCGGCGCTCCAGGTCTCGCAGGCCACGCTGGACGCGACGGACGCCTGGCTCGCCTCGGCGGAACCGAACGCGGCCCTGCGCCGGCTGATGTCCGAGTCCCGCGCGGGCGTCGAGCGCGCGCTGAAGGCGCGGGCGGCGGACGCGGCGGCCGCTACCGCCTGACGGCGCGGCTGAACAGTGAGGGGGCGCCACCGGTGGTGGCGCCCCCTCATCGCGTCCGTGACCGTCTACTCCCCCGCGTCCTGCGGATACCAGCGCAGCTCGATGGTGTTGCCGTCCGGGTCCCGTACGTAGACCGACTGCGCCTCGCCCCGGGCACCGAACCGGCCGCCGGGCCCCTCCACCACGGGCAACGTGCCGGAGTCGATGAACTCCCGCCAGTCCAGCGGCTCGACCACCAGACAGATGTGGTCCACGTTGGATGCGCCGCGGGGGCTGTCGAGCAGATCGATGATGGTCGTCGGACTGACCCGCACCGACGGGAACGGGACCTCGCCGGCCCGCCACTCCTCCACCCGGACCGGCTCCAGGCCGAGCGGCCCGCAGTAGAACTCCAGGGCACGCTCGACGTCCCGCACGTTGAGCACGAGGTGGTCGAAGGCTTTGACTCGCAGCATGGGACACCCTTCAGATGTACGCGTTCCGGTCTCGCCGGGCTTCCGTACCCAACCTCCGTACCGCCAGGGTTAGTCCCGCTTCCCCCCGCTCGGACGGAGAGGTCTCGCTTCGGGCGTCCACGTGGAAACCGCCCGTCGGGCGGGCGCCGTTGCGCAGCCGTCCGACGGGCGGGAGTGGGTGGGTGGGGAGCGTTACGCGCCCGACTCCTCGTAGCGGCGGGTCAGTTCGGCCGTGCCCGATTCCGTCAGGGAGCCGTGCAGGCGCATGCGGGCCACTCCGCCGTCGGGGAACGCGTCGAGGCGTACGTGGGTCACCACCGCCTGGGCGCGCAGGACGAAGCGGTGCGGGGTGTCGGGCTGGAGCTTCGTGCGGGGGATGATCTCGAACCATTCGCCGGTCTCGCCGTTGCGGCCCTGAAGGGCGATCCAGCCGGCCGCGTTGCCCTTGAGGTAGGCGGTGTCGATCTCGACCGCGCGGACCGCGCCCTGGGCGGGCAGGCGGAAGCGGACCCAGTCGTTCGTGTCGCGGACCCGGCGGCGGCGGTTCTCCCAGCCGTCGTCCATCTTGCGGGAGGTTCCGGGCAGGATGATCTGGGCCGGTGAGGAGTAGAAGCGGTCCGAGGCGTCCTCGTACGTGCCGCCGTTCAGGATCGAGATCAGGTCGATCGTGCCGAGGGCCGCGAGCCAGGCCGGGTCGGGGACGACCTCGCCGTGGACGCGGAGGCGGGCGATGCCTCCGTCGGGGTGCTGGCAGAGGCGGATGTGGGTGTAGCGGCGGCCGCCCGTGACCTCGAAGGCGTTGGCGGCGTGGCCGCGTACGGGGGTCGGCGGGACGATCTCCTCCCACTTGACGTCGTCGGCGAGGAGTTCGGAGGGGCCGGGCGAGCCTTCGACGGCCGTCGCCTGGACGGAGACGCGCTGCGGGTAGTTGCCGCGGAAGTGGGCCGTGTCCACGATGAGGCCGCGGATGATGCCGGGGGCGCCGAGCCGGACGATGGCCCAGTCGTGCTCCTCGGGGGCCGGGAAGGGGTGCGCGGCGTCGGCGCCGCGCCGGCGGCGGGTCTCCCAGCCGTCCATGATCTTGCCCTTGTGGCCGAAGCGCTCGGGGTCGAAGACGGCGCGCTCACGGATGAGCAGGTTCTCGCGCTCGGCGAAGAACTCGTCGTTGGCGGCGATCACGCCCGCGCCGAGGCGGCGGTCCGCGAGGTCGACGAGCTCGGTGAACGGGAGGCCGGTGGCGGCGCGGTAGTCGGCGTAGGGGTCGCCTCCGCCGTACGGGGCCGCGTCATTGGCGTGGGGGTCGTTGTCCTGGAATGTGGTCTCGCTCGCGTCGAAGGTCATGGGACGACTGTCGGGCAGCGAGACCCATCAGGTCCATCGAAAGTTTTCGTAAGGTTTGTTCAGCTCAGCTGAACGGTTGGGAGCGGGCTCTCGCCACGTCCCCGAGGGCCGCGAGCACCCGGGCCACCGCAGGGCCCCCCTCCGCGCCCTGCCGTACCGCCGCCACCACGTGGCGGCGCGGCTGATCCGCGTCCAGGACCCGCATCACCACGCCGTCGCTGCGCTCCCTCGACGCCATCCGGGGGATCAGCGCGATCCCCATGCCCGCCTCGACCATGGCGAGGATCGCGGTCCAGCCGGAGGCGCTGTGCGCCTGCTCGGGCACGAAGCCCGCCGCTTCGCAGGCCGCCGTCGTGATCTCCGACCAGGGGCCCGAACCGCCGAAGATCCAGGGTTGCGACGACAGGTCCGCCAGACGCAGGCCGGGGGCCTCGGCCAGGTGGTGGTCCGCGGGCAGTGCCACGTCCAGGGGATCGGCCAGGAGGGGGACGAGGGCGAAGCGGGGGTCGCGGGCTGTGGGCGCGTGGGCGGCGAGGGACAGCGCGAGATCCACGTCGCCGGACGAGAGGAGTTCGTACGCCTCCGCAGCCTCCGCCTCCCGTACCCGCACCTCCGGGCCCGGACGGTCCTCGGAGCGCAGAAGCCGGACCGCCGGTACGACGAGGGCGGGTACGGCCGTCGAGAAGGCCCCGACCCGTACCTCGCCCGCCTCGCCCCGCAGATAGCCGGTGAGTTCGGCGTCGGCGCGCTCCAACTGGGCGAAGACCACCTCGGCGTGGCGCAGTACGAGATGGGCGGCGTCGGTGAGGCGGACCCGTCGGCCCTGGGCTTCGAGGAGGGTGACGCCCAGTTGCCGGGCGAGGTTGGTGAGTTGCTGGGAGACCGCGGACGGGGTCATCAGCAGCGCCTCGGCGGTCGCGGTCACGGTGCCCCGGTCGCGCAGGGTGCGCAGGATGCGGAGCTTCTTGACGTCCCACTCGGTCATGGGCGCAACCTACCGGGCGTCACGGAAAGGGCCCGGACATGCCGGTGCACCGCGCGGCACTGGGTACCGGCGGTGCACTCGGGGAGAGGTTCTAGACCGACTTCTTGGACTTGTCGAGCACCATGACCAGGCCCGCGATCACCGCGAAGAGGGCGATGGGAGCCACGACATACAGCCCGATCGTATCCATCACGCTCAGGCCGGAGCCCGGGTCGTCACCGTCGTCGCGCGTGAGAGCAAGCGCGGGCGACGACATGAGCAGCATCATCAGCGTCGTACCGGCTGCGACGGCGCCGGCGCGCATAGCGTTCTTCTTGTCCACGGTGCAAACGTAGCGAACGGCTACGGGCGGCGCGCGCCCGGGGGTGCCGTACGGGACGCGGGGTGCTCCGGGCGGGGGCTCAGCACCTCCATCAGCCGGTGCAGCCGGGGCGACGCGACGAGCTCCTCCAGGGTGACCGGGTGGCCCTCGGCATCGGCGACGGGCAGGCGCCAGTTGGGGTACTGGTCCCAGGTGCCCGGCAGGTTCTGCGGGCGGCGGTCGCCCACCGTGTCGGGGAGCCAGACGCCGATCATCCGGGCGGGGGTCCGCAGCAGGAAGCGGTGGACGGCCCGGACCGCGGCCTCCTCGTCACCCTCGCCCTCGGGCAGGAGACGGAGCCGGGCGAGGTAGGCCAGCCACTCGGCGGTCTCGGTGGCGTCCTCGGTCAGCTCCTGCTCCAGCGGGCGGGTGAGCAGCCCCAGGCGGTGGCGCAGCGTCACATGGTCGCCCGTCAGCCGGGCGGCCGTGGAGGGCAGGTCGTGGGTGGTGGCCGTGGCCAGGCAGTCCTGCCGCCACCGCTCCGGGGGCAGGGGTTTCCCCGTGCCGTCCCAGTCCCGCTCGAACCAGAGCACGGAGGTGCCGAGCACGCCGCGCCGGGCGAGCGCCTCGCGGACGCCTGGTTCGACGGTGCCGAGGTCCTCCCCTATGACGACGGCACCGGCCCGGTGCGCCTCCAGGACGAGGACGGCGAGCATCGCCTCGGCGTCCTGGACTACGTACGTGCCCTCGGTCGGCGGACGCCCCTCGGGCACCCACCAGAGCCGGAACAGCCCCATCACATGGTCGATGCGCAGGGCGCCCGCGTGGGCGAGGAGGCCGCGCAGGAGGCCGCGGTACGGGGCGTAGCCCGAGGCGGCGAGCACATCGGGCCGCCAGGGGGGCAGCCCCCAGTCCTGGCCGCGCGCGTTGAAGGCGTCCGGGGGTGCGCCGACCGACATCCCGCGCGCGAAGGCGTCCTGCTGGGACCAGGTGTCGGCGCCGGCCGGGTGCACGCCCACGGCCAGGTCGTGGACGATTCCGACGGCCATCCCGGCGTCCCGCGCGGCCTGCTGGGCGGCGGCGAGCTGCGTCGCGGTCAGCCAGGCGAGCCGGCAGTGGAAGTCGACCCGGTCCAGGAGTTCGGCGCGGGCCCTGGCCGTCTGCGGGGAGCGCGGGTCGCGCAGGCCCTCGGGCCAGGTGTGCCAGTCGGAACCGTGCACCTCGGCCAGGGCGCACCACAGTGCGTGGTCCTCCAGGGCCTGCCCCTGTCCGGCCAGGAAGTCGCAGTAGGCGGCGCGGCGGCCGGGGGTCAGCGGCACCTCGTGGATGAGCTCCAGCGCCTGCCGCTTGAGCTCCCAGACGGCGTCCCGGTCGATCAGTGCGCCCTTGCTGAGCACGGCTTCGGAGAGCCCGGCGGCGTCCTGGCGGAGGTCGTCCAGCGCCGCACGGTCGCGGACGTGCCCGTACTCGGGCACCGACTCGATGTGCAGATGGACGGGGTCGGGGAAGCGGCGCGAGGAGGGGCGGTACGGGGAGGGGTCGGTGGGTCTGCCCAGTACGGCGGCGTGGAGCGGGTTGACCTGGACGAACCCCGAGCCGAGGCTCCGGCCGGACCAGGCGGCGAGGTCGGCCAGGTCGCCGAGGTCGCCCATGCCCCAGGACCGGGAGGAGAGCAGGGAGTACAGCTGGACGAGGAAGCCGTGGACGCGGACGGGCGGCTGCGGGACGCGGGCCGGGGCGACGACGAGGGTGGCGGTCGCGTGCCGGTTGTCGGGCGTGCGCGCGGAGAGCCGGTGGACCCCCAAGGGGGGCTCGTGCCACCAGCCGGGTGCCTGGCCGGTGGCGTCGGCGGCGGGCTCGGCCGGGGAGTGCTCCGCCGCCGGAGTCACGACCTGGGTCAGGTGTGCCGGGGGCGTGGCGGACGGCCCCGGGTCGGCTTCCGGCTCGATCGTGAGCGTCGTGTCCGGTGGCAGCGCCGTCAGGGCGGCCGGCAGGGGCTCTCCCGACCAGACCACCACCGTCGGCGGAAGCAGGCGTGAAACCGCCTCCGATTCCGCGGCGTCGAGCGACCTCCGTACGGCCGCGGGGGTGCCGGCGTCGACGCCCAGCGCGGCGAGCACGGCCGTGACCGTGTCGTCGGGGACGGACACCGTGACATCCGCGGACGGGGAGTAGGAGGTGGCGACGCCGTGCAGTGCGGCGAGCCGGGACAAGCCCATTCAGACTCCTGGGAACTCCATGCCCCCTGCGGTGCCGGGGGCGGTCGGCTCGCTGGTCAGAGGGGCGACGGCGGCGAGCGGTGGCTCGCTCGTGAGAGGGGTGGCATCGGCGAGCGGAGGCTCGCTGGTCAGCGGTGCGGCGTCGGCGAACGCCGCCTCACCGTTCAGGTGGGAGACATCGGCGAGCGGCAGCTCGCTGATCATCGGAGGCGCGAGGTCGGTCAGGGGCGGCTCGGTGGCAGGTGCGGCAGAGCCCGGGCTCGGTACCTGTTTGGAGAGGGCGGAGAGCAGAAGCTGCGCGGCAGCGGGCATGGTGGCCTCCTGGCCGTTGGGAACAGGACACCGCCAGACCTACCCAGCCGGTGCGACCGCAGACGTGAACGTGACATACGCGTTATGACAACGAGCCCAACGTGCCGCAGGTCACATCCCGTTCCCCCGTACGCCGGTCATGGACCGATTTCAGCCACTCGATGCCGCTTCCGGACCCCCCGCGAGCCCGGCACCCGGAGGCGAGGCGCCGTACGACCGGGCATATCTGGCGCAACGGTCACGCGCATTGACACCCTCGCGCCCGGGTGGTGGGCTCGGAGCCCACCGGACGTGACGAGGGGAGCGCGACGTGCAGTTCGGACGCAGGAAGCACGCGACGGCCGTCGCCGTCGCGGTGATCGGCGGACTGCTCGGTTCCGTCGCCCCGGCCGCGACCGCGGCCCCCGTCGTACCCGGGCCGCGGACCGCGGTCCCCGACCGCGTCGACGACACGCTGCCACCCTCCGTCTGGCCCCGTCCGCAGACCATCGAGGCGTCCGGTCAGGCGGTGCCCCTCGGTACCGACGTCACCGTCGTCGCCGACGCGGGCGCCGATCCGTACGCGGTGGACGCCCTGCGGTCCGTGCTCCGTGACGCGGGCGTCACCACCGTGCACGAGGGGCTGCCGGGGCGTGGCCCCGTCGTCCGCATCGGCGGTGACGGTGCGCTGGACGCCCTGCGGGTCATGCGGGCGCCCGCGCGCGCCGACCTTCCGGCCGGCGGTTACCGCATCGCGGTCGGCCAGGTCGCCGGACGCTCCACCGTCGCCCTGGACGGGGTCGGCGACGACGGCCTCTTCCACGCCGTCCAGACGCTGCGCCAGCTGATCCGTGGCGGCGCCGTCGCGGGCGCCGTGGTGCGCGACTGGCCGGGCACGGCCGCGCGCGGGATGGCCGAGGGGTTCTACGGGCAGCCATGGACCCGCGAGGAGCGGCTCGCGCAGATCGCCTTCATGGGGCGCACCAAGCAGAACCGCTATCTGTACGCGGCGGGCGACGATCCCTACCGCCAGGCCCGCTGGCGCGAGCCGTACCCCGCCGAACGCCGCGCGGACTTCCGCGCGCTGGCGGAGAAGGCGCGCGCCGAGCACGTGACGCTCGGCTGGGCCGTCTCCCCCGGCCAGGCGATGTGCATGGCGTCGGACGGTGACATCAAGGCGCTGACGCGGAAGATCGACGCGATGTGGGCGCTGGGCGTACGGGTCTTCCAGCTCCAGTTCCAGGACGTCAGCTACAGCGAATGGCACTGCGAGGACGACGCGGACACCTTCGGCAACGGCCCGGAGGCCGCCGCCAGGGCGCAGGCGCGTGTCGCGAGCGCCGTCGACCGGCATCTGGCGGAGCGCCACCCGGACGCGGAGCCGCTGTCGGTGATGCCGACCGAGTACTACCAGGACGGTTCGACGGACTACCGCAAGGCACTCGCCGCCGAGCTCGACGACCGGGTGCGGGTGGCGTGGACCGGGGTCGGGGTCGTACCGAGGACCATCACCGGGCGGGAGCTGGCCGGTGCACGGGCCACCTTCCGCCATCCACTGGTCACGATGGACAACTACCCGGTCAACGACTACGCGCAGGACCGGATCTTCCTCGGCCCGTACACCGGCCGGGACCCGGCGGTCGCGATCGGTTCGGCCGCGCTGATCGCCAACGCGATGGAGCAGGCGTCCGCGTCCCGTATCCCCCTGTTCACCGCCGCCGACTTCGCCTGGAACCCGAAGGGCTACCGGCCGCAGGAGTCCTGGCAGGCGGCGATCGACGACCTGGCGGGCGGCGACGTCCGTACCCGGACCGCACTGCGGGCCCTCGCGGGCAACAGCGCGGCCTCCGTGCTCGGCGGTGCGGAGTCCGCTTATCTGCGGCCCCTGCTGACCGCGTTCTGGGCGTCGCGGCCCGCGAGCGGCAGCTCGCGCGACGACGCGGCGCGCGAGCTGCGGGCGGCGTTCACCGTGATGCGGGAGACCCCGCGGCGGCTGACCACCCCGGCGGACGGGCGGCTGGACGACGAGGTGCGTCCGTGGACGGATCAGCTGGCCCGGTACGGCAGGGCCGGCGAGCTCGCCGTCGACCTGCTCCAGGCACAGGGGCGCGGCGACGGACCGGGCGCCTGGCGGGCACAGCTGGCCCTGGAGGACCTGCGCCGGGAGATCGCGGCCGGCGGGGCGACCGTCGGCAAGGGCGTGCTGGGGCCGTTCCTGGACCGGGTCCTCAAGGAGGCCGGCGGCTGGAACGGCGCCGACCGCGACTCGGGCACCGTGAGCAAGGACGCGACCGGCTACACGCTCCAGCTGGGACGGCCCCGTCCCGTGGACGCCGTGACCGTGATGGCCGAGCCGGGCAGCCGCTCAGCCGGCGCGGTCCTCCAGGCCCATGTGCCCGGCGAGGGCTGGCGCGGCCTCGGCCGGCTCACGGAATCGGGCTGGACCCAGACGACGACGAAGGGGCTGCGGGCGGACGCGATCCGGGTCGGCCTGCCCGCCGTGGCCCCGCCCTTCACCGGCAGCGCGCCCCCGCTCGTCCCGGGCCCCGGCACCGGGACGGCCGGTCCCGGGGTGCGGGCGGTCGTGCCGTGGTTCGGCGACGAGCCCGCCGCCCGCCTCGATCTCGCACGCGGCGAGACGGACGCGGTGATCGGCGGCGGCCCGCAGCGAGTCGAGGCCCGGCTGGCCGGGCGGCGCCCCGCCGAGGTGCGGGGCGCGCTGACGGCCGAGGCCCCCAAGGGCATCGAGGTGAAGGTCCCGAAGCAGACGACGGTCCCGCGCGGCTCCCGCACCGACGTGCCCGTGGACATCACGGTCCCGGCGGACACCCCGGCCGGTGAGTACGAGGTGCCGTTCAGCTTCGGCGGTGAGCGCAGCACGCTGACGGTGCGGGCCTTCCCCCGTACGGCGGGCTCCGATCTGGTACGTACGGGCACGGCGTCCTCGTCCGGCGACGAGACCCCGGACTTCCCCGCGGCGGCCGCGGCGGACGGCGACCCCGCCACCCGCTGGTCCTCGCCCGTGGAGGACGGCGCCTGGTGGCAGACCGAGCTGCCCGAGCCGGTGCGACTGGGGCAGGTGGTGCTGCGCTGGCAGGACGCGTACGCCGCGCGCTACCGCGTCCAGGTCTCCGCCGACGGCCGCACCTGGCGTACGGCGGCGACGGTCCGCGAGGGCGGGGGCGGGCGCGAATCGGTCCGGATGGACGCGAAGGACACCCGCTTCATCAGGGTGCAGGGCGACAGCAGGGCCACCGAGTACGGCTACTCGCTCTGGTCGGTGGAGGCGTACGCGGTGGCGGCGGAGTAGCGGTACCGACCTGGCACGATCAAGCCCGGCCGAGGACACGACGGCCACCGGCCGGCCCGGTCACCCTCACGCCGAGACACCGTCGATCCGGGCCAGCACGTCGTCCGCGCCGAACGGCTGCAGATACGGGAGCCAGCGCGGGTCCCGGTGCCCGGTCCCGATGATGCGCCAGGCCAGGCCGCTGGGCGGGGCGGGCTGGTGCCGGAGCCGCCAGCCGAGCTCGGGCAGATGCCGGTCGGCCTTGACGTGGTTGCAGCGGCGGCAGGCCGCCACCACGTTGTCCCAGGCGTGCTGTCCGCCGCGGCTGCGCGGAATGACGTGGTCGACGCTGGTGGCCGCGGCGCCGCAGTACATGCAGCGCCCGCCGTCCCGGGCGAAGAGCGCCCGCCGGGTCAGTGGAACGGGCCCCCGGTAGGGGACCCGTACGAACCGCTTCAGGCGGATGACGCTCGGCGCCGGTACAGCACGGGTGGCACTGTGCATGAAGGCGCCGGACTCCTCGAGGCAGATTGCCTTGTTCTCGAGGACGAGGACGAGCGCGCGGTGGAGCGGTACGACGCCGAGCGGCTCGTACGACGCGTTGAGAACCAGGACGTGCGGCACGGTGGATGCCTCCTTGTACGCCGGCGGCGCGTGGCTCGCGCCGGGACGATCCGATCTCAGTCTCTCCTCATGCCTGGTCGAAACGCCACCACGTGCTGGTAACGGGCCGGAGGGATTTTCCTCACCCCGCCGCCCGGCCACCGCCGGTACACCCGGTGACAGGCGCTTCACCACGGCGGCCGTCCGCCCTGTGCGATCGGCCACACCTGGTGTATCCCCGGATGAGACGTGTCTCTCCCTCGAACACGGCAACGATCCACTCCCATGGCTTCGTTACTGTTGTTGGTCACCCGTCGCCGCTTCTGGAGGTTCCCGCCGTGCACCTGTCCGCCCTCTTGGCCGCAGCGCCTTCGCCGGAGCCGGTCGGTTCGCTGGGTGAGGCCGCCGAGCAGGCCGGCAACGCCGCGGGCTGGGTCGAGCAGAACTGGTCCACCTGGCTGAACACCGGGCTGCGCATCCTCCTCATCGCGGCGGTCGCGATCGTGCTGCGTTATGTGATCCGCCGCGCCCTGACCAACCTCATCGAGCGGATGAACCGCAGCGCCCAGGCCGTGGAGGGCACCGCACTCGGCGGACTGCTGGTCAACGCGGAGCGGCGCCGCCAGCGCTCGGAGGCGATCGGTTCCGTACTCCGCTCGGTGACGTCGTTCCTGATCCTCGGTACGGCGGGCCTGATGATCCTGGGCGCGTTCCAGATCAATCTGGCCCCGCTGCTGGCCTCCGCCGGTGTGGCGGGGGTGGCGCTGGGCTTCGGCGCGCGCAACCTGGTCACCGACTTCCTCTCCGGCGTCTTCATGATCCTTGAGGACCAGTACGGCGTCGGGGACACGGTCGACGCGGGTGTCGCCTCGGGCGAGGTCATAGAGGTGGGTCTGCGGGTCACGAAGCTGCGCGGCGACAACGGTGAGATCTGGTACGTCCGCAACGGCGAGGTGAAGCGGATCGGCAACCTCAGCCAGGGCTGGTCGACGGCCGGTGTCGATGTGACGGTGCGCCCCTCGGAGGACCTGGAACTGGTCCGCAAGGCGATCACCGCGGCGGCGGAGACCATGACCAAGGAGGACCCGTGGACCGAGCGCCTCTGGGGCCCCGTGGAGGTCCTGGGCCTGGACGCGGTGCTGCTGGACTCGATGACCGTCCGGGTGACGGCCAAGACGATGCCGGGCAAGGCGCTGGGCGTGGAGCGCGAGCTGCGCTGGCGGATCAAGCAGGCGCTGGACGGCGCGGGCATCCGGATGGTCGGGACGCTGCCGCTCCAGGCGGACGTGGACGCGCTGCCGGACCCGACCGCCGGCATGGCCGCCCCGTCGGCGTACGCCTCGGCGACCTCGCCGCAGTCGCTGGCCGCCACCCCCATCGCACCGCCGAATCTGGCCAAGTAGCAGAAACGGACTCGAAGGGGCGTTCCGCGCATGCGGTGCGCCCCTTCGGCGCAGGGGTGTTCCAGGTAACGCTTTGATAGCCGCAGGGGTGCCGCCCATTGACGGTCCGGTGACCTGCGCCATACCTTCCTCTCACGAATAGGAAAGTTTCCTAACAGAGGGCAGGTGGACACCATGGCGGGAACCTCGCCGGGCACCCCGGGCACACCGCGGGTCCTGCGCGCCATGAACGACCGGGCCGCCCTCGATCTGCTCCTGGAGCACGGCCCTCTCTCCCGTACGAGGATCGGGAAGCTGACGGGCCTCTCCAAGCCCACCGCCTCCCAGCTGCTGGCCCGTCTGGAGGCCGCGGGGCTCGTCGTGGCCACCGGCACCAGCGAGGGGCGCCCCGGACCCAACGCCCAGCTCTACGCCGTGAACGCGCGCGCCGCCCATGTGGCAGGCCTCGACGTGACCGCCGGGCGGATCGTCGCCGCGGTCGCCGACGTGACCGGCGAGACCGTCGGACGGTTCGAACTGCCCACCCCCGGCCGCCGTGCCGAGGGGGTCGTCCGGCAGGTGGCCGAGGCGCTGGACGGCGCCGTCAAGGACGCCGGACTGACCCGCGCCGATGTGCACCGCGTCGTCATCGGCACCCCCGGCGCCTTCGATCCGGGCACGGGCCGGCTGCGGTACGCCTCGCACCTGCCCGGCTGGCACTCCCCCACCCTGCTGGAGGAGCTGGCCGCGTTCCTGCCGATGCCGGTCGAGTACGAGAACGACGTGAACCTCGTCGCGGTGGCCGAGCAGCGGCTCGGCGCGGCCCGCGGTCACGAGGACTTCGTCCTGCTGTGGAACGAGGAGGGCCTCGGCGCCGCCCTGGTGATCAACGGCCGGCTGCACCGCGGCTGGACCGGCGGCGCGGGCGAGGTCGGCTTCCTGCCGGTGCCCGGGACGCCCCTCGTACGCCAGGTCGTGAAGGCCAACAGCGGCGGCTTCCAGGAGCTGGCGGGCGCCCAGGCACTGCCGAGGATGGCCACGGCACTCGGCATCGACACCCCGCACCAGCCGTACGCGCGGGTCGCGGCGGAACTGCTGAGGCGGGCGGTCGAGGCGTACGAGAGCGACGAGGCGCTCACCGAGCTGCTGCGCCAGTACGCCCAGCGCCTCGCCACCGGTCTCGCCTCCGTCACCGCCGTACTCGACCCTGAGCTGATCGTGCTCTCCGGTGAGCTCGTCTCCTCGGGCGGTGAACTGCTGCGTTCGCTGGTCCAGTCCGAGCTCGCGGAGCTCGCCGCGTCCCGGCCCCGTCTCGTCCTCGGTGAGATCGGCCACCATCCCGTCCTGCGGGGCGCCCTGGAAAGGGCTCTCGCGGACACCCGCGACGAAGTGTTCGACACCTCTCGCTGAATTCCCCGTTCTTCTCCTCTCCCCCTCTCCTTCCCCCTGTCCCTGGGAGCCCTGTCATGCGCAGAAGCCGACTGACCACCACCGCCGCTGTCGCGGTCGCCGCGATATCGGTCCTCGCCACCGCCTGTACCGGCCAGGCCGAATCCGGTGCGACCGACGACCCGAACGCGAAGACGACGATCAACTTCTGGCACGGCTGGAGCGCGCCCGCCGAGGTCAAGGCGGTCAAGGACAACGTCGACCGGTTCGAGAAGGCCCACCCGAACATCAAGGTCAACGTCGTCGGCAACATCAACGACGACAAGCTCAACCAGTCGCTCCGGGCGGGAGGTTCGAAGGGCCCCGACGTGGTCTCCTCGTTCACCACCGCGAACGTCGGCAAGTTCTGCTCCTCCGGTGCCTTCGCCGATCTGACGCCGTTCATCGAGAAGTCGAAGCTGGATCTGGAGAAGACCTTCCCGAAGGTGCTTCTGGACTACACCCAGTTCGAGGGCAAGCGCTGCGCGCTCCCGCTGCTCGCCGACGCGTACGGCCTCTACTACAACAAGGACGCCTTCGAGAAGGCCGGTATCGCCGGGCCGCCGGTGACGATGTCCGAACTGGCGTCGGTCGCCAAGAAGCTGACGGTCGAGAAGGGCGGCAGCTACGAGCAGCTGGGCTTCATGCCCACCTTCCACGGCTACGAGACGGTCGCCGACCACTACCTCTCCTCGTGGGACCACGCGTACTTCGACAAGGACGGCGCGTCCAACATCGCCAAGGACCCGGCGTTCGCCGAGATGTTCACGTACCAGAAGAAGCTGGTCGAGGACCTGGGCGGATACGAGAAGCTGGAGAAGTACCGCGGCACCTTCGGTGACGAGTGGGGCTCCAAGCACCCGTTCCACACCGGTCAGGTCGCCATGCAGCTGGACGGCGAGTGGCGGCTCGGCATGGCCACCGACGCCAAGGTGCCCTTCGAGATCGGTGTCGCGCCGATGCCCGTCGCGGACGACGAGCGCGACAGCTACGGCAAGGGCTTCCTCTCCGGCACGATCATGGGCATCGCCCCGGGCAGCACGAAGCAGAACGCCGCCTGGGAGCTGGTCAAGTTCATGACGAGCGACACGCAGGCCGTGGTCGACTTCGCGAACGGGATCCGCAACGTGCCCTCGACCTTCGAGGCACTGAAGTCCCCCGGCCTGAAGTTCGACCCGCGCTTCAAGACCTTCCTCGACATCGCCCAGCACCCCGAGTCCAGCACCCCGGACGGCGCGATCAACGGCTCGACGTACCAGCAGACCATCCAGGACTTCGGCTTCCAGTACGAGAAGGGCTCGGTGAAGGACCTCAAGGCCGGTCTGGAGAAGACCGCCGCGCAGATCGACACCGACATCGCGAAGGCCAAGTAGCCCCGATGACCACGCACACTCTCCGCTCGAAGCGCAGGCGGTCGGCGCTGCGCACGGCGGCCTTCATGTCGCCCTGGCTGATCGGGTTCACGGTCTTCTTCGCGTACCCGATGGTCTCGACCGTGTACTTCTCCTTCACGGACTACGACGGGTTCGCGGCCCCGTCCTTCAACGGCCTGGCCAACTGGTCCTACGTCTTCAACGACTACCCGATGTTCTGGCCCTCGCTGCGCAACACGCTGTGGCTGGTGCTCGTCATGGTCAGCTGCCGGGTGGTGTTCGGTATCGGCGTCGGCATGCTGATCACCAAGATCAAGACGGCCACGGGGGTCTTCCGCACCCTCTTCTACCTGCCGTACCTGGCACCGCCGGTCGCCGCGACGCTCGCGTTCGTCTTCCTCCTCAACCCGGGGACGGGGCCGGTCAACGCGATCCTCGGTGACCTGGGGCTGCCGACGCCCGGCTGGTTCAACGACGCGAGCTGGTCGAAGCCGGCGCTCACCATGCTCGCGGTGTGGGGCATCGGTGACCTGATGGTCATCTTCATGGCCGCGTTGCTCGACGTGCCCAAGGAGCAGTACGAGGCGGCCGAGCTGGACGGCGCGTCCGCCTGGCAGCGGTTCCGTTTCGTCACGCTGCCGAACATCTCGCCGATCGTGCTGTTCGCCGTGGTCACCGGGGTGATCCAGGCGATGCAGTACTACACCCAGCCCCTCGTCGCCGGGAAGGTCGCCTCCGGCGTGATCGGCGGCTCCGGGCAGCAGTTCGAACCCGGTTATCCCGACAAGTCGACACTGACCCTGCCCCAGCTCGTCTACAACCTCGGCTTCCAGCGCTTCGACTACGGCTCCGCCTGCGTCGTCGCCCTCGTCCTGTTCGCCCTGGCCATGGCGTTCACCGCGCTTCTGATGCGGGGCCGCAACAACCTGATCCAGGCCGGTGACTGAGCCATGACCACCCCACTCCTCGACAAGCCCGCCGCCAAGGTGACCGACGCACCCACTCCGGCCGAACGCACCGCACGCCGCAAGGCGCTGCTGCACTGGATCGCCGTCCACTCACTGGGGATCGCCGCCGCGCTCTTCTTCGTGCTGCCGTTCGTCTTCGTCCTGCTGACCTCGCTGATGAGCGACCAGCAGGCCCTGACCCGGGACCTCACCCCCAACACCTGGGAGTGGGACAACTACCGCAAGGTCTTCAACACCCCGGGATTCCTCACCTGGTGGCGCAACACCCTGCTGTACGCGGGGCTGGGCACGGTCCTGACCGTGCTGTCGTCCGTGCCCGTGGCGTACGCGCTGGCCAAGTTCCGCTTCCGCGGGCGCAAGCTGTCGCTGATGCTCGTCATCTCGATGATGATGCTGCCGCCCCAGGTCGTGATCATCCCGATGTACCTGTTCTGGGCGAAGCAGATGGACCTGTCCGGCACGCTCTGGCCGCTGATCATCCCCATGGCGTTCGGTGACGCGTTCTCCATCTTCCTGCTGCGGCAGTTCCTGCTGACCATCCCGAACGAGTACCTGGACGCGGCGAAGGTCGACGGCTGCGGCGAATTGCGCACCCTCATCAGGGTGGTGATCCCGATGGCCAAGCCGGGGATCGCCGCGATCGCCCTGTTCCAGTTCTTCGCCGCCTGGAACGACTACTTCGGTCCGCAGATCTACGCCTCCGAGAACCCGGCCGCCTGGACGCTCAGTTACGGCCTGGAGTCCTTCAAGGGCGCACACCACACCGACTGGAATCTGACCATGGCCGCGACCGTCCTGGTCATGGCCCCCGTGATCCTCGTCTTCTTCTTTGCCCAGAAGGCATTCGTCGAGGGCGTCACACTGACCGGAGTAAAGGGCTGACATGAAGCTCGCAGTAGTGGGTGGCGGGTCCACCTATACCCCTGAACTGATCGACGGTTTCGCCCGCCTGCGGGACACCCTGCCGGTCGAGGAGCTGGTGCTCATCGACCCGGCGGCCTACCGTCTCGAACTCATCGGCGGCCTGGCCCGGCGGATCTTCGCCAAGCAGGGCCACCCCGGGAAGATCACCACCACCTCCGATCTGGACGCCGGCGTCGCTGACGCCGACGCGGTCCTCCTCCAGCTCCGGGTCGGCGGGCAGGCCGCCCGCAACCAGGACGAGACCTGGCCGCTGGAGTGCGGCTGCGTCGGCCAGGAGACCACCGGGGCCGGCGGCCTCGCGAAAGCGCTGCGGACCGTGCCGGTCGTCCTGGACATCGCCGAACGCGTCCGCCGCACCAACCCCGACGCCTGGATCATCGACTTCACCAACCCGGTCGGCATCGTCACCCGGGCGCTGCTCCAGGCCGGGCACAAGGCCGTCGGTCTCTGCAACGTGGCGATCGGCTTCCAGCGGAAGTTCGCCCGGCTGCTCGATGTGACCCCGGGCGAGGTGCATCTCGACCACGTCGGCCTGAACCACCTGACCTGGGAACTCGGAGTGCGCCTCGGCGGCCCGGACGGCGAGAACGTCCTGCCGGGGCTGCTCGCCGAGCACGGGAGCGCCATCGCGGACGACCTGCACATGCCCCGGGAACTCGTCGACCGGCTCGGCGTCGTCCCCTCGTACTACCTGCGGTACTTCTACGCGCACGACGAGGTCGTACGGGAGCTCGGCACGAAGCCGTCGCGCGCGGCCGAGGTCGCCGCGATGGAGAAGGAGCTCCTCGCGATGTACGGGGACCCCGCGCTGGACGAGAAGCCCGCGCTGCTCGGCAAGCGCGGCGGTGCCTTCTACTCGGAGGCGGCCGTGGACCTGGCGGCCTCCCTCCTCGGCGGTGGCGGCTCCGCCGTGCAGGTGGTCAACACCTACAACAGGGGCACGCTGCCGTTCCTGCCGGACGACGCCGTGATCGAGGTGCAGGCCCGGGTCGACGGCACGGGGGCGACCCCGCTCGCCGTTCCCCGGCTCGACCCGCTGTACTCCGGTCTGATCGCCCAGGTGACGGCGTACGAGGATCTCGCCCTGGACGCCGCGCTGCGCGGCGGGCGCGAGCGGGTGTTCAAGGCGCTCCTCTCGCACCCCCTGATCGGTCAGTACGAGTACGCCGAAGGCCTCACCGACCGGCTGATCGCCCACAACCGGGAGCACCTCGCGTGGGCGTGAACGTCTCGGTCGTCGCCATCGACGCGGGAAACAGCAAGACGGATGTCGCGCTGATCGGGGCGGACGGCACGGTCCTGTCCACGGCCCGCGGCGGTGGCTTCCAGCCGCCGGCCGTGGGCGTCGACGCGGCACTGGACGTGCTGGGCTCGATCCTGGACCGGGCGCTGGCCGGGTGCGGCGCGAGCGCCGGCTCCCTCGGCCATGTGTCCGCGTGCCTGGCCAACGCCGATCTCCCGGTCGAGGAGGCCGAGCTGACGGAGGCCCTGCTCGCCCGGCGGTGGGCGCGCACGGTGGAGGTGCGCAACGACACCTTCGCCATACTGCGCGCCGGGGTGGACGAGCCGCGGGGGGTGGCCGTCGTCTGCGGTGCGGGGATCAACTGTGTGGGCATGGTGCCGGACGGCCGCACCGCCCGCTTCCCGGCCATCGGCAAGATCTCCGGTGACTGGGGAGGCGGCGCGGGGCTGGCCGAGGAGGCCATGTGGTTCGCGGCGCGGGCCGAGGACGGCCGCGGCGAGGCGACCGAACTGGTCCGCACGCTGCCGGGGCACTTCGGTCTCGGCTCGATGTACGAACTCATCGAGGCGTTGCACCGGGGGCGGGTCCCCTACGCCTCGCGGCACGAGCTCACCCCGGTCCTGTTCGCCACGAGCGCGGCCGGGGACCCGGTGGCACGCTCCGTCGTGGACCGGCTGGCGCACGAGGTCGTCGCCATGGCCTCGGTGGCGCTGACCCGCCTCGGCCTGCTCGACGAGGAGACGCCCGTGCTGCTGGGCGGCAGCGTGCTGGCCGCGCGTCACCCGCAGCTCGACGCGCGGATCGCCGAACTCCTGGTGGCCCGCGCCCCGAAGGCCGTGATCCGGGTGGTCGCGGAGCCGCCCGTCCTCGGGGCCGGACTGCTGGGCCTGGACCACACGGGCGCGGCGCCCGAGGTGCACGCCAGGCTGCGCGCGCAGTACGTGTGACGGCGGCCGGGGTGCACCCCCGGTGACCGCTTCGGCGCCGGACGGGCCTGACTCCCCCGCCCGTCCGGTGTGAGGCGCGCCCTGGATACGGGAACCGATCACTCGTCCCGTACGTGTTCAAGGGTGGGGAGGCCGATCCGCCTGGGGCGGACGTTTCGACGCGGGATCCGGGCGTTCCTGGTGTGGATGTCGGTCCCTCGGCCATACTGCTGGCCGGGTACCAGTCCCCCGCTCGGCCGGGGGGCCGTGCCGCAGTCAGTGACCGAGGGGGAGGTCAAGTGACATACCCGCCGAACGGGGGCTCGCTACGGGAGCGTGCGCCCGCGCCACCGCCCGTACCCGCGCAGCGTCGGAGCGCCTGGTCCGGACCGGCGGAGCGGCTGCGTGCCGCGGCGACGACCGAGCCCGGCCGGCTGCAGATCATCGGGGCCGTACTGGCCCTGCTGGTGGTGACGTTCGGCGCCGTGACGGCGCTGGAGATCTCCGCGCGGTCCGCCGCCGCCGACGACGTGGTGAACCGCAGTCAGCCGCTGAGCGCGGACGCGGCGAGCATCTACCGCTCGCTGGCCGACGCGGACACGATGGCGGCCAGCGGCTTCCTGGCGGGCGCGCAGGAGCCCAGGGACGTGCACGAGCAGTACGAGAAGGACATCGGGGAAGCCTCCCGGCTGCTCGTGAGAGCGGCCGCGGCCACGGACGCCTCGACCTCCTCCGGCCGGGAGATCACCACGCTGGCCGAGACGCTTCCCGTGTACACCGGTCTGATCGAGCGGGCGCGGGCCAACAACCGCCAGGGACTTCCGCTCGGTGGCGCCTATCTCCGGTACGCGAACCACAAGATGACGTACGAGCTGCTGCCCGCGGCCGAGCGGCTGTACAAGGCGGAGACGGGCCGGCTCGGCGAGGACGCGGACGACGCCCGGCAGTGGCCGTACCTCTCGCTCTGCGCCGGACTCGTGGTGCTGGCCGCGCTGGTGTGGATGCAGCGGCGCAACTACCGCAGGACGAACCGGGTGCTCAACCACGGGCTGCTCGCGGCGACCGCCGCGTCCACCGTGGTGCTGCTGTGGCTGGCCGTGGGACACACGGTCGCGCGGGCCGAACTGCGTGCGGCGATGGTTCAGGGGCAGGAGTCACTCGATGTCCTCAACAACGCACGGATCAACTCGCTGAAGGCGCGCGCCAACGAGAACCTCACGCTGGTGGCCCGCGGCGCGGTGCTGACGGCGGACGGCAGGAACGACAAGTACGAGACCGACTACACCACGGGCATGAAGGCGCTCGGCGCACAGCTGAGGAGCGCCGAGAAGCTCGCCAAGGGCACCCAGGGGAGCGAGCCGGTGGCCGATGCCATCACCAGCGTGTCCGAGTGGCAGGGGCGCCACCGCAAGGCCCGCACGACCGACGACCAGGGCGACTACGACGGTGCCCTGAAGCAGATCATCGGCTCGAAGGACTCCACTGGCGAGTCGTTCGAGCAGGTGGACGCGGCACTGCGCAAGGCGCTCGCGCATGAGCAGGGCGAGTTCACCGTCGCCGCGAAGGACGGGCGCGGGGCGCTGGGCGGGCTGCCGATCGGGGCCGCGGCGCTCGGGGTGCTGGGCGCGGCCGCCGCCGTCGTCGGGGTCAACCGCAGGCTCTCGGAGTACCGGTGAGAGGGGGAGCGATGACCAGGGAACGCGACCGGGCCGGGCGCAGCAGGCTGCGCGGCTGGGGCGGTGTGACGGGCATGGCGGTGGCGTGCGCGGTCACCGCCTCGCTCACGCTGCTGCCGCTGTCCCACAGCGCGGACGGCTCCTTCGGCCCGAAGACCGTGGGACAGGGTGCGACGTCGGCGGTGCACGCACGCGCCGACGAGTGCACGGACCCGGAGGCGAGCCTTCAGCCCTCGGGCGACGACGGGCCGAGCATCGACAAGATCAAGGAACGCGGCAAGCTGATCGCCGGTGTCGACCAGAACAGCTTCCGGTGGGGCTACCGCAATCCGGAGACCCGCGAGCTCGAAGGCTTCGACATCGATCTGGTGCGGGCCATCGCGCAGAACATCCTGGGCGACCGGGACGCGGTGATCTTCCGTGCGATACCCACCAACCAGCGCATCGCGGCGCTGGAGAACGACCGGGTCGACGTCGTCGTGCGGACGATGACCATCAACTGCAAGCGGCTGGAGCAGGTCTCGTTCTCGACGGCCTACTTCCAGGCCGGACAGCAGGTGCTGGCCCCGAAGGACTCCACGATCACGGGGTACGACACGTCGCTGGACGGCAAGCGGGTCTGCTCCGCCGAGGGCTCCACGGCCTACGAGGCGCTGGAGAAGCAGTCGTTCGGCGCGGTGTTCAAGGACGAGGGCGACGGCACCGAGCGGGACAAGGACCAGCTGACCGTGCCCAACCAGCTCGACTGTCTGGTCCGGCTCCAGCTCGGCGAGGTCGACGCGATCGTCACGGACAACGCCCTGGCGGCCGGTCAGGCGGCCCAGGACCCGGCCGTCGTCCTGAAGGGCGACAAGCCGTTCACCACGGAGTACTACGGCGTGGCGGCGAAGAAGGGCGCGGACGATCTGGTGGCCCGCGTCAATCAGGTGCTGGTCGACTATCGCAAGGGCGGGAAGGACAGCCCCTGGATGGTGTCGTACCGCGAGTGGCTGGCCGGCGGCCTGCCCGGGATCACGGCGCCGCCGGCGCCCAAGTACCTGAGCAACTGAGTCCTCCGGCCCGCGGGCCGGACGGAAAGAGCGGAGAGGTGATCGATGGGCGTGGCGGGTTCCTTCCCCGGCTTCGCGGGGAGGCCCCCCGGCCCGGTCCTGGACCGGGACGAGGCGGACCGTGCGCTGGCCCGGCTCGGCGCGGAGCACGAGGCCATCGAGACCTCGCTCCTCGCCCTGCAGGACCATGCGGGCCGCCGGCTCCTGGAGGGCGCCGCGCTGACCGGCGTCACCAAGGACCGCTGGGCAGCGACCGAGCAGTCGATCACCCTGCTGTGGGGGTATTTCGACGCCTACGCCGACGCGCTCACCGAGGCCCGCGCGATACGGGCCCGCAGGCGCCACCCCAACCGGGACGACCTGCTGGCCCTGACGGAACTGCTGCGCGGCCAGGGGGTCACGGTGGCCAACACGGCCGCCGGTCCCGGCACTTCGGTCACCGGGCCGGCCATGCTCTCCGAGCGGTTCTCGCTGGAGGAGCTGGTCGCCCGGATGAACGAGCTGTACGCACGGGCGCTGGACATGGTCGTCGCCTGCGACTCCGTATGGTCCGCGCTGCCCGCCCGGATAGATCTGCTCGCCGCCGAACTGCGCCGTACGGCCTCGCTGGCGCACTCGGTCGGGGTGCGGCCGGGTGAGCATCCGGCCGGTGACGACCTGGAGTCGATCACCGAGGAGCTGGCGACGCTCCGGGTGCAGGTGATCTCCGATCCGCTGGCGTTCTGGCTGCCGGGCCCCGGCAGCGCGGCGCCCGGCGGCGGCCGGCCGGACACCGCACGGTACGACCGGGCGGCGCGAGCCCTGGAGGACATACGACGCGAGATCGAGGCCGTGCTCGCGGTCCGGCAGGACGCCGAACAGCGTCTGGTGCACCTCCGTGACGTGCTCTCCCGTGCCGACCGCACGCTCGCGGAGGCACGGTCGGCGCGCGGCGAGGTGCTGGCGAAGATCGCCGCGTCGGAGGTGCCCGCGGTCAGCGGGCCGCCGACCGCGTTGCAGGAGCGGCTGGCGGCCGCGTCGGACTACCGCAGGCATGCCCAGTGGCACCGGCTCTCCCCGCTCCTGGAGGCCCTGGAGCGCGAGGCGGAGGACGAACTGCTGCGGGCCCGTGAGTCGTTGACCTCGGTGACGGCGCCGCTCGCGGTCCGCGCGGAGCTGCGGGGCAGGCTGGACGCGTACAAGGCGAAGGTGGCCCGCCACGGCCTGGCGGAGGACCCGCTGCTGATCGAGCGGTACGACACGGCGCGCCGGATGCTGTGGAGCGCGCCGTGCGATCTGCGGGTCGCCGAGCAGGCGGTACTGCGCTTCCAGCAGGCGGCAGCGGAACTGCTGGCCCCGCAGCGGTCACCGGCGCCGGAGGACCGGTGGGGCGGGCAGGGCCGCGCATGAGCACACGTACGGCCGGAAAGAGAAGGACGGGGCCGCCGCGGCGGCGGGGCGAACAGGGGGAGACATCATGAGTACGCAGTGCCAGCGCCCCGCGTGCGAGGGCGACTACGAGGACATGGGCGGCGGTGAGCTGTACTGCGGCACCTGCGGTCTGGCTCCGGTCGTCTCGCCGACGGGCATGGTCAGTTCGCCGCCCACCGGGATCGCGGGCGGTGGCAGGGGTGGCAGCCGCGGCAGCAACAGCACCTCGCAGCGGTCGGGTTCACGGGCCTCTGCCAGATCGTCGTCGCGTTCGTCCACGTCGCGGCGCTCGGTCTCGGGACGGCTGTCCCGCTCGCTGTCGGGCAGCGCGACGGCCCGTTCGGTGTCGGTGCGCTCCTCGGGCTCGTCGACCGGCTCGTCGGGCCGGGGCAGGCTGGGCGCGGGCCTGGTGCTCGTGCCCGACGTCCCGCGGCCCGATCCGCGGACCGCCGTCATGGAGAAACCCGAGGTCCCGGAGCGCAAGCGGTTCTGTTCGCGCTCGGACTGCGGGGCGCCGGTGGGCCGGGCCCGTGGGGAGCGGCCGGGACGCACCGAGGGCTTCTGCACCAAGTGCGGACACCCGTACTCCTTCGTACCGAAGCTGCGCGGCGGCGACATCGTGCACGGCCAGTACGAGGTCGCGGGCTGCCTGGCGCACGGCGGGCTGGGCTGGGTCTATCTCGCGGTGGACCGTGCCGTCTCCGACCGGTGGGTGGTCCTCAAGGGCCTCCTGGACACCGGTGACCAGGACGCCATGGCCGCGGCCATCTCCGAGCGGCGCTTCCTCGCGGAGATCGAGCACTCCAACATCGTCCGCATCTACAACTTCGTCGAGCACCTCGACCAGCGGACCGGTTCGCTCGACGGCTACATCGTCATGGAGTACGTGGGCGGCAAGGCGCTCAAGGAGATCGCCAACGAGCGCCGCACACCGGCCGGGAAGCGGGACCCGCTGCCGGTCGAGCAGGCGTGCGCGTACGGCATCGAGGCGCTGGAGGCGCTGGGCCATCTGCACAGCCGCAATCTCCTGTACTGCGACTTCAAGGTCGACAACGCGATCCAGACCGAGGACCAGCTCAAGCTGATCGACATGGGCGCGGTGCGCAGGATGGACGACGAGGAGTCGGCCATCTACGGCACGGTGGGCTATCAGGCGCCGGAGGTCGCGGAGGTCGGACCGTCCGTCGCCTCCGACCTGTACACGGTCGCGCGGACGCTCGCCGTGCTCACCTTCGACTTCCAGGGCTACACGAACGTGTTCGTGGACTCGCTGCCCGACCCGGACAACATCGAGGTGTTCCGGAGGTACGAGTCGTTCTACCGGCTCCTCGTGCGGGCCACCGACCCGGACCCGGCGCGGCGGTTCGCCTCGGCGACGGAGATGGCCGAGCAGCTGACGGGGGTGCTGCGCGAGGTGGTGGCCCTTCAGACGGGGCGGCCGCGCCCGGCGCTCTCCACCCTGTTCGGTACGGAACTTCGGGTGACGGACACGGTGTTGTTCGCCGAGCTGACCGGTGATGTGTCGCGGCTCGGGGGCAGGAACACGACGGCCGGTGGCCGCCGGAAGCGGGGGGCGGCCGCCGCTGCGGTACCGGCCGCTCCGGGCGCGGTGGCGGGTGTGCCCGCGGTGGGGGTCCTGACCGGTCCGCCCGTCGGCGCACCGGCCGCGTACGGCGCCGCGGGTGCGGCGCCGCTGTCGGCGCCCGCCACGCATGTCCGGGGCGGCGGCGGTGGCACGGGCGGTGCCGGCACGGCGCTCGCCCCCGCGCCGACGCACGCCGCGATTCCGGCGCCGCGCCCACCGGCCCCCGCGCCGGGCACGCTCCCGGGTCCTGGCACGCTCCCCGGGGCCTACACGGGCGGCGGGCCGCGGCTCGTGGAGTTCGACGCGCGGGCGACCTCGCTCGCGCTGCCGGTCCCCCGCGTCGACGCGAACGACCCGAACGCCGGCTTCCTCGCCGGAGTGATGGCTTCCGCACCCACCGAACTGATCACCGCACTCCAGGCCGTACCCGCGGCCTCGCTGGAGACGCGGCTGCGTGAGCTGCGCGCCCGGCTGGAGATGAGTGACCTCGACGCGGGCGTACGGGCACTGTTCGAACTGGAGGACCAGCACCCGGACGACTGGCGGGTCGTCTGGTACCGGGGCATCACCTCACTGGTGACCGGGGACAACGAGAACGCGGCGCTGTCCTTCGACGCGGTCTACGACGCGTTCCCCGGCGAGCCGGCCCCCAAGCTGGCCCTGGGCATCTGCGCCGAGGTCCTGGGACAGCTGGACAACGCCGCCGAGTACTACCGGCTGGTGTGGACGACCGACCCGAGCTACGTCAGCGCGGCGTTCGGCCTGGCCCGGGTGCAGATCGCCGCCGGGGACCGGACCGGGGCCGTACGCACCCTGGAGTCCGTACCGGAGGCGTCGATCCACTACACGGCGGCCCGGGTGGCCGCGGTGCGGGCGCGGCTGCGTGAACGCGCCCCGCAGGAACCGCTGCTCGACGACCTGTCGGCCTCGGCGGCCCAGGTGACGGGTCTGGCGGGCTTCGGCCTGGACGCCGTGCGGCGTGAGCAGTTGTCGACCGAGGTTCTGGGTACGGCGCTCGACTGGGTACTCTCCGGTAGTCCGGCGGCACCCTCACCGGCCCGGTCGCAGCACACACCTTCGGGCCCGAGGACGCTGCTGGGCAGCGAACTGGACGAGCGTGGCCTCAGATTCGGTCTGGAGCGCTCGTACCGGATGCTCGCCCGGCTCGCACAGCGTGGCGACGAGCGGATCGAACTGGTGGAGCGGGCCAACCGTTTCCGCCCCCGGACGTGGGTGTGAAGATGTCACAGATCCACCAGCAGACCTCCTTGTCCAACTGTCCCGGCTGCGAGGAACCGCTGGAGACCGGCGACCTGTTCTGCGGGGCGTGCGGATACGACCTGTCGGTCGTGCCCGCGCCGCCGGACGACCGGCCGACGATCGCGATCGCCGTACCGGCGCCGGGCTACGGACCGGACGGGAGCGGTGCGGGACCGGGCTCCGGCGCACCGGAGGCCGGTTCCGTCGAGTGGCCTGCCGCGTCCGAGGTCGACAGTTCCGATCTGCCCGCGCCCGTGCACCGCGCGACCGATCTGCCGGGCACGGACTCGGGCGGCGCGGCCCTGCCCACCACGGAGGCCCCCGTACGTCACGACGAGCCGGGCGGGGCCGCGCCCGGCTCGGACGACTTCGAACTGGCGGCGCCCGGGGCGCCCGCACCCGATCCGCGCACCGCCGGGCACACCGCCGCCCCGGCGGCCGGCGGCAAGCTCTGTGTGGCGTGCCGTTCGGGCCAGGTGGACCCCGACGGATACTGCGAGAACTGCGGTCACGCCCAGCCCCGCGAACGCGATCACATGGAGCAGGAGCTCGGTTCGGTCGCCGCGGTCAGTGACCGGGGCCTGCGCCACCACCGCAACGAGGACGCCTTCGCCGTGTCCTCCACCGCCCTGCCGGACGGCTCCCCCGCCGTCGTCGCCATCGTCTGCGACGGCGTCTCTTCGGCGAGCCGTCCCGACGAGGCGTCGGCCGCCGCGGCGAGCGCCGCCAACGAGGCGCTGCTGGAGTCGCTGCCCCGGGGCACGCACCCGCAGCAGGCCATGCACGAGGCGATCGTCGCCGCGTCCGAGGCGGTCAACGCGCTGGCCGAGGAGCCGGGCCGGGCGACGGAGCACGACCAGCACCGCAGCCAGAACGCCCCCGCGTGCACCCTGGTCGGAGCGATCATGGCCGGCGGCCTGCTGGTCATCGGCTGGGTCGGCGACAGCCGGGTCTACTGGGTGCCGGACGACCGGGCCACCGCGCCCGCCCGGCTCACCGAGGACGACTCGTGGGCGGCGCAGATGGTCTCGGCGGGCCTGATGAACGAGGCGGAGGCGTACGCGGACGAGCGCGCCCACGCCATCACGGGCTGGCTCGGTGCCGACTCCTACGAACTGGAGCCGCACACCGCCTCGTTCAAGCCGGACCGTCCGGGCCTGGTCGTGGTGTGCACGGACGGCCTGTGGAACTACGCGGAATCCGCGGTGGAGATGGCCGCCGCCGTGCCCACGGACGCGCACGAACGGCCGTTGCACGGCGCCCAGGTGCTGGTGGGTCACGCACTCGACGGCGGGGGGCACGACAACGTAACAGTGGCGCTGCTGCCGTTCGCCGTGACGCCACAGGGGGCAGCACCCCCGTGGAGCACCGCCTGAGCCCCGCCCGCCTCGTTCCGTACGACCTGATCTGACCTACGTGGAGCCTCAAGGAGCCGATCAGATGGCCAACTTCTCCAAGTCGAACGTGCCGCAGTTCTCCGTCGAGGTCTACCAGAACGAATACCTGCCCGAGGGCGGCCGTGAGGTCAACGGCATCGTCACCGTCACCTCGACGGGCGGGGGCACCACCGGCGGAGTGCCGCTGACCGGGGCGTCCCCGGCGCCCTCGCACGTCCCGGGGCAGGCGCCGAACGCCGCCGTGGTGATCATGGTCGACTGCTCGGGTTCGATGGACTACCCGCCGACGAAGATGCGCAACGCGCGGGACGCGACGGCGGCGGCCATCGACACCCTGCGCGACGGCACCCGGTTCGCGGTCGTCGCGGGTACGCATGTGGCCAAGGACATCTATCCGGGCGGCGGCCGGCTCGCCACCGCCGACCAGCAGACCAAGGCCCAGGCCAAGGACGCGCTGCGCAGGCTGAGCGCGGGCGGCGGTACGGCGATCGGCACCTGGCTGCGGCTGACGGACCGGCTGCTCGGCGCCGCCGACGTGGACATCCGGCACGGCATCCTGCTGACGGACGGCCGCAACGAGCACGAGTCGCCCGAGGATCTGCGGGCGGCGCTCGACTCCTGCGCCGGCCGTTTCACCTGTGACGCCCGTGGTGTGGGTACCGACTGGGAGGTGAAAGAGGTCACAGCGATCGCCTCCGCGCTCCTCGGGACGGCCGACATCGTCGCGGACCCGGCGGGGCTGGCCGCGGACTTCACGCGGATGATGGAGAACACGATGGGCAAGGAGGTCGCGGACGTGGCGCTGCGGCTCTGGACGCCCGTCGGGGTCGAGATCAGGTTCGTCAAGCAGGTGGCGCCCACCGTCGCCGATCTGACCGGCCGCCGCACCGAGGCGGGTCCGCGCGCCGGGGACTATCCCACCGGCTCCTGGGGCGACGAGTCCCGCGACTATCACGTGTGTGTGGTGGTCCCGGAGGCCGGAATCGGCCAGGAGATGCTGGCGGCGCGGGTCTCGCTGATCCTCCCCGACCCGTCGGGCGGCACTCCGCGCACCCTCTCGCAGGGGCTCGTACGCGCGGTCTGGACGGACGACATGGTGGCGTCCACGTCGATCAACCCGCAGGTCGCGCACTACACGGGTCAGGCGGAACTGGCGCACGTCATCCAGCAGGGGCTCGATGCGCGCAAGTCGGGAGACTTCGACGGCGCGACCGCCAAGCTGGGCCGTGCGGTGCAGCTGGCGTCGGCTTCCGGGAACGAGGACACTGCGAAACTGCTTTCGAAGGTGGTCGACGTCGTCGATGCGGCGACCGGTACTGTGCGACTGAAGGCAAAGGTCGCGGAGGCGGACGAGATGACCCTCGAAACGCGCTCCACCAAGACCGTTCGCGTCAAGAAGTAGCGACGCGGCAACCACCGGCAACCGAACGAGCATGACGGCCCCCGGGCCGGACGAGGAGAGGGGGAAGCGCCGACATGCCGACCTGCCCGAACGGACACCAGTCGGGTTCCGAGGACTGGTGCGAGGTCTGTGGACATCGCATGGCCGGGGCGGGCGCGCCCGCGGGCGCGGTTCCTCCGCCGCCTCCCCCGCCGCCCGCGCCCGGCTACGGCTACCCGCAGGGCCCCGGCCCCGGGGAGCCGACCGCCCGTGCCGAGCTCTGCCCGCAGTGCCGCACCCCGCGTGAGGCGATGGCGCCCTTCTGCGAGGAGTGCCGCTGGAACTTCCTCACGAACACGGCGACCTCCTACACCCCGCTGGCACCGCAGCACGGCGCTCCGGGCGGCCCCGGCGCCCCGGTGCCCGGCCTCAACCTGCCGCCCGGCTTCCAGGCCCAGCAGGGACCGCCGTCCCCGCCGCCCCAGCAGCAGCGGGACCCGTTCGAGTACCAGAGTTCGCGCCCCTCGCAGATGAACCGTCCGGCGGAGCCGCTCTCGTCCGAGCAGGGCGGCCCCTCCGGTCCGCCGCCTCCGCCGTCGTTCCAGCAGGGGCCTCCGCCGTCGTTCCAGCAGGGGCCGCCGCCCCCGCCGGCCTTCCAGCAGCAGTCCGCACCGCCGGCCCCCGCGCGGCCGCAGGCTCCGCAGACCGGCGGCGACGACTGGCTGCTGCCGCCCCCTTCCCAGGGCCTCGCGCCTCAGCCGCCCGCCCCGCAGCCGCCGCAGGGATTCCAGCAGCCGATGCGGCAGCCGTTCCCTGGCCAGGGCCAGGGCCAGGGCCAGGGCCAGGGCCAGGGCCACGGGCCGGGCCAGGGACAGGCGCCCGGCCAGGGCCACCACCAGGGACCCGGCCAGGGTGGGAACCAGGGCCCCGGCCAGGACCACGGCCCCGGCCACGGGCAGAACCAGGGCCAGCAGTCCACCACCTGGACGGCCGTCATCGCCCCGGACCGCGAGTACTTCCTCGCGATGATGCAGCGCAGCGGCCCCGAGGCCACCGGGCTCAACCTGCCCGCGTACTCCCCGGAGCAGCACCTCCCGCTGACCGGCGGCCAGATCACCATCGGGCGCCGCCGGCAGAGCACGGGCGAGTCCCCCGACATCGATCTGTCCGTGCCGCCGGAGGACCCCGGGGTCTCGCACCAGCACGCGCTTCTGGTGCAGCAGCCCGACGGCGGCTGGGCCGTGGTCGACCAGAACTCCACCAACGGCACCACGCTCAACACCGCCGAGGACCCGATCCAGCCCTACGTCCCCGTCCCGCTCCAGGACGGCGACCAGGTGCATGTCGGGGCCTGGACGACCATCACCCTCCGTCGCGGCTGAGGTCCTGGCCGGTGACGGGCCAGACGTAGGGGCCCTCCGGGTCGTCGAGCTGGCGTGTCCAGGAATGGCCCACGGCGCCTCGGCGCCGTGGGCCGCGTAGTGGTCCGGGTGTCCGCCCATGCCCTCACTCTCCTGCCGCGGCGCCCGTGTGGCCAGAAGCGGAGTCCTAGGACCCGGGTCCTCGGCCGGTGCGTCTGCGACCATGGACGGGTGACAGAGATTCCGCGCGACACGCTTCAGGAGCCGACCTTCTACGAGCAGGTCGGCGGCGAGGAGACCTTCCGGCGCCTGGTGCACCGCTTCTACCAGGGTGTCGCCGAGGACCCGCTGCTGCGTCCGATGTACCCGGAGGAGGACCTCGGTCCCGCCGAGGAACGGTTCACCCTGTTCCTCATGCAGTACTGGGGCGGCCCCCGGACGTACAGCGACGACCGCGGACATCCGCGGCTGCGGATGCGGCACGCCCCCTTCCGCGTCGACCGTGCCGCGCACGACGCGTGGCTCGGCCACATGCGGGTCGCCCTCGACGAGCTCGGGCTGTCCGCCGAACACGAGCGGCAGCTGTGGGACTACCTCACCTACGCCGCCGCTTCGATGGTGAACACCGAGGGCTGACCTCCGGAATGCGGTACTCCGCGGCCGGATAACGGTCACGATCGCGTCAAGGTGTACCCGTAAGCGGTTTCCATATCCCCGTGCTCTCTGAAAGCATCCCTGCAAGCGTCGGGGGGCGTGCGTACACAGGGGTCTTGGGGGATCAGGTGACGGGGTTCGTCTTTCTGCGGGTGAGGGCCCACCGGCTCCTCCTCGCCGCCGCCGTACTGGCGGTGCTGCTGACCACGTCCGTACTGGCCGCGCTCACCGCGTTCTCCGGCTCCATCGGCGATGCCGCGCTGCGGCATTCGCTCACCCACCGGTCGGCCGCCTCCGCCTCGCTCGTCATATCCGCCCAGGTGGACCGGGAGCAGCGCGAGGAGGCCGACGCGACGGCGCGCGCGGCGGCCCGTGACGCGTTCGCCGGGCTGCCCGTGAGCGTGCGGAAGCTGGAGCACTCCGGGCCGTACGCCCTGCCGCGCGGCCTCCAGGACCCGGCGGCCCGGCGCGGCGACCCCGATCTGACCCAGTTCGCCTCGCTGGACCCCAGCCGGGTCCGGCTCACCGCCGGGCACATGCCCGACCCTGGGAGCGGGAAGACCGGCAAGCCCGTGCAGGTCGCTCTGCCCGGTACCGCCGCGGAGATCCTGAAGGTGAAGCCGGGCGCCCGGCTCCGCCTCGGCGACCGGCTGGGCGGCAAGCCGCTGGACGTCCTGATCACCGGTCTGTACGAGGCCGTCGACCAGGCCGATCCGTACTGGCAGCTGGACCCGCTCGCCGGACGCGGCGTCCGCAAGGTCGTCTTCACGACGTACGGTCCCCTGCTCACCGATCCCGCCGTGCTCGGCTCCGGCCGGATCAGCTCGGGCGAGACGTCGTGGCTGGCCGGCGCGGACTTCCGTACGGTCACCACCGGCCGGATGGACGCCCTGCACCGGGCGTCGAGCAGCGCGCCGAAGGCCCTGCTCGCCACCGAGGTGTTCAAGGGCGGCGCCTCCGTGCGTACTTCGCTGCCCACGGTGCTCACCCAGATCGAGAAGGCGTTGCTGGTCTCCCGCTCGACGCTGATGATCGTCGCCGTTCAGCTGGTGCTGCTCGCCGCCTACGCGCTGCTGCTGGTGGCCCGGCTGCTGAGCAGCGAGCGCGGCGGGGAGACCGAGCTGCTGCGGGCGCGTGGCGGCTCGCAGGGACGGATCGTCTCGTTCGCCGCGATCGAGGCGCTGCTCCTCGCGGTGCCCGCGGCCGTCGTCGCGCCGCTGCTGGCCGGTCCTCTGACCCGGTTGCTCGCCGAACGCAGTGAACTCTCCCGGATCGGCGTGCGGCTGGGCGACACCGCATCCGGCACGGTGTGGCTGGTCGCCGCCGGTGTCGCGCTGGCCTGTGCGCTCGCGGTGGTGGCGCCCGCGCTGTCCTCGGGCGGCAAGGGGCGAGGCCGGGCGGCCGCGCTCCCCGCGCCCGTGCGGGCGGGCGCCGATGTGGGGCTGCTGCTGATCGCCGCGGTGGCGTACTGGCAGCTCGACCGGCAGACCGGGGCCTCCGGCAGCGGCGCGCTGAGCGGGGACCAGGAGGGCGAACTCGGTATCGATCCGCTGCTCGTCGCCGCCCCCGCGCTCGCCCTGCTCGCGGGCACGGTCCTGACGCTGCGGCTGCTGCCGCCCGCGGCCAGGCTCGCCGAGCGCCGCGCCGCGAGCGGCAGGGGGCTGCCCACGGCGCTGGCCGGCTGGCAGTTCAGCCGTCGGCCGCTGCGCGGCGCGGGCCCGGTGCTGCTGCTGGTCCTGTCCGTGGCGATGGGCATGCTGGCGATCGGTCAGAGCGCGTCCTGGGACCGTTCGCAGGCTGACCAGGCGGACTTCAGGTCCGGGGCCTCCGTGCGGATGGCGGGCGTGCTGAACACCGATCCGGCGAAGGCGGACGCGTACAGCACACTGGCCGGGGTGCGGTCGGCGGCGCCCGCGTACCGCACGAGCACGGAGCTCTCGGGCGAACGCACGGCCCAGATCCTCGCTCTGGACACCGCGCACGCCGACGAGCACCTGATGCTGCGTAACGATCTGGCCGACGAGTCCTCGGCGAAGCTCCTGCGTTCGCTGGCTCCGCGGCGGGCCGACCGGCCGGGACTGGTGCTGCCGAAGGGCGGGACCCGGCTGATGTTCGACCTGCGGATCACCGGAACGACCGCCGGCCGGGGCGCGTCACCGTCCGGCCGTGCGCCGCAGGTCAGCGTCCGGCTGGAGGACCGTTTCGGTCTGCCGTTCCGTGCCCTCGTCGGCCCGGTGCCGGCGGACGGCAGGCCGCACACGGTGTCCGTCCCGGTCTCCGCCTCGGCCCAACTGGCCCTGACCGGCTTCGAGCTGGACGACAAGCCGCCCATCGGCAGCGCCGAACGGCATCAGCTGTCGGTGACCGCCCTGCGGACCGTGGCCGCCGACGGCGGCGAGCAGCCGGTGTCCGTACCGGACGGCTTCCGGTGGGAGGCGGCCCTGACGGTCAGCGCCCCCGGCCAGGAGCAGCCGGCCCGCCGGCTGCGGCCGACGGCACCCGCCGGGACCGCGCTGTCCCTCACGTACGGGACCGGCTTCATGAGCACGGAGGCCGCGAGGTGGCTTCCGCCGACGAACAGCGTCCGGATCACCGCGGTCCGGCCGGCTCCCCCGGCGCTGAAGGCCGTGGCGACGGACGCGTTCCTGAAGGCGTCGGGCGCCAGGAAGGGCCAGAGCGTCGATGTGCCGCTGGCGGGTGAGCAGGTGCGGGTGAAGATCGTGAAGGTGGTCAGGCAACTGCCCACGACGGGGCCCGCCTCCGATGCGTCGGGCACGACCGGGGACGGCGGGGCGCTGCTGCTCGACCTCAAGGCCCTCACCCAGGTGTTCGCCCGCGACTCGGCCACGCTCCTCACCCCCACCGAGTGGTGGCTGAGCACCGGACCCGGCGACGCGCGGAAGGTCGCCGCCCAGCTGCGCGCGCTGCCCGACACCGACCCGGCACAGGTCCATGTACGTGACGAGGTGGCCGAGGACCTGACCGGCGATCCGCTGGGCGCCGGTCCGCAGTCCGCGCTGCTGGCCGTCGCCGTGGTGGCCGCCGCGCTGGCCGCGGTCGGCTTCGCGGTGAGCGCCGTCGGCTCCCAGCGTGAACGGTCCGCCGAGTTCGCCGTACTGCGGGCACTCGGCGCTCCGCGCCGGCAGCTGGCCCGCATGATCGCCGCCGAACAGGGCGTGCTGATCGCCATCGGGCTGCTGGCCGGGCTCGCACTGGGCGCGGTCCTGACCCGGGCCGTGGTCCCGCTCATCGTGCTGACCGGGCAGGCCGCCCAGCCCGTACCCGCCGTGCTGGTGCAGTTGCCCGGCTGGCAGGTCGCCGGGCTGCTGGCCGGCGTGGCCGCACTTCCGCTGCTGATCGTCGCGGCGATCGCGCTGCGCCGGGCCGACCCGGCGGTATCGCTGCGCCACCAGGGGGACAACTGACATGAGCGCCGAAAAGAACCCCGCCTCCGGCCGCGCCCCCCGTGGCACGGCCGCGTGCGCCCCCTGGGTCCGTACCCGGCTGCGTACCGCTCCCGGCGCCGCCGCCGCGCTCGCCGCGCTCGTGCTGCTGACCGCGTTCCTCGCCGCCGCGTTCCCGCGCTCCGTGGACGCCTACGAGACGAAGGGACTGCGTCATGACGTCGGCTCCCTGAGTCCGGAACGCAGTCTGCTCGAAGTGACCACGCCGCCCGACGGCTCGTCCGTCGAGGAGCGGGCCGGTGCGGCCCGCAAGGACGTGCTGTCGGGAATCCACCGTGATCTCATGGGCGCGCTGCCCGGTCCCGTACGCCCCGACGCGCCGCGCTCCTCGTACGGTGTGCACACCACCAACCCGCTCACCGCGACCGAGCCCTATCTGCCGCGCCCCAACGCCCGGCACCCGCAGTTCACCTACGTCGCCCCTTCGGCCCTGCCCGAGCACAGCACGCTGAAGTCCGGGCGCTGGCCGGCGGTCCGGGGGACGGTGACCTCCGCGACGCGGCAGGTGGAGGCGGTCGTCCCGGCCGAGACCGCGGCGGCGCTGAAGTTCGAGGTCGGTTCGACGGTCGCCGTGCCCACGCACGACGGGAGGCCCCTGACCGTACGCATCAGCGGCATCATCACGCCCCGCCATCCCGGGGACGCCTACTGGTCCGCCGAGCCTCTGATGCGCGCCCCGTCCCTGGTCGCGGACCCCGGCGAGCCCATACCCACCTTCTACTGGGTGGCCGCTCTCCTGCTGTCGCCGGACGCCGGGCCCGCGCTGCTCTCGACGACGGGGGAGCCGGAGCTGTTCTGGCACCTCGCGCCGGACGCCTCGCAGCTGACCTCGACCGACGCCACCCCGCTCCTGGACGCCGTCGCGTCGCTGGAGAGCGGCCCGGAACTGCTGAGGCTGCGGGACATCGCGGGCCCCACCGCGACACTGTCCACCGATCTGGACGAGATCCTCGTCGCTCATGAGGCGATGCGTTCCGCGATCAGCCCCGTCGTCGCGGTCGCCGCGGTCGGGATCGGCGCGGTCGCCGGGGTCGTCCTGTTGATGACGGGCGGGCTGACCGCCCGTCGGCGGCACAGCGAACTGTCCCTGCTGCGCTCGCGCGGCGCCTCCCTCGCCGGCATCGGGAGGAGGCTGCTCGCCGAGACGGCCGTGACCGTGCTGCCTGCGGCGGCGCTCGGCCTGCTGCTCGCCGTGCTGCTGGTCGGGGAGGCCCGGCTGTGGCCGGCGGTGGCGGGCGCCGGTGCGGTCGCCGTGCTGGTCTGTGTGGCGCTTCCGCTCCGTACGACGCTCCAGCACCGCAGGCCCCAGCTGCACGGCGCCCGCGACGACATGATGAACGCCCGGCCCTCGCGGCGGCGCACCGTCGCGGAGCTCACCGTGCTGGTCCTGGCGACCGGCGCGGTCACCGCGCTGCGCCGCCGGGGCACGGCCTCGGCGGGCGGCACCGACCTGCTGGTCAGCGCCGCACCCGTCCTCGTCGGTCTGATCGCGGCGCTCGTCCTCGTACGGCTCTACCCGCTGCCGCTGCGCCTGGCGTCCCGGCCCGTGGCACGGATGCGGGGCGCGATCGGTTTCCTGTCGCTGGCCCGCGCCGGGCGCTCGTCGGCGAGCGGCACGCTGCCGTTGCTCGCGCTGCTGGTGGCGCTGACCACGGCGGCGTTCGGCGGTTCGGTGCTCGCGGGTGTCGCGGACGCCCGGGACGCCGCCGCGCTGGCGGCCGTCGGCGCTGACGCCCGGATCAGCGCGCAGGGTGACGCGAGGCCGGTGACGGACCGTTTCGCCAAGGAGGTGCGGGCGGCCGGCGGTGTACGCGACGTGGCTCCGGTACAGATCGACTACAGCGTCGTGCTGCCGCCCGGCGAGGGCGGTTCCGAGGGCAACAAGGGGGCGACGCTGGTCGGCGTCGACCCCGGCTCGTACGACCGGCTGGCCCGCGCCACCGGAGCCCGGTCGTTCTCCCCCGGGCTGCTGAAGGCCACCGGCCCCTCGGCCCCCCTCCCCGAGGGCGCGCCGTACGCGCAGGACCGGGTACTGCCCGCGATCGCCTCACCGTCCGTCGCCGAGCGCCTCGGTGACGGGCCGCAGGCCATCGAGACACTGGCCGGTGACTTCAAGGTCCGGGTCGTGGCGGTCCGCGAGAGCACTCCCGCGGTGACCGGTTCCTCGTTCCTGATCGTCAACTCCGCCTCCCTCACCCAGCGGCAGACCAGCGCGCTGCTGGTCACCGGCGGCGCGCTGGACACGAAGGCGCTGAAGGCCGCGGCCCACGAGGCGGGCAAGGACTTCGTCGTACGCCTGCGGTCCGAGGAGCGCGAGTCGTTCGTCGACACGCCTGCGCAGTCCGGCGCCGAACGGATCTACGGGACGGGGATCGTGGCCGGGGCGGGATACGCGCTGCTCGCCGTCCTGCTGTCGCTGCTCCAGACCGCGCCCGAACGCACCACCCTGCTGGCGAGGCTGCGCACCATGGGGCTGACCACCCGGCAGGGCAGGCGGCTGCTCGTCTTCGAGGCGATGCCGCAGGCACTGCTGGCCGCCGTCGGCGGTCTGCTCGTCGGCTGGGCGACCATCGCCCTGCTGGCACCGGGCGTCGACCTGGTCTCGCTGGCACTGTCCGGCGCGCGCGGCGCCGATGTACCGCACACCGCTTCACTGCGGGCCGACCTCTGGTCACTGGCACTTCCGGCGATCGGCGTGGTCCTCCTCGCCGCCGCCGTCGCCGCTGTCCAGGCGTGGTGGGCGAGCCGTCGTGGATCGATCACCGAACTCAGGGCAGGAGACACCCGATGACGTCGACGACCGAGACTACGCTGGCGGAGCTCGAACAGCGCGCCGCCGCGCACCGCGACCGGCCCTCGTACGGCCACGACGCGCTGATCGCCTGCGACCGGCTGGTGCGCGTCTTCACCACGGACGGGGTGGAGGTGCAGGCCCTCCAGGGCCTCGATCTGCTCGTCACCGAGGGCGAGTTGATGGCTCTGGTCGGGGCGTCGGGCAGCGGCAAGTCGACGCTGATGAACATCCTGGCGGGACTCGACGTGCCCACGGCCGGATCGGCGAAGGTCGCGGGCTGCGATCTGCTGTCCATGGGCAAGAAGGAACGGCTGCGCTACCGCCGTGACGTGGTCGGTTTCGTCTGGCAGCAGACGGCCCGCAACCTGCTGCCGTACCTCACCGCCGTCCAGAACATCACGCTGCCGATGCAGCTGCGCGGCGGCGTCCGGCGCGGCGAACAGGCCGCCCGCGCCGAGTCGTTGCTCCGGATGCTGGAGGTGGCGGACTGCCGCGACCGGCGTCCGCAGCAGATGTCCGGCGGACAGCAGCAGCGGGTGGCGATCGCGGTGGCGCTGGCCAACTCTCCCTCGGTGCTGCTCGCCGACGAGCCGACCGGCGAGCTGGACTCGGCCACCGGGGACCAGGTGTTCGGCGCGTTCCGCCGTGCCAACGAGGAGCTGGGCACCTCGATCGTGATCGTGACGCACGACCAGGCGGTCGCGAGCGAGGTGCGCCGTACCGTCGCCATCCGCGACGGCCGTACGTCCTCCGAGGTGCTGCGGCGCACGGAGGTCGACGCGGCGACGGGCCAGGAGTCGCAGGTGGCCCGCGAGTACGCGATGCTCGACCGCGCCGGCCGGCTCCAGCTCCCCGCCGACTACACCGAGGCGCTGGGCATGGAGCACCGGGTGCTGCTGGAGCTGGAGCAGGACCACATCGGCGTGTGGCCGGACGGGCGCGAGCAATAGGCCCGGAGGCCGCCCCCGACGGGGCATGGCCTCATCGTTCTGGGGCGGCAAGGCCACGGTCCGCCGGACAGGCCCTAGTGCGCGCCGCCGACCGTCACCGCGAGAGCGCCGAGTCCGCCGCCGGGGCCGCGGACGATGACCGAGCCGAAGGGTGTGCGCAGCCGGAGCCACGGTCCCGAGGCCAGCAGGGTGACCGGGAAGTCCGGGGCGGCGCGCAGGAAGCCCAGGGACTGGGCGGCGTGGACGGCGCGCAGCGGAAGCGGTGTGGTGCCGACCGTGCGCGACCAGATCTCGCGGCCGATCAGGTCGCGTGCGGCCCTGGTACGGCGGTCCTCGGGCAGCGCTTCGTCGCGGGTCCGGAATTCCGCGACGGCGGCGGTGAGCTGGGCGCGCAGGGCCATCGGGTCCGGAAGTCCGGGCTGTTCGCGCCAGCCGCCGCGGGGCGGGAGCACGCCCGTCCACGGCGGTCCCGTGACGGGCGCGGGCAGGGCGCCCGAGCCGGTCGACTCCTCCAGTGATTCGAGGAGTTCACCGGCGGACACGGTCACGTCGAAGTCGTGCGTGCCGGCCAGCCGCGCCGTCCGGATCGCGAGGACCTCGAACGACGGCGGCCGGCCGAAGACGGCCAGTGCGCCGCCGCCGGCCTGCAACCGGACGGCCGCGGCCCGGTCGTAGTGGAGCAGCCGGCCGAGGAAGGCGGCGAGATCCGCCGCCTCCCTCGGGTCGGCGAACAGCAGCGACTGCACGGGCACCGTCATACGGCGGCGGGCTCCTCGGCCAGGAACTCCTGGAGGAAGAGCTTCTCCTCGGCGGAGATCCGCCGGGGCCGCTCCTCGGCCAGGTTGTACGGGACGACGACGGTCGACGCCCGTACGTACACCTGCTCCGGGTCCTTGATCTCGTACGCGATCGTGAGCGAAGCGGCGCCTATCTTCGTGACCCACGACTCGACGGTCACCGGAGCGTGCCGGTGGACCAGCGGCCGTACGTAGTCGATCTCGTGCCGGGCCACGACGGACCCGCCCGAGAAGGACGGCGAGCCGTCCCCCGGCGCCAGCCGGAACATGAAGTCGATGCGCGCCTCCTCCAGGTAGCGGAGGAAGACCACGTTGTTCACGTGGCCGAAGGCATCCATGTCCGACCAGCGCAGCGGGCAGCTGTAGATATGACGAGCCACGACGATCAGCCTCGCGTGAGCTTCTTGTACGTGGCGCGGTGCGGGCGGGCGGCGTCCGCGCCGAGGCGCTCGACCTTGTTCTTCTCGTACGACTCGAAGTTGCCCTCGAACCAGTACCACCTGGACTCGCCCTCGTACGCCAGGATGTGCGTGGCGACCCGGTCCAGGAACCAGCGGTCGTGGGAGATGACCACGGCCGCACCGGGGAACTCGAGGAGTGCGTTCTCGAGCGAGGACAGGGTCTCGACGTCGAGGTCGTTGGTGGGCTCGTCGAGGAGCAGCAGGTTGCCGCCCTCCTTGAGCGTCAGCGCCAGGTTGAGGCGGTTGCGCTCACCACCGGAGAGGACACCGGCCGGCTTCTGCTGGTCCGGGCCCTTGAAGCCGAACGCGGAGACGTACGCCCGCGACGGCATCTCGACCTGGCCGACGTTGATGTAGTCCAGCTCGTCCGACACGACGGCCCAGAGGGTCTTCTTCGGGTCGATGTTGGCGCGGGACTGGTCGACGTAGGAGATCTTGACCGTGTCGCCGACCTTGATGGCGCCGGAGTCCGGCGTCTCCAGGCCCTGGATCATCTTGAACAGCGTGGTCTTGCCCGCGCCGTTCGGACCGATGATGCCCACGATGCCGTTGCGCGGCAGCGTGAACGACAGGTCGTCGATGAGGACCTTGTCGCCGAAGGCCTTCGAGAGGTTCTCGACCTCGACGACGATGGAACCGAGCCGCGGGCCCGGCGGGATCTGGATCTCCTCGAAGTCCAGCTTCCGCATCTTGTCCGCCTCGGCCGCCATCTCCTCGTAACGAGCGAGACGTGCCTTGGACTTGGTCTGCCGGCCCTTGGCGTTGGAGCGGACCCACTCCAGCTCTTCCTTGAGCCGCTTCTGGCGCTTCTCGTCCTTGCGGCCCTCGACCTTGAGGCGGGCCTGCTTCTTCTCCAGGTACGTGGAGTAGTTGCCCTCGTAGGCGATGGCGCGGCCGCGGTCGAGCTCGAGGATCCACTCGGCGACGTTGTTCAGGAAGTACCGGTCGTGGGTGACGGCGATGACGCAGCCCGCGTACTTCGAGAGGTGCTGCTCCAGCCAGTTCACCGACTCGGCGTCGAGGTGGTTGGTGGGCTCGTCGAGGAGGAGCAGGTCCGGGGCCTCGATCAGCAGCTTGCAGAGCGCCACACGGCGCTTCTCGCCGCCGGAGAGGTTGGTGACGGGCCAGTCGCCGGGCGGGCAGCCCAGGGCGTCCATGGCCTGCTCCAGCTGGGCGTCCAGGTCCCACGCGTTGGCGTGGTCCAGGTCCTCCTGGAGCTTGCCCATCTCGTCCATGAGCGCGTCGGAGTAGTCGGTCGCCATGAGCTCGGCGACCTCGTTGAAGCGCTTGAGCTTGCCCATGATCTCGGCGGCGCCGTCCTGGACGTTCTCCAGAACGGTCTTCGACTCGTCGAGCTTCGGCTCCTGCATGAGGATGCCGACGCTGAAGCCGGGCGTGATGTACGCCTCGCCGTTGGACGGCTGCTCCAGGCCCGCCATGATCTTCAGTACCGTGGACTTACCGGCACCGTTGGGCCCCACGACACCGATCTTTGCGCCGGGCAGGAAGTTCAGGGTGACGTCATCGAGAATCACCTTGTCGCCGTGCGCCTTGCGCGTCTTGCGCATGGTGTAGATGAACTCAGCCAAGAGAAACCGTCCGGCAGCAATAGAGGTGTGGGCAGATACACCCATCTTGCCTGAAGCCTGCCACCGGACGGAAACCCGTCCGCTCCCCGGTACCCCCCGCGACGCCTTCCGCCCGCCCCCGAGGACGCCTCGGGCCCGGTACGCGGCTGCGTACCGGGCCCGGTCGGCGCACGCTCAGGACGCTCCGGTGGTCACTCGCTCACTCGGTGTCGCCGTTCGGCTTCTTCCGGCGCAGGAGGATGACCGAGGCGCCGCCGATGACGACGAGGGCGATGGCGACGCCCGCGATGATCGGGGTGGCACTGGAGCCGCCGGTCTCCGCGAGGTCGCCCTCCGGGCCCGTGGAGCTGGTGCCCGTGGAGGCGGGGACGGGCTGCCTGGCGCTCTGGGTGCCGATCCCGCCCTGGTCACCGGAGGCGGCGTCGGAGGCGGTGACGCAGTCCAGGACACCCGCGAAGTTCCTCTGGAGGCCGCCGGGCCCGGTGATCGTGAAGTCGTACGCCTGGTCCTCGGCGACCGGGATCGTCACGGTCCTGGTGGCTCCGGCGGCGATCGTGTGCTCGAACCCCGCCAGCTCGAAGGTGAACGGCGCGTCGCCCGTGTTGCTCGCGGTGACGTCCACGCCGTCCTTGGCGCAGTTCTTCTTCGCGGTGAGGGCCGGAACCGCCCCCGCCTCGGCCCAGGTGGCGGTGGCCCCGGCGGAGACCGTGGACTCGCTGGACCCGGCGAGGATCTGCGTCTGGCTCCTGGTGGCCCCGGCGAAGACCCGGCCGACCGGTACGGAGGTGGTCGCCTGGACGGTCAGCGCGGCCGATCCGTCGGGGGCGTCCTTCGGTATCCGGAAGTAGAGCCGCGCGCCGTCGGCGGCCGAGGTGACGGGCTTGCCGTCCTTGTCGGTGATCCGGACGCCGCTGGCCGCGTCGGCGGGCGGCGTCAGGGAGACCTGGTCCGCGTTGGTGCGGACCGTCACGGGGCCGAGCTGCTCCCCTGCCTTGCCGGAGACGGCGGCGGGCTCCAGAGTGAGGGACGCCCTGGGTTCGGCGGAGGCGGAGGCGTGCTTCGCCAGCCAGTCGGCGAGCTTCTCGGCCTGCGGGTCGGCGGCGTCGACGTCGACGTCGTCCGAGTAGCGCCAGATGGCCACCTGCGTTCCGGCGGCCGCGGTCTGCTCGGTGAGCGGCCCGGTGCCGGCCCGGCGGGCCAGGGCCGCGAGGTCGTCGATCCGGGGGTAGGAGTGCTGGAGTATCCAGCGGATCTTCCCGGCGTTCTTGTTGGCCCCGAGCGAGGTCTCGTCCCAGGACGTCTCCAGATACTTCGCCTGGTCCTGGGTGGCGTTGTGGATGTCGACGCAGTACGTCTTGAGCTTGCCGCCGCCCTCGACGGTCATCTCGAAGAGCCCGGCGGGGATCACCTGCGTGGTGTTCTTCCCGCCGTCCTCGCCCGGGATGCGGAGCACCGCGCGGTCGAAGGTCTTCAGCCCGTCCAGGACAGCGGTCGCGCCGCCCTGGTGCTGGGGGCCGGTCCCGGCCGCCGCTCCGGTCGCGCCGGCGAGGGTGCCGGCCGCGACGAGACCGGCGGCCAGCACGGTGGCGGCCAGTCTGCCGAGCCCTCTGGCGCGACCCCGTACGGAACTCGTCACCGAGGCCGCCGACCGGGCGCGGGCCGGCGGAGCGGACGCACAGGACCCGGATGATCCGGAAGACGCCGAGAACGCAGAAAACACAGAATTCCCCTCCGGGCGAGGACCTCGCGCTCGACGCGCGTGTGGGGATCGCCTCGCCAGCAGCCTCAAGTGCCCCATGAATACTGAGGAATCCTAAAGACCGAGCGAAGCACAGTCCCCCGTCATACGGTCGGACAACCATTCCGACTCGGAATCGTTATCGCTGAATCCGGCACTCGCCGCCCTTTCAGGACACCGACGCCAGTTCCGTGGCCGGTTCCTGACGCTTCACCGCATCCTCGCCGCCGAATTCGACGTCCTTCGGCGAACGTGCCGTCAGTGACGGCTCCGCCCTCAGCACCCGACGGAACGCGGCGGTCCCCCGCGTCAGGTCGTGGCCCACCGCCACGGCCTCGATGTCGACGAACGTCCGGCGCTGACCTTCCCGTTCTTCCTCGCGCACCTTCAAACGGCCGTGCACGACCAGTGGTTCCCCGACGGAGACAGACCCGGACAGATTCGCCGCGAGCGTGCGCCAGGCCAACACCGTGTAGAAGCTCGTGTGCCCGTCGGCCCAGGCCTGCTTCTCGCGGTCCCAGCGGCGCGGCGTCACAGCGAAGCGGAATCGCGCCATTCCGCCGGTGGCCGTCTCCCGGAACTCCACGCCGGTCGCCGCGTTTCCCACCAGCGTCACAAAGGTGTCGTTCATTCTTCCGTCTCCCGTCCAGACTCTGCGTACCGGACCGGTGCACGCTCCGTGCACCGGTCCACCGACTTCATGCCGGACTTCATGCTGGACGGAGAACGGAAATCCCGCCGAGGCCTGTGGACTACCGGCCGGTTGTGGAAATCTCCGTCACCGCCACATACCGCTCCCGCACCTCCCGGTAGCGCGCCAGTTCCGCCGACACCGGGTCGAGGACCCTGGCCCGCCCGCACGCGGCCGCCGCGTCACGCAGCCGCCGTTCGGCCTCCTGCCCGTACCGCCGTGCCGGACCGCGTGCCGCCGCCGCGCAGGACCACTCCACGAGCGGTCCGCCGATGACTCCGGCCAGCATCACCAGGGCCGGTGTGACCAGGCCCGGTTCGAGTACGCCGATGATCTGGCCGAGCAGCCAGAGTCCGCCGAAGATCTGCAGCAGGGTCATCGAGGCCTGCACCAGCACCGCGGCGGGCCACCAGGCCGGACGCGGCGGCTTGGCGGCCCGGCCGCCCGGCGGAAATCCCACACCTCTGCCGGCCCCGGCCGACCCCTTCAGCCCCGCCGACCCGGCCTTGTCCGCCGTTCCCGTGCCGCCCGCCGGGCGGCCCCGGCCCTCCGCGCTCGCGTTCTGTGCCAGTTCGTCCAGAGCCTCGGGCAGCCCCTTGGCCCCGTTCACCGCCGCTTCACGGACGGCCTGTGCCCAGGGGCCCGGCAGCCCGGCGGACGCGTCGTCCACCACGGTCCGTACCGCTTGCTCGACCCGCTGCCGGGCGGTGATCTCCTCCTCCGGCGGGGCGAGGGCGAGTGCCTGGGCCATGCGGTCCAGGCCGCCGAGCTGCCGGGTGGACTGGTACCAGCGCCACAGCCGCAGCCAGGGTGTCCCGCAGGCCCGTCCCGCGTTCCTGCGCCACTCGCGCTCGGCCGCCTGTCCCGCGGCCGCCGCACCGACGGCCTCCGCGAGCCGGTCGGTGAACTCCTCACGGGCCAGCTCACCGAGCCCGGCCCGGCCCTCGGCGACGTACACCGGCCGGAGTTGCGCGGCCGCCGCGTCCACGTCGGCGGAGAGCCGGCGCGCCGCGGCCGTGCGTTCCTGGACGAACCGGCCGAGCATCTCGCGCAGTTCGCTCATTCCGTCGCCGGTGAGCGCGGACAGGGACATGACGGTGGCCCCTGGTTCACCGTGCTCGCCCAGGGCCATGCCGTCCTCGTCGAGCAGCCTGCGCAGATCGTCCAGGACCAGGTCGGCGGCGTCCCCGGGCAGCCGGTCGATCTGGTTGAGGACGACGAAGGTGACCTCCGCGTGCCCGGCCAGGGGCCGCAGGTAGCGTTCGTGCAGGGCCGCGTCGGCGTACTTCTCGGGATCGACGACCCAGATCACGGCATCGACCAGCGCCAGCACCCGGTCCACCTGCTCCCGGTGTCCGGGCGCCGCCGAGTCGTGGTCGGGCAGGTCGATGAGGACGAGCCCCTGGAGCGCCGCGTCGGCGTCGGAGCCGCCCTGCTGTGGCCGGCGCCGCAGCCGTCCCGGGATCGCGAGCCGGTCCAGGAGCCCCGCGGCCCCGTCGGTCCAGCTGCAGGCGATCGGTGACGCGGTCGTCGGGCGCCGCAGCCCGGTGTCGGAGATCTGGGAGCCCGCGAGGGAGTTGAACAGGGTCGACTTTCCGCTGCCGGTCGCCCCGGCGATGGCCACGACGGTGTGCCGTGAGGAGAGCCGCTGACGGGCCGCGGCCTCGTCGAGTACCCGCCCGGCCTCGGCGAGGGTTTCCCGGTCCAGCCGGGCCCGTGACAGGCCGACGAGTTCGCGCAGCGAGTCGAGGCGCTGGGTGAGCGGTCCCCCGGACGGTACGTACGCCTCCACCTGGGGCGCCGGGTCGCCGTCCGGCTCGTCATCGGCCTCGTCGGCGTCGTCGGCTTCCTCGGAAGCGGCGGCGGCGCGGCGGGCGATCAGCCCGTCGTCCCAGCGGCCGCCCCTGCTCTCGCCCTTCACCGGGCCGGGGGATTCCTTGTCCTGCCCCCGGTCGCCCTCGCGCGCGCCCCGCTCGCCGGCCCGCGCGGCCCCGGGCCCCGCTGCCGGGTCCTGGCCCCGGTCCCGGCCCTGCCCCTGCGCCTGGTTCTGGTCCTGGTCCTGGCCCTGACCTTGATCCTGGTCGGTGACGGCGGTCATGGCTGCACCCTCTCCTTCTGCAGTACGGACAGCGCGGCAATCAGCTCGGCCTGCGGTTCCGGAGCCACGTCGAGGGCGTCGAGCGGCGCGAGCCGCCGGTCGCGCTCCCCGTGCATGACCTGGTCCAGATAGGTGGTGAGCAGCACCCCGCCCTTGTCACGCAGCCGCAGCGCGCCCTGGGCGCCGATCCGCTCGGCGAGCTGCTCCCCCGCCGTGCGGGCGCGGCGCCCGCCGAGCAGGGCGGCGGCCAGCAGCGCGGCCACGGTCTCGGCGTCGGGTGCCACATTGCGCTCCAGCAGCCGTACCTCCTCCTCGGCCAGCTCTTCGAGCACCCGCCGCCACCGCCGTACGGCCATGGCGATACGGCCCTGGATGTCCTCGGCCGGCCCCCATCCGCCGGCTTCCCGGCCGGCGTCCTCGAAGCGGAACGCCCCGGCGGCGGGCTCCTTCCGCCACATCATGCGGATCTCGTCGTCGGCGGCGGCCACCGCGCACTGGAGCAGCGCCACCAGGCTCTCCACGAGCGCTTCCAGCAGCTCCCCGGCTGAACTGTCCAGGGGGTAGCCGCGCCACCGGGTCCGCGCGTCCCCGGCGAGCACCGCGCCGCTCTGGAGCCTGCGGCGGATCCGGGACGCCTCCTTCCGGTACGCCTCCTCGACGACGCCGGTCAGCCGCACCGAGGCCGCGTACTGCGCGGCAACGGCCCCGGCCAGCTCCGGCATGCGGACGTTCAGCGATTCCATGACCCCGGACGCCGTGCGCCCGACGGCCTGCTGACGGGCCGCCGGGTCCTGCGCGCGGTGGGTGAGCCAGGCCCGCAGGGGGGCCACCGCGGTGGTGGGCAGCAGACCGCTGCCGCCGCCCGCGGACTCGGGCAGTTCGGGGATGGTGAAGCGGGGGATCTCGCCCAGCCCGGCCCTGGTGAGCAGGGCGGCGTACTGGCGGGAGACCTCGGCGATCACCTGGTGCGGTACCCGGTCGAGGACGGTGACGAGCGAGGCGTCGTACTCCTTGGCCGTACGCAGCAGATACCAGGGCACCGCGTCGGCGTACCGGGATGCCGTGGTCACCATCACCCACACGTCGGCGGCGCAGATGAGTTCCGCGGCGAGCACCCGGTTCCGTACGACGAGGGAGTCGATGTCGGGCGCGTCCAGCAGTGCGAGGCCGCGCGGCAGGCTGACGGCGGTCTCCACCCGCAGCGCGGTCTCTTCGTCGTCCCCGCCCGCGGCCCCCAGGTCGTCGAGCCCGTCCGGGTCCCTGGCCTGCCCCGGCGGCAGCCAGATCCTGGTCAGCTGCGGCAGCACCCGCACCCCGGCGAACCAGTGGTGGTCGTCCGGGTGGCAGACGAGCACAGGCGTCCGCGTCGTCGGACGCAGCACACCCGCCTGACTGACCCGGCACCCCACGAGCGAGTTCACCAGCGTCGACTTGCCCGCACCGGTGGACCCGCCGATCACCGCGAGCAGCGGGGCCTCGGGATCCTTGAGCCGTGGCAGCAGGTAGTCGTCGAGCTGCGCGAGCAGCTCGGCCCTGCCCTGCCGGGCCCGTTCGGCCCCCGGAAGAGGCAATGGGAGACGCACGGCGGCGACACGGTCGCGCAGGGCGGAAAGTGCGTCGATGAGCTGAGGCCGTACGTCCATGGTCACCACATGCGAAGAATGCCCAATTTTGGCGCCTTTTTGAAGCGTATAGGCACCTCTGCGCGGCGGTTCCACTCTGGGGACAGAGGGGACGAGTGGGGCGCAGGCATAACGAGTGCACAACACCCGGGGCGCGAGACGTCAAAAGCGGTGCATGAATCGCACCTACCTGCGATTATCGGTTCGCTTCACCGAACCTCCACATCGTGCCACGCAGGTGAAGCAGCCGGGTCGAGGCGATCGGAGCCCTATCCTTGTCCCGGCAAGGTCAGGACCGGCCGGAACGGCCCCGACCACAGGGCCCCAGGCCATCACCGGCCCCCGTAGCTCAGTGGATAGAGCAGGCGCCTTCTAAGCGCTTGGCCGCAGGTTCGAGTCCTGCCGGGGGCACAGAGCGCGCACCACCTTGAGGCCCTCCACCCCGGAGGGCCTTTTCGCTGTTCAGGGGGACGCTAGCGAGGGCGGCGTAGCGGGGGCGTAAGGCTGGGCGGCCCGCAGTCGTCCGCACCCTCTCGTGACCCGTGTGCACGCCCGTTCGCGGCGGTCGGCCAGCGCCTCGTACGTTCCGGGCCGGGCATATCCTGAAGGGGCTCGAAGCTCTCCGATCACTGGGAGGCGTCATGACATTCGTGCAGGTCATCGACTGCAAAACGAGCAGGGCCGATGAGTTGGACCGCCTTATGGACGCCTGGGTCGACGCGACACAGGGCAAGCGGACAGCCACGCACTCGATCGTCGGACGGGACCGGGCGGACGCCACTCACCTGGTGGAGATCGTGGAGTTCCCCTCGTACGAGGAGGCCCAGAGAAATTCGCACCTGCCGGAGACCGACCGGATATTCCAGGAGATGGCGGCCCTGTGCGACGGGGAGCCGTCGTTCACGGACCTCGACGTCGTGCGGGACGAACAGCTGAACAAGATCGTGGTCCGCAGCTTCTTCGACGACGTGATCAACGCGAAGAACGTCGACGCGGTGGACGCGATCTGTGCCGCCGGCTACCGGGAACACGACCCGTCGCTGTCGTCGTACGACGTCGGGCTGGAGCAGGCCAAGATCGAGAACCGGGCGATCATCGAGGCGTTCGAACCGGAGGCCACCATCGAGGGCTTGACCGCCGAGGGCGACATGGTGTGCGCGCGGCTGTCCTTCAGGGGGCGCCACGTGGGCGCGTACCAGGGTATGGAGCCCACCGGCCGGGAGGTCTCGGGAACCGGCCACGCGACCTTCCGCTGCGAGGACGGAAAGATCGCGGAAAGCTGGTGGAACTTCGACGACCTCGGTCTGATGCAGCAGCTCGGAGTGATCGGCAGCTGATGAGGTGGTGACCGCCCGGCGGCTTTGCCCGGCCGCCGAGGTGCTCATCGACGGGCGGCTCCGCCTGGCCGCCGGGCGGCACCCCCTCCCGCTCAGCGCGCAGGTGCGGTCGTGAACTTCTTGCGCCACGCCAGGGACACGTACACGAGTGCCACCAGGACCGGCACCTCGATCAGTGGTCCCACGACGCCGGAGAGGGCCTGACCGGACGTCACACCGAAGGTGGCGATGGCCACCGCGATGGCCAGCTCGAAGTTGTTGCCCGCGGCCGTGAAGGCGAGCGTCGCCGTGCGGTCGTAGTTCAGGCCGATGGCCTTGCCCAGCAGGAACGTACCGAACCACATCACGGCGAAGTAGACGAGCAGCGGCAGCGCGATCCGTACGACGTCCATCGGCTGGGTCGTGATGGTCTTCCCCTGGAGGGCGAAGAGGATGACGATCGTGAACAGCAGCCCGTAGAGCGCCCAGGGACCGATCTTCGGCAGGAACGTCGTCTCGTAGGACTCGCGGCCCATCCTCTTCTCGCCGGTACGGCGGGTCAGAAAGCCCGCCACCAGGGGCACGCCCAGGAAGATCACGACGTTGAGCGCGATCTTCCACATGGAGATGTCCAGCGTCTCGCCCTCACCCAGGCCGAGCCAGCCGGGCAGCAGGTCGAGGTAGAACCAGCCCAGTACGCCGAACGCGATGACCTGGAAGACGGAGTTGAGCGCCACGAGGACGGCGGCGGCCTCGCGGTCGCCGCACGCGAGGTCGTTCCAGATGACGACCATGGCGATGCAGCGGGCCAGGCCGACGATGATCAGGCCGGTGCGGTATTCGGGGAGGTCCGGGAGAAAGATCCACGCGAGCGCGAACATGAGCGCCGGGCCGAGAATCCAGTTGATGACCAGCGAGGAGATCATCAGCTTGCGGTCACCGGTGACGGCGTCGAGCTTGTCGTAGCGGACCTTGGCCAGGACCGGATACATCATGATCAGCAGGCCGGCCGCGATGGGCAGGGAGATTCCACCGATCTCGACCTTCGCGAGGGCGTCGTCCAGCCCCGGTATCAGCCGGCCGAGACCCAGGCCGAGACCCATGGCGAGCAGGATCCACACGGCGAGGAAGCGGTCGAGCGTCGAGAGCTTCGCGACGACCGAGGTCTCCTCGGGGGGCGCGGTCGCTTGTGTGGGGGTCACGGACAGGCCCTCTTGTTCTCGCCGGCCGTACGAGCGGAATCGGCCAGGCCGGCGAACTGGCCGGCGAGCTGGGCGATGACGTCCGGCCGGAGCCTGTAGTAGGTGAAGCGGCCGCACGGCTCGGTGTCCACGACACCGGCCTCACGCAGCACTCTCAGGTGGTTGGAGAGGTTGGTCTGCTTGGCGCCGGTCTCCTCGACCAGATGCGTGGTGCAGAGCGTCTCGCGGGCCAGCAGGGTCACGATCTTGAGCCTGAGCGGGTCGGCCAGCACCCGGATCAGTTCAGTGTCGACTGACGTCATCATGGGCTGATACTGTCACATCAGCGGTGACTGAAGCCAGTGGGCGTTGATGTCACGTGTGGCCGGTCCCGCGGCGAGACGAGAGAGAGCCCCGATGTCCGAGAAGCCGTCCGTGCTGTTCGTATGCGTCCACAACGCCGGCCGTTCGCAGATGGCTGCCGCGTGGCTCTCCCACCTGGCCGGGGACCGCGTCGAGGTCCGCTCCGCCGGTTCCGCGCCGGCCGGTCAGGTCAACCCGGCGGCGGTCGAGGCCATGCGCGAGGTCGGCATCGACATCACCGCCGAGACACCGAAGATCCTGACCGTCGACGCGGTCAGGGCATCCGACGTGTGCGTCACCATGGGCTGCGGCGACACCTGCCCCGTCTTCCCGGGGAAGCGGTATCTGGACTGGACGCTGGAGGACCCGGCGGGCCAGGGCGTGGCGTCCGTACGGCCGATCCGTGACGAGATCAAGAAGCTCGTCGAGGGCCTGATCGAGGAGATCGCTCCGGAAGCGTCCGCGGTCTAGGACGACGCGGGAAGCGCGAAACGTACGTCGGTCAGGGCCTCCGAGACCTCCCACAGGCGGCGGGCCGTGCCGGAGTCGGTCGCTGCCGGGGCCAGTCGTACCCGCGTCGGTGCGCCGCGCGGTTCCGCACGGCCGTCCGGGCCGATGAACTCGCCGCCCGTCACATCCGGAGCGGTCGCCGCGTTTCGCCGTCATCGCCCCCGCGCTGGATGCCGTGGAGTGGTGACGCCGTGGGGAGCTACCGCGTGGCCGCTCCCCACATTCCGTACTACGTGGCCGTCAGCGGCCGAAGGACGCACCCAGTGCGGCGTTCACGGCGACCGTTCCGAGCGTCGCGTTGTTGATGGCCGACGAGCCCGTGACCGTGGTGCCGGTCGTGGTGGCGGGGAAGAACCAGAGGGCTCCCGCGCCCGTGTCCTCGCCCGGGGCACCCACCGCGAGCTCCGCGCGGCCGTCCTTGTTGCCGTCGACGAAGGCGGCAGCCGCGCCGAACCTGTCGTTCAGCTCGGCGACTCCGGTGACGCCCGCCGTGTCCTGGTTGAAGCCCTTGGTCCCCGTGCCCGTGGGGCCGGTGGAGGTGCCGGGCATGACGAGGACCGCCCCCGCACGCCGAACCGCTTCGAGGGCCTCGCCGGAGACGCCCACCGCGATGTCTCCGAAGCCGTCGCCGTTGGTGTCGCCGATCGCGACGGACGAACCGAAGCCGTCCGCCGACTCGGCCGCACCCGGGATGCCCGCCGAGTCCTGGTTGAAGACCTTCGCCTTGGTGCCCTGCGCGCCGGTGGCCGCGCCCGGCACGTAGGTGACCATGCCGCCCTTGGCGAGCGGCAGATCGAGGTCGCTGTCGTATCCGTCGATCGCGCGGCCCACGACGAGGTCGGCGTACGCGTCGCCGTTCACCCGGCCGACCGCCAGGTGCTCGCCGCCCTCGATCGCGTAACCGTCGGTGCCCTTGACCGGGGCGAGAGCCCCCAGGCCCGTGGCGCCACCGGCGGCGACGCGGATCGTGCGGCTGTCGAACTCGTCACCGGCGTGCGTGAGCGCGGCGATGTCGTCGCGGCCGTCCCCGTTGACGTCGCCCGACGCGAGGTCCAGGTAGCGCGTGTCGTCCATGTCGGGGTACACGGCAGTGGCGGCCGCGGCGCCCGCCCGGGTGAAGGGGCCCGAGAGCGTCTGGAGGTCCGCCCACTTGACGGTGGCGAGGTCGGGGAAGCCGTCACCGTTGAAGTCGCCCGCGGTGAGCCGGCCACCGGCCCCGTCGTACTGCTCGCCCGTCAGGAGCGTGGCGCCACCGGACAGCCCGGTCGCCCCGCCCCAGACGACGGTGATGAGCCCGGTGCGGTCGACGGTGCCGTCCTTCTCGGTCGCGGCACCGACCACGAGGTCGCTGTAGCCGTCCCGGTCGAGGTCGGCGGAGGTGATCGCACTGCCGAAGGCGTCACCGGCCTCGGCGGCGTCGGGAACACCCGCCGAGTCCTGGGTGACGATCTGCCTGGTGGCGGTCGCGGGGCCACTCGTGGAGCCGTACACCACACCGACGTATCCGGCCCCGGCCTTCCCGTTGACGGTGGCGCCGGGTGCGGCCACGGCCAGGTCGGCGAATCCGTCACCGTTGTAGTCGACACGGCCCGGGACCGGGGTGACCGGCGCCGTCACCGCTCCCGCCACCGACGCCGTCGGGCGCGCGGAGATCGTTGCCTGGGCTGCGGGCGCGGTGACGACGGCGGCTGCTGCCACCGCGATGGCGAGTGCCACAGTCGTTCCGATTGCTCGGGATGCCACACGGACTCCTTATCGAAAGTTCAGAGAGTGTTCTCGGTGCCGTATCGGTGAGTACGTGGGGGTGTGCACTGCATACGCTGAGACGTGCCGGACCCGTCAAGGGTTGTACCGCGCCGCGGATCGAGTAGCCCCGGGCACGGGAGCGAGGGGCCAACCGGTGGCTCGCGCCCTATCCTTGATCACTCGTCACGGCTGCCCGCCGGGGCGACAGGGGCGGGGGGAAGTGGCATGGACACAGAGGTACGACTCGTGGCGGGGGCGAGCCTGCCCGCGTACGCCGACGGCATCCGCCGGGTGTACGCGGAGGTGTTCTCGGCCCCGCCGTGGAACGAGGACGAGGCGATGGCCGGTCTCTACGTTGAGCGGCTGGCGGCCGACGCGCTGCGGCCCGGCTTCACGGCCGCGCTCGCCTTCCACGGCGACACGGTGACCGGCTTCGCCACCGCCTGGTCCACGCCCGACTCCTTCCCGCAGGACCGCAGTTACGGAGACGTGGCCGCCGCCCTGGGGCCGGAGCGCACCACGGCCTGGCTGTGCGGCGGTCTCGAGGTCGACGAACTCGCCGTCACCGAACGGGCCCGCGGCACCGGGCTGGGCGCGGCGCTTCTGGCGGCGGTCACCGGCGCGGCCCCGGACGGCCGTTGCTGGCTGCTGACCTCGGTCCGGGCGCAGGGCGCCCTGCGCTTCTACCAGCGGGCCGGCTGGTACCAGGTCCCCTCGACGGTGCCCGGCAAGGCGGGCCTCGCCGTCCTGCTGGGCCCACGGCACCCCGTCAACCCATTGACGGAGCCCGGCATCCCCGTCTAGCTTCCGAGCAACCCCGTTGAAACCTTTCACGGGGCGTGGGCGAGGCACCGCGAGCCACCGCTGGGGAGCCCCCGTGCACCAGTCCGCCACGGGTCGTCCTCGGCGAGCCGACGGTCTTCGACGACAAGAACATCGATCAGTTCACCTACTGAGCCGGGGAGCCGTTCCGTGCAGCGCGTCTGTTTTCTGCTGAAGGTCCGTGCGGACCGCGTCGAGGAGTACCGCGCACGGCACGCCGCCGTCTGGCCCGACATGCTCGCCGCGCTCTCGGAGTGCGGCTGGCACAACTACTCGCTCTTCCTGCGCGAGGACGGGCTCCTCGTCGGCTATCTGGAGACGGCGGACTTCGAGGCGGCCCGCGAGGGAATGGCAGCGACCGAGGTCAACGCGCGGTGGCAGCGGGACATGGCGGAGTTCTTCGAACAGCCGGAGGCGGCGGACGAGGCGATGGTTCCGCTCACGGAGGTGTTCCACCTGGCCTAGGTGACACGGCCCGGGGCCCCCGCCTCCGCACGCGTCTCGCCGCGTCGCCCCCGGGCTGATTCCGGGACCGCCCTCGTAACGGACTTCAGCGTCGCGCCAGCGCCAGCACGCTCAGACCGAACATCAGGACACCCAGGGGGAGATGGACCGACGGTATGTGTGCGATGCCGAGCACGACCTGGACCGAGGCGAGGACAAGGAAGCCGGACGCGTACCAGACGGGCCGGGGGGAGCCGCCGCCCGGCTTCCACGCGAGCACCGCCGCCAGCACGTACAGCATCGACGCCCCGTACATCACGCGGGCTCCGGCACTGTGCAGCGTCTCTCCGTAGGACGAGGTCAGCAGCAGTCCGGCGGAGACCGCCTGAAGGAAGATGGTCAGGGTCTGCGCGGTGATCGCGATCTGCAGAAACGAGATGCGGCCCTGTGCCGTCGCCTGGGTTGCCATACCACGGTCCCCTTTTCCGCCCGCTGGGGCAGTAGATCGATAAGGTCTCACCAGCCCGACGACGCGGGCCGGCGAAAGGTAAGGCGAGGGGGCGGGCGGGGGCATGGGGGCGGTTGGGGCGAGCACCGACGAGATGGCCGGCGAGCGGTGCCAACTGATCAATGTGGCCTACCGGCTGCTCGGTTCCCTGGCCGAGGCCGAGGACGCCGTACAGGAGGCCTACGCGCGCTGGTACGCGCTGCCGCGAAACCGGCAGGACGAGATCGTCTCCCCCGGCGCCTGGCTGACGACGGTGACCAGCCGCGTCTGCCTGGACGTGCTCGGCTCGGCGCGGGCCCGGCGTGAACGCTATGTCGGCGCGTGGTTGCCCGATCCGCTGCCCGATCACGCCGAGTGGGGCCACGGCCATGGCACCGACCCCGCCGACCAGATGGTCCTGGACGAATCGGTGACCATGGCCTTCCTCGTCGTCCTGGAATCGATGACACCCGCCGAGAGGGTGGCGTTCGTCCTGCACGACGTCTTCCGGTACCCCTTCGCCGAGATCGCCGACATCCTCGGCAGGACCCCTGCGGCCTGCAAACAGCTCGCGGCGTCCGCCCGGCGGCGGGTGCGCGTCGCACGGACTCCGGTGACATCGGCCGGGCGAGCCGGGCGGGCGGGGCAGGCGGACACGGTGCGGCATGTCAAAGAGGCATGGGAGACCAAGGACATCGTGGCCCTCGTCGACCTCCTCGACCCGGCCGCCGTGATGACCGCCGACGGCGGCGGCATGGTCGGTACCGCCCTGCGCCCGGTCGAAGGCGGTGCGCGCATCGCCGAGTACATGGTCGCCATCGCCGACAGGGCTCCGGGGCTCGAACTCCTGGAGCGTTCGGTCAACGGTGTGCCGGGCCTGGTGGCGCGGCGTGGCGGCGCCGTCATGACCGTCGCCTCGTTCGATGTGGCCGACGGCCGCGTCACCCGGATCTGGGTGGTCCGCAATCCGGAGAAGCTGCGGCCGTGGGCGGCCTAGATCGCGCGGTCAGACGGCTGCCACGACGAGCAGGGCGAAGGCCACGAGCGATGTCACTGTCCGGACGCGGTGGAGGGTGTTCCACCGTGCCTCGAACGCCGTGCGCGCGGCGCCGTCGTCACCGCCTTCCGATGCGGCCAGCGCGGAGTTCAGCGGGATGTTGCCGACCACGGTGATGAGGTGGCCGGCCACCGCGCAGGCGAGGCCCACGGCGATCAGGAGCTGGTCGGTGGCCGTACGGTCACCGGCTCCGACGGCGAGGGCCACGCCGGGGAGGACGATCACGCCGAGGAAGAGGACGAGGAAGGCGGGGCCCGGCACCTTCTCGTTGAAGCGGCGCATCGCCGAGGTGAACTGGGCGTCCGGCAGCGCGCCCAGGCCGGGCATGATCGCGATCAGGAACGTCAGCATGAAGCCGGCGTAGAGGCCGGTGGCGATCACGGCGGCCGCCAGGGGCAGGGAGGACATGGCGCCCATCATGACGTGGCGGGACGGCTGATGCGGCGGCCTTGCGGAAAAGCGTGGGGCGGGAGGCACACTCTGCCTCCCGCCGGGCGTGACGAAGGGCGCCCGCGCGCGCTTCCGGCACGGTCACACGCCTGAAGGTGTCCAGGCTCCGGGCGTGCAGCCGGCCACACGGTGGCCCTCTCCCCCCACTCTTCGTGGCGCCCCCTCAGCCGATCTCGCCCTCGCCCTCACCCTCGTCAGGGGCGTCCTCGCTGCCCCTGATCGAGTCGGCCTGCTCGATCGCCGTGGCCAGCTTCGTCACGGAACCGTCCTCGGTGGCGCTCGCCAGTTTCCGTGCCCTGTCGGCGAGTTCACCGAGCCCCGGGGCGCCGGGCATGCTTCCGCCGCGCAGCACGTCGGCGAAGTACGCGGCCACGGCCGTCACCTGGAGCCGGGTGTTGTCGCCGCCCCACAGGGTCCCGTCGATCGCCCCGGTCTCCACCGACCCGGTCTCCTCGTGCGCTTCCCTGGTCTTCGGGTCCTGCCAGCGCACCGTGGCGGTCGCCACGTGTCCGGACGCGCCGTCCCGGAGGCGTACGGCATAGAGCGCCGTCACCGTGTGGCCGGGGCCGACCTCGCCGCCGTCCACGCTGTCGTCGCGGAAGTCCTCGTCGGCGACCTTGCGGTTCTCGTAGCCGATGAGCCTGAACTGCTGGACGGTCTCGCGGTCGAAGGCCACCTGGGCCTTGGCGTCCCGGGCCCGCAGTTCGACATGGGCGGGCAGCTGGTCGACGAAGACCTTGCGGGCCTGCGTCTCGTCGGAGATGTACGTGGTGTGGCCGTCGCCCTTGTTGGTGAGGCGTTCCATCAGCTCGTCGCCGTAGTCGCTGCCGACACCCACGCCGAAGAGGGTGATGCCGTACTCGCGGCGTGAGGAGTCGACGCGTTCGAGGATCGCGTCGGCCTGCGTCTCACCGGTGTTGGCGAGCGCGTCGGACAGCAGCACGACCCGGTTGTTGGCGCCCTTGCGGTGGCCCTTGACGGCCTCGTCGTAGCCGCGCCTGATGCCGGCGTCCACGTTCGTGGAGTCCTCCGGTTCCATGTCCTCGACGATGTCCCGGACCTTGGTGCGGTTGCCCTGGAGACGGGTCATCGGGAGCCGGGTCTCGGCCCGGTCGCTGAAGGTGACCAGGGAGACGGAGTCGTCGTCGCGCAGTTCGTCGGTGAGGATGCCCAGGGACTTCTTCGCCAGGTCCAGGCGGCCCGGTTCGGCCATCGACCCGGAGATGTCGACGACGAACGTGAGCGCGGCGGGCGGGCGTTCGGCCTGGCCGGTGGCGGCCTTGGTGGCGAGCCCGACCCGTACGAGCGACCAGTCGCTCGCTCCCGCCCCGGCGCGCGCACCGTCGACGGTCACCGAGAAGCCGTTGTCCTTGGGCCGCTGGTAGCCCTGGCGGAAGCTGTTGACGAACTCCTCGGGCCGCACGGTCTCCGGTCCGGGCAGCTGCCCGTCGCCCAGGGTGCGGCGCGCGTAGCCGTAACTGGCCGTGTCCACGTCCAGGGCGAAGGTGGAGAGGTAGTCCGGCGGCGCCACCTCGCGGGCCGAGCCCTCCTCCTGTTCCGGACGGACCTCGTCCGCCGCCCCGCCGGGCGCGGTCGCGGCCGGTGCCGGGGCCCCGCCCTTGGGACCCCTGGCATCGGTCTTCCGGTCCGCGGAGGTCGCGCCGTTGTCTCCCGCCCCGCAGCCGGTGAGCAGCATTCCGCCCGCCAGCAGCAGAGCGAGTGTCCCGCTGTACTTCGCCGTCCGGTGTTTCATCCGTACCCCCCACATCGTCGACATCTGTGAATGTGACGTATCGGGAGGTCCGAAAGAGTCGACGAACGAGTTGCGGATCAGTCTCGATGCGGCAACGACGGGCGGAAGCGGCGCGGAATGTCTGCGTCAGGACACGATGTCCTTACGACTGAAGCCGCGGAAGGCCAGGGCGAACAGGATCAGGGCATAGGTGACGGACACCGCGGCGCCCTTGGCCATGCCGCCCCACTCCAGATCCGGCTGGAGCGCGTCCGCCCAGGCGAACTGCCAGTGGGCGGGGAGGAATTCGCGCCAGGTGCCGAGTGCGGTGACCGCGTCCAGGACGTTGCCGACGATGGTGAGGCCGACGGCGCCGCCGACCGCTCCCAGGGGCGCGTCGGTCTTGGTCGACAGCCAGAACGCCAGGGCCGCGGTGACCAGTTGGGACACGAAGACGAACGCCACGACGAGCGCGAGACGCGGCACCGTGTCCCCGGTGGCGAGTGCGCCGCCGGTGGGGAGTTCCAGTGGCCCCCAGCCGTACGCCGCGGCTCCCGCCGCGAGTGCGACCACCGGCAGCAGCACCATGGCGGCCAGGCTGAAGCCGAGCGCGACGACGAGCTTGCTCCAGAGCAGGCGGGTCCGCGGCACGGGCGCCGCGAGCAGGTAGCGCAGGGACGACCAACTGGCCTCGGAGGCGACGGTGTCCCCGCAGAACAGGGCCACCGGCACCACCAGCAGGAAGCCGGCCGAGACGAACAGACAGGTCGCGGCGAAGTTCGCGGCGGACGCCGTCGCGGTGTCCATCAGGGTGATCCGTTCGCCGCCGCCGGGCCCGCCGTCCGGGGTGCCGCCGATCGCGAAGGCGATGATCAGGATGAACGGCAGGGCCGCCAGCACCCCGCCCATGAGCAGGGTGCGGCGCCTGCGGAGCTGCCGCATCGCCTCGACGCGCAGCGGCAGGGTGCGCCGGGCCCGGTAGCCGGGTACCTCGGGGGCGTGTGTCACATCGACTGCGGCACTCATGCGGAGCCTCCGGAGATCAGGGTGAGGAACGCGTCCTCCAGGCGGCGGTGCGGCCCGACGCCCGTCAACGGCACGTCCATGCGCACCAGTTCGGCGATCAGCTCGGACGAGCCGGCACCGTCGAGCCGTACGAGCAGTCCGAGCCCGTCGCCCGTACGCACCGCGGAGCCGATCCCCGGGAGTGCGGCGATCTTCTCGACGAGCGGTTCAGCGACCTCCTGTGCGGTGGTGACGAGCAGCATGTCGCCGGAGCCGGTGATCTCGGCGACCGGTCCCGCCTGTACCAGCCGCCCCCGGTCCATGACCACGAGATGGGTGCAGGACTGTTCGACCTCGGAGAGGAGGTGGCTGGAGACGATGACGGTCCGGCCCCCGGCCGCGTACCGGATCATCACGTCGCGCATCTCACGGATCTGGGGCGGGTCGAGGCCGTTGGTCGGCTCGTCGAGGATCAGGAGGTCCGGCATCCCCAGCATGGCCTGGGCGATGGCGAGCCGCTGCCGCATGCCCTGCGAGTACGTCCGTACGGCACGGGCCAGGGCGTCACCGAGTCCGGCGATCTCCAGTGCCTCGTCGATGTGCGAGTCCCCGTCGGGCCGTCCGGTGGCCTGCCAGTACAGCTCCAGGTTGGCGCGACCCGACAGGTGGGGCAGGAAACCGGCCCCTTCGACGAACGAGCCGACCCGGGACAGCACAGGCGCACCCGGCCGGATGGCGTGTCCGAAGACGCGGATGTCGCCGTCGTCGGGCGTGATGAGCCCCATCAGCATGCGCAGGGTCGTGGTCTTCCCGGCCCCGTTCGGCCCGAGGAGTCCAAGCACCTGCCCCTTCTCCACTCGGAGGGACAGCTCCCGCACGGCGTACCGGTCCGCGGACTTGGCGTACTTCTTCGAAAGGCCGGTGATCTGGAGCGGTACGTCGGCGAGCGCCGGGTCGGGCGCCGGGGTCGCGGTGCGGCGGCGCGCGGAGAGCAGGAGCGCGGCGGCGATCGCGAGGGCCGCGGCCGGAAGTCCCCAGGTCCACCAGGGCAGAGCGGTCGACGCGGTCCTGACCCGCGGTGCGGTGGGCAGTGTCAGCGGGCCTTCGAGCGAGGCGGTGTACGTGGCGGGGGCGGCCGGCGACGCGTAGCCGAGGTCGGTGGCGGACAGGACGAGGCGGAGCCGGTGCCCGGAGTCGATCTCGTGGTCGACGGCCGGGAGGGTCAGCTCGATGGGCCTGCCCTGCTGGGCGGGCGTGATCCGGTGGGCGGTGACGAGCTGGGAGGGCAGCACCTGCTGCTTCCCGTCGGGCGACACGTCGTACACCTTCCCGAACAGCACGGCGTCGCCGCTGCCGTTTCCACTCTCGGCCGTGACGTTCACGCGGACGGTGGGCGATCCGGTGACGCGTACGGATTCGGCGAGTGGCCGTGATTGGAACCGGGCGTACTGCCCGGGGAAGTCGAGTGAGAGCCCGTCACCGAGGGACGACAGCCGCGAGAGCCCACCGCCGAGTCCCGGCACGGCGGAGATCGCGGGCGGACTGGCCCCGGCGGGGTTACGGAAGGTCTGCTCGTCCCCCGCGAGCGCGATCTCCTCGCCCCCGCTCGTCAGCCCCGGGTAGCGGTCGCTGCTCGCGCCGCGCTGCTGTGCGGCCCCGTCGGTGGAGTCGATCCCTCCGGTACGCGTGACCCGGAAGGCGGGCCCTGTGCCGGTGCCCTTCTCCTCCTTGAGATAGCGGTCGAACCACGCACCGACACGGCCCTCGACCCGGGCGCCCTCCCTGTCCCCGCCGTCGTGCCCGCCCGCGATCCAGTCGACGGAGACGGGCGCGCCGTTACCGCTGATGGCCTTCGCCATGGCGTCGGCGTGGTCGAGGGGGAAGAGGGAGTCGGACTGACCCTGCACGATCAGCGAGGGCACCTTGATGCGGTCGGCGACGGCGACCGGGGAGCGCTCCGTCAGCAGCTCACGCGCGGCGGCGTCCGGCTTCCCGCTGACGGCGACCCGCTCGTACATCTCGCAGAGCCGCTTCTCGAACCTCTCGCAGCCACCGCCGGTGGTCACGAAGATCCCGGCCCAGAGCTTCTTGAAGACCCCGTCCGGGAACAGGGCGTCGGCCAGATTCCAGTAGGTGATGACCGGTGCGATGGCGTCGACGCGCTTGTCGTACCCGGCGGCGAGGAGCGACACGGCCCCACCGTAGGAAGCCCCGGTGACACCGACCCGCGGGTCACCCTCACCATCGAGCTCCACCTCCGGCCGGCCGGCCAGCCAGTCGATGAGCCCGGACACGTCCTTGACCTCGGCGTCGGGCCCGTTGAGCGAGATCTCCCCGCCCGACTTCCCGAATCCGCGGGCGGACCAGGTCAGTACGGCGTACCCGTCGGCGGCCAGCTTCTGGGCCTGGGCCCGCACATCGGTCTTGCTGCCGCCGAAGCCGTGCCCGATGAGCACGGCGGGCCGGCGCTGTGAGCCCCCGGTCGTGAAGTACGAGGTGTCGATGGGCACCCCGTCCATCCGCAGCATCCGGTCCTCGCGCTGCACGGCGGGACCGCTGTCGTCGGCGACCGCGGTCCACGTGCCGCCGCCCACGAGCACGACGAGCGCGGCCAGGCCGGCGGCCCATCGGCCGCGCTTACGTGGCAGTCGGGGCCGCCACCGGGAAGTTGGGGAGTCCATACCCCGACCCTAAGCGGGCGCCGGCACTCCGAAAGAGCCCACCAGGGGGAGGTCCCCGGCCTCCCTCAGAGGTACGGGGTGCTCCCTCCGTACTCCGTACGCGGTACGTAGGCCTTGGTGCACACGGCTCCGGGAGACCTGCGGCGGCAACGGCACCAGCCGGCATGACTTCGGTCAGCGTGCCTCGATACCTCTGGCGGCCAGGATCTCCAGGGAGCCGGGGAGCATGTACTCCAGTTCGTCCGCGCCGGTGAAGAGCTTGAGGTTCGGCAGCAGGTCCAGGTCGTCGAGGGAGCGGACGTCGAAGAGGTCGTCCTCACCGTCCCAGACCGGGGCGCACTCGTGGAAGACCTGATGCCCGCCGTCGAACGTCAGCTCCTCCACCGTGGCGAGCAGCTCCGCGGGGATCTCCAGCGCCTGGAAGTACGCGCGGGGCTCGTCCAGGACGGTGTACGCCAGATCCTTGTCCTGGACGTAGGCGTCGAGGTCGTCGACGCCGTGGGTCCGCATGTGGTCCCTCAGGCTGAACGCGGGCGTCAGCGTCTCGTCCCAGTACATGAGCTGCTCGACGACGAGGAGCTTGAAGTTGAAGTCGCGGAAGACGGTCATGGGACAGGTATAGCAACCGGGACTGACATCGCCGCGCTGGGCGTCAGTTCCCGTATGCCTCATGCCTCGGGCGCCGAGGGCCGGGGCACTCTCCCGGTCGCGGGCCACGGGGTTTCGCGGGGCAGTAGCGCGGAGGCGGCCTCGGACCGGCCGGCCCGCACCAGCCCGTGGATCTCCCGGGCGAGCGGGGTGACATCGCGGATCGAGACCGTCCACTCGTCCGCGTACCGCCGGGCCGCCACGCCCGCGAGGCCGAGTTGCAGGGAGCGGTACGGGAGGGGGTTCAGGTGGAGGTCGCGCTCGGGGTCCCACTGGACGCGGGTGGGTGCGCGTCGCAGGTTGCGCTGCCAGGTGGCGTGGTCCGGGTGCACGTCCCGTACGTAATGGGAGAGTTCGGCGTTCTCCAGCGCCCAGGTGAAGCCCTCCCTACTGATCTCGACCGCGAGGACGGTCTCCTGGCCCTCCTTCGTCGCCCAGCCGCAGCGATACATCATCCACAGAAAGCTCGGCTTGATCCACGTCATGCGGTCACGCTTCCAGGCAGCGGGGAAACGGCCGTCGCGAGCGGCCGGAAGGCCTAGGGCGGGCGGGTACGCCTGGTACACGGTGATCGTCGATTCGGTGTGCTGAGCGCGGATCTCGTGGGGCGGTGCGGTCAGATGCGGTGCGGTCATGGCGTACACCATCGCGCGGACCCCTCGGCCCCTGCCACCAGGTTTTCCACGGTCCCTTCGACGGCACGACCACGGCTGCCCGCCCGTGACGATCGCGGCTCGTCACCCAGCAGCACCGGGGAGGGGCCGTGACAGAGGAGCGGAGAACGGGGGCGAGCGCCGTCGTCGAGCTGAGATGCGAGCTGGGGCAGCCGGACTGGTCCGACGCGTTCCACGCACGTGGACGGGTACGAGGGATCAGGGGCCGGCTGCGAGGACTGCTGCCGCCTGTGCTCTTGGCGGGGGCGATATGGCCGCTCACCGACAACGTCCCTGGACCGTGACCGTCGGCGACTCCGTGCGCCTCGCGGGTGCCGATCCGGCCGCGTGACTACGGGCGCTTCGAGGGCACAGGTTCCAGTCTCGGCCAGCGTGTCAGCATGCGGTGGCGCAGGTCCGCGGCGAGGGTGCTCAGACCGCCGAGGTCCGGGTGGTCCGTGGTCAGTTCGGCGACTACGCGCAGGCGGTGGGCCAGACGGCCCCGGGCGGTCGTCGTGCCCCATTCCCAGTCCTGGTCCGGGATGCGGGCCAGGTGGTCGGTGGTGCCCCGGTGCGCGCGTTCGACCAGGGCGTCGCCGCGGATCAGCCAGCCCGCGCAGGCGTCGGTGAGACCCGTGTCGTCGAGTTCGGTGCCGGTCGCGGTGCGCCAGGCCGTGCGGTAGGCGGTGGTGGCCCGGTCCAGCAGCGGTTCGGCCGCCTTGGTGACGCACCAGCAGGTCGGGAAGCCGATGCGCAGGTAGGCGAGCTCCATCAGGCCGTTGCCCAGCGAGGCCTGTTCGAAGTCGATGAACCTGATGCCGTCGGTGGTGTGCAGGTCGTTGCCGGGGCACGGGTCCCCGTGCAGCAGGGCGTTCCCCGGGGCGTGGGCGATCCGGTGGACCAGGGCGTCGAGCTCTCCGGCCACGCCGGGTGCCACCGGGGCGCCGAGGGTTTCGGCCAGGGCGAGGAAGGACGTGGCATCGGCCTGGGTCGGGCCCTGCCAGCGGGGAAGGGTGCCGGTGTCGCCGGGCTCCGCGGTGGCGTGCAGCCGGGCCAGGGCCGCCGCGTACGTGACGATCCAGTCGGCGGGCGGGCGCCGTTCGTCCACGTGTTCCAGGACCAGTACGCGTTCCCCGGGGTCGGTGCCCAGGAGAGCGGGCACCACGGGGGTTCCGGTGGTTCCGGCGCGGGCGGCGATCCGCAGGGCGGCCACCTCACGCCCGTAACGCTCGTCGGCGCCCGGCCCCTCGATGAGCTGCTTCAGTACCGCGGCCCGCCCGTCCAGCTCGATGCGCCAGACCCGTGAACGCGGGCTGCTCTCCAGGACGCGGGGGTGCCTGGGCTCGCCCAGCCCGGCCAGCAGGGCTTCCCCGAACGGCAGTTGTCGACTCGTCATCCGGCCACCCTTTCACCGGAGGGCGACCAGAGAGCGACCAGGGGGCGGTCGGGGGGTTATCAGGGACGCGGAAAGCCCCGCCCGGGGCGGGCGGGGCTTCGTGATCCGGTGTACGGATCAGTGGTTGCGGGGGAATCCCAGGTCGACGCCGGAGGGGGCGTCCGCCGGGTCGGGCCAGCGGGTGGTGACGACCTTGCCGCGGGTGTAGAAGTGCACGCCGTCGTTGCCGTAGATGTGGTGGTCGCCGAAGAGCGAGTCCTTCCAGCCACCGAAGGAGTGGTAACCGACCGGCACCGGGATCGGGACGTTGACGCCGACCATGCCGGCCTCGATCTCCAGCTGGAAGCGGCGGGCGGCGCCGCCGTCGCGGGTGAAGATCGCGGTGCCGTTGCCGAACGGCGAGGCGTTCATGAGCGCGACGCCCTCGTCGTACGTGTCGACGCGCAGCACGCACAGGACCGGGCCGAAGATCTCGTCCTTGTACGCGTCGGAGTCCGTCGACACGTTGTCGAGCAGGGACAGGCCGATCCAGTGGCCGTCCTCGAAGCCGTCGACCGTGTGACCGGTGCCGTCGAGGACGACGTCGGCGCCCTGGGCGGCCGCGCCCGTGACGTAGGAGGCGACCTTGTCGCGGTGGGCGGCGGTGATCAGCGGGCCCATCTCGGAGGTGGGGTCGTTGCCGGGGCCGATCTTGATCTTCTCGGCCCGCTCCTTGATCTTGGCGACGAGCTCGTCCGCGATGGAGCTGACGGCGACGACGGCGGAGATCGCCATGCAGCGCTCACCGGCGGAGCCGTACGCCGCCGAGACCGCCGCGTCGGCCGCCGCGTCCAGGTCGGCGTCGGGCAGGACCAGCATGTGGTTCTTGGCGCCGCCGAGCGCCTGGACGCGCTTGCCGTTGGTGGAGGCGGTGGTGTGGATGTAGCGGGCGATGGGGGTGGAGCCCACGAAGGAGACCGCGGCGACGTCGGGGTGGTTCAGCAGCCCGTCGACGGCGACCTTGTCACCGTGCAGGACGTTGAGGACACCGTCCGGCAGACCGGCCTCGGCGGCCAGCTCGGCCAGCAGGTTGGCGGCCGAGGGGTCCTTCTCGCTGGGCTTCAGGACGAAGGTGTTGCCGCAGGCGATGGCGAGCGGGAACATCCACATCGGCACCATGGCCGGGAAGTTGAACGGCGTGATGCCGGCGACGACACCGATCGACTGGCGGATGGAGGAGACGTCGACCCGGCTGGAGACCTGGGTGGACAGCTCGCCCTTGAGCTGGGTGGTGATGCCGCAGGCCAGCTCCACGATCTCCAGACCGCGGGCGACCTCACCGAGCGCGTCCGAGTGCACCTTGCCGTGCTCGGCGGTGATCAGCGCGGCGATGTCGTCGCGGTGGGCGTCGAGCAGGGCGCGGTAGCGGAAGAGGACCGCGGTGCGGGCGGAGAGGGAGGACGTGCCCCACGTCTGGTAGGCGGCCTTCGCGGCGGCGACCGCGGCGTCCACCTCGTCGAGCGAGGCGAGCGCGACCTTGGTGGTGACGGCGCCGGTGGCGGGGTCGGTCACCGGACCGTAGTTGCCCGACGTGCCCTCGACGCTCTTGCCGCCGATCCAGTGGTTGACGGTCTTCGTCATGACTACGTGCTCCTTCAGAGGTGGCGGCGTCGGGCTGCGACGTGGCGTTCGTACTCTTCTCTGGCCTTGACCGCCGACGGGCGGGTCGCGGTTTCGGCTACCGGAACATCCCACCACGCCTGCGCCGGAGGGGGGCCCGACACAGTGTCTGCCGTTTCGGTCTCGACGTAGACACAAGTAGGACGGTCGGCGGCGCGGGCATCGGCGAGGGCTTCGCGCAGGTCAGTCACGGTCTCGGCACGCAGGACGCGCATACCGAGGGAGGCCGCGTTGGCCGCGAGATCGACGGGGAGCGGCGGCCCGGTGAAGCTGCCGTCCGCCGCCCGGTGACGGTAGGCGGTGCCGAAGCGCTCGCCGCCCACGGACTCGGAGAGGCCGCCGATCGAGGCGTAGCCGTGGTTCTGGAGAATGACGATCTTGATGGGCAGCCGCTCCTGCACGGCGGTGACGATTTCGGTGGGGTTCATCAGGTAGGTGCCGTCGCCGACGAGTGCCCAGACGGGCCGGCCGGGGGCCGCGAGCTGGACTCCGATCGCGGCGGGGATCTCGTATCCCATGCAGGAGTAGCCGTACTCGACGTGGTACTGGTCGGCGGAACGGGTCCGCCAGAGCTTGTGCAGGTCGCCGGGGAGCGAACCGGCGGCGTTGATCAGGATGTCGTCCTCGGTGACCAGGGTGTCGAGTACGCCGAGGACCTGGGCCTGGGTGGGGCGCGCCGCAGGGTCCGCCGGGGCGTAGGCGGCGGTGACCCGCTCCTCCCACCGGGCCTTGGCCGCGCCGTAACCGGCCTCGTAGGCCGCCTCGACCCGGTAGGGGTCCGTGTCCAGGCCGCCGTGCAGGGCTTCGAGCGCCTCGCGGGCGTCGGCGAGCACGGTCAGCGCGGAGAGTTTGTGCGCGTCGAAGGAGCCGATGTTGACGTTGACGAAGCGGGCCGAGGGGGCGAAGAGCGTCGACGAGGCGGTGGTGAAGTCGCTGTACCGCGTGCCCACGCCGATCACCAGGTCGGCCGCGCGGGCGAGTTCGTCGGCGGTGGCCGTCCCGGTGTGCCCGATGCCGCCGACGTCGCAGGGGTGGTCGTGGGGCAGCGATCCCTTGCCCGCCTGGGTGGAGGCGACGGGGATGCCGGTGGCCTCCACGTAGGCGCGCAGCGCCGCCTGGGCCCCGCTGTGACGGACGCCGCCGCCCGCGACGACGAGCGGGCGGGCGCTTGCCCTGATCGCCGCGGCGGCCGCGGACAGTTCGCGGTCCTCGGGGCGGGGCCTGCGGATGTGCCAGACCCGCTCCCGGAAGAACTCCTCCGGCCAGTCGAACGCCTCCGCCTGGACGTCCTGCGGCAGCGCCAGCGTGACGGCGCCGGTGGCCGCCGGGTCGGTGAGGACGCGCATCGCGGCGAGAGCGGCGGGGATCAGTGCTTCGGGGCGGCCGATCCGGTCGAAGTACCTGGACACCGGCCGCAGACAGTCGTTGACGGAGACGTCGCCCGCGTACGGCACTTCGAGCTGCTGGAGTACGGGGTCGGCGGGCCGGGCCGCGAAGGTGTCACCGGGCAGGAGGAGGACGGGCAGGTGGTTGACCGTGGCGAGGGCCGCGCCGGTGACCAGGTTGGTGGCGCCGGGACCGATGGAGGTGGTGACGGCCTGCGCGGAGAGCCGGCCGGACTGGCGTGCGTACCCCACGGCCGCGTGCACCATGGCCTGTTCGTTGCGGCCCTGGAGGAAGGGCATGCCGGCCGGTCCGGCCTCGACGAGGGCCTGGCCGATCCCGGCCACGTTGCCGTGGCCGAAGATGCCCCAGGTGGCGTTGATCAGGCGTTGGCGATGGCCGTCGCGCTCGGTGTACTGGCGGGCGAGGAAGGCGACGAGGGCCTGAGCGGTGGTGAGCCGCCTGGTCGCCGGGGCGGGGGGTGTGGTCATCGGCCGGCCTCCGGGCCGTAGAGGGGGAGCCGGGGGTCGACGGGCTGTGCGGGCCAGGCGTCACGAATCCAGCTGTGGTCGGGGTGGTCGCGGATCAGCCACTCGCGGTGCTGCCCCGGCCCGGCCATCACGTTGAGGTAGTACAGGGTGCGGCCGGGCGGGGCGATGGACGGGCCGTGCCAGCCGTCGGGGATGAGGACCGCGTCGCCGGTACGCACTTCGGCGAGGACATCCGTACCGCCCGCCCGGGACGGTGACACCCGGTGGTAGGCGAGGCCGTCCCCCTCCACCTCGAAGTAGTAGATCTCCTCGAGCACGGACTCCGTCCCGGGACGGTGCTCGTCGTGCTTGTGCGGCGGGTACGAGGACCAGTTGCCCCCGGGGGTGAGGACCTCCACCGCGATGAGGCGGTCGCAGTCGAAGGTGTCGGCGGCGGCGAAGTTGTTGACCTGCCGGGAGCAGTTCCCGGCGCCGCGCAGCTCGACGGGTACCTCCGGCGCGGGGCCGTAGCGAGCGGGGAGTCGTCGCTCGCACTTCGCTCCTGCCAGGGCGAAGCGGCCTCCCGCGCCGGAGGCGATCTGTGCGTGGGCGTCACGCGGTAGGTACGCAAAATCGCTCACCCCGCTGAACACGCTTTCTCTGCCCAGCAGTTCAAAGATCTCACCTGCCGTGTGCACCGTACAGCCGCCCGTCAACGGCAGGATGATCCATTCACTCTCCCCGGTTACCAGGGTGTGAACACCACCCGGTTCCAGTTCGAGCACGCGCAGGCTCGACCGGTCCCACCCGGCCCGCTCCGGGTCGATGTCGAAGGCGTAGGCACCGCTCGCCGCGCTGCCGGCCGGGAGGTGGTGGCGGCTTCGCCGCTGGTCCTCGTGCGTCGTCGTCTCCATGCCCTTTACATGCCCTCCTAGAGCAGTGCCACAGCGGTGTCGACCGCCCCGGCCACATCGCCGTCGGCCGGATAGAGCAGTGAACGGCCCACCACCAGCCCCTGGACGGACGGCAGCCGCAGCGCGCCACGCCACTTCTCGTACGCACCGTCGAGATCGCCGCCCACCTCACCGCCGAGCAGCACGGCGGGCAGGGTCGAGGTCTCCATCACCTGGGCCATGTCGTCGGGATTCTCCGTGACGGGGACCTTGAGCCAGGTGTACGCGGAGGTGCCCGCCAGCCCGGAGGCGATGGCGATGGACGTGGTGACGGCTGCCGCGCCCAGGTCGTTGCGGAGCCGGCCGTCGACGCGGCGGCAGAGGAACGGCTCGACGAAGACGGGCAGGTGGCGGGCCGCCATGTCGTCGATGGCACGGGCGGTGGTGTGCAGGGTGTCGAGGGAGCCGGGGTCGTCGTAGTCGATGCGCAGCAGCAGCTTGCCCGCGTCGAAGCCGAGCCTGGCCAGGTCGGTGGGGCGGTGCCCGGTGAACCGGTCGTCCAGTTCGAAGGAGGCGCCCGCGAGTCCGCCGCGGTTCATGGAGCCGATGACGACCTTGCTCTCCAGGGCCCCGAGCAGGAGCAGGTCGTCGAGGATGTCGGCGGTGGCGAGGACCCCGTCGACGCCCGGCCGGGAGAGGGCTAGGCAGAGCCGCTCAAGGAGCTCGAAACGGTTGGCCATGGCCAGTCCGTGCTCCCCGACGGCGAGCGAGCCGCGGGCCGGATGGTCGGCGGCGACGATCATCAACCGGCCGCCGGGAGAGACGAGAGGCCGTCGGCGGCGCCGGGCGGCGGCCTCGGCGACGGCCTCCGGGTGGTGCACCCGCAGCCGGACGAGCTCGGAGGCGGAGGAGGCGGCGGGCGTCATGGGGTCGCTCCGGTCGGCAGGACGGCGCCGTCGGCCAGCGCCTGTTCGACCTCGGCCGGGTACGGCATCGCGGACGAACAGGCCAGGCGGGACGCGACGATGGCACCGGCCGCGTTGGCGTACCGCATGATGCGCTCGGTCGTCCATCCGGCGAGCAGCCCGTGGCAGAGCGCCCCGCCGAAGGCGTCCCCGGCGCCGAGTCCGTTGACGACCTCCACGGGCAGGGGCGGCACGTCGGCCGTGGTGCCGTCGCGGTGAACGGCCAGGACCCCTTTGGGTCCCTGCTTGACGACGGCCAGTTCGACCCCGGCCGACAGGAGGGCGCGGGCCGCCGCGTACGGCTCGCGTTCCCCGGTGGCGATCTCGCACTCGTCGAGGTTGCCGACGGCCACGGTGGCGTGGGCGAGCGCTTCCCGGTACCGCGCGGGTGCCACCGTGCTGTGGTCGCCGCCCTCCCAGAACATCGGCCGCCAGTCGAGGTCGAAGACGGTGACACCGCCCGCTCGCGCCCCGGTACGGGTCCCGTTCCGGGCGCGGAGTGCGGTGAGGGTCGCGGTGCGGCTCGGTTCGGCACAGAGTCCGGTGCCCGTCATCCAGAACACCCGGGCGTCGCGCACCGCGTCCAGGTCGAGTTCCGCGCCGTGGATCTCCAGGTCGGGCGCCTTGGGCTGCCGGTAGAAGTAGAGGGGGAAGTCGTCCGGCGGGAAGATCTCGCAGAAGGTGACCGGGGTCGGATACTCCTCCACAACCGTCACCCACCGGTCGTCCACCCCGAACTCCCGCAGCTGCCACCGGAGATAGTCACCGAAGGCGTCCCGGCCGGTCCGGGTGATCACGGCCGCGCGCCGGCCGAGACGGGCCGCCGCCACCGCGACATTGGTCGGCGAGCCACCGAGGTACTTCCCGAAGGTCTCGACGCGGGCGAGCGGCACACCGGTCTGCAGGGGGTAGATGTCCACCCCGATCCGCCCCATGGTGATCACGTCGTACGGCTCAGGCATACGCATCCCTTCGCGCCGCGGCTCGACCGCGGCCGGACGGCTGGTCCCAGGTCTAGCCCTCCCCCGGAACCCTGTCAACATTTTGTCCGGACATTCGGACGTACTCTTGACACTCCTCCACAGTGACCGGAGGGTGGGCGATATGACCTCCTCCGTACCCTCTCCGGCCCGCATCCGAATCGGCTCGGCACCTGATTCGTGGGGGGTGTGGTTCCCCGACGATCCGCGGCAAGTGCCCTGGCAGCGCTTCCTCGACGAGGTCTCCGAGGCCGGTTACGAGTGGATCGAGCTCGGGCCGTACGGCTATCTCCCCGTCGACGCGGACCGGCTGGCGGAGGAGACCGGGCGTCGTGGACTCCAGGTCTCGGCGGGCACCGTCTTCACCGGACTGCACCACGGGCCCGCCGTCTGGGACCGGACCTGGGCCCATGTCGCGGACATCGCGGCGCTCACCCGGGCCATGGGCGCGGACCACCTCGTGGTCATCCCGTCGTTCTGGCGCGACGACAAGACGGGCGAGGTGCTGGAGGACCGCACGCTCACGGCTGAGCAGTGGCGCGATCTGACGGCCCAGACGGAGCGACTGGGGCGCGAGGTCCAGGACCGGTACGGGCTGCGCATCGTCGTGCACCCGCACGCCGACACCCACATCGACACCGAGGAGAACGTCAGCCGGTTCCTCGACGCCACCGACCCCGCCCTGGTCTCGCTCTGCCTGGACACCGGCCACTACGCGTACTGCGGCGGGGACAGCGTCAAGCTCATCGAGACCTACGGTGAGCGCATCGGTTATCTGCACCTCAAGCAGGTGGACCCGGAGATCCTCGCCGATGTCGTCGCCAACGAGGTGCCGTTCGGCCCGGCCGTGGCCCGCGGAGTGATGTGTGAACCGCCGCGCGGGGTCCCGGCCCTGGGGCCGGTCCTGGAGGCCGCCCGCGCTCTGGACGTCGACATGTTCGCGATCGTCGAGCAGGACATGTATCCCTGCCCGCCCGACAAGCCGTTCCCGATCGCCCGCCGCACCCGGGACTTCCTCCGCTCCTGCGGCATGCCGCAGAGCCCCGGCGGCTCCCGAAGTCCCCGCTGACCTCGTTCTGTCACAGCTGTCACCCTCTTGTCACGCTTGTCTCCGTTACGCGGGTCTTCCGTCACAGGCGCCCGACATCCCTCCCCGCTCGTCACTCTGCGTCGTTGACCAGGCACAGGCTGAGTGATCGTCAGCGTCCATGCCGCACATCCCCCAGACGGCCCCCCGCCGTCGGTGCGGTGCAGAGAGGTGTCACCCATGACGGACAGAAGTCTCTGGTCCTACAAGGACATTGCCGCGCACATCCGGGTGCAGCCCGACACCATCCGCTCGTATCGCAAGCACGGTCTGCTTCCACCTCCCGACCATGTGGAGAACGGCAAGCCCTACTGGTACGCGGACACGGTCCGCGCCTGGGTCGCGTCCCGCCCCGGCAACCGCGGCCGACGCGACTGACAGAGCCCCCTCCGGATTCACTCCCCCCAGGCCCCGTACGGCGACCGGTCCCCTCCGGTCCCGTTGCGGGGCCTCAGTCACGCCGCTTCCCCGACGGTTCGATGATCGTCACGCCCGCCCCCGGCGCCGCCCCCATCGCGGCGAGCGCGGCCGGTGCCGCGTCGAGCGGGATGACGGAGGTCACCAGCAGGTCCGGGCGCAGGGCGCCGGCCCGCACCATGTCCATCATCGGCCGGTAGTCGTGCGCGGCCATGCCGTGGCTGCCGAGGATCTCCAGCTCCAGGCCGATCACCCGCGCCATGGGCACGACCGGATCGCCGGTCGCGGACGGCAGCAGGCCGACCTGTACATGGCGGCCCTGCCGCCGCAGGCTCCGCACCGAGGCGGCGCAGGTGAGCGGTGAGCCGAGCGCGTCGATCGACAGACGCGCACCGCCGCCCGTGAGTTCGCGCACCGCTTCGTCCGCACCCTCGGGGTGCGCGGAGGCGTCCACGCACTCCGCCGCGCCGAAGGTCCGCGCCAGCTCCAGGGCCCGCGGCGAGACGTCGACGGCCACGACCCTCGCCCCGCAGGCCACCGCGATCATCACGGCCGACAGGCCCACCCCGCCGCAGCCGTGCACGGCGACCCACTCCCCCGGCGCCACCCGCCCCTGGCCGACGACGGCCCGGAACGCCGTGGCGAACCGGCAGCCGAGACCCGCCGCCGTGGCGAACGACAGCCCCTCGGGCAGGGCGACCAGATTCACGTCCGCCTGCTCCAGTGCCACGTACTCGGCGAAGGAGCCCCAGTGCGTGAACCCGGGCTGGGTCTGCCGTTCGCAGACCTGCTGCGCACCTGCCGCGCACGCCTCGCACCGGCCACAGGCGCAGACGAAGGGCACCGTCACGCGGTCGCCCGGCCGCCAGTTGACGACATCGGCTCCCGCCGCCTCGACCACTCCGGCCAGCTCGTGCCCGGGGACGTGCGGGAGGGTGATGTCCGGGTCGTGGCCCATCCAGCCGTGCCAGTCGCTGCGGCACAGTCCGGTGGCCTCGACCCGGACCACCACTCCCTGGGCGGAGGGAGCCGGATCGGGCACCTCCCGGAGCCGGGCCTCCTGCCCGAACTGCTCGAACACAACTGCCCGCATCGGTTCCGCCCTTCGCCTCGCCCGCCGCTCGGAGGCGCCGAATCTACGCCCCGCCGCCGATCTTGTCCCGCCTCTTGCCGGACTCGGACGCCCCGCCCGCCTCCGCCTCTCCCGCGCGACTCGCCTTCATACCCCCTAGGGGTATAGTGTGACGCATGTGAGGGCGCACCGGCTCCTGCCGGGGGCTCCCGCACGTCACGCCCACCCGTGTTTGCCGAAGAGGAGAACGCCATGACCGCCGAGACCGAGACCCCCCAGGCCGCCACCGGCTCCTGCTGCTCGCCCACCGGCTCCTGCCACGACAGCGCGTCCGACGTCCAGGTGGGCGCTGTCACGACGGTGTACGAGGTCAAGGGCATGACCTGCGGCCACTGCGAGGGCGCTGTCTCCGAGGAGATCTCCGGTATCGCCGGAGTCACCTCCGTGAAGGCGGTCGCCTCCACCGGACAGGTGACCGTGACCTCCCAGGCCCCCCTGGACGAGGAAGCGGTGCGCGCCGCCGTCGACGAGGCGGGTTACGAGCTCGCCGGCCGCGCCTGAGACTCCCCCGGTCGCACCGCACCACCGCACCATCCCGTCGGGCCGGACCTGCCAGCAGATACTGGTGGGGTACGGCCCGATCTGCGTGACCCAGGAGTTCGGACATGGCCAGCACCACAACAGCCGAGGTCCCGGCTGCGGAATCCTCCGAGACCGAGCTCGCGATCGGCGGGATGACCTGCGCGTCGTGCGCGGCCCGCGTCGAGAAGAAGCTCAACCGGATGGACGGCGTCACCGCCAGCGTCAATTACGCGACCGAGAAGGCCCGCGTCTCCTTCGGCGCGGGGACGGCGGTGGCGGACCTCGTCGCCGTGGTCGAGAAGACCGGCTACACGGCCCGCCCGGTGCCCCGCCCGGCGCCGGCCCCGCCACCGCCAGCCGCACCCGAGCCCCCCGGCGGAGCGGCCGACGTGAAGGCGGGCACCGAAGAGGCCGGCGGCCCGGCCGAGGCGCCGGGACAGCGAGAGACCGCAGGGGCGGGGCAGGGCGACGCCCTCGCCGCCCTGCGGCAGCGCCTCCTCGTCTCGGCCGTGCTCTCCCTCCCCGTGATCCTGCTCGCCATGGTCCCGGCGCTCCAGTTCGACAACTGGCCGTGGCTCTCCCTCACCCTCGCCGCCCCCGTGGTCGTCTGGGGCGGCCTGCCCTTCCACCGCGCCACCTGGACCAACCTCCGGCACGGCGCGGCCACCATGGACACCCTGGTCTCGATCGGCACCCTCGCGGCGTTCGGCTGGTCGCTGTGGGCCCTGTTCCTCGGGGACGCGGGCATGCCCGGCATGCGGCACGGCTTCGACCTCACCGTCTCGCGCGCCGACGCCGCCTCGACGATCTATCTGGAGGTGGCGTCGGGCGTCATCACCTTCATCCTGCTGGGCCGCTATCTGGAGGCGCGGTCCAAGCGGAAGGCCGGTTCGGCGCTGCGCGCGCTGATGCATCTCGGCGCCAAGGACGTGGCGGTGCTCAGGGACGGTACGGAGGTACGCGTTCCGGTCGGCCGGCTCACCGTCGGGGACCGTTTCGTGGTCCGCCCCGGCGAGAAGATCGCCACGGACGGCACGGTCGTCGAGGGCTCCTCGGCCGTCGACGCCTCGATGCTCACCGGCGAGTCCGTCCCGGTCGACGTGTCCGCCGGAGACCCCGTCACCGGAGCCACCGTCAACGTCTCCGGCCGGCTCGTCGTCGAAGCCTCCCGGGTCGGCGCCGACACCCAGCTCGCCCGGATGGCCAGGCTCGTCGAGGACGCCCAGAACGGCAAGGCCGCGGCCCAGCGCCTCGCCGACCGGATCTCCGCCGTCTTCGTGCCCGTCGTCCTGCTGATCGCGCTGGCCACGCTCGTCACCTGGCTCCTGGTCACGGACGACGTCACGGCCGCGTTCACCGCCGCCGTCGCCGTACTGATCATCGCCTGCCCCTGCGCCCTGGGCCTCGCCACACCGACCGCCCTCATGGTCGGCACGGGGCGCGGCGCCCAGCTCGGCATCCTCATCAAGGGCCCCGAAGTCCTGGAAACCACCCGCCGCGTCGACACGATCGTCCTCGACAAGACCGGCACCGTCACCACCGGCCGCATGACCCTCCTCGGCATCCACACCACCGACCACACCACCGAGCAGGAAGTCCTGCGCCTCGCCGGAGCACTGGAACACTCCTCCGAACACCCCATCGCCCAGGCCGTCGCCACCGGCGCCACCCAACGCACCGGCGCACCGCTCCCCACCCCCGAGAGCTTCACCAGCGTCCCCGGTCTCGGCGTCCGCGGCACCGTCCTCGGACATCAGGTACTGGTCGGGCGCCCGAAGCTGCTCAGCGAGGCCGGGATCGCCCTGCCGCAGCCCCTGGCGGCCGCCATGACGGACGCGGCGGCACAGGGCCGTACAGCGGTCACCGTGGCCTGGGACGGAGAGGCGCGGGCGGTCCTCGAAGTCGCCGACGCGGTCAAGGACACCAGCGCGGCGGCCGTGGCCGAACTGCGCGCCCTGGGCCTGCGGCCGGTGCTGCTCACCGGAGACAGCCAGGCCGTCGCGGACTCCGTCGCGCGCGCGACCGGGATCGACGAGGTGTACGCCGAGGTGCTGCCGGAGGAGAAGGCGGACGTGATCCGGCGGCTCCAGGCCGGGGGCCGGACGGTCGCCATGGTGGGCGACGGGGTCAACGACGCCGCCGCCCTCGCCACCGCCGACCTCGGTCTGGCGATGGGGACGGGCACCGACGCGGCGATCGAGGCGAGCGACCTGACGCTCGTTCGTGGAGATCTCAAGGTCGCGGCCGATGCCATCCGGCTTGCCCGCAGCACGCTCGCCACCATCAGGGGCAACCTCTTCTGGGCGTTCGGCTACAACGTGGCCGCCCTGCCGCTCGCCGCATTCGGCCTGCTCAACCCCATGATCGCTGGCGCTGCCATGGCTTTTTCGTCCGTCTTCGTGGTGACGAACAGCCTCCGCTTGCGCTCCTTCACGTAATTTCCACAAAGAGATCTAGATCACACTGCATTTGGGGTAACCATCTGAGGGGTTCACGAGTCTTAGAGTGCGATGTCAAGGATGTCTTGGGGGACGTCCGATGGAGTGTCTTGGGGGACGCTCCTGGCCAGCGTTGGCCGGGGCACGTGCACGGGGAGCTTTGAGCGGCCCTCCCGTACGTACCCCGGCGGAACGCCGGCGGCATCCAACTGAATACGTACGACCAGCGCGGCGCCTGGAGCCTCGGCTCCACACAGACGCCCGGCCGGATCCCGTGGGGGGAATCCGCTCCGGGACAAGGGAAGCGCCCTGTACGTCGACCCGTGGGGGGATCGGCGGCGGGGCGCTTCTCGCTTTCCACCGCCGGACGGTACGGGCGACCACGGCCTCCCCCCTGAACGCCGAATCGCCCCGGACACCGCGCTCTGTGCGAAAGCGCGGTACGCGGGGCGAAGGCAGACGGCCCGAGGGAGGGCCAGGAGCGGCAGAGTCAGTCGTACCGGAAAGCTCTGCGGAGGGGTCGGGGTCAGCGACCCTCGACCGGGACGAAGTCGCGCAGGACCTCGCCGGTGTAGATCTGGCGCGGGCGGCCGATGCGCGATCCCGGCTCCTTGATCATCTCGTGCCACTGGGCGATCCAGCCCGGCAGCCGTCCGATCGCGAAGAGCACGGTGAACATCTCGCTCGGGAAGCCCATGGCCCGGTAGATCAGGCCGGTGTAGAAGTCCACGTTGGGGTAGAGGTTGCGCGAGACGAAGTACTCGTCGGAGAGCGCGTGCTCCTCCAGCTTGAGCGCGATATCCAGCAGCTCGTCGGACTTGCCGAGCGAGGACAGCACGTCGTGGGCCGCGGCCTTGATGATCTTGGCGCGGGGGTCGAAGGACTTGTACACCCGGTGGCCGAAGCCCATCAGGCGGACGCCGTCCTCCTTGTTCTTCACCTTCTGGATGAAGGAGTCGACATCGCCACCGTTGGCCTGGATGCCTTCCAGCATCTCCAGCACCGACTGGTTGGCGCCACCGTGCAGGGGGCCCCACAGCGCCGAGATGCCGGCGGAGATCGAGGCGAACATGTTCGCCTGCGAGGAGCCGACCAGACGCACGGTGGAGGTCGAACAGTTCTGCTCGTGGTCCGCGTGCAGGATGAGCAGCTTCTCCAGCGCCGAGACGACGACCGGGTCCGGCACGTACTCCTGGGCCGGGACCGAGAACGTCATCCGCAGGAAGTTCTCGACGTAGCCGAGGTCGTTGCGCGGGTAGACGAAGGGGTGGCCGATCGACTTCTTGTACGCGTACGCCGCGATCGTCGGGAGCTTGGCCAGCAGCCGGATCGTCGAGAGGTGGCGCTGCTCCTCGTCGAACGGGTTGTGGCTGTCCTGGTAGAACGTGGACAGCGCGCTGACGACCGAGGACAGCATGGCCATCGGGTGCGCGTCGCGCGGGAAGCCGTCGAAGAACCGCTTGACGTCCTCGTGCAGCAGCGTGTGCTGGGTGATCTCGTTCTTGAAGGCCGACAGCTCGTCGGCCTTGGGAAGCTCACCGTTGATCAGCGTGTAGGCGACTTCGAGGAACGTCGACTGCTCCGCCAGCTGCTCGATCGGGTAGCCGCGGTACCGCAGGATGCCCTGCTCACCGTCGAGATAGGTGATGGCGGATTTATACGCGGCGGTGTTGCCGTATCCGCTGTCCAGCGTCACCAGGCCGGTATTGGCCCGGAGCTTCCCGATGTCGAAGCCCTTGTCGCCGACGGTGCTGTCGATCACCGGGTAGGTGTACTCGTCATCGCCGTACCGCAGTACTACAGCATTGTTGGTGTGCTCGCTCACGTCATCCCTCACCGACGTAGTGCCTCTTCTTCGAGGTGCCCTGACTGTCTTCCACCCTCCCCCATTTGGCTCAGGAGAGTGCACTCGGGGTCGTCCATTGGACCTAGTGGCGGCACTCAGTGCCGCCAACTTACTCATCCTGCCCCCTTGAATCCGGTTCCGGAAGCCCTCAGTGATGTTTCCCACCGATTTGATCGATCATTTTTGTGCGAAGTCTCCGCCGAACCCTCCGGCGAGCCGGAAATCCAGTGCCGTACAGCGTCTGCCTGCGGAAACCGTGCGCACGGCCTGGGCTATCGCCTTGCGTGACCCCACCAGCACGACGAGCTTCTTGGCGCGCGTCACGGCCGTGTAGAGCAGGTTTCGCTGGAGCATCATCCAGGCGCTGGTGGTGACCGGAATGACGACGGCCGGGTACTCGCTGCCCTGGGAGCGGTGGATGGTCATGGCGTAGGCGTGGGCCAGTTCGTCGAGCTCGTCGAAGTCGTACCCGATCTCCTCGTCCTCGTCCGTGCGGACGGTCAGCTTCTGCTCGTCCGGATCGAGGGCGGTGACCACGCCGACCGTGCCGTTGAAGACGCCGTTCTCGCCCTTGTCGTAGTTGTTGCGGATCTGCGTGACCTTGTCGCCGACGCGGAAGACCCGGCCGCCGGAACGCTTCTCGGGCAGGTCCGGGCGGCCCGGCGTGATGACCTGCTGAAGCAGCCCGTTCAGTGCGCCCGCACCGGCCGGGCCACGGTGCATCGGGGCGAGAACCTGCACGTCACGGCGTGGGTCGAGGCCGAACCTGGCCGGGATCCGACGGGCCGCGACATCCACGGCGAGCAACCCCGCCTGCTCCGTCTCGTCCTCCACGAAGAGGAAGAAGTCGGCCAGGCCCTCGGTCAGCGGCGGGACCCCCGCGTTGATCCGGTGGGCGTTGGTGACGACTCCGGACTGCTGGGCCTGCCGGAAGATGGTGGTCAGCCGGACCGCGGGGACCGGTCCGCCCTCCGCGAGCAGATCGCGCAGCACCTCACCCGCGCCGACGGAGGGAAGCTGGTCGACGTCGCCCACCAGCAGGAGGTGGGCACCGGGTGCCACCGCCTTCACGAGCTTGTTGGCGAGCAGCAGGTCGAGCATGGACGCCTCGTCGACGACGACCAGATCGGCGTCGAGCGGGCGGTCCCTGTCGTACGCCGCGTCCCCGCCCGGCTTCAGTTCGAGCAGCCGGTGCACGGTGGACGCCTCGGCGCCGGTCAGTTCGGAGAGCCGCTTGGCGGCCCGCCCGGTGGGCGCGGCCAGCACGACCTTGGCCTGTTTCGCGCGGGCCAGCTCGACGACGGAACGGACGGTGAACGACTTGCCGCAGCCGGGCCCTCCGGTGAGCACGGCGACCTTCCGCGTCAGCGCGAGCCGGACAGCCGCCTCCTGCTCGGGCGCCAGCTGGGCCCCCGTACGCGTGGCGAGCCAGCCGAGCGCCTTGTCCCAGTCCACGTCCTGGAAGGCCGACAGCCGGTCGTCCGGGCTGCCCAGCAGGCGCCGCACCTGCGCGGCGAGGGCGACCTCGGCGCGGTGGAAGGGCACCAGGTAGACGGCGGTGACCGGCTCCCCGCCGTCGGGGGACGGAACCTTCTCCCGTACGACACCCTCGGGGTCGGCGGCCAGTTCGGCCAGGCACTCGATGACCAGGCCCGTGTCGACCTGGAGCAGCTTCACGCCGTCGGCGATCAGACGCTCCTCGGGGAGGTAGCAGTGCCCCTGGTCGGAGGACTGCGACAGGGCGTACTGGAGTCCGGCCCTGACGCGCTCCGGGCTGTCGTGCGGGATGCCGACGGCCTGGGCGATCCGGTCGGCGGTGAGGAAGCCGATGCCCCAGACGTCGGCGGCCAGCCGGTAGGGCTGGTTCCTCACGACGGAGATCGAGGCGTCCTCGTACTTCTTGTAGATACGGACGGCGATGGAGGTGGAGACGCCGACGCTCTGGAGGAAGACCATGACCTCCTTGATCGCCTTCTGTTCCTCCCAGGCGGCGGCGATCATCTTCGTCCGTTTCGGCCCGAGCCCCGGGACCTCGACGAGCCGCTTCGGCTGCTGCTCGATGATGTCGAGGGTGTCGACGCCGAAGTGGGTGGTGATCCGGTCGGCCATCACGGGGCCGATGCCCTTGATCAGTCCGGAGCCGAGGTAGCGGCGGATGCCCTGGATGGTGGCGGGGAGGACCGTCGTGTAGTTCTCGACGGTGAACTGCTTGCCGTACTGGGAGTGCGACGCCCAACGGCCTTCCATCCGCAGCGACTCACCGACCTGCGCGCCGAGCAGCGCACCGACCACCGTGAGCAGATCGCCGCCGCCGCGCCCGGTGTCGACGCGGGCGACCGTGTACCCGTTCTCCTCGTTGGCGTAGGTGATCCGCTCCAGGACCCCTTCGAGGACGGCAGAGTTGGACATGAGCCGACGCTACCGCCCGGCGCCGACAACGCCGCGCCTCCGCACGGTCCGTCGGCCACCCGTCCAGGGTCGGAGGGGCGAGCACACCCACGGACCGGCGCCGGACAGCGGAACGGAACCGGCCGGCCCCGGAAAGCGGAATGGGGCCCGGCCTCTCGGCCGGACCCCCCTCGCTTTCCCCTCCCGTCGGGCTTCCCGTCCCCCCGGACCCCTCCCCAGAAGTCCCGACGCTGAGTACGACCCGGCAAGGTACGTAAAGGTTGCATCCCTTTACGATCTCTTTACCTTTGATCGTTCCCGGGCTCTCCCAGGTCTCTCAGCAGGCGTGTTCCAGGTACCGGGCGGCCACTTCGGCGAGGACTTCGGCTCCGTCACGGACCCACAGGGACTCGTTGAAGATCTCCACCTCGATCGGTCCCGTGAAGCCCTCGGCCTCGACCAGGTGCCGGAAGGCACGGAAGTCCACGCTACCCTCACCCAGCTGCCCACGGCCCAGCAGCACCCCGGCCGGAAGGGGAGTGATCCAGTCCGCGAGCTGGAAGGAATGGATGCGTCCGCCCGCGCCCGCCCGGGCGATCTGGGCGGGCGCCTGGTCGTCCCACCAGACGTGGTACGTGTCGACGACCACCCCGACCTGCTCGGCGGGGAAGCGCTCCGCGATGTCCAGGGCCTGGGACAGGGTGGAGACCACGCAGCGGTCCGACGCGAACATCGGGTGCAGCGGTTCGATGGCCAGGCGCACGCCGCGCTCCGCCGCGTACGGGGCCAGCTCGGCGAGGGCGTCCGCGATGCGCTCGCGGGCGCCGTACAGGTCACGGCTGCCGGCCGGGAGCCCGCCGGAGACCAGGACCAGGGTGTCGGTGGACAGGCCGGCCGCCTCGTCGACCGCCGCCCGGTTGTCGTCCAGGGCACGGGCGCGTTCGGCCGGGTCGGTGGCGGTGAGGAAGCCGCCGCGGCACAGGCTCGTGACGGTGAGGCCCGCGTCCTTCATCAGCGTCGCGGCGCGCTCCACCCCGTACTCCTGGACCGGCGCCCGCCACAGCCCGACCTGGCCGATGCCCGCCTTGACGCAGCCTTCGGCGAGCTCGGGCAGGGACCACTGCTTGATGGTCTCCTGGTTGATGCTCAGTCGGCCGAGATCGCTCATCGTGCTCCTCCGTGGACCGTCAGCAGCGCGCGCATCCGGGATTCGGCCAGCTCCGGATCGGGGAACAGGCCGAGCCGGTCCGCCAGTTCGTACGCCTTCGCCAGGTGCGGCAGCGAGCGCGCGGACTGCAGTCCGCCGACCATCGTGAAGTGCTCCTGGTGTCCGGCCAGCCAGGCCAGGAGGACGACACCCGTCTTGTAGAAGCGGGTGGGCGCCTGGAAGAGGTGGCGCGACAACTCGACCGTCGGGTCGAGGAGTTCGCGGAACCCCTCCGTGTCCCCCGTGTCCAGCACCCGTACCGCGTGCGCGGCCAGCGGGCCCAGGGGGTCGAAGATGCCGAGCAGCGCGTGGCTGAAGCCCCGCTCGTCGCCCGCGATCAGCTCGGGGTAGTTGAAGTCGTCGCCGGTGTAGCAGCGCACCCCGCCGGGAAGACGGCGCCGGACATCGATCTCGCGCTCGGCGTCCAGGAGGGAGATCTTGATGCCGTCGATCTTGTCGGGGTGTTCCGCGATGACCTTGAGGAAGGTGTCGGTGGCGGCGTCGAGGTCCGTGCTGCCCCAGTAGCCGTCCAGCGCGGGATCGAACATCGGGCCGAGCCAGTGCAGGACGACCGGTTCCGTGGCCTGCCGCAGGAGATGGGCGTACGTCTCCAGGTAGTCCTCGGGCCCCTTCGCGGCCGCGGCGAGCGCGCGGGAGGCCATCAGGATGGCCTGGGCGCCGCTCTCCTCGACGAGGGCGAGCTGCTCCTCGTACGCCGCACGCACCTCGGCCAGGCTCGCGGGGCCGGTGAGCTGGTCGGTTCCCACGCCGCAGGCGATGCGCCCGCCGACCGCCCTCGCCTCGGCCGCCGAACGGCGGATCAGCTCGGCCGCGCCCGCCCAGTCCAGGCCCATGCCGCGCTGCGCGGTGTCCATGGCCTCGGCGACACCCAGGCCGTGCGACCAGAGGTGGCGGCGGAAGGCGAGGGTGGCGTCCCAGTCGACGGCCGCCGCCGCGTCCGGGCTGATGTCGGCGTACGGGTCGGCGACGACATGGGCGGCGGAGAAGACCGTACGGGAGGTGAGCGGGGCCTTGCCCGGCGCGAGGTCGAGCGGGGTGGCGCGCGGCTCGTACGGGCCCTGCGGGAGGTGGATCGTCACAGCGTCAGCTCCGGCACGTCGAAGCGCCGGCCCTCGGCGGAGGACTTCAGGCCGAGCTCGGCGAGCTGGACGCCGCGCGCACCGGCCATCAGGTCCCAGGTGTAGGGCTCCTCGAGCACGATGTGGCGCAGGAACAGCTCCCACTGGGCCTTGAAGCCGTTGTCGAAGACGGCGTTGTCGGGGACTTCCTGCCACTGGTCGCGGAAGGACTCGGTGACCGGGAGGTCCGGGTTCCAGACCGGCTTGGGGGTGGCCGAGCGGTGCTGGACGCGGCAGTTGCGCAGTCCGGCGACGGCGGAGCCGTGGGTGCCGTCCACCTGGAACTCGACGAGCTCGTCGCGGTTGACGCGCACCGCCCAGGAGGAGTTGATCTGGGCGACCGCGCCGCTCGCCAGCTGGAAGATGCCGTAGGCGGCGTCGTCGGCCGTGGCGGTGTACGGCTTGCCCTGCTCGTCCCAGCGCTGCGGGATGTGCGTCTGCACGTGCGCCTGGACGGTGGTGACCTGGCCGAACAGCTCGTGCAGCACGTACTCCCAGTGCGGGAACATGTCGACGACGATGCCGCCGCCGTCCTCGGCGCGGTAGTTCCACGAAGGGCGCTGGGCGTCCTGCCAGTCGCCTTCGAAGACCCAGTAGCCGAACTCGCCGCGGATGGACAGGATCTCGCCGAAGAAGCCGCCGTCGATGAGGCGCTTCAGCTTCATCAGGCCCGGCAGGAAGATCTTGTCCTGGACCACGCCGTGCTTGATCCCGGCGTCACGGGCCAGCCGGGCCAGGTCCAGGGCGCCTTCGACGTCCGTGGCGGTGGGCTTCTCGGTGTAGATGTGCTTGCCGGCCGCGACGGCCTTCTTGATCGCCTCGACACGGGCCGAGGTGACCTGGGCGTCGAAGTAGATGTCGATGGTGTCGTCGGCGAGCACCGCGTCCAGGTCGGTCGACCACTCGGTGAGGCCGTGCCGCGCGGCCATCTCCTCCAGGGCGTGGGCTCTGCGGCCGACGAGTACCGGTTCGGGCCACAGCACCTCGCCGCCGCCGAGGTCGAGGCCGCCCTGCTCGCGGATCGCGAGGATCGAGCGCACCAGGTGCTGCCGGTATCCCATGCGACCCGTGACGCCGTTCATGGCGATGCGCACTGTCCTGCGTGTCACGAAGTTCCCTCCATACAGCCGTAGCAAGCGCTTTCTATGCGGTATGACGCTAGCCTGCCGACAGCGACCCGGACAAGAGGGGGCGCTCTGATTACTCCTCGGAGGAAAGCGATGACAGTCACCCTGGCGGACGTGGCGGCTCGCGCCCGGGTGTCCCCGGCCACCGTCTCCCGCGTCCTGAACGGCAACTACCCGGTCGCCGCCTCGACGCGCGAGCGGGTCCTGCGCGCGGTGGACGACCTGGACTACGTGCTCAACGGCCCGGCCAGCTCGCTCGCCGCGGCCACCTCCGACCTCGTCGGCATCCTGGTCAACGACATCGCCGACCCGTTCTTCGGGATCATGGCCGGGGCGGCCCAGTCCGAGATCGGCGGCCCGGGCGACGGTTCCGGCCGGGCCGGCGGCGAGAAGCTCGCCGTCGTCTGCAACACGGGCGGCTCCCCCGCACGCGAGCTGACCTACCTCACCCTGCTCCAGCGCCAGCGCGCCGCGGCCGTGGTCCTGACCGGCGGTGCGCTGGAGGACTCGGTCCACCAGGCCGCTATGTCCGCGAAACTGACCAGGCTCGCGGACGCGGGCACCCGGATCGTCTTCTGCGGGCGGCCCCCGCTGCCGGGCAGCGACGCCGTCACCGCCTCCCTGGCCTTCGACAACCGGGGCGGCGGCCGGCGCCTGACCGAGCACCTCATCTCGCTCGGCCACCGGCGGATCGGCTACGTCGCCGGCCCCCGCGAACGCACGACCACCCGCCACCGCCTGGAGGGCCACCGCGAGGCGATGCGGGCGGCGGGGCTGTACGGGGACGGGAGCGACGCCGGGCGCCATCCCGACCTGGAACGCCTCACCGTCCACGGCCCCTACGACCGCCGTTCCGGCTACGAGGCCACGCTCGAACTCCTGCGCCGCGAACCAGGCGTGACGGCGATCGTCGCCGCCAACGACACGGTGGCGCTGGGCGCCGGGGCCGCGGTCCGCGAGCAGGGGCTGCGTATCCCCGAGGACGTCTCGGTGGCCGGTTTCGACGATCTGCCGTTCTCGGTGGACGCGGTTCCCGCGCTGACGACCGTACGGCTGCCGCTGTTCGAGGCGGGGGCGCGGGCGGGCCGGCTCGCGATGGGCAAGGAGACCCCGCCGCCCGGCGGTATCGCGACGATCACGGCCGAACTGATGGTGCGGGGCTCGACGGCGCCGCCGCGGGTGGGCTGAGGTTTCCGCCTCCGGGCCCCGGACCCCGGACCCCGCTGAGCTTTCCGCCTCCGGGCCCCGGACCCCGTTGAGGTTTCCGCCCTCCGGACCCCGGATACCCGTACACGGACCGACGGAAGGAACACGCACGTGAAGCTCGCATTCTCGACCCTCGGAGTGCCGGGGACGCCGATCGCCGACGTCGTCCGGCTCGCCGCAGGACACGGTTACCAGGGGGTGGAGCTGCGCACCCACCCGGAGGAGCCGGTCCACCTGGGGCTCTCACCGGCCGAACGCGCCGGTGTGGTCGAGGAGTTCGAGCGGGGCGGGGTGGAGATCCTGGCCCTCGCCGGATACGTACGCGTGGCGGCCGAGGGTGCCGACGAGCCCGTGATCGACGAGCTCGCCCAGCTGGTCGAGCTGGCCCGGGACCTGGGCGCGCGGAACGTCCGGGTGTTCCCCGGTGGCGGTGACCAGGACACCGGCCAGGCCGACGCCGCGGCCGCCCGCCGGCTCGGCGCCGCCGCTCCGCACGCCGCCGACCACGACGTACGCATCCTGCTGGAGACCCACGACTCGCACCGGGCGGGCGCGGACGTCGCCCGGGTGGTGGGGGCCGTCGGGCACAAGCACATCGGCGCGCTCTGGGACGTCATGCACACCTGGCTGGCGGGCGAGGAACCGGCCGCCAGCCATGCGGTCCTGGCCCCTCACCTGGGCTACGTACAGGTGAAGGACATCGCGTCGGCGGACCACACCGCCCCCCTGCCGCTGGGCGCGGGCGTACTGCCGCTGGGCGCCTGCCTGGACACGCTGGACCCGGACAGCTGGGTCTGCTGGGAGTACGAGAAGCGCTGGCACCCGGAGGCGGCGGAGCTGCCCGGACTGCTGGCCGCGGGGCGCGAGCACCTGCTGCGGCTGGGAGCGCCGAAGCAGTAGGTCAGAGCAGGAGGCCGGACCGTGCCGCCGGTGACTCCGACGGCACGGGCGGCGCCTGGCGCGGGCGGCGCACTCCCGCCAGGGAGGTCAGCGCCACCCCGCCGACGAGCAGCGCCGCCGCGCACCAGCGCAACGGGCTCACCGGCTCGTCGAGCAGCAGCGCGGCCGAGGACATCCCGAAGACCGGTACGAGCAGGGTGAACGGGGCGACGGACGAGGCCGGGTGGTGGCGCAGGAGGAAGCCCCAGGCCCCGAAGCCGAAGACCGTCGTGATCCACGCGACGTAGACGATGATGCCGACGCCGCTCCAGTCGAGGGCGGCCAGCGCCTCGGCGTCGCGGTCCCAGCCCTCGAAGAGCAGGGAGAGGCCCAGCAGCGGCAGTACGGGCACGGTGGAGACCCACACCATGAAGTTGAGGGAGTCGGACGGCGCGGCCTTGCGGGTCAGCACGTTCGACACGCCCCAGCAGGCCGCTGCCGCGATCACCAGGACGAACGCGAGCACAGGGCCGCCCGCCCCCTCGTCGACCGCGGCCACACCGATGCCGGCGAGCGCGACGGTCATGCCCAGCACCCGCACCCCGCCCGGCCGCTCACCCAGCGCGAGGGCGGCGAAGAGCGCCGTGAAGACCGCCTGGACCTGGAGGACGAGCGAGGAGAGCCCGGCGGGCATCCCCTGGTCCATGCCGATGAAGAGCAGCCCGAACTTCGCCACTCCGAGGACCAGGCCGACGCCGATGATCCACTTCCAGGCGACGGTGGGCCGCCCGACGAGGAACACCGCGGGCAGGGCCGCGACGAGGAAGCGCAGGGCGGAGAAGAGCAGCGGCGGGAAGTGGTCGAGGCCGATCTCGATGACGACGAAGTTCACACCCCAGACGGCGGCGACCAGCGCGGCCAGGGCGATGTGGAGGGGACGCATGCATCGAGGATCGAGCCCACGGACCATGTAGCACCAGCGCGGATTTCTTCATGGTGCAATTGAGCGTCGCTAACGCTTTCCCGCGGCCTGTCCGCCGCACCCCGCTCACGGGTCCCTTCGGTCTGCGAGGTTCCGGTGCTCGATCTCCCCCGGCTGCGCGCCCTCCACGCGATCTCCGTGCACGGTTCCGTCGCGGGCGCCGCCGCCGCGCTCGGCTACACCCCGTCGGCCGTCTCGCAGCAGATCACCAAGCTGGAGCGGGAGACCCGCACGACGCTGCTCGAACGCCGCGGGCGCGGGGTCGCGCTGACCGAGGAGGCGCTGCATCTGGCCGCCGCCGCCCAGCAGTTGCTGGCGATCGTGGAGCAGGCGGAGACGACGCTGGAGGAGCGCAGGGGGCTGCCCACGGGGCGGCTCTCGATCGGGGCGTTCGCCTCGGCGGCGCGCGGGCTGCTACCGGGCGTACTGGCGGAGCTGGACCGGGAGCATCCGGCGCTGGAGGCCCGGCTCACCGAGGTCGATCCGCATCTCTCGGTCGATCTGGTGGCCAGGGGTGTGATCGATCTGGCGGTCGCGCACGACTGGGACATCGCCCCGCTGCCCGCTCCGGAAGGCGTCGCGCAGGCCGTGATCGGGGACGACCGGTGCGATCTGCTCGTGCCGGAGGGCCATCCGCTGGCCGGCCGCGAGGCGGTACGCCGCGCGGAGCTGGCCGGGGAGCGGTGGATCTGCCAGCCACCGGGGACGGTCTGTCACGACTGGCTGGTGCGGACGTTGCGCGCGGCGGGGTACGAGCCGGACATCAGGCACCAGGCCGAGGAGAACCACACCCAGCTGGCCCTGGTCTCCGCCGGTCTCGGGGTGGCGATGATCCCCCGGCTGGGGCGGGGGCCGCTGCCGGCGGGCGTGGTGGCGGTGCGGCTCGATCCCGTACCGGTGCGGCGGCTGTACGCGCTGTGGCGCACGGAGGCCGCGCGGCGCCCCGCGATCACGGCGGCGGTGGACGCGTTGCGCGTACGGGGTGCGGCGGCGGGGCTGACGTGACGCGGGCGCACGGCCCCGGGGGCGTCGTTTCGTCCGCAATCGCCTGACGGGCTTGATTTATGCCGCGCCTTCTCCGGCGACACCCTTGACTGGTAGTTACTTTCCATATATCCGTACAGTCTTGGAAGTTTCTTTCAGTACCGGAAGGAGCTCACGTGCACCACCGCACCTCCCGACGCGCCCTCCTCACCGCCGCCGCGGTCACCGCAGCGGCAGCCGCGACAGGCGCCGTCGCCCCCGGCGCCGCTGCCGAGGAGTCCGTCAGCGCCGCCACGCACGACCGCCTCCGGCGGATCGTCTCCGGGATGAGTCTGGAGGAGAAAGTCGGCCAGCTCTTCGTGATGCGGGTGTACGGGCACTCCGCCACCGATCCCGACCAGGCCGACATCGACGCCAACCTCACCGAGATCGGGGTGCGCACGGCGGCCGAGCTGATCTCCACGTACCACGTCGGCGGGATCATCTACTTCGCCTGGGCGCACAACACCCGTGACCCGCACCAGATCGCCCAGCTCTCCAACGGCATCCAGCGGGCCGGGCTCGCCGGCCGCACACCCGTGCCGCTGCTGATCTCCACCGACCAGGAGCACGGCATCGTCTGCCGGGTCGGCGAACCCGCCACACTGATGCCCGGCGCGATGGCGCTGGGCGCGGGCGGTTCCCTCTCCGACGCCCGGCTCGCGGGCCGCATCGCGGGCTCCGAACTGGCCGCTCTCGGCATCCGGCAGAACTACGCGCCGGACGCCGACGTCAACGTCAACCCGGCCAACCCGGTGATCGGCGTACGCTCCTTCGGCTCCGACCCGCAGTCGGTGGCCGGTCTCGTCGCCGCCCAGGTGAAGGGGTATCAGAGCGCCGGCGTCGCCGCCACGGCCAAGCACTTCCCCGGGCACGGCGACACCAACACCGACAGCCACACCGGCATCCCGTACATCCACCACACCCGTGAACAGTGGGCCGAGCTGGACGCCCCGCCGTTCCGGGCGGCGATCGCCGCGGGCATCGACTCGATCATGACCGCGCACATCGTGGTGCCCGCGCTCGACCCCTCGGAGGACCCGGCCACGCTCTCGCACCCGATCCTCACCGGGGTGCTGCGCGAGGAGCTGGGTTACGACGGTGTCGTGGTCACCGACGCGCTGAACATGGAGGGCGTGCGGACGAAGTACGGCGACGACCGTGTGCCCGTGCTCGCGCTCAAGGCGGGGGTCGACCAGCTGCTGAACCCGCCGGACCTCGCCGTCGCCTGGAACGCCGTCCTGGCGGCCGTCAGGAGCGGTGAGATCAGCGAGGCGCGGATCGAGGAGTCGATCCTGCGCATCCTGCGGCTGAAGGCGAAGCTCGGGCTGTTCCGCGACCCGTTCGTCAGCAGCCAGGGCGTGGACAGGGTCGTCGGCACCCGGTCCCATCTCGCCGCCGCCGACCGGATCGCCGAGCACACGACCACCCTGCTTGCCAACTCCGGTTCGCTGCTGCCCCTTTCGCGCCTCTCCCACCGGAACCTCCTGGTGGTCGGCGCCGATCCGGCCTCGCCGTCCGGCACGACGGGCCCGCCGACCGGCACGCTCGCCGCGGCCTTCACCGAGCTCGGGTACACGGCGACCGCCCTGTCCACCGGCACGGCCCCCACCCAGGCGAAGATCGCCGAGGCGGTGGCTGCGGCACGGGGCAAGGACGCGGTGGTCGTGGGCACGTACAACGTCTCGATGACCAGCTCGCAGCGCACGCTGGTCAGCGCGCTCGCGGCGACCGGCGTCCCGGTGATCACCGTCGCCATCCGCAATCCGTACGACATCGCCCGGCTCGACGGGACCGGATACGCGGCGAGCCTCGCCACGTACTCCTGGACCGATGTCGAACTGCGGGCGGCGGTACGGGTCATCGCGGGCGTCGCCCGTCCGGAGGGCACGCTGCCGGTGCCGGTCCAGCGCGCGGACGACCCGGCGCAGGTGCTCCACCCGGTGGGTTACGGGCTGTCGTACTAGGCCGGAAACGCCGACGGGCTGCGCCCGCCGGGTCCGAGGTACGGAACCCGGCGGGCGCAGCCCGTCGCGGTGTCAGGGCGTCACGGACGCAGTGTGCCCTGGCCCCGCTCGGTCTTCGCGTCCCGCTTGTCCAGGCGCGCGTCGTACGGGGCGAGCGGCTTCGCCTTCGCCGGGTCGGCCTGGACGGCCGCCGGGGCGACTCCGGCCCAGCGCAGGATGGCGGCGACGGCCTCGGCCTTCTCGTCGGCGACGAGGCCGGACACCTTGGCGCCGTGGTTGCCGCCCGGCACGGTGTAGACGTGGCTGTCACGGGCGCCCGCGCCGAGGCGGAAGGGCTCCGCACCCCACGGGTCGTTCTCGCCGTAGACGTACATCATCCGGTTGGCGTTGTGCCGGACCCAGCTGTCCACGTCCCGCATCGCCGACGGCTGGAACCTCATCGGGATGTCCCGCGGCACGAAGTTGCGCGGCGGCTGGTAGCCGTACCGGCTCAGGTCGCCGAGCCACGGCTGCTTGATGTCCGGCGATCCGAGCTGGGTGCCCGCCTGGTAGTAGTACGGCGTGTAGTTCCCCAGGCCCTGGTCGGCGTAGGCGGAGAATCCGGAGATGCCGTCGACCGAGTCCCAGATCGCCTCGTCGGTGGCGTTGGCCGCGTCGGCCGGAACGGCCTCGCAGTCGGAGACGAGGCTGTACTGCCAGAACGCCCAGACGTAGTCCATGACCACGGCCTCGTACGCCTTGTCGAGCGAGCCGACGGTGTTGAAGGTGTAGCCGTTCTCGGCGGCGTACGCCTCGTACTTCTTCTCCAGCGGCTCACGCCGGACGAGCGCCTCGCGCTGCACCCCGGCCAGCCGGTCGCGGCAGTCCTGGGTGCCGACGTTCTCGAAGAACCGGTCGTACGCCGAGTCCTCCTTGTTCACCACGTCGTTGGGCGCGACGTAGGCGACGACGCCGTCCATGTCCTTCGGGTAGAAGCGCTCGAAGTACGTGGCGGTCATACCGCCCTTCGAACCGCCCGTGGTCAGCCAGTTCTTGGTGTAGATCTGCTTCAGCGCCTTGAAGACCCGGTGCTGGTCGCTGGCGGCCTGCCAGATGTCCAGCTTGGACCAGTCGGCGGGCGCCGGGCGGGACGGGGTGAAGAAGCGGTACTCCAGCGACACCTGGTTGCCGTCGATGATCTGCGTCGGCTCACTGCGGCTGGGGTTGGTGGAGACGTTGTAGCCACTGGTGAAGAAGACCGTCGGCCGGCTCGTGTCCTTGTGCAGCAGGGTGACGCGCTGCTGGAACGTGCCCTTGGACGGGTTCCGGTGGTCCACCGGCTGGGTGTAGTTGAGGACGAAGTAGCGGTATCCGGGATACGGCTTCTCCTGGATCAGACTCATCCCCGGGATGGCCAGGATGCGGTCCTTGATGTCCTCGCTGCTTGCTTCGCTGCTGATCGTGCTGCTCTGCGTCGCGGTCGGTTCCGCGGCGGTGGCCGCACCGGCCGAGGCCCCCGTCGCACTGACAGTGCCTATGAGCACCGCGAGCGACAGAACCCCTCTGAGCGCCTTGCGCATGCACCCTCCCCTTGATTCACGACATTCGCCGTGAACCTAGCGGGGGCAACACGTGCCACGCCAGACCCGGTGGTCCGATCTTTCAACTGGGCGTCAGCAGAGAATCCATCCGGTCGAGCCCGAACTGCCCGCGACGGCGCCCGTCGCACGGACGCAGCGGTTGAGCGCGTAGACCGTCACCGGGCCGGCCCTCGTCGTGTACCGGCCCTTGTCGACGACCGGCCGGCCGCCGCGCGCCTGGAGCTTGACGCTCATCGCGCGGCGGGTGCCGGGCCTCTTGGCGACGGTGACCGCGCAGACGTAGGAGCGGCTCTTGTAGACGCGCAGCTCACCCTTGGCGAAGGGCACCGTCTTCGCGGGCCGTCCGGTGCAGGGACCTGCCGCCTGGGCGGGTGTGTCGAGGGTGAGGGCGAGGGACGCCAGCAACGGCAGGACGAGCAGATACGCCAGGACACGCTTTCCTGCGGATCCTGGTGGTCTCGATGACCTCAGCGGTCTCACCATCCCCATCGAACACATTGGCCCTACCCGAGACGTGCACGTACATGCGTACGACGCGGGTGGTCGTCCGAAGGTTGCATGAAGACGGCCGTCACACGACGGACGAGTCGGGAACCGGTTCGTCCTCCCCGATGAACGTGCGCCACAGCCGGGCGTACTGACCGCCCCTGGCCAGCAGCTCGTCATGGGTGCCGTCCTCCACGACCCGGCCGTGGTCCATCACGACGACCCGGTCGGCGCGGGCCGCCGTGGTCAGCCGGTGGGCGACGACCAGGGTGGTGCGGCGGCCGGTGAGCCGGTCGGTGGCCTGGTTGACCAGGGCCTCGGTGGCGAGGTCCAGCGCGGCCGTGGCCTCGTCCAGCAACAGGATGTCCGGGTCGACCAGTTCGGCGCGGGCGAGCGCGATCAGCTGGCGCTGGCCGGCCGAGAGGTTGCGGCCCCGCTCGGAGACCTCGTGCAGATAGCCACCGTCCAGCGTGGCGATCATCTCGTGCGCGCCGACCGCCCGAGCCGCCGCCTCCACCTGCGCGTCGGTGGCGTCCGGCAGACCGTAGGCGATGGCGTCGCGGACCGTACCGGCGAAGAGATACGCCTCCTGCGGTACGACTCCGAGCCGGTGGCGGTAGGCGGTCATGTCGAGCTTGCGCAGATCGGTGCCGTCCGCCGTGACCCGGCCCGCCGTCGGGTCGTAGAACCGGGCGACGAGCTTGACGAGGGTGGACTTGCCCGCACCCGTCTCCCCCACGAAGGCGACCGTCTGGCCCGCCGGGACGCGCAGATCGATCCCGGTGAGCGCCTCCTCCTCGCCGTTGTACGCGAAGGACACGTCCTCGAAGGCGATCTCACCGCGCAGCGACAGCACGTCCAGCGGCTCGTCGGGGTCGGCCGTGGACGTCTGTTCCTGGAGCAGTTCCTGGATGCGGCCGAGGGAGACGGTGGCCTGCTGGTAGCCGTCGAAGACCTGGGAGAGCTGCTGCACGGGGGCGAAGAACAGCTCGATGTAGAGGAGGTACGCGACCAGCGCCCCGGTGGTCAGCGTCCCGTTGTCGACGCGGCCCGCGCCGACGATCAGTACGGCGGCCGCGGCGACGGAGGAGAGCAGCTGGACGAAGGGGAAGTAGACCGAGATCAGCCACTGGCCGCGCACCCGGGCCTCGCGGTAGTGGTCGCTGCTCGCGGCGTACCGCTCGGCGCCGTCCCGCTCGCGGCGGAACGCCTGCACGATGCGCAGACCGGACACGGACTCCTGGAGGTCGGCGTTGACGGCGCTGATCCGCTCACGGGCCAGCTCGTACGCCGCGACGCTCTTGCGGCGGAAGAAGAACGTCCCGATGACCAGCACGGGCAGCGTCGCGAAGACGACCAGCGCCAGCTGGACGTCGAGGACGAGCAGGGCGACCATGATCCCGAAGAAGGTGACGACGGAGACGAAGGCCGTGACCAGACCGGTCTGGAGGAACGTGGACAGCGCGTCCACGTCCGTCGTCATCCGGGTCATGATCCGGCCGGTCAGCTCGCGCTCGTAGTAGTCGAGGCCCAGCCGCTGGAGCTGCGCGAAGATCTTGAGGCGCAGCGAGTACAGGACGCGCTCGCCGGTGCGGCCCGTCATCCGGGTCTCGCCGATCTGCGCGAGCCACTGCACGAGCACGACGAAGAGGCCGAGCCCGGAGGCCGCCCAGACCGCGCCGAGCGCCAGCTGGGTGACGCCCTCGTCGATGCCGTGCCTGATCAGTACGGGCAGGAGCAGGCCCATGCCCGCGTCCACGGCCACGAGTCCCAGGCTCACCAGCAGCGGCAGCCCGAAGCCGCGCAGCAGCCGGCGCAGGCCGTAGGAGTCCTCGGCCCGTACGGCGCTCGCCTCGTCGATGTCCGGGAGGTCCGTGGCCGGCGGCAGCGCGTCGACCTGGGCCAGCAGCTCGGGGGTGGCGGGCATCCCGTCCGCCACCGGGCCGCGCGGCTGCTCCTTGCGGATCCAGAGCTCGGGGGTGATGCCGCGCTCGGCGTCGAACTCGGCCTCCAGCTCCTCCTGGAGCGTCCGGTCGTCCTCGCGCACGTCCGCCCTGACCGGCCGGTGGCCGGGCGAGGTGGCGCCCAGCTCGTCCGGGTCGGTGAGCAGACGGCGGTAGAGCGCGGAGTCACGCTCCAGCTCCTCGTGCGTACCGATGGCGGCGAGCCGGCCCTTGTCGAGGACGGCGATCCGGTCGGCGAGGCCGAGTGTGGAGCGGCGGTGGGCGATCAGGAGGGTGGTGCGGCCCGCCATCACCTGCTTGAGGGCTTCGTGGATCTCGTGCTCGACGCGGGCGTCGACGGCGGAGGTGGCGTCGTCCAGGAGCAGCAGACGGGGGTCGGTAAGGATGGCGCGCGCGAGCGCCACGCGCTGGCGCTGACCGCCGGAGAGGGTGAGCCCGTGCTCGCCGACCTTGGTGTCGTACCCCTTCGGCAGGTCCGTGATGAAGCCGTGGGCCTGCGCGGAGCGGGCGGCCTCCTCGATCTGCTCCTGGGTGGCGTCCGGGAATCCGTACGCGATGTTGGCCCGGACCGTGTCGGAGAACAGGAAGCTGTCCTCAGGCACCAGCCCGATGGCGGCCCGCAGCGATTCCTGGGTGAGCTCGCGGACGTCGTGGCCGCCGACGAGGACGGCGCCGTGCGTCACGTCGTAGAAGCGGGGCAGCAGGAGCGAGACGGTGGACTTGCCGCTGCCGGACGCGCCCACGACGGCGACGGTCTCGCCGGGCTCGATGGTCAGCGAGAACCCGTCGAGGACGGGACGCTCCTCGTCGTACCCGAAGCGGACGTCGTCGAACTCGACGCGCGCCGGGGCGTCGGCCGGGAGCTCCTTCGTCCCGTCCTTCATGGTCGGCTCGGTGTCGATGAGCTCCAGGACGCGTTCCACGCCGGCCCTGGCCTGCTGGCCGACGGTGAGGACCATGGCGAGCATCCGGACCGGGCCGACGAGCTGGGCGAGGTAGGTGGAGAAGGCGACGAACGTACCGAGGGTGATCTCCCCCCGGGTGGCGAGCCAGCCGCCGAGTGCCAGCATCGCGACCTGGCCGAGCGCGGGCACGGCCTGGAGTGCCGGGGTGTAGCGGGAATTCAGCTTGATGGTGCGCAGCCGGCCGGCGAAGAGCCGGCGTCCGACCTCGCGCAGCTTGCCGGTCTCCTGGTCCTCCTGCCCGAATCCCTTGACGACCCGGACCCCGGAGACGGCGCCGTCGACCACTCCGGCGACGGCGGCGGCCTGGCTCTGGGCGTACCAGGTGGCGGGGAAGAGGCGGGTGCGGGAGCGGCGGGCGATGAACCAGAGGGCGGGGGCGACGGCCAGGGCGACGAGGGTGAGGAGCGGCGAGAGCCACGCCATGATCACCAGGGACATGACGAAGAGCAGGACGTTCCCGATCGTCATCGGGAGCATGAACAGAAGCCCCTGGATCAGCTGGAGGTCGCTGGTGGCGCGCCCCACGACCTGTCCCGTGGACAGCTCGTCCTGCCGCTTCCCGTCGAGCCGGGTGATCGTCGTGTACATCTCGGTACGCAGGTCGTGCTGGACGTCGAGGGCGAGCCGGCCCCCGTAGTAGCGCCTGATGTACGTGGCGATGTAGACGAGCACGGCCGCGACGATGAGCAGCCCGGTCCAGACGGCGAGAGAACGGGTGTGGCCGACGACCACGTCGTCGATGATCACCTTGGTGATCAGCGGGACGATTGCCATCACGGCCATGCCGGCGAGCGAGGAACCGAGCGCCAGCACCACATTGCGCCGGTAGCGCCATGCGTATCCGGCCAGCCGCCGTCCCCACCCCTGTTGCTCCGCGCCCTCCACCGATGCCTCCCGTTCGCCCCGCTGTCCACCTGGTCTGCCGGAAGTCACCAACGCGGTCAGCAGCGGATTTCATCCCGCCGCAACACAAACGGTCCCTTCGGCCCAGGCCGCTCCTGGGACGAAGGGACCGCCGGGCGCCCTACAGGTGCGTCGGTTCGAACATCCTCAGCAGGGCCGGGAGCACCACCACGGAGGGGCCGGGGGCCGCCAGGGCCTTGGTGAGGTCCTCGGTGAGGGACTCCGGTGTCGTACGGACCGCCGGGACGCCGAAGGACTCGGCCAGGGCGACGAAGTCGGGGCGGGAGAGTTCCGTGCCGGTGGCCTCGCCGAAGGCGCCCGTCATGTACTCGCGCAGGATGCCGTAGCCGCCGTCGTCGACGATCAGCCAGGTGACCGGGAGGCCGTACTGCCTGGCCGTGGCCAGTTCGGCGATCGAGTACATCGCGCCGCCGTCGCCGGAGACCGCGAGGACCGGGTTCGTCGGGTCGGCCGCCGCCGCGCCGATCGCCGCGGGGAAGCCGTAGCCGAGGCCGCCCGCGCCCTGGGCCGAGTGCATCGTGTTCGGGTGGCGGGCGTCGAAGGCGGACCACGCCCAATAGGCGAGGATCGTCATGTCCCAGAAGCTGGGCGCGGTGTCGGGCAGCGCCTCGCGCACCGAGGCGAGGACCTGCTGCTCCAGGGTCAGGTCCTGGGCGTCGATCCGGGCCCGTACCTTCTCCAGCACCGTACGCACCCGGTCGGCCGCGGCCCCGTCCTCGCGTGCCCCGACCGCGTCGAGGAGGTCGGCGAGCGCCTCGCGGGCGTCGGAGTGGATACCGAGGGCGGGGTGGTTGGACTCCAGCTTCCCCGCGTCGGCCTCGATCTGGATGACCCGGCCGCGCGGGCTGAACGTGTGGTAGTTCGAGGAGAGCTCGCCCAGGCCCGAGCCGACGACCAGCAGGACGTCCGCGTCCTCCAGGAAGTCCGTGGTGTGCCGGTCCTCCAGCCAGGAGCGCAGGGACAGCGGGTGCTCCCAGGGGAAGGCGCCCTTGCCGCCGAACGTGGTGACGACCGGGGCGTTGATCTTCTCCGCGAGGGCGAGCAGCTTGCCCGTCGCGTCGGACCGTACGACTCCGCCGCCCGCGACGATCGCCGGCCGCTCGGCGTTCGAGAGCAGGTGGGCGGCCACGACGGTCAGCTCGGGGCGCGGGTACAGATCGCGCGGAGTGGCGTCCATCGCGGTCACGACCGGCAGGACGGTCTCGGCCAGGAGCACGTCCTGCGGGATCTCCACCCAGACCGGACCGTGCGGAGCGGTGAGCGCGGACTCCCAGGCGTCCGCGATCGCGGACGGGATCTGGGAAGCGGTACGCACGGTGTGCACCGACTTCACGATGTCGCGGAACGACGCCTTCTGGTCGCGGAGCTCGTGCAGATAGCCGTGGCGGCCGCCGCCGAGGCCCGCGGTCGGGATCTGGCTGGAGATCGCCAGGATGGGGGCGGAGGCGGAGGCCGCCTCCTGGAGCGCGGCCAGGGAGGTCAGGGCGCCCGGCCCCGTGGAGAGCAGCAGCGGGGCGACCTCGCCGGTGATCCGGCCGTACGCGTCGGCGGCGAAGCCCGCGTTGTTCTCGACGCGCAGGCCGACGTACGTGAGCGAGGAGCGGCGCAGCGCGTCGAACATGCCGAGCGCGTGCTGGCCGGGCAGCCCGAAGACGGTGGTGGCGCCGAGGCCCTGGAGCGTCTCGACGACGAGGTCGCCGCCGTTGCGGCCGGGCGGCGGGCTGAGCGCCGCCTCGGCCTGCGCGGGGGTGAGCCGCGGGCGGTCGTCGTGGTCGTGGCTCACTTCGTACGCGCCGCTGCGATCTGGCGGGACATGATCGTGGTCAGTTCGTACGCCGTGTGGGAGGCGGCGACGGAGGTGATCTCCGCGTGGTCGTACGCGGGGGCGACCTCGACGAGGTCGGCGGAGACCAGGTTGCAGGAGGAGAGCCCGCGCAGGATCTCCAGCAGCTCGCGGGAGGTGAGGCCGCCGGCCTCGGGGGTTCCGGTGCCGGGCGCGTGGGCCGGGTCCAGGACGTCGATGTCGATGGAGATGTAGAGCGGACGGTCACCGATCCGCTGGCGCAGCTGGTCGGCGATCTCGTCGACGCCCCGGCGCATGACATCGGCGGAGGTGACGATGCCGAAGCCCATCTTCGCGTCGTCGGTGAGGTCCTGCTTGCCGTACAGCGGGCCGCGCGTGCCGACGTGGGAGAGCGCCTCGGTGTCGAGGATGCCCTCCTCGACGGCCCGGCGGAACGGGGTGCCGTGGGTGTACTCGGCGCCGAAGTAGGTGTCCCAGGTGTCCAGGTGCGCGTCGAAGTGCAGCAGGGCGACGGGGCCGTGCTTCTTGGCGACGGAGCGCAGCAGGGGCAGCGCGATGGTGTGGTCGCCGCCGAGCGTCATCAGACGGGCGCCGGTGCCGAGCAGCTCGTCGGCCGCGGCCTCGACGGTCTCGACGGCCTCGTTGATGTTGAACGGGTTCGCGGCGATGTCACCGGCGTCGGCGACCTGCGCGAGCGCGAAGGGGGAGGCGTCCTGGGCGGGGTTGTACGGGCGCAGGAGACGCGAGGCCTCACGGATCGCGTTGCCGCCGAAGCGGGCGCCGGGGCGGTAGGAGACCCCGCTGTCGAAGGGCACGCCGACGACGGCGACATCGGCGGTGCCGACCTCGTCGAGCCGGGGCAGCCGGGCGAAGGTCGCGGGTCCGGCGTACCGCGGGACACGGGACGAGTCGACGGGACCGCGCGGCGTTTCGTTGCTGCTCATGGGGCGGAGTGCCTTTCCTTCGGGTTTCGTACGTTACTTCGATTGTGCGGTATCCCCGGAGCGGGGATTGCGTCCTCGATCGCCGAACACCACCGAGGACGAGAGGTCAGATGGTGGCCGGTTCCTTCACGGGCTCCGGCTCGGTCGCTCCCCGCCCCGCCAGCCGCTCGCGCCAGGCGGCCAGTACCGCCGCGTCCGTCGGCTTCGTGGCCAGCGACACGATCACGTACACCGCGAGCGAGGCCAGCAGGCCGTAGTACACCGGCTCGTTGGCGAGGATTCCGTACGCGGCCATCAGCCCGGTCACCGCGAGGCCGCCCACCGACACCGCCGCCAGCGCGCCCTCCGCCGTCCCGCGGCGCCACAGGAGTCCGCCCAGGATCGGCACCAGGAGCCCGGCCACGAGCAGGTTGTACGCCACGGTCAGCGCCTCGACGACGTTGTTGAGCGCGATCGCGATGAGGATGACGGCGATGCCCATGATCAGGATGAACGCCCGGTTGCCCTTCACCTCGTCGCGCTCCTCCTCGCCGCCGCCCCCGGCGACCGCCCCCCGCAACCGCGACCAGATGTCGTTGTTGGCGACGGTGGCGCAGGCGATCAGCGCGCCGGAGGACGTCGACATGACCGCGGCCAGCGCGGCGGCCAGCACGAGCCCGCGCACGCCCATCGGCAGTTCGTCCTTGACGATGGTCGCGAACGCCGCGTCCGCGCTGGGCAGCGTCGGATAGATGACCTTGGCCGCCGTTCCGATGACGGCTCCGGCGATGGCGTACACGAGGCAGTACGTCCCGGCGACCGTGCCGCCCCAGCGGGCCGTCCGGTCGGTGCGGGCGGTGAACACGCGCTGCCAGATGTCCTGGCCGATCAGCATGCCGAAGGTGTAGATCAGGACGTACGTGAAGATCGTCTCGCCGCCGATCCCCAGCGGGTCGAAGTACTCGGTGGGCAGCTGGGCCTTCATCTCGCTGAAGCCGCCCGCCTTGACGACCGCGATGGGGAGCAGGAGCAGCAGCACCCCGATCGTCTTGACGACGAACTGCACCATGTCCGTCAGCGTGATCGACCACATGCCGCCGAGCGTCGAGTACGCGACGACGATGGCGCCGCCGAGGATGATCGAGACGGTCCGGTTCATGTCGAAGAGGACGTCGAAGATGGTGGCGTACGCGATCGTCGAGGTGACCGCGAGCATCAGGGTGTACGCCCACATGACGACGCCCGAGATGATTCCGGCCCGGCCGCCGTAGCGCAGGTCGAGCATCTCGGAGACGGTGTAGACCTTCAGCCGGGCGATGCGGGCCGAGAAGAAGACGGACAGGGCGAGGAGCCCGAGGCCGATGGTGAAGACCATCCAGGCGCCGGAGAGTCCGTACTGGTAGCCGAGGCCGACGCCGCCGATCGTGGAGGCGCCGCCGAGGACGATGGCGGCCATGGTGCCGGAGTACATCCACGGGCCGAGCCGGCGGCCCGCCACCAGGAACTCGCTCTTGGACTTGGCCCGGCGCATGCCCCACCAGCCCATGGCGAGCATGCCGGCCAGATAGACGACGATCACGGCGTAGTCGACAGCCATGGGCTTTCCCTCCGTCTCGCTCAACAGGTTGGTGAAGACGGTAGGTGGCCGATAAGCAGCCATGAAGTGTACGTTTCATCCATTCTCGTCGCGCTGAATGGATGGACCATCCATGCCGGACACCCCCACCACACCGCCCACCCCGCCCGTCCCGCTGGCCGAGCTGCTGGCCAGGGAGGAACTGGGGCTGCGCCGGATCGCCGGCCCGGCCCACGCGGACCTGCTGTGGGTGCACACATCGGAGATGGCCGACCCGTATCCGTACCTCCTCGGCGGTGAGCTGCTGCTGAGTGCCGGGGTGCTGCTGGAGGACCCGGACACCTATGTCGCCCGGCTCGTGGAGGCGGGGGCGGCGGCGCTCGGCTTCGGGGTGGCGCCGGTGCACGACACGGTGCCCCGGGCGCTCGTCGAGGCGTGCGACCGGCACGGGCTGCCGCTCCTGGAGGTGCCGCCCCAGACGCCGTTCACCGCGATCGCGCGGGCGGTGTGGCGGCTGATGGCGGAGGCCAGGCACCGGGAGCTGCGCAGGGTGACCCGCGCCCAGCAGGCCCTGGCCTCGGCGGCCGCCCGGCCCGACCCGGTCCCCGCCGTACTGCGCCAGCTGGCCGTGCAGCTGGCGGGGCGGGCGGCCCTGCTGACCGCCGAGGGCGAGGAGCTGCACGCCGCGGGCAGCCGTCCGGCGCCCGGGGCGCGGGAAGCGCTCACCCGGCTGTCCCGGGTGGTCTCCCCCGAGGCCGACGCGCGTCCCGGTCCGGCCCCGGCCTCCGCCACGGACACGGTCGGCGGGACCCAGCTGTCCGCCTACCCGCTCGGCGGCGGACAGGGCCTGGTGCTCGCCCTGTCCGCGGAGCGGCGCGAGCCGGGTGATCACACGGTGACCGGTGTCGCGGTCGTCCTGCTCTCCCTGCTGACCGCCCCGCACCAGGGCGCCGACGCGGCGGGCCGCGCGGCCGCGCTCGTACGGATGCTGCTCGGCGCGGAACCCGAGGACGTCACCCCGCTCCTGGGGTCGGCCGACCGGTGGACGGTGGTGCACGCGCGCCGTACCGGAGGCGCCCCCGCCGACGCCCTCACCGCCGGGGCACTCGGCACGGCGCTGGGCTCGGCCCTCGTCGACGTGGACCGCCACGCCGTACGCGTCCTGGTCACCGACGCCGGCCGGATCGCCCCGCAGCCGGGGTGGACGCTCGGCGCCTCGGCACCCGCCCCGGTCGCGGCCCTGGCGACGGCCGACATCCAGGCGGCCCGCGCCCTGGGCCGGGCGGAGGCCACCCGCACCCCGCTCTCCGTGCACCGCCCCGCGACGGGTCTCGCGGAGCTGATCCCGCGCGAACAGGCGGAGGCCCACGCCCGCGCCCTCCTCGCGCCGCTCACCGAACCCCTCACCGAGACCCTGCGCTGCTGGCTGGGCCTGCACGGCAGCTGGGACCGTACGGCGGTCGCGCTCCAGGTCCACCGCAACACGGTCCGCCAGCGCATCGCCCGCTGCGCGGCGCTGCTGGACGCGGACCTGGACGACATGGACGTACGCACGGAGCTGTGGTTCGCACTCGGGAGGCTCTGACCGCGGTACCGGGGCGCCCCGGTACCGCCGCCGAGCGTGCCGAGCATCACCCTGGACAGGTCCGGTGACTGCCGGGTAACTTTTGACAAGGTCTGAGCAAGCGCTTAGCCAGCCCGCCCGTAGCTCACGCCGAGCTGACGAAGCCGACAGAGGAGGCACCCCGTGCGCCGTACGGTATTCAACGAGGACCATGAGGCGTTCCGGGAGACCCTTCGCGCCTTCATCGAGGCCGAGGTCGTCCCCGTCTACGACGAGTGGTTCGCCGCCGGCCAGGCGCCGCGCGACTTCTACTACAAGCTCGGTGAGCTGGGTGTCTTCGGCATCTCGGTCGACGAGGAGTTCGGTGGCGCCGGCGTCCACTCGCACAAGTACGAGGCCGTCCTCCAGGAGGAGTGCGCGCGCGCGGCCGTCTCCTTCGGCGGCTCCGGTGTGCACGTCCTGCTCGGCCTGCCGTACATCAAGATGCTCGCCACGGACGACCAGAAGAAGCGCTGGCTGCCGAAGTTCGTCAGCGGCGAGGAGATGTGGGCCCTCGCGATGACCGAGCCGGGCACCGGTTCCGACGTCGCGGGCATGAAGACCAACGCGAAGCTCTCCGAGGACGGCACGCACTACGTCCTCAACGGCTCGAAGACCTTCATCACCGGCGGTGTGCACGCCGACCGCGTGATCGTCTGCGCCCGTACCTCCGCGCCGCGCGAGGACGACCGCCGCTTCGGCATCTCGCTCTTCGCCGTCGACACCACGTCCGAGGGCTACTCCATCGGCCGCAAGCTGGACAAGCTGGGCCTGAAGGTCTCCGACACGGCCGAGCTTGCCTTCGTCGACGTGAAGGTGCCCGTCGAGGACCTGCTCGGCGAGGAGAACAAGGGCTTCGGCTACCTGGGCACCAACCTGGCCTCCGAGCGCTGGGGCATCGCCTTCGGCGCCTACGCGCAGGCCGCCGCCGCCGTCCGCTTCGCGAAGGAGTACGTCCAGGACCGCACGGTCTTCGGCAAGACGGTCGCCTCGTTCCAGAACACCAAGTTCGAGCTGGCCGCCTGCCAGGCCGAGGTGGACGCGGCCCAGGCCGTCGCCGACCGCGCGCTGGAGGCACTGGACGCCGGTGAGCTGACCGCCGCCGAGGCCGCCTCCGCCAAGCTCTTCTGCACCGAGGTCGCGCACCGCGTCATCGACCGCTGCCTCCAGCTGCACGGCGGCTACGGCTTCATGAACGAGTACCCGATCGCCCGCCTGTACGCCGACAACCGGGTCAACCGGATCTACGGCGGCACCAGCGAGGTCATGAAGTCGATCATTGCCAAGTCGATGGGCCTCTAGAACAGCTACGTTCCTCCCATGAGCGCAGCACTCGACTCCCTGCTCGATCTGCTCGACCTGGAGCAGATCGAGCGGGACATCTTCCGGGGCACGAGCCGTTCCGCGGTCGTGCCCCGGGTCTTCGGTGGTCAGGTCGCGGCCCAGGCGCTGGTCGCCGCGGGCCGGACCGTCCCCGCGGACCGCACGGCCCACTCCCTGCACTCCTATTTCCTGCGGATGGGCGATCCGGGTGCCCCGATCGTCTACACCGTCGACCGCATCCGCGACGGCCGGTCCTTCACCACCCGGCGGGTCGTCGCCGTCCAGCACGGGCAGCCGATCTTCCATCTCTCGGCGTCCTTCCAGACGTACGAGGAGGGGCTGGAGCACCAGGCGGACATGCCGCCCGCCCCGGACCCCGAGACGCTGCCCACCGCCGCGGAGATGCTGCCGAGGTACGCGGACCGGTTCATCGATCCGGGTGTCATGGACCGGCTCCTGGAAGCACGGGCGGCGGTCGACCTCCGGTATTCCGACGCCCCTCCCTTCGCCTCGGTCGGCGATCCGCGCGAGCCCCGCTCGCAGGTGTGGTTCCGGACGAACGGCAAGCTCGCCGACGACCCGCTGCTCCATGTCTGCATGGCCACGTACGTCTCCGACATGACGCTGCTGGACTCGGTGCTGCTCGCCCACGGGCGGGGCGGCTGGGCGGTCGGTGACGTGGTGGGCGCGAGCCTGGACCACGCGATGTGGTTCCACCGGCCGTTCCGGGCGGACGAATGGCTGCTGTACGACCAGGAGTCGCCGTCCGCCTCCGGCGGGCGCGGGCTCGGCCAGGCGCGCATCTACACGCAGGACGGGCGTCTCGCGATCACGGTCATCCAGGAAGGCGTGATCCGCGCCCGGCGTGACTGAACAGGCCACGGCATTCCATCTCGGACATACTCCCCACCATGACCGATGCGAAAAGTGATGGTGGGGAGTCCACGTTCACCGTCGTCGTCGCGGCGATCGCCAATCTGGGCATCGCCGTGGCGAAGGCGGTCGCCGGACTGATCAGCGGATCGAGCGCGATGCTCTCGGAGGCCGCGCACTCGGTCGCCGACACCGTCACCGAGGTCATGCTCCTGACGGCGCTCCGGCGCAGTCAGAAGCCGGCCGACGAGGAACACCCGCTCGGTTACGGCCCCGAGCGCTACATCTGGGCGATGCTCGCCTCCATCGCCACGTTCGTCGGCGGCGCCGTCTTCTCCGTCTACGACGGCGTCCACACCCTCGTCGAGGGCGAGGACCTGGGCGATCCGCTCGTCTCGTACCTCGTGCTGGGCGTCGCCTTCCTACTGGAGGGCTACTCGCTGCGTACGGGCGTCAGACAGGTCCGCCGCGAGGCCGCCCGGCTGCACTCCCCCGCCGGCCGCTACCTGCGCCACACATCCGACACGGCCGTCAAGGCGGTCGTGATGGAGGACTCCGCCGCGCTGATCGGGCTGGTGCTCGCCGCGGGCGGTCTGCTCGGCGGCCAGCTCACCGGCTCCGGCGTCTGGGACGGCGTCGCCTCGATCCTGATCGGCGTCCTGCTCGTGTACGTGGCCTGGGTCCTCGGCCGTTCCAACGCCCAGCTGCTGATCGGCCGTCCGCTGCCGAAGGCGATGCGCGACGGCGTGCGCGAGGAACTGCTCTCGGTCCCGCACATCATGGGCGTCCTGGAACTCACCACCCTCATCCAGGGGCCGACGGAGTTCCTGATCGCCGCGAAGATCGACTTCCGCGACGTGGCGAGCGCCGAGCAGATCGAGTGGGCCTGCGAGGAGGCCGAGGCGCAGCTGCGGGAGCGCTTCCCGGCGATCCGCCGGGTCTATCTGGACCCCACCCCCGGGCCCGGTCAGCGACACGACGGCCCGGCCGCGTCCGATCGTAGGTAATACCGCCGAATCGCCGGGTCGGCGCCGCGAGGGCGAGCGGCGGAAAAATAGGTTTCTCCCGAAATCATCCGGACCATCCGGCTTCATGGGAGATGCACACACATGCCGATCCTCGACAGCACACCGCAGCCCGTCCCGCCCACCGGACCAGCCAGGAAGATCCCCCGCTGGGTGCATGCCACCGCCGCGCTGGCGTCCGTGCTCGCGCTGGGCGCGACGGTGCAGAGCGCCGACGCGCTTCCCGGCGCGGACGACGCCGACGGCAGTGGCACCGGCATGAACGTCCTGCTCGTCGGCACGGACGGCCGGGACACGATCACCAAGCAGCAGAAGAAGAAGTACCGCCTGGGCGGTGTGGGCTGCGACTGCTCGGACACCATGATGCTGGTCCACATCGCGCAGAACCGTGAACGGGTCAGTGTCGTCAGCATCCCGCGCGACTCACTCGCCGAGCTTCCCGCGCACACCGACCGGCGTACCGGCGAGTCGCACGGAGCCCACCTCGCGAAGATCAACGCGGCACACTCCGAGGGCGGCGGGGAGCTCGCCGTACGCACGGTCGAGGCGAAGACCGGCCTGGACATCGACCGGTACCTCGCCGTCGACTTCTCGCGCTTCATGAAGACCGTCGACGAGCTGGACGGAGTCGACGTCTGCACCGCCACCCCGCTCCAGGACCCGGTGACCGGCCTCGACCTGTCCGTGGGCACCCATCACCTCGGCGGCGGGGACTCCCTGCGGTACGCCAGGTCCCGGAAGGTCGACGCCTCCGCCGACTTCGGCCGCATGCAGCGCCAGCAGCGCTTCCTCGTCGCCTTCGTGAAGAAGTTGCGGAGCGAGCGCACGCTGCACAGCCCGGCCCGGCTCGGGGAACTGGCCGGGGTGCTGCTGTCCGCCGACCGCACGGAGAAGGCGCTGACTCCGGTGGACATGATGTCGCTCGCCGGGGAGCTGCGGGACATCGAGCTCTCGGGCCTCGAATTCGCCTCGGTCCCCATCAAGGACTTCAACGCCGACATCCCAGGGATCGGATCGACACTCGCCTGGGACGAGGAGAAGTCGGCGGCCGTCTTCGAGACCCTGCGCCGGGACCGGCCGCTGGCCGAGGCCACGGCCGCGCTGCCCGCCCGGCAGCCGGACGACGGCGTCGCCCGGCAGGGGGAGTTCGTGCCCGTCGGGGGTTCGGCGCTGGAGTGCCGCTGACCAGTCGGCGCCGGCCTGCCCCCGGCCGGGTCAGAGCAGTCCCGCCGCGTCCAGCAGATAGTCGGTCATCGGGTCGTAGAAGCGGGGATCGGTGACGTGGTCGTCCAGCGGCACCGTCACCTGGAGCGTGCCTTCCGCCTCGCCGAGGAACAGCGCGGGGTCGTTGGAGTCCGCGTACCCGACCGTGTCGATGCCCCGCTGGCCCGCGCAGCCCGCCCACCCGTGGTCGGCGACGACGAGATCGGGCCGCGGCCGGCCCTCCCGCTCGAATCCGTCCAGGATCGCCGCCATCGGGGCCGGTGAATGGGTGTGCCACAGCGACGCCCCGCGCTCCAGGACGGCGACGTCCGCGAACTGGAAGACCATGCCCTCGTCCGTCATCAGCCCCCGCGGGATGACGACGATCTCGCATCCGGCGCCCCGCAGCGCGTCCGCGGTCCTGCGGTGCACGTCCAGCAGGCCGCCCGGGTGCCCGGTCGCGAACAGCACCCGCTCCGAACCGGCCGCCGCCTTGCGCAGCCTCGCCGCCATCCGCTCCAGCGCGTCGACGGTCAGCTCCGGATCGATGGTGTCCTGCCCGTACCGGTGCCCGGGGTCGTCGTTGACCCCGCAGCGCTCGGCCATCACGGCGAGCACGTCCTGCTCGTCGGCCCAGCGGTCGCCGAGCTCCAGACCCAGCCAGTAGTGACGGTCACCGTTGGCGAGCTTGCGGTAGTGGGAGAGGTTGTTGTCGCGCGGGGTGGCGACGTCTCCGGCGATACGCGTACGGACGAGGTGGTCGACGAGGGCGGCACGGCTGGGTATCGGCATGAACCCATTGTGCCGTCAGGTGTGCGCAGTGTGCCGGGTGTCTTGCACGGCGGACGGCAGGCCCTGCGGCCCATGAGCGGCGGCCGCGAACGCCCCGCGGGCCAGCCGGTGCAGCAGCGCCGCCGTCGCGTCGCGGCCCGGGAGGGCGCCGGTGAGGTGGGGGGTCGAGTTGAGCAGGCCGAAGACCGCGTGGACGGTCATCCGGGCCTCGTCCTCGGCCAGCGGCGGGTAGAGGGCGCGGACCGCCTCGACCCAGACCTCGACGTACTGCCGCTGGAGCTGGCGCACCCGCTTGCGGTCGGCTTCCCGGAGGCGGTCCAGCTCGCGGTCGTGGAGGGTGATCAGGGGGCGGTCGTCGAGGGCGAAGTCGATGTGGCCCTCGATGAGCGCGTCGAGGAGCGACTCCGGCGAGCCGTCACCGGCCGCCGCGTCCTGCGACACGCGCATCCGCCCGCCGTCGAGGAGGCGCTCGCTGATACCCACCAGCAGCTCGGCGAGCATCGCGTCCTTCCCGGGGAAGTGCCGGTAGAGACCGGGGCCGCTGATACCGACCGCGGCCCCTATCTCGTCGACGCCCACCCCGTGGAAGCCGCGCTCGGCGAAGAGGCGCGCCGCCTCCCGGAGGATCTGCTCGCGGCGGGTGGGAGCCGCGACTCGGGTGGTGGCATGGGTGCTCATGAAGATTCATTCTAGACAGGGCCGTTAGCGCTCGTTAACCTGAGCGCAATGCGTTAACGGTCATTAACCAGTGCGGTACGGGCAAGGGGGCTCGAACGATGCAGCAGGCACCGGTCCTGACGAGCGCGGCCGATCCCGCCTCGGAGGCCTGGAAGGCCAACGAGGCGGCGCATCACGCGCTCGCCGACGAGCTGCGGACGCGGCTCGCCACGGCACGGCTCGGCGGGGGTGAGAAGGCCCGCGCCCGGCATGTGGCGCGCGGCAAGCTGCTGCCCCGGGAGCGGGTGGACACCCTGCTCGACGCGGGCTCGCCCTTCCTGGAGCTCGCCCCCCTGGCGGCCGAGGGGCTGTACGGGGGCGCGGCCCCCGCGGCAGGCGTGATCGCCGGCATCGGGCGGGTCAGTGGCCGGGAGTGCGTGATCGTCGCCAACGACGCGACCGTCAAGGGCGGCACGTACTACCCGATGACCGTGAAGAAGCATCTGCGGGCCCAGGAGGTGGCGCTGGAGAACCGGCTGCCCTGCCTGTACCTGGTCGACTCGGGCGGCGCCTTCCTGCCGCTCCAGGACGAGGTCTTCCCCGACCGGGAGCACTTCGGACGGATCTTCTACAACCAGGCCCGGATGTCGGGGGCCGGTATCCCGCAGATCGCCGCCGTGCTCGGTTCCTGCACGGCAGGCGGAGCGTACGTCCCCGCGATGAGCGACGAGGCCGTGATCGTCCGCAACCAGGGCACGATCTTCCTGGGCGGCCCGCCGCTGGTGAAGGCCGCCACCGGCGAGGTCGTGACGGCCGAGGAGCTGGGCGGCGGCGAGGTCCACTCGCGCATCTCGGGCGTGACCGACCATCTCGCCGAGGACGACGCCCACGCCCTGCGGATCGTGCGGAACATCGTCGCCACCCTGCCCGAGCGCGCACCGCTTCCGTGGTCCGTGCGGCCGGCCGAGGAGCCGAAGGTGGACCCCGCCGGGCTGTACGGGGCGGTACCCGTCGATTCCCGGACGCCCTACGACGTACGGGAAGTGATCGCCCGGGTCGTCGACGGCTCCCGGTTCGCGGAGTTCAAGTCGGAGTACGGGGCCACACTCATCACCGGCTTCGCGCAGATCCACGGCCACCCCGTCGGCATCGTCGCGAACAACGGCATCCTGTTCGCGGAGTCCGCCCAGAAGGGCGCCCACTTCATCGAGCTGTGCGACCAGCGCGGCATCCCGCTGGTGTTCCTCCAGAACATCTCCGGCTTCATGGTCGGCCGTGACTACGAGGCCGGCGGCATCGCCAAGCACGGCGCGAAGATGGTCACGGCCGTGGCCTGCACCCGGGTGCCCAAACTGACCGTGGTGGTCGGCGGGTCCTACGGGGCCGGCAACTACTCGATGTGCGGCCGGGCCTACAGCCCCCGCTTCCTGTGGATGTGGCCCAACGCGAAGATCTCCGTCATGGGCGGCGAACAGGCCGCCTCGGTGCTCGCCACCGTCAAGCGCGACCAGCTCGGTGACGACTGGAGCGCCGAGGATGAGGAGACCTTCAAGGCTCCGATCCGCGCCCAGTACGAGCAGCAGGGCAACGCGTACTACGCCACCGCCCGGCTGTGGGACGACGGGGTGATCGACCCGCTGGAGACCCGGCAGGTGCTGGGGCTCGCTCTGACCGCCTGTGCCAACGCCCCCTTGGGTGACCCCCAATTCGGCGTCTTCCGGATGTGATGTGAGGACCTCCATGTTCAGCACTGTTCTGGTCGCCAACCGTGGCGAGATCGCGGTCCGGGTCATCCGGACCCTGCGCGAGCTCGGCGTGCGGTCGGTCGCCGTCTTCAGCGACGCGGACGCGGACGCCCGGCACGTACGGGAGGCCGATACGGCGGTACGGATCGGGCCCGCGCCCGCCGCCGAGAGCTACCTCTCCGTGGAACGGCTGCTGGACGCCGCCCGGCGCACCGGCGCCGAGGCCGTCCACCCCGGCTACGGATTCCTCGCCGAGAACGCGGCCTTCGCGCAGGCCTGCGCGGAAGCCGGCCTGGTCTTCATCGGGCCGCCCGCCTCCGCCATCTCGCTGATGGGCGACAAGATCCGGGCCAAGGAGACGGTCGCGGCGGCCGGTGTACCGGTCGTGCCCGGCTCCTCGGGCAGCGGACTCACCGACGCCCAACTGGCCTCCGCCGCCCGGGAGATCGCCATGCCCGTTCTGCTGAAGCCCTCGGCGGGCGGCGGCGGCAAGGGCATGCGGCTGGTGCGGGACGAGGCGCTGCTCGCCGAGGAGATCGCGGCGGCGCGGCGCGAGGCCCGCGCCTCGTTCGGCGACGACACACTGCTGGTGGAGCGGTGGATCGACCGGCCGCGCCACATCGAGATCCAGGTCCTGGCCGACAGCCACGGGAACGTGGTGCATCTCGGTGAGCGCGAGTGCTCGCTCCAGCGCCGCCACCAGAAGATCATCGAGGAGGCCCCCTCGGTCCTGCTCGACGAGGCGACGCGGGCGGCCATGGGCGAGGCGGCCGTCCAGGCGGCCCGCTCCTGCGGCTATGTGGGCGCGGGCACGGTGGAGTTCATCGTCCCCGGCGACGACCCCGCCGCGTACTGCTTCATGGAGATGAACACCCGCCTCCAGGTCGAGCACCCGGTGACGGAACTGATCACCGGTCTCGACCTCGTCGAGTGGCAGCTGCGGATCGCCGCCGGTGAGCGACTCCCCTACAAGCAGGACGACATCACGCTCACCGGCCATGCGATCGAGGCCCGGGTCTGCGCCGAGGACCCGTCCCGCGGCTTCCTGCCCTCCGGCGGTACGGTGCTGCGGCTGAGCGAGCCGCAGGGCGGCGGGGTGCGCACGGACTCCGGGCTCGGCGAGGGCGTGCCGGTCGGCAGTACGTACGACCCGATGCTGTCGAAGGTCATCGCGTACGGCCCCGACCGGGCGACGGCCCTGCGCCGGCTGCGCGCGGCCCTCGCGGACACGGTGGTGCTCGGCGTCCCGACCAACGCGGGCTTCCTGCGCCGGCTGCTCGCCCACCCGGCGGTGGCCGCGGGCGAGCTGGACACCGGACTCGTGGAGCGCGAGGTGGCGGGGCTGGTCCCGGACGGCGTACCGGAGGAGGTGTACGGGGCGGCGGCGCTGCTGCGGCACTCCTCCCCCGCCCCGGCGTCGCCGGACGCCTGGGCCGACCCGTTCTCCGTACCGAACGGCTGGCGCCTCGGCGGCACCCCGGCCGCGACCGTCCGCCACTTCAGGGTCCCCGGGCACGAGCCGGTGCGGACCGCGCTGCGCCCGTGGCCGACGGGGGCCGAGCTGACGATCGGCCTGAGCGAGGACGGCGGACGGTCCGAGGACGTCCAGGCCGACCCCTGCGGGCCGGTCCCGCCGCAGCCGGGCGCGCGGGCGGCCCGGCTCGTCACCGCGTCAGGGCACCGCGTGACCGTCGAGATCGACGGGCTGACCCACGCCTTCGACCACGCCGTCTCCCCGGAGGGCACGTGGCTGGGCCGGGACGGCGACACCTGGCACGTCCAGGACCACGACCCGGTGGAGGCGTCCCTCAGCGGCGCGGGCCGCTCCGGGCTCGACACACTCGCCGCGCCCATGCCGGGGACCGTCACCGTGGTGAAGGTGGCCGTCGGGGACGAGGTGACCGCCGGGCAGAGCCTGCTGGTCGTCGAGGCGATGAAGATGGAACACGTCATCTCCGCGCCGCACGCCGGGACCGTGACCGAACTCGACGTCACGGCGGGCGCCACCGTCGCCATGGACCAGGTACTGGCCGTCGTGACCGCCACGGAGGAATCATGACCGAGGCACTTCCCATGCGGGTTCCCGCCGAGGGCCTGCCGCCCCGGGTCCGCATTCACGAGGTCGGGGCCCGCGACGGACTCCAGAACGAGAAGGCGGTCGTCCCGACCGAGGTGAAGGCGGAGTTCATCCGCCGGCTGGCCGTCGCCGGGCTCACCACGATCGAGGCGACCAGCTTCGTCCACCCGAAGTGGGTGCCCCAACTTGCCGACGCGGAGCAGCTGTTCCCGATGCTCGGCGACATCGCGGACGTCGGGGACGTCGCACTGCCCGTCCTCGTACCGAACGAACGCGGCTTCGACCGGGCGCTCGCGCTGGGTGCCCGCCGGATCGCGGTGTTCGGGTCGGCGACCGAGACGTTCGCCGCCCGCAATCTCAACCGGACCGTCGACGAATCGCTCGCCATGTTCGAACCGGTCGTCGCCCGCGCCAAGGCCGACAAGGTGCACGTCCGCGGCTACCTCTCGATGTGCTTCGGCGACCCGTGGGAGGGGCCCGTCCCCGTCGGCCAGGTCGTCCGCGTCGCCAAGGCGCTGATGGACCTCGGCTGCGACGAGCTCTCGCTGGGCGACACGATCGGCGTCGCGACGCCCGGCCACGTCCAGGCCCTGCTGTCCGCCCTGAACGGGGCGGGCGTGCGCACCGACACCATCGGCGTGCACTTCCACGACACGTACGGACAGGCCCTGTCCAACACCCTCGCCGCGCTCCAGCACGGGGTGACGACCGTGGACGCGTCGGCGGGCGGCCTCGGCGGCTGCCCGTACGCGAAGAGCGCGACCGGAAACCTCGCCACCGAAGACCTCGTGTGGATGCTCGAAGGTCTCGGTGTCCACACCGGGGTCGATCTCGCCGAGCTCACCGCCACCAGCGTGTGGCTCGCCGAACAACTGGGCCGCCCGAGCCCGTCCCGTACCGTCCGCGCCCTCTCCCACAAGGAGCAGTGATCCCTCCCATGTCCCTGGACCACCGGCTGACCGCCGAGCACGAGGAACTGCGCCGCACCGTCGAGGCGTTCGCGCACGACGTGGTCGCGCCGAAGATCGGCGACTTCTACGAGCGCCACGAGTTCCCGTACGAGATCGTGCGGGAGATGGGACGGATGGGCCTGTTCGGTCTGCCGTTCCCGGAGGAGTACGGCGGCATGGGCGGGGACTACCTCGCCCTGGGCATCGCCCTCGAAGAGCTGGCCCGGGTCGACTCCTCGGTGGCGATCACCCTGGAGGCGGGCGTCTCACTGGGCGCGATGCCGGTCTACCGCTTCGGCACGGAGGAGCAGAAGCAGCAGTGGCTGCCGAGGCTCTGCTCGGGCGAGGCCCTCGGCGCGTTCGGCCTGACGGAGCCGGACGGCGGCTCGGACGCGGGCGGCACGCGCACGACGGCGGTCCTCGACGAGGCGGCCGGCGAGTGGGTGATCAACGGCTCGAAGTGCTTCATCACCAACTCCGGTACGGACATCACCGAGCTGGTCACGGTGACGGCGGTGACGGGCCGCAAGGAGAACGGCGCCCCGCGCATCTCCGCGATCATCGTGCCGTCCGGCACCCCCGGCTTCACGGTCGCGGCCCCGTACTCCAAGGTCGGCTGGAACGCCTCCGACACCCGCGAGCTGTCGTTCAGCGACGTCCGCGTCCCTGCGGCGAACCTGCTCGGCGAGGAGGGCCGCGGGTACGCGCAGTTCCTGCGCATCCTGGACGAGGGCCGGATCGCCATCTCGGCGCTGTCGACGGGCCTGGCCCAGGGCTGCGTGGACGAGTCGGTGAAGTACGCCGCGGAGCGGCACGCCTTCGGCAAGCCGATCGGCGCCAACCAGGCGATCCAGTTCAAGATCGCGGACATGGAGATGCGCGCCCACATGGCCCGCATCGGCTGGCGCGACGCGGCCTCACGCCTGCTGGCGGGCGAGCCCTTCAAGAAGGAAGCGGCGATCGCGAAGCTGTACTCGTCGACGGTGGCGGTGGACAACGCCCGCGAGGCGACACAGATCCACGGCGGCTACGGCTTCATGAACGAGTACCCGGTGGCCCGGATGTGGCGCGACTCCAAGATCCTGGAGATCGGCGAGGGCACGAGCGAGGTGCAGCGGATGCTGATCGCCCGCGAACTGGGGCTGCCTGCCTGACGGTTGCGGCTGGCGGCTGTTGGCGGGGAGGCCGCCGTGCGCGTGCGGTGACGCGGCGCACGGCGGCCTTCCGCTTTGAGCGAATCAGCCGGTCACACCCTGCACGGGCTCACGCCTCGCGCTCCGGAGGCGCGTAGTCCGGGCACAGCGAAGCCCCACCATGCGATGCACAATGGGGCCGCTTCGAACCGGTGCGGGTTGGCCGACTGGTCAGACGGTACCGAACTCTTCAGCCTTTACGCCCGCCACGAAGGAAGCGAACGAGCCTGCGGGGAAGCTCAGAACCGGGCCGCTCGGGTTCTTGGAGTCACGGATGGGGACCACACTGCGCGAGGCGACGAGGTTTGCGGCGACCTCGACACACTGGCCGCCGTTCTCACTGTAGGAGGACGTGTACCAACGGGGGGATTCGGTCGTCACGGTTTGCCCTTTCGTAACCGGCTGATCACGGCCACTGACGCCGCTCGCGGCAGTGCTTCGGCCTGCAGTTGATGGTAGTCCGTCAGGAGGGGCAAGACCGATGTGCTTTCTCGCTCAAGGTGCCCACGGTTGGCCGACTCGGCGTACGACATGAGCGAGCGGTCCGGCATCGTGAGCACGGTTACAGGCAACGTCATCGGACGACGAACCCCGATATCGAAGGGGGCGACCTGAAGCACGGTGTTCGGGAGCTCCGCAAACTCGACAAGCCGTGCGAACTGGGCGTCCATGAGGGCGTCGTCCCCGATAGGGCGGCGGAGACAGCTTTCGTCGAGCACTACGAAGATCAATGGGGGTGGCGTTCGTCTGAGCGAGGCTTGACGTTGCGCAACCAACGCAATCCGCTCGTCTGCCTGCTCCCGTGAGGCAACGCCCCGTTTCACGGTGCTGTCTCCGAGCGCTGACGCGTACTCCTGTGTCTGGAGCAGGCCCGGTATGACACCGACTTCGTAGAGCCTGATCTCTACCGCGCGCCCCTCGTGGGTGAGGTACTCCGGGAACCCCTCAAAGAGCGCCCTGTGCCTGACAGCTCGACTCTGGCGCTCGAACCGATCTCCGGTTCCGAACGCCCTGTCAGCACTTGCTGCAAACCGTTGAGTTGGAGTCCGCCGACCAGTTTCGACGGCAGAAATATGCGCACCAGAGCACCCCACACGCTCGCCGAGCTCGTCCTGTGTCCAGCCGCGCTCGTCCCGCAAGCTGCGGAGACTTGCCCCGAACGCCGCATTTGGCGACTGCTCGGGGTCTAATTCCTTTCGGTTCACCATCTGACGCCTAACTTGTCTGTCAGTCTCCGTAAGTTGAAGACCGCTCGACCGTAAGCCACGCTGAGCCGCCTTGGTAGTGGAATGACTACGGAGAGGAGCGGTAGGTGTACGGCGAGAACGCTTGTCCGAACGCACAGGAACCTCCGAACCCCCCGGTCCCCGGCACGCTCATGGTGGACACGAGCCGTAAAGACCTTGTTGGGGAGTTCCGAACGGAGCCGGTGGGCTACCGGTGTGAAGCGCGCGCCGAGGGACTTGTGTGTGGAGCGTCCCTACGGGTGGCGAATCGGGCCGTCTCGTCCGACGTAAGAGGCCCCCGCGACCATGCCGGGTCCGGGGGCGTGGCCAACGCTTTGAAGGAGCGTCGACACCTTATCGCCCGGTTCTTCGAATCAGTGTTTCGAATCTTAGGTCCCCCGCTCAAGGCCCCCGTGAGCCGGAAGTCGGGCACGGTCCCGACTTCTACGCTCGTCGTAGCTCGCAGGCGCCGCCTGCTGGTGTGCCGTTCCGCGCTGCCGGCCACAATCGTTCCGCGTCCAGCTGATGGCCCGTACTCGCAGGCGGCGTACGAGCGGTGGCAGCGGGCCGAGAGCCGGCTGAGGCAGGAGCGGCGGTGGTCGCTCTGGCTGGCGGTGCATGGCATGGACACCGGGCCGCGTCTGATCCACGGCATGGTGGTGCGCTGATGAGCAGTGGGGACGGTGCAGTGATCCGGCGCTGGAGTCGGCACCCGCGTTGCGTGGGGCAGGCGCGTAGCGAATTGCGTACCGCCTTGGACAGTTGGGGTCTGGCCCTGCTGTCGGACGATGCGTTGCTCGTTCTCTCGGAGCTGATGTCCAATGCCGGACAGCACGCCAAGGTGTCGCCTGGGCGGGAGATCGAAACCCGCTTCCTCGTGGTGAACGGCAATCTGCGCATCGAGGTGCACGACGCCTCGGAGGCGCTGCCCAAGGAGTCCAAGGCGAACCTGGAAGCGTGCGGCCAAAGAGGTCTGCTCCTTGTGGCTGCCGTGGCCGACACCTGGGGGTTCGGCGACCGGATCGGCCCGGGGAAGGTCGTGTGGGCGCAACTGGGGCTCGGCGCCACTACAGACGACGGGGTGCGCCATGGCTGAGACCCAGAGGTGCGCTGTCCTGGTGCGGAGGGGAGACCGAATCGGCGTCCGTGGGCGTTGGCTTGAAGTGAAGCGGGCACACATGGACCGCTTCGCGACCGGCGGCGCCGTCGTCGTCCTCACCTTCGAGGCAGAGCGTCCGTTGCGGGTGCCCGTCTTCACACAGCTGTGGGTGAGTTCTGCTCGCGTGGTGGAACCCTCGTCGGTCGTTCAGCGGACGAACTGGGCGTTGAGCGAGGACACATCCGGTACCCCGCTGATCTTCGAGGCGGAGTGCACGACGTGCCACGCGGCGTGTGAAGCGTCCAATGATGCGGAGTCTGTGGAGCGGGCCCAGTGGTGCATCGAGCACACGCAGGGGACCGGGCACACCGGGTACAGGGAGATTCGCACCGGGTTCCTGCGGGCTACACCGTTGCCTCCTGAGGGAGGGGCGATCGATGGGGTGGCGTAACCGCCTGGTCCTCGCTCTTCTGGCACTCGACACGGGACGTTGGTGGGCGGCGGACTCCGCACGCGATCACCTGCGGGATGCGCTCGGCGCGGCTGACGAACGCCTGTACGGGTTCTTTCAGTCCGCATTGGATCGCCTCGAACCCAGTCGGCCGGTGCCCAAGCCCATGGACCGAATCAGGTAGCGCGACAGAGCGGAGATCGAATGGGCTTCCCTGGTCGCAAGGCTGCGCGCTGACAGCGGCGGGGCCCACGCACCTGCCCCGTAAGCCTCGTGCCCGGCCATTGCGCGCGGGCGGGGTAGCTGTGCGCCGCGCACCCCGAACCGGCCCCGATCGTCCGCCTTCCTCCTGGCGGACGGTCGGGGCCTCGTGCTGTCGCGTGCTGCTGGGGCAGCGTCGGTTCAGCTGGCACCAGATGCCTTGATGGCGGTCACAGCGTCTCGGGTGGTCAGTTGGCCGAGCTGCGCGGGTCGCGCTGGGTCCGGTGCGTCAGAGCCACGAGGTCATGGTGCCTCCGCCATAACCCCATGCGATGTACGTCTGCGAGCAGCCTCAACCCGCGTCGGCACCGATCCTCCTCGCGACGAACCGGGCCGCAGGTACCACCTGGCTCACCCACAGCGTCGCCTTGCGCCGAGCCACCGTGGTCCTGGCCAGGCAAGTCGGCTTCCACGGGGCGGTCCGCGAGGCGGCGGGCCACCTCACGCTCCCCCGTGTACCGAGGTCCGCGGGCACGGCGATCTGCATCGCGATCAGGCTCTCGCGCCGCGAGAGCGTGCCCGTGCGTGTTCCCTCGTAGCCGGAGGCCAGGAGCGGGCCCGGTACGTGGAAGGCCACGTCCACGCCCGTCTCATCGTCGGTCGGCTGCCACGGCGCCTCGTCGGCCAGCCGGGCGAGCAGTCCGATGAAGCTCCTCCGCTGCGGGACTCACCGCAGTCGGCCCGCGTGCCGCAGCACCTCCGCCCATGGGTCGTCGGGGCCGGTGGCGGAGAGCCGGACGTACTCCGGGCCCGCCATCCACTCCAGGAAGAAGGTGGCGAAGTCGTCCGCGGCCTTCTCGAAGGTGGCCGACATCCACCAGGCCACGCCGGTGTCCGGGAAGTACCAGACCTCGCCCGTCGACCGGTTGACGAAGAACGGCTCGTCGGAGATGACACCGGGGCAGAACCATTCCTCGCGGCCGAGGGTCACCGCAGCGCCGGGCACGGGATCGGCGTGGAACTGCATCGCTTCCGCCGTCGCCGCCCCGAAGACCGTGACGTCGCCGCAGGTCGCCCCGTCAGCGACGGCCAGGAACTCCCGAATCCGAGTGGGTAGTCCGGGGTCGGTCGCGGACGGGTTTCCCGGCGGCAGCGCGTTCTGCGCGAGCCACTCGTGGTGCAGGGGCAGCGCGGCACGCAATTCCGCCACCGCGCGCCGGACAGCCGCCGTCTCTGGCGCAGCCTTCGCCCCCACTGTGATCCATTCCGTGCCGTCACCCGGCCTGATGCGGGCCAGGCCCGCCAGGCCCAGGCCGCCGAGCGCGGTCAGGACCAGGGTCACCACCTCGTCCCGGGCCGCTCTCGGGTCGATGTCGACGTCGAGATGGGAGCCGAAGGCTCCCGATCCCGCGCCGCTCACCTCGCCGACGCCGGCCAGCGCCTCGTTCAGCGCGTCCTCGATGTCGTCCCGGTCGACCGGGAGCTCCCCGGGGAGCCGGATCTCGATGAAGTCCACGGCTGCGCGCCCGGCTTACCCGGTTGCCTCAGCCCATCGGGCCGTCGTAGTAGCCCGGCTCGGCCACCAGCACGGACTGGAAGTAGTGGCCCTGCTCCTCGTCGGGGTTGTCGTCCTCCACGAACGGGCGCCACAGGGACAGCAGCAGGTCGGAGGCGACATAGCTTCGGCCGCCCTCGTCCTCCTCCAGTTCGGTCAGCGCGCCCAGTTGTTCGACGACCTGGGCGGCCGGGGTACGGAGCAGGTCGATTCCCCGGTACTCGACCCGGAGGGGGCCGTGCGGGCGGTACACCTGGATCGCCCCGAGCGTGCCGCCGGGGGCCGGTTCCAGCTCGATCGACATGCCGCTTTCGTACGTGGCGGTGAGGCTGTCGGGTGCGGAGTCCGGGACGAAGCCCTCGATCGTCGCCAGGGCGCTCCTGGCCTCGTCCATCGTCATGCCGATCCGGACCGGGCCCACGCCCTCCGGGGGAACCACTTCGAGGGTCATCCTGCTCTCCCATCACTTAAAGGGGTGGGGCGGGGAACCTGTTCCGGCTCCCCGCCCCACAGTGGATTGTGCTTGCGCCCGTCAGCCGATGGTGCCGGGCACCGTTCTCAGTGCCTGGTACGCCGGATTGTTGGCCAGTCCGTCGACCATCTCTCTGATCGCACCGTCGTACTTGGTTCCGAACCTCTGCCTGATGTCGTTGATGTCCATCTGCACGGCCTCGTCGATCCGGCCCGAACCGATGAGCTCCTTCTGCCAGGCACGCCATGCCTTCGCGGCGCGCGCCGACCCGGTCGAATACACCGCACGGTGGTCCAGGTAGTCCATCTGGATCGCCGGACCATCACCGTACGCGAAGTCGGTCACGGAGTCCGGCGGGATGTGGTTGATCTCCGTACCGGGCACGTTGCGCGGCTTCCCGGGCGGGCTGCTCGGGTCCTTGAGGTTCTTGTACTCGCCGCCCTTGTACTGGTGTCCGGCGGGGGCACGGTCCTGTCCACCGGGACCGCAGCCGTTGTGGACGAGCAGGTCGAGGCCACCCGCGAGCACGTAGTAGTCGTGCACGCCGTCGACCGTGAGGTTGTACACCCGGGCGTGCCGGTTGGTGTGCTCGACCGCGGTGACCTGCACCCAGGTCCCGGCGGCGGTGCGCAGCCAGGTGCCGGGCTCCAGCTCACCCGCCTTCACCCAGCGGCCTGCGGCCGGCAGCCAGAACTCGTGGCCCGCCGTCGAGGTGATCTCGCCCTTCGCCTTCTTGCCCGACTCCTCCTTGCTCTCGACGGTCAGCGTCACCAGGTGCTTGTCGCCCTCGTGCGAGCGGGTGTCGGTGACGACGCGGCCTCGGGTGTCATCGCCCTCGACGTCCGTCGCCGTGACCCGGTCGCCGACCTCCAGCTCCTCGATGGCCTTGTGACTGCCATCGGCCATGACGACCTTCGTCCCGGGGACGAAGCTGTTCACCTTGCAGCTCGGTGCGGTCGTCTCGGCCTTGGGAGTGGGGTTGTCCGGGGTGGTGTCCTTGGGCTTCGGCGGCGTCGCCGCGTCCACCACGTCACCGGCGTTGTCCGACGCCTTGCGGGCGTCGTTGGCCGTGTCCAGGGCGTCGACGCCCTTGGCCGCGTACCTGCCGGCCTTGACCGCGCTGGCCCCGTACCCGACGAGCGGGATCGCCGAGGTCATCGACAGGGCCGCGTCTACGTAGTTGCCCTCGGCCAGGTACCAGATTCCGTTGGCCACGTCGGCGACCTCGCCGACCACGGGGATCAGCCCGACGACGTCGAGTGCCGCGTGCCCGATGTCCGACCACGACATCCCGAACAGGTGACCGTCCAGCTCCACGAAGCTGATCGGGTTGCCGCCGGCGAACGCGTAACGGTTGCCGGTGAAGGGGTCCGTGGCCAGCGACATGTCGGCGAGCGCGCCACCGTACATGTCCCGGGTCAGGAACCGGTTGAGACCCGGGTCGTAGTTGCGGAAGCCCATGTCGTACGTGCCGGAAGCCTTGTCCCAGCGGGCCGCGTTGAACCGGAACGCGTTGTACGACTCCTTGTCCGGGTTCGCCGCATCCGGCTTGTCCGCCCCGGAGAACTGCGACTTGTCGTCGGAACCGTAGGCCGTGTATCCGTACGTGGCCCGGGTCTTGCCGTCGTCCTTGGTGATCGCCTCGACGTCACCACGCGGGTGGTAGGTGTACTGCGACAGCTCCTTGCTGCCGTCGTCCTTGTGCTTGATCTGGGTGAGCTGCTGGTTCCACGGGGCGTACTGGTAGGACTTGTCGGCCTTCCCGTCGATCGTCTCCCGCAGGACCGTGGAGTCCATGCCCAGGTAGGTGAAGGCGGTCGTCTTGCCCTCGGTACCGCTGGCCTGCTGGCTGACGGTGCGGTCGAACGGGTCGTACGTGTACGTCGTGGTCTGCGCCGCGGCCCCGAAGCCGGCCCGGTGCTTCGCCGTCCGGTCGAAACCGTCGTACGTGTACTTCTCGATGCTCTGTCCGCCGGCGGAGACCGTGTCGAGCCTGCCGAGCGGGTCGTAGTTGTAAGTGTTGGTCACCCCGCCGGACGACGAGGACAGCAGCCGGTTGCGGTCGTAGCGGTGGGTCGTGGACTCACCGGCCACGGACTGCTCGACGATGTTGCTGTTGCCGTCGTAGGCGTAGGTCTCCGTGGACGAGGAGTCCCCCGTCTTGAGGACCTTCGCCACCCGGTCCTGCGGGTCGTACTCGTAGGTGTACGTGTTGTCGATGTACTCCGCCGCGTTGTCGGCGTTCATCAGCTTGAGGTCGTCCTTGGAGCGGTGCCCGTTGAGGGTGTACTCCACGTCGTGCTGGGCGACGACCGTGCCGGTGGCGGTCTTCTCGAGCTGACGCTTGATCGAACCGTCCTGGAAGTAGGTCAGATCGACCGTGTTGCCGTTCGGTTTGGTCTGCTTGAGCAGCTGACCCCGGGCCGTATAGCTGAAGGCCGAGATCTGTTGGTTCCCGGCGGTCGGGGAGTCCGCGTTGGTGACCTTGGTGACCATGTCGCGCTCGTCGTACTCGAGCTTCGACCAGGTCAGGTCATGCGTCGAGGTCAGCGGGTTGCTGTTCTCGTCGTAGGTCAGAGCGGTGGTGTTCTTCACAACCCCCGCCTTGACCTCCTCGACCTTCCCGATGCGGTTGAGGCCGTCGAACGCGATCTTGTAGGTGTCGACCTTCGGGTTCGGAGACCGGTCACCGACCTCGATCAGGTTGGCGTTGGCGTCGTAGCGGTAGGAGAAGTCCTTCTTCTCCGTGTCGGTTTCGCCGGTGTTGGAGCGCACCAGCTTCACCGCGTCGGCCAGCACCGTGCCGTTCGCGTTGTCGGTCAGGGTGATCTTCTGCGGACCGTCCTCGACGAAGGCGTAACTGCCCAGGGAGACCCAGGCGCCCGCGTTCTGCGTCTGGTCGACCGTCTTGGTGGTGGTGCCGCTGTTATGAGTGACCTGGAACTTCGCGTCGGAGGCGGCGCCCGTCACCTTCGGGTGGCGCACGAACACCTCGTACGTACCGCTCTGCGGGAAGTTCAGCTGCCACACGAACTGCGAGGTGCCGGAACCGGCGGGGTGCGAGTAGGTGTCGTAGCCGTAGTTCTGCTCGGCCGCGGTCCTGCTCCAGTTGCCCTGGGTCGCGGTGTTGTTGAAGTCGGAGCTGTCCACCAGGACCACGGACTTGCCCACGGGGACACCGTCGTCGCTGCGCGACTTCTTGTTGCCCGAGGGATAGAAGTCGGTGCTGATGGTGCGCTGCTGGGATCCGCCGGCCGAGGTCAGGGTGTTCCTGGTCTGCTGGCCGAGCGTGTTGTAGTCGTAGGACGTGGTGATGTCCCACGAGTCGGTGGCCGACCTGGTCCAGCCGTTGTCGTAGTAGCTGTACGAGGTCTTGTTCCGGGTGGTCTGGCCCTGCGAGGGCGGTGCCGATACCTCGGCCAGGTTGCCGACCGCGTCGTAGGAGTAGTACGTCCGGTCCGGGGAGCCGTAGCGGGGGTCGTCCTTGTCGTACGGGGAGATCTCCTCCTTGACCCGGTTCAGTTCGTCGTAGACGGTCTCCGCCGTGAAGTCGGTGGTGTCGTCGGTCGTCGAGAGCGCCCTCGGGGTGAGGGTCCTGACCGGGTTGCCGACCTCGTCGTACTCGTACTTCACCGTCCGGTGGACGGGGTTGCCGGAGGCGTCCTTGTCCTTGACCACCTTCGACTGGACGAGCGCGCCGCGCTCGTCGTACGTCGCGAGCGACTCGTTGCCCTCGGCGTCGCGCATCGACGTGGTGAGGCCGTCCAGGTCGAACTTGGCCGACGTGGTGTTCCCGGCCGCGTCCGCGGTGGTGACGATCCGGTGGTTCTGGTCGTAGGTGTACTTGGTCGCGTAGTCGTCCGGGTCCGGGGTGGCGTTCTTCCGGGCGTCGACGACCTTGGTGATGTTGCCGACGTTGTCGTAGGTCGTCGACACCTTGTTGCCGAGGGCGTTCACGGCCTCGACCGGCTGGTAGACCGAGTCGTACCGGACGGTCGTCGTGAAGTCACCGGCCTCGGGCGTCAGGTTGCCCTTGGGTTCGGTGGTGGTGAGGACGTTGCCGACCTTGTCGTACGTCGACGTGGTCTTCCGCTCCGGGTCGGTCGGCTCGTCCTTGGGCAGGACGGTCTCGCTGACCTGGTCGGCCTTGTCGTACACCGAGGTGGAGAACGAGCCGTTGGGCTGCGTCACCTTGGTGATGTTGTCGTTGGCGTCGTACACGGCCGCGGGAGTGATGATGAAGTCGCCCGTCGACTGGTCCTTGGGCTCCTTCTTCTCCAGTGGACGCCCGAAGGTGTCGTAGTTCTGGGTTACCTGAGCACCCTTGGCGTTGACCACCTTGGTGACGTTGCCGCGCTCGTCGTAGGTGAAGTCCGCCTTGCCGCCCAGCGCGTCGGTGATGACGCCGGGGTAGCCGGTGGGCTGGAAGTCACTGTTGAAGCTCGGATTCCCGTTGGCGTCGACCGCCTTGGTCATCTGACCGTGGAGGTCGTACTCGTACGTGGTGGTGAAGTCGCCCGCCGTCGTGGTGGCGAGACCCTTCGGGTCGGTGACGGAGGTGAGGTTGCCCTTGGGGTCGTAGCCGAACTGCCAGGTCCTGCCCTCGGGCGACTTGCGCTGCCAGATGTCGGCGATGTGGCCGTTCAGGCCCGTCTGGTAGGTGTACGTGCCCGCCGCGGTGCCGTTCTTGTTCGCCTCGGCGCCCTTGGTGGACAGCGGGTAGCCGGTCTTCGCGTCGTACGTCCACGTGGAGACCGCCCCGTTGGCCTCCTCCAGACGGTCGACGTTGTTGTCCGCGTCCCAGTGGAACTTCGTCGTCTCCGACTTGGCGTTCGTGATCTGCGTGGAACGCCCGTACCCGTCGAGCACCTGCGTCGTGACGTGGTTCTCGGCGTCCGTCACCTTGGTCTCGATCACCGAGCCCGCGGTGCCGTCCGTGTCGGTGTACACGAAGCCCGTGCCACCGCCCAGGCGGTCGGTGATCTGCTGGGTGTACCAGTGGAACTTCGGGTCGTCGCCCTCGTTCGGGTAGTAGTAGTCGAGCGAGGTGGAGTTGCCGCGCGGGTCGGTCGTCCTGACCAGCTTGACGTTCTTGTTGCCCTGCGTGGCGTCGTACTCGAAACGGAACACCTTCGGCTGGGCCGAGCCCGCACCGTCGGTGAGGGTGGTGAGCAGCCCCTTGTCCGAGTACGCGAAGGTCAGCTTGCGCCCCGAGATGTCGGTCATCGACTTGAGGTGGTCGATGATCTTCGGGTTGCTGCTGTCCGCCTTGGAGTAGTAGTCCAGGGTCAGCGACTGGCGGCCGGCCGGGTCGGTGATGTACCGGAGGAACTTGACCGGCTTGTTGTTGGACTTGCGCTCCTCGTAGGTGAAGAGCTGGGTGTTGCCGTTCTTGTCCACCGTCGAGGTGACATAGCCGTCGCAGTCGAAGAAGAACCGCGTACGGTCCGGGCGGGTCAGCGACCACGCCTGCGGGTCACCGTCCTTGTCCGGCGTGCAGTCCACGCCGGAACCCTGCTCCAGCAGGTAGTGCACGCCCGCGGGCGCCTTCCACGACCCGTCGTCCTGCTTGCGGAACGTGTGCGAGGTGCCGTCGCCGTCGGGCAGGGTCACCTCGCGCGGGTTCGGGTTGGGGTGGAAGTCGAGCGCCGCGCCCAGACGCAGCGGCGAGGCGGCCTGCGCCGACCAGCCGTGGCCCAGCACGGTGTCCGAGGTGTCGAGCGAGTTGTAGGCGAAGCGGGCGAAGGTCGAGAGTCCGCGGCCCGGGTTGCTGAGGGCGTTGTACTGCCAGACCGTGTTGCCCGCGTAGAGGTTGTTGACGAGCGAACCGCCGGCGCCGGTGTTCTTCCCGGTGTACGAGAAGAACTTCTCCATGCCCAGCTGGTCGGAGGTCGGGTCCTCCACGCGCACGTTCTGCGCGAGCGGCGGGATGGACTCGGTGGCCGAGAGCCAGGTGCCCGTCGTGTTGTTGCGCAGGTCCCACTTGAGGACGTAGTCGAGGCGCTTGTTGCCGGAGTCCGAGTTGATCGGGGTCTTCAGCTGCGCCTTGACGGTGACGGTCTCACCGGGCAGAACGTTCTTCGGCAGCGCGGTCTGCAGCTGATTGCCGCCGGTGGTGGCGTCCGTGCCGTCGGGCAGCGACCAGGTGTACGAGAGGGCCTGGTCGGCCGACTTCCACTCCGTGGTGGTGGTGTTGGTGAGGGTGACGTCGATGCCGTACTGGTCGCCCGGGATCATCCGCGACGGGGTGTCGGGGGCGAAGTACGTGGAGTCCGTGGACTTGTCGATGTACGTGACGACGAGCTGGGGCCGCAGCTGCGGCTCCTCGGCCTCGGACGACAGGAACACGGTGCGTTCCTGCGGCCCGCTCAGGGACTCGTCCCTGAGCCGGATCGCCACGCCCTTGTTGGTCGTGGGCTGCGAGACCCACTGCTGCGCCAGCGAGGTGAGCATCCAGCTCTGGCGGGCGGGGTCGTTGGTGACCTCACCCACGGTGTCCGCGACGGCCGTGCCGACGTCGCCGCCCGGTGTGGTCCACGGGGTGGTGGCGGTGGCGTTGTTCCAGCTCGCGGTGGACTCGTCGAAGTCCTTGGTGAGGCCGCGCAGTTCGTAGACCGCACCGGCACTGCCGGTGGTGGTCGTCGTGCCCCACAGGTCGAGCTGCGCCTCCAGCACGCGCGCCCCGGCGGGCACCTCACTCAGCGAGGGGAACTTCAGGAGCGCCCGCGTCCTGCCGAGTGACGTGGAGTTGTTGCCGACCGTCATCCACGGGTGGTTGACCGACGATTCGGAGATCGCGTCGTGGCCGGTGGCGGGCTGGGCGCTGGAGAGCGTGGTGTCCGCCGCGTCGCCCTGGAGGACGACGGTGGTCCGGCCCGCGGTGGGCAGCTTGACGATCTCGGTGGGAGCCGGGATCACCTGCCCGTCGCGGGTCTTCACCGCGACCATGTAGTAGAAGACGTTCCCGAAGGCGTCCGCGGAGTCCGCCGGGGTCGGCGTGGCGGTGGAGTCCGTGAAGGACCTGCTGGTGGGCGCCACGGGCGCGAGCAGGGTCTGCGAGGACGGCGTGAAGGTCTGGAACACGCTGCGGTGTACCTGGTACTCCACGATGTCGTCGGCCGTCGAGACGGCGGACGGGTCGGCGTAGGCGGACCAGTTCAGCTCGGCGCCGGTGGAGTGGATGACCCGGGGGGCGTCGAGGGTGACTCCGGGGCGGCCCCAGGTCAGCACGAGGCGCGGGAACTGGGCGCCCTCACCCTTGTACGCGAATTCGGCGGCCTCGTAGCGCGGGCCGCCCCTGGGGGCGGTCGCGGACTCGTCGGCCGCCTTGACGACGAAGCCGTTGTTGGCGTTGGTGCCGTTGATCCAGGACTGGACGGTGTCGGTGACACCGAAGGAGTGCCAGGTGTTGACGACCCCCGCCCGCTTGGTGACGGTGGCGTCCTTGGTCAGCCGTACGGCGTCGGCGATGACCCCGGTGGAGGCGGTGACGGGGCCGTCGCCGAGGACGACCTTGCCGGCGTTGCCCGCCTTGAAGGGGTGGCTGCCGAGCGTCTTCCACACGCCGCCGGTACCGGTGCGCTGGTCGACGGTGTACGCCTTCGTGCCGCCGTCGTACGTCACGCTGTACGGGGCGTTGGTGGCCCGGTCGGACGCGGGGACGCTGTGCACGTCGACCCGGTAGGTGCCGTCCGAGGGGATCTTCGGCTGCCAGGTGTACGTGTCCCCGGCGACCGTGTCCTTGTTGTACAGGTAGTCCTTGTTGACCGCGTACTGAGTGAACGCGGTGTTCCCGGACGCGGGCCAGGCGCCCTTGGCCGCGGTGACCCCGGTGTCGCCGTCGTCGACGACGACCGAGGTGCCGGAGAGCTCACCCGTGATGGCGTTGCTGTTGGCCCAGGTGGCGGTGGTCTCGTCCCAGGCCGTGGTGGCCCGGTGCGCCTCCAGGGGGACGTCCGTGTCGCCCGCGCCGTGCGTCTGGTCGTAGTACAGCTTGAGGTCGGCGGAATCCAGCTGTGTGCCGGCCGGGACGCCGGTCAGCGGGAACCTCACCAGGGCACGGGAGGCCCCTCCGAGGCTCGTGGCACCGACGGACAGCCGCCAGTTTCCGTCGTAGTTCGCGCCCGGGTCGTCCGAGGAGATCATGACGTCCTGGGACTGGGTGGACGTCGGCGCGATCGAGATGGTCGGGTCGATCACCACCGGGTACTGCCGCTCCGGGGCCGCCAGCCACTTCGCGTCCGGGCGCAGGACCAGCTCGTACGAGCCCTTGGTGCCCGTGAGCTTCTGCTGGACGGCGTCGCTGGAGGACGCCCCGTAGGCGGAACCGGCGTCCTTCTTCGCGTCCGTCATGAACGGGGCGGGGATGACCAGCTCGGGACGTCCGGGTCCGCCGCTCTCGCTGTGGAGGGCGATGGCGCCGTTCTTGAGCTGCTTGGCCGTCAGGCCCTTGGTGTCGAGGGTGAAGGTGTACGCGGCGCTCCCGGCGGGCGGGGCGGCGAGGACGATGTCCTCCTTCACCGTCCCGTGGCCCACGGTGTAGCGCAGGTCCGCTCCGGCGCCCAGGGCGCCGGAGTAGGTGACGGCGTTGCCGGACACCTTCGGGGTGAGCTCCGCCGCCGGCTTCTTGAGCCCGATGGTGACCGAGTGGCCGGACTCGGTGCCGAAACGGACGAGCCCGTCCGGGTCGGAGCCGAACCATGTCCTGGCGACGTTGGTCGTGTTGGCGTGGCTGAAGCCGTCACGGCCGGTGGGGCGCACCGCCGTGTCGATGGCCTTCCAGTCCTTGCCCGACGCGTAGTGCGTCGGGGTGCCGGAGACCTCGGCCTGGACCCTGCCGTCGGAGAGCTTCCAGTAGCGGGCGCTGGGCGTGCGTCTTTCCTTGAGCTCGGCCGTCCGCTTCGGCTTGGGTGCCTCGCGCCCCTCGGGGAGACGTTCGTTGTCCGGCACCCCCTCGTCGGGGAGCTCGGGTGGCCGGGATCTCTCCCCGTCGTCACCGTCGTCCGCCCCGAACCAGCTCCGTACCCCGTCGACGAGTCTCTGGCCCTCGGCCTGGGCGGCGAACGCCGGTTGTGGCATTCCCGCCAGGAGTAGCACCACGATCGTGCTGGTCGTCAGATTTCTGCGTGTGCGTGGTCCGAACATCCCGTGTGTCACCCTCAGTGCCTTCGGACCGCACCGGACCAGGCTCTTCGCAGGGGTGCGCGAAACGACTGGAGGGTGACGGTCGGTACCGGACCGGCTCCCCAGCGTTCGTCACCGGCGCAAGAGTTGTACTGCGCCTGGAGGGGTTCATGTCAACTGATGGAACGGAAGGGGCATTGTGCGCTTAAGGCGCCTTCGCCTCCAGATCCGCCGATAGCCGGGACCCTCGGGCGCACCCGCATCCGCACCCGCACCCGCACCCGCACCCGCACCCGCCCATTCAGGCAAGGGTAGGCTAACCTTCCTTCGGACCGCCGTCGCCGGGTCTCCGCACGAGCGGGGCCCGGTCCCGTTCCGGAGGAGCTCTCGCATGACGACCGCCACCGAACCCGCCACAGCCCCCTTCCGGTTCTTCGGGCTGACGGTCCTGCGGACCACACGGCTCGGGCCGTCCATGCTCCGGGTCACCTTCGGCGGCCCCGGCCTCGACGGCTTCGCGGCCGGCGGCCGGGACCAGAGCCTCTCGCTCTTCCTGCCGCACCCCGGACAGCCCGAACCCCTGGTCCCGGTCGACGAGAACGGTGAGTGGTTCGCCGCCTGGCGGGCGCTCCCCGAGGACGAGCGGGCGGTCCTGCGCTCGTACACCGTGCGCTCCCAGCGCCGCGCGGCCGACGGCTCGAACGAGATAGACATCGACTTCGCCCTCCACGAGGACGGCGGACCGGCCTGCCGCTGGGCGGCCGCCGCCACTCCGGGCCGGCTCATCAAGGCACTCGGCCCCGCCGTGGAGGACAACACCGCCGTCCGCTTCCGCCCGCCGCAGGACACCGACTGGGTGCTGATCTGGGCCGACGAGACCGCACTGCCCGCCGCTTCGGCGGCCCTGGAGTGGCTGCCGGCCGGAATGCGCGCCCTGGTCTGGCTGGAGGTCCAGCACACCGAGGACCGCCAGGCCCTCGGCACCGCCGCACGCGCCTCGGTCACCTGGCTGGTACGTGACGAGGGCGCGCCCTCGGCGGTGGACGCCGTCCGGGCCGCGGAACTGCCGTCGGGGACCCCGTACGTCTGGATCGCGGGCGAGTCCTCCGAGGTGCGGGCGCTGCGCCGACACCTCGTAAGGGAGCGGGAGTTCGACCGTCAGCGGGTCACCTTCGTCGGGTACTGGCGCCGCGGGCTCAGCGAGGAGCAGTTGCGCGCCGAAGTGGCCACCGAGGACGCATGAACCGGACAACTTCCCCACTTCCGGGGGGCGGGGGTCCCTCGCAAGGGAACTTAGGTTAGGCTAACCTTACTTCGACATCGCGCCCTCGTCCCCTTTTCTCCTGCCCGGAGGGTTTCGATGAAGTTCCCCTCATCCGGGAGGACCCCCCTCATGCGTTCGCACCTGCTCAACGACTCGACCGCAGAGCACTACCGTCGCTCCGTCACCGCGGGAGTCGAACGGGTCGCGGCCAAACTCGCCGCCACCGAGCGGCCGTTCAGCGGAGTCACCGTCGACGAGCTGGCGCCCGTCGTCGACGCGATCGACCTGGACAGGCCCCTGGGCGACGCGACGGCCGCTCTCGACGAACTCGAGGACGTCTACCTCCGTGACGCCGTCTACTTCCACCACCCGCGCTACCTGGGCCACCTCAACTGCCCGGTCGTCATCCCCGCCGTCCTCGGCGAGGCCGTGCTCTCGGCCGTCAACTCCTCCCTGGACACCTGGGACCAGAGCGCGGGCGGCACGCTCATCGAGCGCAAGCTGATCGACTGGACGACCGAGCGGATCGGCCTCGGCCCCGCAGCCGACGGCATCTTCACCAGCGGTGGTACGCAGTCGAACCTCCAGGCCCTCCTGCTGGCCCGCGAGGAGGCAAAGTCCCGTCCGGAGCACTTCAGCCGGCTGCGGATCTTCGCCTCCGAATGCAGCCACTTCAGCGTCCAGAAGTCGGCGAAACTCCTCGGCCTCGGGCCCGACTCCGTCGTGTCCGTGCCCGTCGACAGCAACAAGCGCATGCAGACCGTGGCCCTGGCCCGCGCGCTGGAGCAGTGCGTCGCGGAAGGCGCCGTGCCCATGGCGGTCGTCGCCACCGCGGGCACCACCGACTTCGGCTCCATCGACCCGCTCCCCGAGATCGCCGCACTCTGCGAGCGCTTCTCCACCTGGATGCACGTGGACGCCGCCTACGGCTGCGGACTGCTGGCCTCGCGCACCCGTCGCGGCCTCATCGACGGCATCGAGCGCGCCGACTCGGTGACCGTGGACTACCACAAGTCCTTCTTCCAGCCCGTCAGTTCCTCGGCGGTCCTGGTCCGCGACCGGGCGACCCTGCGCCACGCCACCTACCACGCGGAGTACCTCAACCCGCAGCGGATGGCCCAGGAACGCATCCCCAACCAGGTGGACAAGTCCCTCCAGACCACCCGCAGATTCGACGCGCTGAAGCTCTGGATGACGCTGCGCGTCATGGGCGCCGACGGCGTGGGCGAGCTCTTCGACGAGGTCTGCGACCTGGCCGCCGAGGGCTGGCGGCTCCTCGCCGCCGACCCGCGCTTCGACGTCGTCGTCGAGCCGCAGCTCTCCACCCTGGTGTTCCGCTTCATCCCGGCCGCCGTCACCTCGCCCGCCGAGATCGACCGGGCCAATCTCCACGCCCGCAAGGCCCTGTTCGCCTCCGGCGAGGCCGTCGTCGCCGGCACGAAGGTCGGCGACCGCCAGTACCTGAAGTTCACCCTGCTCAACCCTGAAACGACCGCGCAGGACATCACCGCGGTCCTCGACCTGATCTCGGGCCACGCCGAGCAGTACCTGGGAGACTCCCTTGACCGCGCATCCTGACCCCCACGACTTCATCGGGATCGGCCTCGGCCCGTTCAACCTCGGGCTCGCGTGCCTGACCGAGCCGATCGACGAACTGAACGGTGTCTTCCTGGAGTCCAAGCCGGACTTCGAGTGGCACGCGGGGATGTTCCTCGAAGGGGCCCACCTCCAGACGCCGTTCATGTCGGACCTCGTGACGATGGCCGACCCGACCTCGCCGTACTCCTTCCTGAACTACCTCAAGGAGCGGGGCCGGCTGTACTCCTTCTACATCCGGGAGAACTTCTATCCCCTGCGGACCGAGTACAACGACTACTGCCGCTGGGCCGCCGCGAAACTGAGCAGCGTCCGCTTCAACCAGACCGTCCGGTCGGTTACGTACGAGGAGAGCGACGCGCTCTACACCGTCCGCACCGCCGACAGCGAATTCCGCGCCCGCCACCTGGTCCTGGGCACCGGCACCCCGCCGTACATCCCGGAGGCCTGCCAGGGCCTGGGCGGCGACCTGCTGCACAACTCCCGCTATCTGGAGGGGAAGGCGGCGCTCCAGGCGAAGGAGTCCATCACCCTCATCGGCAGCGGCCAGAGCGCGGCGGAGATCTACTACGACCTGCTCTCCGAGATCGACGTGCACGGCTACCGGCTCAACTGGGTGACGCGCTCCCCGCGGTTCTTCCCGCTGGAGTACACCAAGCTGACGCTGGAGATGACCTCACCGGAGTACGTGGACTACTTCCACGCGCTGCCCGAGGAGACCCGCTACCGGCTGGAGTCCGGCCAGAAGGGCCTCTTCAAGGGGATCGACGGCGAGCTGATCGACGCGATCTTCGACCTGCTCTACCAGAAGAACCTGCCGGGCCCCGTCCCCACCCGCCTGCTCACCAACTCCACGCTGAACAGCGCGAGTTACGAGGAGTCGACCGGCACGTACACCCTGGGGCTGCGCCAGGAGGAGCAGGTCAAGGACTACTCCCTGACCACTCAGGGCCTGATCCTCGCCACGGGTTACAAGTACACCCCTCCAGCCTTCCTGGAACCGGTCAGCGACCGGCTGAGACACGACAGCCGGGGCCGCTTCGACGTGGCCCGCAACTACAGCATCGACATCACCGGGCGCGGGGTGTTCCTCCAGAACGCGGGCACCCACACGCACTCGATCACCTCGCCCGACCTGGGCATGGGTGCCTACCGCAACGCGTACATCATCGGCGAACTGCTCGGCCGTGAGTACTACCCGGTCGAGAAGTCCATCGCCTTCCAGGAGTTCGCGATATGAGCCAGACCATCGGCACGTTCACCGTCCGGCCGCTCGACCCCCTGTCCGACGCCGAGCTGGTGCACGGCTGGGTCACCCACTCCAAGGCGTCCTTCTGGATGATGGGCGACGCCCGGCTCCAGGACGTCGAGCGCGAGTACATGGCGATCGCCTCCCACCCCCACCACGACGCCTTCATCGGGCTCCACGACGGGGAGCCCGCCTTCCTCATGGAGCGCTACGACCCGGCCGAGGTCGAGCTCAAGGGACTGTACGAGGCCGAGCCCGGTGACATCGGGATGCACTTCCTGGTCGCCCCCACCGACACCCCGCTGCACGGCTTCACGCTCGCCGTCATCACGGCCGTGATGAAGGAACTGTTCGCCGATCCGTCGGTGCTCCGGGTCGTCGTCGAGCCCGACGTCCGCAACGGCGCGGTGCACGCCCTGAACAAGGCCGTCGGCTTCGAAGTCCTCCGGGAGATCACCAAGCCGGAGAAGACCGCGCTGCTCAGCGCCTGCACCCGTGAACAGTTCCAGGCCACGACCGGAGGTCTCTCCTGATGCCGGCCCTCACCGACAGCGTCGCCCACCTCTCCCCCGAGCGCTGGGCCACCGCCAACCGGCTGCTGATCCGCAAGGGTCTCGCCGAGTTCGCCCACGAACGCCTGCTGGCCCCCGCCCCGCTCGGCGACGACCGCTACTCGGTCCGCAGCGACGACGCGGAGACCGAGTACCGCTTCACCGCCCGGCGCTTCGCCCTCGACCACTGGCAGGTCGACGCGGACTCGATCACCCGCCACCGCCACGGCGGTGAACTCCCGCTGGACGCACTCGACTTCTTCATCGAGCTGCGCTCGACCCTGGGGCTCTCCGAGGAGATCCTGCCGGTCTACCTGGAGGAGATCTCCTCCACCCTGGCCGGAACCGCGTACAAACTGACCAAGGAACCGGCCACCTCCGCCCAGCTCGTCGCCGCCGGTTTCCAGGCGATCGAGACCGGGATGACCGAGGGCCACCCCTGCTTCGTCGCCAACAACGGGCGGCTCGGCTTCGGTGTGGACGAGTACCGCGCGTACGCCCCCGAGACGGCGTCGGAGATCCGGCTGGTGTGGCTCGCCGCCCGCCGCGACCGCGCCACGTTCACCGCGGGCGCCGGGCTCGACTACGGGACGCTGATCGCCGGAGAGCTGAGCGAGGAGACCCGCGGCCGGTTCGCCGCCGCGATGACCGCTCTGGGCCTCGACCTCGACGACTACCTCCTCATCCCGGTGCACCCCTGGCAGTGGTGGAACAAGCTGTCCGTCACCTTCGCCGGTGAGCTCGCCCAGCGGCACCTGGTCTGCCTGGGCGAGGGCGACGACGCCTATCTCGCGCAGCAGTCGATCCGTACGTTCTTCAACGCCGACCACCCCGGGAAGCACTACGTGAAGACGGCGCTCTCCGTCCTCAACATGGGCTTCATGCGCGGACTGTCGGCCGCGTACATGGAGGCGACGCCCGCGATCAACGACTGGCTCGCGGGAGTCGTCGAGCGCGACGAGCTGCTGCGCGAGGCCCGGTTCTCGATCATCCGGGAGCGGGCGGCCATCGGCTACCACCACCGGGGCTACGAGGCCGCGACCGCCAAGGGCTCCCCGTATCTGAAGATGCTGGCCGCGCTCTGGCGCGAGAGCCCCGTCCCCGGCCTGGCGCCCGGCGAGCGGCTCGCCACGATGGCCTCGCTGCTCCACACCGACCACGAGGGCGCCTCCGTCGCCGGTGTACTGATCGCCGAGTCGGGGCTGACGCCCGCACAGTGGCTGCGCGGCTACCTGGACGCGTACCTCGTCCCGGTGCTGCACAGCTTCTACGCGTACGACCTGGTGTTCATGCCGCACGGCGAGAACGTCATCCTCGTCATCGAGGACGGGGCCGTCCGCCGCACGGTCTTCAAGGACATCGCCGAGGAGATCGCGGTCATGGACCCGGACGCGGTGCTGCCGCCCCAGGTCGAGCGCATCCGGGCCGAGGTGCCCGAGGACATGAAGCTGCTGTCGGTCCTCACCGACGTCTTCGACTGCTTCTTCCGCTTCCTGGGCGCCGGGCTGGCCACGGAGGGCATCCTCGACGAGGACACGTTCTGGCGGACGGTCGCGGAGTGCGTGCGCGGCTACCAGGACTCGGTGCCCTACCTCGCGGACAAGTTCAAGCAGTACGACATGTTCACCGAGGAGTTCGCGCTGTCCTGCCTGAACCGTCTGCAACTGCGCAACAACAAGCAGATGGTCGACCTGACGGACCCGTCGGGCGCCCTGCAACTGGTCGGCACCCTGAAGAACCCGATCGCGGGGCGGTAGGGAGCACCGCGGCCTCCGGCCGCGCTTTCGTCCTCGACCGCCGGACGGGCTTGACCGCAAGTCCGTCCGGCGGTCGGGGACCAAGCCGGCCAACGGGTGCCTCCGGTCACCTCACTCCGCGGCCCACGGAACCTGCGGCGACCGGTAGAAGCCGACCCCGAGCGCCGACAGCCGCGGCCCCTGCGCCCCCAGCCTCACCTTGTACGACTCCCAGTCGTGCGTGGCCGCTGGCGACCAGCCCAGCTCCGCGACCCCCGGCAGCCGCGGGAACGCCATCTGCTCGATCTCGGCGCTGTCGCTCAGCGTCTCCGTCCAGAGCGGCGCCTCGACACCGAGGACGGAGTCCTCCGGGACGCCCGCGAGGTACGTCGCCGGATTCCAGTCGTAGGAACGCCGCACCTCGACATAGCCGGCCCACGCCAGCCCCAGCCGGGTGTTCTTGTCGTACTTCATGTCGAGGTACGTGCGGTCCGCCGGAGAGAGCACCAGCTTCGTGCCGTTGCGGGCCGCCTCCGCAACCTGCGCGCGTTCGGCGGCGCCCGTCGCGTCGTAGCCCCAGTACTGCGCCACCGCTCCCGCGACCGGTTCGGCCCCGGTCAGCTGATGCCAGCCGACCACGGTCTTGCCGTACTTCCCGACGACCGCCTGAGCCTTCTCCATGAACGCCACATAGTCCTCGTGGCTGGTGGAGTGCGCCTCGTCGCCGCCGATGTGGAGGTACCGGCCGGGCGTGAGCGCGGCCAGCTCGCGGATCACGTCGTCGACGAAGTCGTACGTCACGGCCTTCGGCACGCACAGCGAGCTGAAGCCGACACTCGTACCCGTGTAGAGCGGCGGCGCGACCCCGTCGCAGTTCAGCTCGGCGTACGAGGCGAGGGCCGCGTTCGTGTGGCCGGGCAGATCGATCTCGGGCACGACCTCCAGATACCGCGAGGCCGCGTAACGGACGATCTCCTGGTAGTCGCTCTTGGTGTAGTGGCCGCCGGGTCCGCCTCCGACCTCGGTGGAGCCGCCGTACTCGGCGAGCCGCGGCCAGGAGTCGATCGCGATGCGCCAGCCCTGGTCGTCGGAGAGATGCAGATGCAGCGTGTTGATCTTGTAGAGGGCGAGCTGGTCGATGTACCGCTTCACCTCGCCGACGGAGAAGAAGTGCCGCGAGACATCGAGCATCGCGCTCCGGTACGCGTAGCGCGGGGTGTCCGTGAGCGTGCCGCCCGCGACCTTCCACGGTCCGCCCTGGACGGTGTCCTTCTCCACGGCGGCCGGGAGCAGTTGCCGCAGGGTCTGCACCCCGTGGAACAGACCGGCCGGGCCGCGCGCGGTGATGGTGACGGAGCCGCCGGAGGACTGGAGCCGGTAGCCCTCGGACCCCAGGGCCGGGTCGGTGGAGCCGAGCCGGAGGCGGATGCCGTCGCGGCCGTCCCTGTCGGTGACGGGCAGCGCGTAACCGGTGGAGGGGCGCAGGAGGTCCGCGAGGTACTCACCGATCTGCCGGGCCTCGCGGGAGCCGTCGTCGACCCGGATGCGGGTGCCCGTCGTGACGACGTACGGGGAGCCGCCCGCCGCCACCCGGGCGGGGGCGGGCACGACCTCGCCGAGCGGCCGGGGCGGGTCCGCCGCGGCCGTACCGCTGCCGCCCGGAGCGGCTCCGACACTGGAGATCGCGGCCGCCGCGACGAGCACCAGCGAGCCGAACAGACGGGAAAGCGTTCTGCGCTGTCTCACAAGGGGGTCCCTTCGTCGGGTTCACACCTGTGGTTCTCCGAGCAACCGAACAGTCACCATCCGTACCGCGCGCCTCACAGATGGTCAAGGGACTAGACCACCTCGGCCGCATCTCCCGTCACCCACATCACGGGTCGGAGACAGATTTTCATGGCTTTCCCCGCCCTCCTGCCCGATATCGGGCAGATTTCTTGCACAATGCGAGCCCGACACGCAATATCGACGAGTGCTCGAACGCCGCTCGTCGCACGACGACCTCATCGACCACCTGGTGCGCAGCACCGCGCTCCAGCGCGGTGAGGCGGCCCGGGTGATCCTCGATGTGCTGGCGTACTTCGACGAGACGACCGACGACTTCGTCCGCCGCCGCCACCGAGAACTGCAGTCCGGCGGCCTGGTGAACACGGAGATCTTCGAACGGATCGCGGCCGAGCTGCCGTACCGCGCGGTCGCGCCGCCGGAGCTCTCGCTCCGTCAGCTGCGCCGCATCGTCTACGGCTGAGCACTCACTTGTACGTCGATGGAGGGGCAGAGACTCTATGTGCGGAATCGTCGGTTATATCGGCAAGCGTGATGTGGCACCCCTGCTGCTGGAAGGTCTGCAGCGGCTGGAGTACCGGGGTTACGACTCGGCGGGCCTCGTGGTCACCAGCAAGGCGGCGGCCGGCAAGCCCGGCACCCTGAAGATGGTCAAGGCCAAGGGCCGGGTCCGCGAGCTGGAGGCCCGTGTCCCCAAGCGCTTCGCCGGCACCACCGGCATCGCCCACACCCGCTGGGCCACCCACGGCGCCCCGAGCGACGAGAACGCCCACCCCCACATGGACGCCGACAACAAGGTCGCCGTCGTCCACAACGGCATCATCGACAACGCCGACGAGCTCCGTGCGAAGCTCGTCGCCGACGGCATCGTCTTCCTCTCCGAGACCGACACCGAGGTGCTGGTCCACCTCATCGCCCGCTCGCAGGCGGTCACCCTGGAGGAGAAGGTCCGCGAGGCCGTGCGCCTGGTCGAGGGCACGTACGGGATCGCCGTCATGCACGCCGACTTCAACGACCGCATCGTCGTCGCGCGCAACGGCTCCCCGGTCGTCCTCGGCATCGGCGAGAAGGAGATGTTCGTCGCCTCCGACGTCGCCGCCCTGGTCGCCCACACCCGCCAGGTCGTCACCCTCGACGACGGCGAGATGGCCACCCTCAAGGCCGACGACTTCCGTACGTACACGACGGAGGGCTCGTCCACGACGGCCACGCCCACCACCGTGGAGTGGGAGGCCGAGTCGTACGACATGGGCGGCCACGACACGTACATGCACAAGGAGATCTCCGAGCAGGCCGACGCCGTGGACCGTGTGCTGCGCGGCCGGATCGACGACCGGTTCTCCACCGTGCACCTCGGCGGCCTCAACCTGGACGCCCGCGAGGCGCGCGGGGTCCGCCGGATCAAGATCCTGGGCTGCGGCACCTCGTACCACGCGGGCCAGATCGGCGCCCAGCTGATCGAGGAGCTCGCCCGCATCCCCGCGGACGCCGAGCCCGCCTCCGAGTTCCGCTACCGCAATCCGGTCGTGGACCCCGACACCCTGTACGTCGCGGTCTCCCAGTCGGGCGAGACGTACGACGTGCTGGCCGCCGTCCAGGAGCTCAAGCGCAAGGGCGCGCGCGTCCTGGGCATCGTCAACGTGGTCGGCTCCGCGATCGCCCGGGAGGCCGACGGCGGTACGTACGTCCACGCCGGGCCCGAGGTCTGTGTCGTCTCGACCAAGTGCTTCACCAACACGGTCGTCTCGTTCGCCCTGCTCGCCCTGCACCTGGGCCGGATCCGGGACCTGTCGGTCGCCGACGGCAAGCGGATCATCGACGGCCTGCGCAAGCTGCCCGGCCAGATCAGCGAGATCCTCGCCAACGAGGACGAGATCAAGAAGCTGGCCGCCGAGTACGCGGACGCCAAGTCGATGATGTTCATCGGCCGGGTGCGCGGCTACCCCGTCGCCCGTGAGGCCTCGCTGAAGCTCAAGGAGGTCTCGTACATCCACGCCGAGGCCTACCCGGCCTCCGAGCTGAAGCACGGCCCCCTCGCCCTCATCGAGCCCGCGATGCCGACCGTGGCGATCGTCCCGGACGACGAGCTGCTGGAGAAGAACCGCGCCGCGATGGAGGAGATCAAGGCCCGCAGCGGCCGCATCCTCGCCGTCGCCCACCAGGTGCAGGAGAAGGCCGACCACACCATCGTCGTACCGAAGAACGAGAACGAGCTGGACCCCATCCTGATGGGCATCCCGCTCCAGCTCTTCGCCTACCACACGGCGCTGGCCATGGGCCGCGACATCGACAAGCCGCGCAACCTGGCGAAGTCCGTCACGGTCGAGTAGTCGTACGCGAAGAACAGCGAGCGGCCCCGTCCCACGTCACCGTGGGGCGGGGCCGCTCGCTGTTCTTCAGGGGCGACTCAGGGAATGACGATGACCGGTCGCTGCGCCCGGCGCGCCAGGCGGCCCGCCACCGAGCCGAAGATCCGGCCGACGATGCCGTGCGTCGAGCCGACGACGATGGCGTCGGCCGAATACTCGCGGCCGACCTCCTCCAGCTCGTGGCAGATGTCGCCGCCGCGCTCGACGAGCACCCACGGGACCTCGGAGAGGTAGTCCGCGCAGGCCAGCTCCAGGCCGAGGACCTCGGTGCGGTGATCGGGCACGTCGACGAAGACGGGAGGCTCGCAGCCCGCCCAGACGGTGGTCGGCAGCCGGTTGGCGACATGCACGATGATCAGGCCCGAAGCGGAACGCGAGGCCATGCCGATGGCATACGCCAGGGCCCGTTCACTGGACATGGAGCCGTCAAAACCGACCACGACTCCGTGCCGGAAGGCCGGGTCGCAGGAATGACGTGTTTCTTCTACCGTCAGCGGGTCCGACTCTGGGTCGGCAACCTGCTTGCGGTCTGCGGGTTCAGGGATTTCGTGACCGGCCATCGGTGTCTCGGCGAAGAGAGTCCTCGTGTGGAGGGAGCGGCTTCGGGCGGTGTTTCAGGAGGCGAAGGTGTGTCCGGGAATCATCTTCCCAACCCCATACCCCCAAGGGTACGGCGCCACTCCTCCACAGCCCAGACCCCCGCAAAGCGCGTGCGACGTTGGAGGGAGCATGCCCGAGGCGGCGGCGTATGGCAATGCCGGTTGTGCCGTACACCGAGCCTCACCCGACCGGACGACACCATTCCGCACCCTCCCCTCCCCTCCCCCTTCCACGGGCCCCCGCGGGCCGCTTCGGGGCGATTCGTGACCAGTCAGGACATTCCGGCGTTAGCCCCACCGTCACACTGAGCCACCACCGCCTTCCAGGGAGCAGAAACCGTGCCCGTAGCCGTGTCCGCACCCCCGGCCGACCCGACCGCCGGCGCCCCCCTCGTCGAGCCCGCGGGCACCGCCATGCCCCCGGACGCGGCCCGCTGGGGGCTGTTCTGCTGCCTGCTCGTCCCCGCCGCCTTCGCGGTGTACGGCACCTGGCTCGGCGGCGGCGCGTCCTGGGCCCTCGGGCTGGCGGCCGTCACCGCGGCCTGCCGACTGCTGCTGCGCCGGTCCGCACACGACAACGCCGGGGCGGCCACCCCCGCACGCGAGCCCGCCGACGCCCCCTCGCGCACCCCCTCGTACGCCCCCTCGCGCGCCCGCGAGACCGAAGGCGCGCGCCGGGGCGGTAGGTGATCGAGGGGTCGCACGCCGGGGCGTGACTGGTTTCCGCGCACACAACCGCTGGTTTTCAGCCAACTTCGCGCCACCGTCCAACTCTTGGTGTTCTGCCCGGCCAACCCACGTGCCACCAGGCAGGAATAGACCGCGCGGTACGCTTTCACCCAACGGGGACGGGCCAAGATCGCGAGGCGCACTTCCCTGGGCGCCTCGCGAGTGGAACGCTTCGTGATCGACAGCTTCGCGCCAAGTTGCCTTGTCGACATAGTGCCGGTGGGGGAACGTGTCACCACGGCACCACGGGACGCAGTAGATTCGATCATGGGACGAAGTCTGCGGACTCGTGCGAGACCGAGGGGAAACGTGCAGGAGCGACAGGCCCGTAAGGACCAGGGAGACGCGAACACCGAGGGGGGCTTAGCGTCATGAGCCAGGACTCCGCCACCGCAACGGAGGCCGCACGGAAGCTGACCGGGCGGCGACGCCGGGAAGTCGTAGCCGTACTGCTTTTCAGCGGCGGCCCTATCTTCGAGAGCTCCATCCCGCTCTCAGTCTTCGGAATCGACCGGCAGGACGCGGGAGTTCCCCGCTACCGGCTGCTCGTCTGCGGAGGCGAAGAGGGGCCACTGCGCACCACGGGTGGACTCGAACTCAGCACACCGTACGGCCTTGAGGCGATCAGCAGGGCAGGCACCGTCGTGGTGCCCGCCTGGCGATCCATCACATCACCACCTCCCGCAGAGGCGTTGGACGCGCTGCGCCGTGCCCACGAAGAGGGCGCACGCATCGTCGGACTGTGCACGGGAGCCTTCGTCCTCGCCGCGGCCGGCCTGCTCGACGGCCGTCCGGCGACGACACACTGGATGTACGCACCGACGCTGGCCAAGCGCTATCCGTCGGTGCACGTCGATCCGCGTGAGCTCTTCGTCGACGACGGCGACGTGCTCACCTCCGCCGGCACGGCCGCCGGAATCGACCTCTGCCTGCACATCGTCCGTACGGACCACGGCACGGAGGCCGCCGGGGCACTCGCCCGCCGGCTCGTCGTGCCGCCGCGCCGCAGCGGCGGTCAGGAACGCTACCTCGACAGGTCGCTGCCGGAGGAGATCGGCTCCGACCCGCTCGCCGAGGTGGTGGCCTGGGCGCTGGAGCACCTCCACGAACAGTTCGACGTGGAGACGCTGGCCGCGCGGGCCTACATGAGCAGACGGACCTTCGACCGGAGGTTCCGCTCGCTCACCGGCAGCGCACCGCTCCAGTGGCTCATCACCCAGCGGGTGCTGCAGGCACAGCGGCTGCTGGAGACCTCCGACTACTCGGTCGACGAGGTCGCGGGCCGCTGCGGGTTCCGCTCACCGGTCGCGCTGCGCGGGCACTTCCGCCGCCAGCTGGGCTCGTCCCCGGCGGCCTACCGGGCCGCCTACCGGGCCCGCCGTCCGCAGGGCGGGGGCCTGGAGAGCATCACCACGGCGATCGACCCGGTCGTGCCCGCCCAGGGCGCGGTCACGGGCCGGCGGCCCGCACCGGCTGCCGCACCACCCGGGCCGGCCCCGGTCGGCGCGGTCTCCGGCGGCTCCATGGAGCACCTGAGACCGGGTCCGGACGCGTACGCCCCGGGACGCCCGGCCCTGCCGGGGCAGCGCAGCGCCCCGTAGGGTGGGGCCCATGAACGACCGTATGGTGTGGATCGACTGCGAGATGACCGGGCTCTCGCTGACGGACGACGCACTCATCGAGGTGGCCGCACTGGTCACCGACTCGGAGCTGAACGTGCTCGGCGAAGGGGTGGACATCGTGATCCGCCCGCCGGACGCGGCCCTGGTGACCATGCCCGAGGTGGTGCGGCAGATGCACACCGCCTCGGGGCTCCTCGACGAGCTTGCAGGGGGTACGACCCTGGAAGCCGCCGAGGAGCAGGTCATGGCCTATGTGCGCGAACACGTGAAGGAGCCCGGCAAGGCCCCGCTCTGCGGAAACTCGGTCGGTACCGACCGGGGCTTCCTCTCGCGGGACATGCCGCAGCTGGAGGGCTACCTCCACTACCGGATCGTCGATGTGTCCTCGGTCAAGGAACTCGCACGCCGCTGGTACCCGAGGGCGTACTTCAACAGTCCGGACAAGAACGGCAACCACCGGGCACTGGCGGACATCCGCGATTCGATCACGGAGCTCCGCTACTACCGGGAGGCGGTCTTCGTACCGCAGCCCGGCCCCGACTCGGTACGCGCCAAGGAGATCGCGGCGCGCTTCGCGGCCCCCGCGGAGTAGAACGACGACCCTGGTCACGGGCCTTTCGGGGCCCGTGGACGGGGCGGAAACAACCAGGGCGCGAGCACCCTCTCGGACCCTGTACACTTTTTCTCGGCCGGTCGGAAAAGCGACCGGGCGACATGGTGGGTATAGCTCAGCTGGCAGAGCACCTGGTTGTGGTCCAGGATGTCGCGGGTTCAAGTCCCGTTACTCACCCTGAAGGAAGAGCCCCGGTCCGCGGACCGGGGCTCTTCTCGTTGTGCCGACGCCCTTCGCCTCCCCTGACCCGGGTCACGGGAAGCGGAGGGCGTTCCCGCGTCCGGTCAGGACGAGTCCCGTACGACCAGTTCCGTGGGCAGCACGATGCGCGGGCGGTCGTCGGAGGGGTCCGCGATCTCCTGGAGCAGGACGCGGGTCATCGTGCGGCCCATCTCCTCGGTGGGCTGCCGGACGCTCGTGAGCGGCGGGTCCATGTGGCGGGCCACCGCCGAGTCGTCGAAGCCGACCATGGCGATCTCGTCGGGGACGCGGCGGCCGGCCTCGCGCAGGACCTGGCGGGCGCCCGCCGCCATCACGTCGGACGCGGCGAAGACCGCGTCGACCTCGGGGCAGCGGCCGAGGAGCTCCCGCATGGCGCGGGCGCCGCCCTCCTCGGTGAAGTCGGCGGGGGCGATCAGGCGCTCGTCCGGGGCCAGGCCCGCCGCGGCGACAGCCTCTCGGTAGCCGTCGAGCCGGCGCTGGGCGCCGTACACGTCGAGGCGGCCCGTGATGGTGGCGATGGAGCGGCGGCCACGGGAGATGAGGTGGTTGACGGCCGAGCGGGCGCCCTCGAAGTTGTCGGAGTCGACCGACGCCAGGGGTTCGGCGGCGTGCCTGCGACCGCTGATCACGCAGGGCATGCCCAGCTGCGCCAGCAGGTCGGGAAGGGGGTCGTCGGCGTGCACGGAGACCAGGAGGACGCCATCCACGCGGTGCGCGGTCAGGTACTGGGCCAGCCGGCGGCGCTCGCGGTCGTTGCCCGCGAGGGTGAGCAGCAGCTGCATCTCGGTGTCGGCGAGGGCCGCGCCGACCCCGCGCACGATGTCGGAGAAGTACGGCTCGGCGAAGAACCGGGTCTCCGGCTCGGGCACGACGAGGGCGATGGCGTCCGTGCGATTGCCCGCCAGGGCGCGGGCGGCACGGTTGGGCACGTACCCCAGTTCGTTGACCGCCGCCTCGACCGTGGCCCGGGTGGTGTCGCTCACGCGGGGTGATCCGTTGATCACCCGGGACACCGTGCCGCGGCCGACGCCCGCTCTCGCCGCGACCTCCTCGAGTGTGGGCCGCCGCCCCTGCCTTCCACGAACAGTCATGGCTGCCCCTCCCAGTCGTCGAAAATTTCTCACAAGCTGATAACTGAGACAAGTCTCGGCGTCCGGTCCCTTGACACCCTCTCAGCGAGCCGCAACCCTTCAACACATCACGTATGGGAGCGCTCCCACCGTACCTGACTCATACACATCCCGCACGTCCCTCACCTGGGCCACAGCGCGAAACAACGTACGGACGCGTTCGCGCAGTTGGGCCGGGGAGGGCACGTACAGGGCACTAGGAGGCCGCAATGCGCACTTCTGTCTTCACCCGGGGAACGACCGCGCCACCGCCCCGCCGCACCTTCCGCAGGGCCGTGGTCGTCGCCGCCGTCGCCGCGCTCGGTGCCGGGCTGCTGGCCGGCTGCGCGGAGGATTCCGGTGATCCCTCGTCCTCCTCGTCCGCGGGCGGCAACGGGAAGGGCAGGACGACGATCACCGTCGGCGTCTTCGGTGCCTTCGGTCTGAAGGAGGCGGGGCTGTACGACAAGTACATGAAGCTCCACCCCGAGATCAACATCGAGCAGACGTCGATCGAGCGGAACGAGAACTACTACCCGCAGCTGCTCACGCACCTCGCCTCGGGCAGCGGTCTCGCCGACATCCAGGCGATCGAGGTCAACAACATCGCCGAGATCGCCCAGACGCAGTCCGCCAAGCTGGTGGACCTGGGCAAGACCGCCGGGGTGAAGAAGGAGAACTTCCTGGAGTGGAAGTGGGCGCAGGGCACCGACAAGAGCGGTAAGACGGTCGCGCTCGGTACCGACATCGGCCCCCAGGGCATCTGCTACCGCAAGGACCTCTTCGAGAAGGCCGGGCTCCCCACCGACCGCGAGGAAGTCGGCGCGCTGTGGGCCGGTGACTGGCAGAAGTTCCTCGAAACGGGCGAGAAGTACAAGGCGAAGGCGCCCAAGGGCACCGCGTTCATCGACTCCGCCTCCGGCCTGATGGCCGCCGTCCAGGGCGGCTCGGCCGAGCGCTACTACGACAAGGACGGGAAGGTCGTCTACAAGACCAACCCGGCGGTCAAGGACGCCTGGGATGTCGCCGCGAAGGCGGCCGACCGCGGTCTGACGGCCAAGCTCCAGCAGTTCCAGCCCTCCTGGGACCAGGCCATCGTGAACGGCACCTTCGCCACCATCTCCTGCCCGCCGTGGATGGTCGGCTACATCAAGGACAAGGGCGCCGAGAAGACCGAGGGCAAGTGGGACATCGCCGCCGCGCCCAAGAGCAGCAACTGGGGCGGTTCCTTCCTGACCGTGCCCGAGGCCGGCAAGAACAAGGAGGAGGCCGCCAAGCTCGTCGCCTGGCTGACCGCCCCTGAGCAGCAGGCCACGTTCTTCGCCAAGCGCGGCAGCTTCCCGAGCGCGCAGGCCGCGTTCTCTCTGCCCGAAGTCGCCGACGCCAAGGACCCGTACGTCAACGACGCCCCGATCGGCAAGATCTTCTCCGACGCCGCCAAGAACATCCCGGTGACCATCGTCGGCCCGAAGGACCTGATCATCGCCCAGAACCTGGCCGATGTCGGCATGCTCCAGGTCGACCAGAAGGGCGTCTCGTCCGAGGACGGCTGGAACGCCGCGGTGAAGGCGATCGACAACGCCCTGGAGAAGTGACCTCCGGTGAGCGGAACGACAAGTAAGTCCCGTACGGCCGCGCCCCTCTCCGAGGGGGGCGCGGCCCCGCGCCGCGTGGGCGGCGGCGGTTCGCCGGGTCCGGGGCACAGCAAGCGGCGCAGCCGGCTGTACCGGTGGGACCTGAAGTGGAGTCCGTACGCCTTCGTGGCTCCGTTCTTCGTCTTCTTCCTGGCCTTCGGCCTCTTCCCGCTGCTCTACACGGGGTGGGCCTCGCTCCACCAGGTGGAGCTGACCGCCCCGAACGACATGGAATGGATCGGGCTGCGCAACTTCTCCAGACTGATGGAGGACGAGTTCTTCTGGAACGCGCTGCGCAACACCCTGACCATCGGGGTCCTCTCCACGGTTCCGCAGCTGCTGATCGCCCTCGGCATCGCGCATCTGCTCAACTACAAGCTCCGCGGCTCGATGTTCTTCCGGGTCGCGATCCTCACTCCGTACGCGACGAGTGTGGCCGCGGCGACGCTCGTGTTCGTGATGCTGTTCGGCCGTGACATCGGGATGATCAACTGGCTGCTGGGGCAGGTCGGTTTCGGCCCGGTGGACTGGGAGAACGGCGAGTGGACCTCGCAGCTCGCCGTGTCGACGATCGTCGTCTGGCGGTGGACCGGCTACAACGCGCTGATCTACCTGGCCGCGATGCAGGCGATCCCGAACGACCTCTACGAGTCGGCGGCGCTGGACGGCGCCACCCGCTGGCAGCAGTTCGTCCATGTGACGATCCCGTCGCTGCGGCCGACCATCCTCTTCACCTGTGTGGTGTCGACGATCGGCGCGACCCAACTCTTCGGTGAGCCGCTCCTGTTCAACCGGGGCGCGGGTGCCACCGGCGGGGCCAACCACCAGTTCCAGACGCTCGGTCTCTATCTGTACGAGCAGGGCTGGGTCAATCTCCACCTCGGCCGGGCCTCGGCCATCGCCTGGACGATGTTCCTGATCCTGCTGCTGATCGGCGCCGTCAACTGGCTGATCGGCCGTCGTCTGCGCAAGAGCTCATGAGGGGCGACACGATGACAACCCTGACTCCGGCCGACCGGGTGATCCCGCCGGACGCACCGCCGGGCAAGCGGAGGGGACTGCGGCGCGGCGGCAACCGCGCCGGCAAGCACCTGCACGGCGGCAGGATCACCTACGCGGTGCTGACCGTCTTCACGGTGATCTCGCTCTTCCCCCTGGTGTGGACAGCCATCGCGGCGTCCCGCAACAACCACCGGCTGGCGCAGAATCCGCCGCCGTTCTGGTTCGGCGGCAATCTCTTCAAGAACCTGGAGATCGCCTGGACCGACGCCAACATGGGGTCCGCCCTGCTCAACACGGCGATCGTCGCCGGTTCCATCACGGTGGGCACGGTCGTCTTCTCCACGCTGGCGGGGTTCGCCTTCGCCAAGCTGCGCTTCCGCTTCAAGAACGTCCTGCTGCTGCTGGTCATCGGCACGATGATGGTGCCGCCGCAGCTCAGCGTCGTACCGCTGTACATGATGGTCGCCAAGCTCCAGTGGACCGATCAGCTCCAGGCGGTCATCCTGCCGACACTGGTGAGCGCCTTCGGGGTGTTCTTCATGCGGCAGTACCTGATCGGGGCGCTGCCCACCGAGCTGATCGAGGCGGCCCGGGTCGACGGGGCGAGCAGTCTGCGCATCGTGTGGCACGTGGTCTTCCCGGCCGCGCGGCCCGCGATGGCGGTGCTCGGGATGCTGACGTTCGTCATGGCCTGGAACGATTTCTTCTGGCCGATCATCGCGCTGACCCAGAACGGCAGCCCCACCGTGCAGGTGGCGCTCACCGGGCTGGGCCGGGGGTACATCCCCGACCAGTCGGTGATCATGGCGGGCGCCCTGCTCGGCACGCTGCCCCTGCTGGCCGTCTTCGTGCTCTTCGGCAAGCAGATCGTCGGCGGCATCATGCAGGGCGCCGTCAAGGGCTGACCCCCCGCACGCCCTCCTTCTCCCTTTCCCAGGACTCTCAGGACACTCACGGAGGCTCTCCATGTCCGCACACTTTCCACCCGGTTTCCTCTGGGGCACCGCGACCTCCGCGCATCAGATCGAGGGCGCGGTACGGGAGGACGGCCGTACGCCCTCCATCTGGGACACCTTCAGCCACACACCGGGCAAGACGGAGGGCGGCGACCACGCCGACGTCGCCACCGACCACTACCACCGCCGCACCGAGGACGTGCAGCTGATCGCGGACCTCGGGGTGAACGCGTACCGCTTCTCCGTCTCCTGGTCCCGGGTGCAGCCCACCGGGCGCGGACCGGCGGTCCAGCGCGGCCTGGACTTCTACCGCCTCCTGGTCGACGAGCTCCTGGAGCGGGGCGTGAAGCCGATGCTCACGCTCTACCACTGGGACCTCCCGCAGGAGCTGGAGAACGCCGGCGGCTGGACGTCGCGGGAGACCGCCGTCCGCTTCGCCGAGTACGCGGACATCGTGGCGCGGGCGCTCGGTGACCGGGTGGAGCTGTGGACCACGCTCAACGAGCCCTGGTGCAGCGCCTTCCTCGGATACGGCTCCGGGGTGCACGCCCCGGGGCGTACGGAGCCGGTCGCCGCGCTGCGCGCCGCCCATCATCTGAATCTGGCGCACGGCCTGGGCACGCAGGCACTGCGTGCGGCACTGCCCGCCCGGGCGCAGGTCTCGCTGAGCCTCAACCCGAGTGCGGTGCGGGCGCGGACGCAGTCGCCGCAGGATCTGGATGCCGCGCGCCGAATCGACGCGCTGGCCAACCGGGTCTTCTCGGACCCGGTGCTCAAGGGCTCGTACCCGCGGGACCTGTTCGAGGACACGGCGCGGCTGACCGACTGGTCGTTCGTGGAGCCGGGCGACCTGGCGGCGATCAACCAGCCGCTGGACTCGCTGGGCATCAACTACTACACACCGGCGATCGTCTCCGACGGCACCGACGCGCAGGGCCCGCGCCACGACGGACACGGGTCGAGCGACCATTCGCCGTGGCCCGGTTCGGAGCATGTCGCCTTCCACCAGCCGCCGGGCGAGCAGACCGAGATGGGCTGGTCGATCGACCCGTCGGGGCTGCACGACCTGCTCATGCGGTACACGAAGGAGGCGCCGGGCATGCCTCTGATGATCACGGAGAACGGTGCGGCGTATCCCGACAAGCAGGGTGACGACGGTGTGGTGCGGGACGTGGAGCGCATCAGCTATCTGCACGGGCATCTGTCGGCGGTCCACCGGGCGATCGAGGACGGGGCCGATGTGCGCGGCTACTTCCTCTGGTCGCTGATGGACAACTTCGAGTGGGCGTACGGCTACGGCAAGCGCTTCGGCATCGTCCACGTCGACTACCCCACCCAGACGCGTACGCCCAAGGCCAGCGCCCACTGGTACGGCGAGCTGGCGAGGACAGGGGTCCTTCCGAAGCCGCCGACCGGCTGAGCACGCCACGAACCGGGGCACGGCGGAACGAGGGTGCCGCCGTGCTCCACTCCTGTCGGTCTCACCGCCCGACCCGTCCGGGCGCCCTCAAGCCGTCCGGCGATCGAGGACATCTTCCATCCGCGGAAAAAGGGGGGCGCGCACCCCGGCCGGGGTCGTGGGGGGATGTGGGGCCCGGCCGGGGCACGCGGGGGGGGTGGCGGTCCGGAGGACTACTCGTACGCGCCGAACGCCTTCGTGAAGGCCAACGGCTCCTGCATGATGGAACTGCAACTGGCATCCGCGCTCGGCTGCGCACCGCCCGGGCACGCCTTGTCCCGCGTGCCGGACCACATCGCCAGCCGGCCGATGCCCTTCTCCTGGGCGAACTTCACAAGCTGCGCGGCATCCTCGACCTTGAAGATCTCGGTGACGACATCGTTGACACCGATCATCGGGGTGACCGCGACGGCCTTCCACGCGGCGGTGTCGGAGAGCCCGAGCACCCCCTTGATCTGCGCCTGTGTGGCGGTGGCCGCCTGGATCGCGTACGCGCCCATGTCGCCGCTGTACGCGGGGCCGTAGTCCATCGCCATGATGTTGACCGCGTCGACCCGGACGCCGTTCTTCCGCGCGTCGGCGAGCAGGTCCACACCCGGCTGGGTCAGCCCCTCGGGCATCACCGGCAGCGTGAAGGAGACGTCCAGGCCGGGGTGCGACTTCTGAAGCTGGGCTATGGCCTGGGCGCGGCGGGAGTTGGCGGCCGTGTCGGGCAGCGCACCGCCCTCGATGTCGAAGTCGGCCTTGGTGAGCCCGTAGGCGTCGATGACCTTGCCGTAGGCCGCGGCGAGCTCTGCGGCCGAGGAGCAGTGCAGGGCCAGTTCGGCTCCGGCCGCGCCGCCGAAGGAGACCCGGACGTCACCGCCCTTCGCCCGCAGCGCGTCGATCTGGGCGGCGACCTTGTCGTCACCGAGGCCGGTGACGCCGCCCCAGAGGGGTGCGCAGCTGCCGCCGGAGGTGATGAAGGCGAGGGTGAACTCCTTCACCCCGGTCTTGGTGACGGTGTCCAGGAGGTCGTACGAGGGGTAGAGCGAGGTGTCGATGTACGGGGCGAAGCCTGCCGATTCCGTGGTGCCGCCGGGCTCCGACGGAGTGGGGGCGGGCGTCGTGCTCGGTGTCGCGCTCGGCGCCGTCGTGGCGGTCTCGGAGGCCGTGGGGGTCGGCTCAGGCGCGGGGGACGCGGTGCCGGTGGGCCGGCCGCTCGGCTCCGGTGTCGTGCCCGGGCCGGCCGAACACGCGGCCTCGTCGATGAGGCAGCCGGCCGGGTCTCCCGCGGTGCCGGCCGAGGTGGTGACGAAGCCGACGGTGACGGACGTGCCGGGGGCCAGCCCGGTGTCCCAGCTCGCGGGCTTCACCGTGACGTGGTTGCCGCTGACCGTGTGCTCGGCGTTCCAGAGGGAGCTGATCTTCGTGCCCGTGGGCAGGTCGAATTCGAGCGTCCAGTCCGACCGGGCCCGCGTGCTGTCGTTCGTGACGACGTACTGCCCGGTGTATCCGCCGGTCCAGCCGCTGGTCCTGGTGTACGTCGCTCCGACCGCGGCCGCCTGAGCGGTGCCGGTCAGCGCGAAGACCGTGCCGCCGATCACCGCCGCGGCGACGACGGCGCCGACCGCCTTGGTTCTGGTGCTCGCCGTGCGGCGGTGCGTGCTGGTGCCCATCGCGTGCCTGCCTCTGTCCTGCGGGGGGTGGGGGTTCGCGGCAGACGCTAGCGGCACCGAAGACGGCAATTGGGGCGCTTCGGGCCCCGGCCGGTGTTCTTAGGGTGGGCTTAAGGAGCGCATCGGCGCCGGTTAATGCTGGGTGCCCGCACCGGAGCCACGGCGGAACTCTGCGTTCCGGCGCAGCACTCCACGTCGCTGCCGCCCCACCCGGTGTCCGCGCCGGCCCCGCTCGGGCCGGCCGCCGTCGAGCCCGATCCAGATCCTTACCTCCGTGCCGCCGAGCACCGACCGGCCGATCCGCAGATCGCCTCCGGTGGACTCCGCGACCCGGCGGACGATGTCGAGCCCGAGGCCGGTCGAGCCCGCCGCTCCGCCCCGTCCGCTGGAACCCCGGGTCAGCGCCGCACGGGGGTCGGCGATGCCGGGGCCCGCGTCGGAGACCAGCACGATGACCGCGTCACCGCTGTGGTGCACGTCGACGGAGAACGCGGTTCCCTCCGGGGTGTGCCGGAAGACGTTGCCGAGCAACGCGTCGAGTGCCGCCGCCAGTTCGGGCCGGGCGACCGGGATCCGTACCGTGCGGTCCACTCCCGCGAGACGCACCGTGCGCCCCTCGTCCTCGGCGAGCGCCGACCAGAAGCCCATCCGCTCCCGGATCACCTCAGACGCGTCGCAGCCCGCGTTCGCACCCGCCTGCGGGCCGCCCTGCGTCTGGGGGCGCTGTTCGCGAGCGGTGCGGATGATCGTGTCGACCTCGTGCTCCAGCTGCTCGACGGCGGCCCGGGTCTGTTCGGCGGCCGGCCCCTCGCCCAGCGAGGCCGCGTTGAGGCGGAGCACGGTGAGCGGGGTGCGCAGCCGGTGCGAGAGGTCGGCGGCCAGTTCGCGTTCGTTGGCGAGGAGCTGGACGACCTGGTCGGCCATCGAGTTGAACGCCACGGCGGCCGAGCGCAGTTCGGTCGGCCCCTCTTCCGGGACCCGCGTGCCCAGCCTGCCCTCGCCCAGGTCGTGGGCGGCGCCCGCGAGCCGCTGGGCGGGCTCCACCATCCGTACGCCGAGCCGGTCGGCGACCGCGACCGAGCCGACGATCAGCGCGACGCCGACACCCGCCAGCACGAGCCAGGCGGTGGCGACCCCGTTGGAGACCTCCCCCTCGGGCACGAACACCTCGACCACCGCGATGTCCCCGGAACCCAGCGCCGTCGGCTGGAGCAGCACGGAGCCGCCGGTGACCTCGGCGATGGCGGCGCGCCCCGACTTCCGTACGGTCTCCAGGTCCTTGCGGGTGGCCCGGCGGCTGCCGATCTCCAGCGCCCGCCGGTCCGGTTCCGCGGCGGCGGGGACATGGACGGCGAGCCGCCCCTCGTCACCCGGTTCGGTGGACAGGACGGCCCGGGTCAGTTCCTTGCGGTCGGTGGTGATGGACAGGGTCGGCCCGATGGTGGCCGCCTGCCGCTCGGCGTCGGAGAAGGCCCGGTCGCGGGCCATCTCCTTGATGACGAGTCCGAGCGGGACCGCGAAGGCGATGACGACCATGGCCGTGACGGCCAGACAGACCTTGACGAGGGCCCATCTCATGCGGGCGGTTCCAGCTTCACGCCGACCCCGCGCAGGGTGTGCAGATAGCGCGGCCTGGCGGCGGTCTCGCCCAGTTTGCGGCGCAGCCACGACAGATGGACGTCGATGGTCTGGTCGTCGCCGTAGGACTGCTGCCAGACCTCCGCGAGCAGCTCCCTGCGGGCGACGACGACGCCGGGGCGGCCGGCGAGGAAGGTCAGGAGGTCGAATTCGCGGCGGGTCAGATCGAGCGTGGCCCCGTCCAGTTCGGCCTGGCGGCGCAGCGGGTCTATGGAGAGCCCGCCGACCTGGATGACCCGGGGCGGCGGCGCCTCGCTGCCGGCCGCGCGCGAACGGCGCAGCACGGCCGCCATCCGCGCCGAGAGGTGTTCGACCGAGAACGGCTTGGTCAGGTAGTCGTCGGCGCCGTCGTTGAGGAGCCGTACGATCTCGGCCTCGTCGTCCCGCGCCGTGGCGATGATCACGGGTACGTCGGTGATGGACCGGAGCATCTTCAGCGCCTCGCCACCGTCGAGGTCGGGCAGTCCCAGGTCGAGGATGACCACGTCGAAGCCGAAATGCGCGACCTCGCGCAGCGCTTCGAGCGCGGTGCCGACACTCCGCACGGTGTGGGATGCCTCGCTCAGGTGCCGGATGAGGGCGGAACGTACGAACTGGTCGTCCTCGACCACGAGCACACTTGCCATGGGCGGCACCGTACGCCATCCGGCCGCGCCGGGTGCCGGGCCGGTCCTCTCCGGGACAGCGGAGGCCCGAGTGGTGCAGGATGTGCCGGATGCAACGAGGACTCGTACACGCGATCGCGTGGTCGCTCGCCACCGGGGCGGCGGTCACGTTGTCGTGGTGGGGCGTGCACACGGTGATGGCGGGGACCGCCTACGACCCGCCGCGCGCGGTGCCGCTCGCCGTGGGCGCCCGTACCGGACAGAGCACGCAGGAGCCGGTGTCCTCGTCCACGCACCGCGCGGCACCGGCCCCTTCCTCGCCATCGGCGAGCCCCAGCACCACGCCTCCGGCCACGCGCACGCCGTCCCGTACGCCTTCCCGAACACCGCCGAGCAGCCCGGCACCTGTGCGGACGCCGAGCGCGTCGGCCGCCTCGGGCGAGGTGAAGAGTTACCGCACGGACGGCGGGCGGGCCGTGTTCGAGCTGGGCAGCAGCTCCGCGAAGCTGGTGTCGGCGACTCCGGAGCCGGGCTGGTCGATGCAGGTGTGGACGAACACGACCTGGATCAGGGTCAATTTCGCCGACGAGACCGGAGCGACGTACTCCGTGTTCTGCACCTGGAACGACCATCCGCCACAGGTGCAGATCGTCGGCCCGTAGCGGCTACCCGAACGCGGAGGGCGGCGGCGCCGGGGACGGCTTGGCGTCCTCGTCCGTCACGGCGGCCGCGCCGCCGGTGAAGTCCGCGAGCGCCCGCCCGTGTTCCACGCGGCCGGGGTGCGGATCGGTCGCGACGCGGCGGGTGAGCTCGGCGACGGCGAGCGGCAGGTCCGAGGCGAGCAGCACGGCGTTGCCGAAGCGTCGGCCGCGCCACACGGTCGGATCGGCGGCGAGCGCCAGCTCGGGGAAGCGGGTGGCGGCGGTGGCGATCTGGCCGCGGAGGTGGGTCAGCGGCGGCCCGTCGGCGAGGTTGGCGACGTACTGTCCGCCGGGCTTCAGGACGCGGCGCACCTCGGCGAGGAATTCGGTGGAGGTGAGGTGCGCGGGGGTACGGGCTCCGCTGAAGACGTCCGCGATGACGAGGTCGGCCCAGCCGTCCTGCATTCTGCCGAGCCCGGCGCGGGCGTCGGTGGACCGGACGCGTATCCGGGCCTGGGGGTCCAACGGCAGCTCGCGGCGCACCAGCTGGACGAGCGCCGCGTCGGCCTCGACGATCTGCTGGGTGGAGCGGGGGCGGGTCGCGGCGACGTAACGCGCCAGCGTGAACGCCCCGCCGCCCAGGTGCACCACCTGGAGGGGCTGCTGCGCGGGCGCGGCGAGATCGATCATGTGGCCGATCCTGCGCTGGTACTCGAAGGACAGGTACGCGGGATCGTCGAGGTCCACATGCGACTGCGGGGCGCCGTCCAGCAGCAGCGTCCAGCCGCGCGGCCGCTCGCGGTCGGGGACGAGCTCGGCGCGACCGCCGTCCACCTCCGCGACGAGGGGCTCCCGCTTGCGGTCGGACCGCTTCCGGGCGCTCGCGCCTCCTGCCGACGCTCCTCGACGTGCCACGCTTGCTCGCCCTTGCTCATACGTTCCGGGGCCGGCACTTCACCGGCGGCGCCGGGAGTTCCGGCCGTCCGGCCATTATGGGCTCACTGGCAGTTGTCGGCCGCCTCGATCAGCCGGGCCGCCTGATCCAGGGCCTCCCTGAGCACGGCCGGGTCGGTGACCGGCGCGTCGGCGGCGGGCGGCAGGAGCCAGCCGCTGCCGAGGACGGGGGGCTCGGCGGGGATACGGAGCCCGCGGCCGTTCGTCCGCGTACAGGCGCTGCCGGGGACGTCCCAGGCATCGGCGGTGCCCGGCGGGACCAGGAAGCCGAGGGTGTCGCAGGCGCCGTCGTGGAGGACCGGGCCCACGGCCTCCTGGTCGGCTCCGCGGCGCAGGATGTCGACGGCCTCCAGTCCTTGGCGGGCCGGGACCGTGACGAGGTCGCACGGTTCGCCGCCGTGGGCGGGGGGTGCGGGTGTGGACGCGGGTGCGGGTGCGGCGGGTGGTGCGGTCATGGGGTGCGCCGCGGTCGTCCGTGAGCCGGTCTCCGTGCCGAGGTGCAGCAAGGGAACCCCTCCTCTCATCGCCGAACGGAGCCAGACTCCGTCTCCACATGGACCAACGCGCTCATGGCGTCAAGGGCTACGGCACCACGCCGCCGCAAAGGATGGCAGTTCATGGCGGATCACGGGCGAGATGCCTGCTTTGTAGGCAAACACTCCGTGTGCGTCTCGTCACAGCAGGTACGTTCTTGCTCCGCCGGGACAACAGAACCAGCGCCCGGCTGCACCGGAGAGGGCCCAGCCATGGTGTCGACACGGCCAGTTCCCAACCTCGCCTTCCGCCGACTGCGCGGACAGCGCTCCGCGGGGGAGTTCGCGGCGGCGGTCCGCCGGGCCGCGCGGGAGATCGGCGAACAGGTCGCCTGCGATGCCCGGTACATCGGCCGCGTGGAGTCCGGCGAGATCCGCTGCCCCAACTACGCCTACGAACGGGTCTTCCTGCACATGTTCCCCGGGACCGGCCTCACGGACCTGGGCTTCTCGGCCCGCGAGACCGTGCGCGGCCGCGGGGCGCGCGCCTCGGCCGCGGACCCCTCCGCACACCCCGCCACTTCACCGCCCCCTACGCTCCACAGCGACATCGACGAGGAGAGCGACGTGCTGCGTCGCATGTTCATGACCAGCGGGACCGCCACCGTGGCGGCCGCGTCCCTGGGCCTCGGCGGCGCCTCCGCCGCTGCCGCCCTGGCCAGCCTGCCCGCACAGCGCCGGGTGGGCGAGGCCGAAGTGATCGCCGTCGAGAAGGCGGTGCGGCAGATCCGGCTGCTGGACGACCGGCACGGGGGCGACGGCCTCTACCGGCGGGCCTCGCAGCCGCTGCGGGCCGCGTACGCCCTGCTCGACGCGGGGACGGCCACGCGCCGCGTCACGGCGGACCGGCTGCACGCGGGCGCCGGGGAGCTGGCCATCTCGGTGGGCTGGCTGGCCCATGACTCGGGCCGCTTCGAGGACGCCCGCTCCCACTACGCGGAGGCACTGGCGACGGCGCGGCTTGCGGGGGACGCGGCGCTGGAAGCCCATGCCTTCTGCAACGCGTCGTTCCTGGCCAGGGATACGGGACGGCCGCGCGAGGCCGTGCGCGCGGCGGAGGCCGGCCAGCGGGCCGCCCGGCCGCTCGGCTCGGCACGGCTGCTGGCACTGCTGGCCCTGCGGGAGGCGGGGGGCAGGGCGGGGCTCGGTGACCGCACCGGGTGCGACCGGGCGATCGGCCGGGCACACGCGGCGTTCGAGCGCGGGGCGTCGGCGGCGGACCCGGAGTGGATGACGTTCTTCCGGGAAGCGGAACTGGAGATGCTCCAGGCCCAGTGCTGGTCGGCGCTGGGCGACTGGCCGCGGGCGGCGCGGCACGCACGGCGGGCGACGCGGCTCCAGGACCCGCACTTCACGCGGAACCTGGCGCTGTACCGGGCGCAGCTGACCGGGGATCTGGCACGGGCCGGGATCGCGGACGAGGCGGCGACGGCGGGCCACGGGGTGCTGGACCTGCTGGACCGGGTCCAGTCCTCGCGCATCCGGGCGATGCTGGCGAGCGCGGTGGGGGTACTGCGGGCGCAGAACGCGTCGCCTGCGGTCAGGGACTTCGTGGACCGCCACGAAGCGGCGGGCCGGCGGCCGGCTCCGGGGCCGACGGTTCCGACGGTTCCGTCCTCGAACGCCGGGCGGACGTGATCCGGCCCCAGCCCCGGCCACCCCACCCCCGGCCCGTGCGGCGTCCGAGGACGGAACCCGGGTCCACGGAGGCGGCGCGCAGCCCGGAGGACCGTTACCGGTCCAGGTGCCCCGTATCGTTCCAGCGCTCCACCGCAGGCAGGCCGTACGCCCAGCCGAGCACCGACAGTGACGTCGGGTCGAGCCGGATGCGTGCGCCGAACGACACGTCCTCCCCCAGCCACCGCGCCCCCAGCGCCCGCAGAATGTGGCCATGGGCGAAGACCAGGACGTCACGGTCCGCCGACCTCGCCCAGTCCACGATCTCGTCCGCGCGGGCGGACAGCTCCGACGTCGTCTCGCCCTCCGGCACACCGTCCCGCCAGATCAGCCAGTCCGGCCGGTCCGCCCTGATCTGGGCGGGCGTCAGCCCCTCGTACGCCCCGTAGTCCCACTCCATCAGCGCGTCCCACGGCTCCGCCCGCTCCCCGAAGCCTGCGATCGCGCAGGTCTCGGCGGCCCGGACGAGCGGGCTGGTCCTGACCTCGACCCCCGGCAGGCCCGCCCACGGCTCGCGGTGCAGGCGCTCGCCGAGCAGCTTGGCGCCCTCGCGGCCGGAGTCCAGCAGTGGAATATCCGTCCTGCCCGTGTGATTGCCCCGCACCGACCACTGGGTCTGGCCGTGCCGGGCGAGCAGGATGCGCGGTGCCATGGAAGCTCTCCCTGGAACTGGGATCTCACGATCCGATAGGTCCCGGACGGCGATGTCCGATACAGCGACGCGGACGGCAACCGGTCCCGGACCCCGTCGGGGGCGCGGCCGATTCCTCCCGCTCCATCATCTCTCACGTGCCCGGGAGGCAACCCCCGGGGCCGTAACGGCGTCCCATCCAGCACGGTCCCGGCCAGGGCCCGCCGCCCGGGCCCGCGCCCGCGAGCGCGGTGCCGGGAACCGGGACCCCCTGGGAAACCCCGGCCGACGACCGCCGTACGGTTGAATGCCATTCGACGGCAGCATGAACATGGGGAGAGCTACCGGATGCAGCACGCCACCACCGCGCCCGCACCCGGCCACCGCCCCCGCTGGTGGACGGAGCTGCCACTGATCGCGGTGGTGTACGCGCTGTACTCGGCAGGACGGCTGCTGGTCCGCGGCGACGTGTCGACCGCCGTCGACCACGGGCTCGCCATCCTCCGCCTGGAACAGTCGCTCTTCCTCAACGCCGAGCACCCCCTGAACCGCCTGCTGACCGCGAACCCGGCGCTCGGGATACCCGCCGACTTCGCGTACGCCTCGCTGCACTACCTCATCACCCCGGCCGTCCTCATCTGGCTGTTCCGCCGCCGGAAGGCCGCCTACCGGGCGGCCCGCACCTGGCTGATGACCTCCACACTCCTCGGTCTGATCGGCTTCACGCTGATGCCGACCTGCCCGCCCCGGCTGCTCGACGCCCGGCACGGCTTCGTCGACACGATGGCCCAGTACAGCGCGTACGGCTGGTGGGGCACCGAGGCGAGCGCGCCGCGCGGGCTCGGCGGGATGACCAACCAGTACGCGGCGATGCCGAGCCTGCACGTCGGCTGGTCCGTCTGGTGCGGCATCCTGCTGTGGCGGCACGGCCGCCACCCTCTCGTACGGGCCCTCGGCATCGCCTATCCCCTGCTGACCACGCTCGTGGTGATGGGCACCGCGAACCACTACTTCCTGGACGCCGTGGCGGGCGTCGCCGTGATGGCGGCCGGAGCCCTGCTGACCAGGCCGGTGATCCGCCTCGCGGACCGTGTGAAGCACCGGTTCCTGGCCGGCCCCACCCCCGTGCGCGGGGCCGTGGACACCGGTAAGGCCCCGGATGTCAGTGCCGGATGCAAGACTTCCGCGGGTGAGCGAATACCCGGCCAGCGGACCTCCTCCGCAGACTCCACCGACACCGGCGTTCCCGCCGGCGACGACGCTGCGGCAGCGGCTCGCTGAGCTGCGCGGCCCGTCCGTCGCACCGCACCCGCTCGACGCACGCGCGCTGGCCGCCCTCGCCGCCAACCCCGGCTGCAAGCGGCGCGCCCTGCTGGACGCCGCGGGGGTGAACAAGGCCGTGCTGGCCACGGCGCTCGGCTCCCCCGCCGCCTTCGGCCAGTCGCAGTTCGCGTTCATGCGGGGCAACGCGTTCGAGGCGAAGGTGAAGGCCGACGGCGGCACGGAACTGCTGCGCCTGCTGTACGAGCGGCTCGGCGGCGGCTGCGAGGCACCGCACGAGGCGCGGGTGCCGGATCTGACGGCCGCCGGACCCGAGGGCCGTGCCGCCAGGACGGCGCTGGCGCTGCGGGAGGCGACGGCGGCGGGCGGCTGGGCCCTGCTCGACCATCCGATGCTGGCCCTGGAGGTGGCGGGCTCGCCCGCCTATCTGGAACCGGACGCCGTGGTGGTGCACCCCGACGGCACCTGGACGGTCGTGGAGATCAAATCGTTCCCCATGATCGACAGCTCGGCCGACGCGGCCAAGGTCGGCGCCGCGGCCCGGCAGTCCGCCGTCTACGTCCTGGCGCTCGAACGGATCGCCGCGATGACCGAGGGCGCCCAGGTCGGGCACCGGGTGCTGCTGGTCTGCCCGAAGGACTTCTCCAACCTGCCGACCGCGTCCGTCGTCGACGTCCGGAAGCAGCGGGCGGTCACGCGCCGCCAGCTGACCAGGCTGACGCGCATCGAGGACATCGCCGCGACCCTGCCCGAGGGCACCACCTTCGACCCGGGGTGCTCCCCGCGGGAGCTCGGTCAGGCCGTCGACGCGGTCGGCGCGGCCTACGCCCCGGAGTGTCTCGCAGCGTGCGAACTGGCCTTCCACTGCCGGGGGAAGTCCCGGGCCGAGGGCGCCGTGGAGACGCTGGGACGGAGCGTCAGGGGCGAGCTCGGCGGACTCACGACGGTCGGTGAGGTGCTGGCCGCCGCGGCGGGCAAGGAGGGCGACCCGGACGACCCGACGGTCGCCGCGCTGCGCCGCGCCGCCGCGCTGCGCGCGGAAGCCCTGGAAGGCCGGGCGGTATGTCACTGATCAACACCCTGGCCCGGCTGGAAGCGGTGGAGAGCGGGCGGGCCCAGCCGCTGGCCACCGTCCGCCACCGCCATCTCACCGGCCGCCCGCTCGTGCTGGTGCCGCTCACCACCGCCGGTGAGGCGGGCGCTCCGCTCGGGGCCCTGGTGGGCACGGACCGGGAGGCGCCCCGTCTGCTGGCCGTGGCCCAGCCGCGCGACCGCGATCTGCGGTTCGCGTTCCTCGCCGAGCTGGCCGAGGCGGTGCTGCCGTACATCGAGTCGTACGCCGACGTGGTGGAGCCGGCCGAACGCAGCGAGACCGATCCCGAGACCGGGAAGAAGGTCAAGGTCGAGGTCGAACTGTGCACGGAGGCCGCCCAGTTGATCGTGCCGAGCCGGGCGGGCATCGATTTCGTACGCCTCCTGGGGCGCTCGATGCGCTTCCGGCGGACGGCGGAGGACGACCCGGACACCCCGTATCCGGCGCCCGCCCGGGTCCCGCTGCTCGGCCGCTGGCTGACGCACTACGCGGAGCGGGCCAGAGTGCCGGGCTCCTCCCTGCTGCTCGCCACGACCGATCTGCTGAACCGGCACTGGGCGACCGGCCAGAGCAGCCTGGAGGACCAGCATCTCGGCGCGCTGCTGGCCTGGATCGCCCCTCCGGACGGCTGCTCGGGCGCCGATGCCGCCCTGCGCGCGGAGCTGGAGCGGGACCGGGAGGGCCAGTTGCTCTGCCCGCCTGCCGGGCCGGCCACGGACCCGGCGTTCGACAACCGGCTGCTGGCGCCCGCGATCGAGGCGTACGACCGGGCGCGCACGGCGCTGGCGGCCGCGGAGGACGGACTGGACGCGGACGCCCGCCTGGCCGGACTGACGAGCGCCGAGCGGGAGATCAGGTCCTTGCTGGCGAAGGTCATGCTGCCTGCCTGGGACGCCGTGTGGCGAGGCCTCGACCTGCTGGGCGAACTGCCCGAGGGGGCCAGGGCCGAGGACCGCTGGACGCGGGACCGCTGGTCGTTCACGGGCCACCGGGACCGGGTGCGGGCCGGCGAGCCCCCGCAGCCGCGCCGGGACGACGCGGTGACGGCCGCCCGGAAGCTGGCCTCCCGGGAGGCCGCGCAGGCCCAGCTCGACGCGCAGGAGGCACTGGACGATCCGCTGGTGCTCGCGGGGCGCCGGCTGTCCGGCGAGGCGTTCGTCGGGGAGGTGACGGAGGTGGAGATGGCGTACAGCGAGTCGAAGCGGCCCTCGCCCCGCCCCCTGGTCACCGTCCGTACGGACGAGCACCCGCACCTCGGTGAGCGGACGAAGGTGTACCGCTCCCTGGACGGCAAGCCCCAGACCGCGGAGTTCGTCCGGGAGGCGGAGGCCGGGGCGCCGTCCGATGAGGGCGGTCTCCTGCTGGTGCTGCGGATCACCGACCGGATGGGCCGGAGCAAGGAACCCGCGCCGGGTTCGGTCCCCGAGCCGGGCGACCGGATCGTCTGGACGCTGTTCGAGCACGACCCTCGCGGCGGCCCGAAGCTGCCGGATCCGGAGGAGACCCCCTGGACTCACGGCGGCCCGCCCGGCGCCGCCGCCGAACGGGCCGAACAGCCCGACCCCGTGACCGCGGAGGACCTGCTGTGACCTCGGAGAAGGCCACGTTCGACCCGGGCGCCGCGGCGACGCGGGCGACCGACGCGATCCTCCACGACACCCTGCGCGGCACCTCGCGCGGCGTCGTGGTGGACTCGCCGCCGGGCGCCGGGAAGTCGACCCTGGTGGTGCGCGCCGCACTCGAACTGGCGGCTGCGGGACAGCCGTTGATGGTGATCGCGCAGACCAACGCCCAGGTGGACGACCTGGTCGTCCGGCTGGCGGAGAAGGCCCCCGGCCTGCCGGTGGGCCGTCTGCACAGCAACGACTCCGATCCGTACGACACGGTGCTGGACGGTCTGGAGCACGTACGGAAGTCGGCGAAGGCGGCGGATCTCGCCGGGCTCGACATCGTGATCTCCACGGCCGCCAAGTGGGCCCATGTGAAGAACGTGGAGCCGTGGGGGCACGCGATCGTCGACGAGGCGTACCAGATGCGTTCGGACGCGCTGCTGGCCGTCGCGGGACTCTTCGAGCGGGCCCTTTTCGTCGGTGACCCCGGTCAGCTGGACCCGTTCTCGATCGTCGGCGCCGATCAGTGGGCGGGGCTGTCGTACGACCCGTCGGCGAGCGCGGTCACCACGCTGCTCGCCCACAACCCGGAGCTGCCGCAGCACCGGCTGCCCGTGTCCTGGCGGCTCCCGGCGTCCGCGGCGCCGCTCGTCTCGGACGCCTTCTACCCGTACACGCCGTTCCGCAGCGGTACGGAACACGGGGAGCGGCGCCTGGCGTTCGGTGTGCCGTCGGACGGATCGGGTCCCGACCGGGTGCTGGACGAGGCGGCGGAGTCCGGCTGGGGCCTGCTGGAGCTCCCGGCACGGCACACCCCGCGCACCGACCCGGAGGCGGTCCGGGCGGTGGCCCTGATCGTCCGCCGGCTGCTGGACCGGGGCGGCGCGGCGACGAGCGAGCGCTCCCCGGACCCGGTCCCGGTGACCGCGGACCGGGTGGCCGTCGGCACGGCCCACCGCGACCAGGCCGCCGCGGTCCGGGCCGCGCTGGCCGAGCTGGGGGTCACGGGCGTGGCCGTGGACACGGCGAACCGGCTGCAGGGCCGGGAGTTCGACGTGACGGTGGTCCTGCACCCCCTGTCCGGCCGCCCGGACGCCACGGCCTTCCATCTGGAGACGGGCCGCCTGTGCGTGCTGGCCTCCCGCCATCGCCATGCCTGCGTCGTGGTGTGCCGGGAGGGCGTCGCGGACCTGCTGGACGAGCACCCGTCGACCGAGCCGGTCCAGCTGGGTGTCACGGTCAAATTCCCGGACGGCTGGGACGCGAACCACTCGGTGCTGGCCCATCTCGCGGAACACCGGGTGCGCTGGCGGCCTTGATCCGGACAGGATCCGGAGGGCGTCCGCCCAGGACGCCCGTCGGCCCTCTTGCGCGGGGCTGGACAATGGAGGGTGGCCATCCGGCCGTACGAAGGAGGAACACCCCATGGCACAACCCGAGCGGAACGAGCGGCAGCGGATGCGACCCGCACCGCTGCTCTTCGAGCCGTCGGAGGCGGCGGCCGACCCCGAGCACTTCTTCGAGCTCGACGCGATGGACGACCCGCAGGAGCTGCTGGCCCGTGCGACGGAGCTGACGCACGCCTTCCGGGCCGCGGCCGACCGGGCCGTCGAATTCCAGGCGGTGGCCGCCGCCCAGCTCGCCGATCCGCGCCGCTTCGACCGGCTGACAGCGGCCGATGTCGCGCAGCGCGCGGAGTGGACCGAGGACTATGCCAAGAAGATGATCGAGTTCGGCAGGTCGCTGCTCAAGGAAGCCGGACCCTGACCGGACCGGCGGTTTCGCCCTGACCCCGGGTACCGCCGCTGGCATATGCCCGCGCGCAAGATACTCCTCCAGGGCCTGCCCTGTCCCCGTTTCCCGCAACTCTCGGAATCAGTACCGTCACTCCCTGTAGACCTGCGTGCATGAGCGCTTGGCTGAAGGACGAAACGACCCTCCCCGCAGGGGCCTCCCACCGCAACGTCGACATCTTCGCTCTGCTGCGGGACCAGCCCCGGCAACAGGCCGCCGCGGTGACCGCCGCGGGGGCCGCCTGGCTCGCCGGCGCCTCGGCCTATCCGCGCAGCACGCTCTCCCAGTGGCAGGCGCATCCGGGCTCCCCCGGCGTCCTGCCGTGCGGGTCCGTCTTCGACGTGGTGAACGTGCCGGCGCTGTTCGGCCGGCGGATGCTGGAGCAGCTCTGGTCCGAGGGGCCCGGCTCCGGCCCGGTCGCCACGCACCGGGGCCGGATGCTTTTGTTCGCCGCCCCCGGTACGGCCCAGCGGCTGCCGTCCCTGCTGGACTGGGAGGAGTGGGGCACCGGCGGCCCCGGCCAGCCCGGGGCGCACCGGGCGGCCGTGCCTCCCCTGCTCTGTCACGGCACCGGCGACGCGGTGACCGTGCCGCCCCTGGCCGGCGGTTCCGAGGGTTCCGGACCCCGCTGGGTGGTCGCCCCCGACACCCGTGACCCGTGGCTCCCCGGCCCCGACGTGCTCCTGTGGGCCTGCGTGCGGGTGGGCAGGTCACAGCCCTCCCAGGCCGCCACGTATTCGATTTTTCCTCCTGCCGATCCGGGTGCTAATGTCTACGACGTCACCAGGCGCCGTTAGCTCAGTTGGTTAGAGCAGCTGACTCTTAATCAGCGGGTCCGGGGTTCGAGTCCCTGACGGCGCACAGACGGAAGAAGCCCCCTCGCTCTCGCGAGGGGGCTTCTTCGTGTTCAGGTGCCGGTCGTGATCCGGATGGTCCAGGATCCGGAGGGCGTACGGTCCGCGACCTCGATCCTGGTGCGCTCGCCGGGCACGGTGTACGTCTCGCCCTCGGCCAGCGGGGCGTCCGCGAGCGGCGGGTAGACGGACCGGTCCCAGCAGGCGTCGGTGCCGGGATGGGTGTCCAGGACCTCGACCGGGCCGCCGCCGGACGGGGTCTCGTTGCGAATCCGGTAGATCAGTACGCCTTCGGTGCAGGTCGCCGCGTCGTTGCCGGTGGCGCTGCGCGCCTCGATGGCCAGGGCGCTGTCCTCGCCGGTCCTGATCACCGCGAGCCGAGTCCCGGTGTATCCGCCGGGCGCGGCGGCGACGGGTTCCAGGGTGAGGTCGGCGCTGCCCTGCACACACCGGACCTGGCGGGTGTCGAGCCAGCCGAGCTTCCACTTGTGCCAGCCGAAGAGCTCGGGCGCCAGCCCGAACTGGCTGCCCATGACGTCCCAGTCACCGACATAGGTGTCCCAGTCGCCCTTGCCGTCCGTGGGCCGGTGGTAGAGGTCCGCCAGGTCGAAGACGTGCCCGGTCTCGTGCGCGAGGACGTTGCGGTCCGGCGGGTGCTGCTCGAAGAGGGTGACGACGCGCCTGATGTCCGCGCCGTCGGCCCGCAGCGGCCGGTCGAAGTTGACGACCTTGGTGGCGTCGGAGTCGACTCCGGGGGCGTCGGGGTCGGCGACCAGATAGACGATGTCGTACGCCGAGAAGTCGACCGCCTCGTCGGCCGCGTCGATCGCGTCGCGCAGATACGCGCTGCGCCGCCCCGAGTCCCAGTCGCGCTCTATGCCGTACCAGGTGGAGGAGTGCGGCATCTCGGTCCACCGCTGCTGGGGGTGCGGGCGCAGGGTGAACTTCCCGTACGAGGCGCGCTCGAAGAAGCGGGTGGTGGAGGGGAAGTAGTCGGCGGTGAGCACGGCCGGGGTGACCGTGGGCTCGGAGTCGGGGAACGAGAGGAAGATCATGACCGCGTCGAGTCCGCGGTCGGGGCGGGGGTAGGCGCCGTTCCAGGTGTCGAGGCCGAGCGAGTGGTGGGCCCCGGTCCTGGGCAGGGCGCACGGGCCCGCGTCACGCGTGGTGGCCACGGCGGGGCCCGCGACGAGGGAAGTGGCGACGAGCGCCATGAGAGAGGTCAGCGCGGCTGCCAGGCCACGCGGACTCGGTCTCTCCACTCCCCCGGGTCTGCGCTGTCGCGGCACATCTACCTCCGGGTGGGAAACACGGGACTCCCCACCCACCCTGTGCCGGTCCGGGGCCGTACGTCCTGTTGGGCTGCCCCACTCGGGTCAGACACACTCGGACCGCAAGCCGCTTCACGGACAGTCACAATCGATCAATCCGGCAAAGCAAGATCACAGAACCGCACAGAAAGGACCAGTAACGGGCAAAGCGGATTGAAGCCCGGATCCAAGGCCATGCGGGTACAGAGAGGCGGGACCGCCCGGCGAGCTGGAACGGCCGACTCACCACCCTCTATGCTTCACCACGCTTTCCCGCGTGGATACCGTCCCTGGAACGGCGCCCCACACGGTGGCCTGTCCGACCACACCTGTTCACGACCATCTTCACAGCGGGAGCAAGCGGTGAGCGGAACCTCCGAAGGGCCGGAGCCCCCGGCAGGCAGAGCCCACGGCACCGTGCGACCACCGGTCACGGAGCGTCATGCGACCGGAGCGAGCCCTTCCGAGCTGCGCGATTACCGGGCCGCCTTCCAGGTCGCCGTTCTCGCCATGGCCGTCCTCGACCACGAGGGCCAGATCATCACCGCGAACGACGCCCTGGCCGGACTGCTCGGCACCGATGCCGCAGCCCTGGCCGAACAGCCGGCCGCCGACCTCGTCGACCTCGCGTCGGACAACCGCACCTGGCACGCGTACCGCGAGGTGCTGCACGGCCGCCGCTCCCGCTTCCGCTGCACCCGCAGGCTGAAGCACCCCGACGGGCGCTCCCTCTGGGCGGAGATCACCGTCGCACCGATGGACGCCTCGTCCACCCCCGCCGGCGGCGTGCTGCTGTCGGTCGCGGACATCAGCGACCGGCGCGAGCTCCAGAAGCGGCTGCGCCACCTCCAGATGCACGACCCGGTGACCCGGCTGCCCAACCGGACCCTGTTCTTCGAACGGCTCTCGGCGGCCCTGGACACACCGCCGTTCCAGGACGACTCGATGCCCCCGCACGGCCGGATCGGGCTCTGCTACCTGGATCTGGACGGCTTCAAGGCGGTCAACGACACCATGGGGCACCGCATCGGCGACCGGCTGCTGGCCGCCGTCGCGGGACGGCTCACCGACTGCGCCGAGCGCGACGGCTCCGACCGCAGCGGCAGCCATCTCGTGGCGCGGCTCGGCGGCGACGAGTTCGCCATCCTGGTCGAGGACTCCACCGGCACACCTCAGCTCACGGAGCTCGCGAACGCGGTGCTCCTCTCGCTCCAGCAGCCCTTCGACCTCGCCGGGCGGCGGCTCTCCGTCTCGGCCTCGATCGGAGTCGTCGAGCGGGCCGCCGCGGGCACGTCGCCCACCGGTCTGATGCAGGCCGCGGACACGACGCTGTACTGGGCGAAGGAGGACGGCAAGGCCCGCTGGACGCTCTTCGACCCCGAGCGCAACGCCCACCGCATGACCCGGCAGGCGCTCTCCTCCACGCTCCGGCCCGCCGTCGAGCGGGGCGAGTTCACGCTGGAGTACCAGCCGCTGGTGTGCATGGCCGACGGCGCCGTACGGGGCGTGGAGGCCCTGGTGCGGTGGAATCACCCGCAGTTCGGCCTGCTGGCGCCGAATCGGTTCGTCGCGATCGCCGAGGAGGACGGCACGATCGTCCAGCTCGGCCGGTGGGTGCTGCGTACCGCGTGCCGCCAGGCCCGCCGCTGGCAGCTCGACCACCCGGACGAGCCGCCCCTGTTCATCAGCGTCAACGTGGCCGTACGACAGGTCTGGGACTCCGACCTGGTCGCCGATGTGGCGGAGATCCTCGCCGAGACGGGTCTCGACGCCGGGCTGCTGCAACTGGAGCTGACGGAGTCCGCCGTGATGGGCTCCGCCGGCCGCCCGCTGCGGGCGCTCCAGGCGCTCAGCGACATGGGTGTGCGGATCGCCATCGACGACTTCGGCACCGGTTACTCCAACCTCGCCTATCTGAGCCGGCTGCCCGTCTCCGTGCTGAAGCTGGACGGCTCCTTCGTACGCGGCTTCCGTTACGAGGACGGCGCGCACCCCAGCCCGGCGGACGAGACGATCGTGGAGGCGATGGTGCAGCTGGCGCACCGGCTGGGCCTCACCGTCACCGCGGAGTGCGTGGAGACGGCGGGCCAGGCCGAACGGCTGCGGAGGATCGGCTGCGACACGGGGCAGGGGTGGCTGTACTCACGCGCGGTGGCCCCGGAACGCATCGCCGAACTGATCGGCGCGAGGCATCGCGAGCCGGACGGGCTTGAAAACCCGAGCCTGTCCGGCGCTTGAGGACACCTTCAAGCCCGTCCGGCGCTTGAGGACAAAGCGTTCAGGAAGGCAGACCGTACGCGTCCGCGATCAGCTCGTAGCTGCGCAGCCTCGCGTCCCCGCCGTGCGCGTTGGCCGTGATCATCAGCTCGTCCGCCCCCGTCCGCTTGGCCAGGTCGTCCAGGCCGGTACGGACCTCGTCCGCGGTGCCGTGGATGACGTTGGAGAGCCAGCCGTCGACGAACTCCCGCTCCATGGGAGCGAAGGTGTACGCGGCCGCCTCCTCCGGGCTGGGGATCAGCCCCGGGCGTCCGGTGCGCAGGCGGACCATCGACAGGGCGCCGGTCAGCACCTGGCGGCGGGCCTCGCGCTCCTCGTCGGCGGCGAGCGCCGAGACGCCGATCACGGCGTACGGGGCGTCCAGCACCGCGGACGGCTTGAACGACTCCCGGTACAGGTCGAGCGCCGGAACGGTGTTCTGCGCCGAGAAGTGGTGCGCGAAGGCGAACGGCAGGCCGAGCACACCGGCCAGCCGGGCGCTGAAGCCCGAGGAACCGAGCAGCCAGACCGGCGGACGGGCCGCGGACTGCACACCACCGGGCGCGGTGGCCTGCACCGGGCCGGGTACGGCGTGGATCCTGGCGTACGGATGGCCGTCCGGGAAGTCGTCGTCCAGGAACCGGATCAGCTCGGCCAGCTGCTGCGGGAAGTCGTCGGCCCCCTCGTTGAGGCGCTCACTGCGGCGCAGGGCCGCGGCGGTCGCGCCGTCCGTGCCGGGCGCGCGGCCCAGGCCCAGGTCGACGCGTCCGGGAGCCATGGCCTCCAGCGTGCCGAACTGCTCGGCGATCACGAGCGGCGCGTGGTTGGGCAGCATGACGCCGCCCGAGCCGAGCCGGATGCGCTCGGTGTGCGCGGCGAGGTGGGCGAGGATCACGGCCGGGGACGAGGAGGCGACGCCCGGCATGGAGTGGTGCTCGGCGACCCAGAAGCGGTGGAAGCCGCGGCGCTCGGTGAGCTTGGCGATCTCCACGCTGGTGCGCAGCGCCTGGGTCGCGGTGCGGCCCTGTCCCACGGTCACCAGGTCCAGCACGGACAGGGGCACGGGGGCCGTTCCGCCTGCGGTGCCGCGAATCTGGTCGCCTCGGATCTCGTCCACGTTTCGGCCTCTCCCGGTGATGCGTACGTAACGGAAGATGCCAACAGGAGGATGGCTCCGTTTATTCCCGCACCTCGATCCCCCGGGGTTCGGTCACGCCGGGGGGCGGTTCGCGGGTCGCGAAGAGGGCGCCCAGCGCCGGCTCGTAGATGCGGCGGTCCACCAGCCGCAGCCCCTCCCAGACCGTCACCTGGTTCGCCGTGAGGACCGGCTTGCCGAGGAGTTCCTCCAGCTCGGTGACGTACGCCGCGGTGTGCAGGGCCGTGTGCGGGAGCAGCACCGCGTCGGCGTCCGGATGGTCCCCGGCGACGGCCAGCTCCTTCACGAGCCGGGCGTCCCAGGCGCCCACCTCGGCGGCGGTGATGATGCCGCTCCCCCGGGTGGCGACCACCTCGATGCCCGCGGCCTCCAGGAAGCGGGCGAAGAGCACGGCGACGTCCTCCGGGTAGGTCGCGGCGACGGCGACCCGGGCCGCCCCCACCTCCCGTACCGCGTGCGCGAAGGCGAAGGAGGTACTGGACGCCGGCAGGCCGGCCGCCCTGGCCAGGGTCGCGATCTGCTCGTGGGCGCCCTCCCAGCCGTACGCGAAGCTTCCACCGGTGCAGGCCCAGACGAGTGCTTCGGCGCCCGCCAGACGCAGATCCTCCACGCCCGCCGCGAGCCGCTCGGGGGAGCCCATCTCGCGGAGGGCCTCGACGCGGTGGGTGTCCTCGCCGATGTCGGTGTGGAAGAGCGGCAGTCTGATGTCGCTGTCGAGCGTGATCTCGATCCGCTGGAAGTCGTCCTCCGCGGAGTGGCCCGGGTAGAGAAGTCCGATGGTCGTCATGTCCGCCCTTCCTGTGGGTCCGGAGCGCCGGGCGAGGCGAGCGGCCCGGCGTCCGCCGAGCGCGTGACCCCGTCACCGCTGCCCTCGCCACTGACAAGTATTCCCCGGATGCCCGCACCACGTAGGCCGCACCGAGCGTGACCGGGTGGCTCCGTTGACGCGGCGGGTTTCCGGTGCGAGCGTGGTGGGTGATGCCAGAGCCCGTCCTCCTCGTCCTGGACACCGAACCGTCGCCGCGCCTCGGCCGGCTGACCGGCCGGGTCCGTGTGCGATACACCGACGAAGACGGCCTGGCCGCGCACCTCCCCTCCGCGGACGCCCTGCTGGTGTGGGACTTCACCTCGGACGCGGTGCGCGGGGCCTGGCCGGGCGAGGGGCCCCGCCCTCGCTGGGTGCATACGGCCAGCGCGGGGGTGGACCGGCTGCTGTGCCCCGAACTCGCCGCGTCCGACACGGTGCTGACCAACGCGCGGGGGATCTTCGAGCTGCCGATCGCCGAGTACGTCGCGGGCCTGGTGCTCGCCTTCGCGAAGGACCTGCCGGGCACGCTGGAGCTCCAGCGGCTCCACCACTGGCGCCACCGCGAGGTCAGGCAGCTCTCCGGCACCCGTGCGGTGGTCGTCGGCGCGGGCCCCATCGGCCGGGAGATCACCCGGCTGCTGCACGGCCTCGGGGTGCGGGTGGCACTGGTGGCGCGGACCGCCCGGCGCACCATCCACGGCATCGAGGACCTGGACCGGCTGGCCGCCCGCGCCGACTGGGTGGTCTGCGCGGCGCCGCTGACGGAGTCGACGCGCGGGATGTTCGACGCCCGGTTCTTCGGTCTGCTCCAGCCCTCGGCCGTGTTCGTCAACGTGGGCCGCGGCCCCATGGTCGTCGAGGAGGATCTGGCGGACGCCCTGCACAAGCGCTGGATCGCGGGCGCCGCACTCGACGTGTTCCAGGAGGAGCCGCTCGGACCTGAGAGCCCCCTGTGGGACGTGCCGGGTCTGGTGGTCTCGCCCCACATGAGCGGCGACTCGGCCGGCTGGCGCGACCGGCTGGGCGAGCAGTTCGTGGAGATGTACGAGCAGTGGGCCGCCGGGCTGCCGCTGCCGAACGTGGTGGACAAGGAACTGGGGTACGTCCCGTCCCCGGACCGCACCGGCCGAGCCGGTCAGGTCCGGCCCTCCTGACGTTCCGTCATATCGCCGAAGCCGCCGGGGAATACGCCCCGCACACCCCCGGTCGCACTCCGCCCGCCCCAGGGCACGGAAAGGTCACCCTCCGGCCACCATTGGGTTACATGCCGCAGTGCCCTGCATAGACGTACGGGATCGGGCAGGCGCTCACCCTGTCCGGACTGTCCGACCCCCCAGGAGATTGCGAACCATGGCTGACTTCCCGAATCTGTCCCGCCGGGGTTTCCTCAACCGATCGGCAGCCGTGGGGGGATCGCTCGTCGTGCCCGGCCTGCTCTCCGCGTGCAGCAAGACCGGCTCCGGGGCGGTGGAAGGCGAAGGCGCCCTCGACAAGCTCCGCAAGCAGGGCTTCGTACGGGTCGCGTACGCCAACGAGGCCCCGTACGGCTATCTGGAGGGCAAGGACCTCAAGGGCGAGGCGCCCACGCTGCACCGCGAGATATTCAAGGCGCTCGGTGTCGACGAGCTGAAGCCCACCCTCTCCGAATGGGACGGCCTGATTCCCGGACTCCAGGCAGGCAAGTACGACGTGGTCAGCGCGGGCATGGCGATCACCCCCGAGCGCTGCGCCAACGCCCTTTTCTCCGAGCCGGAGTTCATCTCCCCCACCGCGCTGATGGTGAAGAAGGGCAACCCGAAGAAGATCACCGACCTGGCCTCCGCCAAGGCCGCCGGAGTCACCGTCGGCGTGATGTCGGGCGCCGTCGAGGGCTCGTACGCCAAGGGCGCGGGCATCGCCGAGGACAAGATCAAGACTTTGCAGAAGCCGCAGGACGGCGCCGACGCCGTCAAGGGCGGGCGCATCGACGCCTTCCTGCTCACCGGCATCTCGCTGCGCTGGCTCGCGAAGACGAATCCGGCCACCGAGGTCACCGAGGCGTTCCTGCCGGAGCTGGACGGGAAGAAGCAGTTCTCCCCGGGCGGCGCGGTGTTCCGCCAGGGCAACGAGGATCTGCGGGACTCCTTCAACCGCGAACTGAAGAAGATCGTCTCGGACCGCTCGCGCTACGTGAGCCTGCTGGAGCCGTACGGCTTCGGGGCCACGGAGATCCCGCCGGCCACGCTGAAGACCGCCGATCTGTGCAAGGGCTGACGGGGGCGGACCACACCGTATGAGTGACTTCTTCTCCACTCTCCTCGATGAACTCCCCCAGGTCCGCGCCGGTCTGTGGGTGACGCTCCAGGCCACCGTGCTGGGGTCCCTGCTCGCCCTGGCCCTGTCCTTCGCCCTCGGCCTGATGGCCGGCAGCCGGCTGCTGCTGGTGCGCGGGGTCTCGCGGACCGTCGTCGAGTTCTTCCGCGGCACCTCGCTCTACATCCAGCTGTTCTGGCTGTACTACGCGATGCCTCCCCTGACCGGCTACGAACTGACGCCGCTGCTCTGCGGCGTCGTCGCCTTCGGTCTCAACTACGGGGCGTACGGCTCCGAAGTGGTGCGCGGGGCCATCAACTCCGTACCGCGCGGGCAGTACGAGGCCGCCGTCGCCCTGAATCTCACCCCGTCCCGGCGACTGCGCAAGGTGATCCTTCCGCAGGCCTGGGTGCAGATGATCCCCTCCTTCACCAACCTGCTGATCCAGCTGCTGAAGTGCACCCCGCTGCTGTGGCTGATCTCCGCCGCCGACCTGATGACGGTGATCCAGCAGGTGCGCGACCGCACCGGTGAGACCCTCACCGCGTATTTGACGCTGCTGGCCGCCTACTTCGTGCTGGCCTACGCGCTGACCCTGCTGATGAATCTGCTGGAGCGGACCGCCAAGCGGCGGCTCGGCCTGGAGACCGGTGCGGGCAGCCTCCTGAAGAGCCGCAGCGCCGCCACGGCCGTCGGAGGTGTCCGGTGAACGGCTTCGACTGGAACGCCGCCGGGGACGCCCTGCCCCTGCTGCTCGAAGGATTCAGGGTCACCCTGCTCGCGACGGTGCTCGGCACCCTCGTGGCCGCGGTCCTGGGTCTGGCCGTCGCGGTGGCCGGACGGGCACCCAGCAGGCTCGTCACCGTGCCGGTGCGGGCCGCGACGGAGTTCGTCCGCTCCACCCCGCTGCTCGTCCAGCTGGTGGGCGCGGCCGCGGTCTTCAGTTCCGTGGAGCCGCTGACCATCGGCATCGTGGTGCTGGGCATCCACTACGCGGCGTACACCTCCGAGGTGTACCGCGCCGGGATCGACGGCGTGCCGAAGGGCCAGTGGGAGGCCGCCCGGGCGCTCTCGCTGCCGGCCCGGCGGACCTGGCAGGCCGTGATCCTTCCGCAGGCGGTGCGCAACGTGCTTCCCGCGCTCGGCAACTACGCCGTCTCGATGTTCAAGGAGACGCCCTTCCTCGCCGTGATCACGGTGCAGGAAATGGTCTTCGAGGCCCGTAAGTACGGGGCCGAGCACTTCGCGTACACCGAGGCGTTCACGCTCGCCGGTCTGGTCTTCCTGGTCGCGAGCTACCCCACCTCACTACTGATGAGAAAACTGGAGAAGCGCCTTGGCCACTGAATCTGCCCCCCTGAAGGAGCCCGCGGACGCGGTCGCGGGCCAGGTGCGGACCGGCGTCGAGCCGCTGGTCCGCTTCGACCGGGTCGTGAAGCGGTACGGCGGCCATGTGGTCCTGGACGAGCTGGACTTCACCGTGCGGCGCGGTGAGCACGTCACCCTGATCGGTCCGAGCGGCTCCGGCAAGACGACCATCCTGCGGCTGCTGATGACGCTGGAGAAGGTCAGTGACGGGGTGATCTGGGTCGATGGTTCACCGTTGTCGCACGTCCGCACCGCGGACGGCTCCCTGAAGCCGGCGGGCGAGAAGCAGTTGCGGGAGTCGCGGAAGAAGATCGGGATGGTCTTCCAGCAGTTCAATCTCTTCCCGAACATGAAGGTGCTCCAGAACATCACCGAGGCACCGGTCAGTGTGCTGGGCATGGACCGCGACGAGGCGGAGAGCAGGGCCCTGGAACTGCTCGATCTGGTCGGGCTGGCGGGGAAGACCGACGCGCATCCCTCCCAGCTCTCCGGCGGTCAGCAGCAGCGGGTGGCCATCGCGCGGGCGCTGGCGATGCGGCCGGAGATCCTGCTGCTCGACGAGGTGACGTCGGCGCTGGACCCGGAGCTGGTGGCGGGTGTACTGGATCTGCTCTCCGACATCGCCAGGACCACCGACATCACCATGCTCTGCGTGACCCACGAGATGAACTTCGCCCGGGACGTCTCGGAGAAGGTGCTGATGTTCGACGCCGGACGGGTCGTGGAGTCCGGATCTCCGGAAAAAATCTTCTCGGACCCGGAGCACGAACGTACGCGCGAGTTCCTCAACGCGGTGCTGTGACCACGCTGTTGGTACACCGACAATGACAGGGGCATATGCCAGACGGGTGCGCCCCAGCTGACAGGCCCGGGGCGCCCCCATCAAGTCGCCAACAGGGCCCCCGTTCAGGGGTCTTGGCGGCTATCGTGGGCCGAAAGCTTACGGTCACAACCTGGTAGGGGGACACCGTGGCGTTGAAGCCCGAACCGACCGCGCCGTTCCACTCGGCGCAGTACGCCCTACGCGTGCTCGAAACGGTCTCCAAGCACGGCAACGGTGTGACCGACGAACAGATCGCCCGCGAGACGGGGCTGCCCACCGGCCACCTCGCCTCCCTGCTGCTGATGCTGCGCCGCGAGGGGTACGTCGAACAGGTCACCGACGGGGCGTACGTCATCGGCTCCTCGCTCCTCCTGCTCGGCTCCGGCGCGGCCCGCCGGCAGGCCCTGGAGGACAAGCTCCAGCAGACGCTGGTGCAGCTGCGTGACTCCGTCGGGGCCGCGGTCTACCTCAGCCGGTACGTCGACGGTGAGATCCGGGTCACGCAGATGGCGGCCGGGCCCCGCACACCCGCGGTCCACGAGTGGGTGGACTTCCGGTCGTCGGCGCACGCCAGCGCGATCGGGAAGTGTCTGCTGACGCAGCTCGACCAGAACGGGCGGCGCGACCACATCTCCCGGCACAAGACGGCCAGGCTCACCTCGCGGACGATCACCAGCGAGAAGGTGCTGTTCTCCAAGCTGGACAGTCAGCCCGCGACGGTTCCGGTGCTGGACCTCCAGGAGTACGCGCTGGGCACGGTGTGCGCGGCGGTGCCGCTGACCGCCGGGGCGTCGGCCGGATGCCTGGCGCTCTCGCTCCCGGTCGAGGACGCGCACCGGCTGCGGTCGGCGGCGGACACGCTGAACCGGCGGGCGGCGCCCGTACTCCTGTCGCTGACGCTCTAGCCCCCGCACCGCCTGGCGATTCCGGGCAAATCGGTCACAGGCCCGGGGGTGGCGACGCGTGTCGTCAGCACCCCTGGAGAGCAGGTATTATTTTCGAGTCAGCAGGCGCCGTTAGCTCAGTTGGTTAGAGCAGCTGACTCTTAATCAGCGGGTCCGGGGTTCGAGTCCCTGACGGCGCACGACAACGCAGTGGGCGGTTTCCGATGTTTCGGGAACCGCCCACTGCGCTTTTTGCTGCCCCTGAATCCATACAGATGTTTTATACGAACGTCATAGACAGGCGTTCTATACGGCCGTATATTCCCTGGCATGACGCACGCGACACACACCACCGCCGAGCGCGGCGAGCTCGCCGGCCGCCGGGAATGGACGGCCTTCGTGGTCCTCCTCCTCCCTCTCCTCCTGGTCTCCATGGACGTCTCCGTCCTCTTCTTCGCCATCCCGTCCATCGACCGGGACCTCGCCCCCAGCGCCACCCAGCAGCTCTGGATCTTCGACGTGTACGCCTTCGCGCTGGCCGGCCTTCTGATCACCATGGGCTCGCTCGGCGACCGGATCGGCCGCCGCCGCCTGCTGATGTCCGGCGCGGTCGCGTTCAGCGCCGCCTCCGTGGCCGCCGCCTACGCCACCAGCCCGGAGATGCTCATCGGCGCCCGGGCGCTGCTCGGGATCGGCGGCGCGACGCTGATGCCGTCGACCATGGGCCTGGTCCGGAACATGTTCCGCGACGACCGGCAGCGCGGCCGGGCCATCGGCATCTGGTCGGGCGCGATGGCGGGCGGTATCGCGCTCGGCTCGGTGTTCAGCGGGATCATGCTGGAGCACTTCTGGTGGGGCTCGGTCTTCCTGATCAACGTGCCGGCGATGGTGCTGCTGCTGGTCCTGGCGCCGGTGCTGGTGCCGGAGTTCAAGGACCCGGCACCCGGCCGGTTCGACCTGCTGAGCGTGCCGCTTTCGATGGGCGCCGTCCTGCCGGTCGTCTACGGAATCAAGGAGAGCGCCGCCCGCGGCCCGAACCCGCGCGACGGACTCGTCGTCGCCGCCGGTCTGCTCGTCGGCTGGGCCTTCGTACGCCGCCAGCGTCGCGGGAGTGACGCGATGATCAGCCGGGAACTGTTCCGCGGGAGGGGCTTCGCGGCCGGTATCGGCCTCAACTCGCTGGCCTCGTTCGCCATGATGGGCTCCGCGTTCTTCACCACCCAGTACCTCCAGTCGGTCCTCGGCATGGGCACGCTGGAGGCCGCGGTGTGGAGCCTGGCACCGTCACTGGCGGTCGGCGCCGCCGCCCCCCTGGCCACCACGGTCGCCCAGCGCGCCGGCCGGCCGCCGGTCGTCTGCGCGGGGTTCGTCATCGCCGCCGCAGGATTCGGTGTGCTCGCCCTGTCCGGTACGGATTCGCTCTGGCTGCTGCTCGGCGGGGCAGCCGTGCTGAGCAGCGGGATCGTCACCGTGATGGCGCTAATCTCAGATCTGGCGCTGGCCACCGCCCCGCCGGAGAAGGCGGGTTCGGCGGCCTCGCTGCTGGAGACCGGCCAGGAGTTCGGCGGCGCGACGGGGATGGCGCTGCTGGGCGCCCTCGCGACGGCGGTCTATACGGCGGACATGCCGGGATCGGCGCCGGAGGCCGCCCGCGAAACGCTTCCCGGGGCCTTGGCCACCGGGGACGCGTCGCTGATCTCGGTGGGCCGGGAGGCGTTCGTGCACAGCATGCAGTACGCGTCGGTGGCGGGGGCGGTGCTGTTGCTGGCCGGGGCGGTACTGGCCGCTGTGCTGCTGCGGCGCGACGGGCGGACGGACACGTGGAAAACGGCGGCCCCCGCCCGGGCCGCCGCCGCACCACTGTGCTGACCGGACGTCAGAACTGCACGTCGGAGCAGGCGTAGAACGCGTTGCCGGTGTCCGCGACGTTCCAGACGGCGAGGATGATGTGCTTGCCGGTCTTCTGGGTGGGGATGGTGCCCTGGTGGGTCAGGGTCGCCGGGGGCTGCTGGTTCCCGTACGGCACCGTCATGAACGGCTGGGATTCCAGGGCGGCCCGGGTGAGCGGCTGAGTGGAGTTCCAGCCGTTCCTGGTGATGTAGTACCGGAAGTCACTGGTGGAGTGGCGGGCGGTGAACTGCCAGCGGAAGCTGTAGCCCTGGCCGCCGGTGACCTTGGTCGCGGGCCAGTTGCCGCCGCGCGGGTCGTCGAGCGCCGCGAAGCTGCCGTTTCCGGCGGAGCAGATCTTGCCGTCCGCGGGACCGGCCGCCGGGAAGCCCTTGGGGCCCTCGACGCTCTGCGGCTCCCACTGGATGGCGCCGCAGCCGGTCACCGTGCCGTTGGCACACAGTTTCTGACGGCTGATCGGGGAGTCGGTGTAGCCGTGGCTGCTGGCGCTACTGGTCGCGAACATGGACGCGCCCGCTATCGCCAGGCCTATCACGGCCGCGCTTGCCCTTTTCCGCATGCTTTTGCTCCTCAAGAACGTGGGGGAGGTTCCATGAGCTCTGCTCTGCGCGCGTGTTGTGCGGTCTAGACCAAGTCATAGGTTATGGACGGGGCATGAACATGTCCAGACCAATGAGCGTCCGATTCCGGTTCACCGGCGGGGGCGGCGGGTCGCCCTCAGGCGCCTTCCCCGCCGCGGCGTCCGGTGTAGAAGGCCACCGTCAGGTCCTTCACCAGCGCCTTTCGCTCGTAGTCGTCGAGCTCCACGATGCCGCGCGAGGTGAGCCGGTGCACCGTGTCGTCGACGGCGTCGACCACGGAAGTCAGCACGCTGTCGCGGTGCTTGGCGTCGATCGCGGCGATCCGGCGTCGCTGCATCGCGGCGGCGACCTCGGGGGCGTACTCGATACCGGTCGGCTGCGCGGAGTACACCTCGATGCCCACGGGTTCGCAGTCCGCCTTCAGCATCCGGGTCAGCGCGTCGCCGACGGCCTCGGCGTTGCGCAGGGTGTGCGCGTCCTCGTGGAAGGCGTCGGCCGGCAGCTGCGAGAGGACCCGCGCCATCGCGGCCTCGACCTGCTCGCGCAGATACTCCTCGTGGTCGGCGACGCCCAGCGTGGCCCGCACGGTGTCCTTGATCCGCCAGACGACGAGGACGACCACGCGCAGTGCGGTGCCGTTCGCGTCCACGGCGGGCACGGGTTCGCTGCGCCAGTGCCGCAGCCGTACGTCGACGCGGCGGCGCAGCAGGAGCGGGGAGACCCACACCAGGCCGGTGCGGCGGACGCTTCCCCGGTAGTCGCCGAAGAGGGTCAGCACCCAGGCGTAGCCGACCCGGCCCCGGCCGAGACCGCCGAGCGCGAACATGACCACCGTCACCAGGAAGGCGAGCAGCACCCAGGCCCCGATGCCGATGCCGTCGTACGCGCGGGAGCCGATCCCGATGCGGTCGAGCGCGGCGGCGGGCAGCGCCCCGGACCACCACAGGGTGGCGAGCCCGGCCACGGTCCCGACCGCTCCGGTGAGCAGCGCGGCCCAGCCGGGCAGGGCGGGCCCGGGCCGCTCGGCCAGCCTGGGGTCGGCGAGCGGTGCGGGCCTGGTCGGGGCCTGCACCTGCGTCTGCGGCGTGCGCGGCAGGGGCGGCCGCCGGGCGGGCTGCGTGCGCCGGGTCACGAAGGCGGGCAGCGCGCCGGGGTCGCCGTGCTCGGGGCGCGTCTCGGGGTCACGTACGTCGCGTGTGCCGCGCGTGTCCCGCGTATCGCGTGTGTCCCGGGTGCCCCGTGGGTCCCGCGTATCGCGTGTGTCCCGCGTGTCGCGGTCGTCGCGGAAGAGCAGGTGTACGGGGATGGAGGCCGTGGACTCGTTCGCGATGACGGAGTGCCGTCGCCCGGTGTCCCACCAGTTGTCGGGATCGACGGTGCCGCCCTCGTTCCCCGGCACCGGCACACCGACGAGCCCGGCCGCGCGCACGGGGTCGGGCGGGCCGTTCGGCACGACGTCGTCACCCACGACGGATGCGCCGCCGGCCCCCCGGCCCGGCACCGGGACGGACGCCCCCACGGCGGCGCCCGCCGGAAGGAGATCAAGCACCAGATCCACCACGGTGTCGTCACCCCACTCCGACCGCTCACCGGCCGGCACCTCGCCGGTCCCGGCACCGCCGTCCACCCCGCGCCAGGGCGCCTCCCGGGAACCCGCGCCCGCCGCGGCCACAAGACCCGGCTCCGGCGCCGAGCCGCCCCGCTCCGCCGGGGCCTCGGTGGCCGGCTCCCCGGACGGCCGGCCGGGGGCCGACTCCAGGAGCAGGGGGCCCGGGGCCGGATCACCCCCGTCCGCGCGACCCGGCTGCGGCACCGGACCGCCCCCGTCCGCGGAGGCCCCACTCGCCCGCTCCCCCGCGGACCGGGCCGGGGCCGGCCCCTGGGGCGGCGTGTCCGCCTGCGGGGTGGTCCCGGCCGGGCCGCCGGGGGCCGGAGCGGCCCCGGACGGGGTACCCGTGGCGGGGACCTCGATCACGTCCTCGTGTCCGTTCACCGGCTGCCCTGCCTTTCCGTCCTCCGGGGATCCGGAGCTGTCCGACACCATGGGTCGCATTCCCGCCTCCGTCATGTCCGTGCCGTCACGCGAAGAGCCGCCGCCAGGTCTCCGGGCCCGGGTAGCCGTCGGCCGCGCTGCCCCGCCAGCCCAGGGACCGCTGGAACGCCTCGACGTTGCGGCGGTCCGCCTCGGTCCACCGGGGGCCGGGGCCCGAGCGGTAGTGCTTGCCGTAGCCCTTCTTCACCAACTGCGTGCCGAGCCGTGCGACATGGCTGTTGGACTGACCCGGCTTGAAATAGCCGCGGCCCGGGAAGGCCGGGGCCGTGTTCGGGCTGCCGCCCGTACCGGCGGCGGGGATGCCGCGCCCGGTGCCGGCGATCAGATGGCGCCAGGTGTCAGGACCGGGGATGCCGTCGGCCTCCGTGCCCTTCCAGCCCTGGGCCTGCTGGAACGCCTGGGTCGCACGCCTGTCCGCCTCACCCCACCGCGGTCCCGGCCCCTGGGTGTAGAACCGCTTGCCGCCCCGCGCCACGAGCATCTGGCCGAGCTGGGTGACGTACGCGTTGTCGGCTCCCGGCCCGAACTTCCCAGCCCCGGGGAAGGCCGTCGAGGAGCCGCTCCCCGCCGACCCGCCCGTGAGACCCCGGTAGCGGTACGCCACGTACCGGTCGGAGTTGTTCCAGTACGCCATGGGCGTCGCCTGCCTGCGTGTGTGCGGGCGCGCCTGCTCGTAGGCGGTGTAGTGGCTGTGCCGGTAATCGGTCCAGCCGCCGAAGATCGTGACGTGCGAGCCGTTGGACGGGTCCGCCAGGTTGTGGAAGAGCAGGATGTCGCCGGGCTGCAGCTCCTCCCGGGAGATCCGCGTCCCGTACTGGGCGAGGCTGCCCGTCCACTCGTTGCCGCCCAGGTTCCACGCCATCGAGACGAACCCGGAGCAGTCCTGGCGGTAGCCGTCCGACCAGTACTTCTCCATGCTGTACGGGACCTGCGCGGAAACCCAGGTCTTGGCCCGGTTGATGATGTCGGCCCGCGTGGTCGTACGGACCACCGGCCCCGAGGACGGCGGGCCCGAGGACCCGGTCCCCTTCAGTGGGCCCTTCTCGCCCTGCGGCGTGGCCGGTTCGGGGTCCGCCGGCGCGTCCGTCCGGGCGGGCCCCGCGGCGTGTCCCGCGGCGGCCGCCGCGTCGGCGGCCCCGCTGGACAGGACCACTCCGGCGGCCGTCACCAGCACCAGCGCCCGGCGTGCGCCGTGCGCCGCCGGGTGCCCGCCGTGCCGCGTCGACAGGGCCCTGGCCGCGGTACGCCGCTGCGCGGCACACCCCGCACAGGTGCAGTCGACAGCGGGTTCGTACTCCTCGAAGACCGGCACAGTCATGCGATTCCCCTCCGCACTCGTCAAGATCTTTGGGCGCATCTGCAACGGGCGTCAGTGTCTCAACTCTCCTGACATATCGCATTTTGACGGATCAAAGAGAAAAAACGACCATCCCACAGGGCGTGGCGCGGCGGAATTGGTCAGGGGCACGGCATCGCGTCGGGTAGAGTTCTCCAGGTCAGCAGGCGCCGTTAGCTCAGTTGGTTAGAGCAGCTGACTCTTAATCAGCGGGTCCGGGGTTCGAGTCCCTGACGGCGCACGCACAGTCAAGGCCCTCTCACCGAGCGTGAGGGGGCCTTGTCCGTGTGTCCGGGCATCCGCGCGCGCCCGCGGGTGCCCCCTCGCGCCCCCTCCCCTCACTCCTCGCACACACCGGCCACATCGTGCGTATGCCCAGTAAGTACCGTTTTTCACCCTTGCGATCACACGACAAGTCGGACAACCTGTCCCCTAGCCGTCGACTCCGAAGGTGCCGCAGCGCCCGGGCAGTTGGGCAGCGGAGGGTGACGTACCGGTTGGGTGTACCGCGGGGTGGGGGTCCCGCTGACGGACGAACGCCGAGGGGGCATCATGCAACCGGAAGGCCTCCTTTCCATGTCTGTGGAAAGGTGGCCCGCCACTGTGTGCGTGTGCGGTGATCCAGGGGGCTCCACCGCACACGACTGACCGACCAATCGCGCACTGACCATGCGTGCGGGGGGATGACCCATGACGTCGACGCCGCCAGGCGCCCGGCCGGACAACGACTCGTCCCGGACCACGCAGCTTCGGATACCCCCGCAGCTGCGGACCGGGCAGCGGCGGCGCCAGACGAACAAGGCGCTGCCGCGCTACGACTACGAGCACTACAGCCGGCTCGCCGGGCCCCTGACCCAGCCCGACCCCACCCGGCCCTACACGGTCCGCTACCGCTCCCTGCTCTCGCAGGAACCGCACCGCTTCCGGGCCGCACTGCTCCTCGGCGCGGCCCCCCTCGTATCGCTCGGCCTCTTCGCCTGGCTGATGCAGCCCGGGCACTGGACGGAACGCGACCCGAACCTCAAGAACGACACGCTGCTGGTCCTCGACATCGTCATGCTGGTCTCGATCGGTCTGATCGAGCTCTTCCGCACGATGAACGTCCTCTCCAACGCGCACGCGACGCTGGTGGCCCGCGACCCGGTCCCGGTGGTGCCGGAGACGGGTACCAAGGTCGCCTTCCTCACCTCCTTCGTGCCGGGCAAGGAGCCCCTGGAGATGGTGACGAAGACCCTGGAGGCGGCGGTGCGCATCCGGCACCGCGGACTCCTGCACGTCTGGCTGCTCGACGAGGGCGACGATCCCGCGGTCAAGGAGGTGTGCGCCCGGCTCGGTGTGCACCACTTCTCCCGCAAGGGCGTCGCACGCTGGAACCAGCCCAAGGGCCCGCACCGCGCGAAGACCAAGCACGGCAACTACAACGCCTGGCTCGACGCGCACGGCGGGAACTACGACTTCTTCGCCTCGGTCGACACCGACCACGTACCCCTGCCCAACTATCTGGAGCGGATGCTCGGCTACTTCCGCGACCCGGACATCGGCTTCGTCATCGGACCGCAGGTCTACGGCAACTACGACACGTTCGTCACGAAGGCCGCCGAGTCGCAGCAGTTCCTCTTCCACGCGCTGATCCAGCGCGCGGGCAACCGCTACGGCGCCCCGATGTTCGTCGGCACGAGCAACGCCGTGCGGATCTCGACCCTCAAGCAGATCGGCGGTCTCTACGACTCGATCACCGAGGACATGGCGACCGGCTTCGAGATCCACCGCGCCCGCAACCCCCTGACCGGGAACAAGTGGCGCTCCGTCTACACCCCGGACGTACTCGCCGTCGGTGAGGGTCCCACCGCGTGGACGGACTTCTTCACGCAGCAGCTGCGCTGGTCGCGCGGGACGTACGAGACGATCCTCAAGCAGTACTGGAAGGGCTGGTTCTCGCTCCCCGCGGGCAAGCTCTTCAACTACACGATGATGATCATCTTCTATCCGATGTCGGCGATGAACTGGATTCTCGCCGCGCTGAGTTGCGCGCTGTTCCTCGGCATGGGCGCCTCCGGTGTGCAGATCGACCCGACGATCTGGATGATGCTCTACGGCAACGCCTCCGCGCTCCAGATCGGTCTCTACATCTGGAACCGCCGCCACAACGTCTCGCCGCACGAGCCCGAGGGCTCCGGCGGACTCGCCGGGATGATGATGTCGGCGCTCTCCGCGCCGATCTACGCACGCTCCCTGCTGGATGCCGTCCTGCGCCGCAAGAGCTCCTTCGTGGTGACACCGAAGGGCGACTCGTCGAGCCCGGACACCCTCTTCGGCACCTTCCGTATCCACCTCTTCTTCCTCCTCGTCTTCGGCGGCTCCATCGCCGCCTCCTTCTTCCTGGGCCACAGCCATCCCGCGATGCTGACCTGGGCCTGCCTCGCCCTGCTGATCACGGCGGCGCCGATCTTCGGCTGGCGGCACACCGTCCGCGCCGAGCGGAAGAAGCGCCGCGCGGGGCGGCACGGGGGCAGGGCCGCGGCGCCCGGGCCCCGGCCCCTTCCGCCGGAGCGGCCCGGCCCCGCCGACAACGAACAGACCATGCAGATCGCCCTTGGGGGACGTAAGAAATGAAGTACCGTCCGAGCCGCCGTACCCGCCGGCTGGCGATCAGTACGGCGGTGGTTCTCGCGCTCGCGGGCGCGAACGGACCGTGGCTGTACCGGTTCGGCACCGAGCGCTACCACGCGTACGAGATCAACACCGCGGAGTACAAGGCCGCGAACGGTCACTGGGACTTCCTCGACGTCCCCGCCGAGTTCCGGATCAACACGATCCACGCGGCGCTGCTGCACACCGGCAAGGTGCTGCTCGTCGCGGGTTCGGGCAACAACCAGAAGAACTTCGACGCGAAGAGCTTCCGGTCGGTGCTGTGGGACCCGGCGACGAACGGGTTCAAGAACATACCCACGCCCAAGGACATGTTCTGCTCCGGTCACACCCAGCTGCCCGACGGCAAGCTCCTGATAGCCGGCGGCACCAAGCGGTACGAGAAGCTGGAGGGCGACGTCACCAAGGCCGGCGGCCTGATGATCGTCCAGAACGAGGACCCGGACAAGCCCGTCACCCTGCCGGCCGGCACCCGGTTCACGGGCAAGGAGAACGGCAAGACGTTCGTTTCCAAGGACCCCGTGCTGGTCGAGAAGGCCACGAAGGTCTTCGACAAGCGGACCGGCGCCTTCGTGCGCAACGAACCCGGTCGCGGACGGATCTACGTCGAGGCCAGACAGTCCGGCAAGAAGTACGAGACGGGCACCGAGGACAACTACCGGATCGCCGGTCTGTCCGGCTCCGACACCCGTAACGTGTACGGGATCGCCCAGAAGCTCGCCCTGGACAAGAAGGACTTCCAGGGCATCAGGGAAGCCTACGAATTCGACCCGGTGGCGGAGAAGTACATCACCGTCGACCCGATGAACGAGGCCCGCTGGTATCCCACGCTGACCACGCTGAAGGACGGCAGGGTCCTCGCACTCTCCGGTCTGGACGAGATCGGGCAGATCGTGCCCGGCAAGGACGAGATCTACGACCCCCGGACCAGGACGTGGGAGTACACCGGCGTCGTCCGGAAGTTCCCGACCTACCCGGCGGTCTTCCTCCTCAACGACGGCAAGCTCTTCTACTCCGGCTCCAACGCCGGGTACGGGCCCGCGAACGTGGGCCGCGCCCCCGGTGTCTGGGACCTGGGGACGAACACGTTCAAGAGGATTCCCGGACTCAGCGACCCGGACAGGATGGAGACCTCGGCGACCGTACGGCTGCCTCCCGCCCAGGACGAGAAGTTCATGGTCATCGGCGGGGGCGGGGTCGGTGAGTCCGAGAAGTCCAGCGAGAAGTCCCGGCTGGTGGACCTCAAGGCCGGGAAACCGCGGTTCGTGGACGGCGCGGCGCTGTCGTCGGGCACCCGGTACCCGAGCGCCTCACTGCTGCCCGACGACTCGCTGCTGGTCACCGGCGGCTCCGAGGACTATCGCGGGCGCGGCGGCTCCGATGTGCTCCAGGCGCGGCTGTACGACGCGAAGTCGGACACGTACCAGCGGGTGGCGGACCCCGCCGTCGGCCGCAACTACCACTCCGGGTCGGTGCTGCTGCCGGACGGCCGGGTCATGATCTTCGGCTCGGACTCGCTGTACTCGGACCGGGACAACACACGGCCGGGCACGTTCGAGCAGCGCATCGAGATCTACACGCCGCCGTATCTGTACCGCGGGGACCGCCCGGAGCTGACGGACGGGCCCAAGCGGATCGCGCGCGGCGGTACGGGGACGTTCACGACGCGGCAGGCGTCGTCCCTGAAGTCGGCGAAGCTGATGCGGCCGAGCGCGGTCACGCATGTCACGGACACGGATCAGCGGACGGTCGCGCTGGATCTGAGGACGACGGCGGACGGGGTCACGGTGACGGTGCCGAAGAACCGGGCGCTGGTTCCTTCGGGCTGGTACATGCTGTTCGTGACCGACGAGCGGGGCACGCCGTCGGAGGGGACGTGGGTGGAAGTGCCGTAGCCACGCGTTCGAGCCCGGGCGCGCTTACTGGCCGGCCAGATCCAGCGCGTACTCCGGCCACCATTCGCCCGCCTTCGGGCCGCCCTTGCAGGTGCCGTCCGATTCGCCGGGGCGCTTGATCCAGAGATAGGCGTCGATCAGCTCGTCGCCCGTCCGCGTCGTCGGCGTTTCGCCCAGCGCGCGGCCCGGTGGATTGCACCAGTTCTCCGCCGGGTCGCCGCCGTCGTAGGGGCCGTTGCCGTTGCGGCTGGTGTCGATCACGAAGGGCTTGCCGCCGACCTTCGCCGACAGCCGCTTGCCGAAGTCCGTACTGGCAGCCGTGGTCTGGAAGTTGGAGACGTTGACCGCGAAGCCGTCGGCCTCCCCCACCCCCGCCCGCTGGAGCGGCTCGAACAGCGCGTCGGGGCTCTGCCAGCCCGCGTTGCCCGCGTCGACGTAGACCGTGGTCCCGGGCTGCTGCTTCAGCCGCCGCACGGCACCCTTGAGCAGGTCGTAGCGCTCCTCGTGGAACTCCTGCGGTGTGCAGCCGTCGACCAGGTGCAGCAGCGCGTCCGGTTCCAGGATCACCGTGGTGCGGCGGTCGCCGATGCCCCTGGCCACGTTCTCCACCCAGGCCCGGTAGGTGTCCCCGTCGGACGCTCCCCCCTTGGAGAACTGTCCGCAGTCGCGGTGCGGGATGTTGTAGAGCACCAGCAGGGCCTCCCGGCCGGCCTTGTCGGCCGCCTCGGTGACGCCCTTCACCTCGCCCTCGGGGTTGTCCGGGCCGATCCACTCACCGACCGGCTGCCGGGCGATCTTCCTGATCAGGCCGGCGTTCCTGTCGTCGCCGTCCTTCGCGTAGCCGGCGGCCTGCCGTGCCGCGGTGCCGTCGGGGTCGACCCAGAACGGGGCGCTGTCCCTGGGCTGCTGGCCGATGGCGGCGGACGGTCCGTCCTTCTCCTCGTCACCGGACGAGGAACAGCCCGCCAGGAGCAGGACCGCGCCGATCACGGCCGCCGTACCGGTGCGCAGACCGGCTCCCGGGCGCGTGCGCGCGCCGGACCGGCCGGTGTAACTGCCGTACATCCACTCCCCCTCGGGTGCACTGGTCGCACTGATCGCAGCCGTTGCCGGCCGCACCGATGTACTCCCGGTCATATCCATCCTGGCACAGCGGCAGGGGCGCCCGCCGCGACCGCGATATCCGGACAACCCGTCAGAAATTCTGTGGGCCCGAGGGATCGCCGTGCCTACAGTGTCGGGCAGGCACCCGACCTCCCGCGCCGTGCCCGGCTTCTCCCGCAGCCGGGCACCAGCGGTCGAGGACCGGCCCGGCCGACGACTCCGAGGGGGAGCGGACTGCCGGCCGGGCCAGGTACCCACGGTGTGCCGTACGTCAGACGGGGCTCTTCTCGCCGTTGTCCTTCGCGGTCGCGCTGTCCTGGCCCGTCAGATAGGCCGAGACGACCACATTGGCGGTGTACGAACGCGACTTCCGGTCGTACGTGCCGCCGCAGGTGATCAGCCGGAGCTCCGCCCGGCCGTCCTTGCGGGGGCCGTACGCCTTCTGGGCGTCGAAGCGTTCCCGGGTGAAGACCTGGACGTCGTCGATCGTGAACTCGGCGATCGTGCCGTCGGACCTGGTCACGCGGACCTTCTCGCCGGGGCGGGCGGCGCTGAGCCCGTAGAACACGGCGGGCTTCGTCTCCGTGTCGACATGGCCGACGAAGAGCGCGGCGCCCTCGGTGCCGGGTTCGGTGCCGCTGCCGTACCAGCCGACGGTCTGCGGCTTCGCGTACGGCGGCGGGTCGATCGCCCCGTCCTTGTCCAGACCGCGCCGGACGACGGGGGCCTCGATCCCTATCGAGGGGATCTCGACCCGCTCGGGCGCGGCACCGTCGAGCGGCTTGTGCGCCGGGGGCAGCGGTACGCCCAGGGGGCGCCCGACCGCCGCGACGTCCCCGGTCGTGGGGGCGGAGCTGCCGCCCGGGCCGTCCGTGATCTCGCGGCCCCAGAGCCACAGTCCCAGCAGGAGAACGGCCCAGGCAACTCCGGTGAGCAACCGCCCGGTGCCTGCCGGGCGGTCCGAGCCGGACACGTCAGTCCGTGGCCGAGCGACGGCGCCGTGCGCTGCGGAAGGCGACGGCGACGGCCGCGACGGCCCCGAGGACCAGACCGGTCACGGCATGCCGTGTGCCCGGGCCGTCCTGCTCGGCTGCCTGGTCGGCGAGGGTGGCGGTGCCACCGCCGCCGGCCCTGACGGGGGCGATGGGCGAGGGCTGCCGGTGGTGGACGACGGTGATCTTGCCGGTGGCCTTGCCCTTGCCGCCCTTGCAGTTCACCCAGACGTCGTAGTCGCCGGGTTCGGCGTCGGAGCGGATCCTGGCCTCGGCGAACAGACCCTTGTTGTCGGCGGGGGCGAAGTGGGCCTCGGAGACGAAGGCATCGGAGTTGCCTTTGGCCGCCTTGCCCTTGCCGCAGATGTCGACCCAGAGCTCGACCTCCCCGCCGGGGGCTATGGCGGACGGGGTCACCGAGACCCTTCCCTGGGGCTCGGAGTCGGCCAGCGCGGCGGTCGTGGGCAGCAGAGTCGCCGCGGCCGCCGCGGCGGCACAGAACGTGAGGGGCAGTGAACGCATGGTGAACCTCCTTCTGGCAGGTTCACCCGTGCGTCGGCATTTCGCATCCGCAGGACGCGCGGGGCAGGTCACGACGCGTGTCGCGACCGGCCCCGCGAACCCGTGTCAGGGCAGGTCGACGAGGTCGACCAGGTCGGCGATGGAGTCGACGACGGTGGACGGCCGGAAGGGGTACCGGTCGATGTCGGCCAGGGTGGTGAGGCCGGTGAGGACCAGGAAGGTCTGCATGCCCGCCTCAAGCCCCGCCAGGACGTCGGTGTCCATCCGGTCGCCGATCATGGCGCTGGTCTCGGAGTGGGCGCCGATGGCGTTGAGACCGGTCCGCATCATCAGCGGGTTGGGCTTGCCCGCGAAGTAGGGGTCCTTGCCGGTAGCCTTGGTGATCAGGGCGGCGACCGAGCCGGTGGCGGGCAGCGGGCCCTCGGCGGAGGGGCCGGTCTCGTCCGGGTTGGTGCAGATGAAGCGGGCGCCGCCGTTGATCAGCCGGATCGCCTTGGTGAGCGCCTCGAAGCTGTACGTACGGGTCTCGCCGAGCACCACGTAGTCCGGGGCGTGGTCCGTGAGGATGTAGCCGATGTCGTGCAGGGCGGTGGTGAGCCCGGCCTCGCCGATGACGTACGCCGTGCCGCCCGGCCGCTGGTCGTCCAGGAACTGGGCGGTGGCCAGGGCCGAGGTCCAGATGTTCGCCACGGGCACGTCCAGGCCCATGCGCTTGAGCCGGGCGTGCAGGTCCCGTGCCGTGTAGATGGAGTTGTTGGTGAGGACCAGGAAGGGCAGCCCGGAGTCCCGCAGCCGCTTGATGAAGGCATCGGCGCCGGGGATCGGCGTGCCCTCGTGGATGAGGACGCCGTCCATGTCGGTCAGCCAGGATTCGATCGGCTTGCGCTCTGCCATGTGACGGGCTCCTGCCGTACGTACTGTGCACGCGATGTGCGGGGACGCCGGCGGCACCGCGTTGTGCAGCGCCGACGTCCCGATTTTAGGCTTCCCGTGTGATGGGGCGGAACTGCCGGGTCACGAGGAACTGATCTTGACCCCGTCCACCACCCAGTACCCGTTGTTGCCCGCCGTGCAGCGGAACCTCACCTTGACGCTGCCTGGTCGTCCGGGTAGGCCACGGGGCGACGGTGGCAGACGTATGTGAACGGGGCGGGGCTCAGTCCTGCTCGCGGCGGGCTCGTTCCGCCCGGGTCACGACGGCCGCCCCGCCGATGATGAGCACTCCGGTGGCGAATCCGAGTGGCAGGACCGGGTCCTGGCCGGTGCGGGCCAGCTCGGGGAGGGGGTTGCCCGCGGCGTCGCGGGGGGTGGTGCGGGTGCCGGTGTCGGCGTCGGTACCGGTTTCGCTTTCGGTGCCGGTGTCGGTATCGGCTTCCGGGTCGCCGTCGGTGCGGCTGTCGCCTCCGGCGTCGATGTCGCCGTCGCCGTCGCCGTCACCTTCGACGATGACGAAGGGGTAGTCACCGGATTCCCCGACCCACTCCCCGTCGGCGCTGCCGCCGCCACCCCCCTTCTGCCGATGGACGACGGCGGCGTTGACGGTGATCTTGCCGGGTTCGGTGTCGGAGGTGAAGGCCATCCGGACCTGAACGGTGACGGTACGTCCGGCGGGCACGGTGAAGCCGGGGAAGTCGTCGCCGTCCTCGCCTCCTCCGAAGACCCCGATCTGTTCGTCCCGGTCCGTGGTCTCCCAGGTGACGCGGTACTCCGCATCGGGATCGGCGCGCCTGGTCCGCTCGGAGAACTCCACCTGGATCTGGTCGGCGGCGAGCTTGCGGTCCTGATCGGTCACCACCAGGACCGGGTGGACGGCACGGCACGGCTCGGACGTGGTGTTGGTCAGATCGAGGAACCAGACCCCGTACCCGCCGCCGGAGGCGTACGTGTCCGGGCCGCCGTGGATTCTGGTCTCGATGGGGAACTCGTCGGCGTTCGGGTCACCGCAGCCGGGTTGCCGGCCGGCGCTGACGGATACGGCGGCGGCGCCCGCCGGGGCGGCTCCGACGAGGAGGACGGCCGCCGCGGCGATCCCGGCGGCGGGTCCGAGGGTTCCCAGAGTGATGAGGGCGCGGCCGTCGCGCAGCCTGACGGGGGGTTTGGGGGGCATAGGGGGGCACCCTTTGCTGCTCGCGAACGACCGGGCGGGTGACGTTGCCAGGGGGGTGGGGGCGGGGGGCCGCGACATGCCGGCCCGGTCACCCGTGCGGAGCCCTGGCGCCACTCGTCCGGCCCCGCGTTGTCCTCGAACGCCGGACGGGCCTGCTGGGATGGCCCGCTCATTCGGCCCCTCCCCGTCCCCGCGTGTCACGTGCCCTCAACAAGCTCCGGCCAGAATCAAGCCCGTCCGGTGATTGAGGACAACACCTCCGGCCCCGGCCCCGCTTCGCCGACCCGGCCGAACACCGGGGCCAGAACCAGTTGCGCCGCGCCCTCCGCGACCGGGCGGTCGCCGCCGCCCGCGACGGTGACGGGGGTCGGGCGGCCCGTTCCTTCCCGGCGGGCGCGGTCCTCGATCACCGCCCGGACGCCCCGTACGTACGCCTCCTCGTCCGCCGCCACGGTCCGCCCGCCCAGCACCACCCGGTCGATGTCGAGCAGCCCGACCAGATTCGCCGCCCCCGCCCCCAGCACCCGCACCGCCTCCGCGACATCGCCGCGCGCCACCGCTGCCAGGCACAGGGCCTCGACGCAGCCCCGGCCCCCGCACTCGCACAGCGGCCCGTCCAGTTGCAGCGTCTGGTGGCCGAACTCCCCCGCCCCCGTACGCACCCCCCGGTGCAGCTCGCCGCCGAGCACCAGTCCCGCGCCGAGCCCGGTCCCCAGATGGAGGTACGCGAAGTCGCTTCCGCCCGGCTCCCGCAGGGCCAGCCCGAGGGCCGCCGCGTTGGTGTCCTTGTCGACGACCACCGGCAGCCCGGTCCGCGCGGCCAGCGCGTCCCGCAGCGGGTAGCCGTCCCACTGCGGAAACCCCGTGACCCGGTGCAGCACCCCGCCCCGGTGGTCCAACGGCCCGGGCATGGCGACCCCGAGCCCGAACACCGGCCGCTGCCCCCGTACCGCGTCCGCCGCCTCCGCGGCTTCCGCGATCACCTCGTCCGCCGGGGCGCCGAGGTCGAGAGGCGACGTGCGGGCGGCCACCGGCGTGCCGGCCAGGTCGACCAGGACGGCCGTCAGCTCGTCGCGGTCCAGGTGGAGCCCCACCGCGTACCCCGCGTCCGGGACCAGCCGGAGCACCGTGCGCGGCTTGCCGCCGGTGGACGCGCGGTGGCCCGCCTCCGCCGCGAGCCCCTCCGCCCGCAGTCGGGCCGTGATCTTGCTGACGGCCTGCGGCGTGAGCCCCGTCCGCTCGGCCAGCTCCAGCCTGCTGATCCCGCGCTCGCCCGCGACCCGCAGCAGGTCCAGCACGAGCGCGGCGTTGTGGTGGCGCAGTGTCGGGAGGTTGGCTCCGCTGCCGCTCCTGGTATTGCTTCTGTTCACCACACCATTGTCCCCACCGCTTGCACTTTGGCAACAGCGTTGCTTAAGTGGCAGGCATGACTGGGAACCCCAATGCCCCACTCCGGGTCGCACTCGTCGGCTACGGCCTGGCCGGCTCCGTCTTCCACGCCCCGCTGATCGCCACGACCGAGGGCCTCGTCCTGGACACGGTCGTCACGTCGAACGAGGAGCGGCGGGCGCAGGCCCGCGCCGAGTTCCCGGACGTACGGTTCGCCGCCTCGCCCGACGAGCTCTGGCCCCGCGCGGACGAGCTCGACCTGATCGTGATCGCCTCCCCGAACAAGACCCACGTCGCGCTCGCGAAGGCCGCGCTCCGGGCCGGACTGCCGGTCGTCGTGGACAAGCCGATCGCGGGCACCGCCGCCGAGGCGCGGGAGCTGGCCGCGCTCGCCGACGAGCGGGGTCTGCTGCTCTCGGTCTTCCAGAACCGCCGCTGGGACAACGACTTCCTCACCCTGACCCGTCTGATCGCCGACGGCGAGCTCGGTGACGTACAGCGCTTCGAGTCCCGCTTCGAGCGGTGGCGTCCGCAGACCAAGGGCGGCTGGCGCGAGTCCGGCGACCCGCTGGAGATCGGCGGGCTGCTGTACGACCTGGGCAGCCATGTCGTCGACCAGGCGCTCACGCTGTTCGGCCCGGCGGTGCAGGTGTACGCGGAGAGCGACGTACGCCGTCCGGGTGCTTCGGCCGACGACGACACCTTCATCGCGATCACGCACGCCAACGGGGTGCGCTCGCATCTGTACGTCAGCGCCATCACGGCCCAGCTCGGCCCGCGCTTCCGCGTGCTCGGCTCGACGGCCGGGTACGTGAAGTACGGCCTGGACCCGCAGGAGGCCGCGCTGCGCGAGGGCCTGCGCCCCGTGGCGGACGAGCCGTGGGGCGAGGAGCCGCAGGAGCTGTGGGGCCGGGTCGGCTCGGGCGAGTCGCCCCTGACCGACGGCGGCACCCCTGTCCGCTCGCTCCCCGGCGACTACCCCGCGTACTACGCGGCGGTGACCGCGGCCCTGCGCGGCACCGGCGAGAACCCGGTGACCGCTCTCCAGGCCGCCGCCTCCCTGGACGTGCTGGAGGCCGCCCGCCGCTCCGCGCGCGAGGGCACGTCCGTGACCCTTCTCCCCCACCCCACCGAGGAGCACTCCGTATGAGTCCCACCGCTCCGACCATCTCCGAGCTCATCGCCCAGGAGCGCAGCCTGACGCTGCCCCACTTCGGCTACGACGACGCGTACGCGCTCGGCGGCCTGCTCGTCGCGCTGGCCCGCGCCCGGCACGCCCCCGTCGCGATCGACATCCGGCGCGGCGCGCAGCAGCTGTTCCATGCGGCGCTGCCCGGTTCGACCGCGGACAACGACGCCTGGATCGACCGCAAGCGCCGGGTCGTCGAGCGGTACGCGGAGAGCTCGTACCTGGTCGGCACCCGGTTCCGGGCGAAGGGCACCACGTTCGAGGAGTCCTCGCGCCTGGACCCGAACCTCTACGCCGCGCACGGCGGTTCGTTCCCGATCGCGGTCGAGGGCGCGGGCGTCATCGGCTCGGTCACGGTCTCCGGTCTGCCGCAGGCCGAGGACCACGCACTGGTCGTCGAGGCGCTGGAACAGTTCGCCACGAAGCTGAGCGGCGGAGTGCGGAAAGCCGGGAAAGCGGGACGCGGGGCCGACCGGGCCGGCGGGCGCCGGTGAGAAGACGATCACCTGTCGGAAGGGCAGCACACGGAAGGACAGCACGCCGGGGTGCCGGCCTGGCGAAAGCTGACGGGTCGGCCCCGCCCTGATCCATAGTGTTGCATTGCTGTGGTTGTTGCAAGCAACTCGCAATAACGGCCTAGGGTGGTCCCTGAAGATCACCCACTACCGAAAAGGGGCCGTGCCTGATGGGCACCTACGCTCTCCCGGACCTGCCGTACGACTACTCCGCGCTCGCGCCCGCGATCACCGGCGAGATCCTGGAGCTGCACCACGCCAAGCACCACGCCGCGTACGTCAAGGGCGCCAATGACACGCTGGAGCAGATCGCCGAGCTCCGCGACAAGGACGTGATCCCTCCGGCCGGGCTGGTCGGTCTGGAGAAGACCTTCGCGTTCAACCTCTCCGGGCACGTCCTGCACTCGATCTTCTGGCAGAACCTCTCCCCGGACGGTGGCGACCGCCCGGACGGCGCGCTGGCCACCGCGATCGAGGAACACCTCGGCGGTTTCGAGGCGTTCAAGAAGCAGCTCACCGTCGCCACCTCGTCCGTGCAGGGCTCGGGCTGGGGCGTGCTGGCCTGGGAGCCGCTGGGCCGTCGGCTGATCGTGGAGCAGGTGTACGACCACCACGGCAACGTGGGTCAGGGCAGCGTCCCGCTCCTCGTCTTCGACGCCTGGGAGCACGCCTACTACCTCCAGTACAGGAACGTCCGGCCCGACTACGTCACCAAGCTGTGGGACCTGGTCAACTGGGCCGACGTCCAGGCGCGCTTCACCGCCGCGACCGCGAACGTCGTCGGCTGACACCCGCGCCACAGCGGAACGGCGGGTGGGCCGGGAAGCCCGTGCGCTTCCCGGCCCACCCCCCCGCCCTCCTAAGGGACCCCCACCCCCCCCCTCTTTTCTCCGTTCCCCCGG
>NZ_JBWKLF010000001.1:44785-202679 GCF_056430475.1 Streptomyces sp. NPDC045968 | reverse complement strand
GTGGCCCTGTTAAATTGGTCCCACTCCCATACCCCCTTCCCCCCCCCCCCCTCCCCCTTCTTCCTCCCACCCCCCTCCCCACGCAGGGGGGGGGGGGGGGGGGGAACCCCCCCCCCCCCCCCCCCCCCCCCGCCGGCATGCGAAGGGGCCCCCAACCCCTCCGATCTTTCCTCGGTCCGCCGGGGCCGTCAGGCGTCCTTCAGTTCCTGCCGCTGCCGTCCGAGCCCCGCGATCTCCAGCTCGACGACGTCGCCCGCCCGCAGATACGGCTTGGGCTCGGGCTGCCCCATGGCGACCCCGGCCGGGGTGCCGGTGTTGATGACATCGCCCGGGTACAGCGTCATGAAGTGGCTCAGATAGCGGACGACCTCACCCACCGGGAAGATCTGGTCGGCGGTGCTGCCGTCCTGCTTCAGCTCGCCGTTGACCCAGAGCTTCAGCGACAGCGCCTGCGGGTCGGGCACCTCGTCAGCGGTCACCAGCCACGGCCCCAGCGGGTTGAACGTCTCGCAGTTCTTGCCCTTGTCCCAGGTGCCGCCGCGCTCGATCTGGAACTCGCGCTCGGAGACGTCGTGCGCCGTCGCGTACCCGGCCACGTGCGCGAGTCCCTCCTCGGCCGACTCCAGGTAGCGGGCGGTCCGCCCGATGACGACCGCGAGCTCGACCTCCCAGTCGGTCTTGCGGGAGCCTCGCGGCACCAGCACCGTGTCCTCCGGTCCCACGACGGTGTCCGGTGCCTTGAAGAACAGGATCGGTTCCTCCGGGATCGCCGCGCCGGTCTCCGAGGCATGGTCGTGGTAGTTCAGCCCGATGCACACGATCTTGCCGATCCGGGCGAGCGGCGGACCGACCCGCAGCCCGTCCGCGGCCAGCTCGGGCAGCTCGCCCGCCCCGGCCGCCGCCCGTATCCGGGCGAGCGCGGGCGCGTCGGCGAGCAGCCCGCCGTCGATGTCGCCGACGAGGCCCGACAGATCGCGCAGGGTTCCGTCCTGGTCAAGCAGCGCAGGGCGTTCCGCGCCCGCCGTACCGACTCGAAGCAGCTTCAACGGTCCATCTCCCCTTGGTCGAGATCGAGCCCGTCGGTGGTTGCGGCCATCGAATGGGCTTGGTCGATCCTCCAAGACATCGGATCACCCCGCAAGACCCTGTTCACACACTGGACCGGAGCATCGGCCGGACCGATTACGCCGCGGTGGCCATGGCGGCGCCCGGGGCCGTCATGTCGCGGTACAGGAAGGCCCGCTCGATCGCGGTCCAGGTGGTGCTGGTCACGACGTAGAGCGCGGCGGCGAGCGGCACGAAGGCCACGGTGAAGAGCGTCATGAACGACATCAGCGGCATCAGCTTCGTCATCGCGCCCATGCCGGGCACCGGCTGCCCGTCGGGGCCCGTGGCGGGGGTCATGGGGCTGGCGGCCATCTGGCGCTTCGTACGCCCGTAGTTGAACGTGGCGACGGCCGCGACGATCACGAAGAGCGCGAGGTAGACGAGCCCCTGCGCACCGAAGACACCGCCCTCGCCGAGCGCGTCGTGCCAGCGGGCGCCGAGCGGCGCCTCGAAGAGGCGGTGGCTCAGCAGGGCGTTGGGTTCGCCGCCGATCCGCGCGCTGGAGAAGAGGTGGTACAGCAGGAAGAACGCGGGCATCTGGAGCAGGCTCGGCAGGCACCCGGAGAGCGGGGAGACCTTCTCCGCGGCGTGCAGTTCCATAAGCGCCTTCTGCATCCGCTCGGGGTTCTTGCCGTGCTTCTTGCGGAGCGCGGCGATCTGCGGCTGGAGCCTGGTCCGCGCCTTCTGCCCCCGGGCCGCCGCCCGTGACAGGGGGTGCACGGCCAGCCGTACGAGGGCGGTGAACAGGACGATCGCGGCGGCGGTGGACGCCGTCTGGAAGAACGGCTGGAGCAGGTCGGCGAGCGAGCCGACCAGGCTCGCGAAGGCGGACATGAATGCGGACATGGGTGAGCCCTCCGGGGGTCTCGTCGTGCCGGGAGTACGTACGGACTCGGCAGGACGGCCCACGCGGGGTGCACGCAAGTGGCGCTCGTGGTGCGACTTACTGGTGCGGCGAAGCCCCTACGTGGCCGTCAGGAGGGCACGGCCGGGTGCTCGGGGCCTGGTGCGGCCCCGGGCGTCGGGATCGCGCTGGGGCAGGAACGCGGTGCGTTTCTCCCGGTCGCGGATGGCTGTGCGGACCCGGGTGCGAGGCACGGGGGCGGCACAGCGCGCGCTGATGACGGCGGAGGCGAGAAGGGCGGAACCGGCCGCGGCGGTGGCGGCGAGCGCGACCGCGGCGGAGAGGCTGCCGCCTTCGGCGAGGAGGACCTCGGTGAGGAAGAGAACGATCAGGCCGAGGGGCCGGAGCAGCCGGGCGAAGGCACCACGGAGACGGTTCGCGTCACCCATCGGCCTCTCCTTCACCCCAGTCACCACGGTCACGGTCCGGCGGGGCGCGCGCACACGCGTTCGCCCCTCAAGCCGTTATACACGATGCCCCGGCCGGACCCGGCTCCTCCCGCGAGCCCCTTAAGGTTCACACCATGAGCAGACGGGGCCCGACGCTCGAAGACGTCGCGCGGGAGGCGGGGGTGTCCCGGGCGACGGTGTCGCGGGTCGTGAACGGCGTACGCAATGTCGACCCCGGCATCCAGGATCTGGTCCGCCACGCGATCGACCGGACCGGGTACGCCCCCAACCGGGCGGCCAGGGCCCTGGTGACCCGGCGGGCCGGGACCGTGGCCCTCATCGTGTCGGGGGCGGGGGACGCGTTCGCCGCCCGGGTCTTCGCCGACCCCTTCTTCGGGCGGGTCGTCAGCGGGGTCCTGGGATATCTGCGGGCCCACGGTACGCATCCGGTGCTGATGTTCGCCGAGTCGGAGCAGGCCCGGGGGCAGGCGGTCGACTATCTGCGCCAGGGCAGCGCGGACGGTGCGCTGGTGGTCTCCATCCAGGCCGCCGATCCCCTGCCGCAGCTGCTGGCCGCCGCCGGGGTCCCCACCGTTCTCTTCGCCCGCCCGGAGCGGCCGCAGCAGTTCAGTCACGTGGACCTGGACCACTACGCGGGGGCCCGGCTGGCGGCCGAACACCTGCTGGCCAGGGGGTGCCGCAGGATCGCCACGATCCGCGCCCCCCTGGACATCCCGGCCGCCCGCGCCCGGCTCGACGGCTTCCGCGACACCCTGGCCCGGGCCGGACAACACCACCCGCCGGTCGCCGAGGGCATGTTCACCCTCGACAGCGGCGCGGTGGCGATGGCCCGTCTGCTGGCGGAGCACCCCGGCATCGACGGGGTGTTCGCGGCCAACGATCTGATGGCCCAGGGCGCCTGCCAGGTCCTGCGCGAACAGGGCAGGCGCATCCCGCAGGACGTGGCGGTCGTCGGCTTCGACGATTCCAGCATCGCCGTGACGTGCCGGCCGCCGCTGACCACGGTGCGCCAGCCGGTCGAGCGGATGGCGGCCACCATGGCCCAGCTGCTCGAAGAGCACGTACGCGGTGTCCGTACCGAGCCCGCGTCCACGGTGTTCACACCGGAACTGGTGGTCCGCGAGTCCGCCTGACCGGGCCGCCCCGCCCTGCCCGCCCGGTCGGCCCCCGGCTGTCAGCCGTGCGCCTGCCGGTGGGCGCGGATGATCTCGGCGTACCGGTGGCCGCTGCTCTTGATGGTGCGGGTCTGCGTCGGGTAGTCGACGTGGACGAGGCCGAAGCGCGGGTCGTAGCCGTAGGCCCACTCGAAGTTGTCGAGCAGCGACCAGGCGTAGTACCCGGCCAGTGGCGCCCCCTTGCGGACCGCGCGGGCGCAGGCGGCCACGTGCTGTTCCAGGTAGCGGGTCCTTTCGGGGTCGTGGACGGCGCCGTCGGGGCCCGGTGTGTCCGGGAAGGCGGAGCCGTTCTCGGTGACGTAGATCCGGCTGACGCCGTAGTCGTCCGTGAGGCGCATCAGCAGCGCCTCCAGACCGTCGGCGTCGATCTGCCAGTCGAGGCCGGTCCGCGGCACGTCCGGGAGGCGGATCTCCCGGGCGTACGGGGCGGGCCCCTCGGGGTCGTCGGTGACCGTGGCGGGGAAGTAGTAGTTGAGGCCGTGCCAGTCGAGGGGCGCGGCGATGGTGTCGAGGTCACCGGGGCGCTCGGGCAGCTCGACCCCGTACAGCTCGCGCATGTCGGCGGGGAAACCCTTGCCGTACACGGGGTCCAGCCACCAGCGGTTGGTGTGCCCGTCCATGCGGACGGCCGCCGCGATGTCCTCGGAGCGGGTGGAGGCCGCGGCGACCGTCGAGTGGTTGGTGACGAGGCCGATCTGCGCGCCGGGGGCCGCCGCGCGGATCGCCTCGGTGGCGAGGCCGTGGGCGAGCAGCAGGTGGTAGGAGGCCCGGACGGCCGTCGTGAGGTCGGTGATGCCCGGGGCCATCCGGCCTTCGAGGTGGCCGATCCAGGCGGAGCAGAGCGGCTCGTTCAGGGTGGCCCACTGGGTGACCCGGTCGCCGAGGCGTCCGGCGACGGCGGAGGCGTACGCGGCGAGGTGCTCGGCCGTGTCGCGCCGCGCCCAGCCGCCCCGGTCCTGGAGCGCCTGGGGAAGGTCCCAGTGGTAGACGGTGACCGAGGGGGTGATGCCGGCGTCGAGGAGTCCGTCGACGAGGCGGTCGTAGAAGTCGAGTCCGGCGTCGTTGACCGGCCCGTCGCCGCCGGGGAAGACCCGGGGCCAGGCGACGGAGAGGCGGTAGGTGTCGGCGCCGAGCCGCTTCATGAGGGAGATGTCCTCGGGCCACCGGTGGTAGTGGTCGCAGGCCTCGTCGCCGTGGTCACCGTTGCCGGTCTTCCCGGGGGTGTGGGAGAACGTGTCCCAGATGGAGGGGCCTCGGCCGTCCGCCGTGACGGCGCCCTCGATCTGGTAGGCGGAGGTGGCGGTGCCCCAGGCGAAGTCGCGGGGGAAGGCGGCAAGGTCGATGGGTGCGGACACAGAGGACCTCTCTGGGTTGTTCGGGAGGGGAGGCAGGGTCGCGGGGACCGCTGCGGCTACTTGACGGCGCCGGCGGTCAGGCCGGTGACGAGGTAGCGCTGGAGGAGGAGGAATCCGGCGACGACGGGCACGCTCACGACGAGCGAGGCGGCCATGATCTGGTTCCAGTACACGTCGTTCTGGGTGGAGTAGCCCTGGAGGCCGACGGCGAGCGTCCGGGTGGCGTCGTTGGTCATGACGGAGGCGAAGAGCACTTCGCCCCAGGCGGTCATGAACGCGTAGACGGCGACGGCGACGATGCCGGGGATCGCGGCGGGCACGATGACCCGGAACAGCGCCCCGAGCGGCCCGCACCCGTCGACCTTGGCCGCCTCGTCGAGATCCCGGGGTACGGAGTCGAAGTACCCGATGAGCATCCAGATGGAGAACGGCAGCGAGAAGGTGAGGTAGGTGAGGATGAGGCCGGCCCGTGATCCGAAGAGCGCGATGCCGGTGGCGTTGCCGATGTTGACGTAGATGAGGAAGAGCGGCAGCAGGAAGAGGATGCCGGGGAACATCTGGGTCGACAGCACGGTCACGGTGAAGACGCGCTTGCCGCGGAAGCTGTAGCGGCTGACGGCGTAGGCCGCGAAGACGGCGATGATCACGGACAGGACGGTCGCGGAGCCCGCCACGATCAGCGAGTTCATGAAGTAGTCGGCGAGCGGGACGGTCTCCCAGATGTCGAAGTAGGGGCGCACGGTGAGCCCCGAGGGGATCCACTGGAACTTCCCCGAGACGTCCTGGAGCGGCTTGAGGGAGCTGGACACCATCACGAACACCGGGAGCACCACGAACACGGTGAGCAGCGACAGGAAGATCCGCCTGCTCCACAGGAACGACTGCGGGGGTGCCATGGGTGAGCGGGGCCGCTGCCGGGAGTGGCTAGACATCGGTGGCCTTCCTTCCCCGTGAGGTGAAGAGGAGGTAGAGCCCCGTGACGACCAGCAGGAACAGGAGCAGCAGGACCGACATGGCGGAGCCCGTACCGAAGTTCCACGTCTGGAACGAGGACTGGTAGATGTGGATCGAGATCAGGTCCGCCGCCTCGGGCGCCGATTTGCCGAAGAGCACGAACGGCGTGTTGAAGTCGTTGAAGGTCCACAGGAACAGGACGAGGACCAGGACCTGGTTGACCGGGCGCAGCGAGGGCAGCGTGATGCGGCGGATCTGCTGCCAGACGCCGGCCCCGTCGAGGGCGGCGGCCTCGTAGATCTCCCGGGGGATGTTCTGGAGCCCGGCCATCATGATGAGGAAGGCGAACGGCCAGCCCTTCCACACCGCCACGACGAGCAGGGTGACGAAGCTGTTCTCGCCGATCAGCCAGAACGGCGGGCTGTCGGTGAGGCCCAGCTGGTCGTGGATCACGTGGTTGATCAGGCCGTTGTCCCGCTGGAACATGAACGCCCAGGTGATGACCGCCGCGTAGACGGGCAGCGCGTACGGCACGAGGAACAGGGTGCGCAGGAAGCCCCGGCCCCGGAAGCTCTCCTGCATGAAGACCGCGGCGGCCGTGCCGAGGAGCCAGCACAGGGCGACCGAGATCACGGTGAACACGCAGGTGGTGACGAAGGACTTCAGCAGCGCCTCCCCCACGGGGGCGTCGAAGTCGACGGCGAGCGCGTAGTTGTCCGGGCCGGCCCAGGGCGCGGTGGTCCAGTCGCGGATGTAGAACTGCGTGAGTTCCTTGAAGCTGACGACGATGCCGATGACCATCGGCACCAGGTGGACGAGGAGTTCCAGCAGGACGGCGGGAAGCAGCAGCAGGTAGGGCAGGCTGATACGGCGCAGCCGCCCGGAGCGGCGCCTGCGGGGCGCCGCTCCGGGGTTGTCCTTCGGTGCTGTCCGCGCGCCCGTGTGGTCGGGGGCAGCGGTGGTGGTCATGGTGGTGTCCGCACTCACTTCTTGGGCATCTGCTGCTGGGCCTTGTCGAGCTTCGCCCTGACCGAGGCCTCGGTCACCGGGCGTCCGGCGGCGGCGTCGGCGAAGAGCTCCTTGACCGCGGTACCGACGACGGTCTCGAACTGCGACTCCTCGGGGACCTGGGGCAGCGCGGCGGCGCTGGTGGCGAGGGTCTCCCTGAGGACCGAGAGGGCCGGGCCGTTGAACGCGGGGTCCTCCTGGGCGGCCTTGACCGGCGGGATCGAGCCGTACGCCTTGTTGAGGATCGTCTGCTCCTCGTCACCGGTCATGAACTTCACGAACTTCGTGGCGCCGTCGATGTTCTTGGTGTTCTTGAAGACGGCCATGTTGATGCCGGCCACCATGGAGTTGGTGGCGGTGCCCTGGCCCGGCTGTCCGGACTGCACCGGCGCGGGCGCGACGCCCCACTCGTCCTCGCTCATGCCCTGGGACGTGAAGGTGGCGGACGCGGTCTGCCACAGCACCATCGCGGTCTTGTCGGTGGCGAAGTCGCTGAGGGACTGGTTCTGCGCGTACTCGGCGTTGCCGGGCGCGACGATCTTGTCCTTGGCCATCAGGTCGACGTACTGCTTGACGGCGGCGACGGCCCCGTCCGAGGTGAAGTCGGCCTTGCCGTCCGGGGTGAAGAAGTCGGCGCCGTGCTGCTTGCCGAGGACGAAGACCTGGTGGATGTTGTTGGAGAGGTTCGATCCCTCGGCTCCGAGGCCCCACTTGCCGTCCTTGGACAGCTTCTTGCCGGCTGCGGCGACCTCGTCCCAGGTGACGGGCGGCTTCGCTATGCCCGCGTCCGCGAACATCTTCTTGTTGTAGTAGAGCGCGTACGCCATGGAGTAGAGCGGTACGGCCGCGGGGTCCTGGCCCTGGACGCCGGTCGAGCCGAGCGCCGATTCGACGAAGCGGTCCTTGCCGCCGATCTTGTCGAAGTTCTTCGCGTCCCACGGCAGCAGCGCGCCGCTGGCCTGGAGCGAGGCGCTCCACGTGTTGCCGATGTTGAGGACGTCGGGGCCCTGGCCTGACGTGGTCGCCGTGAGGATGCGGTTGAGCAGGTCGCCCCAGGGCACCACCTCCAGCTTCACCTTGATGCCGGTCTCCTTCTCGAACTTGTCGAGTTCCGGCTGGAGGACCTTCTTGTCGACTTCGAGGCTGGCACCCTGGTTGGACGCCCAGTAGGTGAGGGTCTTGGGCTGCTCGTTGGAGCCCCCCGCACCGGACGATCCGCCGCCACAGGCAGCCGCGGTGAGTACGAGCGAGAGGGTGACGGCACCGACGGCCGCGGCTCGGCTTCTGCGCATGACGACAGGGGCCTTTCGGGAAGTGGCGGGGCCGTGGGGGAATGAAGGCCGGAGCAGCGCCCCGCGTTCGGACCCTGAAGGCCCCCACGACTTAATTTAGGATGTGAGTTAAACCTCAAGCGAAGGTCGCGTCAAGGGTCTTGGCACCTGTAGGTTGCGGGTAGGAACTTCAGGAAGAGGGGGCAGGGTGAAAGTGCGCAGTGGCCGTACGGTGCGTGACCTGCGGCGGGAAAACCGCACCGCCGTTCTGCAACGGTTGTATTTCGACGGGCCCCTGAGCCGCTTCTCGCTCGGTCCCGCCACCGGCCTCAGCTCCGGCTCGGTCAGCAACGTGGTGGCGGAGCTGGTCGCGGAAGGGCTCGTGGAGGAGGCCGGGAGCGTCGACTCCGGCGGCGGGCGCCCGCGCATCCTGGTGCGCATCAGCCCCCGCTGCGGATACATGATCGGCGTCGACGTCGGGGAGACCCGCGTACGCATCGAACTCTTCGACCTGGCCCTCACCGAGCTCGCCAGGGTCGAGAAGCCCCTCACCGGCGACCGCGTCGGCCGCAACACCCGTTACGACGTCGGTGTCGTCGTCGGCCACCTCCTCGACGGCATCGCCGAGGTCCTGGACCGGGCGGACATCCCCGTGGACCGGCTGCTCGGCGTCGGTATCGGGGTGCCCGGCATCGTCGCGCGGACCCCCGAGGACGGTGCCGTGGTGCACGGCCAGACCATCGGCTGGGACGCCGTGCCGCTGGAGCGGCTGCTGCGCGAGTCCGGGGTGCTGCCCGAGACCGTGCCGTACTACATCGACAACGGCGCCAAGACGCTCGGCCAGGCCGAGATGTGGTTCGGGGCCGGCCGCGGCGCCCAGAGCGCGGTGGTCGTGCTCTTCGGTTCAGGCGTCGGTGCCTGCGTGGTCTCCGACTCCCTGCGCCCGGGCCGGGCCGTGGAGTGGGGGCACCTGACCGTACGGGTCCGGGGCCGCCGTTGCCGTTGCGGAGCCCAGGGCTGTCTTGAGGCGTACGCGGGAGCCGAGGCGCTCCTCCAGCGCTGGGCGGAGGCGGGCGGGCGCCCGCCCGAGGGCGCGGACGAGGAGACGGCGCTGACCGCGATGCTCGCCGCCGCCTACCCCGGCGCGGACGCCGGGGGCACCGAGCCCGAGGCGGACGCCACGGCGCTGGCCGTACTGGAGGAGACCGCGGAGTACCTGGGCGCGGGCTTCTCCGACCTCATCAACCTCTTCCAGCCCGAGCGGATTCTCGTCGGCGGCTGGGCGGGGCTCCAGCTCGGCGCGCGCTTCCTGGAATCCGTACGGACCCACGCCACGTCGTACGCCCTGTCGTACCCGGCCTCCCATGTGCGCATCGACCTCGGCACCCTGGGACCGGACGCCGTCACCGTCGGCGCGGCGATCCTGCCGCTCGCGGACTTCTTCGCACGCGGCGGCCGCGCGCAGGAGACCGGCCCGGAGGAACCGGCCCCCGCCTGGCAGGCCACCCTCCAGCAGCGGGCGGCGCACTGAGTGCGGCGAGGGGCGGCCCGCGCCGTACGCACGGCCCGCACGCGAATCCCTCGCGTCACGGCCCGGCGACCGTGACCGTCCCCTCCCACCGGAGATCCCCGGCCGACCGTCCGGCCATCACCCGGTACGGGCCCGGCTCCACGGACCAGGCCCCTGCGTCCGGGCACCAGTGCCGCAGCGCACGGGCCGCCACCTCCACCTCCGCGGTCGCCGTCCGCCCCGGAGCCGCGCGCACGGCCGCGTAACCGGCGAACCAGCGCACGGGCCGCTCGACCACGGACCCCGGACGCGCCAGATAGACCTGCACCACCTCGCGCCCCGCCCGCGCCCCGGTGTTGCGCAGCCGGACGCGCACCGTGAACGGGGCGTCCCGCTCCACCGTGTCCGGCGCCTCCACGGCCTCGTACTCCCAGCTCGTGTAACCGAGACCGTGGCCGAACCAGTAGGCGGGCTCCCGCCCCGCGCGCAGCCAGGCCCGGTGGCCGATGTGGAGACCTTCCGGGTAGGCCAGCCGGCCACCGGCCGGGCGTACTCCCGTGACGGGCGCGTCCGCGAGGCGGGCCGCCCAGGTGGTGGGGAGCCGGCCGCCCGGCTCGGTGATCCCGAACAGGACGTCGGCGAGCCCGGCCCCGCCCTCCTGGCCCGGGAACCAGGTGAGCAGCACCGCACCGGCCTCCTCGCGCCACGGCAGTTCGACCGGGCCCCCGCTGTTGACGACCACGACGGTACGGGGGTTGGCGGCGGCCACCGCCCGTACGAGCGCGTCCTGATGGCCGCCCAGGGCCAGCGTGCCGCGGTCGTATCCCTCGGTCTCGCTGTGCTCGGTGGTGCCGACGACCACGATCGCGGCGTCCGCGTCACGGGCGGCCGCCACCGCGGCGGCGAGGGCGGTCCCGGCGTCCGGCTCCGGCGGCGACGCGGCCAGGACCGTGGCCCGCCCGCTTCCGGGGACCAACTCGCGCCGCGCGACCAGGTGGACGGGCCGGACGGAGTCCAGGGTCACCCGTACGGTGTGGACGGGCGGGTTCACGTGGACGACGGCCGGGTCGTCCGTCAGCCGGGGGAACTCCCCGTCCAGGACCGTCCGTCCGTCCACGGCGAGGGACATCCGGCCGAAGCCGCCGACGCCGAACGTCCACTCCCCCGCCCCCTGCGGGCGCAGCAGCGCACCGATCTCCACCGTGTGCGCCCCCGGCACCTCCTCCGGTTCCAACTGCCTCCCCGACAGGCGGCGTTCCGCGTACAGCTCCCCGCCCGACGCGTCCAGCACCCGCAGCAGGACACCCGGCTCCCCGGACCGCGGGTCCTCGCACCGGGTGTGGTCCAGCGGGGCGGGCGGCACACCGAGCGACGGGCCGGGCACATGCACCACCCGGGCCCGGCCGCGCAGCCGGGCCCGGATGCCGGCGAGGGGAGTGACCACGGCGGAGGGGAAGACACCCGCGCTGCCGCCGCCCTGGGAGCGGGGCGCGGCCGCGTGCGCCCCGATGACGGCGACGCCCGACAGCGCGTCGGCGTCCAGCGGCAGGACCGCGCGGTTGCTCAGCAGCACCGATCCGGCGGCCACGGCGCGCCGCAGCAGCGCCCGGCTGTCGCGCGAGCCCCGCACCTGCGCCCTGCGCGGCAGGGGCGGACCCAGCGCCCCGACGCGCCCCGCGAGCCGCAGCAGGCGCCGCACCTTGTCGTCGACGGCCGCCTCGGGGACCAGCCCGTCCTTCACGGCGCGGACCAGGGAGGCGCCCCACGGGCTGACCGGCCCCGGCATCGCGAGGTCGAGCGCGGCGCGGCCCGGTGCTTCGGTGGACCGGACGGCGCCCCAGTCCGACACGACGACCCCGTCGAAGTCCCACTCCTCCTTGAGCGGCCGCGCGAGGAGCTCGCCGGCCGTCATGGTCGTCCCGTTGACGGCGTTGTAACCGGCCATGACCAGCCACACACCGGCGTCGACCGCGGCCTCGAAGGGGGCGAGGTAGACCTCGCGGAGCACCCGCTCGGCGACCCGGACGTCGACGGTGAGCCGTTCGGTCTCGGAGTCGTTGGCCACGTAGTGCTTGGCGGTGGCGGCGACGCCCCGGGCCTGGATGCCCCGGATCAGTGCCGCGCCCGTACGGCCGGTCAGTTCCGGGTCCTCGGAGAAGCACTCGAAGTGCCGGCCGCCCAGCGGGGAACGGTGCAGGTTGAGCGTGGGAGCGAGCACCACGTCGACCCCCTTGCGGACCGCCTCGGAGGCGAGCAGCCCGCCCAGTTCCTCGGTCAGTTCCTCGTCCCACAGGGCGCCGACGGCGGAGGCCGAGGGCAGCAGCGCGGAGGTGCGCCGCTCGTCCCAGGCCTCGCCGCGCACTCCGGCCGGCCCGTCGGACATCACCATCTCCCGGAGCCCGACCGCGCCTTCGGCCGCGGTGCGCCAGGTCGTGGCACCGGTGAGCAGGCGCACCTTCGCCGTCAGGTCCAGCCGGCCGATGAGCCCGTCGAGCGTCTCGTCATTCATAGCCACCACCCGTTTCGCGTAAGAACGTCTCGCACAAGAAGGGCCCGGCCGCCCCCCGCTCTCCTTGGGTGGAGGGCGGGGGACGACCGGGCACGACAGCCCGTACCGGTCAGGGCAGCTGGTACTCCGAGTTCAGTACCGCGCCCTTCTGCGGCTGGTTCTGGTCGTAACCGCGCGGGTCGCACTGGAGGCCGCCCACGATGCAGTGGTCGACCATGGCCTTGAGGGTGCGCTCCTCCCACGCGTTGAAGAAGTCGTAGTGGAAGGAGTAGCCGCGTCCGCTGGCCAGGCGGACCTGGCTCATGTCGCCGTTGACCGGCCACGCCATCTTGAACTCGACCATCGGCAGGGCGACCGGGTGAGAGGCCGGGCACATGTTGTCGTTGGTGCCGGGCCTGACGACCGGGTAGCTCATGTGGCTCTGGTGGTCGGGGGTGTCGAGGTACCTGCCGTCCCAGCAGCTGGGCGCCTGCATCCGCAGGTTGAGCTGCACGTCGGGCCGGCTCGGACAGCTCGCCGGGATGTCGGTGTTGAAGAAGCTGTCACCGCACTCCCAGCCCTCGACGAAGCCCTTGTGGGCACGGAACTGCTGGGCGGTCTGCATGGGGTTGCCGACGACGAACCGCAGGCCCTTGGGGAAGGGCCGCACGCTGGTGTAGTCGGTGACGCCCGCCTTGTAGTAGATGACCTGCGGTCCTACGGGCAGGATCTTCTGCTCGCCCTTGTACAGCGAGGGCATCCAGTACGCGGAGGCGTCGGCCGGCGCCTTGCAGGTGGTGGCGCCGCCGTAGAGCGAGCCGGTGGTGCTGTTCGCGTTCGTCGACCTGTTCCCCATGAACGTGTGGTCGTGGGACTTCCCCGGCTGGCCCGGGTAGACGATCGGGTCGTCCTGTGCGGTGTGCGTGACCGCGCAGTTGGCCTGGAACTCGTGGAAGTAGGCGCGCGGAGGAGTCGCCGTGGACGGAGTCACCCCGGTGACCTGCGGCACGGCCGGTATGTAGCCGTCCCCGTCGGCGTCGTCACCCGCTGCCTGGCTGGACACCGCCATGGTGTGCCCGGTGTGCGCCGCGGCCGTCGTGCTCGTACGCGCGCCCGGGCCGCTGCCCGGATCGGCTGCGGTCGCGATCGTGCCGATGCCGAGGACGCTCGCGACGAGCGCGGTGCCGAGGAGAAGTGCGGGGAGCCGTTTCGTACGTAATCTCATGGGAGGTTCTCCTGCCTTTCGGTCGGGTTGTTCGCGTCAGCCGTAGACACCGAACTCGTGGAGGGAGTAGCCCCAGCCGGTGCCGCGTGCGGTGAGGTGGAGCCGTACGTGGCGGGCCGTCTCGTTCAGTGCGATCGTGTCCACGTCACCGTTGCCGGTCGTCGTGGTGTGGACCGTCCGCCAGGTGGTGCCGTCGTCCGAGACCCGGACCTCGTAGGCCTTCGCGTACGCCGGGTCCCAGACGAGCTGGAGGGTCCGTACCGGGACGCGTGCGCCCAGGTCGACCGAGATCCACTGCGGGTCGCTCCAGTCGCTGGCCCACCGGGTGCCGGTGTCGCCGTCGGTGGCCTTCGAGGCGGGGCACGGGCAGTCGCCGTACGACGCCTGCGCGCTGGAGGCGGTGGTGGGCTTGTTCAGGGCCACGTTGGTGCCGGTCATCGGCGGGGCGACGACCTTCACCGACCTGGTCTCGATGCCCGCGTTGCCGCGGCCGTCCTCGGCCTGGATGTAGACCTTCCACACCCCGAGCTTCTCGGGCGCGGTGACCGCGAAGGTGCCGTTGCCGGTGGACCTCCACCGGGCCTCGACCAGCCGCTTGTCGCCACTGGCGTAGTTCCCGCTGAGGAAGATCTTGTACGTGACCTGGTCGTTGTCCGGGTCGGCGACGTTCGCGCGGACCGTGAACTCCTGGCCCGCCGGGGCGGACCCGGCCGGCGTGACCGTCATGTCGCTGATCACCGGCGGGAGGTTGTCTCCGGCGTTCGTGCCCGTGTACGCCTTCTTCACGGCGTAGTACGACAGCCGCTTCAGCCCGTCGGGCAGCAGGTTGAACCAGACACCGCCGAAGTCGTGCTCGGTGCCGTAGTGGAAGAGCGTGGCACCCAGGGCGACGCCCCGGTGGCCGGTCGTGCAGTCCCACGCCTTGGTGTAGCCGTCGCGCTTCTGCACGTCGGTGGGCTCGGCCGGGACGCCGTTGGCGTCGTCCGGGACCTCCCACTCACCCGCCGGGCCGGTCTCGGTGATGATGTAGGGCTTGGTGTAACCGCCCTCCACCCAGTCGTCCTTGACGCCGCACACGTCGCCGTAGGCGTTCATCGAGTACAGGTCGAGGTCGGGCGCGTTGCGCTTGTAGTACGGCCAGGCACCGGTCCAGGCATCGGTCGAGGTGACCGGGTGGTCCGGGTCGATCGTGTGGATCTTCTTCGCGACGTCGTTGACGAAGGTGGTGTACGCGTTGCGCTGCGCTTCGAGTTCGGTGCCGCTGTAGCAGTTCTGGAGCCCGAGGACCGACTCGTTGCCGACGTTCCACATGAGGGTCGCGGGGTGGCTCCGGTAGGCCTCCACCCACTTCGCGATCTCGGTGAGCATGGTGTTCTTGTACGCCGTGTCGGTGACGTAGTTGGCGCAGCCTCCGCTGCCGGGGCCGCCGCCGGGCTGGAGCCAGAAGCCGTTGACGATACGGAGACCGTTCGCCGCGGCGGAGTCGAGGAGCGGCTTGGTCCCGGCGTCCGTGCCCCAGGTACGGATGGTGTTGACGCCCATCGACCGGACGTCGGGGAGGTACTTGGGAGCGTCGGCGATGGCCGGGCCCCAGGTCAGGCCCTTGACGGTGTACGGCTGTCCGCCGACGGTGAGCTGCCAGTTCCCCTGGGAACCGGTCACGCGCACGGCGCCGCCGGTGGGCGGCGGGGTGGTGCCCTCGCTGCCGTAGACCTGGAACTCCCACAGGGAGTAGCCGTAACCGCCCGCGCGGGTGGTGCCGAGCATCCGTACGTAGCGGCCGGAGGCGGTGAGGGCGAGGTCGTCGGTGCCGCCGTCGGAGTCGGTGACCTTCCTGGCGGTGGTCCAGTCGGTGCCGTTGTCCGAGACCTGGATCTCGTACGCCTTGCCGTAGGCGCCCTCCCAGCTGAGGACGACCCGGCTGAGGCCGGCCTTCTTGCCCAGGTCGACCTGTATCCACTGGGGGTCGGACCACTGGCTGGCCCAGCGGGTGCCGGTGAGGTTGCCGTCGACGGCGAGGGCGGCGGAGTAGCCGTCGCCCTCCGAGGAGGAGGCGGTGGCTGTCTTGCCCTGGGAGAGGAGCGGGTCGGCCGCCTGTGCCGTGGAGGGCTGGGCGACGACCGTCAGGGAGGTGGCGAGCAGGGCGGCGAGGGTGAGTGTGAGGGCGGGTCTGCGCAGGGAGAGCATGGCGGCTCCAGTGGGGCGGGGGGGGTGGTGGGGGTGGCCGCCGCCGGGGAGGGCGGCGGCCACCCGGGAAGGGGGATCAGCGCGAGGGCAGGACCCCGGCCGTCAGAGGCCCGTCCCTCAGGGGAAGGAGACGAGGTTGGACGGCACGGTCGTGGTGCCGGCCGGGACCGTCGACGCCCCGGTGTTGTTGATCACGTGGTTGTAATGGCCCATCCCGCCGAGCGAGACGACGAGCAGGCTGTGGAACTTCACGCCGGGCTTCACCGGGGCCTTGAAGCCGTGGTCCTGGCGGATGCCGGGATCGACGTTGTAGTTGCAGTAGCTGCCCAGGCCCCAGCCCTCGTGGACGTTCACCGAGTCGTCGACGCGGTAGGCCGCGTAGCCCTTGGTGTCGCCGTTCTGGATGGCGGCCTGGTTGGGCGCGTCGTACGCCTTCTCGTTCTGGTAGAAGATCGTGCGGCCGCGCTCGCCGTACCACTCGACGTCGTACTTGTTGAAGTGCTCGACGAACAGACCGGTGGCCAGCACGTCGTCGCCGTACACCCGCACCCCGTAGTCGGCGCGGTTGGTCTCCCAGCCGACGCCCTCGCCGTGGTCGGCGCGCCAGACCCAGGTGTGGTCGATGATCGCGTCGTCACTGTTGACGACGATCGACGTGGTGGCCTTGCCGGCACCCGCGCCGCCGACGCGGACGTAGACGTCCTGCACGGTGGTCGGGTTGGCGGCGTGGTCCGCGGAGGAGTTCTGCGGGCCGAGCTCCAGCAGGGTCGGGGAGTTGACCGGACCGGCGTCGACGAGGAAGCCGGCCAGCCTGACGCCGTCGACGTCGGCGACCTTCATCGCGGTCACACCGCCGTCGGGGATGATCGTCGCCAGGCCGAGGCCGAGGACGACCGTGTCGGCGCGGTTCACGTTGATCGTCTGGTCGACGTGGTAGACGCCGGGGGTGAACAGCAGGTGCAGGCCCTGGGCCAGCGCCTGGTTGATGGTGGCCGCGGTCGCGCCGGGCTTGACGACGTAGAACTTGTCCAGGCCGATCGAGGTGCCCTGCGGCGTGCCGTTCCAGGAGACGCCCCGCGCGTTGGTGCGCTTGGCGGGGACGAAGACCTTGTACGTGGAGCCGTCGAGGTACAGGAACGGCTTCTCGCGTGAGATCGGCGTGGTGTCGAGCGTGGTGTACGGCGGGTTCGGGAAGCCGGTCGCCGGGGCGCCCTCGACGCCGGAGAACGTCATGTTCCAGACGCCGTTGGTCCAGCCGCCGACCGAGCTGTCGCGGGTGTACCACTGCTGCTGCGAGTACGGACCGACCGTGCCGTCGATCTTGCTGTCCGCGATGTACCCGCCGGACGCCCAGCCGTAGCCCGCCGGGGCCAGGTTGAGGCCGCCCTTGACGTGCATGCGGCGGAAGGAGGCGGCCTGGGAGACGGCCCAGCGGTTGGTGCCGCTGACCGGGTTCAGGGCCAGGTTCTCCGCCGAACGCCAGAAGTTCTGGGTGGCGTTGCCGTTGAACCAGCCTGCGTCGACGGTCACGTCACCGTTGATGGTGGTGTCGTCGGGCTTGAGGCCGAGACCGGCGATGGAGGTGTAGAAGCCGATCTGGGCGTTGAGGTTGTTGTACGTGCCCGGCTTGAAGAAGAAGGCATGGCGGCCGTTGCCGAACTGCGCCGACTCCTGCTGCTGGAAGACCTCGTCCAGCTTGGTCTGGATGCCGGGCGTCGACGGGTCGAAGACGTGCACGTTGGGGCCGAGGTCGCCGCCGCCGGGCAGCTGCGGGCCGCCGGTACCGCTCTCGCCGTACACCTTGAACTCCCAGAGCGAGTAGCCGTACTGGGTGCCGCGCGCGGTGCCGTACATCCGGATGTACCGGGCCTCGCCCGTGATGTTGACGGTGTCCGTGCCGCCGTCGCCGGTGGTGGTCTGGTAGGCGGTCGACCAGTCGGTGCCGTTGGTGGAGAGCTCGATGCGGTAGCCCTTGCCGTACGCCGCCTCCCAGTCCAGGACGACCTGGCTGACCTGGGTGGTCGCGCCGAGGTCGACGCGGAGCCACTGCGGGTCGGAGTGGGCGCTGGACCAGCGGGTGCCGCCGTTGCCGTCGACGGCGGAGGCGGCGAGGGTGCCGTAGTTCTCCTCGCTGGACGCCGTCACCGGCTTGCCCTGCGACAGGAGGACGGGTGCCGCCTGGGCGGCGGAGGCGGGAAGCAGGACGAGCAGGGTGCCGACCAGCGCGCCGATGACGGCGCCGGCGATGCCTCGGCGAGCGGTTCTGACGGCTCTTCGTGGTGGTGCGGCCACACGTGTGCCGGGTGCGGGCATGGGGGGGTCTCCTTGGAAACAAGACTGGATGGGAGAGCGCTCTCCGGAACCTTGCCCGCCCCCGTTCGCACGGTCAATAACTCCGACCGGACTTTTCTTTCGTCTTTCATTAAGACGCAACATGTGGGTGGGACACTCACGCGCCACCCGCGTGGGGCACCGCGCGGAGACCCCCTGGTCACCCCGCCCGCTCCGCCGCGACCCCCACCTCGTCCCGTGCCAGGACCTCCGCGTCCGGCCGCTCGTCGGCATCCCGCGCCCCCGAGAACGTCACCACCAGCGCGACGGCCAGATTCACCCCGAGCGCCACGAGCCCCGCGTTCACGCCCCACACGGGGTCGTTGCCGGTGAACACCAGCACGCACACCACGGCCACGCCTGCCGCCAGCCCGCTGAACGCCCCCAGGAAGGTCAGCCGCCGCCACACCAGCGCGAGCAGCACCATGGGGAGGAGCTGCGCCATCCCCTCGTACGAGATGAGCGAGAGCCGTACGAGGGTGTTGGGTGCCGTGTAGGTGAGGAGCAGCGCGAAGCCTCCCGCCGCCACGACGACCACCTGGGCCGCGGCCTTCTGCCGGTGGTGCAGGCGCGGTACGAGCGAGAGCACGCTGCGCCCCCACATCGTGCCGATCACCAGCATGAAGACGGCCATCGGCACGATCGAGGAGAGCGCGGCGGCGACCCCCACGAACCCCACGGCCCACGCCGGCAGCGAGTCCACGACCAGCGTGAAGAGCGCGAGATTCGACTCGGCGCCGACCAGTCCGGGCACCACGAACAGGGCCGCCATCCCGAGCAGCATCGGCACGAACAGCAGGACGTTGTACGCGGGCAGCCACATCGCGTTGCGCCGCAGCGCGTCCGCGTTCCGCGCCCCGAGGTATCCGGCGACGGTCGTCGGGAAGATCACCACGGTCAGGGAGTTGAGGAACGACGTGCTGATGAACCAGAGCTCCCCGAGCCCGCTCCCGCCCGGCCCGCCGCCCCCGTGCCCGGGGAACGTCAGCCACTCGCTCTTCTCCGTGACGAGCCGGTCGAGAAAGGCCCCGTACCCGTCGAAGTAGTGCAGCGGCACATAGACCGCCAGGAACCCGAGCGTCACGATGACGAGCACGTCCTTCAGCACCGACACCCAGGCGCTGCCGCGCAGCCCGCTGACCACGACGAACCCGGTGGTGACGGCGAAGGCGAGGAAGTAGGCCCAGTTCAGACTGATCGCCCCGTACGAGATCGTCGAGACGACGACGCCCATACCCGTGATCTGGAGCTGGATGTACGGGAGCAGGAACGCGGTCGCGAGCACCGCGACCACCGCCCCCAGCCAGGGCCGGCCGAAGCGGTGGGCCACGATGTCCGTGATCCCGACGAGGCCGTGCCGGTGCGCGTACGCCCAGAGCATCGGCCCGACGACGTACCCGATGGCGTACCCGCAGGACATGTACGCGACCACATAGAGGACGGGCGCCCCGTAGTTGTACCCCCAGCCCGCGGCCCCCAGGTAGCTGAAGCTGGTGTAGCCCTCGCCGGCCATCAGCACCCAGATGAACACGGCCCCGAGACTGCGCCCGCCGACCGACCACTCGGCGAGCCCGCCCGAGCCGCCGCGCCCCCGCACGGCGAGCAGTCCGAGCGCGACGGTCGCCACCATGAAGACCCCGAAGACGGAGGTCGCGACCAGCGCGTTCACCGGCGGTCCGCCCGCCGGGCCAGCCACACCGCGACGGGGGTCAGGAGGGTCGCCCCGAGCATCCACACGAACAGGAACGGCATCCCGAACACGACGGGACGGACCCGGTTCACGAAAGGAACCGCCGCGAGATAGAGCACATAGGGGACCAGCAACCACAACAACTGAGGACGTCGTCCAGGGAATCCGAGCACGTCAGGGACGCTACCCCCGTCCCGTGCGGCTACCTCGGACGCATCGCGCTCAGCCTGCCCCAGACGATCAGCCGGTACCGGGAGGTGAACTCGGGCGTACAGGTCGTGAGCGTCAAGTAGTACCCCGGCGCGCTGTACCCGGCGGACGTCCGCACGTTGCTGCGCGGCACTGCGGCGATGACCCCGCTGTCGGAGGGCGATGTCCGGGCGAGGCTCTTGTCGACGGTGTACGTGTAGACGGCGTCCCGGGTCTCGACGGTGATCCGGTCCCCGCGCCGCAGCCGGTCGATGCGGCGGAAGGGCTCGCCATGGGTGTTGCGGTGCCCGGCCACCGCGAAGTTGCCCGCCCGCCCCGGCTGCGCGGTCCGGGGGTAGTGGCCGACGTACCCCTTGTCGAGGACCCCGCGCTTGCCGATGCCCTGGGCGACGGGCGCGGTGAGGCCCAGGCGCGGGATGCGGAGGACCGCGTACGCCTGGTCCCAGCGGGGGGCCTCGGGGGTGGCGGCACGACTCGGAGCCGGGCGCTCCGGCTCCTGCTCACCCGGCCCGCTCCGCCCGTCCTGTCCGCCCTCACCGCCCTCCGGCGGTTCACCGGCGGGCGCACCCGCGGCGGGGCCCCGCCCCCAGTCCCGCTGGAGGGCCCTCACCTCGCGCTCCGCGCCTTCGCGGGCCTGCCGGTTGGTCCACCACAGCTGATGCGCGACGAGGAGCAGGAGCACGACGCCGAGCGTCACCACCAGTTCGGCACCCGTCCACAGGCCACGCACAGCGGCCCGCCGGCCCGGCGAGTTCCGCTGCACCACCACAGGTATCCGCTCCCGCACGGCCCGCACGATAGGGGGAATCCCGGTAACCCACCAGAGATGTGTCGTCACCCACGCCCATCGACCGGCTCTCTCCCCAAGCACCCGTACGGCAGTACCGTGTGGTCCATGCGCCCCGACACGCCTGCCGACCACATCACCGAAGCCGAGCGCCTGCTGCGCACCGCGGCGCAGTACCCCGAGGACCACGAACCGCTGTTCCTCCAGGCCGCGGCCCATCTGGAACTCGCCGGCGACCGCGCCCGCGCCACCACCCTCTACGACGAACTGCTCAGCGCACCCGCCACCGACCTCGGCAACCCGCATCTGGTCAAAGCTCTCAAAGCGGCCAATCTGTGGGAGTACGGGCACGAGGCCGAGGCCCGCGCGATCATCGACGGAATCCGCGTCGCGGGCCCGCTCCAGGCGGCTCCGTGGGAGATCGTCGCCGGCACCCTCGAAGCCCACGACGAGCTGGAGGCGGCCCACGACTTCCTCCAGACCGCGCTGACGCTGCTCCTGGCGCCGGGCGAGGAAGTGCCGTACGCCACCCAGTCGCTGCTGACCGGCCGCCATCGCGTACGCAGGCTGATGGGCCTCGGCCACGACGCCTGGGACGAACTGGCCGACGCCCTCAGCACGGCGAACGTCCCGCTCGACGAACTCCACGACCCGAAGCGCCTGTGGTCCCTCGGCTCCTCGGACCCGGGTGAGCTGAAGGCCGAGATCACCCGGCTCCGCGCCGAACTGGGCACCTACCGGGCGGCGTTGTCGCGGCCGTTCCCGGTGGCGGTCCTGCACTGGCCGGAAGCCGAACTGACCGAACTGCTCGGCGCCTACCCGGCCCTGGCCGACGAGTACCCCACCCACCCCGAGCACCTGGCCCGCCTGGAGGCCGCGCTGCGCGACCTGCACGCGGGGGGCACACCGAACCTCGGCATCGTCGCGGGCACGGTCCCCTCGTACGAGGCGTTCGCCGCCTCGGAGGCCGCGTCCCCGGCCGATCCGGACCTGCTCCCCCAGTACGCCACGACCCTCGCCGCCCGGGGCCGCGCGATCCCGTGGCCGCCGGCGCGCAGTGCCGCGTGCTGGTGCGGTTCGGAGCGGGCCTACCGGGAGTGCCACGGGGCCGCGTGAGTCACCTGCCCTCGAAGGCGTCCCTCAGGGCGCGGTGGAGATCGGCGGCGGCCTTGTCGCTGTCCGGCGACTCGGCGGTCAGCAGCGCGTGCACGTGCCACTGCAACACCCGGGTGAACGCCCCGTAGTACGGCGTACGGGGCCGCTGCACCGCGTCGTTCAGCACCTCGCTCAGCGTCCGGGTGTACGCGTCCCGCGCCGACGCCGCCTGGTCCTTCGCGCCGCTCTCCCCGACCGGGGAGGGCGGCGCTGACGACGGGCCGCCGGTGGCCGGGGGCGCGCCCTCGGCAGGGCGGAGCGCGGCGGTGACCCGGGGCCAGCAGGGCCTGGACTTCCCGTTGTACGCGGAGGCCCTGGTCGCGGCGAAGCCCGCGTCGAGCAGGCAGCGTTCGCTCTCCTGCGAGGTCAGGAACTCGATGAGGGCACGGGCGTTCCGGGCGCGCGGGGAATCGGCGGTGACGGCGAGATTCTGTCCGCCCAGCACGGAGGTGCCGGGGAGCCGGCTCACGGAGTACGCGTCGGGCGGCAGCAGATTCCGCAACGCGCCGTACACGTACGGCCAGTGGCGCAGGAAGGCGACCCGCCCGGCCGCGAAATCGGCCAGGGTCGCCGTCTCGTCCGAGGAGACCGCGGTGGGCAGGATGCGCTCGTGGTGGGCCCGTTCGAGGAGTTCGTCGAGGCCGCGCTTGAGGTCGGCCTCGCTCGCCGTGTAGGTGCCCTCCTCGTCGGCGAGCTCGACGCCCACGCTGGCGAACGCCTCGACGGTGTTGACGGTGAGTCCCTCGTACTGCTTGAGCTGCGTGGTCCAGCCCGCCTGGCCGTCCCCCCGGCCGGGGCTGAGCGCGAGTGTCTTGATGGAGGCGTTGAGGTCGACCCACTTCCACTTGAGGGTGGGCTGGCGGCTGGGCTGGATTCCGGCGTCCTCCAGCAGGTCGGGGCGGTAGTAGAGCAGGCCCACGTCGGTGTTGAAGGCCCGCGCGTAGGAGCGGCCCTTCCAGAGGGTGGTCCGGTGGACCCGGTTGATGAGGTCGAGGTCGACGGCCCCGTCGTCGGGCATCGGCCGGATCAGTCCGGCTTCGGCGAACTCGGGAATCCAGGTGATGTCGAGGTTCACCACGTCGTAGCCGGCGCTTCCGGACTGCAACGCGCCGAGCAGCTGGCTGCGCTGCTGGTCGGCGCCGCCCGGCAGTTCGACGAGCTTGGCCTGCTCGGCCTTCTTCCCGGCGTGCTGGCGGTTCCACTCCTCTATGAGCCGCTGCCGCACCCCGCCGGAGCCGGTGACATCGAGTCCGCTGGCGACGACGATCGGGCCCTGGGCTGCCGCCTTGTCGTCCTGCTCCGGCTGGGGCGCGCCGTCGGACCCGCCCGAACAGGCCGCCGAGGAGACGGCGAGGAGAGAGCCGAGCACGGCGGCGAGCAGGACGCGACGACGCGCCCCCACCGGGCACCCGCGACGACTCCCACCGTCCCTGCCACGCCCACTCCCGCTCCCACTCCCCCTCCCGGCCCCGCTCCCGCTCCCGTTCATTCCGCGTCCCCCGTACCCGTCTTGGCGACCTCGGCGGTCAGCTCGGTCGGGATGTCGTCCGACAGGTCCAGGCATCGCCCGCCGGTCGCCTCCGTGACCGCCTCGTTGAGGCGGCCGGACGAACAGCCACCGCCGCGCAGCGACACCACCACGACCCGTACCAGCGGGGCCCGTTCGGCATCGGCGACGAGGTCAGCCAGCTCGCTCTTCTTGATGTCCTTCGAGTCCTCGTCATCGGTGACCAGCACGAGAAGCCGCGGCGGATCGTCATCGGCGGGCCCGCCGCGCAGCGTGCCGAGCGCCTCGCGGAGCCCGTCCACGACGCGCGCGTCGACGTCGGCGGTCCGGGCGGCGGCCACGGCCTTCTGCGCGGCGGCCCGGCCGTGCGGCCCGAACGGCACCACGTCCGCGTCCTTCTCGGAGGCGATCGACCACACCCCGTACGCGTCACCGGCACCCAGCGAACTCATCGACCGGGTGACCAGCTCCTTGGCCCGCCCGGAGCCGTCCCAGAGCCGTTTGTCGGCCATCGAGGTCGAGTTGTCCAGGAGATAGAGCACCCGCCCGGGGCCGAGCGCCTGCCGGTAGCGGCGCAGGGTCTTGGTGAGCGAGGCGGCCGTGACGGTGCTCGCGCCCGTCGGCGGAAACGACGGGCGTACGGCCGTCTCGTTGAGATCCGCCCTGAGCGGCGAGGTCGCGTCGGGCAGCGCGGGCTTGCCGTCCTTCACCCCGCGGAAACCGTCCTGCGTGAAGAACTTCTGCCCGTCCGGGTCCTCGGCCAGCCACGCGTGGAAGCGCGTCACCTCCCTCTCACGCGCCTCCGCGTCCCGGCCCGCGCCGTCCCAGGTGACCCGGAGGAACGGCAGGTCCAGCGCCGGTACGTCGGAGGGGTACTGGGCCTTGCGCACCTCCAGGGCGTCCGTCGCGCAGGCGGGACGGCCGTGGGCGGGCGGCAGGTTGAACTGGGCCATGGTCTGTTCCGGTACGAGCACGGCGGCGGTGTCCTCCAGGCGGTTGCGGGAGCCGTCGGCCAGCGCGCACATCAGCTCCCTGGCGGTGCTGGGCATCGGCCGCAGCGCCTGCACCATGCTCTGTTCGAGGGCCGACGCCGCCCCGGCCCCGGACGAGGCGTACAGGGCCTCGGTGGCCAGCAGCGCCCCGTCGGTGCCTTCGGGGTCCGGGCGCAGCACGGAGACGGGACGGTCCGGCTGTTGCGCGTCGCGCAGTGCGGAGATGATCGAGCCGAGCGGATATCCGGTCTGCGCGGCCGGCGCGAGGGCCATGCTGAAGGGCACGGCGAGGACCATCGGCGTATAGGCGACGGACCCCAGGGATTCCAGGGTCACGACCCGCTTCCCGGCGGCCCCTCCGGTTCCCGCTCCGGCGGTCCCCTGAGACCCCGCGCCTGCGGCCGAAGCAGCCGCGCTCCCCGCGTCACCCTGCGCCTCCGCACCGTCCATCACCCGGCGCCAGGCGCTCCCGGCCGCCGGAATCCAGATGTCCGGCTGCGCGCCCACATCGCGCTGGGGCCGCGGACAGTCACCGGTCGGGGGGCAGGTGGCGGGCGGGTCCCGCCAGAGGGACGAGGAGCGGAAGGCGGCAACGGCGTCCGTGGCCTTGGCGTCGTACGTGGTGATCCCCACGGACCGGCAGCCGCCCCCACGCTCCACATAGGCGTCGGCCGCCCTCTCGACGGTGGACCGCAGGTCGGGATCGGTCAGCACACGCAGCTCCATGGGCGGCGGGCAGTCACGCGCCGCCCCGCCCGGCAGCTCCCCGAACATCCACGTACCGACCCCGGCGACGGCGACGGCGCCCGCGAGGACGAGGGCGGTCGTGCGGCCGCGCGGGCGTACGAGAGCGGGGCGCGGCAGCGGTGACCACCGCCGCTTCCCGACGGGAGGGACCACAACGGCCTGCCCAGCACCCCCCACGACAGCCGCAGTCTTCCCCTCCCCAGTCGCCCCCGTCTCCTCACTCTCCCCCTTCTCCCCCTTCTCCCCCTTCTCCCCCGTCATCCCTGGCGGCAGCAGTACGCCGCTCCCGCCGGCGCCCGGGACGGCGAGCAGCACATCGTCCCCGTGCCTCCGCTCGTCCGGAATCCACCGGTGCCCGTCGACGGCCTTGAGGGGCGCCATCGCCTCCCGTATCTCGGTGACGATCCGGGTGAACGTGGCCGGCTCCTCGGCGGCCGTCCGCCCGGTCAGCAGCCGGTGCAGACGGACCGTGAACTCCGTACCGGCCGAGGGGTCGCCGGGCGGGATCTCGACGCCCGGTTCCGCGGCGGTCAGCAGGGCGAAGTTCTGCCCCACGGCAGGGGTGAAGGAATGGAGCGCGTTCCCGGCGAAGCAGCAGTCGAGAATCGCCACGACCCATTCGGCGCGGGCCTTGGAGAGCTCCGGCATCACATCGTCGCGCCAGGACAGCGTGTCCACGAAGGGGTGCCGCCGGTCCCGCGTCACACGCGAGGAGGTGAACAGCAGATGCAGATCGCTGCCGTCGGGACGCACGATGCCGTGCCCCGCGAAATAGACGACGAGCAGCCCGTCGACCTCGTCGCGGGCGGCGCGCAGGGCAGCCCGCACCTGGAGCGGATCGACGGCTCCGGGCTCGCCCTTCCCCGGAATCACGACAAGGTCCGCGGGGTCGAGCACCCCGGTACCCTCGGCGGTCAGCGCCTCGGCCACCAGCCGGAGATTCCGCCGGACAGCGGGCAGGTCGTTCCGGTCACCGCTGTAGGGCTCGACACCGACGATCACCGCGCGATGCCGCTTGCCCCTGCCCTCCTCGCCGCGCGCACTGTACGGCGGCACGGCGCCTAGCCCTCCCCGGCCTCGTCGCCACCACGCACCCGGCCCCCGCCACCGGCCCCGTCACCCGGCTGCCCCCCACTCTCCCCACTCCGCGCGCCTTCCCCACTCCGCGCACTCTCCCCGCTCTCCCCGTCCCGATCGGTGTCCCGCCCCAGCCCGGCCCCGGGCCCGGTGGAGGGCGCGTCGAGGGTGACGCGCGGCGTCTCCTCGGGATCGGCGAATCTGCGCCGGTTACGGACCCACGTCTCCACGGACCGCCACACCTTGTCGACGACGTTACGAGCCACCTCGACGGACACCACGAGCACGATGTCCTGGATCAGCTCACCGCTCATCCCCTCGGTCTGGTGCTCGGAGACCTTCCGCCCGACAGCCAACTGATCGGCTTCCCGCACCTCTTCGAGATCGGGCGCACTCCGCAGCCAGGTATGGAGCGCTTCGAGGTCATCACGCCGGGTGTGCGTACCACTCACCCCGATCCGCACCTCAACGGTCCCACCCCCGGCCCCGGACCCCTGCCCACCCGCACTCGACCCGTCCGTCATCCGCGTACCCCCATCGGCGCCATTGCCGCCCCACCCAGCGACCTGGAACGTCCTGTCCCTTAACCCGCCATTCTTTCACGCCAGTTGACATCCATCACCGCTTTGACGACAGCGCTCGGCTGCCGCCGGCGCGCGCCGTGGCGCCAGGTTGCCACGATCCGGCCCAGCACATGGATGGGCATCGCAGACGCGCTCGTGTCAGTACCCCTTGATACAACTGCTCACGTAACGACGTGACGAGATGAGGGGACTCGGCCATGCCCAACGATTTTGCAGACGCTGCGCCAGTTGCTGGGCTGTACGAAACGCTCATCACTCACCGCCTCGAAGAGCGCCTGAAGGAGTTCGACGCCACAGGCTGGCGCTCCATCGACGCAATCGTCGGGCAAGAGTCCACTCCGCACGTGCTGTCTCGCCACATCGGCAATACCGTGCGACAGGTCCTTCAGCACCTGTCACCCGCAGAACAGGTCCTGGCCGCCAACCACATCTTGGAGTCCCTGAACACCATCGAGGGGGCAACCCAGTGGGTAGACCTCGTCGCCGATGGTCCGCGCCAGCTGCTCGCCGTGGCCGAGCAAGAAGCTCCCGGCGTCTACGCCATCCGCCCAGCCACTCCACTCTCCGATACAGCGCTGATCACCAACTCGCCGGAGGATCCCAGCCTCGGCTTCGAGCTTCGCGCCGAACTGGCCACAGCCGATCGTGTTGATCTCCTCTGCGCGTTTGTGAAGTGGCACGGGCTCCGTGTTCTTGAAGAGTCGCTGGCATCCGCGCGGGAGCGTGGAGTCCCCATTCGCGTGCTCACGACGACCTACATTGGGGCCACAGAGCGTCGCGCGTTGGACCGGCTAGTCCAGGACTTTGACGCTGAGGTGAAGGTGAACTACGAGCTTCGCTCCACCCGACTCCACGCCAAAGCATGGCTCTTCCGCCGGGACAGTGGTTTCGACACGGCGTATGTAGGCAGCTCCAACCTGTCCAAGGCAGCGCTCCTCGACGGGCTCGAATGGAACGTACGGCTGTCGTCCGTCGCAACACCTTCCGTCTTGCGCAAGTTCGAGGCAACGTTCGATGCCTACTGGAGCGAGCAGGCCTTCGAGTCATACGACCCAGACAGTGACGCTCAGCGGCTCGACGAAGCGCTGTCACACGCCAGCGGCACCAGCACTCAAGCCCGAAACAGCATTACTCTCTCCGGCCTGGAAGTCCGCCCATACCCCCACCAGCGCGACATGCTGGAGCGCCTAGAAGTCGAGCGCACTGTGCATGGCCGTCACCGCAACCTTCTGGTCGCTGCGACCGGTACGGGCAAGACCGTGATGGCCGCATTGGACTACAAGCGCCTACGGCAATCGCTCGGCCGCGACCCCCGACTGCTCTTCGTGGCTCACCGCAAGGAGATCCTCGAACAGTCCCTGCGGGTCTACCAAAATGTGCTGGTCGACGCGAACTTCGGAGAGCTGTTCTTCGCTGGGGAGATCCCCGACAACTGGACTCACGTATTCGCCAGTGTCCAGTCCCTCAGCCCACGAGCACTGGACCGCTTCGCTCCAGACCACTTTGACGTGATCGTGATCGACGAGTTCCACCACGGCACTTCACCCACCTACCGCAGACTGCTGGACCACTTCACGCCTCTGGAACTTCTCGGCCTCACCGCCACCCCCGAGCGCATGGATGGCCAGAACATTCAAGATGAGTTCTTTGGCGGCCGGATCGCCGCCGAGATGCGGCTGTGGGAAGCCCTGGAGAACGACCTCCTCAGCCCGTTCCACTACTTCGGCATCACAGACAACACCGACATGAGTGCCGTTACGTGGAAGCGCGGAGCATACGACTCGACAGCGCTCAGCAATCTCTTCACGGGTAACGATGCTCGCGCCAGACTCGTCGTACAGGCCGTGAAGGACAAGATCGCTGATCCAGGTGCCATGCGTGCCTTGGGGTTCTGCGTCTCGGTCGCACACGCACGGTTCATGGCCGACTTCTTCCGCCGGGCGGGCCTCGCAGCTGTTGCGCTCTCCGGCGAGAGCCCAAGGGACGAACGCAAGGCAGCGCTGGATCAACTGAGAACAGGCGCACTCCAGGTCATCTTCTCGGTAGACCTCTTCAACGAGGGCCTAGACATCCCGGACGTCGACACCCTGCTCCTACTCCGTCCTACCTCTAGCGCCACAGTATTTCTTCAGCAGCTGGGCCGCGGGCTACGTCGAACCGAGGGCAAGGCCGTCCTCACGGTCCTGGACTTCATCGGACAGCACCGCAAGGAGTTCCGCTTCGAGGAACAGTTCCGCGCCCTGACGAACCTCACGCGTAATCGACTCCTCGCTAGCATTGAGCACGACTTCCCCCAACTGCCCTCTGGCTGTCAGATCATCCTTGAGACAAAGGCCAAGGAACTGATCATCGACAACATTCGCAGCCAGATCGGGGTCAACGTCACGCAGCTCGCCCGCGAGGTGGCCTCCTACGCCGAGCCGCTCCTAGCCGACTATCTGCGGGAGAGCGGCCGAGAACTTAAGGAGATCTACCGAGGCAACGGGAACTCCTGGACAGGGCTACTGCGCCGCGCCAAGCTCCTCGACCCAACCGGCCCCGAAGGCGAGGAAGCTCTACTCAAGCGCGTATCGGCCTTCCTGCACGTGGACGATCCACTCCGAGCCACCGCGTACGCGAAGCTCGTTGCCGACGATGCACCGGCGTACGGAGAGCTCAGCACCCACGATCAGGCGTACGCCCGAATGTTCTTCTTCTCTATGTGGCCGCTAGGGGGAAACTTCGCGAGCTATCAGGCCGGTTTCGACGCCCTCCGTCCCCAACAAGCTGTCCGAGACGAACTACGCCAAGTCCTCGCCCATGTCCTGGACCAGGCGGACCATGTCCCCGTCCCCCTACTCGGCACACACGCCGGCCTGCCTCTGACGGTCCACGCCTCGTACAGCCGCGAAGAGATCCTCCCCGCCCTGGGGCAGTCCACTGTGGGCGGCTTCATGCCTGGCCACTTCCGAGAGGGCGTGAAGTGGTGCGAGAACATCCAAACCGATGCCCTACTCATCACACTCGAAAAGGATGAGAAAGACTTCTCCCCAGAGACGCGCTACAAGGACTACGCCCTCAACGATTCCTTGTTCCACTGGGAGTCTCAGAATCAAACGTCTGAGACCTCCCCCACTGGTGTCCGCTACCAGACCCACAAGGAGAAGGCCACCCACGTCCTTCTCTTCGTCCGCCGGTACAAGAAGACGGACATCGGCGGCCCTCAGCCGTGGATGCTGCTTGGTCCAGCCGAGTACGTGAAGCACAAGGGCAGCAAGCCCATGGGCATCGTCTGGAAGCTCCGGCACGAGATCCCAGCCGACGTGCTGACGTACTCAGCCATCGCCGCCGGTTAAGAATCGAGATCCTGCTCCTGTATGCGCCAGAAGCGTCGGTGAGCGCGTATGAAACGCTCCTCTATACGATGCTGCTCCACCGTCCTCAACGGCACAGACCGTGGAGCCCCGCCCGCAGCAAACCGGTTCACTACCTGCAAATCATCAGTTAGGTAGAGGGCGCCTCGGTCCAACTGCACGTGACAATTGGGGCACAGGCAGAGAACGTTCCCGTCGACATCCGGGCCACCCTTCGGCCCACCGAGCGCATGTATATGCGCACCCTCGGCGTAGCTCCTGCCGTCCGCCCCAACCGTGAGGGAAAGGCCGCACACCTGGCACGCGAATCGGTGCCACTGCTTCACCCGCCGGACGACTGCCGTGTCGCGGACAATCCGCTCAACGGTCGTGGTCCGCCTCCGAGTGATGGCATCCTCACTCGAGTCATCGATCGAGCTCTGCCCCTTGCGATCAAGCATGTCCTGGACCTGCTGCTCAATCGAGGTGAGCTCCTGCCGTTCATCGCTGAGGCGCCTCAGCTTGAAGCGGCAAATGCGGAATCCAGCACGCCCGGTCTCTGACCAGTCCGCCACTACCTCGTACAGGCCGTCGTATCTGTACCCACTAGCCGGCGAGAAGTCCTGCTCGCCTTTGCTGCCTCGAATGACACGGACGCAGTTCCCCTTGATCCGACTGCGCCGGAGACTAGCGTTCCCGTTGTTGTCCCAGGTCTGGTCTGAAGTCTGCTGACTTGAGTTTCGGGTCTGCCCTCCAGCCCCTGTGTACGTGATCTCGTCCCACTCATCTACGTCATCCTCATAGCCCTTGTTGAGGACGATCGCGTCGGCCGCCCGCTCACCCTCTTCGTCACGCCCCCACGAGATGCCCGCCTCGCGCTCCTTGTGAAGCTGGGCATCCTTCACATCTTGGCGTGATTCAAAGTGAGTACCCGGGAGGATGTCATTGATATGTCCGAAGGTCGCTCTGTATGCAGCCATGCGGACATGCTGCCGCTAGGTGGCGCGTACTTGATCACCGCGTCCGTCTGGCTGGCGCGTGCGCCTGAAAAGCGTCCCCACCTGGCTGAAAACGACTCAACCAACCTCCGCCCACTCCGCCTCGACGTGGGTTCGTACGCGATCCAGCGCGTCATCTGGGTCGCAGCCGTGAGCTCGTAACCAATGCAGCAGGTCAGCGATGAGGTCAACCGCCGCCGCCTCTGCTCTTGCCACACTCAGCCGACTGCGCGCGGAAGGCTCTGACCCCGCCTGCAACTGAACGAAGCCCAGCACGGCTTCCGCCTTCGCCACCCGTGGCCCACCGACATGATCGATCGACGAGCCAAGGCCCGTAGCTAGTTCACACCAAGTGACCTTGGAGGCGCCGCGAAGGACGACACCCCACCGCTCAGCGATACTTTCAACGAGGGCCAGCCCTCGTCCTTCCTCGGCCATGTCAACGACCTGAACGAGGGTGGGAAGTGTGCGCGTATCAGGATCGCTGATTTCGATTCGGAGGCTGCTTCCCCTCATTGAGACAGTCAGGCAGGTCGGAGTGCCCGGCCCCACATGCCTGATCACGTTCGCCGCCAGCTCCGTAACGCAGAGCTGCGCAGCGTGAACCACGCCCGGCAGGCCCCATAGCTCAAGGTGCAGCCGCATCACCCGCCGCAAGCCGGCTAGCTCTTCAGCCTCAGCCAGAAAGGGCAGATCCCACGCCTTCCTGACGACACCGAAGCGACATCCATCCATCTCCATCACTACTCCCACTGAACCAGCGGCTACCTAGAGTGTCCGCTCAGCTCAATACAGTGACATTGAAACTCTCATTTTGGAACTCTCACCTATGAGTTGTGGGAGCACGGACCTTTGCGCGCGCCCCCGGAGTGCGCTGCCTTGCTCGGAAAGCTCCACACCATGCACCCTCTGAGGGATCAACGCGAAGGACAGCCATGCCAGTCGGACCAACCACTCGTAGACGCCAGCTCGGCGCAGACCTGCGCCGCCTCCGTGAGCGCAAGGGCCTCACATTGGAGGAAGCGGGCGCCCGAGTCGGCATCTCTAAGGCGACGTTGAGTCGATACGAGACGAAGGAAGGCACGGTCAAGTGGCCAGCCGTCGATGCCCTGTGCCGCGAGTACGGCGCATCAGACGATGAGCGCGTATCCCTGGTCGACTTGGCCAAGGGGGCCCGTATCCAGGGCTGGTGGCGATCCCTCGCTGACCCGATTCCCGAGTCCATGAATCTCATGCTGACCCTCGAGGACGAGGTGGTGAGCGAAGGTCACTACGCATGCATGTACGTGCCAGGCCTTCTTCAGACACGTGCGTACGCGGAAGCAGTGCACCGCGCCTCGGAGATGAGGTGCACTGACCAGGAGATCCACCACATGGTGGACATCCGCATGAAGCGCCAGGAGCTCCTCGCCCGCGCCGAGCCTCCTCACATCTGGGCTGTCATTGACGAGGCAGTTATCAGGCGCATGGTGGGTGGACACCACGTCATGCGCGAGCAGTTGAAGCATCTCAGCGAGCAAGCAGCTCGGCCTCACATCACCGTTCAGATACTTCCGTTCGAAGCGGGCGCCCACGCCGCGGCGGTCGGTAGCTTCGTCATCCTCGGCGGCCCAGCGCCCGAACTCGACGTCGTGTACGTGGACATCATCGGCGGTGGCCTCTTTATGGAGAAGCCCCAGGAACTAGCGCGCTATAGGTTGGCGTTCGAGTATCTGCGTGCGCAGGCATTGGATATCGATCAGTCTGCCGCGCTCCTGGAGCGGGCCATTGGGGAGCTTTGATGGACAACGAACGCGCACTTTGGTTCAAGTCGTCGTACAGCGGTGGAAGCGGCACTGAGTGCGTTGAAGTGGCCAACCTGCACACCGCCGTTTGCGTACGTGACTCGAAGCGCCCCGAGAGGGCAAGCATCGCCGTGCAACCCAGCGCGTGGACAGAGTTCCTATCAACTCTGAGGCGCTAGGACCAGCTTCCCCTACACCCCCACCCGCACCAAAACCGGCTCCCGTCGCCCCGCCCCCAAGCGCAGCTTCGCCAGGACTGCTGCCACCACCTCGTCCGGGTGGTCCCGTACCAGGGCCGGGGCCACCGTCACCACCTCGATGCCGTGGGATTCCAGTTTCAGGCGGCGGCGCAGGGTGGCTCGGTATGCGTCCGCGCCCAGGTGGAATTCCTCCGAGTCGACCTCCAGGGCGACCCCCTCGCGTGGCCAGTACGCGTCCGGGACCGCCAGGAAGATGCCGTCCGGGGTGAGCAGGGTGGGGTTCCACAGGGCGTCCGGGACTCCGGCTGCCCGGAGTACGTCGCGGGCGCGGCCCTCCTCGATCGAGCGGACGCCCGCGAGGAGTTCTTCCGCCGCCGCGCGTACCGGTGCGCCGCGCAGGGCGTGTCCCGCGCGGAGTTCGGCGAGGAGGTCCCGCGGGTCGCACCGCCCTGCCTGGACGGCGTTGGCCAGGATCGCGCGTACGCGGTCCGGGCAGGTCTCGCGGGCGACGAAGTCCGCCGCCGCGCGCGGCCTGCGGACGCAGGGGACCCCTTCGAAGAGCAGGCTGGGTGGCCGGCGGCGGGTGCGGCGGACGCGTACGTACGCCACGTCCCTGATCCTGCGCGCGTCGTCGAGCAGCACGTCCACCGTGCCGCTGCCCGTGCCCCGTACCCGGTAGAGCGACAGCGCCGCCTCGCCCGTCACCACGGCCGTCGCCCCGGACAGGGGGTCGGAGGACGGTTCCGCCGCGTAGAGGACCGCCGCCAGCATCCGCTGGTACGGGTCCGGCGCGCCGGTCCGTATCAACGTCACCCGCGGCAGCACCCGTTGCCACGGTCCGCCCGGTTCGCAGCGGCGCCTGATCGTGCTTCTGGCCAGGCCGGCGGCCTGGAGCTGCCGGTGCGTGGCCAGGCCCCGCTGGCGGCCGGCGAGCCGGTCGAGCGTCCTGACATCGGCTTTCGTCGCAGCGGCCATGCTCCCCTCCTCCCCAGCCGTCGGCCGGTTCCAACCAGGGGGTGGCTTGCGGATTCTGCGTTGCGTCACACGCTACGCAGAATCCGCAAGTCCCTCACCCTGAGCGCGCAAGCGCGCCCCGACCTCCGCCCCCGCCCCGCCCCCGCACGACCCCCGCCCCGGGACAAGGGTTTTCCCCGTATCGGGTTCATCTCGCCGTTCCCTACTGTCTGCCGCACCGGTGGATCCCGTCCTCTGACACTTAACTGTCAGGTGCATGTAAAACATGGGTCCCGCCGGTGGCGGCCTTGACCAGGGCCGTGGCGTCGGCGTCGGCGCACGGGCGACCCAGCCCAGGGATCGCGGATCGCAGCCCCCACGCTGCACCGCGGTTCTCGCGCCGACCGCCGCGCTCCGCACGAGTAGTCATTGAAAGGGAACACCTTGAACGGTTCCAGGCGGAGACTCATATCCGTCGTGGCGGCGACCGCCACGATCGCCGGTGTCGTTGCCACCTCCTCCGTGGCCCTCGCCGCTGCCCCGGCGGCACCCTCGCCGAAGCCGGCTCCGGCTTCGCAGGCCATGACCGCGCTGCCGACCGCGCCGGTCGAGGACGTCATCGTCACCTACAAGTCCAAGGCCGCCGAGGCCGGTTCCAACGCGGCGGCCAGGAGCGACGCGGCCGCCAAGGCCGCGGAGACCGGCGAGAGCCTGTCGTTCGAGCGCCGCCTCGCCGGCGGCGCCGCCCTGGTCGACCTGGGCGGCGAGACGTCCAGGACGGACGTCACCGAAGTCATGAACGCCTTCCGCGCCGACCCGTCCGTCGCGTCCGTGGAGCCCGACATCCGCGCCTACGCGATGGCGGTCACCCCGAACGACACCGACTACGCCAAGCAGTGGGACCTGTTCGAGGCCACCGGCGGCATGAACGTCCCCGGCGCCTGGGACAAGGGAACCGGCACCGGCGTCACCGTCGCCGTCATCGACACCGGCTACGCCGCCCACACGGACCTGGCCGCCAACGTCGTCTCCGGATACGACTTCATCTCCTCCTCCGCGGACGCCCGTGACGGCAACGGCCGTGACAGCGACGCCAAGGACGAGGGCGACTGGAACGCGACCGCGGGCGAGTGCGGCACCGGCTCCACGGCGAGCAACTCCTCCTGGCACGGCACGCACGTCGCCGGCACGATCGGGGCGACCGCCAACAACAGCAAGGGCGTCGCGGGCATCGCGTACAACGCGAAGATCCAGCCCGTGCGTGTGCTCGGCAAGTGCGGCGGCTCCTCATCGGACATCGCCGACGCCATCACCTGGGCGTCCGGCGGCACCGTCCCGGGCATCGCGGTGAACGCGAACCCGGCCAAGGTCATCAACATGAGCCTCGGCGGCGCCAGCGCCACCTGCCCCAGCGTCTACCAGACCGCCATCAACGGCGCCGTGTCGCGCGGCACCACCGTGGTCGTCGCGGCCGGCAACAGCAACGCCAACGCCTCCGGTTTCACGCCTGCCAACTGCGCCGGTGTCATCAACGTGGCGTCCACCAGCCGTGAGGGCAACCGTTCGTTCTACTCGAACTACGGCAGCATCATCGACGTCTCCGCGCCCGGCGGCGAGACCCGCCGCGCGACCGACACGCCGGGTACCATCACCACCCCCGAGAACGGCATCCTCTCGACGCTGAACTCCGGCACCACCACGCAGTCGGTGGAGAACTACAAGCCCTATCAGGGCACGTCGATGGCGGCCCCGCACATCGCCGGTCTCGCCGCACTGCTCAAGTCGGCCAAGAGCACCCTGACCCCGGCCGACATCGAGTCCGCGATCAAGAGCAACGCCCGGCCGCTGCCCGGCACCTGCACCGGCGGCTGCGGCGCCGGCATCGCCGACGCGGCCAAGACCGTGAACGCCGTGACCGGTACCACCCCGGTCGGCACGACGTTCAGCAACGCGACGAACGTGACGATCACGGACAACTCGACCGTCACCTCGTCGATCCCGGTCACCGGTCGTACGGGCAACGCTCCCGCCGCCCTCAAGGTCGACGTGGACATCAAGCACACCTGGCGCGGCGACCTGGTCGTCGACCTGATCGCGCCGGACGGCACGGTGCGCAACCTCAAGGCCTCGTCGTCCTCGGACGGCGCCGACAACGTCATCGCGACGTACACGGTCGACGCGTCGAGCGAGGTCGCCAACGGCACCTGGAAACTGCAGGTCCGCGACGTGGCATCGGGTGACACCGGCTACATCGACACCTGGAGTCTCACCTTCTGAGACACCCGTCGGACTGCATCACCGCAGGTCAGGGGCGTGTTCGCGGGAATTTCCGCGGGCGCGCCCCGCAGTCGGCCGGTCCGTATGCCGACATCGGGCCTGGACGGCGGCGGCCGACTTCGTATTCTCTGCTCTCGCACGGGCAGCGGGCTCGCGCACGCCGGAAGGTGGGGGGTGGGTACGTGACGTCGGTGACCCACCGCCCTGCGCCGGTCGGGCGGGCGGAACTCCTCGCCCGGCTCGAACGGGTCCTGCACACACGCGGGCGTGCCCTGCTCACCGGCCCTGCCGGGGTGGGCAAGACGGAGCTCGCCCTGGCCGCCGCCGCGCGCACCGAGTCCCGCGGCGAGACCGTGCTGTGGCTCCCCACGCTCCCCACCGACCGTGACATACCGGGTGCGGCGGCCGCCGCCCTCGTCGCGTCCGTATCGGCGTGCGTGTCCTGGCCGGCACCCGGGACGCAGAACGAGCCGGGCGGCTCGGGCGGACCAGGCATTCTCGAAGGGCTGCCGGGCCCGCAGCGAACAGCCGTCGCCATGCTGTGCCGCGAGGCGCCCATCCCCGACGGCGGCTGGGACCCCATCGCCCTGCGACTGGCCCTCGCCCAGATCCTGCGGACTCTCGCCGCGCGCGGCCCCGCCCTGTTGGTCGTCGACGGCATCCAGCGCATCGACACCGCCAGTGCCGACCTCCTGCGTTTCGCGCTCCATCTGGCCCCGGCCTCGCTGCGGGTGATCGCCGTCGAGACACCCGCGGCGTACAGCCCGGACCCCGGTGTGCCGCAGACCGGCGCGCGACAGTCCGGTACGCGGCAGTCCGACGCGGACGGCCCCGAGCCCCTGTGGGTGCCGTCCGAGGCCGACGTCCTGTCCGTACCGCCGTTGCACGCCGACCAGATCGCCGAACTCCTCATCCATCACCGGCTGCCGTCCCGGATGGCCGGCCGCATCCACAAGGCCAGCGGCGGCAATCCGCGCCTCGCGCTCGCCGTCGGCCGGTCCCTCGCCGACGCGCGCACTCCGGTGCACCACGCCGAGTCGCTGTCGCTGTCCGGGCGAGCCCGCGAGATCGCTCGGCAGCTGCTCGGCGTCGTCTCACCGGAGGTCCGCTCCACGCTCCTGTCGGCCGCGCTGGCGCTGCGCCCGACGGCGACGCTGATACGTCGCGCGGGCCGCCCCACCGCGTCGGCCGACCTCGCCGCCGCGGAGCGGGCGAACCTGATCTCCCTCACGGAGGACGGAACGGTCCGCTTCACAGCCGGTGTGCTGCCGTCGACGCTGGTGCACGACGCCTGCTGGACCGAGCGCAGTGCCGGTCACGCGGCGCTCGCGCGCGTGGTGGACGACCCGGTCGAGGCGGTACGGCACCGGGCCCTGGCCTCGGACACTCCCGACGAGGAGCTGGCCGCCGAGGTCGCGGCGGCCGCCGACACCGCCCGGCTCCGCGGGAACAGCGCCCTGGCCGCCGAACTGGCCCTGCTCGCGGCCGATTCCACTCCCCTCCAGCACGGTGCGCGGCGGATCGCCCGGCTCGTCGACGCCGCCCAGGAAGCCGCCCGTGCGGCCCGCGCCGACCTGGCCATCCGTGCGGCCACCGATCTCCTCGCCCGGGACGCCGCCCCGGCCGACCGCGTCCGGGTCAGGCTCGCGGTGCTGGACACCGCAGGTCAGGGGCTGAGCAACCTCGATGAGCTCTATGTCCACGCCATGGAGGACTCCGAAGGCGACACGGCACTGCGGGCAGCCGTCCAGCTCCGGCTGGCGGTGAAGTACGTCCTGGCCGACGGCAACCCCGCACGCTCCCGGGCCACCGCCGTCGAGTCCGCCGCGCTCGCCGGCTCCGTGGGTGACCGGAGGACGGCGGCCAGGGCGCTGACCGTACAGGCGCGCATGGACCGCGTCCTCGGCTCGCCGGACGCGGAACGGGTACTGGCCGAGGCGCGGTCACTGGAACTGTTCGAGCGTCCGCTCGGCATCCGTAACGCCGCACAGATCCTGACGATCCGCCACGCTCTGTTCGACGACCGGCTCACCGACGCCCGCGACCAGGCCCATGCCCTCCTCCCCCTGGTCGAGCGCCGCGGCTCGGTGGAGGACGCCATCGAGCTGTTCCGTACGCTCGCGGAGGTCGAGGCACGGCGGGGGCAGTGCGCGACGGCGCTCGCACACGCCGGGCGGTCCCTCGCCCTGACGCTGGAGGCCGGTCTCTCGCCCGGACCCGCCTGGTACGCGCTGGCCCTCGCGGAGACCGCGGGCGGCAGTTTCGAGCGCGCCGCGAGCTACGCCCGGCGCAGCATCCAGGCCTCCGGGGAGGAGGGCGACCGCATCTTCCTGCCCCGGAGTCTGTACGCGCTCGGCCGGGTCCAACTGATCAACGGGGAGGTGGCGAGCGCCTTGGAGACCCTGCGCCGGGTGCAGGCCGACGAACGCGCCCAGTCGACCGTCGACCCCTCCATGCTGCGCTGGCACGAGGAGCTGGCCGAAGCGCTGCTGGCGAACGACGCCCCGCAGGAGGCCGCGGCCCTGCTCGCCGACGTACGTCCGGTCGCGGAACGCCTCGGCCACACGACGGTGCTGCTCGGCTGCGACCGGGCCTACGCGCTGTACCTGGCGGCGACCGGGAAGCCGGACGAGGCGGCGAGCCTGCTGTCCCGGACCGCCGAACGTTTCGCCGCGGCGGGGCTGCCGCTGGAGCGTGGCCGGGCGCTGATCGCGCTCGCCCGCGTGGAGCGCCGCCGCCGCAGGCGGTCGGCCGCCCAGAGCGCACTGCAGGCCGCGGCCGCCGTTTTCGAGCGGGCGGGGGCGGCCCCGTGGCTGGGGCTGACGACGGAGACCCCGTCCCGTACGGCCGAACCGTCCCCGGCCCGCGGGAACGCCCTGCCTTCCCTCACCGACGCGGAGCTGCGCCTCGCCCACCTGGTCGGCCAGGGGGCCAGCAACCAGGAGGCGGCGGCGAAGCTGTATCTGAGCGTGAAGACGGTCGAGGCCCGCCTGACCCGCATCTACCAGAAGCTGGACGTCCGTTCGCGTGCCCAGCTGGCGACCGCGCTGAACGCCTGGCCGGGTCACCGGCCGGCCGTGGCCCCCACGGAGTACCCGGCGGCCGGCTGACTCCGCGGCCCGGCCGGGCGTGAAGGCGGCCGCCCCGGCCCGTCTCAGCGCGGCAACCCCTCCGGATGCGCAGGAGACCCCCCTCGTACGATTGGATCAGACCCTGGACATGCCCGATGCGGCGCGTCGGGCCTCGATCGCGGGGCCCGACGACATGAAGGACGAGGTGGCGGCAATGGCGAAGGTTCCGGCAGCGGCAGTGGCGGCCGGCGGGCTCGTCGGCGGGTACGGAGTCGCCCGGTGGACCAGGAAGCGGCCGCTCGGCGGCGTCGCGCTGGCCGCCGCCGGGACCCTCGCCGCGTACGAGTGGAACCGGCAGGCCGGGCCCCGCGCCGCCGCGGGGCTGACCGCCGCCTACGTCGCCGCGTTCGCCGGTTCGCACCCGCTCGCCAAGAAGATCGGCGCCTGGCCCGCTGTCTTCACGGTGGCGGGCGGCGTCGCCGCCGCGTCCTGGGCGGTCACCCGCCGCGCGGCCGCCTAAGTACGTACAGCCGTATCCCCGGGCGGGCCCGATCGCTCAAGCCCGCCCGGGCGGGGCAAGCGCCCCTCACGCCCCCACCGCGTGCGACACCGTGTAGATCAGCAGGCCCACCAGCGCGCCCACCACCGTGCCGTTGATCCGGATGAACTGGAGGTCCCGGCCGATGTTCGCCTCGATCTTCTTCGACGTCTGATCCGCGTCCCAGCCGGCCACCGTGTCACTGATCAGCGAGGTGATCTCCGAGCGGTACGTCGTGACGACGTACACCGCCGCGTCCTCCAGCCAGCCCTCCAGCTTGGCCTGCAGCCGGTCGTCGGTCGCGAGCCTGGCGCCCAGCGACATCAGTGAGGCCCTCGCGCGCAGCCGCAGCTCGCTCTGCTCGTCCTCCGCGGCCGCGATGATCATCGAGCGTACGGACGACCAGGCCGAGGCGATGACGTCCTGGACCTCACCGCGCCCCAGGATCTCCGACTTCAGCCGCTCCACCCGCGCCCGGGTGTCCGAGTCCGACTGGAGGTCGGCCGCGAAGTCCGTCAGGAACGTGTCGATCGAGTCGCGTGCCGGATGGCCCGGCATGTCCCGCATCTCCGTGACGAAGCGCAGCAGTTCCTTGTAGACCCGCTCCCCCACCCGCTTGTCGACGAACCTCGGTGTCCAGCCCGGCGCCCCGCCCTGCACCGCGTCCATCACCGAGTCGCCGTGCAGGACCAGCCAGTCGTGCGCGCGTACGCAGATCAGGTCGACGACCTTGCGGTGACCGCCGTCGGAGACGATCTTCTCCAGCATCTGCCCGAGCCCCGGACCGATCTCCGCCGCGTTGGCCCGCCGCGTGATCGCCTCCCCGACGACCGCCTGGACGTCGGAGTCCCGCAGCACGGTCAGCGCGCCGCGCAGGGCCGTGGCCAGTTCGGCGGTGACCCGGTCGGCGTGTTCCGGCTCCGCCAGCCACGTACCGAGCCGCGCACCGACCCCGAGAGCGTGAATTCGGTCACGAACGACCTCTCCGGAGAGAAAGTTCTCCCCCACGAAGGAACCAAGTGACGTCCCCAGCTGATCCTTCTTCGTGGGAATGATGGCGGTGTGGGGGATGGGCAGGCCGAGCGGGCGCCGGAAGAGCGCCGTGACGGCGAACCAGTCCGCTATCGCGCCCACCATGCCCGCCTCGGCGGCCGCCGCGACGTAGCCCGGCCAGCCGTCCACGCCTGCGTTCTTCGCCCAGGTGGCCAGGACGTACACAAGCGCGACGAGCAGGAGCAGACCGGTGGCGGTGGTCTTCATACGGCGTACACCACGGCTTTTCTCCTCGTCCGCCGCCGTGTACGCGAACACGGGAAGGGGTGCGGAGTGCCGCCCGCCACCCACATCGTCTCCGGCCGCCGGACCGGCCTCGGCCTGCCCCGGCCGCTTCCCGGTCCCCGTCGCCCGCCCCGGCTGCTTCCCGGTCTCGGTCACGTACCCGCTCCCTGCTCCGCGTCCTGCCCGGTCACGCGCACCGGCGGGTCCTGCCCGTCGTGCGCTCCGGATTCGGTCCGTTCCATGCGTTCCACCCGTCCGCGTACGCCTCGCCCCCGTGCCGTACGCATTGTCCTTACCTCACCTACTCCCGGGCCGCATGTCGAGTTCCCGTCGGCCTGTCGCATCATGGGACCAGTTCGATCTTCACGAGGAGACACACCGCACATGCCGAGGCGCCACAGCTATGCCCTGCTCATCGCCCTCGTGGCAGGCACAGCAGCACTCGCCGCCGCCATCGCCTTCGGTACGGCGCTCCTGACCGGCGCCCGGCCGGGGCCGCGTCCCGAGCCGGACCCGCACGCGGCGGCCCGTACCCCCGCGGCTCCGGCCACCTCCGCCGGTACCTGGGTCGCGACCTGGACCGCGGCAGCCGTCAGCGCCGAGCCCCGCACCGAACAAGGCCTCCCCGGCCGCACCATCCGCAACACCGTGCACACGAGTGTCGGCGGCGACGCGGCCCGCATCACCCTGTCCAACCTCTTCGGCACGAGCCCTCTCGTCGTCGACCAAGTCACCGTCAACACCCGTCCGGTGACCTTCCGGGGCGCGCCCACCGTCACCGTCCCGGCCGGCAAGCAGGTTCTCAGCGACCCGGTCGTCGTGCCCGTGGCCGCCGACGCGGACCTGATCGTCAGCTTCCGCACCCCGCGCGCCTCCGGGCCCGTCACCTTCCACCCGAACACCCACCAGTCGTCCTACCTGGCCGACGACCGCGGCACCTGGCGGACCACCAACTGGCGCTACCTGACGGCCGTCGACGTCCGCAACAAGACGGCGCCGGGCTCGGTCGTCGTGATCGGTGACTCACTCGTCGCCGGCAGCGGCTCCACGACCGACGCGAACAACCGCTGGCCCGACCTGCTCTCCGACCGGCTGCGCGGCCGCTACGGCATCGTCAACCAGGGCATAGCCGGGAACCGGCTCCTGACCGACGGTCCCAACGCACTGGGGGGACCCAGCGGCACGAGCCGCTTCGAGCGCGACGTGCTGTCGGTGGCCGGAGTGAAGACCGTGATCATCGCGCTCGGCATCAACGACGTGCAGCAGGCCCCCCAGGAGCCGGACCCGCAGCGCATCCTCGACGGCTTCCGCGCCCTGACCGCGCAGGCGCACGCCCGGGGGCTGCGGGTCATCGGGGCCACCCTGACACCGTACGAGGGCTACCCGACGTGGACGCCCGAACGGAACGCGGTACGGCTGGCGGTCAACGAGCAGATCCGCGCGGGCGGGATCTTCGACGCGTACGTGGACTTCGACCGGGCGGTGCGCGACCCGTACGCGACGAACCGCCTCCTCGCCGCGTACGACTCCGGCGACCGGCTCCACCTCAACGACACCGGCTACCACGCGCTGGCCAACCTGATCGACCTCGGGAAGCTGATGGACACGCGCAAGTCCGACGCACTCTGACGGGCGGCCTCCGGTGCCCCGGCGGGCGGGCGGCCTCCGGTGACCCCGGCGGGCGCCCGGCGGAGTCATGAACCCCCGGCCAGCTTCCGCCGCTTGGCCTTGGTCCACTTGCGCTGTACGTCGACCCCGCCCATCAGCGCGAACCCCACGACCCGCACCCGCGGGGCGTCCGGCACCGGCTCCGCCTCCTCGCTCTTCGGGGAGTGCTCGCCGAAACCGCCCATGATGCCGACGCCGCTCACCTCAAGGTTCACATCGGGCTCGACGGTGACCTGGGTCCCGCCCATGATCGTGAAGCAGCGGATGACGACCTCACGGTCCTCGAAACGGGCCTGGCGCAGGTCGATGTTGCCGCCGCCCCACATCGTGAAGGAGGTGAACACCCGGCCCACGGTCCACCGGCCGTTGCGGTTGAACCCGCCCCAGAAGGCGAATCCGCCCCTCGACGTGGCGGTCCCGCCGATGCGCTCCGGCCAGCTGCCGTCCCGGCCCGGCCGGACCGGCGACGACGCACCAGCGGGCTCCACGGTCGTACCCGGAGCCGGGAGGTCCAGGACGAGCGGCTCCAACTCCCCGTGCGTACGCGCCTTGAAGGCGGCATCGAGCCGCTGCTCGAACTCGTCCATCTCCAGCCGGCCCTCGGCCACCGCGTCGCGCAGCCGCTCGGCGACCCGGTCACGCTCGGCATCGGAGGCACGCATCTCCGGCAGTTCACTTGTCATACCGGGCACCCTATTGAACGCACCCGCTCACGTCATCGACCCGCGAAGGCATACACCGTCGTACGTACGTCAGTCACCGGATGCCGGGCCCGCCTCGTACATCTTCGCGATCACGGCCTCGATGTCCGGCTCCCGCACCGAGAGGTCCACCATCGGGTAGTCGGCGGCGATCCGCGCCACCAGCGGCGCCGCCGAGGCGGACGCCGGGAACGCCAGCCACTGCCGCGGGCCCGCCACCTTCACCACCCGTACCGAAGGCTCCGACCTCAGCTCGATCGGCGGGAGTTCACGCTCCAGGTCGACCACCAGCGTGCGCTCGCTCTCCCCCACCTCGTGCAGTCCGGAGAGCTCCCCGTCATACATCAGCCGCCCGTGGTCGATCACCATCACCCGCTTGCACAGCTGCTCGATATCGGTCAGGTCGTGCGTGGTCAGCAGCACGGTCGTGGCCCGTTCGGCGTTCAGGTCCCGCAGGAACTGCCGGACCTTGGCCTTGGAGACCACATCGAGCCCGATCGTCGGCTCGTCCAGATACAGCACCTCCGGATCGTGCAGCAGCGCCGCCGCGATGTCCCCGCGCATCCGCTGCCCGAGGGACAGCTGCCGTACGGGTACCTCCAACAGCTCTCCCAGGTCGAGGAGTTCGACGCACCGGTCGAGGTTCTCGCGGAAGCGGCTGTCGGGGATGCGGTACATCCGGTGCATCAGCCGGTACGAGTCCCGCAGCGGCAGGTCCCACCAGAGCGACGTGCGCTGACCGAAGACCACACCGATCCGGTGCGCCAGCCTCGTACGCTCCCGGGAGGGGTCGATGCCCGCCACCCGCAGCCGGCCGCCGCTCGGGGTGAGAATCCCGGTGAGCATCTTGATCGTGGTCGACTTGCCCGCACCGTTCGGGCCGATGTAGCCGACCATCTCGCCGCGCGGTACGCGGAAACTGATGCCGTCCACGGCCCGTACCTCGTGGCGCTCGCGGCGCATGAAGCCGGTCCTGCGGCGTACGTCGAAGACCTTCTCGACGCCGTCGAGCTCGATGAAGTCCGTGTCCGTGCTCATGCCTGGTCTCGCCGCCTTCTGTTGTCCTCGATCGCCGGACGGGCTCGACGGGTGCCTCGCCGCCCCCGGAATTCCGGCTAGCTGCCCGTGCTCCTGTACGCGCGCAGGCCCGCCCTCCAGGCCAGGCCCGCCAGGACCCAGCACCCTCCCGCCACCACCGGCGGCAGGAAGGCCACCCACTCCGGCAGGGCCAACGGGTACTCCCTGTCCAGCACGTACAGCGCGGGCAACCAGCTCACGAAGGCCAGCGGCACCACGAACGTCACCCCGCGCACCAGATCCTTCGCGAAGATCGTCGGCGGGTACTGGAGCAGCGTCGTCCCGCCGTACGTAAAGGCGTTCTGCACCTGGGAGGCGTCCTGCGCGACGAACTGGAACGCCGCCCCGGCCACGAACACCGCCCCGAAGATCGCCGCCCCGCTCAGCACCATCAGCGGCAGCATCAGCACCTTCAGCGGCGTCCACGCGATGTCCAGCGACACCAGCGCGTACCCGAGCACCAGGAGCCCCTGCGTGATCCGGCCCAGCCTGCGCAACGCGAAGCGGTCGGCGGCCACCTGCGCCAGCATCGGTACGGGCCGCACCAGCAAGGTGTCCAGCGTGCCGTCCCGCACCCGCCGCCCCACCCGGTCCATCGACCCCAGCAGCAGGTCGGCGAGACCGAACGCGGTGGCCGACATCCCGTACAGCAGGGAGATCTCCGGCAGCGAGTAGCCGCCCAGGGCGTCCACGTGGGAGAACATCAGCATGATCGTGACGAAGTCGAAGGCGGTCACCACCAGGTTCCCGAGCGCCGTCATCGCGAACGACGCGCGGTACGCCATCGTGGAGCGCAGCCACATCGCGACGATCAGCCCGTAGGCCCTGACTCCCTCGACCAGCCGGGACCGGTCCTCGAACGCGACATCCGGATCAGCCACCCTGGATCACCACCCTCCTGGTCGCCAGCACCTGCAGCAGCCGTCCCGCCGTCAGCAGCGCCAGGGCCCAGCCGGCCTGGAAGGCGTACGCCTCCACCAGGCCCCAGCCCGTGCGCTTGCCGAGGAAGACATCGGCGGGGACCTGCAACAACGAGGACCACGGCAGCATCCGCGCCACCTCGCCCAGCGCCCCGGGAAACAGATTCAGCGGCAGCAGCATCCCGGAGAAGAACAGGCCGGCCAGCCACGCGATCTGCATCGCGCCCGCCCCGTCCATCAGCCAGAACGCCGACAGCGCCACCAGGTAGCGCACCGCGAAGCTCACGACGACACCGAGCAGCACGGAGAGCAGGAAGGCCGGCCAGGTCCAGAACGAGCCGGGCAGCGCCAGATCGAACGCCAGGGCGCCCAGCACCATCGGCACGATGCCGCGCCCCAGGAGATGGAACGCCGCCCGGCCCAGATCGCCCGCCAGCCACCACAGCTGGAGGTCCGCGGGCCGGTACAGGTCGACCGCGATGTCGCCGGTACGGATGCGTTCCATCAGCTCGTCCTCGAAACCGCCGCCCATCATGGCGCAGGTCATCAGCAGCGCCTGGCCGAGCCATACGTACGTCAGCGCCTGGGACATGTCGTAGCCGCCGAGCTGCGGACGCTCGTCCCAGAGGGCGATGTAGGTGTACGCCATGATGAAACCGAAGACGGTGTTGGTGAAGACACCCGCCGCCGTCGCGATCCGGTACGTGGCATGGCGCCGGAAGCCGCCTGCCGCCACCACCGCGTACAACCGCACCGCAAGCCTCCCCCGGCCCTCCCCCGCGCGGCACCCGGCGGGCAGCGCCGAAGCCCCCCGGCACCAAAGCGCACGACCCTAGTCCACGCCGGGCAGCCGCGCGACCGGTTATCACCGCCGCGACCGCCCACCACGGGGGAATCCGGAAGTAATCCATACAAAAAGGGCACTATAGGACGACTGACCGAGGCCGAGGAGTCCCCACCGACATGAGCGACGAGCAGCACTGGGCCCCGCGCGACCCCGACGGCCGGCCACTCCCCACCGGCTCACCCGGCGCGAAAGAGAAGAAGGGGCGCAAAAAGCGCCCCAAGCGCACCGGTTGGCGCCGCGCCGTCCCCACCTGGCGCGTGGTCCTCGGCACCGTCCTCGGTATCGCGCTCCTCCTCATCGGCGGCTTCATCGCCGGATACCAGCTCGTCGACATCCCGCCCGCCAACGCCAGCGCCACCGCCCAGTCCAACACGTACCTCTACAAGGACGGCACGGTCATCGCCCGCGACGGCGAGGTCAACCGGGAGAACGTCCGGCTCGACCGGGTCCCTCTCACCGTCCAGCACGCCGTACTCGCCGCCGAGGACCGCGACTTCTACTCCGAGCGCGCCGTCGACATCAAGGCCATGATCCGCGCCGCCTGGAACACCCTCACCGGCAAGGGCAAGCAGGGCGGCTCGACCATCACCCAGCAGTACGTCAAGAACTACTACCTCGGCCAGGAACAGACCGTCGTCCGCAAGGCCAAGGAGTTCTTCATCGCGGTCAAACTCAACCGCGAGGAGAGCAAGGACCAGATCTTCGAGGGCTACCTCAACACCAGCTACTTCGGGCGCAACGCCTACGGCATCCAGGCCGCTTCGCAGGCGTACTACAGCAAGAACGCCGAGGCCCTCACCACCGCCGAAGGCGCGTACCTCGCCTCCCTCCTGAACGCCCCCAGCGCGTACGACGTCGTCGCCCACCCCGAGAACAAGGCCGACGTCCTCGCCCGCTGGAGCTACGTCCTCGACGGCATGGTCAAGGAGGACTGGCTCACCGCCGACGAACGCGCCACCACCCGCTTCCCCGTCCCCGGCGAGGCCAAGCCGTCCACCGGGCTCTCCGGACAGCGCGGATACCTCGTCCAGGCCGCCGAGGACTACCTCACCAGCAACAAGATCATCGACGAGAACACCCTCGCCACCGGCGGCTACCGCATCACCACCACCCTGGAGAAGAAGAAGCAGGACGCCTTCGTCGACGCCGTCGAGAAGAACGTCATGTCCCGGACCAGCGACACCCGGCCGGTCGACCGGAACGTCCGTGTCGGCGGCGCCTCCATCGACCCGGACACCGGCGAGGTCGTCGCCATGTACGGGGGCGTCGACTACACCAGGCAGTACGTCAACAACGCCACCCGCCGCGACTACCAGGTCGGCTCCACCTTCAAGCCCTTCGTCTTCACCTCCGCCGTCGCCAACGACTCCACCACCCAGGACGGCCGGGCCATCACCCCCAACACCCTCTACGACGGCACCAACAAACGCATGGTCGAAGGCCCGGACGGATCCACCGGATACGCCCCCGCCAACGAGGACGACGCCGACTACGGCACCATCACCGTGCGCATCGCCACCGACCGGTCCGTCAACGCCGTCTACGCCCAGATGGCCGAGGATGTCGGGCCCGCGGAGGTCAAGGAGACCGCCATCGGCCTCGGCGTCCCCGAGAACACCCCCGACCTCACCGCGTCCCCGTCCATCGCACTCGGCCCCGCCACCGCCAGCGTCCTCGACATGACCGAGGCGTACGCCACCCTCGCCAACCACGGCAGACACGGCACGTACACCCTCGTCCACAAGGTCACCAAGAACGGCGAGAACATCACGCTCCCGGTCAAGGACACCGAGCAGGCGGTCAGCCGTACGGCCGCCGACACCACCACGTCGATGCTCCGGACCGTCGTCGAGGACGGCACCGGAACCGCCGCCCAGGCCGCGAACCGCCCCGCCGCCGGCAAGACCGGCACCGCCGAGGAGGACAAGGCCGCCTGGTTCGCCGGCTACACCCCCGACCTCGCGACCGTCGTCGCCGTCATGGGCCAGGACCCCGACACCGGTGCGCAGACACCGCTGTACGGAGCCCTCGGCCTGCCCCGGATGAACGGCGGCGGCCCGCCCGCCGCCACCTGGGCCGACTACACCGCCGCCGCCCTCGGCACCGCCGAACCCCAGGAGTTCGACCTCGAACTCCAGGAGGGCGCCGACGAGCCCGCCCCGCCCACCGAGGAAGAACCCGAACCCGACCCCGAGGAGTCCGAGGACACCCCCTCCGAGACACCGTCCGACGCCGCCTCCCCCACCCCGTCCACGGCCCCGTCCCGCAGCCGCCCCGCAGCCAGCCCCTCATCCACGCAGGACGGGACCGACGGCGGTACGGACACGGGAGACACCCAGGGCACTGGAGACACCCCGGAAACGGGCGAAGCCCCCGGCGACGCCGGAGGCTTCTTCGAAGGGGCACACGGCGCACGCCCGCAGGAGCACTAGGCCCCGGAATCAGTGACCCGAGGTCGCCTTTAGACCCACCACGGCCACCAGCAGCAGACAGACGAAGAAGATCCGGGCCGCCGTGGCGGGCTCGCCCAGCACCACCATGCCGAGCACCGCCGCACCGGCCGCGCCGATACCGACCCACACCCCGTACGCCGTACCGATCGGCAGCGTCTTCGCCGCATGGGACAGCAACACCATGCTGGCGACGATCCCGAGGCCCGTGAACACGCTCGGCCACAGCCGGGTGAACCCCTCGGTGTACTTCATCCCGATCGACCAGCCCACTTCGAGCAGACCGGCGACAACCAGCAGGACCCAGGCCATGACGGCACCTTTCGACGAGAAACACGCGAACAACACGGTGCGTTGTCTTTGCAAGGCCCGGTACGGCGCGTCTCGTCGGGGTCCCCCACCGTAGCAAAAAATGACAAAGAGCCCGGTGACCCCAGTCACCGGGCTCTGTCACCGGGCTCTTTGCCCATACCGCGGACCACACATGCGGACCACGCGGATCATGCGGACTACAAATACAGCCCCGTCGAATCCACCGAACCCTCGAAACGGTCCGCGGCCACCGCGTGCAGATCCCGCTCCCGCATCAGCACGTACGCCACACCCCGCACCTCCACCTCGGCACGGTCCTCGGGGTCGTACAGCACCCGGTCACCCGGCTCCACCGTCCGTACGTTCTGGCCGACCGCCACCACCGCGGCCCACGCCAGCCGTCGGCCGACCGCGGCCGTCGCCGGAATCAGAATGCCACCGCCCGAGCGCCGCTCGCCCTCGGGCGAATCGGTCCGGACCAGCACGCGGTCGTGCAGCATCCGGATGGGCAGCTTGTCGTCGTGGGTGTTGTCGCTCACGAGCCGAAACCTACCTGCTCGGACCCGCGCAACACGCCCCAGGGGGTGGGGCCCGTCACTTCCTGCGGCGCGCCGACACCGTGAGCAGGCCCACGACGCCGACCATGAGCAGCGCCGCCGGAATCACCCGCTCCAGACGCGGCGAACCATCCTTCGAAACGAACTGCGCCTTCACGTCCGACACCGAACGGTTCACGGCCACGAACGCGCGCCCGGCCGTCCGGTCCACCGTCCCGGCCACCTTGGCCTTCGCGTCACCCATGATCGTCTTCGGGTGCATGCGCACCCCGATCTCATCGAGCACCACGGCGAGCTGGTCGCGCCTGGTGATGATGTCCGCCTCGATCTGCGCAGGGGTCCTGGCATCCGACACTGCGCCGCCTCCGTGGTCGTCGTCCGGTAAACCTTCATCGACAGTCTGTCAGCTCGACCGCCCAGACACCCGGCGGCACCCCTATTACGCTCGGTGCCAAACACCTGATGTGCCACTTGAGGAGAACCATGAGCGAGCGACTCCAGCCCGGCGACACCGCCCCGGCCTTCACCCTTCCCGACGCCGACGGCAACGAGATCTCGCTCGCGGACCACAAGGGGCGCAAGGTCATCGTCTACTTCTACCCGTCCGCGCTTACCCCCGGCTGCACCAAGCAGGCCTGCGACTTCACCGACAACCTGGACGTCCTGGCCAGTGCCGGATACGACGTCATCGGCGTCTCCCCCGACAAGCCGGAGAAGCTCGCCAAGTTCCGCGAGAAGGAAAACCTCAAGGTCACCCTGGTCGCCGACCCCTCCAAGGAGACCCTGGAGGCGTACGGCGCCTTCGGCGAGAAGAAGCTCTACGGCAAAGTGGTGACGGGCGTCATCCGTTCGACCATCGTGGTCGACGAAGAGGGCTCGGTGGAGCGCGCCTTCTACAACGTGAAGGCGACCGGCCACGTGGCCAAGATCATCAAGGATCTCGGCATCTGAGGACCCATGTGCCGATCACCGCAGGCCGAGAGCGTGTGACCCACGTCGCAATCGGCCGGTGAGTCGGTTTGCGGCTGCCATGACCGAACAGAAGCCTGTCCTGGAAACGTCTTCCGAGGAAAGGAACCGGCCATGGCGGCCTCCGACCCCCATCAGGGGGCCGACCCAGAAGCGGTCAAACGCCACCCCACCCTCTTCCGTGCCATCCGGAAGCGTCAGAACCCCAAGCTGCGTCGGACCGACATCACCGTCACCGACGACAAGGCAGTGAAGCGGGCGGTGAAGGCGGCGTCGCTCGGCAACGCCATGGAGTGGTTCGACTTCGGTATCTACTCCTACCTGGCCGTCACCCTCGGGCATGTCTTCTTCCCGTCCGGGAACGACACCACCCAGCTCCTCTCCTCCTTCGCGACCTTCGCGGTGGCCTTCCTCGTACGGCCGCTCGGCGGGATGTTCTTCGGACCGATGGGCGACAAGATCGGCCGGAAGAAGGTCCTCGCCCTCACGATGATCCTGATGGCGATCGGCACCTTCGCCATCGGGCTCATCCCCTCCCACGACACCATCGGCGTCTGGGCCCCCGTCCTGCTGATCCTCTTCCGGATGCTCCAGGGCTTCTCCACCGGTGGTGAGTACGGCGGCGCGTCCACGTTCATCGCGGAGTACGCCCCCGACAAGCGCCGCGGCTTCTTCGGCAGCTTCCTCGAATTCGGCACGCTCGCCGGTTACGTCGGCGCGGCCGGGCTCGTCACCGCCCTCTACGCCCTCCTCGACACCACCCAGATGGAGTCCTGGGGCTGGCGCGTCCCCTTCCTCGTCGCGGGCCCCCTCGGCCTCGTCGGCCTCTACCTGCGACTGCGTCTGGACGAGACGCCCGCGTTCCAGAAGCTGGAGGGCGGCACCGCCCACGCCACGGAGGCGGCCGACGGCGTCGAGACCACGGCGAAGGGCGACCTCGCCAAGATCTTCCGGCAGTACTGGCCGACGCTGATCCTCTGCGTCTGCCTGGTCGGCGCGTACAACATCACCGATTACATGCTGCTGTCGTACATGCCGACGTACCTCTCCGACGAACTCGGCTACAGCGAGACCCACGGCCTGCTCATCCTGCTCGCCGTCATGCTCTTCCTGATGGTGGTCATCAGCCAGTTCGGCAAGCTCTCCGACCGCTTCGGCCGCAAACCGCTGCTGATGACGGGCATGCTCGGCTTCCTGTTCCTCTCCCTGCCGGCCTTCCTCCTGATCCGCCAGGGCAGCATCCCCGCGATCACCATCGGCATGCTGATGCTCGGCCTCTCCCTGGTCTGCATGCTGGGCACGATGTCCGCGGCGCTCCCGGCCCTGTTCCCGACGAACGTCCGCTACGGGTCCCTGTCGGTCGGCTACAACATCTCCGCGTCGATCTTCGGCGGTACGACTCCGCTGGTGATCACGGCCCTGATCAGCTGGAGCGGCTCGAACCTGATGCCGGCGTACTACTCGATGGCCGCGGCACTGGTCGGCGTGATCGCGGTGGCCTGCATGAAGGAGACGGCCAACAAGCCGTTGGCGGGCTCCCCGCCGTCGGTGGAAACGGACGAGGAAGCGGCGGAACTCTGCCACGCCCAGAGCCCGGACCCGAAGTTCTGACCCAGCGCCCTCTCGGGGGCGCCGAGCGAAAGCCTCTCAGCGACTGCCTCATGTTCCGCTGACTGCTCGTCTTGTAGCATGACGGGCAGCGCGCGGCTGTTGCTGAATGGTATAAGCGGGTGTTTTAGGGGCACCTGGGAGCAATCCCATGTGGGTTCGAGTCCCACCAGCCGCACCCAGGAAGGGCCGTCCCGGCAACCGGGGCGGCCCTTACGCATGGCTCAGCCCACCAACTCCCGCACCACCGGCACCAGCGCCCTGAACGCCTTGCCTCGGTGGCTGATCGCGTTCTTCTCCGACGGGGTCAGTTCCGCGCACGTGCGCGTCTCGCCGTCCGGCTGGAGGACCGGGTCGTAGCCGAAGCCGTTCATGCCGGACGGGGTGTGGCGCAGGGTGCCCAGGAGGCGGCCTTCGACCACGCGTTCCGTGCCGTCGGGGAGGGCCAGGGCTGCCGCGCAGGCGAAGTACGCGGTGCGGTGGGGGGCGTCGATGTCGGCGAGTTGGGCCAGGAGCAGGTCCAGGTTGGCCTTGTCGTCGCCGTGGGTGCCGGCCCAGCGGGCGGAGAAGATGCCGGGGGCGCCGCCGAGTACGTCGACGCAGAGGCCGGAGTCGTCGGCGATGGCCGGGTGGCCGGTGGCGCGGGCGAGGGCGTGGGCCTTGAGGAGGGCGTTCTCCGCGAAGGTGACGCCGGTTTCCCTGACGTCGGGGATGTCGGGGTACGCGTCCGCGCCGACGAGGTCGTGGGTGAGGCCTGCGTCGGCGAGGATCGCGCGGAGCTCGGTGATCTTCCCGGCGTTGCGGGTGGCGAGGATGAGGCGGGTCATGTCCCGATTATCGCCGGGCGGAGCGGTGCCCTAGGGGGTGCAGACCTTGCCGATCTCGGTGGCGGCGTCGGTGACCGGGGTGATGTCGGGGGTGGCGTCGCCGGACTCGATGGAGCCGCGGACGTTGGTGACGCCGGCCTGGAGGTCGTCGACGGCCTTGCTGAGGTCGGCGTCGTCGGTCTTGCCGCCGAGGTTCTTCAGCTCCTTGTCGATCTCGTCCAGGGCTTCGGACGCCTGCGTCGGGTCGTCGGCGGCGGTGGAGACGGCCTGCTGGAGCTTGTTGACGCTGGTGGCTATCGCGTCGGCGGTCTGGACGCAGTCGAGTGCCTTGTCGAGGGCGCTGCAGCCGACGGCCGTGGTGAGGGTCAGCAGGGTGGCCGTGACGGCGAGTGCGATGCGGTGGTGACGGTGGTGGCGCGTGGCCATGGTGCGGTCCCTCCCCGGGGGTTGATACGCGGACGGGCGCACGGTTCGACCCGTGCGCCCGTACTCGTAACGACGCTGTGCGGTGCGTTCTTGGTTGCTTCTTTACTCGCCGAGGGTGCGGGCGAGGGCTTCGAGCTGGATCGCGGTGAGGTTCTCGCAGCCCGCGGTGGCGAGGTCGAGGAGCGCGTTCAGTTCCTTGCGGTCGAAGGGCTCGGCCTCGGCGGTGCCCTGGACCTCGACGAAGCGGCCGTCGCCGGTGCAGACGACGTTCATGTCGGTGTCGGCGCGCACGTCCTCCTCGTAGCAGAGGTCGAGGAGGGGCGTGCCGTCGACGATGCCGACGCTGATGGCGGAGACGGTGCCGGTCAGCGGCTTGCGGCCGGCCTTGACGATCTTCTTGGTCTGGGCCCAGGCGATCGCGTCGGCGAGGGCGACGTAGGCGCCGGTGATGGCCGCCGTGCGGGTGCCGCCGTCGGCCTGGAGGACGTCGCAGTCCAGGACGACGGTGTTCTCGCCGAGTGCCTTGTAGTCGATGACGGCGCGCAGGGAGCGGCCGATGAGCCGGCTGATCTCGTGGGTGCGGCCGCCGATCTTGCCGCGTACGGATTCGCGGTCGCCGCGGGTGTTGGTCGAGCGCGGCAGCATCGAGTACTCGGCGGTGACCCAGCCCTCGCCGCTGCCCTTGCGCCAGCGCGGGACGCCTTCGGTGACGGAGGCGGTGCAGAAGACCTTGGTGTCGCCGAAGGAGATGAGTACCGACCCTTCGGCGTGCTTGCTCCATCCGCGTTCGATGGTGACGGGGCGGAGCTGTTCGGGGGTGCGGCCGTCGATGCGAGACATGGGGGAAGCCTAATGGTCGTACGCGTACGCACGGGACCGGCCGCCGATCCCTGGGGGCAGGGGGCGGCGGCCGGTGGGGTGAGCCGGTGTCAGCGGGTCACATCATGTCTTCGATGTCGGCGGCGATGGGGTCGGCGTCGGTGCCGATGACGACCTGGATCGCGGTGCCCATCTTGACGACGCCGTGGGCTCCGGCGGCCTTGAGCGCGGCTTCGTCGACCTTGCTGGGGTCGTGGACCTCGGTACGGAGGCGGGTGATGCAGCCTTCGATCTCGTCGATGTTCTCGATACCGCCGAGCCCGGCGACGATCTTCTCAGCCTTGCTGGCCATGTCCTACTCCCTGGTCTTTGCGTGCTGTGAGCGGCCCACCATGGGTCCGTTTCGTCACGGTAACGCACGGTTGGCCCAACTTCGCAGGCACGTATCCGGCTGATCACGAATGATGACGATCACCGGCGCCCTGTCCTGCGAGCGGGCTCCGCACCGTACCGCGACTGGTCTACACCAGTTTGCAACAACCGCCAAACCAGGCGTGTTCCGGGAGGATGCCGATGAGCTCCAGCAGCGCAGCAGTGCCAGAACGGAAGTGGTGGAACGGCCTCTTCCAAGGACTGCAGAAGATGGGCCGCAGCCTCCAGTTGCCGATCGCGGTTCTTCCGGCCGCGGGCATCCTCAACCGGCTCGGTCAGCCGGACGTCTTCGGCGACGACGGCCTGGGCTGGACGAACGTCGCCAAGGTGTTCGCGGCCGCGGGTGGCGCGCTGCTCGATTCCGGACTGGGTCTGCCCCTGCTCTTCTGCGTCGGTGTCGCCATCGGCATGGCGAAGAAGTCGGACGGTTCGACGGCACTGGCGGCCGTGACCGGCTTCCTCGTCTATTACGCGGTGCTGCACGCCTTCCCGGTGGACTGCGCCGAGGGTTCGACGTTCACGTCGGGCGGCACGTGGTTCGGCACCTGCGTCGACGGAGACGCAACGGTGACTCCGGCCGCGTACCAGAATCCCGGCGTGTTCGGCGGCATCGTGATGGGCCTGATGTCGGCCTGGTTCTGGCAGCGCTTCCACCGGGTCAAGCTGGTCGACTGGCTGGGCTTCTTCAACGGCCGCCGGCTCGTCCCGATCATCATGGCCTTCGTCGGCCTGCTCTTCGCGGCCCTCTGCGCGTGGCTGTGGCAGCCCGTCGGCGACGCGCTGGTCAGCTTCTCCGAGTGGCTGGTGGACCTGAACTGGCTGGGCTCCGGCATCTTCGGTATCGCCAACCGCGCGCTGCTGGTGTTCGGCCTCCACCAGTTCCTCAACACGTTCGTCTGGTTCCAGTTCGGTGACTACACCAAGCCGGACGGCACGATCGTGCACGGTGACATCAACCGCTTCCTGGCGGGCGACCCGACGGCGGGCCAGTTCACCACTGGGTTCTTCCCGATCATGATGTTCGCGCTGCCGGCCGCGGCGCTGGCGATCTACCACTGCGCGAAGCCGCACCGGCGCAAGGCGGTCGGCGGCATGATGGTCTCGGTCGGCCTGACGTCGTTCGTGACGGGCATCACCGAACCGATCGAGTACTCGTTCCTCTTCGTCGCGCCCCTGCTGTACGCGATCCACGCGGTGCTCACCGGTGTCTCGATGGCGGTGACCTGGGCGTTCGGGGTGAAGGACGGCTTCAGCTTCTCGGCGGGCCTGATCGACTACGTCATCAACTGGAGCCTGGCGACCAAGCCCTGGCTGATCATCCCGATCGGCCTGGCCTTCGCGGTGGTGTACTACGCGATCTTCCGGTTCGCCATCACGAAGTTCGATCTCCAGACCCCTGGGCGCGAGCCCGACGAGGTCGAGGAGGAGATCGAGAAGAATCTCACGAAGTAGGCCGCGCACGGCTTCACCCGGCCCCACGAAGGCCCCCGGACCGCATGGTCCGGGGGCCTTCGTCATGTCACGGAGGGTGCCGGACGAACTACTTCCGATCAGAGGGAATTCGCAGGTTCCTTATCTAACGTTCACCGTGCTAAAACTGGTCTACACCACTGAGTGGTCCAGACCACGCGGCACTGACCCGCCGCGTTTCTCGAGTCGCCGCCTCCTCGCATTCATGACCTGGGCGGCGCCTTGCCCAATGGAGGAAGTTGATGTCCACGGCTGGCACCGCACCCGCGGTCACCAAGAAGAAGGGCGCCGGCGCGATGGCTGTCATGCAGCGCATCGGCCGCAGCCTCATGCTGCCGGTCGCGGTGCTGCCCGCAGCTGCCCTGCTCGTCCGGCTCGGCAACACCGACATGCTGGGCCGCGACTCGTTCCCGACCGTCATCACGAAGCTCGCCGGTTACATGGCCGCGGGCGGCGGCGCCATTCTCGACAACATGGCGCTGCTGTTCGCCGTCGGCATCGCGATCGGTTTCGCGAAGAAGTCGGACGGATCGACCGCGCTCGCGGCGGTCACCGGCTACCTGGTCTTCCAGAAGGTCCTCGCCACCTTCACCGACAGCAACCTGCCGAAGGTCGCCTCGGTCGTCGACGGCAAGATCGTCATGAACGAAGCCCCGGTCAACGCCGGTGTGCTCGGCGGTGTCGTGATCGGCATAGTCGTGGCCCTGCTGTACCAGAAGTTCTACCGGACGAAGCTGCCCGACTGGGCGGGCTTCTTCAGCGGCCGTCGTCTCGTCCCGATCCTGTCCGCCTTCGCGGGTCTGCTCATCGGCATCGTCTTCGGCCTCATCTGGCCGGTCCTCGGTGCGGGTCTGCACAACTTCGGTGAGTGGCTGGTCGGTTCCGGGGCCGTCGGCGCGGGCATCTTCGGTGTCGCGAACCGTGCGCTGATCCCGGTCGGCATGCACCACCTGCTGAACTCCTTCCCGTGGTTCCAGGCCGGCGAGTACGACGGCGCCCACGGCGACATCGCCCGCTTCCTGGCCGGTGACCCGCAGGCCGGACAGTTCATGACCGGCTTCTTCCCGATCATGATGTTCGCCCTCCCGGCGGCCTGCCTCGCGATCGTCCACTGTGCGCGTCCCGAGCGCCGCAAGGTCGTCGGCGGCATGATGTTCTCCCTCGCGCTCACCTCGTTCGTCACGGGTGTCACCGAGCCGATCGAGTTCACCTTCATGTTCATCGCCCCGGTTCTGTACGCGATCCACGCGGTGCTCACCGGTGTCTCCATGGCCCTGACCTGGGCACTCGGCATGAAGGACGGCTTCGGCTTCTCGGCCGGCCTGGTCGACTTCGCCCTGAACCTCGGTATCGCCACGAAGCCCTGGATGCTGGTTCTGGTCGGCCTCTGCTTCGCGGTGGTCTACTACGTGGTCTTCCGCTTCGCGATCACCAAGTTCAACCTTCCGACGCCGGGCCGCGAGTCCGACGAGGAGCTCGCCGAGCTCCAGAAGGCCGAGGCCAAGTAGGCCCCGCCCGTACGACGACGCCGAAGCCCCCGCCCCTCCCGCAGGAGGGACGGGGGCTTCGGCGTGTCCGGCCGCCGGACCCTAGACCTCGTACACCGCGCCCGGGGCCGCCAGCTCGACCGGGCCGTCGTACGCCTCGCGGGCGTCGGCCACGTTGCGGGTGGCGTCCGTCCACGGCGGGATGTGCGTGAGCACGAGGCGTCCGGCTCCGGCGCGCGCGGCGTGCTCGCCCGCCTCGCGGCCATTGAGGTGAAGATCCGGGATGTCTTCCTTGCCGTCGACGAACGACGCCTCGCACAGGAAGAGGTCCGCGCCCGCGGCGAGTTCGTCCAGGGCCTCACAGGGGCCGGTGTCACCGGAGTAGGTGAGCGTCCGGCCGCCGTGCTCGACCCGGATGCCGAAGGTTTCGACGGGGTGGCAGAGCTGTTCCGTACGCACCGAGAAGGGGCCTATCTCGAACGACCCCGACTTGAGCGTGTGGAAGTCGAAGACCTCGCTCATCGCCCGGTCGGACGGGGTGTCGGCGTGGGCCGTGGTCAGCCGCTGTTCGGTGCCGTCGGGGCCGTACACCGGGATGGGGGCGGAGCGTCCCCCGTCGTGCCGGTAGTAGCGCACCACGAAGTACGCGCACATGTCGATGCAGTGGTCGGCGTGGAGGTGGCTGAGGAAAATCGCGTCGAGGTCGTAGAGACCGACGTGGCGCTGCAGCTCGCCGAGGGCGCCGTTGCCCATGTCGAGGAGCAGCCGGAAGCCGTCGGCCTCTACGAGGTAGCTCGAGCAAGCCGAACCCGCGGACGGGAACGAGCCGGAGCAGCCGACGACGGTGAGCTTCATGGAGCGTGAACCTCCGAGACGTGGGAACGGGGAGGGTTCGTGCGGTTCCTGCGGTGCGGTGAGCGGTGCGTTGAACGGTTCGTCGAGCGTAAGGCGCGAAACACCCGGTCGCTCCTCCACAGCCTGCCGTTGTGGGGGAACTCACCTGCTGTGTCACCGGTTCGATGGAAGGCGCCGGTACGGTCGTTCGTATGAACACGTCCTGGTGGGTGGCGCTCGCCGCGGTCGTCCTGCTCGCACTGGCCGTGGCGGTGGTGGACGGCCGGGGGCGCGGCGGCCGGGGCCGCCCGGGTGGGCGCACCCGTCCGCCGGGCCGGCCCGCGGGGCCGCGGCGCGGTGCCGGGCAGGGGCCTCGGCCGGGCGAGATCTGGTGGGCCGAGGTGCCGTACGAGGACGGGCCCGGGTCGAAGGACCGGCCGTGTCTCGTGCTGTCGGTACGGGGTGGCACGGCCGTCGTCGCCAAGATCACCAGCAAGCACCGCGCCGAGCGGCCCGGGGTGATCACGCTGCCGCCGGGGACGGTGGGGGACGCGCGGGGGCGGCCGAGCTATCTGGAGCCGGAGGAGACGCGTCGTGTGGCGGTGCGGGGGTTTCGGCGACGGGTGGGCGAGGTGGACCCGGGGGTGTGGGCCCGGGTGCGCGGGGCGCGGTGAGGCGGCGGTGCGGGTGCGGGCCCGAGAAGTGCCGAAGCGCCGGACGGGCTGAGGTTCCAGCCCGTCCGGCGCTTGAGGACAGTCGTACGGGCTACGCCCAGAGCTGGCCCTGGAGCGTTTCGATGGCCGCTTCCGTCGTGGGGGCCGTGTAGACGCCCGTGGACAGGTACTTCCAGCCGCCGTCCGCCACGACGAAGACGATGTCGGCGGACTCGCCGGCCTTCACGGCCTTGTTGCCGACGCCGATCGCGGCGTGCAGGGCCGCGCCCGTGGAGACGCCCGCGAAGATGCCCTCCTGCTGGAGGAGTTCGCGGGTGCGGGTGACCGCGTCGGCCGAACCGACCGAGAAGCGGGTGGTGAGGACCGAGGCGTCGTACAGCTCGGGGACGAAGCCCTCGTCGAGATTGCGGAGGCCGTAGACGAGGTCGTCGTAGCGCGGCTCGGCCGCGACGATCTTGATGCCTTCGACCTGTTCGCGCAGGTAGCGGCCCACGCCCATGAGCGTGCCCGTCGTGCCGAGGCCGGCCACGAAGTGGGTGATGGACGGGAGGTCCGCGAGGATCTCCGGGCCGGTCGTCGCGTAGTGGGCGCCCGCGTTGTCCGGGTTGCCGTACTGGTACAGCATCACCCAGTCGGGGTGCTCGGCCGCGAGTTCCTTGGCGACGCGGACGGCCGTGTTGGAGCCGCCCGCCGCCGGGGACGAGATGATCTCGGCGCCCCACATGGCGAGCAGGTCGCGGCGCTCCTGCGAGGTGTTCTCCGGCATGACGCAGACGATGCGGTAGCCCTTGAGCTTGGCCGCCATGGCGAGCGAGATGCCGGTGTTGCCGCTGGTGGGTTCGAGGATCGTGCAGCCGGGGGTCAGGCGGCCGTCCTTCTCCGCCTGTTCGACCATGTGGAGCGCGGGGCGGTCCTTGATCGAGCCGGTGGGGTTGCGGTCCTCCAGCTTGGCCCAGATGCGTACGTCGTCGGACGGCGACAGCCGGGGCAGGCGGACCAGGGGCGTGTTGCCCACGGCCGCCAGCGGGGAGTCGTACCGCATCAGCGCATGCCGCCGGCGACGGCCGGGAGGATGGTGATGCTGTCGCCGTCGTTCAGCTTCGTCCCGATGCCGTCGAGGAAACGCACGTCTTCGTCGTTCAGGTACACGTTCACGAAGCGGCGGAGCTCGCCACCGTCGACGATGCGCTCCTGGATGCCGGTGTGGCGGCTCTCCAGGTCGGCGAACAGGTCGGCGACGGTCGCCCCGCTGCCCTCGACCGCCTTGGCGCCGTCGGTGTAGGTGCGGAGGATGGTCGGGATGCGGACCTCGATGGCCATGGCGTGGGCTCCTGTCGGAAGCGGAGAGGTGGCGTGGGGCGCGCGTTTCTGCCCCCGCGCAGGGGGTGGGGCGTGTGGGTGGCGCTCGGGCCGCGGCTCAGACCGTGCGGCTCACGGGCAGGCTGCGGCTGGGACAGATCGCGCTGGACAGCCTGCACAGGTCGACGTGCAGCCGCGCGACGAGCAGCATGCCCGGCGTCTTGTCGCTCACGTCATGGAGAACCATGCGGTCATCGTATCGATTCCCCCCCGGGAAACCCGAGTGTGATCTCGCATGATGGATGCGAAGTGTTCACTGTGTGGACAGAGCGGGCCGTCAGGGAAGGTAGACGACGGTCGGCGCGCCCGTCGTGGGGTGCTTTGTGACCTCTGCCGTGACGCCGTACACCGCGCTGAGCAGCTCCGGAGTGAGGACGTCCGCAGGGGTGCCGGAGGCGACGACCCGGCCGGCCTGGAGTACGTAGACGCGGTCGCAGTAGTACGCGGCGAGGTTGAGGTCGTGCAGGGCGAGGAGGTTCGTCGTGCCGAGGTCCCGGACGAGGGACAGGATCTCCAACTGGTAGCGGATGTCCAGGTGGTTGGTGGGTTCGTCGAGGACGACGAGTGACGGCTGCTGGACGAGTGCGCGGGCGACCAGGGCGCGTTGGCGTTCCCCGCCGGAGAGCGAGGCGAACGTACGGGGGGCGAGTGCCGTGATGCCCACGCGGTCCAAGGCCTCGGTGACGAGGGTGTGGTCGGCCGCGGTGTCCGTTTCCCAGAAGCGCTTGTGCGGGGCGCGTCCCATGGTGACGACCTCGCGGACGGTCAGCTCGAAGCCTGCCTGGCCGTCCTGCGGGACGGTCGCGATCCGGCGGGCCCGGGCCTTGACGGGGAGGGTGGCGAGGTCGTCGCCGTCCAGGAGGACCCGGCCGTGGGTGGGGCGGAGGGTGCCGTACACACAGCGGAGGAGGGTCGTCTTGCCGCTGCCGTTGGGGCCGACGAGGCCGACCGTCTCGCCGGGTGCGGCGGTCAGGTCGACGGAGTCGACGAGGTGCCGGCCCTCGCCGGTCCCGTACGAGAGGCCCTCGGTGCGCAGGGTCGTCATGCGGGCGCTCCTTCGGGGCGGCGGCGCAGCATCCAGAGGAAGAACGGGCCGCCGGTGAGGGCGGTGAGGACGCCGACGGGGATGTCCTGGGGTGCGGCGACGGTACGGGCGGCGAGGTCGGCCAGGACGAGGAAGACGGCGCCGCCGAGCGCGGCGACGGGCAGCAGCGCGCGGTGTCCGGCGCCGACGGCCATCCGGGCCATGTGCGGCACCATCAGGCCGACGAAACCGATCGCTCCGCTGTACGCGACGAGGGCGCCGGTGAGGAGGGATACGAGGACGAAGACGGCGGCCCGGAAGCGTGCGGTGTCGAGCCCGAGGACGGTGGCGCCCTCCTCGCCGACGAGCAGCAGGTCCAGGGGGCGGGCGATGGCGAGGAGCAGGGCCGTACCGGCGACGAGGACCGTCGCGGGGAGGGCGAGCATGTCCCAGCGGGCCGAGCCGAGGCCGCCGAGCGTCCAGTAGAGGACTTCCTGGAGGTGGTCGGCGCGGGCGGAGGTGACCAGGATCAGGCTGGTGAGCGCGGACAGGATGTAGGAGACGGCCACTCCGGCGAGGACGAGCCGGTTGGTGGTGAGGCCGGAGCCGCCGCGGGCCAGGGTGTAGACGAGCAGGAGTGAGCCGAGGGCGCCCGCGAAGGCGGCGGCGGGGAGGGTGACGGTGGTGGCGCGGCCCGCGCCGACACCGAGGACGATGACGAGGACGGCGCCGGTCGACGCGCCGGAGGAGACGCCGAGGAGGAAGGGGTCGGCGAGCGGGTTGCGGACCAGGGCCTGGAGGACGGTGCCGATGACGGCGAGTCCGGCGCCGACGACGATGCCGAGCAGGACGCGGGGCAGCCGTACGTCGAGGACGATGGTACGGAAGGGGCTCGGTCCGGCCCGCCCGGTGAGGATGTCGAGGACCTGGCCGGGCGGGATGCGGACGGAGCCGAGTGCGAGGGCGGCGACGACGGCCGCACCGAGGACGGCGGCGAGGACGCCGACGACCAGGGTGCGGCGCAGCCGCCGACGCGTGTCGGGGGTGCGGCAGCTCACTGTGCGGCGGCCGTCTCCGGGTGGAGCTGGGCGGCGAGGGCCGTCACGGCCGCGGGGGCGCGGACGCCGAGGACCGCGTCGGAGAGCGGCAGTACGGCGAAGCGCTTGTTCTTGATCGCGGGGACGTCCGCGAGTGCCGGGTCGTCCAGGAGGCGCTTCTTCTTCTGGGCGACTGTGGTGGCGCCGTAGTCGTAGATCAGGACGACGTCGGGTTCGCGGGCGACGACGTTCTCCCAGGAGGCGTCGCCGAAGGGCTTGTCGAGGTCGGCGAAGACGTTCCGGCCGCCGGCCCGGGTGATCATCTCGTTGCCGATGCCTTTGCCGCCCGCGGTGAAGGCGGTCTTGTCGCCGCTGTCGTAGACGAACACGGAGACGGGGTCGACGCCCTTGAGCTTCCCGGCCGCTGAGGCGTTGGCGGCCTTCGCGTCGCGGATCCAGCGTTCGGCGCGGTCGGTGACGCCGAAGGTGCGGCCGACCTCACGCACCTCCTCGTAGAGGGTGTCCATGGCGGTGTCGCTCGTACCGCAGTACTCGGTGTTGAGGCGGCTGTCGATGCCGGACTTCTTCAGGGCCTCGCGGCTGCGGCCGTCGCTCGCGGCGAACGCGGAGGCGTAGCCGCCGTAGACGAAGTCGGGTGCGGCGGCGAGGAGCTTCTCGTAGGAGGGGTACTCCTTGGCCAGGACCGGGGTGGCCGCGTACTCCTCCGCGTACTTCGGCAGGACCTCGTCGTCGAGGTAGGCGGTGCCGACGAGGGTGTCGGCCAGGCCGAGTTCCAGCATGACTTCGGTGACGTGCTGGTTCATGGTGACGACGCGCTTCGGGGGCGCCTCGTACGTGGTGGTGACACCGCAGTTGGTGACGGTGTACGGGAAGCCCGGCGCCGCTTTCGCGTCCATGGGGGTGTTCTTCGCGTCCGCGGTGGAGCAGGCGGTGAGGGCGAGCGGGAGCAGCAGCAGGGCGGCTATGAGCGCGGGGGTGCGCCTGGACATGGCGGGCCTCTCCGGGGGATTTCCGCGTCCCCTGGTCGATGCGAGAAGGCGGCAGGCCAGTTCCTGACTTCCGTTCCCCGTCCGGGAGACGACTCTCCCGGGGGTTCGGCCACAGTGGCGGGACCGTGCCGGATTCGCACCGGCTTCCTGGTTCCTGCCGCCTCGTTGGTCTGCGTGCAGTCTGTCAGACCGCGCTCACGGACGGGTCAGTACGCCTCGACGACCTTGACGTCTTCCTCCGTGATCTCGCCGTCCACGATGCGGTACGAGCGGAACTGGAAGGGGCCCGCGTCGTCGGTGTCCGCGGTGGAGACCAGGACGTAGTGGGCTTCGGGCTCGTTGGCGTACGTGAGGTCGGTGCGCGAGGGGTAGGCCTCGGTCGCCGTGTGCGAGTGGTAGATGATCACGGGCTCCTCGTCGCGGTCGTCCATCTCGCGGTAGAGCTTCAGCAGGTCGCCCGAGTCGAACTCGTAGAACGTGGGCGAGCGGGCGGCGTTGAGCATGGGGATGAAGCGTTCGGCGCGGCCCGTTCCGGCCGGGCCGGCGACCACGCCGCACGCCTCGTCGGGGTGGTCCGCTCGGGAGTGCGCGACGATCTGGTCGTACAGCGCCTGGGTAAGGGTCAGCATGGCGTTCAGGATATGCATGAGGGCCCGCGCGTACCGGGGAGTGGTACGGGCGGGCCCACATGGTGGACGGGGCCGTTGGGGCGGCCGGGCGTCCGGGGAGGCCTTCGGGCGGGGTCAGCGCTTGACGAAGGCGGTGTTCTCGGGGTTGCGGGCCTTGAGCACCAGGTAGGAGACACCGAGGATCAGGGCCCAGAGCGGGGCGCAGTACAGCGAGATCCTGGCGTCCTTGTCGACGGCCATCATGACGATGACGAGGCCGATGAAGGCGAGCGCGAACCAGCTGGTGAAGGGGGCGCCGGGGGCCCTGAAGGTGGACTGCGGCAGCTCACCGCGGTCGGCCTTGGCGCGGTAGCGGATCTGGCAGACCAGGATCATGATCCAGGCCCACATGCCGGAGATGGTCGCGAAGGAGACGACGTAGTTGAACGCGTCGCCCGGCCACTGGTAGTTGATCCAGACGCCGACGAGCATCAGCGCGGCGGAGAAGGTGGTGCCCACCAGCGGAAGGCCGTTCTTCGTCAGCTTGGTGAACGACTTGGGGCCCTGGCCGTTGAGTGCCAGGTCGCGGAGCATGCGGCCGGTGGAGTACATGCCGGAGTTGCAGGAGGAGAGCGCCGCGGTGAGGACGACGAAGTTGACGATGGCGGCGCCGACGCCGAGACCCATCTGCTCGAAGGCTTCGACGAACGGCGAGACGCCCGGCTTGAACGTGCTCCACGGCACCACGGAGAGGATCATGATCAGCGCGCCGACGTAGAAGACGGCGATGCGCCACGGCACGGTGTTGATGGCCTTGGGCAGGACGGTCTTCGGGTCCTTGGACTCGCCCGCGGTGACGCCGACGAGCTCGACGGCGAGGAAGGCGAACATCACGATCTGGAGGGTCATCAGCGTGCCGCCGATGCCCTCGGGGAAGAAGCCCCCGTCGTTCCAGAGATTGGCGACGGTGGCGGTGTCCCCGGCGTCGGAGAAACCGATCGTGAGGACGCCCGCGCAGATCAGGATCATGCCGATGATCGCGGTGACCTTGACCATCGAGAACCAGAATTCGAGCTCACCGAAGAGCTTCACGGAGATCAGGTTGGCGCCGTACAGAATGACCGTGAATACGAGCGCGGACAGCCACTGGGGAATGTCCCACCAGTACGTCATATAGGTGGCGGCGGCCGTGACCTCGGTGATTCCGGTGACGACCCAGAACAGCCAGTACGTCCAGCCGGTCACGAACCCGAAGAACGGGCCGACGAATTCGCGGGCGTACTCGGAGAAGGAGCCCGACACCGGGCGGTACATGAGGAGTTCGCCCAGGGAACGCATGATGAAGAAGATCACCAGGCCTGCGATGGCGTAGGCCAGGATGAGGCTGGGCCCCGCCCGGTCGATGGCCTTGCCCGCGCCCAGGAAGAGTCCGGTGCCGATGGCTCCGCCGATGGCGATCATCTGGATCTGCCGGGCTCCCAGACCGCGCTGGTATCCCTCGCCCGATGTTTCGGCATGCGCGGGCTCCTGGCCCGCGTGCCCGTTGTCGACCTGTGCCGATGTCATGGGTGGTGCGCCTTTCTCCACGCCGATCCGCGCCCTCGCAGGCTGCGGATCAGGTCCTGATCCCCCCGGATATGGATGGAGTGCCGCCGGCGTTCGGCCGGCCTGTAGCGCCCCCGGGGACAGGGGTGGCGTCCCCGGGCGGTCGTGAAGATTTATCACGCATACCCGGGCGGCCCAGGAGTCATCGTGTGGCACACACCACAGGAAAAAGCGGACAAGCGTTTCCAGGCGCAGCAAAAAAGGCCATTCAGGTGACGGGATCGTTATTCGGATTTGAGCGTCCGTTGAGCGAACACCGCCGGCTCCGGCGCACACCGCACGCGCGGCCTTACGGCATCAGGGTCTCGACGAGCGTTTCCTGGAGGGCGCCGAGCCAGAGGTAGGCCATCACCATGGGCTTGCGCGGATCGCTGTCGGGAAGGCGGTACAGCGAGCCCTCCTCGCCACCGTCCTCGTCGGAGACCTCCAGACGGGTGCCGATGGTGAGCCGCAGGTCGTTGAGGGACCCCAGCCAGTTGTGGCACTCGTCGGCGGTGAGCCGGAGCACGGCGCCGCCGTCCCCGACGGGCGAGAGCGCGTCCAGGGTCCTGATGACGGTGAGGGCGTCGTCGCGCTTGCGGGAGCGCAGGTCGTTCTCGGTGAAGCGGCGGAATTCGGCGGACGCCTCCCGCAGCTCCTTGTCCTCGTCCCCGTACGCCTCGGGGAAGAGGCGGGCCAGGGCGGGGTCGGACGGCGGTTCGCTGGGGCCCTCGGCGAAGAGTGCGGCCAGCGGGTCCTCGCCCTCGGCGGGCTCGTCACCCGGACCGATCAGTTCCAGCAGCTGGACGGCGAGGGAGCGCAGGATGGCGATCTCGACCTCGTCGAGCGCGACGGCCGCGCCGCCGCCGGGGGTGGCCTCGAAATGGCCGGCCATGGATTCTCCGATGGTGGGGCGGAAGGAGGGGCGGGGTCGACGGCGAGGCTAGTTGCGGTCCTGGGTCAGCGTCGCCCAGAGGCCGTAACCGTGCATGGCCTGGACATCGCGCTCCATCTCCTCGCGGCTCCCGCTGGAGACGACGGCGCGGCCCTTCTGGTGGACGTCCAGCATCAGCTTGTGGGCCTTGTCCTTGGAGTAACCGAAGTACGCCTGGAAGACGTAGGTCACGTAGCTCATGAGGTTGACCGGGTCGTTGTGCACCAGCGTCACCCAGGGGACGTCGGGCTCGGGGACGACGGAGGTCTCCTCGGCCGATTCGGGACGTTCGATCTCTACGGGGGCAGCAACGCTCACCTACCCCATGCTGCCACCCGGGAGGGCTCATCGCACAAACGGACCCTACATCTCGTCACTTTGACGAAATAGGGGGTAGCATCCGTGTCATGAACTCAGCGGACCTTGGGCGACGGGTCGGTGTGCCGTCGACCGCACTCTTCACCGACCAGTACGAGCTCACGATGGTGCAGGCCGCACTGAAGGCCGGTACCGCGGACCGGCACTCGGTGTTCGAGGCATTCACCCGGCGGCTGCCCGAGGGGCGGCGCTACGGAGTGGTCGGAGGCACCGGGCGGGTACTCGACGCGGTGGAGAACTTCCACTTCGACGACGAGATGCTGACCTTCCTCCGCGACCGGAACGTCGTCGACGCACCGACACTCGAATGGCTGGCCGACTACCGCTTCAGCGGTGACATCTGGGGCTACCCGGAGGGCGAGGTGTACTTCCCGGGCTCGCCGATCCTGCGGGTCGAGGGCTCCTTCGCCGAGTGCGTGCTGCTGGAGACGGTGATCCTCTCCATCCTCAACCACGACTCGGCGATCGCCGCCGCGGCCTCCCGGATGTCGGCCGCGGCCGGTGGTCGCGGCCTGATCGAGATGGGTGCCCGGCGCACGCACGAGCTGTCCGCGGTGGCGTCGGCGCGCGCCGCGTACGTCGGCGGCTTCGACACCACGTCCGACCTGGCCGCGGGCTTCCGGTACGGCATCCCGACCGTGGGGACGAGCGCCCACGCCTTCACCCTGCTCCACGACACGGAGCGCGACGCGTTCCAGGCCCAGGTGGACTCCCTCGGCCGGAACACGACCCTGCTGGTCGACACGTACGACGTGACCGAGGCGGTCCGTACGGCGGTGGAGATCGCGGGTACGGAGCTCGGGGCCGTACGGATCGACTCCGGCGACCTGCTCCTGGTCGCGCACCGGGTACGGCAGCAGCTGGACGAGCTGGGCGCCACCGAGACGAAGATCGTGGTGACGTCCGACCTGGACGAGTACGCGATCGCCTCCCTCGCCGCCGCGCCGGTCGACGCCTACGGAGTGGGAACCCAGCTGGTCACGGGCAGCGGCCACCCGACCTGCTCGATGGTCTACAAGCTGGTCGCCCGCGCCGGCTCGGCCGACCCCGCGGCCCCGCTGCGTCCGGTCGCCAAGAAGTCGCTGGGGGCCAAGTCCTCGGTGGGCGGCCGCAAGTGGGCCGCGCGCCGGCTGGACGAGCACGGGGTGGCCGAGGCCGAGGTGATCGGCACCGGGCCGGTCCCCGAGGAGCTGGCCGACCGGCAGCTGCTGGTGGAGCTGGTGCGGGGTGGTGAGGTCGTCGCGCGTGAGCCGCTGGAGGCCGCCCGGGTCCGGCACATCGCCGCCCGCGGGGGTCTGCCGATGTCGGCGGGCCAGCTGTCGCGCGGTGAGCCGGTGATCCCCACCGAGTACGTGTGAGGGGTGCCCGGGCCGTCCGGGCGCCGCTTGCCCCCGACCGCCGCAAGGAATTGAGGGTGCGCGCCGGCACCGGGGCCCCCGGACGGGCTTGATTGTGGGGCGGGAGTCTCTAGGCTCGATGGCATCCCCACCCGGCCCGGCCCGTCGCACCTCTCCCCCCGTCGCCACTCCCCCACCGAAGGACACCCGCCATGCACCGCGCGTTGATCGTCGTGGACGTTCAGAACGACTTCTGCGAGGGCGGCAGCCTCGCGGTGGCGGGAGGCGCCGATGTCGCCGCCGCCATCACCGACCTGATCGGTGAGGCCCAGGCCGGTTACCGCCATGTGGTCGCCACCCGCGACCACCACGTCGACCCGGGCGACCACTTCTCGGACCGGCCCGACTTCGAGCACTCCTGGCCGGCGCACTGCGTCGCCGGTACGGAGGGGGTGGGCTTCCACCCGAACTTCGCCCCCGCCGTCGCCTCGGGCGCCATCGACACCGTCTTCGACAAGGGCGCGCACGCCGCGGCGTACAGCGGCTTCGAGGGCGTCGACGAGAACGGGGTCGGTCTCGCCCAGTGGCTGCGGGACCGCTCCGTCACCGAGGTCGACGTGGTCGGTATCGCCACCGACCACTGCGTCCGGGCGACGGCGCTCGACGCGGCCCGCGAGGGCTTCACGACCCACGTACTGCTGGATCTGACCGCCGGCGTCGCCGAGGGGACCACCGAGAGGGCCCTGTCGGAGCTCCGTACGGCGGGCGTGGAGCTCACCGGGAAGCCGGTGGTCCAGCCGGCCGCCTGAGCCGCCCGGAGCCCTCAGGCGGCCGGGCGGACCGGGCCCGCGTAGCCGCCGCCGGATCGCAGCAGGGCCCGGATCGGGTGCCAGAGCTCCTGGCCCGTCTGCGGCGAGGTCCGCCACAGCAGGCCGTCCGGGTGGTGCAGCACAGCGGTGATCTCGTCCGGAGTGGGCGGCTGGGCGTTCCCGCGGAGGTAGACGGCACGCAGGCCCAGGTTGCGCAGCCGGGTCAGGGCGCGGGCCCGGTTGACCGCGTGCACGAGGACCCGTACCGGCGCGGCCGGGTCGGTCCCCCCGGCCGTGTGGGTCAGGGTGAGTGCCACCACCACCGTGCCGTTCGGCAGTCTGCAGAAACCTCCGCCAGCCATCTGTCGCGCTCCCCCATGAGACATCGTGTCAATAAGGATCTGAACAAGAGGCACCTAAACACGATCGGCCGCCGCCCGCTAGAGGGCGACGGCCGATCATGGTTTGACCTGCTGTGTTACGGATTACTTGGTCGACGGACCAACCAGGACGGTCATCGTCGAGCCGCTGCGCGGCTCGCTGACGATCGAGATCCGGGTGTTGGTGTCAGCGACCTTGACACTTCCCGTCGGGTTCTCCGCGTACCAGTACGTGCCCTTGCGGTCGTCGAAGACCGGGACACCGCGCGACGGCTTGATGCGCAGCGGCACGTCGGCGTTGTGGAGCGTGAAACCGTCGGTCTGCTGCCAGCTGAACGGCGCGTCGAACGGCTGGATCTTGTTGCGCAGCAGCGAGCCGTTGGCCCACTTCATCGGCTTGGCGTGGGAGTCGACCGGAAGGATCAGACCCTGGCCGTGGTGCTGGGAGGTGTTGTTGTCCTTCTGGGACTTGTCCCAGAGCCACACCATCAGACCGTTCTGGTAGGGGTAGTGCTCGACCCAGTCGGGACGGGTCGTCGAGAAGCCGAAGTTGTACGGGCCGACCTTGAGGGTCTTGTCGTACGACACGTACTGGCGGTTCTCGGCGATGTAGTACTGCGGGTAGTCGTTCGTGAACGACTCACCGATCCGCGAGAAGCCCTTGACGGTCCAGCCGTTGTCGTCGCCCTCGGCGTTGTCCGTGAAGAGCGCGGCACCGTCGGCGGTCACCGTGATGGCGTCGGCCGTGAAGCCCTTGCCGCCCGCGCCGCCGTCCGTCTGGTAGCGGAAGCGGAGGTCGATCTTCTTGCCCGCGTAGGCGTTCAGGGAGTACGAGAGCTTCTTGTACGCGCCCGAGACGTCGGTGAGCGCCGGCTTGTCGCTGGCGTCGCGCGGGATCGCCTTGCCGTCGGCCGTGCCGTCGAGCGCGGTCCAGCTGGCGCCGCCGTTCTCGGACACCTCGGTGTAGAGGTAGTCGTAGTCGGCCTCGATGTCGTACCAGCCCGAAAGGTCCAGCGACGCGGCGGACTTGCCGGTGAGGTCGACCGAGCGGGTCAGGGTGTTCGACAGGTCGTCGCCCATGTCGCTCCACCACTGCTTCGAGCCCTCGGCGGGCTTGGTGACAGAGGTGGTGACGGCCTTGTCCGGGAGCTCGACGACGAGCGCCTGCTTGTCCTTGGTGTTGTACGCGGACACGCCCAGCTTGTGCAGCGAGCGCTTGCCCGCCTTGGCGACGTCGTAGTCGAGCCAGCCCAGCTGGAGCTTGTCCCAGGCGGTCATGTCGCCCGGCAGGTTGCCGATCTCGCCCTTGCCGGTGCCGAGCCAGGAGCCCGCCGACATCAGGGACCAGAAGCCGACCGAGTTCTCGCCGCCGCCGGAGGTGTCGTACAGGTCCGGGAGGCCGAGGTCGTGCGCGTACTCGTGGGCGAAGACGCCCAGGCCGCCGTTCTCGGGCTGCGCGGTGTAGTCACCGACCCAGATGCCCGTGTCACCGATCTGCGCGCCACCGGCCTTGTTGTTGGCCGGGCCGGTCGCACCGGCGTTGGTGCCGTACGCGTACCAGCGGTGCGCCCACAGCGCGTCGGTGCCCTGGGCACCGCCGCCCGCCGACTCGTCCTCGCCGGCGTGGACCAGCTGGAAGTGGTCGATGTAGCCGTCGGACTCGTTGAAGTTGCCGTCACCGTCGAAGTCGTAACGGTCCCACTGGTCGTACTGCGCCAGGTCCGCCTTGATCTCGTCGAGCGTGCGGCCCTTGGCCTTCTGGTCCGCGACCCACGCGTTCACGCCGTCGCGGACGGTGTCCCAGACGTTGGCGCAGTTGGTGCTGCCGCAGTAGTTGGAGCCGTAACGGGCCTCGTTGTACGGGACCTTGACCCAGTCCGAGACCTCGCCGTCGACCGAGTAGCGGCCGGAGGAGGTCTTCTCGTAGTAGGTCTTGAGCGAGTCGACGCCCTTGCCCTCGCCGAAGTACAGCTCCTGGAAGTGGGCCTGGTTGTAGTCGGCCTTCCAGGCGGTGCTGTTGTCCTTCGCCGGGTCGGGCTCGGCTATCTGGTTGTGCGCCGGGCCGGGCGTGCCACCGAACTTCTTGACGGGCGGCTTGGGGCCGTCGCCGTCCGGGTCGAACATGGTGGTGTTGTCGACCTGGTCGCCGAACTCCACCAGGATGGTGAAGATCTTGTCGGTCTTCTCGCGGCCGAGCTCGACGTACTTCTTGTCGTCGAGCTTGACGACCTTGGAACCGCCGCGGTTCGCGACCTTCTTCTCGCCGGAGATGACCTGCTCCAGGGCGGCCTGACGCTGTGCGTCCTGCTGCTCGCTGAAGGGTCCCTCCAGGTCGTGGTCGTGCCCCTTCGCCGGAGCCGCCGGGTCACGGCGGTCGACGAGGGAAGCACCGGAGCCCGACGTCTGGTCGTCTGCCTGGGCGGTGGCGAAAGCCGAAGCCGTCGCGGCGCTCGCGGCCAAGGCCACGGCAACCGCGGTGGCGCGGAGCGCACGTCTCTTAGTGGTCACTTGATGCAGTCCTCCCCAGCGCCCGCGTCCGCGGCCTGGGGGTTACTGACCGGCCGCGCGCGTAAACGCGTCACAAGTGACGACATTCGATCGGAGTTACGGAAGAAAAGACAGATCTTGACTTGAACAGGCCAAGTGCACTATGCAGGAGACCCTTTCCGGTATCCGGACGTTCACCGGACGTCAACGGGCGCGTTGTTCCGCCCTGTTGCGAGGAACGTGACCCAGTGCGCCCCCCGTGCATCGGCACCGTGGGTTAGGTCACGCTTACTACCCGTTCCACTCGGGCATCCACCGTCGTAGAGTCGCTTGACAGTGCGACCGTGTTGAGAGACTGCCCCCATCGACGTCCCGAGGACGGATATCGCCATGCCGCATCCAACTGCCGCACAGCTCTCCTACGGTTCGGTCACCGTCGTCTTCTCGGCCCTCGCCATGCTGCTGGTCTCCCGCACGAGTTCGGTCGTCGGCGTGGCCGTCGTCTGTACCGCCGCGCTCGCGCTCGGCCTCCTGGTGGCCCTGGCCGTGCCCCTGCCGAAGCGCACCAGGGCGGCGCGGCCGAACGGGGCGGCGACACCGTCGGCCGCAGTCCGTACGCGACAGACATTCCACGGAAGCGCGGCGAAGGTCCCCGCGGCCCGCTCCGCCGAACGGGTCGAGGAACACTCGCTGCGCCGCTGAGTACGCCGGCCGCGCCGTGAGCACGAGGGCGTGGCGTGAGCACGAGGGCGTGGCGACCCGGAGCTACGAGACGGAAACCACGACCGTCTTGGCCGCCTTGTCCTGGAGACCCTGCCGGTAGGGCTTGTCCGTGAACATCAGCACGATGTTGATCAGCCACCACAGGCAGGGACAGCACAGCAGCGCCGGAAGCCACAGCACGACCGCGCGCATCAGCGCGGCGCTGGTGTCCGGCACCCTGCCGTCGTTGAGCATCGCCACGCGCAGCTTCAGCAGCCGCTTCCCGATCGTCCGGCCGTCCTTCTTGGTCAGATAGGTGTCGTACGCGACGTAGGCCACGAGACCGATCAGTGACCAGAGCAGCTGGTGCCCGGTGTACGAATTGCTGATGGCCGAGGAGAAGTCCTCGTCACCGCTGTCGTTCGTGACGTCGACCGCGCCCCCGAAGGGCAGCGAGATCAGATACAGCGGGATCGAGATGATGAGGAAGTCGATCAGGCGCGCCAGGATCCGCTTGCCCGGTTCGGCGAGCGGCGGCATACCTGCCAGCGGGTCGACCCCACCGTACTGACCGCCGTACTGGCCCGGATCGTACGGCGGCGGCGGAGGCGGCGGGGGCGGCACACTGCCGTAGGGGGAACCCCCGGACGGCGGCGTCGGCTCCTGCGGCTTCTTGAGGAACGGATCGTCGTCCTCGGGCGGCTGGCCGGGCGTCGGCTGGTCGTTACTCATGGGGGCAGTGCACCCCGGCCCACCCCCGCCCGCAACGGCTCAGGTGCGTTCGGGGGAAGGGCGGGACGAAGGGCGCGCGACGGGGCGTCAGCCCGCGACGAAGGTGCGGGCCGCCTTGTCGTGCCAGCACTGACGCCACGGACGGTCGATCAGACACCACAGCACATTGAGCACCCCGACGACGAGGATGCCGAGCACGCCGTAGACGAGCCAGCGGCGCAGCGCGGCCCCCACGGTGGGCGGGCCGTGGGACTCGATGTCGCGCACCTCCAGGCCGCAGAGCTTCTTGCCGAGCGTGCGTCCCCACTTGGCGGTGGGCAGCGCCTCAAGGAGGAAGCCGAGTACGAGGAAGGCGCCGAGCACCCCGCCGAACAGGCCGGCCGTCGTGGAGTCCACCAGCCAGACGGTGACCGTCTCGCCGGACTGCTTGGCGGCTTCGATCTTCCCGTCGATGTGGTCCATGGCCTGGGTGACGAGCGGGAAGCCGGCCGCGCCGACGACCGCGCCGAGCACGACGGTGTCCAGCAGCCGGGCGGCGAGCCGCTTGCCGAGCCCGGCGGGCCTGGCCGAGGTCTGGGCGCGGGCGAGCTGCTGGAAGTGGTCGTCGACGGGCGGCTTCCAGGGCACGACGGGCTGGTCGGACCGGGGGCCCTGGTGTGCCTGCTGGGGCTGGTGCTGCTGCTGGTGGGGCTGGTGTTGCTGCGGTGGGCGGGCCGCCTGCTCGGGCTGGGCGAGCTGGTGGACCTGCTGGGCCCAGGAGGCGGAGCCGCCGCCGGGGCCGGGGGTGAGGGGCGTGTGGAGCGCCGGGGGCACGGGGGCGGGGGCCGGTGCGGGGGCCGGTGCGGGGGCCGGTGCGGGGGCCTGGTGGTGGACCTGCGGGGGCTGCGCCGCCTCGGGCGGGCCCTGCCGCTGTGCGGGTGCGGCGGTCTGCGGGGTGGCGCCGGGGCCCACCGCGCGGATCGTCATCGTCCCGTCGGCAGGCGCGGGCCCGTTGCCGTGCGGCCGGTTCGGCCCGGCGCCGCCGCCCTGGCTTCCCTGGCCGCCCCGGCTTCGTCCCTGGCTTCCCGTGGCGCGGATCGTGACCGTCCCGTCGGCCGGCGGGCGCCCCGCGTCCGCTGCGGGACGGTCGGACCGGATGGCCGTCGTGCCGTCGGGGACGGGGGTGCCGCGGTCCCGCATACCGGGCAGCGCACCGCCGGTCGGGTCCTGCGCCGCGGGCCGACGGGGGTCGGCGGGTTCACGGTTGACCGGGGCGCGGTCGGGGGTACGTCCGTCCGGCGCCCCGTCCGCGGGAGTGCTGTCGTCGGGGGCGCCCTGTCCGCCACCCCAGGAGACGCGGCGGTCCCGGTCTCCGCCGAAGCCGGTCTGGCGGGAGGTGTCGGCCTGCCAGGCGGGCGCCGGCCCGGAAGGGCCTGCGGCGGCCGGCCGCCCACCGGGCCCCGTTTCGCCCCCGGTTCCGTGGACTTCGTCGACGTCGTCGACCTCGTCGAAGAAGACCGGTCCGGTCTCCTCCACCGAGGCCGCCCGCTGCCCCGGTTCGGCAGCCGTCTCGGCGGGCGGCGGCGCCGGGGCCGTCTCACCGTGCTGCGGCGCCGGCCGACTCGTACCGGGAACCCACGACGCGCCGTTCCAGTACCGGACGTACCCGGGAATGGAGGGGTCGGGGTAGTACCCCTCGCGGGGGCTGTCGTCACCGGGTGCCGGGGTTGGCGCGCTCATCACCGTGGTCCCGTATCTCTTCGAGGTCTCAGACCGTCCGTACAAGGGTCCACATCTATCAGACGGCCGCCCACCCCCGGGCCGGTCCCGGCGTTTGGACCTTCTTACGGGCACGGCTGAAGTTTTTTTGAGAAGTCGCGTAATAGGTGGCAGGGAGGGCGCTCTCTCCTTGTGCGGGCCGGTCACGGGACCGGCCTCCGAGCACCGGAAGGTCGTGCACTCTCATGCTGAACGTCGTGGAACGCGAGCTGGAACTGAAGCTTGTCCTGTCCCCCGAGCGCTCCATCCCCGTCCCCGCCCGGCTGAGCTACCGCACCACGGACCCGTACGCCGTGCACATCACGTTCCACATCGGCTCCGACACCCCCGTGCACTGGACGTTCGCGCGGGAGCTGCTGGTGGAGGGCGTGTTCCGGCCGTGCGGACACGGGGACGTACGGATCTGGCCGACGAAGATCGACGAACGCAACGTCATCTGCGTCGCCCTGACATCGCCCGACGGCAACGCCCTGCTGGAGGTGCCGTCCGCCGCGGTGGCCGCCTGGGTGGAGCGGACGCTGCGGGTGGTGCCGCCCGGGACCGAGAGCGAGCGGCTCGGCCTGGACGAGGCGCTCGCCGAGCTGCTCGCCCCGCTGCCCGCCGACGACCTGTGGCTGAGCGACCCGTGGTCCTCGGACGAGTCCCCGTCCCAGGACGGTGAGGTGTGACGGGACGGGGATCAGAAGAGCTTGCCCGGGTTGAGGAGCCCCAGCGGGTCGAACGCGGCCTTGATGCCGCGCTGCAACTCGACGCCGACCTCCCCCAGTTCCCTGGCGAGCCACTCCTTCTTCAGCACGCCGACGCCGTGCTCGCCGGTGATGGTGCCGCCCAGTTCGAGGCCGAGGGCCATGATCTCGTCGAAGGACTCGCGGGCCCGGCGGGACTCGTCGGCGTCGGTGTGGTCGAAGCAGACGACGGGGTGGGTGTTGCCGTCACCGGCATGGGCGCAGACGCCGATGGTGAGGCCGTACTTCTCGGCGATGGCGGCGGTCCCGTCGAGCATCGCGCCGAGCTTCGAGCGCGGTACGCACACGTCGTCGATCATCGTGGCGGACTTGATGGTCTCCAGGGCGGTGAGCGACATCCGGCGGGCCTGGAGGAGCATCTCCGACTCGGCGGCGTCCTCGGCCGGGACCACCTCGGTGGCTCCCGCGGCGGTGCAGAGCTCCCCGACGGCGGCGAGGTCGGCGGCCGGGTCCGGGGTGTCGAAGGCGCAGAGCAACAGCGCCTCGGTGGTTTCGGGGAGGCCCATGGCGGCCATCGCGTTCACCGCGCGGACCGTCGTACGGTCCATCAGTTCGAGGAGTGACGGGGTGTGGCCGCGTTCCATGATCCGGCAGACAGCGTCGCAGGCGGCTGCCGCGGAGGCGAACTCCGCGACCAGGGCGAGCTGCTGCGGCGGCTGCGGCTTCAGCGCGAGGACGGCCTTGACCACGATCCCGAGGCTGCCCTCGGAGCCGACGAAGAGCCGGGTGAGGTCGTATCCGGCGACGCCCTTGGCGGTGCGGCGGCCCGTGGTGAGCAGGCGCCCGTCGGCGAGGACGACGTCCAGGCCGAGCACGTACTCGGCGGTGACCCCGTACTTCACACAGCACAGCCCGCCGGAGGCGGTGCCGATGTTCCCCCCGATGGTGCACATCTCCCAGCTGGAGGGGTCCGGCGGATAGTACAGGCCGTGCTCGTTCACGGCGCGTGACAGAACGGCGTTGACGACGCCCGGCTCGACGACGGCGATCCGGTCGACCGGGCTGATCTCCAGAATCCGGTCCATCTTCACCAGGGAGAGCACGATGCAGCCCTCGGAGGCGTTGGCCGCCCCCGACAGGCCCGTGCGCGCGCCCTGCGGGACGACCGGGACGCGCAGTGCTGTCGCCGTGCGCATGACGTGCTGGACCTGCTCGACCGTGCGCGGGAGCACGACGACCGCGGGCGTGCCCGCGTCGCAGAAGCTCGCCATGTCGTGGGCGTACGCGGCGGTGACGTCGGGATCGGTGATCAGCGCCTCGGCGGGCAGACCGGCACGCAGCTGTTCGAGAAGATCGTCCATGATCCAAGACTGACACCCGGGGCCAATGGTGTGAACCCGTCTGCGGCAGCGTTCGCAAGGCGCGGTGTGCTCTTCGTACTGACGCAGAGTGATCGGTATGGATGCCATGCCGCAGCAGGACCCGGAATCCCGTCAGCCGCCCGAGCCCCATGCCTCCCCGCCGGGCGGGACCGCGCTCCCGCCGGAGGGCGCCACAGCCGTCGCACCGCCTCCCCCCACGCTGCGTACGACCCTGCGCAGAGCCGCGTTCGGCGCGGTGGCGGCTGCCGTGCTCGTGACGGGGGCGGTGGTGGCCGTGCCGGAGAACCGGAGCGGCGCCGGGCCCCGCGTGCCCGGCGCGGTCGAACGGGCCCAGAAGGCGACGACCGCCGGCTCCCCCGCCGCGCTCCCGGACCTCACGGCGCTGATCGGGGACCGGCGGAAGTGGGTGGCCGAGCATCCGAAGGACGCGCCGCAGTGGGCGGTGCTCGGTTCGGCGTACGTGGAGTGGGGGCGGCGCACCTCCGACGCGACGCACTACACCCAGGCGGAACAGGCGCTCCGGCGCTCGCTGGCCGCGCAGCCCGGCGAGCGCGGGAACGGGGAGGCGTGGGTGGGCCTGGCGGCGCTCGCCAACGCCCGGCACGACTTCCTCGCGGCGAAGAAGTGGGGCGAGACGGTACGGGCGCGGGAGCCGAAGTCCTGGCGGACGTACGAGGTCCTGATCGACGCCTACAACGGTCTGGGCGACTACAAGGCGGCCGGCGCGGCGACGGAGAAGTTCGGTCAGCTCCGCCAGGGGGTGCCCGCCCTGGCCCGGACGGCCCAGATGTACCGCGACAGGGGCTGGCGCGAGGACGCGCTCGCCACCGCCCGCGAGGCGGCGGACCGGGCGACCACCCCGGCGGAGAAGGCGGACGCCCTGCACCGGCTGGGCGATCTGGCCTGGGAGCGCGGCGAGCCGGGCGAGGCCGTGGCCCAGTACGACGCGGCCCTGCGCACCGACAGCGGCCACCACGCCTCGCACGCGGGCCGGGCGCGGGCGCTGGTGGCCCTGGACCGCACGGACGAGGCGCTGTCCGCCTACCAGACGGCGGTGGCGAAGCTCCCCCGCCCGGAGTACGTCCTCGAACTGGGCGAGCTGTACGAGTCCTTGGGCTTCGACGGCGACGCCCTCACCCAGTACACGAAGCTGCGCGAGATGGTGGCCCGGGCCAAGGCCGCCCGGGTGAACGAGAACCTGGTCCTGGCCCGCCTGGAGACGGACCACGGCGACCCGGCCAAGGCGGTGGAGCTGCTGCGCACCGAGTGGTCCGGCCAGCACCGCAGCGCGGCGGTGGCCGATGCCCTGGGCTGGGCGCTGCACCGCGCGGGCGACTCGGAACAGGCCCTGGAGTACGCCCGCAGGGCCATGGAGACGGGTGTCAGGAACGCCTCGTACGCGTACCACCTGGGCGTGATCGAACGGGAGCTGGCCCAGTACGGCGGTGCCCGCCGCCACCTGGAGGAGGCCCTGCGCACCAACCCGTCCTTCTCCCCGCTGGCCGCGCCCCTGGCGGAGAACGCCCTGAACGCCCTGGGCGCCCCGGCGGAGGGCGGCCCGCAGGACATGCAGCCCGCCCCGGCCCCGTCGCAGGAACCCGAGCCCGAGCCGGAGCCCGAGCCCACGGAGTCCGCCCCCGCTCCTTCGAAGACGCCGGAACCGGAACCCTCGAAGACGCCCGGGCCCTCGAAGCCGGCGGCCCCGGCCAAGAGCCCGGCCCGCCCTTCGGCGAGCGCCTAGACGCAGGGGAGGTGTGCGGCCCCCGCGGGGGCCGCGCACGGCCTAGAGGTTGCCGCGCTTCTCCTGTTCGCGCTCGATCGCCTCGAACAGGGCCTTGAAGTTGCCCTTGCCGAAGCCCATCGAGCCGTGGCGCTCGATCATCTCGAAGAAGACCGTCGGGCGGTCCTGGACCGGCTTGGTGAAGATCTGGAGCAGGTAGCCGTCCTCGTCGCGGTCGACCAGGATCTTCAGCTCGCGCAGGGTCTCGACCGGGACGCGGGTCTCGCCGGCCCAGTCGCCGAGCGTGTCGTAGTACGAGTCGGGGGTGTCCAGGAAGGACACGCCCGCCGCGCGCATCGAGCGGACCGTGGCGACGATGTCGTTCGTGGCCAGCGCGATGTGCTGGACGCCCGCGCCGCCGTAGAACTCCAGGTACTCGTCGATCTGCGACTTCTTCTTCGCGATCGCGGGCTCGTTGATCGGGAACTTGACCTTCAGCGTGCCGTCCGCGACGACCTTCGACATCAGGGCGGAGTACTCGGTCGCGATGTCGTCGCCCACGAACTCCTTCATGTTCGTGAAGCCCATGACCTTGTTGTAGAAGGCCACCCACTCGTTCATCCGGCCGAGCTCGACGTTGCCCACGCAGTGGTCGATGGCCTGGAAGGTGCGCTTGGCCGGCGGCTCGACGATCGGGTCCGCGGCGGCGAAGCCCGGCAGGTACGGGCCGTCGTAGCCGGTGCGCTCGACGAGGGTGTGGCGGGTCTTGCCGTACGTCGCGATGGCGGCCAGCACGACCGTGCCGTGCTCGTCCTTGACCTCGTACGGCTCGGTGATGCCACGGGCGCCGTGCTCCACCGCGTAGGCGTACGCGGCGCGCGCGTCCGGGACCTCGATGGCCAGGTCGACGACGCCGTCACCGTGCTCGGCGACGTGCTCGGCGAGGAAGCGTCCGTGGTCGGTGGACGCCTTGATGACCGAGGTCAGGACGAAGCGGGCCCCGCCGTTGGTGAGGACGTAACTCGCGGTCTCGCGGCTGCCGTTCTCCGGTCCGGAGTAGGCGACGAGCTTCATGCCGAACGCCGTCGAGTAGTAGTGCGCCGCCTGCTTGGCGTTGCCCACGGCGAAGACGACCGCGTCCATTCCCTTGACCGGGAAGGGGTCGGCCTGCCGTGCGGTGTCGGGGGTGGTGTGCAGAGTCTCAGTCATATCCGAAGGTTCTCCCCGCTTCGCAAGGTGCGCAATAGTTCGCGATCCGACTGGGCAATCTGCGCAGTGGGGGTGCCGTCGGCGGCGGTCATCTGTACATGATGACCATCGCCCACTCGACCCCTGCGGAGGCTCACACCATGGCGATCGACCGACTGGACGGACGGCTCATCGTGCTGCTGGCCCGGGAGCCCCGCATCGGGGTGCTGGAGGCGTCACGGCGTCTCGGGGTGGCGCGCGGGACCGTGCAGGCCCGGATGGACCGCCTTCAGGCGAACGGGGTAATTCGCGGCTTCGGCCCGGAAGTGGACCCGGCGGCGCTCGGCTACCCGGTCACCGCCTTCGCCACGCTGGAGATCAAACAGGGCCAAGGGGCGGATGTCCGGGCCCATTTGGGCAGCGTTCCCGAGGTGCTGGAGCTGCACACCACGACCGGGCACGGGGACATGCTGTGCCGGCTCGTCGCCCGCTCGAACGCGGATCTCCAGCGGGTGATCGACCTTGTTGTCGGATTTGATGGCATTGTCCGGGCCTCCACGGCGATCGTCATGGAGAACCCGGTCCCGCTCCGCATCATCCCGCTGGTGGAGCAGGCCGCGGAGGACACCGACTGAAACCGGGGAGTGACGGGTGAGCTTCTGGGAGTACCTGGGCAATCGGCACCAGCAACTGCTCACCGACGCGTTCCAGCACGTCAGCGCGGTCTTCCAGTGCATGGTCATCGCCACCGCGCTGGGCATCCTGATCGGTGTGGTCAGCTATCGGAGCGGCTGGGGCGGGTCCCTGGCCATCACCTCCACGGCGACGGTCCTCACCATCCCCTCCCTCGCCGCGATCGGTCTCCTGATCCCGCTGGTGGGACTGGGTGTGCCGCCCACCGTCATCGTGCTCACCCTGTACGGGCTGCTGCCCGTCGTCCGTAACTCCATCGTCGGGCTGCGCGGCGTCGATCCGTCCCTCGTCGACGCGGCGACGGGCATCGGGATGTCACGCATCGCACGGCTGTGGAAGGTGGAGCTGCCGCTCGCCTGGCCGCCGATCCTGACCGGTATCCGGGTCTCCACGCAGATGCTGATGGGGATCGCCGCCATCGCCGCGTACGCCTCGGGCCCCGGCCTCGGCAACGAGATCTTCCGCGGGATCGCCTCGCTGGGCAGCGCCAACGCGATCAACCAGGTCCTCGCCGGCACGCTCGGCATCGTCATCCTCGCCCTGCTCTTCGACGCCGCGTACGTCCTGCTCGGGCGGCTGACCATTCCTAGGGGTATCCGTGTCTGAGACCGCGACCGATGCCGAAGCCGGCAGGACGGCGACGTCCGGCGCCACGATCCAGCTGGAGAACCTGACCAAGACCTATCCCGGCAATCCCAGCCCCGCCGTGGACAACGTCTCGATGGAGATCAAGGCCGGTGAGACGGTCGTCTTCGTGGGGCCCTCCGGCTGCGGGAAGTCCACCACCCTGAAGATGATCAACCGGCTGATCGAGCCGACGTCCGGGCGGATCAGGATCAATGACGAGGACGTCACCGACATCGACCCGGTGAAGCTCCGCCGCAAGGTCGGGTACGCGATCCAGTCGTCCGGCCTCTTCCCGCACATGACGGTCGCGGAGAACATCGCGCTCGTACCGAAGATGGTCGGCTGGTCGAAGTCGCGGGTGAAGGACCGGGTGGAGGAGATGCTCGACCTGGTCGGTCTCGACCCCAGGGAGTTCCACGGGCGCTATCCCCGCCAGCTGTCGGGTGGTCAGCAGCAGCGGGTGGGGGTGGCGAGGGCGCTGGCCGCCGATCCGCCGGTGCTGCTGATGGACGAGCCGTTCGGCGCCGTCGACCCGATCACCCGTGACCACCTCCAGGACGAGCTGATCCGGCTCCAGCACGAGCTCCACAAGACGATCGTGTTCGTCACGCACGACTTCGACGAGGCGATCAAGCTGGGCGACCGGATCGCGGTGCTGCGGGAGCGTTCGCACATCGCCCAGTTCGACACACCCGAGGCGATCCTGACCAATCCGACGGACGACTTCGTCTCCGGCTTCGTGGGCGCGGGCGCGGCCCTGAAGCGGCTCAACCTCACGCGCGTACGGGACGTGGGCATCGCGGACTTCCCCACCGTGACGGTCGACGACCCGCTCCAGTCGATCTTCAACAAGCTGCGCGGCGGCCCGCACACCGAGCTGCTGATGCTGGACCGCAGGAACCGCCCGTACAAGTGGCTGCGGCGCGGTGACCTGATGCGGGCCCGCGGGTCCCTGGCCCGCGCAGGGCAGCTGGTGCACGACACGGTGACGCGGGACGCGACGCTGCACGACGCGCTGGAGGCGGTGCTGATCGACAGCGGCGGCCGGGTGGCGGTGACGGGGCGGCGCGGTGAGTTCATCGGTGTCGTCGACATGGTGACTCTCATGAACTCCGTGCAGGAGCTCCTGGAGGCCGACCGGCTCACCGCGATCGAGCACGAACACGATCTGGAGGAGCTGCGGGCCCACCGGACCGAACAGGAGCTGGAGGGTGGTGGCACCTCCGCATGACTCCCAGCCATCAGGTTCCGCCGGGGCGCGGGGCGCCGGAGACCCGGCCGCCCGGCGAGCACGACGTCGACGGCCATGCCTTCCGTGACGAGGAGGAAGATCCCGTCCCCGCCCCGGCCGGACCGGCGCGGCGGATCACCTGGCAGAAGCTGGTGGTGGTGCCGCTCGCCCTCGCGGTGGTCCTGGCCCTCACCTACGTGTGGATCACCAACGTCTCTCTCGACTCGATCGCGGAGAACTCGCTCTCGGGCGGCAATGTGCAGCTGCGGTGGTGGCAGCACGTCAGGCTGACCGCGATCTCCACCTTCTGGGTGCTGATCATCGCGATCCCGCTCGGCATCGCACTGACCCGGCGCGGATTGCGCAAGGGCGCCCCGGTGGTCACGGCCGTCGCCAACGTCGGGCAGGCCACCCCGGCGATCGGCCTGCTGGCGCTGCTGGTGATCTGGCTGGGCATCGGCCCGTCGACGGCGATCGTCGGGATGGTGATCTACGCCGTGCTGCCGGTGCTCTCCAACACGGTCGCCGGTCTCAGGTCGATCGATCCGACGCTGATCGAGGCCTCGCGCGGCATCGGGATGTCGGGCGTGGGCACGCTGACCAAGGTCGAGTTGCCGCTCGCCGTGCCGCTGATCCTCGCGGGGGTCCGGACGGCTCTGGTGCTCAACGTGGGTACGGCGACGCTGGCCACGTTCGGTGGCGGCGGCGGGCTGGGCGACCTGATCACCTCGGGCATCCAGACCCAGCGGATGCCGGTTCTGGTGCTCGGCTCCGTCCTCACGGTGGTGCTCGCGCTGCTGGTGGACTGGATGGCGTCGCTGGTCGAGGTGTCGCTGACGCCGCGTGGACTGGAGGCACCGTGATGGTGGGCCGCCGCAGGGCGAGGAGCGTGCTGGCAGGGATCGTGGTGGCGTCCGTGGTACTCGCCGGGTGCGGGCTGAAGAGCGGTTCGCCGATGGTGGACGAGGTGGAACCGGGCTCGGTCGGGGCGGGCGAACCGCTCAAGGGCGCATCCCTGACCGTCACCTCGAAGAACTTCAGCGAGAACATCATCCTCGGCCAGATGATCGGTCTGATCTTCAAGGCTGCTGGTGCGGAGGTCCTGGACCGGACGAACCTGCCGGGCTCGATCAGTGCGCGCGAGGCGATCATCCAGGGCGACGCCGATGCGATGTACGAGTACACGGGCACGGCCTGGATCACCTACCTCGGCCGTGCGAAGCCGATCGTCGACCCGTTGAAGCAGTGGGAGGCGGTCCGCGACCAGGACCGCCGCAACGGGGTGACCTGGCTGCCGCAGTCCACCCTCAACAACACCTACGCGCTGGCGATCAGCAAGAGGAACAACACGAAGTACAGGCTCAGGACGCTGTCGGACGTCGCCGAGCTGTCGAAGAAGGACCCGGGCGCGGTGACGGTCTGCGTGGAGAACGAGTTCGCCTCGCGCGACGACGGCCTGCCGGGCATGGAGAAGGCGTACGGCATGTCGATCCCGGCCGCCAGCATCCAGAAGATGGACGCCGGGATCATCTACACCCAGGTGTCCAAGTCCGACTCCTGTCTGCTCGGTGAGGTGTTCACCACGGACGGGCGGATCAGGGCGATGGACCTGGACGTACTGGAGGACGACAAGCACTTCTTCCCCAACTACAACGCGGCACCGGTCATCCACACGGCGACCTTCGAGAAGTACCCGGAGATCGCGGAGCTGCTCGACCCGCTCAGCAGGAAGCTGACGACGGAGGTGGCACAGGTGCTCAACGCCAAGGTGGACGTGGACGGGGAGGACCCGCACGAGGTGGCGAAGGACTGGCTGGTCGAGGAGGGGCTGATCACGAAGGGGTGAGCAGGGAGGCAGAGTTGCAAAGAAGTCATTGCAAAAAATGCTTGCAAAGATTCCTTTGCGACTCTACGGTAGGCCCATGCCCGAGATCCCGCAGGACAGAACCCACGAGCTCGACCCACGCACCCTGCGGGGGCTGGCCCACCCCCTGCGCATCCGCCTGCTGAGCAAGCTGCGCGCCGACGGCCCCGCCACCGCCTCGCAACTCGCCGCGATCCTGGGCGAGTCCAGCGGGGCGACCAGCTACCACCTGCGCCAGCTCGCCACGTACGGCTTCGTCGAGGACGCCCCCGAGCACGGCAAGGGGCGTGAACGCTGGTGGCAGGCGGCCCACGAGTCCATCCGGTTCAACTCCGAGCTCCACACCAACGACGACCCGACAGTGCGGGGCGCCGCGAACCTCTTCACCCACGAGGTCGCCTCCCTCCACACTCAGGAACTCAACACGTTCATCGGCACCATGGGCGACTGGCCGGACTGGGCCGACGCCCACGACCTCAGCGACTGGACGCTTCGGCTCACGCCGGAACTCGCCATGGAACTGGACTCCAAGGTGCACGAGCTGATCAACAGCTACCGGGAGCGGGAGGTGGCCCCCGGCACCGAGGGGTCCGCCAAGGTCCGCTTCCACCTGCACGCCTTCCCTCGCACGTCCGACTGAAGGGAACACCGCCATGCACCCCGACATCCACCTCCGGATACACACCTACCGCTCCGCCGAACTGCGTCACGAGGCGGCGGAGATCCGACCGGAGGCCAGGCACCTGCGGACCCAACTGGGCTGGGCACTCATCGAGTTCGGCCTGCGACTCACCCAGGAGCGCCCCGCCCGCGCGGCAGTGCGCGCGCCTCGCACGGCATAACCACGACCCGGGGGGATTCCATGGGCCACCGCACACCACTGACCGCCGTACTCGCCGCCAACTCCATATCCACCGCGGGCACTTCGCTCACCCTCATCGGCGTCCCCTGGTTCGTCCTGGAGACCACGGGCAGCGCGGGCCGGGCCGGTGTCGTCGCCTTCTGCGCGACCCTGCCGATCGTCGTCGCCGCGCTGATCGGCGGTCCCGTCATCGACCGGATCGGCCGCCGCCGGGTCTCCGTCGCCTCGGACGCCATCTGCGGTACGGCCATCGCCACCATCCCGCTGCTCCACTACGCGGGAGCGCTCGAATTCTGGATGCTGTGTGCGCTGATGGCTCTCAACGGCCTGGTCCACACGCCGGGCAACACGGCACGCTACGTCCTCGTCCCCGACCTCGCGGAGCACGCGGGCACCACGCTCGCCCGCGCCGCCAGCCTCTTCGACGCCGTGTCGCGCGGCGCCCGGATGGTCGGGGCCGCGCTGGCCGGTGTGCTGATCTCGCTCGTCGGCGCCGAGACCGTGCTCCTGCTGGACGCGGCGACGTTCATCGTGTCCGCGCTGCTGGTCGCGGCAGGGGTACGAGGGGTCCGGGCGGCCGAACCCCGCAAGGCCGCGGCCCCGGTGTCGCTGCGCGCGTACCGTGCCGAACTCCGCGAGGGATACGCCTACTTGCTGGGCAACCGGTTGCTGCTCGCCGTCGTGGTCATGGTGATGTTCATGAACGGCACCGACCAGGGCTGGAACGCCGTCCTGCTGCCGGTGCACGCCGAGGGCGAGCTGGGCGGGTCCACCGATCTCGGCCTGCTCACCGCCCTGTTCGGTGCGGGCGGGCTGACGGGAGCGCTGCTGTACGGGGCCGTGGGGCACCGTTTCTCACGGCGGACGGTGTTCACCGTGTGCGTGATCCTGTGCGGAGCACCGCGGTTCGCGGTCGCCGCGCTCACGAGTACGACGCTGCCGCTGGCCGTCACGATGGCACTGGGCGGGGTGGCGGGCGGGATGCTGAACCCGATCCTGACCACGATGACGTACGAACGCGTCCCCGAGGAGCTGCGCAGCCGGGTCTCCGGCGCGCTCACCGCGGGCTGTGAACTCGCCATGCCGGTGGGCGGTCTGGCGGCCGGCCTGCTGGTCGAGGGCCTGGGGGCGGCGGGAGCGCTGCTCGCGATGGGCGGGGTGTACTTCCTGGCGACGCTGAGCCCGCTGGTCTTCCCCGCCTGGCGCACGATGGAGGAGCCGGACCGTACGAGGGAGCTGCCGGAAGCCGCCGCCCGGAAGGGCGTCAGCAGGCCGGGACCTCGCCCCCCTTCTCCAGCGCCCGCAGAGAGGACACCGCGCCGCTCAGCGTCGTGACCGGGATCAGCCGCAGGCCCTTCGGCAGCTCCGCCTCGGCCTCCCTGCACTCGGCCTTCGGCACGAGGAAGACCGTGGCCCCGTCCCGGCGGGCCGCCTGAGTCTTCAGGGACACACCGCCGACGGCGCCGACCTTGCCGTCGGCGGTGATCGTGCCGGTACCGGCGACGTTGCGGCCGCCGGTGAGATCGCCGCCGGAGCCGTCGCCCTCCAGCTTGTCGATGATGCCGAGCGAGAAGAAGAGCCCGGCGCTCGGCCCGCCCACGTCGGCGAGGTTCAGGGTGACGTCGACGGAGCCGGGGGCCTTGCCGAGGTACGTCAGGGCCGCGTCGACGGCGACGTCCTGCGACTCCTTCATGTCTTCGAGGTTGTGCCGCTCGATCTCCTTCTCGGAGCCGCCGGTCGGGTAGACGGCGTCGCGGGGCATGACCGCCCGGTCCGTCCTGAACCAGCTGTCGATCACGTCACCGATACCGACATCGGCGGTCGGCCCGGTCGCGACGATCGTGGTCATCCGGAGCTGACCGTCGGTGGTCCGGGTCGGCGTGCCCTTGATGGTGATCACCGGTTTCCCCTGGTCCTTCCCGAGGACGTCCGCGGTCAGCCCCGGCTCCGCCAGGGTGAACGGCAGCGGTGCGAAGGCGGCCGTACCGAATACCGCGAGGACGGGCAGCGCGCAGAGGGCGAGAGCGCGGGGGCGCGAGAGACGAGAGAGCACCCGCCCAATCTATCTGCCCCCCTCTGTCCTCCACCGCCTCTGTCCTCCCTCGCCGGGCGGGCACGGCAGGACCCCGTCACCGCAGGGCGTCCGCCACCTCCCGGGCGGCGTCCAGCACACGAGGACCCACCCTTTCCGGTACGGCGTCCGCGAGCATCACCACGCCGACGCTGCCCTCCACCCCCGAGACCCCGACGAGCGGCGCGGCCGCCCCGCTCGCGCCGGCTTCGAGCTCGCCGTGCGTGAGGGTGTAGCCGGGGTGGTCCGGCGCGGTCTGCTGCCGGGCGGCGAGGATCGCCCGGCCGGCCGCTCCCCGGTCCAGCGGGTGCCGGAAGCCGGCGCGGTAGGCCACGTGGTAGTCGGTCCAGGTGGGCTCGACGACCGCGACGGCGAGGGCGTCGGTGCCGTCGACCAGCGTGAGGTGGGCGGTGGCCCCTATGTCCTCGGCCAGCGAACGCAGCGCGGGCAGCGCGGCCTCCCTGACGAGCGGGTGCACCTGACGGCCCAGTCGGAGCACGCCCAGGCCCACCCTGGCCCGGCCGCCGAGATCGCGGCGTACCAGTGCGTGCTGTTCGAGTGTGGCGAGCAAACGGTAGACCACGGTGCGGTTGACGCCGAGTTTGTTGGACAACTCGGTGACGGTCAGGCCGTGGTCGGTGTCGGCGAGCAGCTTGAGGACGCGCAGTCCTCGGTCGAGCGTCTGGGATGTCTCCGCGGTCACGACGCCCTCTCCTCTTGGTGAGTGGCGGCGGCTCTCTCGCCGAAGTCGCGGCACCGGTCCCAGCGGCGACGCACCGAGAGGCCGCCGGCTGGCCATGGCACCGGCTGCGCTCCGCGGCGGCGTTGCCACGGGGCGTTCATATGGCCGGGACAGTAGCGAGCCAGTCCGCTCAGCGGAAGACCTCGTCCAGAATCCGGGCGTCTGCGGAAACCCCCGTACGACCGCCGGGCATAACCGCCGGTCAGCGGGGCACCGTCCGGAACCCGGACATCTACGCGCGTCCTGGTCGGGCGACTCGTCCGCCACGCTCCGTATACGGCTTGTGTACCACATGTGAACCAGCGTTAACAGGCCGTAAACAATCAGCCAAAATTTTTCCAAGAAAGCAACCGGCCCGGGTCAGGAGCGGTGCTCCTGCCCGGGCCGGCGGCGGTACGCGCAGGGCGCGGCGCCCCACTCACGTCATACGGGTGGCCCACTCCTGGACCTTCTTGATCCGGTCCTGGATCTGCCCGGCCGTCGCCTCGGCGCTCGGCGGTCCGCCGCACACCCGGCGCAGCTCGGTGTGGATCACGCCGTGCGGCTTGCCGCTCTGGTGCGTGTACGCCGACACCATCGTGTTGAGCGACTTCCGCAGCCCGAGGAGCTGCTTGTGGGTGACGACCGGCCTCGACTCGGCGGGCTTCTCCAGCAGGTCGGCCTCCTCGGCCGGCTTCTGGCGGCTGTGCGCGATCTGCCGGGTCTGCCGCTTCTGGAGCAGCAGCTGCACCTGGTCGGGTTCGAGCAGCCCCGGGATGCCCAGGTAGTCCTGCTCCTCCTCGCTGCCCGGGTGCGCCTGCATGCCGAATTCGGCACCGTCGTACAGCACCCGGTCGAAGACCGCGTCGGACTCCAGCGCCTCGAAGGGCAGCTGCTCCTCGGTCTCCTCGTCCTCCAGCTTCTCCGCGTCGGAGAGGAGCTTGTCCTCCTCGGCGAACGGGTTCTCCTCGTCACTGCCCTTCTTGGGCTTGTCGAGGACGTGGTCCCGCTCGACCTCCATCTCGTTGGCGAAGTCGAGGAGCATCGGAATGGTCGGTACGAAGACGGAGGCGGTCTCGCCCCGGCGCCGCGAGCGCACGAAGCGCCCGACGGCCTGTGCGAAGAAGAGGGGCGTCGAGATGGTGGTGGCGTAGACGCCGACCGCGAGGCGCGGCACGTCGACGCCCTCCGACACCATCCGCACCGCGACCATCCACCGCGATTCGTCCGCGGCGAACTGGTCGATCTTCTTCGAGGCGGCCTTCTCGTCGGAGAGGACGACGGTCGCCTTCTGGCCGGTCACCTTCTTCAGGATCTTGGCGTACTCGCGGGCCGACTCCTGGTCGGTCGCGATGACGAGCCCGCCCGCGTCGGGGATGCCCTTGCGCACCTCGGTCAGCCGCTTGTCGGCGGCCGAGAGCACATTGGGAATCCAGTCCCCGGTGGGCGAGAGCGCGGTGCGCCACGCCTGCCCGATGGCGTCCTTGGTCATCGGTTCGCCGAGCCGAGCGGCGATCTCGTCACCGGCCTTGGTGCGCCAGCGCATGTTGCCGCTGTAGCTGAGGAAGATGACCGGGCGCACGACACCGTCGGCGAGGGCGTTGCCGTAGCCGTACGTGTAGTCGGCCGAGGAGCGCCGGATTCCGTCGTTGCCCTCCTCGTACGCCACGAAGGGGATCGGGTTGGTGTCGGACCGGAAGGGCGTCCCGGTGAGCGCGAGCCGCCGGGTCGCCGGGTCGAACGCTTCCTGGCAGGCCTCGCCCCAGGACTTCGAGTCACCGGCGTGGTGGATCTCGTCGAGGATCACGAGGGTCTTGCGCTGCTCGCACCGGTTGCGGTGCAGCATCGGCCGGACGCCGACACCCGCGTACGTGATCGCGACCCCGTGGTACTCCTTGCTCACGGGGCCCGCGCTGTACTCGGGGTCGAGCTTGATCCCTATCCGGGCCGCGGCCTCGGCCCACTGCTTCTTGAGGTGCTCGGTCGGCGCGACGACGGTGATCTGCTGGACGACATGGTGATGCAGCAGCCACGAGGCGAGGGTCAGCGCGAAGGTGGTCTTCCCTGCGCCGGGCGTCGCGACCGCGAGGAAGTCGCGCGGCTGCTCCTGGATGTACCTCTCCATGGCGCCCTGCTGCCAGGCTCGCAGCTTGCCGGCCGTACCCCAGGGGGCGCGGCCGGGAAAGGCGGGTGAGAGGTGGTGGGAGGCGGTAGTAGTCACGGTCTCCGGTTCGGGTCTCTCGGGTACGTGGGGCGCTGTCCGCGGGGCTCGCACAACCTCGTACGAGATACGACAACCGGGCCACCTTACCGGGGGCCCGGCCGGAACCCCGTACGAACGAGCCGTGGTTCGGCGTCGCTGAGACCCTCTTCACAGGAAACGTCTACGCCGCGAACCGAGGCAGCTGCTCCGCAATCTTGGCCATGTCCATGACCCCCTGACAGACGTCCAGGACGAACTGTTCGGCCTCGTCCACATCAAAGTCCGCGCTCAGCGGGTGCCCGTTGATGTGCAGAAAGACCCAGGTGGCATACCAGGCGATACGCTTGTTTCCATCCACCAGCGCATGGTTGCGGGCCAGGGACTCCATCAACGCCGCGGCCTTCTGCCACACATCCGGATAGGCGTCCTGACCGAACACGCTCGACTGCGGGCGGGCGAGTGCCGAGTCGAGCAGCCCGTAGTCGCGCACCTCGGCAGTCCCGAGGCGCTGCGCGAGGATGAGCAGCTCGGGGAGTGTCAAGTACTTCATCAGGCAAGCCTCCGGTTGAGCTCCTCACTCACCTTCAGCACATGGTCCGCCGCCTCGTTGAAGAGGCGCGAGTGTTCGTTTATAGCGGTGATCACCGCGTCATGGGCGAACGCCTGCATGCTGCGCCCCTCCGACTCGGCACGCGCTCGCAGTGCGTCCAGCTCTTCCTCGGTGAACCGCAGATTCAGACCAGCCATGAGGTAAATGGTACCGCGTGGTACCACTTGGTGTTACACCTTTGTCCGCACCCGCGCCGCCACCCACGCCCCTGCCAGCGCCACCCCCGCCATAGGCAGGAACACCGCCACGAAGGCGCCCGGATGCGAGCCCGCGCCCCCCGCCCCCGCCTCGTGCACCGCCGCGCCCAGCGCTCCTCCGCCGAGCGCCGCGAACGCGGCCCCGCCGCCCGCGAGCAGCAGCACGTTGGACAGCCCGTCCGAGATCTGGAGGGCCGCCGAGTTGGCTCCGGCCTCCTCCGGCGCCGACAGCTTCAGCAGCAGCACGCTGGTCGACGCGATCACCATGCCCATGCCGAAGCACCCGAAGGCCCAGGCCACGGCGACGATCCAGACCGGTACGCCCTGGATCAGTACGGTGGGCGCCGCCGCGATCGACAGCGCGACGAGCACCATGCCGGCCACCATGAGCGGTTCCCGGTGCTGCTCAAGGCGCGGGCGCGACTGCATGTACGAGCCGAGCGCCCACGTCGCACCGCCGACGGCCAGCGAAAGGCCGGCCATCGTCGGGGTCAGCCCGCGCTGCGTCACGAGCATCAGCGGTACGAAGGACTCGGCGGCGATGAACGACCCGGCCGCGACCCCGCGCAGCAGCACCACCGCGGGCAGCCCCCGCGCCGCCCGTACGGTGCCGGGCGGCAGCAGTCCGCGTACGGCGGGTACGAGCAGCGCGACCCCGACCGTGGCCGGGAGCAGGGCGAACCAGTTCAGCTCCTGGCCTGCGTACTGGAGCAGCCCCGCACCCACCGAGATGCCGAGCGCGAGCCGGATGCGTCGCCGGTCGAACGGCTCCGCGCCCGTCGAACCGCCGGCGGGTCCCGCCGCCATCCGCCGGATCGCGGGCAGCGCGAGGGCCAGCGGGAAGACGATGAGCACGGGGATGCCGACGAAGACCCACCGCCACCCGAGGTGCTCGGTCACGGTCCCGGAAGCGAGCGGGCCGACGACGGAGGGGATCACCCAGCTCGCCGCGAAGGCGGCCATGATCGCCGGTCTGATCCGCTCGGGGTAGGCCCGGCCGATCACCACGTACAGCGCCACGATCACCAGCCCGCCGCCGAGCCCCTGGACGGCCCGCCCGGCGATGAACATCCACATGCTCCCCGCGGTCCCGGAGAGCAGGAGCCCGGCCGCGAAGGAACTGATCCCGGCGGCGAGCGGCCCCAGCGGCCCGCGGCGGTCGGCCCACTGGCCCGAGAGCACCATGGCGAAGAGGCTGGTGGTGAAGTACGCGGAGAACGCGAACGCGTACAGCGGGATGCCGCGCAGTTCGCGCGCCGCGACCGGCATGGCCGTCCCGACCGCGGTGGCCTCGAAGGCGATGAGGAGCACGACGGAGACGATGCCGATGCTGAGCGCCCGGTGGGTCCGCCCGAGCACGCCCTCGCGTTCCTCTTCGCTCTCGACGACGACGGGGGGCTCGGGGAGTGGCGAGACGTCGGCGTCGCGCGGTTCGAGGGCGGTCATGGGCCAAGAGTAAGGGGCAAGATCCTGTTTGGCCCCTGTCGGAGGGCGGGCTCCGCGCTCGTCCCTTGGTCGTAGGTCCGCGGCCCGGGCCACACCCCGGCCGCGCCCGGTCATGAACGGCGTATGGCAGTCGTGTTGCGGGGCCGCCGGGCCCCTTGAACGCCCCGCACGGCCGCCCTAACGTCGTCAGGGCAAGGACGGAAACACCACACCCGACCGTGTGCCCGAGAGGCTCAGGGGCTCGACTGCAACTCGAGTTACACCGGTTCGAATCCGGTCACGGTCTCCGTACGCCACCGCCCGCCCCTCACACCGGGGGCGGGCGGTCGCGTTTACGGGCGAAGGCGGCCGCGCTCGGGGCTCGGCGCTCGGCGCTCGGCCGCGAAGGCTCCGGAATCGATCACTGAGTAGGCTTCCCCCTGTTCCGATGACGTCCGGGGGGATTTCCGTTCCATGCAGTTGCCGCACCTCGCTCCGTCCCGGCGGATCGGCCCCTACCTCGTCGTCGCACGGCTGGACCCGACGGGCCCCGGCGCCGCCGCCGTCCCCGAACAGCGCTTCATCGCCCGCACCGCGGACGGGGACCGGACCGCGCTGGTGAGCGTGCCGCTCCCCGGCACCGATCCGGGCAGGTTCCTCACCGAGGCGCAGGCCGCCCGGTATCTGCTCGGCCCGTGGGCCGCCCCCGTCACCGAGCACGCGGAGTACGGCGCGACCGTGTGGTGCGCGCGCCCGTACGTCCCCGCACTCCCCCTCCCGACGGCCCTGGCCGTCAACGGAGGGCCGCTGCCCGAGGAGACGCTGCGCGTCCTGGGCCGCTGTCTCGCCGAGGCGCTGGCCACCGCCCACGCGGCCGGGACGACCCACGCCGGGGTGTCACCCGCCGCCGTGCTGCTGGCCGGTGACGGCCCCCGGCTCACGTGCTTCGGCGCCGCGCGCGCCGCCGCCGAGGACGGCACGGCCCGGTCGGGCCTTCCCGGCCTCGACCCCGGCAGCCTCCCGCCCGAGCAGGCCGCGGGCGGGCGCCCCCGGCCGCCGGGTGACGTCTACGCCCTGGGCGCGGTCCTCGCGTACGCGGCCACCGGCCACACCGTCCCCGACCGGGACGAACTCCCCCTCCTGCTGCGTTCGCTCGTGTCCGCCTGTCTCTCCCGCGACCCCGCGGCCCGCCCCCGGGCGACCGACGTCCTGGAGGCACTCGCACCGCAGGCGGCCGCGGCCCCCGTCGCCACCGTCCTGGAGACGGGACCCGAGGCGGGCGCGCTACGGCTGCCCGGCCGGGTGGTCGCGGCGATCGCCCGGCAGTCCGCGGAGATCCTCGCAGCCGACGTACGACCTCCCCTCGGAGCCTGACCGATGATCAAACCCCTGCTCCACGACGATCCCTCGCACATCGGCCCGTACCGGCTGGCCGCCCGGCTCGGCAGCGGCGGCATGGGCACGGTCTACCTGGCCCGCACGCCGGGCGGTGCGACCGTCGCCCTCAAGACGGTGCACGCGCACATCGCGGCCGACGCCGCGTTCCGCACCCGCTTCCGGCTGGAGGCCGACGCGGCCCGGGTGATCGGCGGCCGGCACGGCGCCCAGGTCGTCGACGCCGATCCGCTCGCGGACGTGCCCTGGATGGCGACGGAGTACGTCCTGGGCCCGCCCCTGGACGACGCGGTCGCCGTGAGCGGCCCCTTCCCCGAGGCCGCCGTACGGGCCGTGGGCGCGGCCCTGTGCGGCGCGCTCGGGCAGTTGCACCGCTCCGACGTGGTGCACCGCGACCTGAAGCCGTCCAACGTCATGATCACCGCGTACGGGCCGAAGGTCATCGACTTCGGCATCGCCCGCGCGCTCGGCGACGACCGCCTCACCCGCGTGGGCGCGGCCGCCGGAACCCCCGCGTTCATGTCCCCCGAGCAGGCCACCGGACAGGAGCACACCCCGGCCGGTGACGTCTTCGCGCTCGCCGGTGTGCTCGTCTTCGCCGCCACCGGCCACGGCCCGTTCGGCAGCGGGCAGCCCGCCGACCTCCTCTACCGCGTCCGGTACGCCGACCCGGACCTGACCGGCGTTCCGGAGGCGCTGGCCCCGGTGCTCGCCCGGTGTCTGGCGAAGGACCCCGCGCTGCGCCCGGCCACCGGGGAGCTGGCCTCCGCGCTCCACGACGGGCACGGCGAGTTCGCCGACCACCTCCCCCACCCGCTCCTCTCGGAGATCGCCCGCCGCGCGGCCGAGGTCTGGCAGTTCCACCCCGAGCGTCTCCCGGCGCCCACGGAGCCGCCCGTCACCGCCGCCGTACCGGCAACCCGGCGCGCGGCGCTGTCCCGCCGCGGGCTCCTGACCCTCGGCGGGGTGGTGGCGGCCGGGGCGGTCGCGGGCGCCGGAGTGTGGCTGAGGCCCGGCCGGTCCGAAGCGAAGGGCACGGCGAAGGGCTCGCCGGCCGCGTCCGGGCCGGGCGCGGCCGCTTCCCCGGCGGCCCGGGACACGGAGGGCCCCTGGGACGTGCTGTGGACCACCGGCGAGGGGAAGGCCGACGCGATGATGCCGCCGCTGTTCGTGGGCAAACGCGTCGTGGTGACGACGGGGGGCCAGCTGCGGGGCCTCGATCCGGTGGACGGCCGCGAACTCTGGATGTTCTTCCCCACGTTGTTCGAGGGCCGGGCCGTCACGGACGGCTCCCTGCTCTACTGGACGGTCGGCGAGCCGACGGAGCCGTACAAGGTCGTCACGATCGACCCGGCCACCGGCCGGCAGGACCGTACGGTGACCACGCTGAAGGACCTGGGGCTGGCGGAGGACGCGAGTGGCGAACTCCTCTGCGCCACCGCCGACACGGTGTACCTGACGGCCGGGAGCGACAGCGCGGAGACGTTCGACTGGCATCTGTACGCGGTGAACGCGCGCACGGGAAAGCTCCGCTGGCGCGTCCCCATCCAGGAGTCGGAGAAGGGCAGCGGCTACGGCGGGGCGATCGGCAAGGTCATCGGCAACCGGATCGTCGTCGCGCAGACCCTGTTCGACCTCGCGCTCAGCACGCACGACACCGGCTCGGGCAAGGAGCTGTGGCGCAGATCCCTGGAGGCGGCGGCCGACAACAGCTCCACCCTGGCGAGCAGCGGCGCCCAGCTCGCCGACGACGGTACGCACCTCTACATCGGTACGACCGTGCTCCAGTCGATCGGCCTGTCCAACGGCGCGGTGCTCTGGGAGTTCGGCCGTGACCGCGGTCTCGGCGACACGACGGACAGCAGTGACCACTACGGGCCGCCGGCCGTACGGGACGGTGTGGTGTACGCGGCCGAGGGCCGGCGGGGCATCGTCGCCCTGGACCCGAAACGCGGCGAACTCCTCTGGGAGGTCACGGTTCCCGAGGGCAGCGGCACCACCGCGGGGGCGCCGCCCGTCGTCGTCGGCAAGCACCTCTACTACGGGGACGAGCAGGGGCTGGGGGCGATCGAGCTCAGCAGCCGGACGTACGTACGCTCGCTGCGGACCCCGATCCGCAACTTCGCGCTCGCACCCGGCAAGGACACGCTCGTCGGCAACGGCACGGAACGCGAGGTGGAGGCCCTGCGCCTCGACGCCTGACCGTCCCCTCCCCCTCACTTCCCCCACCCCTCCGAGAAGGACCCGCCATGAAACCGCTCGGCCCTGGAGACCCGCTCCGGCTCGGCCCGTACCGTCTGCTCGGTGTGCTCGGCGAGGGCGGGATGGGCAAGGTCTACTTCGGGCAGGACGGCCACGGCCGCCGGGCCGCGGTGAAGTCGCTGCGGCCCGAACTCGCCCACGACCAGCAGCTGGTGCAGCGCTTCGTCCGGGAGGCGCAGACCGCGCGGTCCGTCACCGGCAAGGGTGTGGCCCGGGTGCTGGACGCGCAGGTCGAGAGCGGGCGGCCGTGGATCGCGGCCGAGTTCCTGGCCGGTCCCGACCTGGAGCAGGCCATCGCGGCCCACGGCCCGCTCGACGCCCCGATGCTCCACGCCCTGGCCTCGGCCCTGGCCCGCGCCCTGCACGAGATCCACGGCGCCGGGATCGTGCACCGCGACCTCAAACCGGCGAACATCGTGCTGACGTCGGACGGGCCGCGCATCATCGACTTCGGTATCGCCCGCCCGGAACACGGGCTCACCCTCACGACGACCGGCCAGATCCCCGTCACGCCGGGCTACGGCGCGCCCGAGCAGGTGCTCGGGCACCGGGTGGGCCCGGCCGCCGACGTCTTCTCGCTGGGTGCCGTGCTGGTGTACGCGGCAGGCGGGCAACGCGCCTTCACGGGCGGCCATGTCGCCGCCGTGCAGTACGAAGTCGTGCACGGGCAGCCGCAGTTGTCGTCCGTCCCCGAGCCGCTGCGGGCCCTCATCGCCCCCTGCCTCGCCAAGGAGCCGGGCGCGCGGCCCGGTCCGGAACAGATCGCTCTCGCGTTCGCGCACTCGCGGCGTGCGGAGAAGGTCTGGCGGCAGGGAGGACTCGCGCCGCTGATCGGCCGGTACGAGTCCGAGGCGGCCCGGCTGATCCCGGCGGGCCCCGGGCCCGCGCCGATGGGTCATGCCCGGCGCAGGTTCCTCACCGCGCTCGCCACCGGCGGGGCCGTACTCGCCGTGGGCGGCGGCACGGCCGCGTGGCGGCTCGAAGACGACTGAGGCCTGTCCGTCCGGCGGATCAGGCCCTGGAGCCGGCCGGCCGTGTGCGCCGCCGGTCGGCCAGCAGCGGCGGCGTCGCGAAGCCCACGCAGAGCAGCCCGGTGGCGCACACGGCGAGCGCGATCCAGAAGGCCCCGCTGTGTCCGCCGTCCGCCGCGGCGGACGGCGGCGCACCCTGCGCCGGACCGGAGCCCGCCCCGCCGGGCTCCTGCGAGGCGGACGCGGAAGCCGATGGGGAGGCCGACGGTCGGGGAGTGGGGGACGCGGTGCGGTAGTCGGAGATGGGGTCCCGGTCGGCCGCCCCCGGGTCGCCCGGGGTCTTCAGCGCGATCCGGGGCCGGACGATTCCGTACCCGATGAAGTCGTTGCGTACGGCCCCGCTGGTCGGGCCACCCGCCGTGCCGACCATGACGCGCAGGACCTGGTTGGCCGTCCACGCGGGGTGCTCGGCCCAGATCAGCGCGGCGGACGCGGAGGCGAGCGCGGTGGCCACCGCGGTGCCCTTGCTCCGGCACAGTCCGGTCGAGCCCGCGCACGCGCTGATGATGTCCTCGCCGGGAGCGCTGAGATCCACCGTGAGCCCGGCGCCCGCCTTCTTGAGGCCGTTCAGGTCCTTGCCGACGGCACTGACGCCGACGACCCCGGGCGTCGCGGCCGGGTACCGCACCAGCGGCGCGTCGATCACGGACTCACCGACGGCCGCGAAGATCAGCTTTCCCTTGCCGCGGGCGTAGTCCACGGCCGCGCGTACCTCGTCGGTGTCGCTGGACGCGGAGAGCGACACGCTGATGATCTTCGCGTCGGAGTCGGCCGCGTACCGGAGGGCCGGGGCGAGTCCGGTGTTGACCGCGTCGTCCTGAGCGGCGGCGTTGCCGGTGCCCTGGCCGTCGGAGACCTCCAGGGGCAGCACCTTCGCCCCGGGCGCGAGCCCGAACGCGCTCTCCTGGCCGCCGGGCCCCTTGCCTGTACCGGCGATCACGGAGGCGGCGGTGGTGCCGCGGTCGTTGCGCTCACCGGCGGCTCCCTCCCGGAAGTCCTTGCCCGGCAGCAGCCGCCCGGCCAGCTCGGGGACCTCGCGCACCCGGGTGTCGATGAGCGCGACCGTGACACCGGCCCCGGTGCTGGTCCGCCACATCTCCTGGGCCTGCATCCGGGTGAGGTGCCACTGCTCGGAGAGCACCGTGTCCGCGTGCGCGGGCGCCGTACCCACTCCGAGCGCCAGCAACGCCAGAGCCACCGGAAGCACCGTCCGGAACAGCCCCGTTCGCGCGGGGGCGAGCACCGCCCCCCTCGCCCCCCGATCGCTCGGCAGCACAGCAACCTCCCCCTCGAAGCTTCGGAGATCACTTTAGTCAACGGCGGGTGACGGTGCGCCTCGGCCGGGTCCAGGTCTCCTCCGCCTCGATCCACGTGCGTACGAGGTCCTCTGACCCGCCGTCGTGGACGTCGCCTGCAAGCGCGTACGCGTCGCCGTCAGTTGCCCCGGCACCGGCACTACGCCGGGCCCAACGAGGGCTGGGGCTCAAGTCCCGTCTCCCCCTCGCAGCCCAGCTGCTTCACCATGGCGAGCGACACCGAGTGCGCCACGGTCGCGTAAGCCCGCTTCAACGCCTCGACGTCGCCTTCGGCCTCCTGCGGCATTCCCGTCCGCTCGACGCCGATCCGGATGTGGCCGGGTGTCTGCGCCGACCCGGGGAGGTCTTCGCTGCGGCAGGCGAAGCCGATGAATGCCTCGTCCGGTGCGGTTCCCGCCCACTCCCCCATGTCCAGCGGCGTGAACTTCGAAGCGGGCTTCGCGTCCCCAGGGCCCTGGTAGGACAGGCGCCAAGTGACCCTGAGCTCGTCACCGTGTGTTGCGGCGGCGGTGTAGATCCGGCAGATGTCGCCGTACCCGCCGGGAGAGCCGGTGTCCAGAGGCGAGAAGATGCCGATCATCTCCTCCGCGGCATGAGCGACCGTGGACGTCCCGCCCGACTCCTCGAACCGGGCCGACCCGGTGATGACCTTCAGCGCCGCCCCCGCCTCGGCGGACACGGCGCCCCCGCACAGTTCCTCGGCGGCTACGGACTTCTCGTCGGCCGCCTTCTCGCCCCCGCCGCAGCCGACGGCACCGACGAGCAGAGCGGCACCCACGGCCACGCCGGGGAGCCCGCTGCGGATACGCCTACCTTTGATGGACATCAAGCATCTCTCTGTCTCATTGCCGCTCACCGGGTCAGCCGGTTTCCGGGTCACTGCCCTGCTGGTTCTCACGGTCGTTGCCTGTCGCGTAACCGATCCTCATGGACTCCTTCAGGTCCTGACCGAACTCGCTGTTGATGTCGACACCGTGTTGCGCCATGAACGCTTCCATCGGGGCTTCGGCCATTCCTTCGCCGGCGGAGTAGACCTTGGTCTTCTCCTCCCGGGTGAGGTCCTCCACCTTGTCCTTGTGCTCGTCCACGGAGTTGTCGGAAATATCGCCGATGACCTGGCCGATGACCTGCTCGACGGCCCCACTGGCGGTATCGGTGGCGAGCGGGATGAGGACCGCGGCCGCGCCCACGGCAGCCGTCGCGGGGAGGAAGGCGACGCCGGCCGCCACTCCGGCCGCGGCGCCGAACTCGATCCACCCCGCCCGCTTGGCCACCGCCTTCTCGTAGTCCTCGTGGGTCTTCAGGTTCGTCGCCTCGACCTGGTCGGCACGGGACTGGTCGAGCATGCCCTGCACCTCGGCACCGACGTGCACGGTCGACCGGGCGGCCCCGGTGTCGATCTTCCCGTCGCGGCCCACCTGGGCCTCCAGCACGCTGGAGGAGTACACCTGCTCCGCCTTGGACATGGTGGCGTACGCGTCCGGGTGCTGCCCCAGGACGCTGAGGAACCCGCGCGCCGTCCGCCGGCCCTCCTCGTCGTCCACGAAGTCGATGTGCCCGTCCGGATTCTTCCCGGGGGCGAAGACGCTGTCCGGGTTTCCCTTGTCCAGAGCCCAGTTGATGTCATCGACGTACCCGGCACCCATGGTGCCGAGGCTGTCCGCCATCGCTTCCTGCTGCTTGAGCAGCCCCGCGTCCGCGCCGTACTTCTCCATGACCGACTGCATGACCGCCGCGTTGTCCGCGTCCCGCACCACGCCCGCGTCCGGGTGACCGGCCGGGTAGCCGAGGGTCGCCGCCTCCAGGGCGTGCCCCAGCGCGTCCGGCATGTACTGGAGGGTCGGCGCCAGCTTGTCCGGGTCGGTGGAGTTGCTGTCCGGGAACGACTCCCACTTCTCGTTTCCGAAGAAATCGAGATAGCTGGTGATCTTCTCGCCGTCCTTGTTCTTGCCGAGGTCCGCCGTAGCTCCCGCGTTGACCGTCCCGTCCTCGTTGTACGCGGTCGGATCGTCGGCGAAGAAGTGCTTCGCGGCATCCGGGCTGTTCCCGAGCGCCTCCAGCATGGCCGTGGTCGGGTCGTAGCCGGCGCCGTTCTTACCCGACGGGTTGAACGGGTGTTCCAGGAAGCCGTTGATCTGCTTGTTGTTGGCGAACATGTACGGGTCCTTCTGATGCAGCTGCGCCACATGTTCCGCAATCGGGTTGAGGAACTTCGCGTCGTAGTTCCCGTACCGCATGATGCCGCCGAGCAGCTGATAGCCGTACGCACCGCCGGAATTGTCGTACTTGGAGAGCGGAATCTGCTCGGTGCCGAGCTTGCGCAGCTCCGGTCCCCACTCGGCCGAGAACGCCTTGTCGTGCGAAGCGGTGGCCAGGTTCAGGCCGAGGTTCCGCTGGAGCTCCTGGACGTCCTTGAGACGTTCCTTGTCGACCTTGCCGTAATCGTGCGTATCCGTCGCGAGCTGACCGAAGAACGCGAGGGACTTCTCCGGTCCGAGCTTCTCGTAGAAGTTCTTCGAGAAGTCGGGAGACTTGTTGTTGTCGTGGAGCAGCTCGTTGAGCGACTGGAGCTCGGTGTGCGTGATGTCGCGGCCCTTGGCAGCCAGGTCGGCCGCGCGGGCGGCCTCCTCCTGATCCAGGTTCTGGTACTTCGGAGCGCTGAAGTCCTGGCCCTCGGTGACGTTGGCTTCCAGGGCGTTCTTGAACGCGACATCCGTGTCATTGCAGTTGTCGACGATCAGGTCGATCTTCTTCTGCCAGGCCTCAAGGGATTCCCGCTGCTTGCGCAGGAGTTCGCTGTAGTCCGGGTCGTGCCGCGCCGTGTTGTCCTTCTCCAGCGGATGACGAGCCGTGACCTGGCCCTTGGCGTCGACGTGGATTCCCGCCGCCGGGCCTTCGACGTCCCGGATGGCCACCAGTTCGTCCTTGGCCTTCTTGATGGCGGTGTGGGCGTCCTCCAGGATGAGCTTGACGCCCTTGGCCTCGGCCGCCGCGTCCTTGAACTCCTTGGCGGTCTTGCCGATGAACGCCTTGGTGACGCCGGCGTTGGCGCCCTCCCACTCGGCCTTGTCCGCCTTGGTCTTCATTCCGTTGTGGGCGTCTTCGGCCAGGCGGTCCAGTCTGGTGACCATCTCCGACCAGTCGTCCGCGGCCGTCTTCAGTTTGCCGACGGGTGCGTCGACGATGTCCTCGTACTTCAACATGACCTGTTCCCCCGCGGATTACTTCAGATACTCGTTGAGCTTGGACACCGAGATCAGGTCGCCACCGATCTGGACGTCGTCCTTCTGGTGAGCCGATTTCGTGTAATTGAGATGGTTCGAAATCTGCCCGCATGCGTCGAGGAGCGTCTTCAGGTGCGTGTTCCACCGGTCGTGGACCTTCAGAAGGCCCGAGCCGCTCTCGAAGTTCCCATTGGTCAGGGCGATGGCCGCTTCGAAGGTCGAGGGCCTGGCGTGATCGCCGTCCTTCGAGACCCTGGTACGCAGATCGTAGGCGTCGTGCCCGATGGCACCCAGGTTGTCCTGATTGACCGCAAGGTCGGCAGAGGACGGACCACCAGGTTCCGCGGGGACGCCGTTGAGTCGCATATCGACCCGTTGCGTCGATTCCGCACGAAGTGCCGCCCACTCTGCGTCGAACGTCATGCATTCCCCCGTACTCGCGTATCGGATTCCATCGGAGCGGGTGCCTCCGCTCTCAATGACGCACACGCTAACCGGCCAGTTTCAGCGACTCCACCCCGGGATGTGCACCACGGGGAGCGACACCGGTCGCGTGCGAAGATCCGGGAGCCGCGCACGATCGCTGAGGAGGACGGGAATGTTCGCGATACCCCTGGGGGAGGGAGCGGAGCTGGGACCGCTGGAGCCCTGGCAGGCGGAGGAGTTTCTCGCCCACATGGACCGCGGCCGCGCGTTCATCGGTCGGCACGTGGGGCTCCCCGACGTCGTGCCCGACCTCGACTCGGCACGGAACTGGCTCCGCAAGCACGCCGAGAAGACCGCCGCCGACACCGGCCGGATCTACGGCATCCGGCTCGACGGACTCCTCGTCGGTGGCATCCTGCTTCCCGCCTTCGACGTCGCCACGGGAACCTGCGAGGCCGGCTGCTGGCTCGAACCGGACGCCGCGGGGCGCGGGCTGGTCACCCGCGCGCTTCGCGTGATCATCGACTGGGCGGTCCGGGAACGCGGAATGCACCGGGTGGAGTGGCTGGTGTCCCCCGAGAACACACCCAGCATCAATGTCGCCAAGCGGCTCGGGATGACTCTCGAAGGCGTACAGCGGCAGAACGACGTCTACCGGGGCGAACAGCAGGACACGGAGATCTGGTCGGTGCTCGCGCCGGAGTGGTGCGCCGCGCGTCCCACGACCTCGTGACGACGCCGCAAAGCCTCAGACACGTGGGCCCTGCGCCGGCGGGCCGCCGTACGGGGAGTGGCTTTCCGGAGCTCCCGGGGGCGGACCGTAGGCCGGGTGGGGCGGCTGGGTCTGCTGGTACGGCGGTACGGCGGAGGTGCTCGCGCTACGGCGGCGGGACCGGGCGACCGTGACGGCCACCGCGCCGCCGATGATGGCGGCCGCTCCGACACCGAGTCCGATCCAGAGCGCGGTGTTGCCGCCGTCGTCTCCGGTGGCGGCAGCGGCGGCCGGGGTCTCGTTCGCCTCGGAACCGCCCTTGGCCTGCGACGGCTCGGCGGAGGCCTTGGCGGACTCGGCTGCGGCGAGGTCGGGGAGGGGGTAGACGTCGGCGGGGCCGGGGTCGCCCGGGGTCTTCAGGGCGATGCGGGGGCGGACGATGCCGTGTCCGATGGCGTCGGTGCGCTTGGCACCGTTGTTCGGGGTGCCTGCCGTGTTCAGCAGGACGCGCAGGACCTGGTTGTTGGTCCAGTCGGGGTGCTTGGACCAGATCAGGGCCGCGGAGGCGGAGGCGATGGCGGACGCGTCGCTCGTGCCGGTGGTCTTGCACAAACCTGTCTTCCCACCGCATGCCTGGACCATGTCGACACCCGGTGCGGCGAGATCGACCTGCGGCCCGTACTCCGAGTACTCGGCTCGCTTGCCATCCCGGTCGACGGACGCCAAACCGACCACGCCCGGAGTGGCTGCCGGATACAGCACCGGATTCCCCTCCTCGGCGGAATTACCCGCGCCCGCGAAGATCAGCGAACCCTTCTGAAGGGCGTACTTCACCGCATCGCTGAGCCGCTGCGAGCCTTCGTCGTCCGCCAGGGAGATATTGATGACCTTCGCGCCGCTGTCCGCTGCATAGCGAATGGCTGTCGTCAGGTCATCGTTGAAGTTCTTGTTTCCGGTTGCCCCGTTGACCTTGCCGACGTTGTCCCTCATACGAATGGGAAGAATCTTCGCTCCTGGTGCAAGCCCGAAAGCACCGTCGCCTCCGCCCGACTGACCCGTGCCGGCGATCAGCCCGGCCATTCCCGTTCCGTGACCGTCATAGTCGACATGTTCGTCACCGGGAGAATCCAGCGCCAGGTCCTTCCCCTTGAGCACTTGGCCGAGCAGATCCGGGTTGGTGTCATCAACGCCGGAGTCGATGACTGCCACGGTGACGTTCTCACCGGTACTCGTCTCCCACATCTGCTCGGCCTGCATGATGTCGAGGTGCCATTGGTCGGCGCGCACGGTATCCGCATGCGCAGGGACGACTCCGATCAGCAGCAGCCCCACAACGACCGAGGCCATGGTTCCGGGGCGAGTGACTCCCCGGTTGGTGCTCCTGCTGATCCGCATGCGATTCCTCTGCCAGTTCCTAGTACTCAGTCGACGACCGGCGGCACGATGCGCCGACCGTTCTGCTGCCAGGTCTCCTCGTCCTCCGTGAGGTAGTCCGGCCTCTCACCCCGCGCCTCACGGCGTGAGTCACCCGGGCGCTGAGGAGTGAAAGCTCCTCCACGCCCCACCGGACCGGCACCGCGAGCACCTTGGGCCGAGCCGCCGCCCCTGACCAGTCCGCTGCCTCCCGGAGTGAACGGACGACCGCTGGAGGTGCCTTGCTGCTGCGGGCGACCGCCCACGATTCCGCCGGTCTCACCCGCCAGACGTCGACCACCGAGCATGCCGTTCTGGCCGCCGGTGGGGCCGCCCATGCCCGGACCGTGCCCCATGGGCGCACGGCCGCCATGGGTCCCTTCGCCACCGACCACGGTGCCACGGGGAAGCCCGACCATCGGCTTGCCCGACGACTGGGGGACCGGGCGTCCACCGACGATTCCCTGCTGCCCCGAGGGTCGGCCGATGGGCCCGGAGGTCGTGCTGGTCGAGGGAGGCATGGGCAGGCGCGAAGTGCCTGTCGCCTTTCCTCCGCCACTCGTCGTAGGCGGCAGACCCGGGCCGCGTGCGACGACGGGCGGGGCGCCGCCGATCACCGGCGGCAAGCCGCCATCGGTCTTTCCTCCGCCCGGCATGCTCGGCGGAGTCGCCGAAGGAACGGACGGAGCGTCGGGCAGCGTGGCTACGCTGTCGATCTCCATGTCCACGGGACGCAGCACTCCAGTGCCTGGGGACGACGGCGGCTGTGCCATTCCGGGAATCGCCGTCGCGCCACCTGTCGATTCAGGTTCTCTCGCGTACGCCGTTGCGCCGCCCGCCACACCGCCGGTGGTTCCGCCTGCCGCTCCTCCTGTACGGGCGTAGTCCTGGCTGTCGTAGACGCCTGTCTCATCTTTATCCGGCACAAACGCCTCAGGCGGCGGCGGAAACTTCGGCACCTCCATGCCGGTGATCCGGTCGTTCGACAGCTCGTACGCCTCCGCGAGCTTCTTCATCTCCCGGGCCGCCTCTTGGCGGTTCGCCTCTTTCTCGGCGATCAGCGTCTCCGCGGACTTCCGCGCCACAGCCGAAGCATCCGGGTCGTTCCGCGCCGCGAGCGCCGCGTCCAGGTTCGCCTGTGCGCCGGCGTGTGTGCGGGGGATCGCCACCTGGGCCAGGGCGATCGCATCGGACGCCTCGGCCAGCCGCTTCGCCGCACCCTCGCTGTACTCACCCAGGCGCAAGGTCGCGTTGGCCAGGTCCGCGGTCCAGGTGCGGAACGCGTTCGCGCCCTCGCCCTTCCATTCCACCATCTGCGGACGGATCTTCAGATCCTCCGCGATCTTGGTGATCTCCGTAGCCGCGCTCAGCAGGCGGTCGGCCGCGCCCTGCACGGCCCCGCTGTTGGCCTGATCGAGCCACCTGAGCATCTGCTCGTGCGGCATGTCCTCGAACGATGTCCTCTTCTTAGGCATCCCGTTCCCCCGTCCCTACCTCTGCCCGTGCCCGTGCCGCGCCAGTGACCGTCGTCATCAGTAGTTACCCGTGCTCGCTTCGGGTGTCGGCTTCGCGCTCGGCGGCGGGGTGCTCTGTCCGGCCGGCGGCTCCGGGACGTACTCGCCGCCGTAATGCTCCTTCGTGCTGCCGCTGATCGCGCGCATGCGCTCGCGAATGTCCTCGTCGAGGTTCTCGTAGCCCTTGTGGGAGGCGAGGACCGCGATGCCCATGCCCTCCATCGAGTCCGAGAGCATCTTGGAGAGGCTTTCCAGCTCCGTGATGACCGTCTTGTACGACTCGTACAGTCCGTACGCCTCGGCCCACTCCGGGTCGCCGAACTCGGTGCGCGCGATGCGGTCCTCGCCCACCTTCTTCGAGTCGGCCGGTGATGCCTTCAGGTCCCGGATGAGCTCGTCGATGCGGTCGCGGAACTTCGTGAACGACTGGAGCTCCGTGACCAGGTCGCCCACGGTGTCCTGCACCGCGTTGATGATGCCGCCGAACGGCCATCCCGGAGCCGGTCCCGCCCCTGACCCTGCGTCGCTCGCCACAGTGCCCTCCCCCGTTTACGACTGGCTACAGCTTTGGAGATCACTGTAGTCAGCATCAGTGACAGCTCGCACCCCTGGGTTGCACGTGCAACGCGAATCACACCGTCATGCGACGCTCACGCCTTGGGAGTTGCGACCGCCGCCTGCGGGCGGATCGGAAGGCGGTTGACCGGGCGGCCGGTCGCCGAGCGGACCGCCGAGGCGACGGCCGCCGGGGACGTCACCACGGGCACCGCGGAGGCGGCCTTGGCGCCGAAGGGGGCCACCACGTCGCGTTCCTCGACGAGTTTGACGATGCGAATATCCGGTGCGTCCAGAGACGTCGGAAGCGCGTACCCGGTGAGGTCGGGGTGCCGGATCAGGCCACGGGCCGTGCGGAGGTTCTCCGTGAGGGCGGCGCCGATTCCCTGGGTGACGCCCGCCTCTATGCGGACGGCCAGCTGGGCGGGGTTCAGGACCCGGCCCACGTCCTGGGCGACCGCCATCTCGACGACCCGGATCGAACCGAGCTCGATGTCGACGTCCACCACCGCGCGGATCGCGCAGAAGGCGAGGCCGACGAACGCGTCGCCCTGGCCCGACTCGTCCAGGGGTTCCGTCGGGTGGGGGCGGCACTGGGCGGTGGCCCAGAGTTCCTTGCCGTCCATGGCCTCCGTGACCGTCGTGGACAGCACCCCGTCGTACGAGGTGATCTTGCCGTCGGCGATCTGGAGGAGTTCCGTGGACATGCCGAACTTGTGGGCCAGCGGCTGGAGGAGCTGGGTACGCACCATCTTGGCGGCACGCTCCACCGCTCCCCCGGACACCCAGGTGTGCCGGCCGTGCGTCGCCGGTCCCGCGGGCGGCTGGTCGGTGTCGACCGCGGCCACGTGGACCTCTTCGATGCCCAGGGTCTCCTGCACGATCTGCCGGGCCAGGGTCGAGAAGCCCTGGCCTGTTTCGACCGCTGCGCAGATGACCGTGGCGATGCCGTCGTGGACCCGGACCGTGGCCGTGGAGACCTCGTCCGTGCCCTCGGCGCCGAGCATGTGGACCATGCCGAGCGCGTACCCGACCCCGCGCCGCACGGCGCCGGGCTCGCCCGCGCCCTCGGGGCCGCCGGGCAGCAGCCAGTCGTCCTCCGAGGTGTCCATCGGCAGGGCGGGGAGCGGGAAGTCCCGTACCGCCCTGAGCAGTTCCGCGACCGGTGCCGGGCAGGTCACGGTCTGGCTGGTGGGGAGGATGTCGCCGGTGGACAGGACGTTACGGAGGCGGAGCTCAGCCGGGTCGATGCCCAGCTTGGCCGCCAGCTTGTCCATCTGGCCCTCGTAGGCCGCGCAGACCTGCATCGCGCCCTCGCCGCGCACATGGCCGGAGGGCGGGTTGTTCGTACGGACGGCCCAGCCCTCGATGAAGGCGTGCGGTACGACATACGGGCCGCAGGCGAAGGCGACCGCGGCGGCCAGGGACTCGGACGAGGAGTCGGCGTACGCGCCCGCGTCCAGCAGGATCTGGGCCTCGACCTTGACGAGCCGGCCCTCGGCGTCCGCGTGGTGGCGGTAGCGGAGCAGGGTCGGGTGGCGGTGGGCGTGGCCGAGGAAGGACTCCTCGCGGGTGGCGGCCAGTTTGACCGGGCAGCCGGTGCGCAGGGCGAGCAGGCCCAGTGGGATCTGGAAGCCGGGGTCCTCGCGGTCGCCGGTCGCGCCGGGGACACCGGTGACGACGACCTTCACCCGGTCCGCCTCCAGACCGAAGCAGGCGGCGGCCAGGTCGCGGTCGGTGTGCGGATCGGTGGAGGCCGTGTAGATCTCCACGCCGCCGTCGGGCCGGGGCACGGCGAGACCGGCCTCGGCGCCGATCGGGGCGGGGTCCTGACGGCCGATGCGGTACAGGCCCTCGACGACGACCTCGCCCTCGACGTCCGGATCGCCGTAGCGCAGCGGGATGTGCCGGATCAGGTTGCCGTCGGGGTGCAGGGGCTCGGCGGCGAACGCCTTCTCCGGGTCCGTGACCGGTTCCAGGACCTCGTACTCGACGGCGATGGCCACGGCGGCCAGGCGGGCCGTGTCCGGGTGGTCCGCGGCGACGGCGGCGATGGGCTCACCGTGGTGGCGCACCAGCTCGGAGGCGAAGACGGGCCGGTCGACGACCCGGCGGCCGTAGGCGCCGTCGCCCGGGATGTCCTCATGGGTGACGACCGCGCGTACGCCCGGCATCTCGGCCGCTGCCGAGGTGTCGATGGACAGGATGCGGGCGTGCGGGTGCGGGGAGCGGAGTACGGCCGCCCACAGCAGGCCCTCGGCCCAGAGGTCGGCCGCGTAGGGGAAGGTGCCCTCGGTCTTGGCGCGGGTGTCGGCCGGCGGGAGCGAAGCGCCCAGGCCGAGCGCCGGCGGCTCCTGGTCGGAGCCGGGCCCGGGGCCCATGAGGTCCGGAAACGTGGTGCGGGTGGCGCTGGTCGCGTTGGCCGCGGTGGCTGCGTCGCTGCTCACGCCGCCTCCTTGTCATTCGCCCCGCTGCGGCAGCAGCTGTGGTCGGCCGGTGGGGTCGCGCTCGGGATTCCGGCGTGCCTGCGTGCGTCGCTCACAGGTCGCCTCCCTCGTGCGGATGAGGCTGGACACTACCGGCGCCCGGGGACGCCTGGTGCGGGATGCGTGCTTCGTCGGCCGGTTCGGACGCTGCCGCCTCGCCGTTCGCCTCGCGGCCCGCGATGACCTCGCTCACCGCGTCGAGCACCCCGCGGTAGCCGGAGCAGCGGCAGAGGTTGCCGCACAGGGCCTGACGCGTCTCCAGCTCGGAGGGGGCGTGGTTGCCCTCCAGGAGGTCGTGGATGGTCATGGCCATACCGGGGATGCAGAAGCCGCACTGGACGGCCCCGCACGCGGCCAGGGCGCGCTGGACGTCGGACGGCTCTCCGTCGGTCGCGAGGCCCTCGACCGTACGGACTTCGCTCCCTGCGGCCGTGGCCGCGGGGACCAGGCAGGAGGCGACGAGACGACCGTCGACCTGGACGTTGCAGGCACCGCACTCGCCCTGCGAGCAGCCGTCCTTGGCACCGGCGAGGCCGAGGCGCTCCCGCAGCACGTAGAGGAGGGATTCACCGATCCAGGCGTCGCTGACGGGGCGGTCGGCGCCGTTCACGTGCAGGACGTACGAGGCGGAGGGGTGCTCGCTCCGGGCGCCCGTGACGGGGGCGGGAGGGGCGGAAGCGGCTGCCGGGTCCTGGTCGGGGGTGGAGCCGGCCAGGTCCGCCGGCGGGTCGGTGACGTCGTGGGTGGCGACTTCGTGGGTGGCGACTTCGTGGGTGGCGACGTCGTGGGCGGCAGCCGTTGGGTCGTGGGTGCCGTGGGCGGCGGCGAGCTCTGTGGGCTCGGTGCCCTCGGTCGCGTGGGTGGGTGCGAGTCCGGTGGAGTCGGGCGCCTCGGGCGGCTCCTCGGCCGAGGGGGCCTCCGCCTCCGGGAACTCCGCCGCCTCCTCGGGCGCTTCGTCGGCAGCCGGGAGCGCCGCCCCGGCCTCCTCCGGCTGCTGCGTCGCCCACGGTGCGGGCGCGCCGCCCGGCAGCGTGGCCGACGGGGACGAGTTCGCGTACCACTGCGCTGCCAGGGCGGAGGCGGCGAACTCGCCGGACTCCTCCGGCAGGTCGCCGTCGGCGACCGGGATCGTCCACTGGCCGGTGTGACCGGTCGCCCCGTGGCCGGCGGTCGGCTCGGCCGCGGCGGTCGTCACCTCGGTGAAGTCCCACTGGGCCGTCGTGGAGGACGTGACCGGGTACTCCTGGTGCTCCTGCTGCTGGTTCGGGTCCGGCCAGTGCACGGCGGAGGGCGCGTGGGGCTCGCCGCCCGTCGCCCCGTCCGGCGTCTGCGGGTCCGGCGTCCGCACGACCCAGTTGCCCGTCGCCGCCGGGTCCAGCCCGGCGGCCGGGGTCAGCGGCAGGATCATCGGCGGTACGTATCCGTGGCCGGGGGCGGCCAGCGGGTCGTTGGCCAGGTCCTCCGGGGGCAGGTGGACGAAGGCGGTCGCCTCGGCGTCGTACTCGCCGCTCTGCGGGGTCGGCTGCCAGCCGCCGTACTGCTGTCCGTAGGGGTCGTGCTGCCCCTGCTGCTCGATGGGGTCCTCGTTGCTCACGACAGTGCCCTCCCGAGCGCGCGTCGGGCCAGCGCGGCGACGGTGCGGCGCAGATGGTGAACGGCCGGGGGCAGGGGCGGTGCCTCTCCCCCGTCGGCCTGCGGTGCCTGGTCCGGGATGCAGGCCGCGGCGACGTACTCGCCGAAGGCGGCCAGCGCGTCGGGGGCCAGTCCGCGTGCGCCGTCCCAGTCGATCAGCGAGGCGATCCAGCGTTCGGCCTCCAGGGGCCGCAGCGGCATCGGCGCGACGGCGCCGACCGCGCAGCGCACCCCACGCCGGGCCGGGTCCAGGACGATCGCCACGGAGGCGGTCGCACGGCCGGGTCCGGTGCGGCCGGTGGCTTTCAGGAAGACCTGCGGGGCGTGCAGCAGCGGTACGCGCACGAAGCCGATCAGCTCGGCGGGCGACAGCATCTCGCGGCCGGCCAGCAGGTGCGAGACCGGGATCTCGCGGCGGGTGCCGCCGGGGCCCGCGACGACCAGCTCGGCCTCCAGTGCGGCCAGCACCGGCAGGGCGTCACCGGTCGGGGCGGCGGTGGCGATGTTGCCGCCGAGCGTCCCGGCGTTGCGGATCTGGGGCGGGCCCGCGGCGCGCGCGGACGCGGCGAGCGCGGGGATGAGGGCGGCGAAGTCGGGCCGTCCCATGCGCGCGTGGGTGAGTCCGGCGCCGAGCAGCGCGTGACCGTCCTGGTAGTGCCAGCCGCGCAGTTCGCTGATCCGTCCGAGGCCGACGAGGCCCGAGGGGCGCAGCAGCCCCTTGTTGACGGCCGACATCAGGTCCGTGCCACCCGCCACAGGTACGGCGGCGGGCATGGCGCCGAGTGCCGCCACGGCCTCGTCTAGCGAGGCCGGCAACGTCACCGACTGCATCGCCTGCGGTGCGTGAGTGGTCAACCCAGCTGCCCCTTTCCGGTCTCCCGGCTGTCCCGCCTGTTCCGCCGTACGGTACGTGCTCACAGCCCGGACGTGGCAACTCTGGCACATCTTCCGACCGGCCCGACGGGAGGGTCCGCGAAGGGGGTTTCCGCCCCTGACCAGGGGGATGATCCTGATTCGTACCTCTTCGGCGCAGAGTGTGAATTGCCACTCTTCAGCGCGTCTCGTATGACTTATTCCGTTCGTGTGGGGCGGCCCCGGTGGCCGTGACCGCGGGCCGCCCCACCCCGACTTGGATGGTGCCTACACGACCGGCGGCACTCCCTCGATCGGGCGCCCGAGGACACCGGGGCGCCGCTGTCCGGGCAACGGGCCGCCCGGCGGCCGGTAGTCGACGCCGAGGGCGTCGAGCCGCGCGTAGTGCGTGGTCATCCGGTTCTCGAATCCGGCGAAGTCCCGGGCGGCGGGGGCCGGGAGCCGGGACCAGGCGACCTCGGCGAAGGCGGCGAGCCGGGGGAAGACCTGGTAGTCCACGCGGGCCCGGTTCTGCATGACCTCGGTCCACACATTGGCCTGGGTGCCCAGGATGTGACGGGCCGCGGCTTCGGAGAGGCCCGGCGGTACGGGCTCGAAGCGGTAGACGTCCTCCAGCGTGCGTACGTAGCCGATGGGCATCGGCTCGTCGGGGCCGCCGTCCTGACGGTGGTCCAGATACACCTGCTGCTCGGGGCACATCACGACGTCGTGGCCGGCCTCGGCGGCGGCGATGCCGCCCGCGTAACCGCGCCACGAGGACACGGCGGCGCCGTCGGCGAGACCGCCCTCCAAAATCTCGTCCCAGCCGATGAGGCGGCGTCCGCGCGCGGTGAGCCAGGTGTCGAAGTGGCGGATGAACCAGGACTGGAGCTCGTCCTCGTCGGCGAGGCCGAGTTCGGCGATCCGGGCCTGGGCCGTGGCGGACTCCTTCCACTGGCCCTTGGGGCACTCGTCGCCGCCGACGTGGATGAACGGCGAGGTGTCGGCCGGGAAGAGGTCGAGGATCTCCTCGAAGACGCCCTCGAAGAAGCGCAGGGTGGTGTCGGTGGGGGCTAGTACGTTCGGGTTGACGCCCCAGTTGTCCCAGACGGAGAGGGTGCTCGTGTCGACGACGTCGGTGTTGCCCAGCTCGGGGTACGCGCTGATGGCCGCCTGCGAGTGGCCCGGGATGTCGATCTCCGGGACGACCCTGATGTGCCGGGCGGCGGCGTACGCGACGATCTCGCGGATGTCGTCCTGGGTGTAGTAGCCGCCGTGCGGGGTCTCGTCCCACAGATCGGAGGCCCGGTGGCCGTATTTGGTGCGATCCCGCCAGGCGCCGGCCTCGGTGAGCCGGGGGTGGCGCTTGATCTCGACGCGCCAGCCCTGGTCGTCGGTCAGGTGGAAGTGGAAGACGTTCAGCTTGTGGGCGGCGAGGAGGTCCAGGTAGCGCAGGACGTCGTCCTTGGGCAGGAAGTGCCGGGCGACGTCGAGCATGAGACCGCGCCACGCGAAGCGTGGGCTGTCCTCGATGTCCGTGAAGGGGAGGCCGGCGGCACCGCCGGGGCCGATGGGCGCACGGCGGAAGGCTTCGGGGCCCAGGAGCTGACGGAGGGTCTGCGCGCCCCAGAACACGCCTGCCGGGCCGCCGCCGGTGATCACGACACCCTGGAGGGACGTGGTGCGCAGCTGGTAGCCCTCGGGCTCCAGCGCCGGGTCGATACGCAGCTGGATGCCTCGCCCTGCGTCCTCGTCCCCCGGCGCGAGCGGCAGGCCGAACGCGGCTCCGAGGGTGGAGCGCAGCCAGCGCTCGGTGGTCTCGGTGCCTGGCTGCGCCGTGATGGTGGTGGACCGGTCCAGGAGGAACCCGCCGTGGCCCTGGTCGCCGGTGCGCACGGGCGCGGGAATGAGATTGTCCACGTCAGTCCTTAACCGCTCCGCCGAGTCCCGAGACCAGGCGTCGCTGTACGAGTACGAAGAAGACCAGCACGGGAACGGTCATCACCGTCGAGGCTGCCATGATCCCTCCCCAGTCGTTCTCGTCGGGTTTGAAGAAGACCAGCAGCGCCATGGGCAGCGTCGACTGGGAGGTGTCGCTGATGAGGAAGGACTTGGCGAACAGGAAGTCGTTCCAGGTCGAGATGAACGAGAAGACGCTCGTCGCCACGAGGCCCGGGAAGACCAGCGGGAAGAGGATCTGCCACAGAAAGCGGGTGCGGCTCGCCCCGTCGATGAAGGCGGCCTCCTCCAGGGCCTCCGGGACCGCCTTCACGAAGCCCCGGAGCATCCAGATCGCGAACGGCAGCGAGAAGGCCAGGTGCGGCAGGATCAGCGAGCCCAGCGTGTTCAGCTGGCCGAAGTCCCGCATCAGGAAGAACAGCGGGATGGCCAGGGCCTCGACCGGCACCATCTGTGCGACCAGGAACATGATCAGCAGAGTCGTGCGGAACCTGAAGCGGAACCGGGTCACCGCCGTGGCCGCCAGGAAGGCGATCAGCGCGGACGCGATGACGACCGTGCCCGCGACGAGCAGGCTGTTGAGGAAGTAGCGGCCGAAGTCCTGCTGTTCGAAGACCCGGCGGAAGGAGTCCAGGGACGGCGACAGCGTCCAGGGGCGGGCTTCGGTGGACTGGATCTCGCCCGCCGGCTTGAAGGCCGAGAGCACCATCCAGTAGAGCGGGAAGGCGACCGCGGCGGCGATGAGCAGGGCCGCGGCCTCGGCGGCCAGCCGGCCGGGCCGGCGGACGCGCGATCGGGTGCTGAGCGTGCTCACAGTTCCTCCCCCTGGCGCCGTACCAGGCGCAGATAGACCAGCGTCACGGCCAGCAGGATCACCAGCATCACGACACCGATCGCCGAGCCGAGGCTGTACTGCGAGGACGCGAACGCCTTCTGGTACGCGTACACGTTGAGCACCAGGTTCTGGCCGGCGATGCCGCCGCCGTTGGTCATGACGTAGATCTGGGTGAACACCTTGAAGTCCCAGATGATCGACTGGATGGTGACGACGATCAGGATCGGCCGGAGCATCGGCGCCATGACCGACCGCCAGATCCGCCACTGCGAGGCGCCGTCCAGCGAGGCCGCCTCCAGCACCTCGGTGGGGATCGCCCGGATGCCCGCGTAGACGGTCACCATCACGAACGGGAACGAGCACCAGAGCACTTCGAGGAGCACCAGGGCGAAGGCGCTGTAGCGCCCGTACGTCCACGAGAAGTCGCCGAGTCCCAGGACCCGGTTGACCGGTCCGAAGTCCGGGTCGAAGAGGAAGACCCAGACGGTCGATCCGGTGATCGCGGGGGTCGCCCACGCGCCGAGCGCGGCCATCATGAGGGCGAGCCGGGGCAGGGCGCGTATCCGCGTGAGCAGGACGGCCAGCGCGCAGCCGACGAACAGGGTGGCGAGCACGCAGGCCGCGGCGAAGACCACGGTCGCCAGGAGCACCTGCCAGAACTGGCTGTCGCCGAAGAGGGCCGCGTAGTTGCCGAACCCCTGGAAGGTGGTCGGCTCACCGCCGCTGACCTGGGCCTGCGTGTACTCCAGGAAGGAGATCAGGCCCAGTTGGTAGATCGGGTAGACGAGGAGCGCGCCCAGGAGGACGAGCGCCGGCAGGAGGTAGAGCCAGGGGGTCCAGCCGGACCGGCGCGCGGGGGAGACGGAGCGGCGGCGCCGGGGCGGGCGCGGCTGTGCGCCGCCCGCCCCGGCCGTCCCGGTGGGTGCGGGGGCCTTGTACGCCGTACTGTTCGCGGTCATCGTCAGCCCGCGGCGGCGAAGGCCGCGTCCATCTTCTTCGCGGCGTCGTCCGAGGCCTGTGCGACGTCCTTACGTCCGCTGACGATCTCCTGGAACATCGTCGGCAGGACGAGCGAGGCGTCGATCTGGCCCCAGCCCGGCGAGGCCGGGACGAACTTGGCGCCGGCACCGAGGGTCTGGACGAACGGCGCGACGAAGGGCTCCTTCTTCGCGGCGTTGTCCCGTACGTCGGTGTAGGTCGGCAGGAAGCCCATCGCGTCGAAGAGCTTGGCCTGGGTCTGCTTGCCGGCCAGCGACTTCATCAGGTCCACGGCCAGGGTGCGGTGCGAACTGCTCTTGAGTACGCCGATGTTGTTGCCGCCCGCGAACGCCGGGGCGATCGAACCCTGCGCCACGCCGGGCAGCGGCACGACCGCGTACTTGCCCTTCACCGCGCCCGCCTCGACCGCGGTGTGGCTGAAGTCGCCGCCGATGGCCATGGCCGCCTTGCCCGAGGCGAAGGAGGTGATGGTCGCGTTGCCGCCCATGGAGGCGCACTTGGCGGCCGGACAGTTGGCGTCGCCGAAGAGCGAGGTGTAGGCCTCGATGCCCTTGCGGGCCTTGTCGCTGTTGATCGCCGCCGTGTACGTCCCACCGGTCTCGTTGGCCAGTTCGCCGCCGTTGGCCCAGATGAACGGCATCGCGCCGTAGGTGTACGCGCCGCCGACCGCGAGGCCGTACAGGTCCGGCTTCGCCTTGTGGACCTTCTTCGCGGTGGAGATCAGCTCGGCCTGGGACTTGGGGACCTCGATCCCCAGGTCCTCGAAGACGTCGGTCCGGTAGTACAGCGCCCGTACGCCGACGAAGAGCGGCGCCCCGTACACCTTGCCGCCGACCGTCACCGACTGCCTGGCGATGGGATCGGTGTCCTTGGCCTCGTCCCAGGCCGCGAACTCCTGGCTCACGTCGGCGAGTCCACCGTCCTTCACGTATCCGGCCGTGTCGGTGTTGCCGTACTCGATGAGGTCCGGGGCGCTCTTCGGGTCGTTGAAGGCGGCCTTGATCCGCTGGGCGCGGGTGTCGACGGGGATGTACTCGATTTCGGCCTTCGCGCCCTTGTGGCGCTTCTCGAAGTCGGCGACGGCCGCGTCGACGACCTGCTCCTTGGGCTTGTTGCCGACCTCCTGGAAGAGCCAGACGCGGAGCGTGCCGGACTTCTCGTCGCCCTTGGCACTGGTGTCGGAGGTCTGCGGTGCGCAGGCGGTGGCGGTGAGGCCCGCCAGTACGAGCGCCGCAGCCGGGGCGGCAATTCGGGCAGAAAGATTCATCGGGGCCCCTACCGGTCAGTCGTTGCATCATGCGCAACGCGCGTTTCGTTCTGCACAACTGGCAGGAGAGTAGGGGGGCATCAGGGCGCCGACAAGTGGTCTCTACCACTCTGTGACCAGCGGGTGCAGCCCGTGCAACGCGAAGGGCCCCCGGGGGCGCGCTGTGCTGCGCGCCCCCGGGGGCCCTGCCATCGGTCTCTCCGCGGCCGCGGACCGGTGCGGACTACTTCTTGTCCTTGCCGCCCTTGTCCTTGTCGCCGCCGGCGCCCATGGACTCGTAGATCTCCTTGCACATGGGGCAGACCGGATACTTCTTGGGGTCGCGCCCCGGTACCCAGACCTTGCCGCACAGCGCCACCACGGGGGTGCCCTCCAGGGCACTCGCCATGATCTTGTCCTTCTGGACGTAATGGGCGTAGCGCTCGTGGTCGCCGTCGCCGTGCGACACCTGTGGTGCCGGCTCAACGAGGGTCCCCGTACCTGCCCCGGGTTCGGGCTCAAGAGTGCTCATAACCGCCAAGGGTACTGAAGCCCGCGCCCTGCCGGAGCCCTCAGGTGCGCCCGGACGCGCCGCCGGGCCGGCAGGGGGCCGCGCGCCGGTTCGGCGAAGGACCGGGCGTCAGTTGAGCGAAGGGTCGTCGGGGTACGTCGCGATCATCGCGAGCTCGCTGCGCTGGCGGCGCAGGACCGCCCGCCAGAGGTTCTCCGGGCGGGGCGACGACACGTCGCCCGGCTCGGACTCCACCACGTACCAGGCGCCGTCGCCGAGCTCCGCCTCCAGCTGTCCCGGGCCCCAGCCCGCGTACCCGGCGAAGATCCGCAGCGAGCCGAGAGCCGCGGCCAGCAGCTCCGGCGGGGTCTCCAGGTCCACCAGCCCGATCGCCCCGTGCACCCGGCGCCAGCCGAGGGGGCCGTCGTCGCCGGGGATCACCGCCACACCGAGCGCCGAGTCGAGGGAGACGGGGCCGCCCTGGAAGACCACGTCCGGTTCACCGGCGAGTCCGGCCCAGGGCGCGAGGATGTCGCCGACACCGACCGGGGTCGGGCGGTTCAGGATCACGCCGAGCGAGCCCTCCTCGTCGTGGTCGAGGAGCAGCACCACCGCGCGGTCGAAATTCGGGTCCGCCAGGGCGGGTGCGGCCACGAGCAGCCGCCCTGTGAGCGAGGACACCTCGGTCATGGCAGAAATGATCCCGCATCTTCGGCCTTCGCGGACACCAAGTGGACCGGCCGGTGGCGGAACGGTGGGAGCGCAGCTCAGGGGCGCACGGACGCACAGGGAGCGCACTTTTCGGCCCCGTTCCGGACGGTAACCCTCCGCCAGGAGTGTTGGGCGGAGCGTGTTGTGGCGGATTCATGACGTTCGTACACGCCCGTTTGCCTTACGGAAGGGGGGTAGGAGGCCATTACCCTTTTCGATGGCCCCCCGCCCGATCACTCCGGAACGCGAGATTCATGACCGGCACAGACGATGTCCTGCTTGTCCACGGCGGAACCCCGCTCGAGGGCGAGATCCGCGTCCGAGGCGCCAAGAACCTGGTGCCCAAGGCGATGGTCGCCGCGCTGCTCGGCAGCGGGCCCAGCCGGCTCCGCAACGTGCCCGACATCCGTGACGTACGGGTGGTCCGGGGATTGCTGCAGCTGCACGGCGTGACCGTCCGCCCCGGTGAGGAGCCGGGCGAACTGATCCTCGACCCCTCCCACGTCGAGAGCGCGAACGTCGCCGACATCGATGCCCACGCGGGCTCGTCGCGCATCCCGATCCTCTTCTGCGGCCCGCTGCTGCACCGCCTGGGCCACGCCTTCATCCCGGGGCTCGGCGGCTGCGACATCGGCGGCCGGCCCATCGACTTCCACTTCGAGGTGCTGCGCCAGTTCGGCGCGACGATCGAGAAGCGGGCCGACGGCCAGTACCTGGAGGCCCCGCAGCGACTGCGCGGCACGAAGATCCGGCTGCCGTACCCCTCGGTGGGCTCCACCGAGCAGGTGCTGCTGACGGCCGTGCTCGCCGAGGGTGTCACCGAACTGTCCAACGCGGCCGTGGAGCCGGAGATCGAGGACCTCATCTGCGTACTGCAGAAGATGGGCGCGATCATCTCCATGGACACCGACCGGACGATCCGGATCACGGGTGTCGACCGGCTCGACGGTTACACGCACCGGGCGATCCCGGACCGCCTGGAGGCCGCCTCCTGGGCGTCCGCGGCGCTGGCGACCGAAGGCAACATCTACGTGCGCGGCGCCCAGCAGCGCTCGATGATGACCTTCCTGAACACCTTCCGCCGGGTCGGCGGGGCCTTCGAGATCGACGACGAGGGCATCCGCTTCTGGCACCCGGGCGGCGCGCTGAACGCCATCGCCCTGGAGACGGACGTGCACCCCGGTTTCCAGACCGACTGGCAGCAGCCCCTGGTGGTGGCGCTGACGCAGGCCAGCGGCCTGTCCATCGTCCACGAGACGGTGTACGAGTCGCGGCTCGGCTTCACCTCGGCGCTCAACCAGATGGGCGCCCACATCCAGCTCTACCGCGAATGCCTGGGCGGCTCCGACTGCCGCTTCGGACAGCGCAACTTCCTGCACTCGGCGGTCGTGTCGGGACCCACGAAGCTCCAGGGCGCCGATCTGGTCATCCCCGACCTGCGCGGCGGTTTCTCGTACCTGATCGCCGCTCTGGCGGCGCAGGGCACCTCCCGGGTGCACGGCATCGATCTGATCAACCGCGGCTACGAGAACTTCATGGAGAAGCTCGAGAAGCTCGGCGCCAAGGTCGAACTGCCGGGCGGCGCGCTCGTCTAGCGGCCCGCAGCGGCACACAGCGGACGGCGGTGGCCCCCTGGGAGGGGGTCGCCGCCGTTCGCCGTCTGCGGGGCCCTCCAGGGCCGTATACGCCGAAGAGCGGCCACCCCGCACAGGGTGGCCGCTCTTCGTTTGCTGCTCAGGGACTTACTTGCCCTTGGCGGCTTCCTTGAGCTTCGAGCCCGCGGAGACCTTCACGCTGTAACCGGCGGGGATGTTGATCGGGTCGCCGGTCTGCGGGTTCCGAGCGGTGCGAGCGGCACGGTGGGTGCGCTCGAAGGTCAGGAAGCCGGGGATGGTGACCTTCTCGTCGCCCTTGGCGACGATCTCTCCGACGGTCTCGGCGAGCGCGGCCAGCACGGCGTCGGCGTCCTTGCGAGTCACCTCGGCGCGGTCGGCCAGAGCGGCCACCAGCTCACTGCGGTTCATGTTTGTACTCCCGTGTTCTTCTTGCCTGTGAGGCGTGAGATCGAAGCCGATGCTGCCAGGGCCCTCTGACAGTCCCCGGACCCGGGTCTGATGTCAGACCCTCTCGCCCGAATACGCATCCTGCCCCCACCAGCGGCGGGAAAGCCAATCCGGAACCCTCCGGAGTCACACGAAAAGCGCCACGGCGTGCCCGTAGTGACGTTCCGTCGACTTCCTGAAGCGGTCCGCAGCGGATGCCGGGCCCAGCGGGGCCCGCTGCCCGCCACCCTAAAGGGGCGTTTGGGACGCCGCGACCCGCGACGCGCCGTACGGGCGCGCGGGTGAGGTAGGGCACCCTCCGCGGAAGCCGGGGCCGGCCGTCGCGGAGGGCGTGCCTCAGGAGAGGTCGGAGGTGCTCTCGGCGGCGGTTCCCGCGGCCTTCGCGGCGGCGCGGACCGCTCCGGCGACGGCTCCCGCGACCTTGTCGTTGAAGACCGAGGGGATGATGTAGTTCGCGTTCAGCTCGTCCTCCGCGACGACGTCCGCGAGGGCGCCCGCCGCGGCGAGCATCATCTCCGTGTTGACGGTGCGGGACTGAGCGTCCAGCAGACCGCGGAAGACACCCGGGAAGACCAGCACGTTGTTGATCTGGTTGGGGAAGTCCGAGCGGCCGGTGGCGACAACTGCTGCCGTCTGGCGGGCGATTGCCGGGTCCACCTCGGGGTCCGGGTTCGCGAGCGCGAACACGATCGCGCCGTCCGCCATGGCGGCGACGTCGTCGCCGTTCAGGACGTTGGGGGCGGAGACCCCGATGAAGACGTCCGCGCCCGCGACAGCCTCCTTGAGGGTGCCGGTGACGCCCTCCGGGTTGGTGTTGTCCGCGATCCAGCGCAGCGGCGAATCGGGGTCGGCGGAGACCAGGTCCTGGCGGCCCGCGTGCACCACACCGTGGATGTCGGCGACGACGGCGTGCTTGACGCCCGCGGCGATGAGCAGCTTCAGGATGGCCGTGCCGGCCGCTCCCGCGCCGGACATGACGACGCGTACGTCACCGATCTTCTTGCTCACCACGCGCAGGGCGTTGGTCAGGGAGGCCAGGACGACGATGGCGGTGCCGTGCTGGTCGTCGTGGAAGACCGGGATGTCCAGGGCCTCGCGCAGCCGTGCCTCGATCTCGAAGCAGCGGGGTGCGGAGATGTCTTCCAGGTTGATGCCGGCGAAGCCGGGGGCGATCGCCTTGACGATCTCCACGATCGCGTCGGTGTCCTGCGTGTCCAGGCAGATCGGCCAGGCGTCGATGCCGGCGAAGCGCTTGAACAGGGCCGCCTTGCCCTCCATCACCGGCAGCGCGGCCATCGGGCCGATGTTGCCGAGACCGAGCACCGCGGAGCCGTCCGTCACGACTGCGACGGAGTTGCGCTTGATGGTGAGGCGGCGGGCGTCCTCGGGGTTCTCGGCGATCGCCATGCACACGCGGGCGACACCCGGGGTGTAGATCATCGAGAGGTCGTCACGGTTGCGGATGGGGTGCTTGGACGCCATCTCGATCTTGCCGCCGAGGTGCATCAGGAACGTACGGTCGGAGACCTTGCCGAGCACCACACCCTCGATGTCGCGCAGACCTTCGACGATCTCGTCCGCGTGCGAGGTGGAGGAGGCCGCGATGGTGACGTCGATCCGCAGCTTCTCGTGGCCGGAAGCGGTCACGTCGAGGCCGGTGACCGAACCGCCGGAGGACTCCACGGCCGTGGTGAGCTGGGAGACCGCTGTGCCGCTCGCGGGCACCTCCAGCCTGACCGTCATCGAGTACGAGACGCTGGGCGCCGTTGCCATGGCCGAGTCCTTCGCTTTCCTTAGCTTCATTGCCGCGTGTACCGCGGCACTCGCCGCGGTCACGCTTTCCGATCGTCGCACCTACCGGCCGGTAGCCGGTAATGACTGCCACAGTTCGGAAAGTAGTTTCCACCATACGAGAAGTTGACCGTTCGGCGGAACCCCCAGCCGGTCGGCAACCTGTCCCGCAACGAAAACAGGCCCACGCCACCGTGAGGTGACGCGGGCCTGTCTTCTTCATTTAAGTGGCACCGACCCGCCATGCTCGCCTCGCGGCAAGTGGTCGCTCGAAGCGACGAAGGTTGGGCCCGGGGGCTTGGATCGAGCCGGTGCCAACACCAGGCTAACAAAGACCCCCGGAAAGTGATTCCCGCGTGTCCGCCCGATCTGGGATCGGCCGCCCGGCCCCTCCCCCCGTCAGTCCCTCAGCAGGTCCGGGACCCCGTTCGCGTCGGGCATGTCACGCTCCCCGGACACCACCGTGAGCTGCTGCGTGGCACGGGTCAGCGCCACGTACAGCACCCGGAGCCCGGCCGGTGACTCGTCCGCGATCTCCGCCGGAGAGACGACGACCGTGGCGTCGTACTCCAGGCCCTTCGCCTCCAGGCTGCCGAGCGCCACCACGCGTTCCCCGAGCTCCGCGAGCCACTCGCGGGCCTGGGCGCGGCGGTTCATGGCGACCACCACACCGACCGTGCCGTCCACCTCGGAGAGCAGCCTGCGCGCCTCCTCGCGGACCGTGGTGGCCAGGTCCCGGTCGCCCACAGGCTCGAAGCGGGGCTCCACGCCGGTCGAGCGGACCGCCGCCGGGGACTCCATGCCCGGCATCGCGAGGGCGAGCACCTTCGCGGCGAGTTCCGCGATCTCCGCCGGGTTGCGGTAGTTGACGGTGAGTGTGAAACGGCGGCGGGGACGGCTGCCGAGCGCCTCGTCGCGGGCCGCCGCCGCCTCGTCCGGGTCGGACCAGGAGGACTGCGCGGGGTCGCCGACGATCGTCCAGGTGGCGTGCCGGCCCCGGCGGCCGACCATCCGCCACTGCATGGGCGTCAGGTCCTGAGCCTCGTCGACGATGACGTGGGCGTACTCGGTACGCTCCGCCGCCAGCCGCTCGGCCCGCTCCCACTGGGTCTCCTCGCGCTGCGGCATCAGCTCCTCAAGACCGGTGAGCTGGTCCAGCGGGTCGAACTCGCGCTTCCGCCGGGGCCGGTGCGGGACGCCGAGCAGCGTCTGCAGCTCGTCGAGGATCGCCACGTCGTGGACGGAGAGCGGGCCACGGCCCTCGCTGTCGAGCCGCTTGAGGGAACGGGCCAGCCGTCGCACCTCCCCCTGGTTGAGGATGCGGCGGGCCCACCGGCCGAGCCGCTTCTCGTCGGCCATCGTGGCGAGCACCCCGCGGGGGGTGAGCTCGGGCCACCAGTCGTTGAGGAAGGTGAGGAACGCTGTCTCGGTGGAGACATCCTCGTCGAACGAGGAACGCAGTTCGGCGACGAGCTCGGGGTCGGTGTAGCGGCCCCGGCCCGACGACTTGCTCCACAGGGCGTCCAGCAGCAGCTTGCGGGCCCGCGGGCGCAGCAGGTTGACGGGTGCCGTGCCGCTGAGCACGTTGTTCCGGATGCGCTGGAGCTCGTCGGCGTTCAGCTCGACGCGGGCGCCGAAGGCGACCACCCGGAGCCGCGTGGGGGTGCCGGCGGGCTGCGCCGGTTCCTGGTCCTCGTCCCCGAACGACAACTGGCCGTCCCGCGACCTCTCCCCCTGCGTCCTGGGCTGCTCAAGCGCCCCGCGTGCCGCCTTGCGCAGCACGTGGAGCATGCGGGAGGAGCCCTTGATACGGGCGACGGCCGGTTCGTCGTAGGTGGTGGCGCCCTCGATGCCCGCCGCCTCGTCGGACAGCGAGCCGACGGCGCGGATCGCGACCTGGCCCTCCTCGCCGAGCGAGGGCAGGACACCCTCGGTGTAGGCGACGAGGAGCGGGGTCGGCGAGACGACCAGGATGCCGCCCGCGTACCGGCGCCGGTCCTGGTAGAGGAGGTACGCGGCCCGGTGCAGGGCCACCGCGGTCTTGCCGGTGCCGGGGCCGCCCGACACCTCCGTGACGGAGGCGGCGGGGGCCCTGATCACCATGTCCTGCTCGGCCTGGATGGACGAGACGATGTCCCGCATCGTGTGGCTGCGGGCCTGGCCGAGGGCCGCCATCAGCGCACCGTCGCCGATGACGGGCAGCGTGTCGCCGCCCAGGTGCGCGGTGAGTTCCGGGCGCATCAGGTCGTCCTCGACCCCGAGGACCTTGCGGCCCTTGGACCGGATGACCCGCCGGCGTACCACCCGGCCCGGTTCCTTCGGCGTCGACCGGTAGAACGGCGCGGCCGCCGGGGCCCGCCAGTCGATCACCAGCGGCGCGTAGTCGGAGTCGAGGACGCCGATGCGGCCGATGTGGAGCGTCTCCGCGATGTCCGCGTTGTTGTCCGGGCGTACGGCGTCGTCGGCGGGCTCGACGGAGGTGAACGCGCCGTCCGGGCCGCGCTCACCGTCCTTGCCGAGCAGCAGATCGATCCGCCCGAAGAGGAAGTCCTCGAACTCGTTGTTCAGCCGATTGAGGTGCACCCCGGCGCGGAAGACCTGGGCGTCGCGCTCGGCGAGCGCCCCCGGTGTACCGACCTGGCCCCTCTTCACGGCGTCGTGCATGAGAAATTCCGCCTCGTCGATCTTCTCTTCGAGGCGGTGGTAAACCCGGTCCAGATGTTCTTGCTCGACACCGATTTCCCGGTCCCGCAACGAATCGACAGCGGCATCCTGCGCGGCCACCGGGGCCCCCTTCTGACGTGCACTGGGCAGCCGTCAACCGTACGCGAAGGGGGGCCCGCTCCGCACCTGCCACCAGCATTGCGATTGCGCGTCGGAAGGTGCGCTCACGTGCTCACGCGTCGATCTCCACCAGCCGCTCGCCGTCGAAGGTGCGCACCTCGAAGTGGTCGATGTCGTCGCGGTCCATCGCCGCGCCGCCGTGCACGTACAGCGGGTACTTCGCGGACGGGTGCGGGGAGTTCTTGATCCCGTACCCCCATTTCGGTACGGACCAGGAGGTGACGACCTCCTCCTCGCCGGTCTTGGAGACGGCGATCAGGCTGCATTTCTCGGGGCCCTTGACGTTGTTGAGCCGCAGGACCGCGTGGGTCCCCCAGGCCTTGGCCTCCATGCCGACGGTGGCGTCGACCCCGGTGGCGGGGTCGGTCGCCGCGGCCTTCTCCTCCATGTGGTGGAAGAAGGCGTCCTCGGCCGGGCTGGTGGGGTGCGGGTCCCCCGCCGCCACGGACCGTCCGCCGTCCTCGCCTCCGGTGACCGTGACGGCGATCACAGGGCCCGCGATGATCACGGCGGCCGCCGCCGCCATCAGATACCTGCCGCGGCGGCGGCGCAGGTCCCGCTTCCGCGCGACCTCGTCGACCAGCCGGCCGAGCACCGCGGGGGCGGGCGGCTCCGGGACGTGCGGGACGGGGCGGGCGCCCGGGTGGGCGGCGGGGGCTTCGGCGAGCATCGCGAGCATGGGTTCGAGGCCGGCGAACTCGTCGAGATGGGCGGCGCACAGCGCGCAGTGCGCGAGGTGCGCCTCGAAGGCGCTCGCCTCCGCCTCGTCCAGGATGCCCAGGACGTAGGCGCCGGCGGCGTCGTGCCCCGGACCCTCCACCGGGTGCTCGAAGGGGCCGGAGGGCGGCCCTGCGGGCCCCGAGGGGCCACGGGGGCCGGAGGGCCGGGACCCGAACGGCTGCCACTCGTGGTCGCTCATGCCGTGATCCCCCTCTCTTCGAGTACGAGCTTCATGGAACGCAGGGCGTAGAAGACCCGCGAGCGCACCGTCCCGCTGGGTATGCCGAGCACCTCGGCGGCCTCGTTGACCGTACGTCCCCTGAAATAGGTCTCGACCAATGCTTCCCGGTGCGCGGGGGTCAAATCGTCCAGCGCGTCCGAGAGCGTCATCAGCCACAACGCCTTGTCGATCTCGTCCTCCGCGGGAATGACCTCCAGCGGCGACGGATCGACCTCGCGCGGCCGGGCCTGCCGGCTGCGGTGGGCGTCGATGACGATGCGTCGGGCGACCGTCACCAGCCAGGGGCGTACGGAGCCGGTCGCCCGGTTGAGCTGACCGGCGTTCTTCCAGGCACGGATGAGCGTCTCCTGCACCACGTCCTCGGCACGCTGCCTGTCCCCCGCCACGAGGCGGAGCACATAGGCGAGCAGCGGCCCTGCGTGTTCGCGGTAGAGCGCCCGCATCAGCTCCTCGTCGGGGACGTCGGAGGCCGTGCGGGGCGGTTCACTGCGATGTCGAGCCCTGTGCGGACGGTCATCGGCCACGGCCGCATCCTTGCGCACCCGAACCTCCCGGTCGAGACCCTGTCGAGCTCTTCGGCCATCGGTACGGAGCCGGGAGCCGGATCATTCAGCCCGGCGCGCGATTTTTTTCAGCGGCCGTCCGCGGGGGCTGCCGCTCTGCGCCGGTGGCGGGCCACCCGTGCGCGGTTTCCGCAGACTTCGCTGGAGCACCAGCGGCGCCGGCGCCCCCGTGAGGTGTCGAGGTAGAGCCGCCGGCAGGTGTCGCCCTCGCAGCGGCGCAGGGCGGCCCTGGCCTCCGGGTCCGTGAGCAGGTCCACGCAGTCCCGGGCCACGGCGGCGAGCAGTTCCCCGCAGGCCGGCGGGGCGTTCAGGCGCCGGACGAGTGCGCCGTCCTCGGCGCGGACCGCGCGCGGTCCGGGCGGCGCCCCGGCGGCCAGTGCGTTGACGCGGTCCAGGGCCGCGTCCTCCCGGGCGCCGCCCAGTTCGGCGGTGAGCAGCCGGCCGATGTCCTCCCGCAGCTGCCGGAAGCGGGTCACCCAGAGGCCGTCGGCGGTGACGAGCACGGTCCCGTACGGCACCAGGGCCGCGGCCACCAGCCACTCGGTCAGCGGTCCTGGCCCGGTGAGCTGTTCGTACGCGCCGGAGGGCCCGGTCCCCGTCGCCACCAGGTCGAGGCAGGCGCGGCCGGAGCCGAACCACCGGTCGTACGCACCCGTGCCCGCAGCCATGTGCCTGTCACCGCCTCGGGGTCACCGATGGGAGTCACCTTCAGAGTGCCCGTCACCGGCCCGGCCCGGAACCCCTCCTGCCGGGTGGGTACCGTCCCGGCGCCGCGAGCGCGTTCCGTACCGTGTCCGGATGGACGAAGTCACGCTCACCGCGGGCTCGTTGCTCCTGCGCCCCTGGCGGCAGGACGACGCTCCCGCCCTCCTCGGCGCGTACGCCGACCCGGCGATGCGGCACTGGCTGACCACGCGGATGACGAGCGCCGACGAGGCGGCCGGGTGGATCACCGAGCAGCGGGAGGGCTGGGCGGCCGGCAGCCGACTCGGTCTGGCCGTGACCGACACGGCGCGCGGCGGCGAACTGGTCGGCCATCTCTCGCTGAGGCGCCCCGGCCCGGCGTGGGACACGGGCGAGGTGGGCTACTGGACGACGGCGTCCGCGCGGGGGCGCGGGGTCGCGTCCAGAGCCCTCACGGCGCTCTGTGACTGGGCCTTCGCGGCGTTCGCCGGGGACGGGCTCGCCCACCTGGAGCTGGTGCACCAGGTGGACAACGAGGCGTCCTGCCGGGTCGCGGAGAAGTGCGGTTTCGCGCTGGCCGGTATCCTCCCGGCGCTTCCGCCCGCTTACCCGCTGGACGGTCACCGCCATGTCAGGTCCGCCGTCGGCTGACCGCGGTCCCGCGGGTCAGCGCGGCGGGCCGTCGTGCAGAATCCGCTGGAACAGCCGGTGGTCACGCCACTCGCCGTCGATGTGGAGATAGCGCGGGGCCGTCCCGAACTGCTCGAAGCCGCACTTGGCGAGCACCCGCTGCGAGGCGGCGTTGGCCACGACGGTGCCGGCCTCGACCCGGTGCAGCCCGAAGCCGTCGCGCGCGATCTCGCAGATCCGGCCGACGGCGGCGGTCGCGATCCCCCGGCCCGCCTGGTCGACGTCGACCCAGTAACCGAGCCGGCCGCTGCGGAACGGTCCGCGCTCGATGGAGGCGAGCGTGAACGCGCCGACCGCCTGGTCCTCGGCGTCGGCCACCACCCAGGGCATCGCGCGTCCCGCGTCCCGGTCGGCGAGCAGTCCGGTGAGGCGTTCCGTCTGGCCCTGCGGGGTGTAGAAGGCCTCGGTCCGCGCGGGCTCCCAGGGCCGCATGTACGCGCGGCTGCGGGTCAGTGAGACGGCGAGGGAGCCGGCGTCGGAGAGGGCGGCGGGGCGCAGCGTCAGACCGTCGGCGAGGGGGTGGCTGTCATGGATCATCCGAGCACGCTATCCCGGGCCAGGTGCGGTCCCGGCCCGGGACAGCGGGCTCACTCCACGTACTTCGTGTCGGCCACCGGGTCCAGCGCCAGCCGGTAGCCGCGCTTGACGACCGTCTGGATCAGCCGGGGCACGCCGAGCGCGCTGCGCAGCCGGGCCATCGCCGTCTCCACGGCGTGCTCGTCGCTGCCGCTGCCGGGCAGCGCGCGCAGCAGTTCGGCCCGCGCCACCACCCAGCCGGGCCTGCGGGAAAGGGCGTTGAGCAGGGCCATGCCCGCGGGCGGTACCGGGCGCAGGGCGCCGTCGACGAGCACGGCGTGCCCGCGGATCTCGATCCGGTGGCCCGCGACCGGCAGCGGGCGGGCCGTGGCGGGGAGTTGGGCGCAGAGCAGCTGGACGAGCGGACCGAGCCGGAAGCGCTCCGGCTGGAGTGTGTCGATGCCCCTGGCCTGGAGCGGAAGGGCGGTCACCGGGCCGACGCAGACCGTCATGACGTCGTCCCGGAGTGCGGACAGGATTTCGGGGAGCAGTCCGCGGACCTCGGCCCGGTTCAGGTACGAGGCCGCGGCGGGCGCGCTGGTGAAGGTGAGCGCGTCCAGGCCCCGGGAGACGGTGAGATCGAGCATGCGGTCGAGCGGGGCGATGTCCTCGGGGGGCATCCACCGGTAGACGGGTACGCCGACGACTTCGGCGCCCGCCGCCCGCAGCGACTCCACGAAGCCGGGCAGCGGTTCGCCGTGCAGTTGCAGCGCGACCCGGCGGCCCTCGACGCCCTCGGCGAGCAGCCGGTCCAGGACCTCGGCCATCGACTCCGAGGCCGGTGACCAGGCCTCGGTGAGCCCGGCGGCCCGGATGGAGCCCTTGACCTTGGGGCCGCGCGCCAGCAGTTCGACGCCGCGCAGCATGTCCAGGAGCGCCTCCCCGATGCCCCAGCCGTCGGCGGCCTCCACCCAGCCGCGGAAGCCGATCGCCGTGGTGGCGATCACGACATCGGGTGCGTCGTCGATGAGTTCCTTGGTGGCGGCGAGGAGTTCGCTGTCGTCCGCGAGGGGCACGATGCGCAGGGCGGGCGCGTGCAGCACCACGGCGCCCCTGCGCTGGAGGAGTGTGCCGAGTTCCTCGGCGCGACGGGCGGCGGTCACCCCGACCGTGAAGCCCGCGAGGGGCCCGTGCTGTGCGTCGTCGTGCATGGCGTGATACCCGGCTCTCGTGTCCCGCTACTGCTCGGTGGTGCGGAGGGCCGAGACTGCCAACACTGCGTGACAGCCTCGGTTCACTTGTATTTCACACCCGTTACGTCCCCCTGTGCGAGGCGCGGTGTTCCTCACACCTCGGCGTAGCTGAGCTGCGGCTTCGCGGCCACCGCGGCGGTCCGGCGAAGGTATACCGCCCAGGTCACGGTGAAGCAGACCGCGTAGAAGGCGAGGAAGGACCAGAAGGCGGCCGTCCCGCTGCCCGCCGTCTGGAAGGACTGCCGGAACGCCAGGTTGATCGCAAGTCCGCCGAGTGCGCCGACCGCCCCGATGAGCCCCATGGCCGCCCCGGACAGACGCCGCCCGTACGCGGCCGCCTCCTCGCCCCGCATGCCCTTGCTGACGGCCTTGGCGTGGAAGATCCCGGGGATCATCTTGTACGTCGATCCGTTGCCGAGGCCGGTCAGGACGAACAGGGCGATGAAGCCGACGAGGAAGACGCCGAGGGACTCGGTCCCGGAGGCGTAGACGACGACTCCGGTCGCCGCGGCCATCCCCGCGAAGTTCCACAGGGTGATGCGGGCGCCGCCGTACCGGTCGGCGAGCCAGCCGCCGGCGGGCCGGATCAGGGAGCCGAGCAGCGGTCCGATGAAGGTGAGCGAGGCGGCCTGGAGCGGGGTCCGTCCGAACTGGGTCTGCAGGACGAGGCCGAACGCGAAGCTGTAGCCGATGAACGAGCCGAACGTGCCGATGTAGAGCACCGCCATGATCCAGGTGTGCGGGTCGCGGACCGCTTCCCTGGCGGCCCCGGTGTCGTTCTGCACGGGGCGCAGGTTGTCCATGCGGAACGCGGCGCACAGTGCGGCGAGGACGATCAGCGGTACGTACACGCCGAGCACGATCCGCGGGTACGTGGCCCCCGCGGTGCCGATCACCAGCAGTCCGACGAGCTGGACGACGGGCACGCCGATGTTGCCGCCGCCCGCGTTGAGCCCGAGCGCCCAGCCCTTCTTGCGGAGCGGGAAGAAGGCGTTGATGTTCGTCATGGAGGAGGCGAAGTTGCCGCCGCCGATCCCGGCGAGCGCGGCGACGGCCACGAACGTGCCGTACGAGGTCCCCGGTTCCATCACCACGAACGCGGCGACGGTCGGCACGAGCAGCGTCAGCGCGCTGAACACGGTCCAGTTGCGTCCGCCGAAGCGGGCCACGGCGAAGGTGTACGGCACACGGACGAGCGCTCCGACCAGGGTGGCCGTGGAGATCAGGAAGAACTTCCCGGCCGGGTCGACCCCGTACTCCGGCCCCATGAACAGGACCATCACCGACCACAGGGTCCAGATGGAGAATCCGATGTGCTCCGAGAGCACGGAGAACCAGAGATTGCGCCGGGCGATGCGCTCGCCCGACTCGCGCCAGAAGGTCTCGTCCTCCGGCTCCCACTGTTCGATCCAACGGCCGGCCATCACGCGCCTCCACAGGGTGTCGGGTGCTTGTGTCCCGACCGTATGGAGCGCGCGTTTCGGCGTGGTGCTGTGAGGTGACCGGTAGGCAACCTTGCTCTCACCGGGCCGGGGACGGCCCGGTGAGGGACGGAGCGGTCAGCGGGCGCGGGCGTGACCGCCCGTGCGGTCCTGCGGCGGCTTCTCCGGGGCCTTCCCGGTGCCGTTCGGCCACAGGCGCGGTCTGCGTCTGGCCGCCACGTCCTCGACCCAGCCCACCCCGAGGATCGCGACGCCCAGGAGGGGCCAGACCGCGATCAGGGTGAGCACGGTGTACGAGCTCTCCAGGTACGAGCCGAGGTGGTCGCCGACCCAGGGGACGTTCCACAGCTGGTCGACGAGCTGCGCGCTCGCCATCAGCAGCAGGTTGTGCCAGAGGTAGATCGTCACGGCCCGGTTGTTGGCGAGGGTGATCAGGCTGTCCCAGCCGGCGAGCCTGCCCGGGAGCTGCCGCCAGGACGGGGCGTAGACGAGGAGGATCGCGCAGAAGCCGAAGGACCAGGTGGACTGGGCGAGCGGGATCTCGTCGAGGTTCCAGCCCTCGTCGGTGAGGTGGCCGGAGGCCCACCACAGGCCGAAGCCCATGACGATCGCGGCCGAGGACACCACCAGATAGCGCGGGACCTGCTTCAGCAGCCCGTCGTGGTGGGCGAAGCCCAGCACCCAGCAGGAGCCGAACACGGTGAAGTCGAGGACGGCCTCGCCCGTGGCCCCGGGGATCGTCACCAGATCCGTGCCGAGCAGGGCGGTGAGGCCGATCGGGGCGAGCAGCGTCACCCACGGCAGTCTGCGGAACGCCTTCAGCAGCAGCGGCGAGGCGATGACGAACCAGAGGTAGGCCCTGATGTACCAGAGCGGGCCCACACCCTGGTCGGCCCAGGACACCTCGAAGTACCCGCCGGGTGATCCGCTCTCCTCGGGGAACGGCGGGGAGCCGACCGGCAGGAGGTAACAGCCGAGCTTGACGAACCACCACAGCCCCTCCTCCCGTACGGGCCGCCAGCTCAGCGCGAACATGGCCGGCACGACGACGATCGAGAACGCCCACATCGGCGGCAGCAGCCGGCGGATCCGGTCACGGACGACGGTCAGGGCGGGCCGGGCCAGCGAGCGCGCCATCAGCGAACCGGCCAGGGCGAACATGACGCCCATGGACGGGAAGATCACCGTCAGCCAGGCCCAGCCGAAGAGATGGAAGAAGACGACACGGACGAGGGCGACGGCACGCAGCAGGTCGAGATAGCGGTCGCGTCCGGGCTTCTTCGCCGCTTCGTCCCTGGCGGGCTGAGGGGACGGGGCCTGGGCCGGGGAGTCGTGCGAGGGCTGCTGGGAGGGCAGGGGCTGCGGGGGCTGCTGATACGGCAGGGGCTGAGGCACGGGCTGGAACGGCAGTGGCTGACGCGCCTGCGGGAACGGCTGGTCCGGGTGTGCCTGCGGATACGGCTGGTTCGGATAGGTCATGCCACGGGCCTCCGGTCCCGTCCGGCGGCCGTGCGCCCGCTCTGCGGGGCGCCGGGCGTCCCCACCACTCCCGTACGGCGCAGCTTCTGCCAGCGCAGCCGGCCGCCGGTGAGAGCGGTGATCCACGACTGGAGCAGTACGACGTACATGAGCTGGCGGTACAGGATCTGCTGGAGCGGCAGGGAGATCAGGTGGACCATGCGTTCCCGGTCGAGCCGGAAGGCGTACGCGGCGCAGACCGCCTGCACCACCAGGACGCCGAACCAGGCGGCGACCGTCTTCCCCGTCGGGCCGAAGACCAGTCCGTACAGCAGGAAGACATCGATGAGGGGCGCCAGCAGCGGGGCGACGACCATGAAGAGCGAGACGAACGGAAGCCCGACCCGTCCGAACCGGCCCGAGGGGCCCCGCTCGATGACGGCACGGCGGTGCTTCCAGATCGCCTGCATGGTGCCGTACGACCACCGGTAGCGCTGCGACCACAGCTGCTGCACGGACTCCGGTGCCTCGGTCCAGGCGCGCGCGTTCTCCGCGTACACGACGCGCCAGCCGTCCCTGTGCAGGGCCATGGTGACGTCGGTGTCCTCGGCGAGCGTGTCCTCGCTCATGCCGCCGACCCGGTCCAGCGCGTCGCGGCGGAAGGCTCCGACCGCGCCGGGGATGGTGGGCATGCAGCCCAGCAGGTCGTACATCCTGCGGTCCAGGTTGAAGCCCATCACGTACTCGATGTGCTGCCAGGCGCCGATGAGCGAGTCGCGGTTGCCGACCTTGGCGTTGCCGGCGACCGCCCCGACCCGCGGGTCGGCGAACGGCTGGACGAGCTCGCGGACCGTGGAGGGTTCGAAGACCGTGTCGCCGTCCATCATCACGACGATGTCGTAACGGGCGTGCGCGATGCCGTTGTTGAGCGCGGCGGGTTTGCCCGCGTTGCGCTGGCGGACGACCCGGACGTTCGGAAGCCGCAGCGCCTGGACGATGTCGGCCGTGCCGTCCGTGGAACCGTCGTCGATGACGATGATCTCGACCGGATAGTCGCTGGCCACCAGCGACCGCACGGTCGCGGCGATGCACTCGCGTTCGTTGTACGCGGGAACGAGCACCGAAACCGGTCTGGCGAGCGGCGGGCCCCAGCTGAAGTCTCGCTTGCGGACCCGTCGCGCGTGCAGGAACGAGAGCAGCAGCATCAGGCCGAAGCGGGCGATGACCAGCACGCCGATGGCGGCGAGACCGACCACGAGGGCATCGGTGATCCGCTCCGAGACGCTGACCGCGGAAACGAACGCCTTGCCCTTGAGCAGCGCGAACCCGGTCGCCGGGGTGTGCGCGCTGGAGGCGCCGAGGGCCGCGGTGAGGTTGGTGAACTCGTACCCCCGCTGCTCCATCTTCGGCAGGAAGGTGTCCAGGGCGGCCACGGTCTGGGACCGGTCGCCGCCGGAGTCGTGCATCAGGATGATGGCGCCCTGCCCGCCCTTGGGCGTGGCCCGCTCGATGATCGCGCGGACACCGGGGCGCTTCCAGTCCTCGCTGTCGGTGTTGTTCACGACGGTGAGGTAGCCGCGGCTGCCGATGTACTGGGTGACCGGCCAGGACTTGTTGTCCATCGCGTCGGAGAACGAGGAGTACGGCGGCCGGAACAGGGACGTACGGATACCGGCCGCGCCCGCCAGCACCAGCTGGTTCTGGGAGAGTTCCCAGTCGATGCGCTTGGGCGACTGGTAGGAGAGGTCGGGGTGGTTGAAGGTGTGCAGCCCGACCTCGTGGCCCTCGTCGACCATGCGCTGGACGAGGTCCGGGTAGCGCGAGGCCATGGTGCCGGTGACGAAGAAGACGCCGTGCGCGTCGTACTTCTTCAGCGCGTCCAGGACCCGCGGCGTCCAGACCGGGTCCGGGCCGTCGTCGAAGGTGAGAACGATCTTGCGATCGGGTATGCGCAGCGTCTTGGCGGGCTCGGTGGCCGACCGGGCGTCGATGACCGGGCCGCCCTCCAGGACCTTCTTCGGCACATGGGTGGTGGGGGCCGGGGGCTGGATCCGGTGGTCCGCGAGGATCTCGCTGTGTACGTAGCCACGCAGCATGAGCATGGCGAGCAGGGCGACGAGAAGCAGTGACGGGAGCAGATAGCGCATGGGGAGTCTGCGCTTCGCCCGCTTCTTCCGGTGGTGCCTGCCCCGCCGGGCGGGGGGTGTCATCTACTGGGCGCCTTCTTGTTCATCCACCGGCGGAACGGTTGTCTCGACGGGCGGGTCCGGGCTTTCCGAGGGCTCGACGGGCGACGCGGAGCCGGGGACGGGCGATTCGGTGGCCGGGCCGGCCGGAGCGGAGGACCGCGAGGCCTCGTCGCCCCGGGGGGTCACGGCGGGCAGCGCGACCCGGGTGGCCGTGGCGGGCCCGGCCGGGACGGGGTCGGCGCCGTTGGCCGACTGCGGGGCGCTGCCGGGGACTTCCTGGTCCTCGGGAGCGGCGTCGGGAGCGCCGGTGCCGGAGACGGTCTCCGGGGCCGCGGGTTCGGTCGGGGCGGGCTGCACCTCCACCTCGGCCGACTTCTCATGCTGTCCGGATATGGGCAGCCAGGGCGCGGTGGAACTGCCGCCGAGGACGGCCACGACCAGCGTCACCGCGTAGCCGGCGCAGATCGCGGCGAGCAGCCAGCCCACGCGCCGGAGCGACTTGCTGCGACGGCCGCTCTCGTCGACGAAGACGGGGCCGTCGGAGCTTTCCGGGGAGCCCGGTTCGATGGCCAGTTCGGACAGCTGCCGTCCGAGGCCGTCGAGTTGGAGGGTGACCTCGTTCGGCTCATGCGTATGCCCGGTTCGGGTACCTTCACGCCAATTTTCCACAGGTGTACGCACATCCCCCACTCAATGAACCGGGAGCAAGCGGAATGACCGGTTTCGCGCGGTCGGAAGGGGCCCCAGCCCTGTCCACGCGCGCCTGTCCCAGTGCACCCGGACCATGAATGTAGCGCACGCCCCGGACTCTCAAGCTCCGGTACCCGGGACTTGTTCAGTGACGTTCGCGCATCAGTGACGCGTCGATTTCCGGAAGCCAAGATCCAGATGGACGCTTCATCCACCCTTCCTCCGCCGCCAGTTGGGCAGCCGCAGCGCGAAGGGCGGACAGACCGGGGTGAATCAGTCCATTGCGCCAGACCATCAGGAGCGGCGACAGCGGTACGGGGCGGACCAGCGGCCGCACCACGGTTCCGGGAAGCGGCGGAAAGTCGACGACCGCGAGCACGGGGTGCCCCGACTTGGCCATGACCCGCTGGAATTCGGCCACGCCGACGGCGAGCGGGACGGGCGGAGCGAGCACGATGGACCAGGCGTCGAAGAGCAGCCGGGCGAGGTCCGTCCACTCCTGGGTGCGCTCGTTGCCCGCGCCCGCGTAGACGGTCTCGCCGGCCAACTGGCCCGGTTCGACGACCTCGTGTCCGGCGAGTCGGTGATCAAGGGGCAGCAGCACGGCCATCGGCTCGTACCGCACGGGCTGCACGGAGAGCCGGGCCCGCACCGCGGGGTCGAGCCCGGCGGCCCGCCCGAAGGAGACATCGAGCCGCCCGGCGAGTACCTCTCCGGCCGCCCATGTCAGCCCGCTCTCGAAGCGGGCCATCAGCTCGCACGCCGGGGCGAGCTCCCGCGCGCGGGCCAGCACCCGGGCGGCGGTCATGCCGTCGGTGTTGAGGTCCACGAGCAGCGGCCGGTCGGCCGGATCGCCGAAGGCGGCGGCCAGAGCGTCATGGGCGTCCAGCGCCCGCCGGGCGTACGGGAGGAGCCGCTCGCCGTCCGCGGTCAGGGAGACCTGGCGGGTGGTGCGCACGAACAGCTCCGCACCGAGCTCCCGCTCCAGTCGGCGGATGTCCCTGCTCAGCGCCTGCTGGGCCACGTAGAGCCGGGCCGCGGCGCGGGTGAAGTGCAGCTCGCCCGCCACCGCGAGGAAGGCACGCAGGAGCCGGGGATCGATGTCGGAAGGTGCCACGCGCAGAATTTACAACACATACGCGTTAATCGGTACGGAGTAGGTGTTGGACCGCGTGGACGGGCGCCACGACGCTTGGCGCATGCCGCCCGACACCGCCACCGGCGCCCCGAGCCACCCGCCCGCGCACGGCCGCCCCACCACGCCCGCAGCCCCCGCGGCACGCGTCAACCCGTACCGTCAGCTGCTCGCCACCCCCGGCGTCCGCGCGTTCACCGCGGGCAATCTGCTGGCCAGGCTGCCCATGGGAATGTTCAGCGTCAGCGCGGTCATCATGATCGCCGGAGCGCACGACTCGTACGCCCTGGCGGGCGCGGTCACCGCGACCGGGCTCGCCGCGATGGCCGTGGTCGCCCCCTGGACGGCGCGGCTCGTCGACCGGTACGGCCAGGCGAGGGTCGCCGTACCGGCCACCGCCGTCGCCGCGCTCGGCTCGCTCGCGCTGCTGCTCTGCGTCCACTACGACGCCCCGGTCTGGACGCTCTTCGCCGCCTACGCCGCGACGGCCACCACACCCAACACCGGCGGCATGTCCCGCGCGCGCTGGGCGTACATCCACCGGGGCGATCCCGCCGCCCTGCACACCGCCAACAGCTTCGAACAGGCCGCCGACGAGCTCTGCTACATGCTCGGCCCGGTCCTGGCCGCGACCCTGTGCGGGGCCCTGTTCCCCGAGGCAGGCACCCTGGCCGGCGCGATCCTCATGATGACCGGCGTCCTGATCTTCGCCGCCCAGCGGGAGACCGAGCCCCCGGTGGCGCCCCGTACCCACACCGCGTCCCCGTTCCGTGCCACTGGAATGCCCGCCCTGCTCGCCGCCTTCCTCGCCACGGGCGCGGTGTTCGGCGCCATGGAGGTGGTGTCGATCGCCCACGCCGGAGGCGCGATCCTCGCCCTCCAGGCAGCCGGTTCCTGCGCCGCGGGACTCCTGTACGGGTCACTGCGCCCCGTCGCGGACGTCCGGCGCCGGCTGCTGCTCTGTCTGGCGGGGATGACGGCGCTGATGTCCCTCCCCCTGCTCGCCGCCGCCTCGACCGACTCGCGGCTCGTGCTCGCGGGCTGCCTCCTGCTGGCGGGCGCCGCGACCGCGCCGACCATGGTCACCGGGATGACGCTGGTGCAGCGCCTCACTCCCGAGGGGCAGCTGAACGAGGGCATGACACTCGCGGTCACCGCGCTGCTCGGCGGCATAGCCGCCGGATCGGCGGCAGGCGGCTGGATGGTGGAGCACGCCGGAACGGTGACCGGCTATGCGTTGCCGATGGGCGCGGCAGGTCTGGCCCTGGCCGTCGCGGCAGTCGGCATCCGGCGTTCCTGACCGGGGAGGGCCGGAAAACACGAGGACCCCGTCGCCTGCTGGCAACGGGGTCCTCGTGTACATGGGAATTGTGGAGATGGCGGGAATCGAACCCGCGTCCAACGGTGCGGAACCAGGGCTTCTCCGAGTGCAGTTCGCTGCGCTTTTCTCGGCCCCGGAGGTCACACGAACAAGCCTCCGACAGGCCCAGCCACTGTTTGATTTCCTTCTAGGCCCCGTGACCGGGTCTAGAAGTTTAGATCCCTTAGTGATGCCAGGATCCGGGTCGGGATCACCCCCGGGCTGACACTCCGCAGAGTCTTCGCTTAGCTGCTAATTAGGCAGCGAGGGCGAAGGCGGAGGAATCGCGCTTGGAATTGGCGATTATTGTTTGCGACATATGGTTTACGAGATCATTGCCGCTTCCTCGACTCGCTTCCCCTGCTTCGACATCCGCTGTCGAAACCGATCATCCCCATGTGTTTTTATCAAGGTGGTGCCACACCCCGTGGGGTGCAGTTGCCATCGTACGTGAACAACGCGCGACGGTGCCAGCCTATTCCGGCTCAGGCGCTCCGCTGACGTCGCCGGACCGCCGAGATCGCACGGTTCGTCTCCCTCGTGTCCTGCTTCTCGCGCAGCGTCTGACGCTTGTCGTACTCCTTCTTGCCCTTCGCGAGCGCGATCTCGACCTTGACCCGGCCGCCCGTGAAGTACAGCGCGAGCGGCACGATGGTGTGGCCCGTCTCCTGCGACTTCGACGCCAGCTTGTCGATCTCGGCCCGGTGCATCAGCAGCTTGCGCTTCCGCTTGGCCGTGTGGTTGGTCCAGGTTCCCTGCACGTACTCCGGGACGTGGACGTTGTGCAGCCACGCCTCGTTGCCGTCGATCTGGACGAAGCCGTCCACCAGGGAGGCCCGGCCCATCCGCAGCGACTTGACCTCGGTGCCCATCAGCACGAGGCCGCACTCGTAGGTGTCGAGGATGGTGTAGTCGTGCCGCGCCTTCTTGTTCTGCGCGATCATCTTGCGCCCTGTGTCTTTTTCCTTGGCCATAGTGCGGTCATTTTCGCACTACGACCCACCCCCGAGGCCACTCAATACTGTTTCGGCCCGCTGCTGGGCCGCCGTACCGGCCACGAGGTCCGGGGTGATGCCCTGTCCGTCCACGCTGCGGCCCGTCGGTGTGCGGTAGTGCCCGACGGTCAGTTCGGCCACCGAACCGCCCGGGAGCTTGCTGGGCATCTGCACGGAGCCCTTGCCGAAGGTGCGGGTCCCCACGGTGACGGCGCGGCCCCGGTCCTGGAGCGCGCCCGTCAGCAGTTCGGCCGCGCTCATCGTCCCGCCGTCGACGAGGACGACGAGGGGGCGGTCCGTATCGCCGCCCGGCTCGGCGTTCAGGGCGCGCTGCTCGCCGTGCACGTCATACGTGGCGACCAGGCCGCCGTCCAGGAAGGCGGAGGCGGCGGTGACGGCCTCGGTGACCAGGCCGCCGGCGTTGGCACGGAGGTCCAGGAGGATTCCGGCGTCCCCGGGAGCCGCGCGCACGGCGTCCCGGATCTCGGTGCCCGTCCCCTTGGTGAAGGCGGTGACCTTGATCAGGACGGCGGAGGAGGGTGCGCCGCCCAGCCGCCGGACGCTGACGGCCTCGGTGGAGAGCCTGGCCCGACGCAGGGTCTCGGTCCAGCCGTGCCCGCCGCGCCGGAGTCCCAGGGCGACGGCGGTGCCCGCAGCGGCGTCCGTACGGTCTCCGCGCAGCAGGGCGACGACTTCCGCGACGGGGCGCCCGTCGACCCGGTGGCCGTCGACCGTGCGCAGCTGATCGCCCTTGCGGATGCCCGCCCGCGCGGCGGGCCCGCCTGGCTCGACGCGGGACACGGTGACGCTCCCGCCGGCCGAGCGCCGGGCGGAGAGGCCGACCCCGGTGTACGAGCCGTCGAGGGCCTGCTCGAAGTCCTCGTACTCCTGCTCGTCGTAGACCGCGCCCCAGCGGTCCCCACTGCGGCTGACGGCCTCCTGGGCCGCGTCCGTCACGGACTTCCCGTCGGCCTCGGCCTCTGCGGCCGCGTCCTCGACCGCTTCACGGCCCCGGGGATCGACGGCGGAGACCACGGAGCGTGCCTGTATGCCGCGTTTCCCCGGGTCGGCCTCGCGCGGCAGCGACCCGGTGGCCGCGGCGGTGGCGAGCACACATCCGAAGACCAATGTCAGGGCTGCCCCGCGGCAGAGGCCGCGGGGCACGAAGCGGTACGAAGGGCCCGACATGGCGTCGAGTCTAGGACAACGCCCCCGTGCCGCACGGCCGGTTGACCGTGCGGCACCCGGGGCGCATCTCACACCTTGAGGTACTTGCGGAGCGCGAAGAGCGCCGCGAACGCCGGCATCAGCAGACCGATCGCGAGGACCAGCGGCAGCTTCGTGAGAACCGCGTCCCAGCCGATGAACTCGATCAGGTTCAGCTTGTCCTGGAGAGCGAGTCCGCCGTCGATCAGGAAGTACCGGCCCCCTATCAGCATGGCGCAGGCGAGCAGGCCACCGATCAGTCCGGCGAAGGCGGCCTCCATGATGAACGGCATCTGGATGTAGAAGCCGGAGGCACCGACGAGCCGCATGATGCCCGTCTCCCGTCTGCGGCTGAAGGCCGAGACGCGGACGGTGTTGACGATCAGCATCAGGGCGATGACCAGCATCAGCGCCATGACGAAGAGCGCCACCGTGTTCATGCCGTTCATCAGCTCGAAGAGGTTGTCCAGGATGGATCTCTGGTCCTGGACGGACTGCACCCCGTCACGTCCCGCGAAGGCCGTGGCGACGACCTTGTACTTCTTCGGGTCGTCGAGCTTGACGCGGAACGACTCCTGCATCTGGTCCGGCGTGATGTTGCCGGCCATCGGGGAGTCGCCGAACTGCTCCTGGTAGTGCTTGTACGCCTCGTCGACCGTCTCGAAGCTGACCTTCTCGACGGCGTCCATCTTTTCGAGATCGGCCTTGATCTCCTTCTTCTGCTCCGTGGTGACCGCACCCTTGGCGCACTTGGGTACGTCCTTGGCGTCACTCTTGTTGCAGAGGAAGATCGAGACGTTGACCTTGTCGTACCAGTAGGTCTTCATCGAGCTGACCTGGTCGCGAATCAGCAGCGCGCCGCCGAACAGGGCGAGCGAGAGGGCGACAGAGACCACCACGGCGAAGGTCATCGTGAGGTTGCGACGAAGACCGACGCCGATCTCCGACAGGACGAACTGGGCGCGCATGGCGTCCTTTCAGTACTCGATGCTCAGTGCTGGTAGCCGTAGACGCCGCGCGCCTGGTCACGTACGAGACGGCCCTGCTCGAGCTCGATGACGCGTTTGCGCATCTGGTCGACGATGTTCTGGTCGTGGGTCGCCATGATCACGGTGGTGCCGGTCCGGTTGATCCGGTCCAGCAGCTTCATGATGCCCACGGAGGTCTGCGGGTCGAGGTTGCCGGTCGGCTCGTCGGCGATCAGCAGCATGGGACGGTTCACGAACGCCCGCGCGATCGCCACGCGCTGCTGCTCACCACCGGAGAGCTCGCCGGGCATCCGGTCCTCCTTGCCGCCCAGACCGACGAGGTCGAGAACCTGCGGCACCGCCTTGCGGATCTCGCCGCGCGGCTTGCCGATGACCTCCTGCGCGAAGGCGACGTTCTCGGCGACGGTCTTGTTGGGCAGAAGCCGGAAGTCCTGGAAGACCGTGCCCAGCTGACGGCGCATCTGCGGCACCTTCCAGTTGGACAGCCGCGCGAGGTCCTTGCCGAGCACATGGACCATGCCCTGGCTGGCGCGCTCTTCACGCAGGATCAGCCGCATGAAGGTGGACTTGCCGGAGCCGGAGGAGCCCACCAGGAAGACGAACTCGCCCTTCTCGATGTCGAGTGAGACGTCCCGGAGCGCGGGACGGCTCTGCTTCGGGTAGGTCTTGGAGACGTTGTCGAATCGGATCACGGATGCACCACGGTCGGCCGGGAGTAGGTGAGCGTGACCATACGCGAACCGGGCTTACGCGTGCAGGCGGGCTCCGGCAATGGGTGATTTGTGACACCCGGAACGGGCAAATCCGGCGCCGGGCGGGCGGTCCGGGAAGGGGTCCGGCGGTACGGTGCCGGGCGGCCCGCGCCGAAATCGGCGCGAGCTGGCACAGTGGTAGGGGGAACGGTCGCGTTTCCCGGAGCGTTGTGCGGAGAGAACGTGTATGCGGCTCCGCCGCGCGGGAGGAGGAAAGCGCATGACCTATGACCGACTGGTGTGCGCGAACTGCGCGGCGCCCGTGAACGAGGGACGCTGCCGCGTCTGCCGTGCGGTGCGACAGCAGATGGAGCAGGAGCGGGAGCAGGGGCCCTTCGCCGGGCTGAATCCCGCGATGCTGATCGCGCTGATGGTGCTGCTGGTCGCGGCGCTGGCGCTGCTGACGCGGTAGACCGCCGGGCGCGCCTCCCAGGGGCCCTGTGACATGCAGAGGGACCCGGTCCGCTCGCGCGGGCCGGGTCCCTCTGTACGTACCTGCCGCTGATCGCCCTTAGGCGACCGTGCGGCCGTTCACCAGGCGCGGAAGAATCCGGAAGCCGATGCCGCCGGCGATCATCGTCGCGGCGCCGACCAGCAGGAACGTGGTCTCGGCCGCACCGGTCTCGGCGAGCTCGTCCTTGCCCTTGCCCTGCTCGACCGGCTGGTTGCCGACGCTGTCGGTGTCGGTGTTGTCGACACACTCGGCGCCGTCGAGGTCCACGGTGCAGGTGCCCGCGCCGCCGTCGGTGGCGGAACCGGAGTTCCCGGTGCCGCCGGCCTGCTGGCCCTGTCCGCCGTTGCCGTTGTTGCCGCCGTCCTCGGAACCGCCGGATTCCGAGCCGCCGTCCTCGGAGCCGCCGACCGGGTCGGTGCCACCCACGGGGTCCGTACCGCCGACCGGGTCCGTACCGCCCACGGGGTCCGTACCGCCGACCGGGTCGGTGCCACCGACCGGGTCCGTACCGCCCACGGGGTCGGTGCCACCGACGGGGTCAGTGCCGCCCACCGGGTCGGTGCCGCCCACGGGGTCGGTGCCACCGACCGGGTCCGTACCGCCGACCGGGTCCGTGCCACCGACGGGGTCGGTGCCGCCCACGGGGTCGGTGCCACCGACCGGGTCCGTGCCGCCCGCCGGGTCGGTACCGCCGACGGGGTCCGTACCGCCGGCCGGGTCCGTGCCACCTGCCGGGTCGGTGCCACCGGCCGGGTCCGTACCGCCTGCCGGGTCCGTGCCACCGGCGTCTTCGCCGTCGACACCCAGGCCGACGTTCAGGCCGCTCTCGTCGGCCTCCGCCTTCACACTGAGACCGGCGACGTCGACACCGATGCCGACGGCCTGTGCCGCACCGGCAGCGGTGAGCGAGGCGCCCGCGGCGATTACCGCACCCGCGGCTATCCGCGCGACGCGGACTCGCGTCTTCTTGGTCATCTGCTGCTACCCCCAGTAGCCGTTCTGATTATGGAGCAGCCATATGCGGGGCCGCGGCCCTGCGGGGTTGCGCTCTCGGCAGGGCCACTTCGTGCCGTGGCCATCCCGCCCGCCCCCGTTCGCACCCGTCCCGGACATACGCATGCTGCTTAAGCACCCTGTCCAGAGTTAAGGATTACGTCAAGGCCGTTTCGTGTAATGCGCACCGGTATGGGGGTTCTTGACAGGCATTCGGAACCACGACTGTGACGCATTCACCACGCAGCCCCCTCAACTCCCCTTGCGCCGGAGCGCGGAAGAGCCCGGGCGGTGGTGGCCGGCCCGGGCTCAACCGCGAGGCGCGTGGGACTACTTCTCGCGCTGCTTGCGCCAGCGGATACCGGCCTCGATGAAGCCGTCGATCTCGCCGTTGAAGACCGCTTCGGGGTTGCCCATCTCGAACTCCGTACGCAGGTCCTTGACCATCTGGTACGGGTGCAGGACGTACGAACGCATCTGGTTGCCCCAGGAGTTGCCGCCGTCGCCCTTGAGCGCGTTCATCTTGGCCTGCTCCTCCTGGCGGCGGCGCTCAAGGAGCTTCGCCTGGAGGACGTTCATCGCGGACGCCTTGTTCTGGATCTGCGAGCGCTCGTTCTGGCAGGAGACGACGATGCCGGTGGCCAGGTGGGTCAGGCGCACCGCGGAGTCCGTGGTGTTGACGCCCTGGCCGCCGGGGCCCGAGGAGCGGTACACGTCGACGCGCAGCTCGGACTCATCGATCTCGATGTGGTCGGTCTGCTCGACCACCGGCAGCACCTCGACGCCCGCGAAGGACGTCTGGCGGCGGCCCTGGTTGTCGAAGGGCGAGATGCGGACGAGCCGGTGCGTGCCCTGCTCGACGGAGAGCGTGCCGTAGGCGTACGGCACCTCGACAGCGAAGGTGGTCGACTTGATGCCGGCCTCTTCGGCGTACGCCGTCTCGTAGACCTCGGTCTTGTAGCCGTGCCGCTCGGCCCAGCGGATGTACATGCGCTGGAGCTTCTCGGCGAAGTCGGCGGCGTCGACGCCGCCCGCCTCGGCACGGATGGTGACCAGCGCCTCACGCGAGTCGTACTCGCCGGAGAGAAGGGTACGGACCTCCATCTCGTCCAGCGCCTTCCGCACGGACTCCAGCTCGGCCTCGGCCTCGCCGAGCGCGTCCGCGTCGCCCTCGTCCTCGGCGAGCTCGAACATGATGCCGAGATCGTCGATACGGCCACGCAGGGCCTCGGTCTTGCGGACCTCGGCCTGGAGGTGCGAAAGCTTGCTCGTGATCTTCTGTGCCGCCTCCGGGTCGTCCCACAGGGACGGCGCCGCAGCCTGCTCCTCGAGCGCGGCAATGTCCGCCCTCAACGCATCCAGGTCCAGGACGGCCTCGATCGACCCCATGGTGGAGGAGAGGGACTTCAGCTCTTCGGAAATATCGACGACTGCCACGGGTCCAGCGTAACGGCTGGACGAGTGAAGCTGTCCCTCACCCGGAAGCCGGCCCCGGTTCGTGCCCGTCCAGGACACGGCCTAGGGCGACGAAGGCGCCGAGTTCCTGGTGTCCTGGGGGGTGGCGCCCGCGTTGTCGCCGCCGGTGGCCAGCCAGCTTCCGACGCCCACCGCCGCGGCGAGGACGAACGCCGCCACGCCGAGGGTGAGGCGTCGCTTACGGACCGCGGCGGACTTGTTGCGGGCCGAGCCGGGGCGTGGGCGGCCCGGGGCGCGGGGGGCTCGTGCCGTGCCGAGCGGGCCTCCGGCCAGTTCGTCGGGGGCCGGGACGCGCATGCTCGTGTGGGTGTCGCGGTTGGAGTCCGGGGAGGAGCCGGGGACGAGCGGGACGGCGCCGCGGCGGCGGGGCTCCTCGGCCGGGGTGTACTGCTGTTCGTCGTAGGTCTGCGGTTCCGGTTCGGTGTCCGGCTCGTCCACGTCCAGCGGCGGGATGCCCGCCAGCAGCGGGAGCAGCTCGCGCAGCCTGGCCGCGAGCTCGGAGGCGCGCAGCCGGGAGGCCGGCGCCTTGGCCAGGCACTGGACGAGGAGCTGCCAGAGCTCCTCGGGGATGCCGGGGAGCGGGACGACCGTCTCCGTGACGTGGCGGCGCAGGACGGCACCGGGGTGTCCACCGCCGAAGGGCGTGAACCCCGCGAGGAGCTCGTACAGCACCGTCGCGAGGGCGTATATGTCGACGGCGGCGCGCGGCGGGAGGCCCTCGACGATCTCGGGGGCCAGATAGTCCGGCGTACCGATGATCTTGGTGGCCTTGGTGCGGCGCGGGGTGTCGATCAGCTTGGCGACGCCGAAGTCGGTGAGCAGGGCCGGGTGCGAGCCGCCGGGGCCGAGGGGGCCCTCCATGTCGAGCAGGATGTTCTCCGGCTTGACGTCGCGGTGGACCACTCCGGCGGCGTGCGCGGCGGCCAGGCCGTCGGCGACGTCCGCGATGATCGCGGCCGCGGCCTCGGGGGCGAGCCTGCGCTCGCGGTCGAGCCGGGTGCGCAGGTCGGTGCCGCGTACGAGGTCCATGACGAGCGCCAGGTCGGTGCCGTCCACCACGAGGTCGCGGACCGCGACGACGTGCGGGTGGTCGAGTCCGAGCAGGGCGGTGCGCTCCTGCACGAAGCGGCCCACGAGCTCCTGGTCGGACGCGAGGTCCTCACGCAGCAGCTTGATGGCGACGGGGCCTTCAGGCCCCTCGCCGAGCCACACCGTGCCGGCGCTGCCGCGCCCCAGGATCTGGTGGGCGGTGTACCGGCTGCCGATATTCCGTGCCAAGACTGCTCCCTCAGCGGCTGGCGTTGGACCCCCGGTCGACAAAGTTACGCGGCGATTCGGGTGCTGCGTGCCCTGGATGGCGCCAACCTCGACTTCTACGGGCGAAATTGGCCCGTAGAAGTCGACATAGCTACAGAATCACCGGTCTTCGGCGTCAGTTGCCCGCGTTCTCGGCGCTGTCGGCGGCGTTGCCCAGCTCGGAGACCCAGTCCTTCACGGTGGTGATCGCGTCGCCGATCGCCTCCCAGTAGCCCTTGCCCTGGGCCACCCAGTCCTGGAGCGGCGTGAGTTCCCAGATCAGCCAGCTCGCGACGATCAGCAGCACCACGGTGAACAGGCAGCCCTTCAGGCAGCCGAGTCCCGGGATGCGCATCGGGTTGGAGCTGCGCTGCCTCGGCTGGCGGGGGGCCGGCGGCTGGGGCGGCGGCTGCTGCGGGGGCGCGTACTGCTGACGCTGCTGCGGCTGATGCTGCTGCTGCGGCTGATGGTAGCGCTGGGGCTGCTGCTGCGGTGGGTACTGCTGACGCTGCTGGTGCTGGGGCGCCTGCTGACGCTGCTGGTGCTGCGGCGGCTGCTGGCGCTGCGGCCGACGGCGCAGGGGGTCCTGGTTCGGGTCGAGGTACTGGACCTGCGTCTGCTCGTTGCGGTCGCGCGCCGCCTGGAGCTGCGACTGCCACGGGTGCGGGCCGTCGGGCTCCGGAGGGCCGTCGGGGCGGGGCGGTACGGGCGGCATGACGGAGGTCGGGTCGGCCCCGCCCGCGCCCTGGCCGAACCCCTGGTTCGGTCCGGGTTCCTGCCGCATGACGCTGGTCGCGGCGGCGGGGTCGTACGCGTTCGGGTTGTACGAGCCCGCGTTGCTCGGCAGCACCTGGGTGGGGTCGGCCGCGCCCGCGGTCTCCGGCACCGCGGCGGGTGCCGGGTCGGGGGCGAGCAGGGCGCCCACGCCGTCGGCCGCCGCGATCTGGGCGGAGTTGGCGTGCACGCCGATGCCCGCGGCGACCGTACGCAGTGCGCGGGCCAGGTTCTCGGCGCTGGGACGCTGGTCGGGGTCCTTGCGCAGGCAGCGCTCTATGACCGTCCACAGCGGCTCCGGGACCGTGGTGGGGCGGCGCGGCTCCTCGCTGAGGTGCCGGTGCAGGACTTCGAGCGCGGTGCCGCCGGCGAACGGCGGACGGCCGGTGACCAGCTCGTACAGCAGGATGCCCGCGCCGTAGATGTCGACGGCCGAGGTCTGCGGCCGGCCCTCGGCGGACTCCGGTGCCACGTAGGCGGGCGTACCGACGAACTCGTGGGTCCGGGTCAGGCCCGGGGAGTCGGCGAGCCGCGCGATGCCGAAGTCGGTGAGCATCGGGTGCATCCGGCCGTCGCGCTCGTCCAGCAGCACGTTGGCGGGCTTGAGGTCGCGGTGGACGACGCCGTCGGCGTGGCTGGCGGCGAGCGCGTCCGCGATCTGCGCCGTGAGGAGCGCGGCGGCGACCGGGGTGAGCGGGCCGTTCTCGCGGAGATAGCGGTGCAGGTCCGGGCCGTCGATCAGGTCCATGACGAGGGCGAGGAGATCCCCCTCGACGACCAGGTCCCGGGTGCGCACGATGTTCTCGTGGGTGAGCCGGAGCAGCACGGAGCGCTCGCGCAGGAACCGCATCACGACGTCCGCGTCGTTGGCGAGCTCCTCCTTGAGGACCTTGATCGCAACGGTCTCGCCGGGCTGGCCCGCGACGGCCGCCTCGGCGCCCGCGGTCTCCCGCTGGCGGGCTCGCCAGACGGTGCCGGTGGCGCCGCGTCCGAGCGGCTCCTCCAGGAGGTACTTGCTGCCTACAGGCCGCACGTCATGCGCTCCCTGCTGATCGTGGTGCTTGCCGTCCGCCGGGCCTGCCCGGATGTTCCGGCCCACTCTAATGCCGCTGAACGGGCCGTCGGCCGGTCGTCTTGCGGTCGTGTTTCCGCCGTGTCCTGTGTGTCCTGGAGTGTGTGGGGGTGAAGACGCAGCACACGGTCGATTGGTTGTCGAACAGGTGCGCAGGACGGATTCCCGTCGTGCGGCAGGCGCCCGGCGGGGGGCTTCGAGCACGACCCAAGCAGGCACTTTTACGTCCACAGCCGACGATTCAAGATCACTTAGTGCTGGCCCCCGGGCGTGTTGTCAGTGTCAGGTGCGAGGATGCCTCCAGCACGGAACTGTGGGGTCGGGAGCCTCGCGGTACGTGACGACCTGTACCGGACGACGCGTCCGTGCCGGGTGGGGGGAATCACAGGTCATCTCCCCTGCCGGGCGCCCGCGCAGAAGGGACCGCTGACGGCGATGCAGATCCGGCTGACCGTCCTCGCGCCGCGCAGCGGCCAGACCCCGACCCCGGCACGCGCCTGCGATGTGCTCGTCACCGCGCCCGCGGGCACGGCACTCGCCGCCGTCGCCTCCGGCCTGGCCTCGGCCGTCTCCGCGCCCGACGGCTCCATGGGCGGCGGTGCGGTGGTGCTGTTCGCCGGGCGCGAGCGGCTCGACGCGCAGCGCATCGCCCTGGGCGAGCCCCCGCTGGTGGACGGCGCGGTGCTCTCGCTCCAGGTGCCCGGTGAGGAGGAGACGGCGGACGACGCCGTCCCCGCGCACCTGCACGTGATCGCCGGGCCCGACGCGGGCGGGGTGCATCTGCTGCACGGCGGGCAGATCCGGATCGGCCGCTCGGCCGACGCGGACGTCCCGCTCGACGACCCGGACGTGTCCCGGCTGCACTGCGCGGTGACCGTCTCCGAGGACGGCCGGGTCTCGGTGACCGACCTGGGCTCCACCAACGGCACCTCCCTGGACGGTACGGAGGTCCACGACCGGCCGGTCCGGCTCAACCCGGGCGCGCTGCTGCGGCTCGGCGAATCGACGCTCCGGCTCACCTCGGGCACCCGCACGCCCGTCCTGCCGACGGCCCCGGACGGCGAGGGCCACCTGCGGGTGAACCGGGCGTCGGTCACCCATGCCCCGGACCGGGGGGAGCACGGGGAAGCGGAGTACGAGACGGCGTACGGGCACGGGGACGGCCCGTCGCACGCGTACGGCGATGTCCCCGCCCAGGGCGGCCCGGGGCCGGCCGGGCACGACGACCACCGGTACGCGCCCGGCGGGGCGCACTCCTCCGTCACCCATGGCCACGGCACCCGTCATGTCGCGGGCGAGGCGCCCCGCCGTGGCGGCATAGGCGCCTGGGCGAGACGACTCGCGGGCGGCAGAGGCGAGACCGCCCACGACGCTGCGGGGCAGGCGGACGACGCCCGCGCCACCCCTTCTTCCTTCGCACCGTCCTCGGCGTCCTCGCCGCCTCCCCGTGCCACCGCCCCGGCGGGCACCTGGCCCGACCCGGCGGCGGTGCTGCTGACCGCTCTCGGTCCCGGTCCGCGCCTGTGGGAGCGCGGCACCGAGCACCCCGAGGCGCTGGTCGTACGGCTGGGGACGACCGAGCGGGCCGAGCTGCCCGCCGTTCCTGTGACCGTGGGCCTGCGGGAGGCCGGTTCGCTCGGCCTCGCGGGGCCGAGGGCCCGGCTGGCCGGACTGGCCCGGTCGACGGTGGCACAGCTCGCCGCGCTGCACTCCCCGTTCGACCTGGAGATCGTGCTGATCAGCACCGACCGCTCGCGCAGCACGGACGAGCGCCGGCGCGAGTGGGCATGGCTCGGGTGGCTGCCGCATCTGCGGCCGATGCACGGGCAGGACTGCAGGCTGCTCCTCGCGTACGACCGGGAGCAGGCCACGGCCCGTACGGCGGAGCTGGTGCGCCGGCTGGACGAGGGGCCGCTCGGTCCCGGCTGGGCGAGCGTCGACCGGTCCACGGTCGCCGAGGCCGCCCGGCGCCACACGGGGCCGTACACCGTGGTGATCGTCGACGGTGACCCCGGTTCCTCGGCGCTGCGCGAGACCACGGCCCGGCTGGCCGGTGCGGGGGCGGCCGCCGGTATCCATCTGATCTGCCTCGCCGAGACTCCGGCCTCGTCGCCGACATCGCCGGTCACGGCGACGTACGACGCCGCGTGCCGCGCCTCGATCGCCTTCCGCGAGTGCGGGGCCGTCGCGATGCTGAGCGGCGACGTGGCGACCGCGTTGCGCCTGCTGCGTACGGCGGGCGGCCAGACGGCGGGCCACGGCACGGTGGCGGCCGTGGACGCGGTCTCGGTGGCCTGGGCCGAGCGGTTCGGCCGTGCGCTGGCCCCGCTGCGCGAGGAGGGTTCGGTGGCGCTGCCCGGCCGCCCGATGGCCGCGGCGCTGCCGCCGTCCGCCCGGCTGCTGGACGAGCTGGGGCTGGCGAGGGCCACCCCGGCGTCGCTGATGGCGCGCTGGGCCTCCACGGCGGAGGAGCAGCCGGGTGCGACACCGCGCCCCGCGGCCTCCCCCGGCCCTTCGGCGTCGGAACTGGACACCCCGGGCTCGGGCCGCACCGTCAGCACGGGCGCCCGCGTGGGCCCCCAGCGCACGCCCCCGGACATGGACACCTCCGGCTCGGGGCGGACTCCGTACCCGGGGACGAACACCGCCGGCTCGGGCCGCACCCCGTACCCCCGTACCGAGAACTCCGGCTCCGGTCGCACCCCGTATCCCGCAGGCACCACCCACGGCTCCGGACGTACGCCGTACCCGGGCAGCGACACCACCGGCTCGGGCCGCACGCCGTACCCGGGGACGAGCAACACCGGCTCCGGACGCACCCCGTACCCCCGTACCGACAGCACCGGCTCCGGCCGCACCCCGTACCCCGGCTCCCGCGCCGCCGTGCAGCCGCAGCGGCGCGGCGAAGGGGCGAGCGGTGAGTCCGGGGGGCGGGGAGCGGGTGGGTCGGCCGTGTACGCCGGGCGGCCCGTCGTCGTGCTCGGGGCCGGGCCCCGGGGGGCCCTCAGTGTCGATCTGGCCGACGAAGGGCCGCATCTGCTGATCGAGGGGCCCGCCGGCAGCGGACGTACGGAGCTGCTGCGGGCCGTGGCCGCCTCGCTCGCCGCCGCGGCCCGGCCCGACCGGCTCGGCATCCTGCTCATCGACGGGGCCGGGAGCGAGCGCGGCGAGGGACTGCGGCCCTGCACGGAACTGCCGCACGTCTTCACGCACCTGGTGGCCTCCGACCCCGTGAGGATGCGCGAGTTCGCCCAGGCCCTCGGCGGTGAGCTCAAGCGCCGGGCCGAGCTGCTCGGGCCGCTGGACTTCTCCGAGTGGCACGCGCGGCACGAGGCGGGGCGGGTCGTGGGCGGGCGTCCGCCGAGCGCCACCGAACAACGTGGCGACCTGGACTCACCGGCCACCGGCACCCTGCGGCTGAGACCCGCCGCGCGGACCGCGGACCCCGGCCCCTCCCCGCTGCCCCGGCTCGTCGTCCTGGCCGACGACTTCGACGCCCTGGTCGCCCCGGCGCTCGGCAGCCCCGGCCGCCCCGCCGCCGGTTCCGTCGTACGCGCCCTGGAGGCCGTGGCCAGGGACGGCGGACGGCTCGGCGTGCACCTGGTCGCGACCTCCGCACGCCCGGACCGCACCGAGGACACCGAGCTGGCCCGGGGGGCCCGGCTGCGGATCATCCTCGACGCACCGGCCGTACCGCCCTCCCCGGACGAACCCGCGCCGGGGCGGGGGCGGCTGGGGCATCCCGACGGGCGGGTCACACCGTTCCAGGGGGGCCGGGTCACCGGCCGCATTCCCCGTACGGCGACGCTGCGCCCCACCGTCGTGCCGCTGGAATGGGAGCGGATGGGCGATCCGCCCACCCGCCGCCCCGTGCGCGAGCTCGGCAACGGGCCGACGGACCTGGCGCTCCTGGCCAGCGCCCTGGAGCGGGCAGCCCGTTCGGTGAACGCGGAACGACTGCCCCCGCTCCTCCCCTTCCCCTCCTGACTCCATGATCGGAATCAGCCACTCGTCGCACTGATGTGACGTCACGAGCCCACAACGATCAGCTGGTTGGGGCCGATGGCGGTATTGCGGCGTCCGTGCCCCGGGCGTAGGACTGTGCGCACGGACGACGTGTACGCAATGAACGCACGACATGTACGCGGAGCGGCAGCGCGGCCCCAGCGGCCGGCGGCACGGCTCCGCGCACATGCGCGCAGGAGAGACGGGGCAGGGATGCGCACAACCCTTCGCATGGGTAGGGCCGCACTGGTATGCACCGCGGTCGGGGCACTGGCCCTCACCGGCTGCGGTGGCGACAGCGGCGGCAAGGACAAGCCGGGCAAGGGCTCCGCCCAGGACAGCCAGAGCCCGTCGAGCGTCGTACTGCCGAAACTGGACGGCGAGAAGATCTCGGTCGCCGCGGTCTGGACCGGGCCCGAGCAGGCCAACTTCACCAAGGTGCTGGACGAGTTCGAGAAGCGCACGGGCGCGGCGGTCACCTTCGTCCCGGCGCAGGACCCGATCGTCAACTTCCTCGGTACGAAGGTGGCGGGGGGCCAGCCGCCGGACGTCGCGATGATCCCGCAGGTCGGAGCGATCCAGCAGGCCGTGGCGAAGAAGTGGGCCAAGCCGGTGGGCGCCGAGGCGAAGGCCCAGCTGAGCAAGAACTACGCGAAGGTCTGGCAGGACCTCGGAGCGGTGGACGGCACCCAGTACGGGGTGTACTTCAAGGCCGCGAACAAGTCCCTGATCTGGTACAACGCCCAGGCGTTCGAAAACGCGGGCGCGAGTGAGCCGAAGACCTGGAAGGACTTCCTGGCCACGGCCGAGACGATCTCCGCCTCGGGTGTCACCCCGGTCTCGGTCGGCGGCGCGGACGGCTGGACCCTCACCGACTGGTTCGAGAACATCTACCTCTCCCAGGCGGGCCCGGAGAAGTACGACCAGCTGGCGCAGCACGAGATCAAGTGGACGGACCCGTCCGTGAAGGACGCGCTCACCACGCTCGCCCAGCTCTTCGGCAAGCCCACTCTGATCGCGGGCGGCGCCGACGGCGCGCTCCAGACGGAGTTCCCGGCGTCCGTCACCCAGACGTTCACCGGCGGCGACCAGCCCAAGGGCGCCATGGTCTTCGAGGGCGACTTCGTCTCCATCAACATCGCACAGACGAAGGCCGAGATCGGGAAGGACGCCAAGGTGTTCCCGTTCCCCGCGGTCGGCGCCGACTCCCCCGTGGTGACGGGCGGCGACGCGGCGGTGGCGCTGAAGGACAGCAAGGGCGCGCAGGCGCTGCTGACCTGGCTGGCCTCCACCGACGCGGCGAAGATCTGGGCCGAGGCGGGCGGGTTCATCTCGCCGAACAAGGGCCTGGACGCCGCCGCGTATCCGAACGACGTGCAGCGCACGATGGCCGAGGCACTGATCGCGGCCGGTGACGACGTCCGCTTCGACATGTCCGACCAGGCGCCGCAGTCGTTCGGCGGCACCCCCGGGAAGGGCGAGTGGAAGACGCTCCAGGACTTCCTGAAGAACCCGAAGGACATCGCGGGGACTCAAGCCAAGCTGGAGTCCGACGCGGCCAAGGCGTTCAAGAGCTGACGGGATGAGAGAAGCGGCCGAGGGGGGCACCGCCACGGTGCCCCCCGCCGATCAGAGTCCACGTCAGCGTCCGGCCAGGAGCGTGACCGGCACCAGGAAGCTCATCGCGGCGGTGTTCCTGCTGCCCGCGCTGGTGCTTCTCGGCGCGCTCGTGGTCTATCCCATCGTCTACTCCGTCTACCGTTCCTTCTTCGACCAGGCGGGTACGGGTTTCGCCGGGATCGACAACTACAAGGCGCTGTTCACCGACGCCACCATCCGTACCGCGGTCAAGAACAACGCGGTCTGGGTCGTGTTCGCGCCGACGATCTCCACCGCCCTCGGGCTGATCTTCGCGGTGCTGACCGAACGCATCCGCTGGGGCACGGCGTTCAAGCTGATCGTCTTCATGCCGATGGCGATCTCGATGCTCGCCGCGGGCATCATCTTCCGTCTGGTGTACGACCAGGCCCCGGAGCGGGGTGTCGCCAACGCCGTATGGGTGGGTGTGCACGACACGTTCGCCGAGTCGGCGGGCTTCCCCAAGGCGCATCCGCTGCCCGCGCACCCGCTGAAGGCGGGCGGTGGCGGTTCGTTCGTCACGAAGCAGCCGGTGAAGGCCGGTGAGCCGGTCCTGATCCCGCTGGTGGGCGTGGCCCCGGCGAAGATGCCGGGCGACGCCGCACCGGCGAAGGCGGCCGGCGGCGGGGACGGGAAGATCACCGGTACCGCCTGGCTGGACTTCACCAAGGGCGGCGGCGGCACACCCAATGTCGTCGACCCCAAGGAGCTCGGCCTCAAGGGCATCAAGGTCGAGGCGGTCAAGGACGGCAAGGTGATCGCGTCGGCCACGGCGGGCGCGGACGGTACGTTCACCCTGCCCGCCTCGGCCGACGGCGCCCAGGTCCGGCTGCCCGCGTCCAACTTCTCGGAGCCGTACAACGGTGTCGACTGGCTCGGGCCGTCGCTGGTGACGCCCGGGATCATCGGCAGTTACGTCTGGATGTGGGCGGGCTTCGCGATGGTGCTGATCGCGGCGGGCCTGGCCGGTCTGCCGCGTGAACTCCTCGAAGCGGCCCGGGTGGACGGGGCCAACGAGTGGCAGGTGTTCCGCCGGATCACGGTGCCGCTGCTCGCACCGGTCCTCGCGGTGGTGCTGGTCACGCTGATGATCAACGTCCTGAAGATCTTCGACCTGGTGTTCATCATCGCGCCGGGGTCCTCCCAGGACGACGCGAACGTACTGGCGCTCCAGCTGTACCGGTCCTCGTTCGGCACGGACGCCGATCTGGGGATCGGCAGCGCCATCGCCGTACTCCTGCTGCTGCTGGTGATCCCGGTGATGCTGTTCAACATCCGCCGGATACGGAAGGAGGGGCGCCGGTGACCACAGTGCCGACAGTGAAGGCCAAGCAGTCCCTCGCCGGGCGGATCGCCGCCCGGGCCGGTGGCGGGGTGATGCGGGTCTTCCTGATCCTGGTGGGCCTGTTCTGGCTGATGCCGACGATCGGGCTGCTGCTCTCCTCGCTGCGGGGCGCCGACGACATCGCGGCGACCGGCTGGTGGAAGATCTTCACCGCTCCCTCCGAGCTGACCTTCGACAACTACCAGCGCCTGCTGGACAATTCAGTCATCACCGACTCGCTCTTCAGTACGGTGATGATCACCGTCCCGACCACGTTCCTGGTCGTGGTCATCGGTTCGCTCGCCGGATACGCCTTCGCCTGGATGGAGTTCCCCGGCCGCGACTGGTGGTTCCTGATCGTCGTCGGGCTGCTGGTCGTGCCCGTACAGGTCGCCCTGATCCCGGTCTCCGAGCTCTTCGGCGCCATCGGGATCTTCGAGACGACCTTCGGCGTGATCATGTTCCACACGGCCTTCGGGCTGCCGTTCGCGATCTTCCTGCTGCGGAACTTCTTCGCGGAGATCCCGCGCGAACTGCTGGAGGCCGCCCGGCTCGACGGGGCGGGCGAGATCAGGCTCTTCACCCGGGTGGTGATGCCGCTGGGCGGACCGGCGATCGCCTCGCTCGGCATCTTCCAGTTCCTCTGGGTGTGGAACGACATGCTCGTGGCGCTGATCTTCGCCGACTCCGAGTCCCCGCCGATCACCGTGGCGCTCCAGCAGCAGGTGCGCCAGTTCGGCAACAACATCGATGTGCTGGCGCCCGGCGCCTTCGTCTCGATGGTGATTCCGCTGGCGGTCTTCTTCGCGTTCCAGCGGCAGTTCGTGTCCGGTGTGATGGCGGGCGCCGTCAAGTAGCCATCCGCCGGCACCCGTCGGACGCGTCAACACGGAGCGGCCCCGTTACCCATAACCGGGCCGCTCCACCCCGTATGTCCCCCGAATGCCACGTCTGGCGTAACCATGTCACTCCTTCGGCCGTTTGCGGGCCACCTGCCGCCCGCGACCGACCCATGGATGTGTTGTGCCCCGGTTCAGTGTCATCGTGCCCGCGTACCGGGTCCAGGCGTTTCTGCACGAGTGCCTGGACTCGGTGTCGGGCCAGTCCTTCAAGGACTTCGAAATCATCGTGGTCGACGACGGCTCACCGGACGCCTGCGGTGCCATCGCCGACGAGTACGCCGGCCGCGACCACCGGTTCAGCGTCGTCCACCTGCCGAAGAACACCGGCCTCGGCCCCGCGCGCAACGCCGGTATCGCCAGGGCGAGCGGGGACTACCTGATCTTCCTCGACGGGGACGACACCCTCCTGCCGGACGCGCTCCAGCTCATCGCCGACCGGATCGCGGCGACCGGCGGCCCCGACGTCCTCGTCTACGACTACACCCGTGTCCACTGGTCCGGCGAAACCGTCCGCAACCAGCTCGCCCCGTACCTCGCCGAGACCGGCCCCGCCTCCTTCCGGCTCGCCGACCGTCCCGAGCTGCTCAAGATCCTCATGGTCGTCTGGAACAAGGCGTACCGCCGCGAGTTCGTGGAGGCGGAGGGCTTCACCTTCCCGCCGGGCTATTACGAGGACACGCCCTGGACCTACCCGGTGCTGATGGCCGCCGGGTCGATCGCGGTCCTCGACGCCGTGTGCGTCGGCTACCGCCAGCGGCGCCGGGGCAACATCCTCTCCACCACCAGCCGCCGGCACTTCGACGTCTTCGACCAGTACGACCGGGTCTTCGCGTTCATCGACGCCCGCCCCGGACTCGCCGTCTGGCGGCCGGTGATATTCCGGCGGATGCTCGACCACTTCTCGACGCTGTTCACCTCGCACGGACGGCTGCCGCACGGCACCCGCGCCGAGTTCTTCCGCCGTGCCCGCGCCCACTGCGTCCGCTACCGCACGCCCGGCGCCCGCGTCCCGCGCCGCGCCCGGCTGCGCCACGGGCTGTTCCGGCTGGGCGCCCACCGCACGTACCGTCTGCTGTGGGCGGCACAGCAGCTGCGCGGCGTGCTGCGGCTCCGCGTCGCGGCCCTGCGCCATCTGGTGCGCGGGGCCCTCCTCCAGCTGCACTACCGCGTCCAGCTGCGGCTGCCGGTCCGTCCGCACGACGCGGTGTTCGCCGCCTACTGGAACCGGGGCTACGCCTGCAATCCGGCGGCGATCGAGGCGAAGGCCCGCGAGTTGGTCCCGGGCCTGCGGACCTCCTGGATCTGCCGCCCCGAGGACGCGCACACCGTGCCTACCGGTACCCGCAGGCTGCACCCGGGGACGTTCCGCTACTGGACCGCGCTGGCCCGGTCCAAGTACCTGGTGAACAACGTCAACTTCGACCGCCGGCTGGTGAAGAGGCGTGGCCAGGTGCTGGTGCAGACCCACCACGGGACGCCGTTGAAGACGATGGGGACGGACCTGGTGGACCGCCCGGCGGCGGCCGGGTCCACGGACTTCGAACAGCTGCTGCGCAACATCGACAAGTGGGACTTCTCCCTCTCCGCCAATCTGCACTCCACGCTCGTGTGGGAGCGGACCTACCCGTCCGGCTACACGACGCTGGAGTACGGCTATCCGCGCAACGACGTCTTCCACCGGACGAGCGCGCAGGAGGTGGCCAGGCTGCGCGAGACGCTCTCCATCCCGGAGGACTGCACCGCCATCCTGTACGCGCCGACGCACCGCGACTACCGGCGCTCCCAGCGCCACACCCTCGACCTGGAACGGCTCGTGCAGGTCCTCGGACCGCGTTACGTCGTCCTGGCCCGCTCCCACTACCTGTACAGCGCCCCGATGGCCCCGGCCGGCCGGAGGCCGCATCCCCGGATCATCGACGTCAGCGACCATCCGTCGCTGGAGACGCTGTGTCTCGCCTCGGACGCACTGATCACGGACTACTCGTCGCTGATGTTCGACTACGCCAATCTGGACCGCCCGCTCGTCATCCACCTGGACGACAGCCAGGCGTACGAGGCGGCCCGGGGGACGTACTTCGACCTCCGGACGTTCCCGCCGGGAGCCGTCGCCCGCAGCCAGGACGACCTGCTCGACATCTTCACCTCGGACCACTGGCGGGGCTCCCGGTCCGCACAGCTGCGGGCGGCCTTCCGGGCCCGGTTCTGTCCGTACGACGACGGGTACGCCGCCGAGCGGGTGGTGCGCCGGGTCTTCCTGGGCGAGACGGGCGGGCTGCCCGTGCCCGTACCGCTCAAGGAGCGGCGGCCCGTGGGCACGCTGCCCCGGCAGCCGGCCATGCGGGCGGAGCCGGGTCCGCCCAGGGCCGCGGCGTCGAGCCCGTCCGTCGACTGAGGAGAGCCGCCGCGGGGTGGGGGGGGGGGGGGGGGCCCCCCCCCCCCCCCCCCCCCCACCACCCCCAAAAGAAAAAAAACCTTCCCCCCACCCCACCAGCCCCCC
>NZ_JBWKLF010000001.1:0-44775 GCF_056430475.1 Streptomyces sp. NPDC045968 | reverse complement strand
TTTGCCCCGTAGGATGGGGGGGGGAGTAGGCTGGTTTCCCCCTGGGGCGGTGTTGGCAACCCCGCCCGTGGGTGGAGAGGACCGCATGGGGGGTCCGGGTCTGCTCCCCCCCCCCCCCCCCCCACCGCCCTCAGCGCTCCAGGAAGGCGAAGAGCTCTTCCCAGCGCCGCACGGTCTCCGCCTCGGAGAAGCGCTGCACATTGATCCGCGCCCGCTCCCCCATCGAGTCCCGCATCCGGGGGTTTCCGGTCAGCCGCAGCAGCCGGTCGGCCAGGGCGCCGATGTCCCCGGCCGCGGCGAGCAGGCCGTCCTCGCCGTCGCGCACGATCTCCCGTACGCCCGGCGCGCAGTCGAAGGCGGCGCACGGCACCCCGCTCGCCATCGCCTCCATCAGCGCCAGCGGGAAGCCTTCGCCGCGCGAGGACTGGACGAAGACCGAGGCGTCCGCGAGGGCTCCCGGCACGTCGTCGGTGCGGCCCATCCAGTCGACCGACCCGTCGAGGCCCAGCCGGGTGCACTGCTCCCTCAGTTCCGCCTCGTCCTCGCCCGCCCCGTACACCCCGAGCCTCCATTCCGGCCGCCGCGGGGCCACCAGCGCCCAGGTGTCCAGGAGCATGTCGATGCCCTTCTGGTCGCTGAGCCTGCCGATGCTCGCCACGCGCTTCGCGGTGCGCGGGGAGGGCACTTCGGGCAGACCGGCCAGGGCGTTCGGCATGAATCCGACGTTGTTCATCCCGTCGCCCGCCCAGATGTCGGCGTCCTCCTCGGTGAGGACGAGCCAGCGGTCCAGGGCGCTGTAGTGGTTCTTGATCCACCGGTAGCGGTGGCTCGCGCGGGAGTAGTCGTACGACTCGTGGCTCATCCCGATGACCCGGTGGCCGCCGGTGTCGGCCTCGCCGACCCACTCCATGGCCCACACCTGGGTGACGAGGACGACGGCCCCGGGGCTCGCCGTGCGGAAGATCTCGGAGAGCCGCCGGACCGCGCGCCGCTTCTCCTCGGCCCTGGCCGCCTCGCGGCGGCGCGCGGGGACCCGGAAGCGGTCCCGCAGGCCCTTCGGCGCCCACGGCGTCGGCGGGTGGGCCGGGTACAGGGCGGTGACGGGGTAGCCGGGAGGGTCGGGGAGCGCCATCTTCAGCTCCGAGGCGTGGATGCCGATCACCTGCACCCGGTGCCCGCGCTGCTGGAACAGCCGGGCCGTCCGGTGCGTCCAGCCGGTGACTCCGCCGAGTTCGTCCGTGCTGTTGGAGACGATGAACACGTCACGGCTGCGGCTCATCGGCCGGCCTCCCTGGGGGTACGTGAGAGGTGACGGGCGAAGACGGTGGCGACGACGGTCCGCGCCGCGTCGCCCTTGTCGTAGCCGCCGAACTCCTCGGCGAACGCGGCGCGCGCCTCCTGGTACGCCGTGTCGGTGGCCTTCAGACGGCCCATCACCGCGAACAGTTCGTCCTCCGTCTCCACCACCGGCCCCGGCGCCTTCTCCCGCAGGTCGAAGTAGCTGCCCCGGGCGGTGGCGTACGCGTCGAGGTCGGGCGCGAACAGGACGACGGGCCGGTCAAGCAGCGTGTAGTCGAACATGATCGACGAGTAGTCGGTGATCAGCACGTCGGCGAGCGTGAGGAGTTCGGTGACGTCATGGTGGGCGGAGACGTCCAGCACCGTGCCGGGCGGGCACACGGGCAGCCGTGCGGCCTCCAGGTAGTGGGCCCGTACCAGCAGGGTGTACTCGTCGCCGAAGCGTTCCGCGAAGCGCGCGACGTCCAGCGGGAGCCGGCGCCGCTTGCGCTTCCCGGGGCCCCCGCGGAACGTCGGCGCGTACAGCACGGTCTTCTTGTGGTCGGGGATGCCGAGCGCGTCCGCGAGCGGGGGGCGCGGCAACCGCCCCTCGGCCTCGTCCCTGGCCCGCGCGGCGAGCAGGGCGTCGTTACGGGGGTAGCCGGTGGCCAGCAGCCGCTCGGCGGGGAGCCGGTAGGCGCGGGCGAGGGTGTTCACATCGTGCTCGGAGCGGACGAGGAAGTGGTCGAAGCGGTGCACGGCCTCCTGGAGGCGGTGGCGCTGCGGGGCGTTCTGCATCCGTACGCGGGTCTCGTCGAAGCCCATGCGTTTGTACGCCGAGCCGTGCCAGGTCTGGAGGTACGTGGTGCCGGGGCGCTTGCGCAGATTCTGCGGGAAACCCTGGTTGTCGACCCAGTACTCGGCCCGGGCCAGGGCCCACAGATACCGCCACGACCAGCGGCGTACGAGCCGGGCGTCGGCGGGGAAGCCCTTGGGAGAGCTCTCGTACGACCAGACGCAGTGCAGCCGGAGGCCCTGGCCGCGCACTTCCTCGTGGATCGCGCGGGGGCTGTCGCCGTAACACTTGCCCATGTGGCTCTCGAAGACGACGGAGCCCTTGCGTACGGGCAGCCGGCAGAGCCAGGTGTTGTAGACGGGAGCCTTGAAGCCGCGCGAGCGCCACCGGTCGCGCCTCTTGCGCAGGGCCCGCAGCAGGAGTTGGGCCTTGCGGGCGGGGCGGAAGTGGGTGGCGTAGTGGACGAGGCGGCGCAGGGCGCGGGCCGGGCGGTTGCGGGGCACGAGCCGGAGCGCCAGGTGGTCCTTGAGCGTGACGTAGGGCTCCCAGGTGTCCCCGGCGAGCCGTCCGAGCCGGGGCCGGGCGGCGAAACGGTCCGGCCGGTCCAGCAGGTCGTGGGGGGCGAAGAGGTCGCTGACGGACCGGGTGCCGCCGGCCTCGACGAACAGGCGGGCGTCCCAGAGCGTGTCGCGCGCGCCGAGCGGGCGCAGGACGCGGGTGAGGTCGGCGTGGGTCCGCCAGCGGATGCCGGTGGCCTCACGGTGCAGCTCGCCGACCGGGAAACGGAAGGCGCGGGAGCCGTCCCGCACGCGGAACTCCAGCTCCGCGGTGAGCGGCAGGCCGGCGTCCGGGGCCGCGTGGGCGGGCAGGACCAGGTGCCCTTCGAGGAGCAGACGGCCGTCGTCGGCAGTGCACCGGGTGAGCCGGTTCATCAGCCGCAGTTCACCGAACGTGCGGTACTGGTGGCCGAGTTCGGTGACGTCGAGGCCTGCGGCGGGTGCCTGCCCGGTGTCGGTGCCGGACGTGCGGCCGGGGTCCGTGGCGGGCCAGTGGACGCGTCCGTCGTCGCCGGTGACGAGGGGGGCGGCCACCGTCCCCGGCCGGTTCAGCGCGTACGCCGCCGCGAGTACGCCGTCCGCGTCGCCCTGGGCGAGGAGGTGGACGGCGACCCGTTCGAGGGGCGGCAGCGTCTCCCGGACGGGGCCGGGGACGCTGTCGGCCAGTCCGCGGGCGGTGGACGCGGTGACCCGGGCCCGGTCGGCCGCGGGCAGCCGGGGAAACGTCCGGGCGAGCGGCACCAGCCGGTCGAGGGCGAAGGCACGTTCGCGCTGGTCGCGCAGGTCGTGCAGCCCCTGGGCGACCAGGGTGTTGCACACCCTCCGGTGCGCCTGGATCAGTCCGGCGATGTCCTGCCCGTTCACCGCCCGCCCGGTCACGGTCAGTCTGCGTACGAGCGTGATCCGGCCGACCGCGGCGGCCGCCAGGGGGCCGAACAGGATCTCGCTGTGGGTGAGGTCCTCCGCGTACCGCAGGCCGTGCCGTTCCACGGCTTCGCGGCGGAGACAGAACCCGGTCACCAGCGCGTCCCTGACGGTCAGTTCGGGTGCGTCGGTGAAGCGGTCGAGTGTCCGGGAGCGGGCGAACAACTGATGCTGCCAGGGGGGCTCCTGCTCCTTCGCGCCCTCCCCGGTGAGCCGGCTCCAGCGGCCTGCCACGAGGTCGGCGCCGGTGCGCCGGGCAGCCTCCAGGAGGTTGCGGCAGGCGTGGAGCTGGAGACGTTCGCCCTCGCCGAGCACGAGGACGTACCGGCCGCGGGCCGCGTCGATTCCGGCGTTGCGCAGGGCCGCCGTGGTGACCGCGGGCGCGTCCGCGTCGAGGAGGCGGACCCGGTCGGGGCGGCCCGCGGCGAGCGCTGCGGCTGCCGCCCGGGTGTCCTGGTCGCAGTCGGCGCCGAGGACGACGAGCGCCTCGGTGGCCCGCAGGCTCTGCCCGGTCACGGAGTCGACGGACGCCCGCAGCGCGGCGGCCCCTCCCCCGCCGGTGACCACACAGCTGAAGTCCGGTGTGCTCATACCTGCTCCCCCTTGAGCATCAGATCGACGACCCGGGCCGCCGCGGTGCCGTCGTCGAGGTCGCAGAACGACTCACGGAACCTGGCATAGGCCTCGCGATGGGTCTCGGTGACGGGTGTGAGGTCCCGCAGGGCCTCCACGACCCCCGCCGATGTGGGGATCAGCGGGCCGGGCGCCTGCGTGGCGAAGTCGAAGCAGAAGCCGCGCAGGGTGTCGCGGTAGTGCTCCAGGTCGTACGTGTGGAACAGCATCGGGCGGCCGGTCCCCGCGAAGTCGAACATCAGGGAGGAGTAGTCGGTGACCAGGACGTCGCTGATCAGGATCAGCTCGGCGACGTCCGGGTAGCGCGACACATCGCGGACGAACGCGCTCTGCGGGATGCTGCCGCCCACCAGGTAGTGACGGCGCACGAGCAGGACACTGTCCTCGCCGAGCTCCTTCTCGGCCTCGTCCAGGTCGAGCTGGAGGTCGAGTCCGTAGCGGCCGCCCTGCTTGGGCCGGTCCTCGCGCCAGGTGGGCGCGTAGAGGATCACGCGCCTGCCGTCGGGGATGCCGAGCCTCTCCCGTACGGCGTCGGCCACCTTCTCCCGGTCGGGGGCGTACAGGAGGTCGTTGCGCGGATAGCCGCATTCGACGACGGCGCCGGTGTGGCCGAAGGCCCGGCGCATGACCGGGGTGGAGAAGGTGTTCGGCGAGACGAGGACGCTCCACTGGGCGGCCCGCCGCGGCATCGACGCCATGTAGGCGGCGTCCGCGGTGGGGGTGCCGGCTAGGTCGCGGCCGATGCGCTTGAGCGGGGTGCCGTGCCAGGTCTGGACGACGAACTGCCCGTCGGCCCGCTCGAACCACTCGGGCAGATGCGTGTTGGAGACGATCCAGCGGCTGCGGGCCAGCGCCTCGTGCCACTCGGCGCTGTGCAGGGCGACCGCGCGCACCCCGGCCGGGACGCGGACCTGCTCGTCACGCACCACCCAGAGGTGGTCGAGCGTGGTGTCGCGGCGGATCAGTTCCTCGTGGATCGCGCGCGGCGAATCGGAGAACTGACGTCCGTCGAAGCTGCTGTAGAGAACGGCCGGACGCAGTTCCCCGCCCCCGCCGCGCAGGGCCGCGTACCGCTCGCGCAGCCGGCGCTGCGCGTACGCTCCCCGCTCCGCCACGGGCAGTGCGCTGCCCGACTCCAGGACGAGCCGGTCGTGGAAGCGCCGCTCCAGGGTGAAGAGCCGGCCGCCGTCCGGTTCGCGGTGGAGCGGCAGGGCGGCGTGGAGCGGGGTCGCGGCCCGCAGCGGAAGGTAGGCGTCCGGGTCGGTCTCGCCGCGTTCGCGCAGGAAGAGGTACCAGCGGCCCTCGGAGAGCGGGAGGGTTCCGCCGAGCCCTTCGACGGCCCCCGGGTCCAGTCCGGCCCGGAATCCGGCCGCCGGGCCGTCCGCCACGGTCTGTGCCGCGAAGGTGGCCTCCTCCTGGTGCCCGCTGTGCCGCAGGACGAGCTCGATGCCGCGGGCGTACCGGCCGGGCAGGCCGCCTTCGAGGACGAGCTCTCCGGTGTCCGCCCAGGAGAACCGTTCGACGACGGGCTGCACGCTCCGGTCGGTGAGGACCAGGTCGCCGGAGGGGTTGGCGGCCGCGTAGATCTCACGGCCACCGGGAAGCGGATACCGCGCGGACCCGGTCTCCGGACGGGCGGCCACCGTCACCCGCCGCTTGCCGCCCACGAGTTGGACCCCCCACACCCCGTCGGAGCCGCGGAAGGCGGTGAGCGGCACCTCGGCGACGACCGTGCCGGGCGCCGCGCCCTCAGGACCGCTGAGCCCGAGGGGGAACTCCCGGGTCTCCTTGGTGTGCCATTCCTGGACGCGCAGGGCGGTCGGCTCGCTGCCGTCGAGGACCCGTACCTCGATCCGTACGCCTTCCGGGGTCGCCGTGTGCGAGAGGAGGACGGCGTCGATCCGGTCGGTGCGCAGCTCCAGCTTGTTGCCCGACAGGAGGGGGACGATCCGGGTGCGCTCACCGGCGTACACGACGGCGGGCGCCGCCGGGTTGCCGAGGAGCCGCATCGGACCGCGGCGCGGCCGGCCGCCGCCGAGGACGACGGACTCCAGCTTCCAGGTCGTGCGGCCGCTCTTCCCCGCGCCCCTGGCGGCGAGTCTGCGAGGGTCGACGACGGCCTCGAAGCCGGAACGTTCGTAGCGGTGCAGGGTGCGGCCGGACCGGGCTGCGGCCTCGTCCGTGGCGAAGGTGCGCAGACGCAGCGGGAGGACGCGGCGGCCCGACCTCAGCCAGCCGGCGCCGGCCGGGCCGGGCGCGTTGCGGACGTAGGCGTACCCCGTGAGGTGCAGGAGCCCCTCACGCCAGACGGCCTGGGTGAGGTGGGCGTGTACGGGGAGGTCGGCGCCGCCCAGGGCGGTGGCGCGGCGCGGCAGCGGTCCTTCGACGACCGGGTACTGGGCGCGGGGCCGGAGCAGGCCGCGGACGTGGAAGGTGTCGCGGTCGGACTTCTCGTACGCGAGGAGGTCCAGCAGTTCCGGCATCCGGCGCTCCCGGATGAGCTGCCACTTGACCCGCAGGTGCAGGGGCAGTGCGTCGACGACGGCCGGATCGACGGTCGCGGCGAACGCGTTGGCGTGGTCGAGGAACGCCTCGTGGAAGGCCGCGTCGCCCTCCGGGAGCGCGTCGATGAACAGCCAGAGGTCCCCGGAGAGCGCGTGCCCGTCGTACCGGCGCTTGGCCTCGGTCATGCCGCGCGCGGCGAGGAATCCGCTGACGGTGGAGACGGCGGCGACCCGGTCGCGGATGCCGCGGGGCACCGCGCGCCGCGTCGTGATCGAACCGGCGCGGTCCCGCCAGTGGTACACGGGTTCCTCGACGACGTCGACGGACCGGGCCAAGAAGTGGGCGGGGAGCACCACGGCGATGTCCTCGTACAGGACACCGGCCGGGAACGCGAAGGCGTGACGGTCCCAGAAGGATCTGCGGAAGACCTTGTTGCAGGCGATGCGGTCGCCGAGCAGCACCCAGTCCCGGGTGATGTGGGTGGCGGAGCGCGGCTTCTCCATCGGCTTGCGGAACATCGGGGACTGTTCGAGTACGCCGTTGGCGCGGAGCCGGTGCACATTGCCGGTGACGAAGTCGGAGCCCGAACGGCTCAGTTCGGCGAGCATCCGCTCGTACGCACCGGGCGGCACGACGTCGTCGCTGTCGACGAACGTCAGGAACTCCCCGTCCCGGTCGGCCTCCAGGACCCCGGCGTTGCGGGCGACACCGAGTCCGGCGTTCTCCTGGGTGATCAGCCGGAAGCGCGGGTCCCGCGCGGCGAACTCCCGGGCGACGCGCCCGCTTCCGTCCGTGGAGCCGTCGTCGACCATGACGACCTCGAGGTCGGGCATCGTCTGTCCGGCCAGTGAGTCCAGGCAGGCACCGAGGTATTCCTCGACGTTGTAAAGGGGGACGACGACGGTGAGGCGGGGTGCCATGCGCTGTGCACGATCCTTCCGGACGGACAACCTGGGGGTCTGGGGCGGGTCCGGCGGATCAGGGCCGGACACACCCCGTGGGCTAACCACCCCGGCCGGGCGCCGGTCACCCGAGGGCAGTCGTTCGGGTGACGGCCGGTGGCCGGGAGTCGCTGAAACGACCGAGCCCCGTACCGGTGTGGCACGGGGCTCGTGGGTTCCTTGAGGGAGCTCAGGGCTTGACGGCGATGCGGCCTTCGTCCATGCGCAGCAGCAGCAGCCGCTCGCCCGTCTTCTCCAGGAACTCGTCGACGGCCTGCCGCGAGCCCTGCCAGTAGCCGTAGTCGTCGATCAGCAGCACACCGCCGCTCACCAGACGCGAGTAGAGGTGCTCCAGCTCGTGCTTGGTGGAGGCGTACCAGTCGGTGTCCAGGCGGAGGATGGAGATCTGCTCCGGGGCCCGGTCCGGGACGGTGTCCTCGACCCTGCCCCGCACGTAGTGGACGCGTTCCTTGGGGTAGGGCACGTTCTCGAATCCGGCCTGGACGTCCTCCAGGGAGGCCACCGCCCAGATCGGCCGGTCCTTGCCCTGCGCGTCGAGCAGTTCCCGCGCCGACCTGCCGTCGAGGCGCAGGTCCTCCTCGGTGGGCGGGGTCATGCCCTCGTACGTGTCGAAGAGGTACAGGTCGCGCTCGGTCTCCCCGAGCGAGAGCAGCGTCTTCGCGCACGCCTGCATGGAACCGCCGCGCCACACACCGCACTCGACGATGTCGCCGGGGATGTTGTGGCGGGCGATGTGGCGGGTGGCGAGGATGAAGGCGTTGAGCCGCTCCGGCGAGGTCATCGAGTACGGCTTGACCGCACGGATGATGTCCTTCGCCTCGTCGTCGTAGTCCGCCGGGAACTGCGGACCGGCCTTGGCCTTCGGCGTGGGCTTCGCGGCGGCCGGGGGGCTCGCGGCGGCTGCCGGGGCCGCCGCGACGGTGCGGGGAGCGGGCACGGACACGCGCCTGAGCTGGTACCCGGTGAGTTGCTGAAGGACGCCGTTGACGGCGTTGCGCCAAGCCATGCCCCGGGACAGTACGCGCGCATTGCGGCTCATGTCATCTTTCGTCAACCTGTCATTGATTTGCCCTTGTTGGGCCGTGGGGTCAGGAGCCGGTCCCGGCGGACGCGGGGGCGTCGGCCGGGGGCGCCACCGGCCGGCCGCACCCCTGCCGGCCGTCCAGCGGGCGAGGCAGCGGGACCGCGTCCACCCCGCCGACGCGGTTGGCCCACCACACGGTCAGCGCGCGTACGGCGAACATCGTCAGCCGGGGGTAGCGCTGCGGCCTGCGGAAGACCCCGACGGAGTCACCCCAGTAGGCGCCCTTGTCGATGCCCCGGTAGTCGTGCCAGATGCCCTTCGTGGGCGGGAAGTCGGTGTACGCCTCGCAGAGTTCGAGCCCCGAGTGGGCCGCCATCGCACGGAAGCCGTCGGGGTAGTAGCGCCAGCAGTCCTGGGCGTCGTGCGCATGGCCGCGCGAGGGGGCGGTGATGAAGGCGTAGCCGCCGGGCTTGAGGACACGGGCGATCTCCAGCATGGACGCCCAGAAGAACGGGATGTGCTCGAACGCCTGCCCGGACAGGACGACGTCGGCGCTGCGGGACTTGGCGGGGATGCGGTACGGCCGGGTCATCACGGCGTCGACGTTGGGTCCGTCGAGGACGTCGACCCCGAAGTAGTCGATGTCGTGGCCCGCCAGCAGTCCCCTGTGCGTGCGGGTCTGCTTGCCGGAGATCCGCGAGCCGAGGTCGACGACGCGGTGCCTGCGCGTCTTGGGCAGATATTCCTCGATGCAGAGTTCCATCTGCTCATAGGCGGACTGGTGCATGAGGTCTCCCAACCTTGCCGTGTGCGTCAGCTGTTGAGCACAACGACGGGAGGATGCGGAGGGGTCGCACCCTGCGGGCGCGATCCGCCGTTCGAGTGGTGGCGCGCCTCAGTCCGGGGCCTCGCCGAGGAACAGCCGTCGCACCACACGCTCAGCGGCACGCCCGTCGTCGTACGGACAGAACCGCTCGCGGAACGCCTTGCGCAGCACCGTCGTCCGCTCGGAGTCCCACGCGCCGCTCCGCAGCAGGTCCAGCAGCTCGTCCTGGGTGGTGGCGATCGCCCCGGGGGTCTCTCCGGGGCGGCCCGAGAGCAGGTCGAAGTACGTGCCGCGCGAGGCCCGGTAGGCGTCCCAGTCGGGTGCGTAGCCGATGATCGGGCGGTCCAGGCAGGCGTAGTCGAACATCAGCGAGGAGTAGTCCGTGATCAACCCGTCGGCCGCCAGGCAGAGTTCCTCGACGGAGGGGTGCCCGGTGACGTCGATGACGCGGCCGTGGCGCCCGGCGGGGAGGCCGGCGGTGCGTCCGTAGAAGTAGTGGGCGCGCACCAGCACGACGTGGCCGGGACCCAGTGCACGGGCGAGGAGTTCCGGGTCGAGGCGGGGCAGGAAGCCCTTGCGGTAGTCGCGGTGGGTCGGCGCGTACAGCAGTGCCTTCTGGCCGGCGGTGATGCCGAGTCCGGCGCGGATCGTCGCGGTCCGTTCGGCCGTGGCGGTGAAGAAGACGTCGTTGCGCGGGTAGCCCAGCTCCAGGTGCTCGTACGAGGACGGGTAGACGCGGTCCCAGATCTCCGTGCTGTGGGGGTTGGCGGAGAGGCTGTAGTCCCACTGGTCGGTGTGGGCGACGATCTTCTCGAAGCTGATCCCGTTGGTGAGGGCGGGATAGGCGCGCTGGTCGAGGCCCATGGTCTTCAGCGGGGTCCCGTGGTGGGTCTGGAGGTAGATCTGCCCGGGGCGCTTGGTGAATCCGCCGGGGAAGCTGGAGTTGTTGACGAGGTACGTGGCGGTGGCCATGGTCCGCCAGTACGCGCGCGAGCCCTCGATCACGTACGGGACACCGGGCGGCACCCGGTCACGATGGCGTGAGGAGACCACCCAGACGCCCCGGATGTGCGGGGCGAGTTCGAGTGCCTTGGCGTGGATGGCGGCCGGATTGCAGGCGACCCCCCGGTTCCAGTACGCCCCGTACACCGCGAGGCGGGGGTCCAGCGGCCGCAGCAGGTCGGCGCGGTAGGCCGCGCGCAAAACAACGGTGCGGAGCCTCTTCCGGCGCCGGAGAAGGGCGGCGGGGACGCGGGCGCGGGCGGTGCGGGCGGCGGTCCGCGCGCGATGGACGGCGTACGGGCCGGGGAGTCCGGAGGCGCGGAAGAGCGCGGCGCGGTCCCGGGCGGGGACGGCTTCCGGGGCGCCTCCGGGCTCGTCGAGGAGGGCGCGGAGGTGGGCCGTGCGTGCGGCCCCGGCCCGTGGGTCGCCGCCGGTCTCGGTGCGGAGCCGTCCGTACAGGCCGAGGAGCGCGAGAGGGCTGTGGTCCCGCTGCGGCTGTGCGGCGGGGAGGCGGTGGCGGACGCAGAGCTGGTCGAGGGTGGCGAGCGTGCCCGCGTCGGACGCCAGCAGGCGCGCGCGCTGGACGGGGAGGACGTCCGCGTACGGGCCGTCGGTGAAGCGGAGCCCGTGGGTGGTCCAGAAGGCGCGCCGGAAGAGCTGGTTGCGTGCGGCGGGGACGGCGTCGGGCGCGCCCGGCCGGACCTCGCCCCAGCGGTCGACTCGGTCGTGGCCCAGGCACAGCACGTCCGGGCGGCCGTCCGCCAGGAGGCCGTCGGCCCGTTGCGGGACGCCCGGAAGGAGCAGGCCGGCGGCCCGTTCCAGTGCGCCCGGAAGGAGCAGGCCGGCGGCCCGTTCCAGCGCGCTGGGAAGGAGCAGGTCGTCGCCGTCGAGGAAGAGGAGGTAGTCGCCGCGCGCCTCGGCGGCCCCTGCGTTACGGGCTCCGCCCACCGTGAGGTGTCCCGCCGGGGCCCGCACCCTCACCCGCGTGTCGCGCTCCTGGTACTCGGCCGCGATGGCGGCGAAGGCGTCCGGCGCTCCCCCCGCGACCAGGATCAGCTCCAACTCCCGTACCGACTGGTCGAGTACGGAGTCCACGGCGGCGCGCAGATGTCCCGGTCCACGAGGGACGGCCATGACAACACTGAGGAGCATGGCAGCCGAGCGTAATCGGGCCGGCACGTGATCCGGCCCTTTCCTTCACCCGTTCGGGTCAGTGCCGGTGACTCGGGGCGCCCGCCCCGGTTGAGCATGACCATGAAGCCTCTCCTCAGCGTCGTCGTCCCCGTCCACAACGTCGAGGAATGGCTCCTGGAGTGCCTGCGGTCCCTGGCCGGGCAGTCCCTCGAAGCGATCGAGGTGGTGCTCGTCGACGACGGCTCCACGGACGGCAGCCGTCGGATCGCGGAGGAGTTCGCCGCGCGGGACAGCCGTTTCCGGTGCGTCCACCAGCCCAACGCGGGGCTGAGCGCGGCCCGTAACACGGGGGTGCGCCACACCACTCCCGGCGTCCCCTACCTGGCGTTCGCCGACAGCGACGACGTGGTCGTCCATGACGCGTACGAACGGATGCTGGCGTCCCTGGAGTCCACGGGCTCCGACCTGGTGACCGGCAACGTCTGGCGGCTGACCGAGCGGGGCAGGCAGCAGGCGTGGCAGTACCGCTGGCTGACGGCGACCCGCTCCCGTACCCACATCACCCGCGACGCCCGCCTCCTCGCGGACCGGGTCGCCTGGAACAAGGTGTTCCGCCGCTCCTTCTGGGACCGCCACGCCTTCGCGTTCCCGGAGGGGAAGCTCTACGAGGACACCCCGGTGATGATCCCGGCGCACTGCCTCGCAGGCTCGGTGGATGTGCTGCACGAGCACGTCTACCACTGGCGGGTGCGGGAGGGCTCGATCACCCGGCGGCGTACGGACGTGACGGGCGTACGGGACAGGATCGCCGCGTGTGAGCAGGTCAGCGCGTTCCTGGCCGGCCGGGACGCGGCGCAGCGGCGGCGCTACGACGTGTCGTGCCTGCGCGACGACTTCCTGTACTTCCTGGAGGGGATGACGCTCGGGAGTGCCGCCTACCGCACCGCGTTCATGGCCGACGCGGGCGCCTTCCTGGACCGGGCGGGGAGCGCGGCCCTCGACGGACTGCCGGTGGAGCTGCGCGTCAAGTGGCGGCTGGTGCGTGAGCGCAGGGTCGACGATCTGCTGGCCGTCCTCGCCTTCGAACGGACCAACGGGGCGGGCACGTTCGCAGTCGAGGGCCTGCCCGGCCGGCGCCGGGCCGCCCACCCCGGTGTCTCCCACGGCGACTCCCGCCTCGGACGGTCCGATCTCCCCGCGGTGGCACGGCTGCTGAGTGGCTCGTGGGGCGCGGACGGGCGACTACGGCTGCGCGGGTACGCGTACGTCCGCAACCTCCCGGCGGACACGGCCCGCCATGCGCTGAAGTGGGGCGTGCTGCGGTCGGTGGAGGGCAGGCGGATGCGGACGGTACCCGTGCGGACCGTCGCGGCTCCGGTCGCGACCGTGAACTCGGGTCAGGAACTGCACAGTTACGACCGCGCGGGCTTCGAGATGGTCGTCGATCCGCGCACACTGCGGCCCGGCAGCTGGTTGGTGGGCGTGGTGGTGTCCGGTCACGGCGTGGTGCGGCGCGCCGCCGTACGGGCCGTGGACGCCGCATCGGCCCAGCCGCTCGCCCACGACCTGGGCGGCGGCCGGCGGGCGGTGCTGGGATACCGGGACGGCCGGCTCGAACTGGCCGTGTCGCAGCTGCCCGCCCTCGCGCAGGCGCACGACGGCGGGACCGGGACCCTGGAGCTGACGGGCCAGTTGTACGGCGGAGCGCGGCCGGAAGCGCTGCTGCTCACCCTGGACGGCACCACGGAGGAACGGACCTGCCCGGTGGAGTGCGGGGACGCGGGGCGTTTCGCCGTACGCGTTCCCCTCGCGGAACTCGCCGCCGTCCCCCCGCCGCCGCACCGCGCTCCCCGCGAGGTCGAACCGGAGGGCGGGGCCCGGTGGCGGGCCCTGCTGCTGCTCGCCGACGGCACCAGGGCCCCGCTCGCCGCCGCGCCCGACCTGCCTCCGCCGGCCACCGCCGGCCCGGCGGGCGAGCTGGTGGTGGACGTGACCGGGCAGCCGGTCGTGGACGGGGCGCGGTGGACGGCCGACGGCGGACTGCTGGTCGAGGGAACGGGGGCGGGGGACGAGCTCATCCTGCGCCACGAGGCCCTGCGTGAGACGGCGACCGTCCCGGTGACACGGCAGGACGGCCGCTTCACCGCGTCCGTAACACCCGCGCTCGTCGCGGCCGCACTCCAGGAGGGCCGCTGGGACCTGCGCCTGGGCGGATTCCCCGTACGCACCACGGCGTCGTTGGCCGCCCGCCTTCCGCTCCACCGGCCGGGCGGCGAGGGCGAGCTGACCCTCGAACGGCGTCACGGCGACCGGCTGACCCTGCACGCGGGCCCGGCCCTGGCCGCCAACGAGCGGGGCGCGTACCGACAACGGCTGCTGCGCACCACGCACTACCCGGAGCGGCGCGCCCTGCCCCTGCGCGACGCCGTCCTCTACGCGGGCGGCGACTCCCCGCGCGCCGTCCACGCCGAACTGGTGCGGCGCGGCACCGACGTCGAGCACCTCTGGGTCACCTCCGGGCGGGCGGGAAGGGCGGCGCACGTCCCGGACACGGCGGTCCCGGTCGTCGAGTACAGCGCCTCCTGGTACGAGGCACTGGCGCGGGCCCGCCGCATCGTGACCGACGACCAGCTGCCCGGGTGGTTCGAGCGCCGCCCCGGCCAGACGGTCGTCCAGACCTGGCACGGCACCCCGCTCGGCCGTTTCGGCACGGACCTCGACGGCAGCCTCTACGCCGACCACCAGGCCCTCGCCTCCCTTCCGCACCGCGCGGCCCAGTGGTCGGTGCTCGTCTCCCCGAGCCGTTTCGCCACCCCGCATCTGCGCCGCGCGCTGGCGTACGGGGGTGAGGTGCTGGAAGCGGGCTCGCCCGCCGCCGACCTGCTGTTCGCGGCCGACCGGGAGAAGACGGCCGAGCGGGTCAGGCGCCGGACGGGCATCCCGGACGGCCACCGGGTGGTGCTGTACGCACCGACGTACCGCGACCACCTGGCCCACGACCCCACGGCTTCGTCCGGCCACCGGCCCGGCCCGTACCGCTGGGACCCGGCGCTCGACACGGCCGCCCTGGCGCGGTCGCTCGGCGCCGGCCACACGGTACTGGTGCGCAGGCATCCCCGGGTGACGGGCAGCGCGCAGGCCGGTCCCGGCGTGCTCGACGTGTCCGGGCACCCGGACACCGCCGAGCTGCTCCTGATCGCGGACGTGCTGGTCACGGACTACGCGGGCCTGGTGTTCGACTACGCGCACACCGGCCGCCCGATGCTCTTCCACAGCTACGACCTGGAGCACTACCGGGACACCGTGCGCGGCTTCTGCCTGGACTTCGAGACCCGGGCGCCGGGGCCGCTGCTCGTCACCACGGACGAGGTGGCCCAGGCGCTGCGCACCACGGGCGTGCTGGCGGCGCGGCACGCGGACGCGTACGAGAGCTTCCGCAGGGACTACTGCGACCTGGACGACGGGGGTGCGGCGGGCCGGGTCGCGGACCGGCTGCTGGCGGACGGGGCGTGAAGCCTCCGCAGGCGGCTCAGCTCCGCCGCAGCGCCGCGACGGCCGACGCCGCGAGATCGTCCAGGTAGCCCTTGGGCAGGTCCCCGCGGACGACGGCCAGGCGCCAGTACAGCGGGCCGACGATCAGGTCCAGGGCCCGGTCGGGATCGCTGCCCTCGGGCAGTTCGCCCCGGGCCACGGCCTCGCGCACGACGACGGCGGCCACGCCCTGCTGCTGGTCGAGCAGGGCGGCCTTGATCGCGTCGGAGATCTCCGGGTTGCGTGCCGCCTCGACGAGCAGGTCGGGGATGACCTGCGAGGCGACCGGGTGGCGCAGGGCGTACGAGGCCAGTTCGAGTACGGCGCGGACGTCCCCATACAGCGAACCGGTGGCCGGTGCGGGCATGCCCTGGGAGGCGACGGCCGAGACCAGGTCGAGGACGAGCGAGAGCTTGGACTTCCAGCGGCGGTAGACCGCCGTCTTGCCGACGCCCGCGCGCCGCGCGATGCCCTCGATCGACATCCGGGCGAATCCCACCGAGGCCAGTTCCTCGAAGACCGCGGCACGGATCGCATCGGTCACGTCCTCGCGCAGCACGGCTGCGCCCGCCGGGGTGCGGCGTCGGGTTCCTGGGTCGGTGGCCATGGGCGGAATGATAGTCCGTAACGACGAAACGGTTGCGTTGCGTCGTGGAAGCGTCCTACTCTCAGCGTTGCGACGATACGGTTCCGTCCCGTCGCCAGCCCGTCACAGCCCCTCATCGAAAGCGATCGTGGTGAGCCAGACAGCAGCGCCTCCGGCGCCCGTGGAATCAGCCGCCCCCGCTCCCGTCCCGGTCCACGCACCGGGCGAGCTGGCCGCACTCGCCGCCCGGCACGGGCTGACCGTCAGCGGGGCCCGGCCCTCGCTCACGTCGTACATCGGGCAGCTGTGGGGGCGCAGGCACTTCATCACGGCGTTCGCCGGCGCCAAGCTCAGCGCCCAGTACAGCCAGGCGAAGCTCGGCCAGATCTGGCAGATCATGACGCCGCTGCTGAACGCGACGGTCTACTACTTCATCTTCGGTGTCCTGATGAACACCAAAAACGGGGTCGCCGACTTCGTCCCGTTCCTGGTCACCGGCGTCTTCATCTGGACCTTCACCAGCAGCACGATCACCGCGGGCACCCGGGCGATCAGCGGCAACACCGGGCTCGTACGGGCCCTGCACTTCCCCCGGGCCTCGCTGCCGATCGCGCTCGCCCTGCAACAGCTCCAGCAGCTCCTGTACTCGCTGGTGGTCCTGCTGCTCATCCTGCTCGCGTTCGGCCAGTTCCCCCAGCCGTCCTGGCTGCTGGCGATCCCCGCCCTGGCGCTCCAGGCCCTGTTCAACACGGGCGTCTCGATGGTCGTGGCCCGGCTCGCCGCCCAGACCCCGGACATCGCCCAGCTGATGCCGTTCATCCTGCGCACGTGGATGTACGCGTCGGGCGTGATGTGGAGCCTGGACACGCACCTGTCGAGCGACCGGGTGCCGCACGCGGTGGTGGTGGCCCTGGACTGCAACCCCGCCGCCGTCTACATCGACCTGATGCGGTTCGCCCTCATCGACAGCTTCACCGGCGAGCAGCTGCCCGACCATGTGTGGGCCATCGCGACGGGCTGGGCGCTCGTCTGCGCGATCGGCGGTTTCGTGTACTTCTGGAAGGCCGAGGAGCGGTACGGACGTGGCTGAGACTCCTGATACGCGTGTTCCCACCGTCGTCGTGGACGACGTCCACATCACGTACACCGTGCACGGTGCCCGTACCGGCAGGGGCAGCGCCACCTCGGCCCTGAGCCGGCTCGTGTCCCGCGGAAAGAGCCCGGGAGCGCGGGAGGTGCACGCCGTGAAGGGCGTCAGCTTCGCCGCGTACAGGGGCGAGGCCATCGGCCTGATCGGCTCCAACGGCTCGGGGAAGTCGACCCTCCTCAAGGCCGTCGCGGGCCTGCTGCCACCGACGCGGGGCCGGGTCCACACCCAGGGACAGCCCTCGCTGCTCGGGGTGAACGCCGCGCTGATGAGCGATCTGACCGGCGAGCGCAATGTCGTCCTGGGCGGACTGGCGATGGGCATGACGCGGCGGCAGATCCGCGAGCGCTACCAGGACATCGTCGACTTCTCCGGCATCAACGAGAAGGGCGACTTCATCACCCTGCCGATGCGGACGTACTCCTCCGGTATGGGGGCCCGGCTGCGGTTCTCCATCGCCGCCGCGAAGAGCCACGACGTTCTGCTGATCGACGAGGCGCTGTCCACGGGGGACGCCAGATTCCAGCGGCGCAGCAAGGACCGGATCAAGGAACTCCGCCAGGAGGCGGGCACGGTCTTCCTGGTCAGCCACAGCAACAAGTCGATCATCGAGACCTGCGACCGCGCACTCTGGCTGGAATCAGGCACACTCCGCATGGACGGCCCGGCGAAGGACGTGGTAGCCGCCTACGAGAAATTCACGAAACCACGCCCAAAACGCTGACCGCGCCCCCAAGCGCCGGACAAGCGGTAGCCCGCACCCTCAAGCGCCGGACGGCACGAACCAGCCCGTCCGGCCACCTCAAGCCCGTCCGGCGCTTGAGGACAAGCAGTAGCCCGCACCCTCAAGCGCCGGACGGCACAACCAGCCCGTCCGGCGCTTGAGGACATGGGCGCCCACCGGCGCCCCGGTACTACGCGTGCGTCCGCAACAACGTCCGCATCGTCCGCATGGCCACCGACAGATTCGCCAGATCAAACGCGTCCGAGCTCTGGATCTCCTCCAGCGTGGACCGCGACCGGGTCAGAATCGCCGCGTTCTTCTCCTCCCACGCCTTGAACCGCTCCTCCGGCGTCGAGGACCCGTTGCCCACGGCCAGCACATCCGCGGTGAGCGCCGCGTGCGCCGCGTACAGGTCCTCGCGGATGGACGCGCGAGCCATGGACTGCCAGCGGTCGGCCCGCGGCAGCTCGATGATCCGGTCCATCAGCTGCGTGATCCGCAGCCGGTCCGCGAGGTCGTAGTAGACCTCGGCGACGGACAGCGGGTCCTGGCCGGTGCGCTCCGCGATCGCCACGATGTCCAGCGCCGGGAAGGCGGAGGAGAATCCGGCGACCCGCGTCGCCAGCTCGTCCGGGACCCCCACCGAGGTGAGCTCGTCCCGGATCGACTGGTACCACTCCTGGTCCGCGCCCATGAGCATCTTGGGCAGCTGAGCCCAGACCTGCTCGACCCCGTCCCGGAAGAACTCGATCGTCTCGGCGATCTGGACCGGCTGCGGCCGGTTGCCCAGCAGCCAGCGCGAACCACGCTCGACGAGCCGGCGCGAGTGCAGCCGGATGCGGGTGAGGACATCCGCGTCCACCTGGTTGTCGAGCGCCTCGACGGCGTCCCACACCTGGGCCAGACCGAAGATCTCGCGGGCCGCTGCCTGCGCCCGCACGATCTCCTCGATCGAGGCCCCGGTCTCTTCCCGCAGCCGGTGCAGGAAGGTCGAACCACCGGTGTTCACCGTGTCGTTGACCAGCACGGTCGTGATGATCTCGCGACGCAGCGCGTGACCGTCGACGGCCTCCGGGAAACGCTCCCGCAACTGCTGCGGGAAGTAGGCGTGCACCAGCTTCTGCAGATGCGGGTCGTCCGGCAGGCTGGTGGAGATCAGCTCGTCGGCAGCCGTGATCTTGGTGTACGCGAGCAGCACGGCCAGCTCGGGCTGGCTGAGCCCCTTGCCGGTGTTCAGCAGTTCGCGGATCTGCCGGTCGTTGGGCAGGAACTCCAGCGCCCGGTCCAGGTGCCCGTCGCGGCCCAGCCGGCGCATGAAGCGCTGGTGGGCGTGGAGCAGGGACGGCGCCTGGGCGCAGGCGTTGGCGAGCGCGGTGTTCTGCGCGTAGTTGTTGCGCAGCACCAGCCGGCCGACCTCGTCGGTCATCTCGGCGAGCAGCTTGTTGCGCTGCTTGACGGTCATGTCGCCGTCACGGACGAGCCCGTTGAGCAGGATCTTGATGTTCACCTCGTGGTCGGAGGTGTCCACACCGGCGCTGTTGTCGATCGCGTCGGTGTTGATCCGGCCGCCGTTACGGGCGAACTCGATGCGGCCGAGCTGGGTCGCGCCGAGGTTGCCGCCCTCCCCCACGACCTTGGCCCGCAGCTCCTCGCCGTCGACCCGGATCGCGTCGTTGGCCTTGTCGCCGACGTCCGCGTTCGACTCGTGGGACGACTTGACGTACGTACCGATGCCGCCGTTCCACAGGAGGTCGACATCGGCCTTGAGGATGTTCTGCATCAGCTCGGCGGGCGTCATCTTGGTGACCCCCGACTCGATGCCGAGCGCCTCACGGACGTGCGCGTTGATCGGGATCGACTTGGCGCTGCGGGGGTGGATGCCACCACCCGTGGAGAGCAGTTCCTTGTTGTAGTCGGCCCAGGAGCTGCGCGGCAGGTCGAAGAGCCGGCGCCGCTCGGCGTACGAGGTGGCGGCGTCCGGCTTCGGGTCGATGAAGATGTGCCGGTGGTCGAAGGCCGCGACCAGCCGGATGTGCTCGGAGAGCAGCATGCCGTTGCCGAAGACGTCACCCGACATGTCGCCGACGCCGACGACGGTGAAGTCCTCGGTCTGGGTGTCGTGGCCGAGCTCGCGGAAGTGCCGCTTGACGGACTCCCAGGCGCCGCGGGCGGTGATGCCCATGCCCTTGTGGTCGTAACCGGCGGAGCCGCCGGAGGCGAAGGCGTCACCGAGCCAGAAGCCGTACGCGACGGCGACCTCGTTGGCGATGTCGGAGAAGCTCGCCGTGCCCTTGTCCGCGGCGACGACGAGGTAGGTGTCGTCCTCGTCGTGGCGCACGACGTCGGCGGGCGGCACGACTTCGCCGGCCACCATGTTGTCGGTGATGTCGAGCAGGGCCGAGATGAACATCCGGTACGAGGCGATGCCCTCGGCCAGCCAGGCGTCACGGTCGACGGCCGGGTCCGGGAGCTGCTTGGCGACGAAGCCGCCCTTGGCGCCGACCGGCACGATGACGGTGTTCTTCACCATCTGCGCCTTGACCAGGCCGAGGATCTCCGTACGGAAGTCCTCCCGCCGGTCCGACCAGCGCAGACCACCGCGGGCGACCTTGCCGAAGCGCAGGTGGACGCCCTCGACGCGCGGCGAGTACACCCAGATCTCGAACGCCGGGCGCGGCGCCGGGAGGTCCGGGATGGCCTGCGGGTCGAACTTCATCGACACGTAGCCGTGCGGCTGGCCGTTCTCCGCCTTCTGGAAGAAGTTGGTGCGCAGCGTGGCCTTGATGACCGTGAGGAAGGACCGCAGGATGCGGTCCTCGTCGAGCGAGGCGACCTGGTCGAGCGCACCGTCGAGCTCCTCCAGGAGCCCGTCGGTCAGCTCCGTGCCGGCCCGCTGCCGCTCCGGCGACATCCGCGCCTCGAAGAGGGAGACCAGCAGCCGGGTGGTGTGGACGTTGTTACGGAGGGTGTCCTCCATGTAGTCCTGGCTGAAGGTCGAGCCCGCCTGGCGCAGGTACTTCGCGTAGGCGCGCAGCACCATGGCCTGACGCCAGTTGAGACCGGCGCGCAGCACGAGGGAGTTGAAGTTGTCGTTCTCCGCCTCGCCCGTCCAGGTGGCCGCGAAGGCTTCCTGGAAACGGTCGCGGGCGTCGTCGGCGAGGTAGTCGCCACTGCCGTCGGTCTGCGGCATGCGCAGACCGAAGTCGTAGATCCAGGCGCTCGTACGGTCCACGCAGCGCAGCTCGTACGGACGCTCGTCGACGACCTCGACGCCGAGCCGCTGGAGCACCGGGAGGACGGCCGAGAGGGAGACCTGCTCGCCGGTCCGGTAGATCTTGAAGCGGCGCTCGCGGGCGACGGCGCCGACGGGCTCGTACAGGCTGAGCGCGAAGTCCTTCTCGCCCCGCTGGAGCGCTTCGAGGTGGACGAGGTCGGCCACGGCCGCGCGCGGCGAGTGGTCGGCCTTGTAGCCCTCGGGGAAGGAGTGCCCGTAGCGGCGCAGCAGTTCGGCGGCGCGCTCCTCACCGCACTCGGCGTTCAGCGCCTCCTGGAAGCCGTCGGCCCAGGAGCGGGCGGCCTCGACGAGCCGGGCCTCGATGCGGTCGGTGTCGGCGTCGGTGAGGTGCGGCAGCTCCGTGCCCGGGGGGACCCGGATGACGAAGTGCAGCCGGGAGAGGATCGACTCGGTGTTCCAGGCCGTGAAGTCGACGCTGGTACCGCCCAGTTCCTCCTTGAGGATGTCGATGAGCCGCAGGCGCACACCGGTGGTGTAGCGGTCGCGCGGCAGGTAGACGATCGCGGAGTAGTAACGCCCGTACTCGTCCTGGCGCAGGTACAGCCGCAGCCGGCGGCGCTCCTGGAGGTAGAGCACGGAGGTGACGATGGAGCGCAGCTGGTCGGGCGGCGTCTGGAACAGCTCGTCGCGCGGGTACGTCTCCAGGATCTGGAGCAGGTCGCGGCCGTCGTGGCTGTTGTACGAGAAGCCCGCGCCTTCGAGCACCTCGGCGACCTTGCGGCGGACGACGGGCACCCGGCGCACGGACTCGGTGTAGGCGGCGGAGGAGAACAGTCCGAGGAAGCGGCGCTCGCCCGTGACGTTGCCGTCGGCGTCGAACTTCTTCACGCCGACGTAGTCGAGGTAGCTGGGGCGGTGCACGGTCGCCCGGCTGTTGGCCTTCGTCAGGATGAGCAGCTTGTGCTCGCGGGCCTTCGCTCGGGCGTCGGCGGGCAGCCGGTCGAAGGACGGGGAGACGGGGTGCGCCTCCTCGCCGGTGTGCTGCGGGTCGGAGCGCAGAATGCCGAGGCCGGTGCCGGGGACGGCGGTGAGCGCGTCGCTGTCCTTCAGCTCGTACTCGCGGTAGCCGAGGAAGGTGAAGTGATCGGCGGCGAGCCAGCGCAGCAGCTCGCGGGCCTCGTCGACCTCATCGTCGGCGAGGTCGTCCAGCGGCTCACTGGGAAGGTCGTCGGCGATGCGCAGAGCGGCGTCGCGCATCTTCTCCCAGTCCTCGACGGTCTCCCGTACGTCGGACAGGACACGCAGCAGATCGGCGGTGATCTGCTTCAGGTCGGCGCGGTCGGTCTCGCGGTCGATCTCGACGTGGATCCAGGACTCGACGAGCGCGTCGTGCGGCAGCTCGGCCTTGTCCTCCTTGGCGCCCTTGGCGTTCTTACGGCCCTTCGGGGCCGGGCCGGTGCCGTTGACGTCGGTGAGGACCTCGATGAGCTTTCCGGTGACATCGCGGCGCACGAGGATCTGCGGGTGGATCACGACATGGATGCCGCGCCCCTGCCGGGACAGCTCGTTGGTGACGGAGTCGACCAGGAACGGCATGTCGTCCGTGACGACCTCGACCACGGAGTGGCTGGACGTCCAGCCGTTCTCCTCGACGGTCGGGGTGTGCACCCGGACGTTCGCCGTGCCCTGGGGCCGGTTCTCGGCGAGCCGGTAGTGCGAAGAAGCCGCGCCGTAGACGTCGACCGGGTCCCGGCCGCTGATGTCCTCCGGGGCGGTGTGCAGGTAGTAGCGCTGGAGATAGGCGAGCAGGGTGCCCTCGCCCGGACGGGCCCCCTGTCCGGTCCCGGCACCCGTCCCGGCGACGTGTACCCGAGGGGTCTGCCCCGGGCCACCGACACCACCGCCCGGGCTGTTGTCAGCTACCTCGGCGGCCCGTGCGAGCAGCTCGGCCTTGGCTTCGTCCAGCTTGGTCTGCATGTCCTCTGGCTCCTGTCGCGCGCCGTTGCGTGACGTAGGTGAAAAAGGCGACGTACCGCCACGACACGGGGTATCCGGTCTGGGTCGACGCTATGCCGCTATGAGAGATACCCGGGACCATATTGGCCATTTCTGGCAGGCGGTCCGGGATACGGAGAGCGCGGATCGCCCGGGCACTGTGGCACTCCGGGCGCAGGCCGGGGGCTTCGCTGCCCCCGAGGCGTATCGCGCTGATCACGGCACCAGGCTATCTCTCTTGACCCCGTCACCGTCATGAGCTGTATGTGTACAAAAGATGGGTCCCAACTTTGACACTTTGGACAGTGCGCGGACAGGAGCTCCCGAGCGGCCCGCCGCTCAGCCCGCCATGAGCCTGGCCAGGGAGACCGCCTCGGCCAGGGTGTCCACCACGGGCACCCCGGCGCCCTCCAGGCTGGCCCTGCTGTGCGACCCGCCGGTGTAGAGCACCGCTCGCGCCCCGACGTGCGCGGCGGCCACCGCGTCGTCCACCGCGTCACCGATGACCACCGACCGCTGCGGGGATATCCCGTCCAGCGCCGCGAAGTGCCGTTCCATGTGCAGCGCCTTGCTGCCCCCGGAAGGGCCGGTACGGCCGTCGACCCGCACGAAGTGCCGCTCGATGCCGTACCCCCGGACCACGGGCACCAGCTCCTCGTGTCCGTACATGCTCAGCAGGGACTGGCTGTGTCCTGCCAGCTGCCACTGCGAGAGCAGCTCCACGACCCCCTCGGTGAGCCCGCAGGCGGCCCGCCGCTCGGTGTAGTGGCGATGGAAGATGCCGTCCATCCGCTCCCACTCCGCTTCGGTGGGCAGCCGGCCGAGCAGCCGCTCGTAGAAGCGGGGGATCGGGACGCAGTACATCTCGCGGTACTGCTCCAGCGTGATCGGCGCGAGGTCGATCTCGGCGAACGCGGCGTTCGTCGCGCCGATGACGGCCTCGATGTCGTCGAGCAGTGTGCCGTTCCAGTCCCAGACCAGATGCGCTCGGTGATTCCCTGACGTCCCCATGCGAAGAACGTACCCGCCGGGTCCGACAGTCAGCCGATCAGGTTCGGGATCTCCTGGATGCCGAACCAGAGCAGTTCGTGGTCCTCGGCGCCGTCCACCGTGAACTGCGCGTCGTCGTCACCGAGGTCCGCGGCCCCCAGGACCGCCGCGGCGGCCGCCACGTCCTTCTCCGCGTCATCGGCGTCCACGTGGACGGCGGCGGCCTTCGCCAGCGCCACGGCGGCTTCGATCCGCACCTCGCCGAGCGACGACCCCTCCAGGCTGTGATCGGGGTCGGCGACCGCCGCCCCGTCCGGTACGTCGACGGCGACGACGACCCTGCGCCGGGGTTCGTCCGGGTTCCCGGCGATCATCCGCAGCGAGGCGGAGGCGGCCCGGTTGAGCGCCGCGTACTCCAGCTCCTCGATGTCGTCGGAGACGTACCACTCACGCAGCGCGGGCGTCACGGCATAGGCGGTCAGCGGCCCGGGTCCGACTTCGCCCGCCCTGTGCGCCGCTGCGAGACCGGAGAGGGTCAGGGGGACGTACACGCGCATGGCTGGCCGCTTTCGTAGTCGGAAACGTCCTCAGGATACGTGGGAGGTCCCTCGTTGGGGTCCTTGAGCGGTCCCCGTTCGTCCACCCCGCGGCGCCCCCTCACCCTCGCCGCGCCCTTGCGGCACAGGCGCCGCCACCCGGATAGGTGATCTCCGTGCGTCCCCACCGGGCCTTTTCCCGGCTTGCGGCGCCGCCCGCCTCCCCCGTAGAAGATCCGCAGCAGAAGTTACCGCCCGGTATTCCGCCGGGCTCGGAGCAGCACGGGGGCGATGAGCATGAGCATGGACAAGACCAGGCCCGCCGCACGACGCGACCAGCAAAGGCCCCGCACCGTACCCCCGCAACAGGTCCGGCAACGGACCGCGCGGCAACCCCGCCCGCACCAGTGGTTCGCGGAACGCCTGCTCGCCGTGCTCAGCGGCCGGCGCCCGGTCCACTGGATGCTCGGGCACACCATCGGCGAGGCGTACGACCAGCTCGCCGAACTCGCGCCCAGCAGCCCGTTCGGCGCGGAGGGCGTGCAGCCGGTCCTCCGCCACTGCCACGGCGCCCAGCCGGCCACCGGGGTCGTCGAGGCGTTCGCGAGCATCGCGGCGGGCGACCGGGTCCGCGCGATGGCCTTCCGCCTGGAACGGGGCACCGACCTCCGCTGGCGCTGCGCCGCGGTGGAACTGGGCGGCGAACGCGTCCCGGACACCAGGCCCTCCCCCTACGGCGGCTGAGGCGTATCCGCAGCCTGCCAGGGGCGGCGGGGACCACGGGACGGCCAGAACCCCGCCAGCCCCGCCGCAACGGCGCCACAGCGCGTGGGCCGGGCCTCTGCCCCCAGGCCCACGCAAAAAGGCTGGGGCCGGGCACCCAGAAGGTGTCCGGCCCCAGCCGTCCCGCGGACGCAGGTGGTAGCTCAGTACCGCCCCGTCCTCAACGCCACGCGCTACTTCTTGCGACGGCGGCCGCCACCACCACCGGTGCTGCCGCCCTTCTGCGCCTTGCGGCGCTCCGCGCGCGTCATGCCGTCCGCCTCCGAGCGAGCACCGTCGCCGTTGGTGAAGTCGCCTTCGACGACGCCGCCCTCCCCGTCCACCGTGGGGGCGGAGAAGTGCAGCCGGTCGGGCCGCTGCGGCGCGTCCAGGCCCTTGGCCCGGATCTCCGGACGGGAGGCCGCCGCGACGGGCGCGTCGTCCTTGGAGAGCGAGGTGCGCTCGGCCGCGTCCTGCACCGGGACCTCCTCGACCTGCTGCTCGACCTGGACCTCCAGGTTGAACAGGTAGCCGACGGACTCCTCCTTGATGCCCTCCATCATGGCGTTGAACATGTCGAAGCCCTCGCGCTGGTACTCGACCAGCGGGTCCTTCTGCGCCATGGCCCGCAGGCCGATGCCCTCCTGGAGATAGTCCATCTCGTAGAGGTGCTCACGCCACTTGCGGTCCAGGACGGACAGCACCACGCGACGCTCCAGCTCACGCATGATGTCCGAGCCGAGCGTCTTCTCCCGCTCCTCGTACTGCTCGTGGATGTCGTCCTTGACCGACTCGGCGATGAACTCAGCGGTGACCCCGGCCAGATCCCCGGCGGCCTCCTCCAGCTCCGCGACGGTGACCTTCACCGGGTAGAGCTGCTTGAACGCGCCCCACAGCCGGTCCAGGTCCCACTCCTCGGCGAAGCCCTCGGCGGTCTCCTGCCGGATGTAGTCGTCGATCGTGTCGTCCATGAAGTGGCGGATCTGGTCCTGCAGATCCTCGCCCTCCAGAACGCGGCGGCGCTCGCCGTAGATGACCTCACGCTGACGGTTGAGCACCTCGTCGTACTTCAGGACGTTCTTACGCGTCTCGAAGTTCTGCTGCTCGACCTGCGACTGGGCCGACGCGATCGCCCGCGTCACCATCTTGTTCTCGATCGGCACGTCGTCCGGCACGTTGGCCATCGACATCACGCGCTCGACCATCTGGGCCTTGAACAGCCGCATCAGGTCATCGCCCAGCGACAGGTAGAAGCGGGACTCGCCCGGGTCGCCCTGACGGCCGGAACGACCGCGCAGCTGGTTGTCGATACGCCGCGACTCGTGCCGCTCCGTACCGAGCACGTACAGCCCACCGAGGTCCTTGACCTCTTCGAACTCGGCCTTCACCGCGAGCTCGGCCTTCTCCAGCGCGGCGGGCAGCGCCGCCGCCCACTCCTCGACGTGCTCGACCGGGTCGAGTCCGCGCTGGCGCAGCTCCGCCTCGGCGAGGTCGTCCGGGTTGCCGCCCAGCTTGATGTCCGTGCCTCGGCCGGCCATGTTCGTGGCGACCGTGACCGCGCCCTTGCGCCCGGCCTGGGCGACGATCGTCGCCTCCCGGTCGTGCTGCTTGGCGTTGAGCACCTCGTGCTGGACACCGCGCTTGGAGAGCTGCTGCGAGAGGTACTCAGACTTCTCGACCGAGGTGGTGCCGACCAGGATCGGCTGGCCCTTCTCGTGCTTCTCGGCGATGTCGTCGACGACCGCGGCGAACTTCGCGACCTCCGTGCGGTAGATCAGGTCCGACTGGTCCGCCCGGACCATCGGCCGGTTCGTCGGGATCGGCACGACGCCCAGCTTGTAGATCTGGTGGAACTCGGCGGCCTCGGTCATCGCCGTACCGGTCATGCCGGAGAGCTTGCCGTAGAGGCGGAAGAAGTTCTGGAGGGTGATCGTGGCGAGCGTCTGGTTCTCGTCCTTGATGTCCACCCCTTCCTTCGCCTCGATGGCCTGGTGCATGCCCTCGTTGTAACGGCGGCCGGCGAGCATACGGCCGGTGTGCTCGTCGACGATCATGACTTCGCCGTCGACGACGACGTAGTCCTTGTCCTTCTTGAAGAGTTCCTTGGCCTTGATCGCGTTGTTGAGGTACCCGACGAGCGGCGTGTTCACCGACTCGTAGAGGTTGTCGATCCCGAGCCAGTCCTCGACCTTCGCGACACCGGGCTCATGGATGGCCACGGTCCGCTTCTTCTCGTCGACCTCGTAGTCGCCGGTCTCCTCGATGCCCTTCAGCGGGTTTCCGGCCTCACCCCTGGTGAGCCGCGTCACCAGCTTGGCGAAGTCGCCGTACCACTTGGTGGCCTGGTCGGCCGGGCCGGAGATGATCAGCGGCGTACGGGCCTCGTCCACCAGGATCGAGTCGACCTCGTCGACGATGGCGAAGTTGTGGCCGCGCTGGACGAGCTCGTCCTTGGACCACGCCATGTTGTCGCGGAGGTAGTCGAAACCGAACTCGTTGTTGGTGCCGTACGTGATGTCGCACGCGTACTGCTCACGGCGCTGGGCCGGAGTCATGTTGGCGACGATGCAGCCGACGGACAGGCCCAGGAACTTGTGGACCCGGCCCATCATCTCGGAGTCACGCTCGGCCAGGTAGTCGTTCACCGTGATCAGGTGAACGCCCTTGCCGGACAGCGCGTTGAGGTACGCGGGCAGGGTACCGACGAGGGTCTTGCCCTCACCGGTCTTCATCTCGGCGACATAACCGAGGTGCAGCGCGGCGCCGCCCATCATCTGGACGTCGTAGTGGCGCTGTCCGAGGACGCGCTTGGCCGCCTCACGGACGGTCGCGAACGCTTCGGGAAGCAGGTCGTCCAGGCTCTCGCCGTCCGCGTACCGTTCCTTGTACTCGTCGGTGAGCGCCCGCAGCTCGGCGTCGGAGAGGTTGACGAAGTCCTCTTCGATGGAGCTGACCTGGTCCGCGATGCGGTGCAGTTTGCGCAGGATCTTGCCTTCGCCTGCACGCATGAGCTTGTTGAAGACGGACACTGAGGCTGGTCTCCTTGCCGGTCGGGCCTGGCACTGGGTCGTGTAATGGACTCTGGCGCGGGCACGGCAGGTGGGCCCCACCGCAACGGCCATCGTAAGCGAGGACCCCACCGCGTCGGGAGGGCTGCTGCCGCGTGGACCTCGCCGCACCCTTCCAGGACAACGGACGGAAGGGCCCGAAGGTGCCGGGAAGCGGCAAAAGTGCTCGCGCGACGGGCCTCGCGTCACCACAATCTCCCCATGGAGCCGATCACTCTCACCACCGAACGCCTCATCCTGCGCCCCTTCGCACCGGACGACGCCGACGGTGTGTACGCGGCCTGTCAGGACCAGGACATCCAGCGCTGGACGGTGGTCCCCTCCCCGTACGCGAGAGCCGACGCGGAGATCTTCACGGCCGCGCTGTCGCCCAGGGGCTGGCAGGACGACTCGATGTACAACTTCGCGGTGGCACTGCGGGACAACGGTCTGCTCGTCGGCGCGCTCGGCATCAACCACCGTGTCCTGCCGGGGACGTACGAAGTGGGGTTCTGGACCGGCAAGGAGCACCGCGGCCGCGGTTACATGACGGAGGCGGTGCTGGCATCCGCCCACTGGACGTTCACCTCGCTCGGCGCGGACCGGCTGGAGTGGCGGGCCGAGGTCGGCAACACCCCGTCGCGGTCGGTCGCCCAGCGGGCCGGTTTCCGGATGGAGGGCGAGCAACGGTCGGCACTGCTCAACAAGGGAGTGCGCCGCGACGTCTGGGTCGGCGCGCTGCTGCCGTCGGACCTGGGCCTGCCCGGCAACGACCCGTACGTGCCCGCGAGCCGCTGACCAGCGAGGGGCGCCATCGGTACGCACCATCCGCGCGGACTCTTGTTCCCCGACTCGCACCCGACTGTCAGTGCCCCGCTCTAGGGTTCGGTGCATGACGCCCGTACCGCTCCCCGCCGTGGAACTCTCCGCCGACCAGGCCCGCCGGATCGCCCTGCGCGCACAGGGCTTCCTCGGCGCCCCGGACCGCCGGGCGGGGGTGCCGGGCGTGCTCCGTCATCTCGGAGCCGTACAGCTCGACACCATCTCGGTGCTGGCCAGGTCGCACGAGCTCGTTCCGTACGCACGTCTCGGTGCCGTCGCCCGCCGCACGGTCGAGGACGCGTACTGGTCGGGCGGGCGCTCGTTCGAGTACTGGTCGCATGCCGCCTGCATCCTGCCGGTCGAGGAGTGGCCGCACTTCGCGTTCCGCCGCCGCGCCTACCGCGCCCGTCCGCAGTGGCACCACGACCTGCCCGACGGGGCCTACGAGACGGTGATCAGACAACTGCGCGCCGAAGGCCCGCTGACCGCCACGGAACTCGGCGGCGCGAAGAACGGCGGCGAGTGGTGGGACTGGTCGGCCTCGAAGGTGGCCGTCGAGCGGGCGCTGATGTACGGCGAGGTGGTCTGTACGGAGCGGCGCGGCTGGAAGCGCGTCTACGACCTCGCCGAGCGCGCCATCCCGGACGCCGTCCTCCACGACGACCTCGACGACTCTGAGTGCCACCGCAGGCTGGTGGCCCTGGCGGGCAGGTCGCTGGGGGTCGGCACCCGGGCCGACATCGCGGACTATCACCGCCTCAAGGGCGAGCAGTTCGACGCCGTGGTGGCGGACTCGGGTCTGGTGCCGGTGTCCGTGGAGGGCTGGGCCAAGCCCGCCTGGGCCGACCCGGAGGCCCTGGCCTCGGAGCCGCGCGGACGGCACCGCACGACGCTGCTCTCGCCCTTCGACTCGCTGATCTGGGAGCGGGCACGCACCGAGCGGATCTTCGGCTTCACGCACCGCCTGGAGGCGTACGTGCCCAAGCCGAAGCGGGTCCATGGGTACTTCGCCATGCCGCTGCTGGCCGGCGGCAGGCTTCAGGGCCGGGTCGACCCCGCCCGTGAGGGCACCACGCTGGTCGCCCGGCAGGTGTCCCTTCTGGGCCGGAAGGCCGTGACACCGATGGCCGAGGCCCTGGTGGAAGCGGCGTCCTGGGTCGGCTGCACGAACGTCCGGCTGGACCGTGTCGACGCCCCCGAACTGCGCGAGCCGCTCATGGCGGAAATCGCCCGCGCTCTCACCTGAGCGGATTCTTCGGGATCATCCGGTCTCACCGGATCTCGAGGATCTTCTCCCGCATGGCATAGACCACGGCTTCCATCCGGGAGTGGAGCTGCAGCTTCTCCAGAATATTGCGGACGTGGTTCTTGACCGTGTTCTCGGAAATGAACAGCTCCTTCGCGATATCGCGATTGTTCATGCCCGTAGCAACGAGTTTGAGGACCTCCAGCTCACGCTCCGTGAGCCGCGGCGCCGGGACGAGCCTGCGCTCATCGGTGCGCTGGATCATCGACTTGAACTCGGTCAGCAGTTTCGACGCCATCGACGGACTGATCTGGGACTGCCCGTCGGCGACCGCGCGAATCGCCGTGGCCACCTCGTCGGTGGAGATCTCCTTGAGGAGATATCCGGTGGCGCCGGCCTTGATCGCCTCGTAGAGGTCGGCTTCCTCGTCGCTGATCGTCAGCATGATGATCTTCGCGCTGGGGGCCACCTCCTTGATGGAGGTGCACGCCTCGATGCCGCCGCGCTTGGGCATCCGTACGTCCATCAGCACGATGTCGGGCAGCAGGTCGGCCGCCTTGTCCACGGCTTCCGCCCCGTCGCCGGCCTCGCCGACGACCTGGATGTCCTCCTCCTGCGCGAGGACGATCTCCAGACCCCTGCGGAAGAGCGCGTGGTCATCGACCACGAGAACCCGAATGGGTTCCTTGCGGGAGCCGCTGTTGTTGTCCACGTCCACGCCGGTAACCGAACCGGCGGCATCGTCGGCATGCGCATCGCGTACGGGCCCGAAGGTGTTCGCCATCGTTCCTCCCCCTGAAGGCCACGGCCTGTCGTCCACAAGCTGTCCGCCAACGGCAGCTCATGGAGCCCCGATTGGCCTGGGACGCCATGCTTTCATGCCTGGACGCCGGAGGCGGTGATCCAGTCGTCGCACGCGGGTGCCCCTGGGGGCGCACAGGCGCTCCAGGGGCACCACGAATTGGTGTGGCGTCAGCCGCCCAGCGCACCGCCCGCGCCGCCTGCTTCATCAGCGGCGAGCGGGTCCGTCACCAGTCGGATGACACCGTAGTCGTAGGCGTGCCGTCGGTAGACGACACTGGGCTCCTTGCTCTCCGAGTCGACGAACAAGTAGAAGTCGTGCCCGACCAGCTCCATTTCGTAGAGCGCCTGGTCGAGCGCCATCGGTGCCGCGACATGTGTCTTCTCGCGCATCACCAGCGGTCCTTCGCCCTGTACCTCGAGCGAACCGATCTTGGTGGTGGGCACACTGCCTGTCGACGTCTCATCGGCGACCAACTCGCCGTTCCCGTTGAACGAGGCCGCGCCCGGCACGATCTCTCCGACCTCGGCAGCAGACAGCCGACCGGAGCCCCGGCGGCTGTAGCGCTTGTCGTGCTGCTTGCGCAGCCGCGCCTCCAGCTTGCCCGTGGCCAGGTCCAGCGCTGCGTACGGGTCTGCCGCTGCCGCTTCCGCCCGGATGACCGGCCCGCGGGAGCGAAGCGTGATCTCCACCCGGTCGGAACGGTCGGCCTGACGGGGATTCGGCTCCTTGGACACCTCGACGTCAAGGCTGATCACCTTGCCGTCGAAATTCTGGATCTTGTCCAGCTTCAACTTCTCGGCCACGTGCTTGCGGAACCGCTCGGGCACCTCGGTCTTGCGGCCCTTGACGACGATGTCCACGCAGAACTCCGTTCCCGGATCGCTCCGCTTCAGCGGCGGAGCATTTCCCTTTTGCACCAAGCTCCGGTGATGGCCGGAGCCTCGGACTCGGTGGCTTTCACCCCCTCCTCCACCTCCGGCAAGGTCTCCACCCCACCGGCTTCCAGCGTTTCTGGACTGCCGATGAGCTACCTGCCCGAAACCTGGTGGTGCATTCGTCGAGGTCTGGGATTCACCATTCCTCACAACCGAACATAGCCTGCTCGGCAGGGTGTCGGCACCCGCTACTCGCGCGTACCTCCGTTCAGGTTCATTTGCCTACTCACTACCTGCAACGACGCAAGTTCTCCGTCAGTTCCGGTTTATTTCGAAGGCGGACGGAGAGGCTGTCACAACCGCAGCTCGCAGGGGGTGCTCCCCGCTGTTCTTCCAGCGTGCACCGGCATCCGCCGGGGCGCCTGCCCGCACGGCACGCGCCGCCTCCGCCAACGAGGCGCCCGTCGTCATGAGGTCGTCGACCAACACCACGTGGCCGCCCGCGAGAAGCCGCCCGGCCCCGCCCACCAGTTCGAGCGCCCCGGCCAGATTCGCCCGCCGCTGTCCGGCCTTCAGCCCCGCCTGGTCAGCCACGGCCCGCCGCTGCCGCAGCGCCCCGAGGACCCGGGCAGGTGTGCCCGTGCGCCGCAGTTCCGCCGCGGCGGCCAGGGCGATCCGCCGCGCCGGATCATGCCCCCGCGCGGCGGTGGAAATCCGCGCCGAGGGTACGGGCACGAGCAGCGTCGGCCCCGCAGCACCCGTATGCCCCGCCCCGGCCCGCACGGCGCCCGCCAGGGCGCTTCCGAGAGCCCCGGCCAGTCCTAGTGCGCCCCGCTCCTTATGGGCCAGGAGCACCGCTCGTACGGCGTTCTCGTACGGAGCCGCGGCACGCACCACCGGCAGCCCGGCCGGCTCGGGTGCGGGTCTCACCCGGCGCGGCGTCGCACCGAGCAGCGCGGCCCGGCACTCCTCGCAGAGCTCAGTACGCGGTCTGCCGCAGCCACCACAGGCCACCGGCAGGACCAGTCCGGTGAATTCCCGCCACCATCCCCGCATCCCCACACTGTGCAGGGGTGGCCGTCAACCGGCCACCCCTGTGGAAAACTCCGGACCGCCTCAGCCCGGGTAGACCAGGGACGAGCCCGCCTTGAGGACCGTCTGCCAGTTGTCCCCCGGGGACAGCTTCACGATTCCGTCGCCCTCGGTCTCCGCCATCAGGGGAAGCTGCTCGTCGTCCGCCGCCGCGACCGCCGTCACCTGGTTCACCCCGGGCAGCACACCGGAGGGCGATGTCGAGCCGTCCGCCTGCACGTACCGCACCTGCTGCACGCCGCCCTCCTCCTTGCCGACCACGACGAGGCGGCTGCGGCCCGACCAGGAAATCGCTGACACGTCCGTGAGCTGCGGCGCGGCCTGGCGCAGATCCTCGACGGAGACCTGCGGCTGCTCCTCGGAGCCCCGGCGCTCCACCCGCCCGATCTTCAGCGTCGTGCGCCCGTCCTTCGACAGGAGCAGCAGCGCGATCCGCACCCCGTCGGCCGACATCCGCAGGGCCTCGATCCGTCCGCCGTTCAGGCTCGGCACGGTCACCTCCTGAGGCGTGCCCTTGCCGCCCACCAGGCGCAGCAGCCTGGGCCCCGCCGGGTCCCGGTCGGCCACCCACAGGTCGCCCAGGCCGTCCCAGCTCGGAGCCGAAAGCCGGTCCTCGGGCTCCCTGGCCCCACTGGTCACCACCGGCTCGGCGAGTTCGCCGTCCGCGACCAGGGAGGAGACGTACAGGTCCTGATGGTCGGCGGAGACACCCGCCGCCAGCTGCTCGTCGCGGGCCACCCCGACCGTGCTCATCGGCACGGCCCCGCTGCCGAGCGGGCCGGTCACGGCCTCGGGGTCGCCGGTGCCCTTGGTGCTCCCCGGTATCCGTTCCACATGCCCCTTGGCATCGACGAAGTACTGGCTGTCCGGCGCACCGGAACCGTTGTCGGGGGCGAATTCCACCGCCTCTTCCGACCCCAGCGAACAGAGCCGGCCCCGGTCGCTCCGCAGCTCCACCTGTTCGACGCGCGCCGAGGTCAGGTCCCGCAGGGTGAAGAAGACCTGGGCGGCCATCATCCGGCAGGCCGTCCGGCCGACGTTGTCCGCGTTCCTGTTGAGCGGCACCTTCAGCACGTTCTGATCGTCGGGCGCCAGGGAGGTGACGCCCTTCTTCAGCGCCGTACCGGTGGGGAAACGGGAGTCGGCCACGGGCCGCAGCCAGTTCGTCGGTCCACCGAGAAGGGCCCGGACCGTCTGCGTGGCGGTGTCCATCCGCGTGACCGGGTCCGTCCGGTTCCGTACGTAGACGGGGTCGGCCACCAAGGCGGAACGGCCGTTGGTGCGCCCCGTGGCGAAGTAGTACTTGTTGACGGAGCGGTAGAGCCGCCTGAAGTCGGACTGCCCGAGCACCAGGCCGTCCGGCACGATGTCGATGCGCCACTCCTGCTTGCCGTCGGCCCCCTTCTCCTGCACCAGATGAAGGGTCTGGGAGTAGTCCGTGGGCGCCAGCGGCTGGTAGGAACTCTGGGCGTCCACCGCGGCGACCTGCTCACCGGTCAGCGTGTAGGCGCCCTCCGTTCGCTTGCGGTCCTTGTCGTGCAGCGAGGGGCCCTGCCTGTTGGGTGCCTTGGCCAGCACCGTGGTGCCCGCACTCGGCTTCCAGGTGCGAGCCGCTTCCTCGGTCAGGTACTTGCGGGTCGTCATGAACTTGGGGTCGTCACTGGTCATCGACTCCAGGAAGCCGTCGACCACCTCGGTGGGCGTGGCGCCTTCCCGGGGCGCCACCGCGTACACCTGCACCTGGGAGTCACCGGGCTGCGAGGCGTCGACCGGCTTCACGTCCCCGGTGACGGGCATGGAGGCACACCCGGCGAGCACCACGACGCCGCAGCAGAGCAGCGCGGACATCCGCACCGCGCGTCCATGGCCGCCCTGCAGACGGTCAGTGTCCACGAGTCGTGTCCTCCCGGTCCGGGTCCTGCGCTTCGTGGCCGGCGCCGCCGCCCGGCCGGTCCCCGGCCTGACGCGCCACCACACGTGCACCATTGCCCGGCAGCGCGGCCGGATGGACGGATGCCGGTGCCGTGCGCGGCGCCACGGGGGCGCGTGCGGGCACGGCCGACTGCGCGTGCTCCGTTGAACCGGCCTGGCTGGGCACGGCCATCAGCCGGTGATCACTCACGGTCGCCGGACCGGCCTCGGCGCGCTCCCGGTTCTCCCGGTTGCGCCGCGAGTCCTCCGGCTCCAGCGGTATCGGTGAGCCGCGCAGCGGTTCGTCCGCCGTACGCGGCAGGGTGAGCCGGAACTGCGAACCGCCCCCGGGCTCGCCCCACGCCTGGAGCCAGCCACCGTGCAGCCGGGCGTCCTCGACGGCGATCGAGAGCCCGAGACCGGTACCGCCGGTCGTACGGGCCCGGGCGGGGTCGGCCCGCCAGAAGCGGTTGAAGACCCGGGTCGCCTCGCCGGGCTTGAGCCCGACCCCGTAGTCACGGACCGCCACGGCCACCGCGCCCTGGGCCACGCCGAGCCGCACGACGACGTCCCGGCCCTCACCGTGCTCGACGGCGTTGACCACGAGGTTGCGCAGCACTCGCTCGACACGGCGGGCGTCGGCTTCCGCGATCACCGGCTGCTCGTCGCCGACCACCCGGATCCGGGTGCCCTTGCGCTCGGCCAGCGGCTCGGCACCGCCGATCACCCGGCGTACGACCGCACGCAGATCTATCGGCTCGGCCTCCAGCGCCGCGGCGCCCGCGTCGAACCGGCTGATCTCCAGCAGATCGGAGAGCAGCGACTCGAAACGGTCCAGCTGGTCCCCGAGGAGTTCGGCGGAGCGAGCCGTCACGGGGTCGAAGTCGGCGCGCGCCTCATGGATGACATCGGCGGCCATCCGCACGGTGGTCAGCGGGGTCCGCAGTTCGTGCGAGACGTCCGAGACGAAACGCCGCTGCATACGGGAGAGCTCCTCCAGCTGCTGGATCTTCAGCTGAAGGTTCTGCGCCATCTTGTTGAAGGCTTCACCGAGCCTGGCGATGTCGTCCTCGCCGGTGACCTTCATACGCTCCTGGAGTCTGCCCGCGGAGAGCCGCTCGGCGATGCCGGCCGCCATCCGTACGGGCGTGACGACCTGCCGCACCACGAACCAGGCGATCGCCCCGAGCAGCACCACGACGAACAGCCCGGCCGTCGCCAGGGTCGTCATGACCAGGCTCAGGGACTTCTCCTCCTGCGTCAGCGGGAAGAGGTAGTACAGCTCGTACGGATTGTGGTCGATGTCGTAGAGCCGCTTGCCCACGACCAGCCCGGGCTGCGACTCCTTCCCGTACGAGTACCGGATCAGGGAGTAGGTCTGGAAGGCCCCGGGCCCCTTGTCCACGTCGTCCCGCAGGCTCTGCGGGACGCTGGAGGCGTCCACACTGCCCGAACCACGCGGCGCACGGCTCGTCGCGCCCCCGTCGACGGAGTCGGCGCTGAGCGCGACCACGTTGAAGGCGTTCTTGCCGCCGCTGGCGAGCTGGTCGACGAGCTCCGTACGCCAGGAGGTGTTGGCTGTGACGCCGTCCGCGCCGTCCTGGCCCCTGCCACCCGGGACGAGCGGTTCGTTCGCCTTCTCCTGGGCAGCCGCGAAACCGCCGGCGGCCTGGGTCTGGGCAGCCTTGCCCTTCGCCTCGAGCAGGCCGTTGCGGACCTGCCCGATCACGACGAAGCCCAGCAGCAGCACCACGCCGATCGACATCAGCAGGGTGCCGGCGACGACGCGCAGCTGAAGATTGCGCCGCCACAGCCGCACAGCCGGCAACAGCGGACGTCGCACCCAGCGCACCAGCAGACGGGGCACGGGGCCGCCCTGCAGTACACGGCCCAGCCGAGAGGACTTCTGTCCCGGACCGGCAGCCCGCTCCGTACGGACTCCCGGCTCCCCGGGCTTCGGAGCAGCGCTGCCCAGGGTCATGTCAGCTCGGTCCGGCCTTGTAACCGACGCCTCGGACGGTCACCACGATCTCCGGCCGCTCCGGGTCCTTCTCGACCTTGGAGCGGAGCCGCTGGACATGGACGTTCACCAGACGGGTGTCGGCGGCGTGGCGGTAGCCCCACACCTGCTCGAGCAGCACCTCACGGGTGAAGACCTGCCACGGCTTACGGGCGAGCGCGACCAGCAGGTCGAACTCCAGCGGGGTCAGCGCGATGGACTGCCCCTCCCGCTTCACCGAGTGACCGGCCACGTCGATGACCAGGTCACCGATGGCCAGCTGCTCCGGCGCAGGCTCTTCGGACCTCCGCAAACGCGCCCTGATGCGGGCAACCAACTCCTTCGGTTTGAACGGCTTGACGATGTAGTCGTCGGCCCCGGATTCCAGGCCCACCACCACATCGACCGTGTCGCTCTTGGCAGTGAGCATGACGATCGGCACACCGGACTCGGCCCTGATCAGCCTGCAGACCTCGATGCCGTCCCGACCGGGCAGCATGAGATCGAGCAGAACCAGGTCCGGCTTCGCCTCACGAAATGCAGCAAGTGCCTTGTCACCGTCCGCTACGAACGACGGCTCGAAACCTTCTCCACGCAGCACAATGCCGAGCATCTCGGCCAGTGCGGTGTCGTCGTCGACGACAAGGACGCGTCCCTTCATAAACGACATCATCCCATTAGCTAATCGTTACCTGCGATGACCTGGCACACAGCTCTGCCAGTCCGACCCCCGTGACCGGGGAAATTACGCCCTCCTCCGTGACGATCGCCGTGACCAGCTCCGGCGGCGTGACGTCGAATGCGGGGTTGTACGCCGGTGTCCCCAGCGGTGCCACGTGCAATCCGCCCGCTTCCCCGTCGGGTGACACCATGTGCGGAGATGTGAGCTCCGTCACTTCTCGACCGGACCGCTGCTCCACAATGATCGCTTGCCCGTCCGCCGTGTCCAGATCGACGGTCGAGACCGGCGCGACGACGATGAACGGAACATGGTGGTACTTGGCGAGCACCGCCAACGGATAGCTCCCCACCTTGTTCGCCACCGAGCCGTCCGCAGCGATACGGTCCGCCCCGATAAGTACGGCATCAACCTCGCCCGCGGCAAACAGCGAACCCGCCGCGTTGTCCGTGAGCAAGCTGTACGCCATCCCGTTCCGCGCCGCTTCATAGGCGGTGAGCCGGGCTCCCTGGAGCAGCGGACGCGTCTCGTCCACCCACAGCCGCCTGAGCCGGCCGGCCCGGTGCGCCTGGAGAACCACCGCGAACGCCGTGCCCTCACCCCCCGACACGAGGGCCCCCGTGTTGCAGTGGGTCAGGAGCTGATGCCCCCCACCGGGCAGAAGCTCCTCCAGGAGCGTCAGACCGAACCGTGCCATACGCCCGCTGGCCGCCGCGTCCTCCCGGTGCAGAGCCCGCGCCTCGGCGAGCACCGCCCCGGCCGCCTGCTCCGCGTCCAGGCCCTTCTCGACGGCAGCCCAGTACACCCGGGCCACCCGCCGGACCCCGTACCCGAGATTCACCGCGGTGGGCCGCGCCTGCTCCAGCAGGCCCGTCGCCTCGGCCACGTCATATCCACGGGCCGCGGCGAGCGCCACCCCGTAGCCCCCGGCGATTCCCAGCAGCGGAGCCCCCCGGACCGCGAGGGTCTGGATGGCGCGCACCAGCGCGGGTACGTCGGTACAGACCAGTTCGACTTCCTCGACCGGCAGTCGCGTCTGGTCGAGGAGGACCAGCACGGGACCTTCCGGAAGCTCGTCCCAGCGGAGTACGGAGAGCGCGGGGGGCTCGATGCCCGCCGCCGATTGCGCATCCTGATCAGCCATCCGCCCAGTCTGCCCGGTGAAGCGCCCACAAATGAAGGCTCAAAGGAGATAGAGCGCCCGGCCCGCACCGCAGCGTCGCGTGGCACGATGGCTGCCAACCTGCCGCCCCGATGAGCGGACGGGATCGTGAAGGAGCGAGAATGAACGACTCTCCGGGCTGGGCCTCGCCCGGATCTGCCCCCTCCGACAGCCAGGAGACGGGAATCCCCCGGCCCTCCCAGCCCGCGGACGCAGGCAGCCCTGCACCCCAGTGGTCTCCCGCGCAGCCGCCCCCCGGGCAGTGGTCCCCACCGAACACGTCCGGCACCGGCCCCGGAGTGCCCCCACCCGCCCCCGGCTGGGGCGGCGCTCCCCAGGGACCCGGATGGGGCCGAGCGCCCATGGCGGCGAAGCCCGGTGTCATCCCGCTCCGCCCGCTGAGCATCGGGGAGATCCTCGACGGCGCGGTGTCCACCATGCGCGCCCACTGGCGCACGGTGCTGGGTGTCAGCCTCACCGTCGCCGTGATCGCGCAGATCGCGATCATTCTCATCCAGCGCTATCTGTTGCCGGACCCGGTATCGGTCGACCCGAACGCCGTCGGCGCCGAGGCCCTGCGCCAGGCCGCGGACTCCATGCAGTCGACTCTGATCACCACCGCCCCGTCCACACTCATCTCGATGATCGCCACACTGATCACCACAGCGGTGCTCACGGTAGTGATCAGCCGGTCGGTGCTGGGCCGTAACGCGACGCTCTCCGACGCCTGGACCGAGGCCCGTCCCAGGCTCCCTCAGCTGCTCGGACTCACGCTTCTGCTCAGCCTGATGAGCGCCGCGATCATGACGGCCGGTCTGCTCCCCGGCATGCTGCTGGGCTCCACCGCCGGGGTCCTCCTGGCCGTGTTCGGCTTTGGCGCCGCCCTTGTCGTCGTCCTCTGGCTGATGGTCCGCTTCACACTCGCCGCTCCGGCGCTGATGCTGGAACGACAGTCGATCCTGACCTCGATGCGCCGGTCCGCCAAGCTGGTCCGGGGCGCGTGGTGGCGCACATTCGGCATCCTCGCGCTCACCTACCTTCTGGTCATCGTCGTCGCGCTGATCATCGGCATCCCCTTCGCCGTCATCGGCATCGCCGTCGACAGCGGCGGACTCAGCGACCTGATGAACGGCAACGCCGCCGAGTTCGGCTGGCCGTTCCTCATCGTCTCGGGCATCGGCGAGGTGATCGTCTCGACGCTGACCTACCCCTTCACCGCAGGAGTGATGGCGCTGCTCTACGTCGATCAGCGAATCCGCCGAGAAGCCCTCGACCTCGACCTGGCCCGGGCCGCGAACGTGCCGGGCTACGACACCCCCAGGAGCTGATGCAGTGTCGGGGGCGGGGGTCACGACATCGATACGGCGATTCATCAGGGCGGACGACATACCCGTGGACATCCCACGCGTCCCCGCCCGCGAGGCGGCCGAGGACGAACTGTCCAAGCCGATGTACCACGAGAATGATCCGAACCTCCTCCAACGCGGCCTCAACAGCTTCTGGGACTGGCTCGGCAGCCTCTTCGACACCGTCGCAGGCGGCGCACCGGGCGGACCGCTCGGAATCATCCTGGTCGTACTGATCGTCGTGGGCCTGGCCGCCGCCCTCTGGTGGCGGCTGGGCACCCCCCAACGCACTGTCCGAGCAGCCGACGCCCTGTTCGGCAGCAGCACCCGCAACGCGGACGCGTACCGCACCGCGGCCGAGACGCATGCCGCCGCCGGCCGCTGGACCGAAGCGGTCCAGGAACGCATGCGCGCCGTGGTCCGCACCCTTGAGGAACGGGCCCTGCTCGACCCGCGCCCCGGCCGCACCGCGGACGAGGCCGCCGCCGAAGCGGGCCGGCCGCTCCCCCGGCACGCCGACCGACTCCGCGCCGCCGCCCGGGTCTTCGACGACGTCACGTACGGCGGCCGCACCGCGGACGAGCAGGCGTACATCACGCTGCGCGCCCTCGACCTCGATCTCATGGACGCCAAGCCCTTGCTGACCAGCACGGTCCAGGGAGCCGACGCATGACCGAGACCCTCACCGCCTCCCCCACCTCGGCGTCCCCCACCGCACGCCAGGTCTGGAACCGCACCCGCGGACTGATGCTCGCCCTGCTCATCCTGGTCGTGGCGGGCATCACCCTCGCGGCCATGCGCTCCGGCGACCACCACGGCCGCCTCGATCCCCGCTCCGCCGACCCGCAGGGCAGCCGCGCCGTCGCGGAACTCCTCAAGAGGAGCGGCGTCTCCGTCGACGTCGTCACCACACTCGACGAGGCCACCACCGCGACGGGCCCCGACACCACCCTCCTCGTCACCGCGCCCAACCTGCTCACGACGTACCAGCAACGCCGGCTCCACACGGCGACAGCCGACTCCACCGGCCGCACCGTCCTGCTCGCTCCCGGCCCTCTGTCCCTGCCCCACCTGGTCCCGGGTGTACGAGCCGAGTCCTCCAGCCCCGTGAAGCCGAGGGCCCCCCGCTGCGAACTCCCCGCCGCCCGCAACGCGGGCACGGCCGAGACAGGCGGTATCCGCTACACGGCGCACGCCCTCACCACCGCCTCCTGTTACCTGAGCGACGGCCTCCCCACTGTCCTTGTCGTCCCGGAAGAGCGAGCAGGTGACACCGTCCTGCTCGGCTCGTCCCACCTGCTCCACAACAACCGGCTCGACCAGCAGGGCAACGCCTCCCTGGCCCTGCAACTCCTCGGTTCCCGCCCGCATCTCGTCTGGTACCTCCCTTCACTCGCTGATCCCTCCGCCACCGCAGCCGACAAGGAGCGCGGAGACCGGGCCACCGACGACGACAGCGCCGAAAGCGACTCGGCGAGCTTCATCGACCTGATCCCCTCCGGCTGGCTGTGGGGCACCCTGCAACTCGCCGCCGCCGCCGTACTCGCCGCCATCTGGCGCGCACGGCGCCTCGGCCCACTCGTCACCGAACGGCTTCCCGTCGTCATCCAGGCCTCCGAAACCACAGAGGGCCGCGCCCGCCTGTACCGCAAGGCCAATGCCCGCGACCGAGCCGCCACCTCCCTGCGCTCCGCCGCCCGGGCGCGCATCGCGCCGCTCGCCGGGGTCTCCCCCCGCGATGCGCATTCACCCGAAGTCCTCCTCCCCGCGATCTCGGCCCGCGTCACCGACAGCGGCGGCGGTCTCCACGCCCTGCTCTTCGGTCCGGTGCCCGCCGACGACGCTGCTCTTGTCCTCCTGACCGACCAACTCGACGCCCTCGAAAGAGAGGTACGCACTTCATGAGCGCCCCGACCCCCGAGTCCACGGAGCCAAAGGAGGCCGCCTGGGCCCCCGCGGTCCACTCGGACTCCGCGGACTCCGACAGCGCCCGAGCATCCTTGGAAGCCCTGCGCTCCGAGATCGCCAAGGCCGTGGTCGGTCAGGACCCGGCCGTCACCGGACTCGTCGTCGCGCTGCTCTGCCGGGGTCACGTCCTGCTCGAAGGAGTCCCTGGCGTGGCCAAGACCCTCCTGGTCCGAGCCCTCGCCGCCTCATTGGAACTCGACACCAAGCGTGTCCAGTTCACCCCGGACCTCATGCCGAGCGACGTCACAGGCTCTCTCGTCTACGACGCCCGCACGGCGGAGTTCTCCTTCCAGCCCGGCCCGGTATTCACGAATCTCCTGCTCGCCGATGAGATCAACCGCACGCCTCCCAAGACACAGTCATCCCTCCTGGAAGCCATGGAGGAACGCCAAGTCACGGTGGACGGAACCCCCCGCCCGTTGCCCGACCCGTTCCTGGTGGCCGCGACCCAGAACCCGGTCGAATACGAGGGCACCTACCCCCTCCCGGAAGCCCAACTGGACCGCTTCCTCCTCAAACTGACGGTTCCCCTTCCGTCGCGCGAGGACGAGATCAGCGTCCTGACCCGTCATGCCGACGGCTTCAACCCCCGTGACTTGAAGGCAGCGGGTATCCGCCCCGTGGCCACACCCGCCGACCTGGAGGCCGCCCGCTCGGCCGTCTCCAGGACCAAGGTCTCCCCGGAGATCGCCGGCTACGTCGTGGATATCTGTCGCGCCACCCGTGAGTCCCCCTCACTCGCCCTCGGCGCCTCTCCCCGAGGCGCCACAGCTCTGCTTTCCACCGCACGCGCCTGGGCCTGGCTCACCGGCCGGGACTACGTCATACCGGACGACGTAAAGGCTTTGGCGCTTCCCACACTCCGTCATCGCATCCAACTGCGGCCCGAAGCGGAGATGGAAGGAGTCACCCCCGACTCCGTCATCACCGCGGTGCTCGCTCACGTCCCCGTGCCCCGATGAGGAGGTGACCATGGCCCTCACCGGACGAACGGCGCTACTGGCTGCGCTGGGGTCACTCCCCGTAGGCATCCTGGCCCCGAGCTGGACAGGCATGCTCGCGGTCAACGCCCCGCTTTCTCTAGCAATTCTGTGCGACTACGCCCTGGCCGCGCCAGTGCGAACGCTCCAGTTCACCCGATCCGGCGACACGTCTGTTCGACTGGGTGACGCGGCAGAAGTGCAACTGACCGTAATCAACCCCTCGCGTCGTCGCCTCCGGGCCCACCTGCGCGACGCCTGGCCACCCAGCAGCTGGCCCACCGGGGCCGACCACACCGCGTCCCGGCACGAACTGACGGTGCCGGCCGGCGAACGGCGACGCCTCACCACATTCCTCCGCCCGACCCGGCGAGGAGACCGCCAAGCCGAGCGGGTGACTGTCCGTTCCTACGGCCCCCTCGGCCTGGCGGCCCGGCAGGGAAACCATCAGGTCCCGTGGACGGTCCGGGTCCTCCCGCCGTTCACCAGCCGCAAGCATCTGCCTTCCCGACTGGCAAGGCTGCGCGAGCTCGACGGACGAACCAGCGTGCTCACGCGTGGGGAGGGCACCGAGTTCGACAGCCTTCGTGCCTACGTGCCCGGTGATGACACCCGCTCCATCGACTGGCGGGCCACCGCCCGGCAGTCCGCCGTTGCTGTGCGCACCTGGCGCCCCGAGCGTGACCGTCACATTCTGATCGTGCTGGACACCGGCCGTACATCGGCGGGCCGAGTAGGTGATGTTCCTCGTCTCGACTCGGCGATGGACGCCACCCTGCTCCTCACCGCCCTGGCGACGCGTGCCGGTGACCGCGTCAACTTCCTCGCCTACGACCGTCGAGTTCGCGCCCAGGTCCAGGGCAGCACGTCAGCGAGCGACATCCTGTCGACCATCGTCCAAGCCATGGCTCCGCTGGAAGCCGAGCTCGTCGAGACGGACGCACGTGGTCTGAGCACGGCCGTACTAGCGAGCGCGCCCCGCCGCTCCTTGATCGTCCTTCTCACCAGTCTGGACGCAGCCCCCATCGAAGACGGTCTGCTCCCGGTCCTGCCTCAGCTCACCAAGCGCCACACAGTGCTGCTGGCCTCGGTGGCCGACCCCCGGATCGAGACGATGACTCGGTCACGGGGCACAGTGGACGCGATCTACGAGGCAGCGGCCGGCACTCAAGCCCAGTCCCAGCGGCGCCGCACAGCGGATCAACTCAAGCGCCACGGTGTGGTGGTCGTCGATGCCACCCCCGAGAAGCTCGCGCCCGCGCTGGCCGATGCCTACTTGGCTCTCAAGGCTGCGGGCCGGCTCTAAATCCGACGCATGGCGTATCTCAGCAGCAAGCGAGCGAGCAAGTAGAAAGGAACCGCCTGCCAAAAGGCGGGGTAAACGCAGAAAAGCCCCGTACCTTGCGGTACGGGGCTTTCCCGGAATAATTGTTCGGCGGCGTCCTACTCTCCCACAGGGTCCCCCCTGCAGTACCATCGGCGCTGAAAGGCTTAGCTTCCGGGTTCGGAATGTAACCGGGCGTTTCCCTAACGCAATGACCACCGAAACACTATGAAATTTGAACGCTGGCATAAACACAGCTGTTCGTTATTTCAGAACTAACACAGTGGACGCGAGCAACTGAGGACAAGCCCTCGGCCTATTAGTACCAGTCAGCTCCACCCGTTACCGGGCTTCCACATCTGGCCTATCAAC